>JBIIER010000003.1:0-238277 GCA_044237745.1 Pseudobdellovibrionaceae bacterium
CCAAAGGGATCCATCAAAATAAATATTTTCAGATTGGCATTTTAAACAATGGGTTTCGTTTTTCATAAAAATTCTTTCTGTGCTCTCGCGACTGGTCATCTTAATTTAAATTTGAGGAGATTAACTTAACTGGCCCCTTTAAAAAATACTAGCAAAAATAGCCTATGATTGTTCATAATGAACCTTAAAGCTTCCATTCTCCCCAACTTCATAAGGAATTTCATGACTGAAAAACACCACTATCCCATCACCATCAAAGAATCCCACGTAGACTCTTACGGCCATCTCAACAATGCCACTTACTTAATGCTTTTTGAAGAAGCTCGCTGGGAAATAGTCACACCTCGAGGCTTTGGTTATTTTGAAGTGCATAAATTGAAACAAGGTCCAGTTATTTTGGAAATCAAAATGAAGTTTATGAAAGAGGTCCTCATCAGAGAGGACATCATTATCGAAACTGAATTCAGTGGCTACAAAGGTAAAATCGGACAAATGGTGCAAAGAATCCTTAAAAAAGATGGCACTTTGGCCTGTGAAGCTGAAATGACCTTTGGGCTTTTTGATATGAACTTGAGAAAGCTCATCGAACCCACTCCTCAGTGGAAAAAAGCCCTCGGGATGGAATAGCGATTCTATTCCACCCAAAACGAATGAGGGCTAAGATCACTCCCCTTCGTGCAAAGGAATTGAGTCAATGGTTAGCAACTCAGGGCCAATATGAATCTGTTGGCCCGTCACTTTACCCAAAAGTTTCTCTCCCTCTTTAACTAAAGATTTCAACTCTATTTGTTTAGAACGTTTTTCCATAGCTGGGTTTAACTTTGAAGCTTTCTCCACTTCTTGGGCACTTTTTAAAATTTCCTCAGGCAAATTTTCTGCATCCGTCAAAATAGAGATGTACTCATTGGCCATAAAATAATCGAGCTGAATTCTACGCTTCATCCCATGAGCCATTTTACCAATCACAGTCACAATTTTATCTCTCTCATCAGGACTGAGTTTTTCTGCAAACTCATATTCTTCGATTTTCTTTAAATGAATTAAAATCGTTTGCAGGGCATCCAAAGTGATCACATGAACCCTGAATGAGCCTAGTGAGATAAAAGTCTCTTTAAGACCGCTTACGGCGTTTGTAGGCACCACAAAGTAGAGGTCTTTTTTAACGGATTCATTCTTCATGTACTTTTTAGCGGCTTCAGCTTGAGTGCGAATATAAGTTGGAAAGTTTGAGAGGTCCTCACCTTGCGGAGATTTACTATCAAAAACTACGTACTCATCACAAATTTTAACAGAATTATCTGGCTTTCCGGCAAAGGGGAATTTTTCTTTATCGACATACTCAATCGAAAACTGTTGGCAAAAAAGTTTAACCTTTTGCTCCACCTCGACCTCATGGCGTAACCAGGTTTCTTTCAGCTTTTGCAGTCTGGATTTTTCTTGAGCCTCTTTAAACTCTAATTCACGAACTCGTTCTTTTTCAAGATTTTGATAAATAATATTTAATTGAGTCACATTCTTATTGTACTCTTGAGTGCGCAAGCTCTCTTGCTCTTTAAGTTGAATTAATTCCTGTTGAAGAGCTTCTTTTTCGTGAAGAGCTTGAAAGTTTTTTTGCTCTAAAACACCCATTTGCTTTTTAAACTCTTCGTCTCTCTGAATTTTAGACTTTTCTAAAAACTGATAAGAGATCTCTAAAGAAAGGGATTTTTCTTTAAGTTGTTTAATAAGGAGCTCATCTTCTTCAAGAGTTTTTTCAAGCTTTTGAGTTTGCTCCTGCCAAGCCATTTGTTCTAAACGAGCTTTTTCGCTGAGGCGATTCTCAAGATCTACAAGCTGACGAGAACTTTTTTTAGAATAAAAATAAAAAGCCCCCGCAAAGATCAAACCAAATCCTATTATTACCCACATTAAATCCATAAAATCCTTATCGTGCTACGCAAAGGGTGTAGCGCTCATTATTATTTAATTCTATTAATTGGAGTTGCACTTCAAAAGTTTCAGCTGTTTTTGCAAAGCAGGCAATAAATTTTTGCTGATACAATTCAGAAATATTTTGAACCTTAAAATCCACTTCAATCTCTCGAGGAGAAAGATTAATCCCCAAAGCTTTTATTTTTTGAATGGATTCCTTAACCGTCCAATACGCTGTGAGGAGTTCGTTCTCAAAATGCTCACTTCCAAAAGATTCTCCCCTATTTTGCATTAACTGTTGCACCTTGAGTTTTTCTTTATCAGTTAAAATCTTATTTTTAAAACCCAACGTGCGTTGTTTTTGCAATTCTAAATCAAGACCTAAATTATGAGTTTGAGAATAGCCCGCCACAGATAAATGATGCGAATGAGTGATCGAAAGATTCCCCTCATGCTTTTGGCCCTTTAAATAAATCATCGGCTTGCCAAAATCATCAGGGTCCCGCGAATTTATAATTTCTAGATCTTGAAGGGCTTCATGGGGGAAATAGTTTTTTAAAAGTTCAAAGGCCGCGCTTCGACCCATTAAAAAATTTTGTTTTTTAGAAAACAAACAAAAGTGTGTCTCATACTTAAAGTATTCGGATAACTTAATTTGAAAATCCTCAGAAAGAGGCTTTTTAAAAAAGTCCAATTCAGCACAAAAACCCAAAACCCCTTCTTGAGAATCAAAAGAATCTCCTAAATCAGCAAAGGGGTTAAAAAAAGCATGGGCTTGCATTGGCTAAATGGGGCCCACTGGGACAATCATTTTTCTCTTATAACTATTTGTGAGCATAGGATGTTCTGAGAGATGAGAGTTCGGACTAAAAAAGAATTTAAACACCCTTAAACCCTCGCCCTCAAAAGGACGGTACAAAGATTCATAATCATCTTGGAACACTGAATGCTGCTCACTCATGAGTTTAATAAATTCTGCATAGATGACTTCAATTTCTTCTGGAGTTGGCTCTGCAACGCCTTCTTTGAGTTCTACTTGCCAGCAAAGAACTTGCTGGCCTTTGATATTTTCAGTCCAAACCACAAACACACTGGTGCTCAACTGACTGAGAGAGCTCTGCAAAAACACATCTTGCAACATCGTTTCATAAATTATGGATTCACACAAAAACACACAGCCGCTGGTTCTGCCAGCCACAGAGATAAAATCCGTCATTGGTAAATTAGCAAAATTTTGCCAAAAAGCTCTTGATTTAGGTTCAGCCTCAGCACACATCAGACAAGCTGTTTTCCAGGAGAAAAAATCCACTCTATCTTGAAGATTATACCTCACTAAAGGTAAACCACGCTCTTTAGTCATTACCAACTCACCTTCGATGGATTCATACAAAGCATCTTCTACTTGCACATGAAACAAATTCGGAATCGAATGAGGAGCAAAACCAAATTTAACAGCAACCTCAGGGTGAGAATTTAAAAATTGGCGCATACGAATCAACGGAAGACTTTCAAAACCAATAAACCCAGTGTCAGCAGATCCATAAATCGAAAGAATTGTTAAGTGGGCCATTGATTGACCCGCTTTTTTCTTTAAATCCAATCTAAATTGCTCCGGAAAGCACTCACCCGTAACCACATAAGTGATTTTATGCCAAGGAAGTTCTATTCCACTTTGCTCAGCTAATTTGTGCATATAAAAAATGGCCGAAGTGCAAAAAGCCACTAGAATTTGATCAAAATCGTTGGCTCTACGAGAAATAATTTCGATAATTTCAGAATGTTGATTCCCAGGAGAGAAAACCACCATCGGGAGATCTTCCATTAAAGAGAGATTTTTAAAAAGGAAAGAGAACTGCTCCCCACCGGCCCAGCTCCCTAAACTCAAACCAATAATAACAAGAGTGCGTTTTTCTTTGAGCTTAAAAGCCTCTACCAGTTTGGTCTGCATTTCAGGAATGGCTTCTCGGTCTTCTTTACGGCTTTGAGGCCAAAAAAATCCTTTATTTCCTAGAGCTGATTGAGTCGTGCCGCTGCTTCGATAAATAGAATAAATATCATAAAAAGAATCTGGAGCCAAAAGCTCTGACCACTCATGAACGCCATAGAAATTCTTTTTATTTAAAAGGGGGAGTTTCTCCCAAATTTTAAGAAGTTCTTGTTTTTTGAGAGGAGAGTTCTCGGCTTTTTGAATTTCTAGTTCAATATCTGAACCTAAAAGTTGAGTGATTTTTTCGCGATATGCAGAAGAATCTCTCATCATCCCTTTAAAAACTTCAAAGGCTTTATCAAGAGAGCCAAGTTTAGAAATAAATAAATTATTCTGAGGTGTCGAGCTTTGTGAGATTTCAAAATTTTGGTTTTCAATTTTCATATTTATTCTCTATTTTATTTTTTCAGATTCTTTATATAAATTATTCGGTTGTGGATTATCACATTTCATCATTTGAGAGTAGAAAGAATGATAACACAGGTGCACAGAATCAAAAGCAGCGTCATTTTAGTGAATGAAAAAGGTTCTTGAAAAAATAACATGCCCACGGCAATAGAACCCACCGTTCCCATCCCTGTCCAAACGGGATAAGCTAAACTCAATGGCATTTGCACCAGAGCTTTATTAAGAAAATAAAAACTCAAGAATCCTGTCAGTCCAGATGCTAGAGAAAAAGAAAGTTTTTCTCCCCCTTGAGACAGTTTTAACATCAAAGTAAAGACCACTTCAAAAACACCCGCCACTATTAGATGCATCCACCCGTTCATAAATCTCCCGCTGATTTTAAATAAAAGAGGCCATTAAAAACGAGCCATAAGAATGGCATCCTGATTTTTAAGTCAAGTTTGATTGAAAATTTTTCCTAAAGTGAGGGTTTAAATTGTATATATTTTTGTCACGCTGGGTTTCGCAAAATATTTATGGATTTTTTATTTCTTTGGTGTTTTAAAGCTGCCAAATGACGTTTTTGGGCTCCACTGTAAAAACTTTGGTGTCTAAGTAATTAACTCTCTCTTTGACGGAGAAGGATAGTAAAATGGAATCGAATCCACTTTCATTTAAAAATCGAATTTTTGAAACTTTAAATAAGTATTCAAGCAAAGTTCTATTTTCTGATGAGTCTCAAAAGGCATGGATAGGTTCTGAAATTCAATCTCTAATAGTAAAACTTTCTCAACATATTCAGAGTCAAACTCAAGCTGGTGAACGTGTGGGAATTATTTTTGAAAATAATTCTATCGCAACTATCGCTATTTTAAGTGCCATTGCCGCTGAGAGAGTTCCCGTGATTCTCAATATGATTGATGTGCGCCAAAATTCAGAGAACTGGTTGAATAAATGTCAGGCCCAATTATTTATTATCAGTCACGATCTGGAACTTTCTTCACCTTTTAATAAATTACAAATTTCTCCTTCAGGAGAAATTCTGAATCCTGAATCTGACGCAAAATCTCCTCAATCTCTCACTTTGCAAAAATTCATTCTCCATCCTCCCAAAGGAACGGGTGTGATTCTTTACACCTCGGGATCAACTGGAGAGCCTAAAGAAGTTTTTATTCCTGAATTAGGAATTCTTAACACTTCTGATTATCTTCAAGAGTATTTCTCTTTAAATGAGCAAACGGTGGCCTCAATTGTGCTGCCGATTTGCCATAGCATGGCTTTGAACACTCAGTTGTTTCCAACTTTTTTTGCTGGTGGTTTTTGCTCTTTTCATAATTTCTCTTTGATCAGCAATAAACTTTTTAGAACTTTTAAAAACGAAAATGGCACTTTTATTTCTCTCATCGGTGATGTTTTAAGAGTTTGTTGGGAAGAAAAACAAAAAAAGAATCTCTCACCTTGCAACAGCGTGGAACACATTCAATTGGCAGGGGGAACGATTTCACAAAGACATCTCGAAATGGCTCAAGAGCTCTTTCCTAAATCTAAAATCCACAAAGGTTATGGCCTTACTGAAGCCATTCGCGTGACCATGATCTCCAATGAAAACCCTCTCTTTTTAACGGGCTGTGTGGGTAAAAATTTACCCTTTCTTAAAATTCAAATTCGCAATGAATTTGGCGAGATTTTGCCAGCTCGTGAGAGCGGTGAAGTTTTTGTTCATGGTGACAGTATGATGTTGGGATTCAGAAAACTCTCTGCTCCAACTATTAACTTTACGGATCTGCAAAAGTTTTTAGCCACAGGTGATGTGGGAGAACTCGATGAAGAGGGCAATCTCTATATCTCAGGACGTATGGATAGCCTTTTTAAAATTCAAGGTAAGAGAATTTCTGGATTTGAAATTGAAAAAATAGTTCTTCAAGCCAATGAGTCCATTCGCTTTGCTAAATGTATTGCATCTGAAGAGCCTCAAACATCTCGCCAAAAAATTATTTTATTTTTAGAGATGGATAAAAAACTTTGGGGTGATTCACATTTTGAAATGACTGAAGACCTTGAATTGCAAATCTGGAATCAGCTTACTAAATTAAGTGTGTTCCCTCGAGAAATCGTGATTTTACAGCAAATGCCTCGAACTTCGAATGGTAAATTAAATATTCATGCCCTTCATCAAATTTGGAAATCGAAAGAAGTGAAGGATCTAATGAAAAAAACTAATATTAACCTATCATTTTTTCAAACTGAGGGCTCAGAAAATTTATGAAATTAATCTTTCAAGGAATCTCTTTTTTAGCAGTTCTCATATTCAGCAGTGTGTTTTTATTGAGCACACAAAGTGCTTTTGCAGACGCTCGACCTCCTATAGTCAATCCTCCTATTTCGAATCCACCTATTGCAACACCGGGTTTACCTCCTGGTAAAAAACCATTCAAAAGAGTGATGGTGGTGAGTGGTGGTGGAATCAACCCTGGGATTGTGGCAGGCCTTGTGGGTGGAGCTCAAGAAATGGGTTGGAACCCTGATCTCATTATTGCCACTTGTGGTTCAAGCCTAGGTGCTATGATTTTAAGTTCTGAAGTGACTGTAGAAAAAACATTGCAAACCTTAAAGTCTCCTGAGTTTTTTAGAGCCCTTAACCTTTTACAGGTCAACACTCATTCACTTTTAAAAATTCAAAGAAATTTTAAACACGCTCGCCAGATGTCGATCTATCCAGATATTTTTGAAAATACGATTCTCAAATTCCCAAATAAACTTCATGTATTTTTAGAGCATAAAGAGTTTAACACAGAGCCAGATCGCCCAAAAATGATTTTTGTAGGAGCTAAAGCCCTCTTTAAACAAATCAATGTGGGATCTCGCCGAAGTCAAGCGCCACTCTTTCAACAAGTTTATTTTACGGATCCAGTGACTGGTCAGTATTTAAATGGAGTTCAATTAAAAGATGAGCACGCGTTTCCTAAAACAAATATTCAAAAAGAAACTGAAACCATCACTCATTTTAATATCTTTCAAGCTATGAGAAGCGGCATTGGTGATCCTTATCTTTTAGACCCTTCTTATGTTGAAGGGAATGCCTATTTTACAGGAGCGGTCGATCTCTATCCGTTAGATCTTGCAGAGTCTTTAGGAGAAGAAGTTGTGGCCACTTATCCTCAAAGTTTATTTAACAGTTACGAAAAACTCGCTATTAAAGCTCCCTTCGGATTCAACCCTAATCAAAAAGCACTTGAAGCCATTCAACATACCGAAGAGAGATGGGTTGATGTCACAGGATTGGATGATATTGGATTCAATCCCACTCCACATTTTTTACTGATGAAAAACCAAGTTCCAAAAGATTACGCGGGATTTAAAGCCGGCATTCAACGCCAATGGAAGTTTGGTCATGATCGTGCCGTTGAAATGTTTAAAGCCTCTGGAGATCAAAAAAATGTGAGAACGCATTTGCGCCGACCTATCAGTCCAGCGCTGCTTCATGATTTTAGCTGCGCCTCAGCATTTGCTTGGGAAACAGACAAAGCTGTTTATTGCAAGAGTGACAAAAAGCCTGGATGTGATCGTGCCAAGGCGCGTGAATGTTATCCAATACGATAAAGACATGGAATTAAGATTGAACAACTTAGAGAGAGTTTTATATAGATTCCCTTCGTTAGAGGTTAAAGTATGAGATGGTTACTGTTAGATCAAATTATAGAATGTGAACCTGGAGTGTCAGGCAAAGGTGTTAAAACCTTTTCGCGTTCAGAAACATTTTTTATGGATCACTTTCCGGGATTTCCGATTGTGCCGGGAGTATTACAAATTGAAATGATGGCTCAAATGGCTGGTAAATCTTATGCCATTGCCAATCCTGATATTTTACCTGTGCTCGGAACAGTGAAAGCAGCCAAATTTTATAAAAACATTAACCCTGGGGATCGCTGTGTGGTCTCTGCAAAAATCGTTAAATCCTCTCGTGATTTTATGATTGCAGAGGGAGAAATCGAAGTCGAAGGACAAAAGGTTTCTAGCGCCACCATTCTTTTTGGAAAAGTCAAAAGATCGCAATTAACTTCTCAGGACTTTGATCAAGTTGTTTTGGATTGGAAAAAGAAAGTGGGGTATCCGTCATGACTCAAACTCAATATAGAATTTCATGGAGCCAATTGATTCTTCCGGATCTGAATTCTCCAGTAGAAAATTATCCAAAAACAGACGCTGATGCGACCTTTCAAGAATTGATTGAAAACGTACGCAGAGTGCCTACTGAAAATTCTGATTTTGTGGTGCCAGACCCTAAAGCCGTTCGCTCTATGACTAGAGCTTCTTTGATGCTTTCGAGCCTCAGCGAAGAAATGAAACCTTATTTAGCGCACTATTTAAGCGAGTCGCCTTTTTCTGTCGGTATTTACTGTGCCGTTGAAAATGGTCCAATTGATGGTCCTTCCACTTTAGAAATTCTCAACCGTTCGGGAGAAAACATTGATTCTAAATTTTCTGAAGCTTACAGAAAATTAAGAAATCCAAAAATGTATCTTAAACAACTTCCGAACTTAGCACCGGCTCAATTAGGAATTGGCCTTGGGATTCAGGGTCCAATGAATGTTTACACCCATTCAAAATTTGGATCGCTTCATGCAATTGATCAAGCCCTTGAAGATCTTAAAAATGGACTCGTGCAAGCCGCCCTTGTACTCACCGCTCACGCCTTTGAAGATTTCTTAGTGGTGCGTAGATCTCGTTCTCAAGATCTTCGCACTTTAACAGAAGGTGCGGCGGCGATGATTCTGACTAAAGCCTCTGAAAATCAATCTGCTCCTATGGCAGGTGTAGGTGCTTTAAAAAACAATCTTGTTTCAAAAGAGAGTTTTTTTCAAAACATTCAAGAAGATTCAGAAAATTATTTTGGAATAGCAAATCAACTAATTAATATTTTAAGTCATTATCAAAAAGGAGATCTCAAATGACACAAGAAGTTTTATTCGATTCATTACAAACAGCTATTAAAGACGTGCTCAACAATCAAAAACTTGTTGTTGAACCAACTAGCAAATTTGTTTCTGACCTTGGTTTAGAAAGCATTGATTTTTTAGATTTAAGCTCTGAAATCGAAAACACGATTGGTTTTGAACTCGATTTTAAAGAAGTGGTTCAATACTTAAAGGATTCAAACCAAAACACAACAAGCATGAAAGATGTGACTGTTGATCACTTAATCAACTACATCCTTGCTAAAAAAACAGTTAACTAATTTTTTACTCTTCAAAAAGTAAAGAGGGTCCTCGAGGTTAAAATGAGTGAAATTTTTAAAAATACAAACACGAGCAAAGATGTTCTTATCACAGATTTTGGTTTAGTTTCTCCCTTAGGTTCAACCGCAGGAGAATTTGAAACAAATATGTTTAATGGCAAAAGTGGTGTGCGTTCCCTTCATGGTTCTCACTATGGAACTGTGGTGAGTGAGGATTTTCCCGTTCCCTACGCAGCCTTTATTCAAAGAGATGAACTTCCTTCGACTCATTTTTTTAAAGAGCCTCAAGCGGCCCTCAAATCATGGCTCATGTCTGCATCAGCAACTGAGTCACTCCTCTCAAAACTTTCTCCTGATTTAAAAATCGATGCCATTGTATATGGCACGGCTGATGGAGTTTCTTTTGAACAGGTGGTGGATGTCCTTCAACAAAAAAAGGCTTCAAAATTTTTAACTCAGGACTACAATTTAGACAAAACTCGTTGTGAATCTTCAGTCGAAGTCATTCACGAAATTTTAAAATCTCAAGGTTTTGCAGAAGTCGCTCCTGAAAACAGAATCTGTATCAATTCTGCTTGTGCCACTGGCAATAATGCGATCGGTATTGCTTTTGAAGGCATTCGCAGTGGTCGCTGGAAACGTTGCCTTGTGGGTGGCGTGGATGCTCGTTGCGAGCCCAGCAATTATTTAAATTTTAATTCTCTCGGAGCTCTCACGACAGCTCCGGTTCCTCCAGAAAAAGCCAGTCGTCCTTTTTCTAAAGACCGTTCAGGATTTGTTCGTGGCGAAGGTGCAGCGGTTCTCTTAATCGAGTCTCGTGAAGCGGCTGAAGAAAGAAAAGCTCCCAAAGTTTGCGCTCGTGTTGCTGGATATGGTTTTACCAGTGATGCTTATCGCTTAACCGATGGTCGTGATGATGGTGCTTCTACGATTCAAGCTATGAAAACGGCTATTCAATCAGCAGGTCTTCAACCTGAGCAAATTGATTATATCAATGCCCATGGCACTTCGACTCCCCTGAATGATCGCTTAGAAACTTTTGCGATCAAACAAGTTTTTGGAGAGAAGGCTTATAAAATTCCGGTGAGTTCTTTAAAATCTCAAATCGGTCATTCAACAATTGCCTCAAGCGCTCTTGAGGGCATCGCTTGTTGTTTGATGTTACAAGCTCAAAAAGTGGCGCCGACTTTAAATTTTAATGGCGGCGATCCTGATTGTGATTTGGATTATGTTCCAGATGTCAGTCGCGATCACAAAATGAAATACGTATTGAGCAATAGTTTTGGTTTTGGTGGACAAAACGCCTGTGTGGTTTTTGCTCACGAAAATAAAATATAAGGATTTTTTTAAATGTCGTTAGATCAACAACCGGCTCGAAAATTAGCATTGATCACAGGTGGGACCTCTGGAATTGGTTTTGGGATTGCTCAAAAATTAATTGCCAATTATGACCTCGCATTAGTCTATGCTAAAAATCATGAAGCGGCTTTAGAAAAACAAAAAGAACTTTTAAATTTAGCAGCCAGTTTAAATCTCCCACAGGCTCGTGTGGAGATATTTTCTCAAGATATTTCGCAAATCGAAGAACTCAATGAGCTTTATCAAAAAGTGTTTCATAAATTTGAAAAAGCTCCGCTGGTGCTCGTGAATTCTGCGGGGCGCTTGCGTGACACTCTTTTTTTAGGTTCGGACTTTCAAGATCACTTAAACACTCTCAATGAGCATCTTGTGGCTCCTATGAGATTAAGTCATCTTTGTTTAAAAGCGATGAACTCGGCAAAATTTGGTCGCATTATTAATATGAGTTCAATCAGTGCTCAGTTTGCAAAACGGGGCCAAACAAATTATGCCGCCGCTAAATCTGGTCTTGAAGGTTTCTCTCGCACATTAGCACTTGAAGTGGCTCATCGTGGAATCACCGTGAACACGATTGCTCCAGGGCTTATTGAAACCTCGATGACTCAAGATTTTGTTCAAAAAATTCAAGAATCCGGTGATCTCAGAAAACGCATTCCTGCGGGTCGTTTAGGACAACCCGAAGATGTGGGTTCTTTGGTCGCATTTCTCTGCTCCCCTGAAGCCAGTTATATGACAGGAATTGTGATTCCTATCGACGGGGGACGTTCATTAGGAGATCCTCAATCATGAAAAACACCTCACTCAAATATACTAATAAAGTTGCTGTCGTTACTGGAGGAACTCGTGGGATTGGCAAAGCGATTTGCTTGAAATTAGCCCAAGAGGGAGCTCAAGTGGTGGCTCTTTATGCTCGGGATTCAAAATCTGCCGCTGATCTTGAAACCTATGCTCAAACTCATCAATTGGCGATCACTTGTCTTAAAGGAGATCTCACAAATGAAGACAAACTCGAATCTGTGGTAAACACTTTAAGAGAAAAATTTGAAAAAATTGATTTCTTAGTTCATGGAGCAGCCAGTGGTGTGCATCGTAATGCCATGGAACTCTCTCTTAAACATCTTCGTTGGACTTTTGAAATCAATGTTTTTGCCATTCATAATTTAATTTTAAAAATTGTCGACAAAATGCCTGCAGGTTCAAGAATTATCGGCATCACCTCTCCAGGCGGAGTGCGAGTGATTCCTTATTATTCTGCCATCGGAAGTTCTAAAGGCGCATTAGAGTCTTTATTCAGACACTATGCTCAAGAGTTGGCTCCGCGAGGAATTGCCGTGAACTGCGTTTGCCCTGGACTTGTTTTAACAGATGCCATTGATGCCTTCCCTGATAAAGAGGCGCGCATTCAAAAAGCGGTGGATGCCACCCCGACGGCGCATCTGACCACGCCTGAAGACATTGCTGAATTGATTTCGTTTTTATGTTCACCGGTTTCTTCACAAATTGTGGGGCAAAATATTGTGATCGATGGAGGCAAGACGCTTTTAAGTTAATTTTTGATTAAGTTAATTTTTAAAGAGTTTGTTTGCTCGTAAGTTTATTTTAAGAATCACAAAATGAAAGTTAGATAATTATGTTAGAAGTCATCACTCAAAAATTAAATCTAGCCTCTCTAAAAAATAAACCTAAATTGGTTTGTGTTCCGGGTCTTTTAGGTGGCTCAGAAGACTTTGCCAGAATCGTAGCTCCCTTAGTGGAGCATTTTGAAATCCATTACTTTGACCCGAATGCGGGCCGAAGAGATGTGGGTCTTTCGGGTTTAACCATTGAAATGATGAAAGAGATTGAGTTTAATTTTGCGGCCTCTGATATGGCCGCGATGATTCAAAAATGTTCGGATGAGCCTGTGTACCTTTGTGGAATTTCACTAGGTGGTAAAATCGTTTTTGATTTTGTTCATCAGTATCCAGAGCTCGTGCATGCTGCGATTGTGACTGATGTGGGTCCAGGGAGTTTTACTCATTCTGAACTCTTTCAGTTTGTGGATCAAAATGTGACTCAACTTAACTTAAATCAAGAATGGAAAGATCTAAAAAGCGATTTGCAAGGGAGAATTTCAGACCGCAATTTAAGACTCTTGATTCAGTCACAAATTTACTATCCAGAACAAGGCAAACTCCCCGCTGCTTGGCGTGTGGGTATGGCTAACTTTGGGGCGCTCTTAGAGAGACAATCCTTAGATGATCAGTTTTTAGCTCTCGAGAAAAAAGACAATTTATTAAGTTCTCAAAATAAATTTATTCATATTCTTAAAGCTGAGTACTTAAGTGCCATTGATGAGCCTTCATTTGAAAAAATGAAGCACATGGGCTGTTTAAAAATTCATCCGATTGCAAACAGCACTCACTTTTTACATATTTCTCATAAAGATGATGTTCACCAAATTATTTTAAAATCTCACTTAGACCGTTTGGCTTTAGAAGAAGCTAAAGAATCTCTTGTTCATTCACTTTCTGCAGCAGATCTTACTTCTCCTGCGCTTTCTTTGAACGGTTAGCTCTATGTGTGGAATCTGGACTCGCGCTTATTTTAAAAAAGAATTTCAAAAAGAGGAACTCGTCTTTCCTTTAAAAATGCTCGCGCATCGGGGTCCTGATAGCTATGGATGGACTCATTTAAAAAATGTGGGCATGCTCCAGACACGTTTAAAAATTATTGATCTCAGCTCTGCGGGCGATCAGCCTTTTTTAAGTTTTAATAAAAAATATGTCGGTATTGTGAATGGAGAGCTTTACGACTATGGCTCTCACAAAGAGAATCTCCTTAAAATGGGAGTCACTTTTAAATCTCAAAGTGACAGCGAAGTTTTGCTCAATCTTTTTGCTCAACTGGGAGCTGAGGCCATAGCTAAAACCTCTGGTGAATGGGCTTTTATTTTTTATGAAAAAGAAACTCAAACTTTGCACTTTGCTCGCGATCGCCACGGGGTTAAACCACTTTTTTATCAGTGGACTCCTGAGAGTTTTACTTTATCGAGCGAACTCAAAGCCCTTTCAGAACAAAAACCCGAGATCAATGAGAACTTTGTTAAAACTCTTTTTGCTCACACTCTTTTAACTTCTGAAACCACGCTCAAAGATTGCTACCATGTTTTACCTGGAAGACTTTATTCTTTTGATATTAAAAATCAAAAACTCAATTGGATCCATCTTGAAACTCTGCCCTTGCATCAAGAGAGAACTTTACGTGGCGAAGAAGCCGTCGAAGCCACTCATGAGGCTCTTAAAAAAGCTGTTAAAAAAAGACTCGTTGCGGATGTTGAAATTGGCACCTATTTAAGTGGAGGGATTGATAGCTCCTTGATTACGGCAATGGCCGTTTCAATGGGAGCAAGACCTAAAGCTTTTACTGTGGGCTTTTCAGATCTCGATTTTGATGAGAGAACCCTCGCAAATTCAGTGAGTGAGCACTTAGGCATTGAACAAAATGTTTGTATTCTGACTGGTAAAAACTTTTTTGAGAATCTCACCAATTCTATTGTGGCTTATGAAAACCCAATTATGAACCCACATGGTGCGGCAAAAAACTTGCTCTCGCATTTAGCGAGCCAATCCGTGAAAGTGGTTCTTACAGGTGAAGGCGCTGATGAATGGTTTGGTGGCTATGCTTATTTTAGAATTGCAAAAATCTTAGAATTTGCAAAAAAACATCCTCAACTAGGTTACAAATTAATTGATAACTTTTTAAGTCTAGAGGGGGGCCGCAGTGTACGGCATCTTGATGGCACCTCTCTGGTTAATGAATCCGTGATTAAAGAGTATTTCTCTGGATTTCAACCTGCGGTACTGGGGCGATTGAATAAACACCGAGCCTATGAGTATCTCACGGGAGAATCTCTCAATCATCGACTCCATAAAATTTGCGCGAACCTTAAAGATTATTTTAAAGAGGATTTAGCTCATTCTGGGGTCGGTCTTAATCAGTTAAGTCTTAATCAATGGGATCTTAACACTTGGTGTGCCTTGCGTGTGGACATGCTCCATTACATTTTAGCCAATATGGGCGACCGCCAAGAGATGAGTCATTCGATTGAAGGCAGAACTCCATTTTTAGATTCTGAGGTGATTCAAGTGGCTTCTCAAATTGAACCCAATCAGCATTTAAGAAGCTTAAAAGAAAAAAGCATTCTCAAAGAAATTTCAAAAAAATATTTGCCGGCAGATGTTTTAACGAGAAGAAAAAAACCATTTTTTGCTCCCGCTAAATATTTTTACCTAAGAAATTATCGTGAACCTATTCAAAATTATATTGAGCAAGCTCGAGAAGCGACACCTTGGTTGAACTGGAAAAATTTGGATCGCTTATTGGGAGATGAAAAATCTATTGGCCATGCCAATTTAAAAAACATGAGAAACTCCACTCGCATGATTTTATTTTCAATTGGAGTTTTGATGGAGAACCTGCGTAAAGAGGGGCTTAAAAAACCCACTGGTTATGAAATTCCTCAGAGCGGACAGGATTTAAATCGCTACGAAATAAAATTTTAGATACTGATCAAAAAAAGTAAAATTTGATTCAACTTTAGAAAACAACACAGGAGACATAAAAATGGAAAAATCTATTCGCACACAGATTTTAAAATCAATTTTTGCAATTGCCTTAACAGCCATTGTGATTGCTTGCACTCAAGCAGCTGAAGCTAAAGAAGCTCATTACCCAGCAGCCCAAGGAACTTTAAAAGTTTATGAAAAAATTAAACTTCACCAAAATTTTTCATACAACCCTTATGATAACCAAACTCTTTATGCAGGAGTTTATCCAGCATGGGGTCAGTTGACTATGGATCAATCTAAGGTGACTCTTACTCTTAAAGAAAACCTCGGTTACACATCTTATGATTTTCAACTTCCCTACAGTGTAGAACTCTTTCGTTCTGTGATCACAGGTGATTTTATCATCCCTTCTGAAATCAGCGGCCAGCCCTATGATCTCGTAGGTGATGTTCAACACAAAGTGAAACACGGAAAAACTTATAACTACACTCAAGCTTGTTACCGTCCTGGTGTACATGGTGGAATGGCGATGGGATCACAAACTTTAAAATTTCAAGTGATCACCAACCAAACTGATGTGGATGCTGATTTAATGGATGGTTTTGTATCTGTGGCAAAATTTGAAGCACACAATGCGACTCAACAAAAAGTGCTTGTTGCAAAGAGCGCTTGCCAATAGATTTTATTAAAATAATTTTTTGCACACGATCCGAAAGCCACTTAATTCTGCTTGTGCTTTCGGATTTTTTTTAAATTTCAAAAAAAGATCTAAGCCGCACTGCTTGGAAAACTTCGACCAGTACCCCATATAATTCGAACGGCACCATTAGCACCAGCAGCGGATCCGGCATAAACTCCGCCTCCACCATATATCCCAGAAACAGAAATGCTACCTCCTGAACTAGATGTCCCTCCGCCTGATCCACCTCCGCCTGGGTATGTCCCATTTGCACCTAGCCCATAGATACCAGTGCCGCCTCCGCCACCATTGTTTGGATAAGCCTGGTTTCCACCTCCGCCACCGCCACCACCGGCACCAGCAGCACCTGCATTGGTCGTATTCCAAAGACCATAGCCTGCACCACCATTCCCAGAATATCCACCAGCTCCGCCACCCCAATGTCCTCCATTACCTCCACCATAAGTTGAAGCTCCTACTGCTCGTGATGAATCACCCCCACTGCCGCCACCTCCTCCACCGGAACCTCCACCATCCGCTTTGCAAGAATTATTATTAAAGCTAGATGCTTGACTGCTCCCAACCAATCCACCTTGTCCAACGATAACGGTATAACTTGCACCTGCAGCCACAGTGAGTCCATTTGACCAAGTTAGACCACCTCCACCGCCAGCATTCGTTGCGCCAGCTCCAATTGCTACAACACAAACACTGGTCACTCCACTAGGAACACACCAAATATAAGTTCCTGGTGTTGTATAAATTGAAGATCCTGGATTGCCAGTGATATGAGTTCCTCCAGGTGTATTTACACAAGAAAAACCACTTGAGGTTCCCGCTAAATTCAAATTTAATTGCCCAGCTTCGGCATGTTTAAATGGTTTTAAACCAAATAAAATAGCAGCACTTGTTGCTCCGAATTTTGCTAAAAACTCTCGTCTGTCCATTCCTCTAAATTCATATTTTTTTTGTACTAAATGATAGAAGGGTTCATCCAGCCAAAGTAGGTTTTCATCTATATCGTAGACTGCATGAAGATCGACTTCTTCAGGTCGCCATGGAGAAGTCGCAGTAATCAAGTAACAAGCTCTTTCTAGCGCATTACTAACGCTTGTAGCTTTAACTGTGACTCTTGAAAAAACATCATTTTCATTAATTCTAAATTTTACGGAGTAAACCGAAGCATTTTCTGGATAGGCTATAAGCAATCCCATCTCCCAAAGACTATAATATTCATTATTAAACTGATTGCGATTATATTTCATTGGTTATTTCCATTAAAACAAGGATCTCTTTATTTTAAAGACCTCTCATTTTTATAGCAAATTATATAAATTTTGGAGCAAATTATATTTGTTAAAATCTCAAAATGAAGCAAAAAAGTTTTTCCTAAATTCTTTAATAAGTCTCATCTTGATACGAAATCTTTGTTTTTTGACTAAAGTCTAAGCAAATAAATGCCGATAAAATAACTGGTTTTAAACAATAAAATCAGGAGTTTTTTTGCATAAACTTATTCAGTTTCATATAAATTTTATATTAAAATTTAGATTCGTGAATATCTTCTTTAATTTCACTTTAATATCTATCTTCTCTTTTGGAATTTTAGGATGTTCTGGAAATAAAGGCTTTATGCTCAGTTCAGATTCACCTTTATTTGATGTCACTGGAAATCCAGAAATAGAGCCCTCACAAAAAACTATGTCTGTTAATAATGAATTTTTATTTGTTGGCACTAAGGGACAAGCTCCGTATTCTTTTTCGATTCTTTCTGGCCAAGGAAAAATTCAATCAGAAACAGGTTTATTTAAAGCCAGTAGCAAACCAGGCAATGTTGTCTTACAAGTTACTGATAATCAAGGGTTAACATCTACTGCTGATATCAAAGTGAATGCAGCCATGAGTGTGGAAGAGCAAGAACTCGTTATAGATAAAAATTCAGAATATAATTTTAATCCAACTGGTGGTGTCCCACCGTATACATTTACTATTCTATCAGGTAGAGGAAGTATCGACGCATCTACTGGAAAATATATTGCACCAAACATTCCAGGTTCATCAGCAATTCAAATTAAAGATGCTTTTGGTAACTCGGTTATAAAAGTTATCATGGTTAGCGATGGAATTATTCTTAATCCAAGTTCTGCAACAATTGCTAAAAATTCTCAAATAACTTTTAATTCCTACGGAGGAATTCCTCCATATTCCTATTCACTCCTTAGCGGCAGTCAAGGAACACTTAATTCTATAACTGGACTCTACACAGCTCCCTCTGGTGAAGGACGTGCGACAATCAAAGTTGTAGATTCCTTAGGTCACACAACTCAAGCTGAAATAAAAGTGACCAATGACATCAGCTTTATCGTCGGAAGCATAGTTCTTGCAGCCGGAAATAGCATTGATCTCCTCTCATTAATAGAAGGAGGAACTCCTCCAATAATTTTTAGTTTACCAACCACACCTGGAACTTTGGGAACTTTAAATTCATCCACTTATACTGCTCCTAGTTTACCAGGTGTTTACGATGTTAATGTGAGTGATTCAGCAAGCCCCGAAGCTCAACATGCAAGCCTTAAAGTTATTGTAAATTCTGTTTTAGCAGTTTTTCCTCAACTGTATCAATTACCTGTAAATAGTCAGAAACTTTTTACTGCACTAGGGGGAGTCGGCCCCTATACTTATTCTATTCAATCAGGTGGTGGAACGATTTCAAACACCGGTCTTTTCAATTCTCCAGCAGAAAATGGACAATCAATTATTTTAATAAAAGACGCACGAAATAACACTGCAACGGCTCAAGTCATCATTGGTGATGCCATTAATATTTCGCCAATTACTATAAGTCTAGTTAATGGAGATTCAACTACCTTTACTGCATCAGGAGGAGTCCCTCCCTATAAATACTCGATTGTTTCTGGGCAAGGTTCAATGAATCCAACAACTGGTGTTTATGTGGCACCTAACTTATCTGCGGTTGAAACTATTCGAGTTGAAGATGCTATCGGTGGGAGAAGTGATGCAACTGTGACTGTCTTACCTAAATTAAGTTTAGGTTCAACAGCTTATTTATTAAAAGGTGCTACTAAAACTTTTTCTGCAGTGGGAGGCGCTCCTCCTTACAAATATTATCTTAAAACTGGATTAGGATCTATCGTCGAAAATTCTGGCGAGTACTCTGCGCCTAATCAAATTGGAAATGCAGTTATTAAAGTTGTTGATTCATTATCCAATACTGTAGATTTAAATATTAATCTTTATGAAATTCTTACGATTTCTCCTTTAGTCTATTCACTCTCCAAAGATGAAACTCTCACATTCTCAGCAAATGGAGGCGTTCCGCCCTATACGTATAGTTTAAGATCTGGAGTTGGAACTCTCTCTCCACTTGGAGCCTATGTTTCTTCAAATGCCGGTAATGCTGTCGTTAGAGTGATCGACTCAATTAATAATACGATGGATGCAACAATTACTGTCAATGTCCCTGTTTCGATTAATCCCTCTCAACTGATTACAAGCCTCAATAAAAAATCTACCTTTATAGCCTCTGGAGGAGTGAGTCCTTACACTTTTAGAGTTAAAAGTGGACTAGGATCCATAGATGCTCAAACTGGAGAATATACGGCTCCAAACCAAGAAGGCTCAGCCGTTATTGCCGTTACTGATGCTTCTAGTTTTTCAGATGAAGCCTTAGTTTCTATTCACACGGCTATGAGTATCAGCCCTGAAAATCCAACTATAATTTCTGGTGATTCAGTAAATTTTTTAGTCAATGGTGGAGTCCCTCCCTATCAATATGCTGTTGTCACGGGTGGTGGATCATTTGTTGATTCTACATATACTTCTCCAAAAAACTTTAGTGGTGGTTCCGTAACTGTGAGAGCAACAGATTCAATAGGTAGTAGCATTACAACTCTTGTAACTTATAAACCAGTTCTTGTTTCTATAACCACACCTACTTTATTAGAATATGTAAATTCAAATAATAAGGCGAGCTTTTCTGTTGCAGGAACTTGTTCTGAAAATGGTAGACCTGTTCATGTAGCTGCTTCTGGCGGGTTAACATCAAACCCGACCTGTATTCTCGGCAGTTGGTCAACAACTCTTGATTTCACTAATTTACCAGATGGCTCAGTCTCTATATCTGCTGATCATTCTAGTCAGTATTCTGTGAATGCTTTAACTTCAATTGTTTTTATTAGTAAGGATATTATTCTACCAACTGTCAGCATTTGGTCTCCAACTTTAAATTCTCTTTTTATCAATGAAGTCACAGTTTCTGGAACTTGTACTAAAACAGGAGTCGTCACTCTTTCTGCTGGAGCTGGAATTTTATCCAATACACAATGTGATGGTTCAACTTACAGCGGAATTTTAGACATTAAAGCTGGATCTCAGGGTAATTTAGAAATTACTGTGACTCATGGTGACGGCAAAGGAAATTTTAATTCAGATAAAGTCTCCATAAATATTATCAGAGATAGCATCGCACCCTTGATAAGTCTATTTGAAGTCACTAATGGAGCTTATACAAGCAATACTACCTATCAACTGAATCTAACTGCCACTGGTGATCCAGTTTTATATTGTTTACTTGAGAACTCTTCAAATCTCAGTTCATGTGTTTGGAATGCAACGCCTCTTCCAACATCGTTGGAAGTTGATAGCACTAATAATGCTAAAGTGCTCTCTATATGGCTAAAAGATTCAGCTGGAAATATAAGTACAAAAGTTGATTCAAATTCTGTGACTCTTAATACAACAATTCCTCAAAAACCCTCTCTAATTATTTTTAATCCAACTACAACACCTAGTAATATCATCAATCCAACTTTTACAATAACTAGTTCAAATCTTGTCAATGATGATTCTGTTGAACTCTTTTTAGATTCATCCTGCTCTGCTAGCTCTAAGGGTTCTTCTTCTACATTTTCAAATAATTCAATAAATGTGACTTCTTCTTCTCTTTCAGAGGGTAACTACGTTTTTTATGCTAAAACTACTAACAATGCAGGAACAAAATCTGCTTGTTCTGCAGGTTCTGCAACTTACAATGTAGATTTAACAGCGCCATCAGTCACTAATGTTACTGGATCTGGAAATGGACCTTCAGTTCCACTTTATTTTAAATCAGGCGGCACCTTAACAGTTTCAATTCAATTTTCTGAAGTAGTTTATGTTAATGGCACTCCGACCTTAGATCTTAATACGGGTCGTGTTGGCGCTAAAGCCTCCTACTTATCAGGTTCAGAAACAAATACACTTGTTTTTAGCTATACTGTTACTTCTGGAGATAACTCTTCAGATTTAACTTATACTAATACCACTTCACTCAACTTAAATTCAGGCACAATAAGAGACTTTGCTGGAAATAATGTTACATTAACTTTACCTGCTGTTGCAGGAACAGGATCCTTATCTGCTAATCAGCAAATTATCCTTGATACTGTGGTGCCGGTGGCACCTTCAAGTGTCGTTGATGGTCAATGGATGAATTCATTATCTACAACAACTTCTATTACATTCACTGCTGGTACAGATGTGGGTGGCTCCTTAGTTGCCAAACAGCAAGTACAAGTAATAAAATCAAGTGATTCATCAGTTGTTAAATCTTGGAGTGATCTCACCAGTACAGCAACTTCTGCTTCTGTTTCAGGACTTAGTTTGACTGAAGCTACTGCCTATAAAGTGCAATTGAAAGCGATTGATAACGCAGGCAATGAATCAACTGTAGTCACTAGTGATGGATGGACTACAGATATTACGGGTCCAGCTGCTATAGTCACTTTAAACTTGGGCACTGTTCCTAATAGTGTTACAAATTCTCCTCCTATTAATTGGGGAACTAATAGCACTGATTCAGTCTCTGGGGTTGCTTATTATCAAGTCCAAGTTTATAAAGCTTCAGATAATTCCGTGATCTCTACCTATGCCACTAACTCACCCTTTACAATAACAAGTTCTGTGACTGGTTTAAGCTTAACTAACACCCTAGCCTATTATGTAAAAGTGAGAGCTTTAGATAATGCTGGAAATATTGGTTCCGAAGCACAGAGCTCAAGCTGGACTGTTGCAGCGGCCTCTTGCGCGGCTACCACATCGAGCAATTGCACTCTCGCAGCAACTTCTCATGGTGGAACATCAGGAAGCTGTGCTGCAAATTATGCGGGATCTTGTTCATTCTCATGTTCCCTTGGTAATTGGTCTCAGTCTTCAAATAGTTGTGTTTACTCGTGCCCTGGACCAAGCCCTACTTGTAATGGTTCTAGCCCTACTTATGCTGGAGGAAGTTGCAACCAACTCCTATCTAATGGTGTTTCAGCCAGTGGAATTTATTGGATCAAACCTAATGCAAATGGTGCGTTACAAGTATATTGCGAACAATCATTTGATACTGGCGGCTATACACTCATAGCAGACTTAGCAAGAACTAACACTCTTCTATGGCCAAACTTTTCTGATACAACTGGTAATTTATCAAATGGCCAAAAACTTTCAGACGCAAATATTAATGCCATTTGGGCAAGAGCCGAAATGGAAAAACGCCTTCTCATCCGATGTGTAGGTGGTGGAACTTGGGGTTCTGCAGTTGCAAATGCTTGGTATGGAGGAAGTTTTACTTCTGGCTATAGAAGTAACTGCGGATTTAGTTATGGAGCCACCATTTATGGTTATGGTTCAAGTTGGTATCAGCAAAATGGTGGCGGAGGATGTCTCCACGGCAGCTATACTAATATGTCAGGGCAAGGGACAGGTGTAGCCTGTACCGGTGATATTCAATTTTTAATTAAATAAAAATATTATCAGTTGGATTTTGTTCTAACGATCCTAAAGCCCACATCCTCAAATTTTCCTTCAGGAGATTCGTTCCTTCGAAAGTGCAAGGTCATCCTGCTTTCGTAGTAGCGGTAACTTCCCCCTCTCATGAGGCGTGTCGTTCCCATTAGGGGACCTTGAGGATCCACTCCTCCTTCAAGGATTTCCTCATACCAATCAGTATTCCACTCCCAAAGATTACCATGAAGATCATAAATGGGTTTCCCATTAATAAAGTTGGGCTTTTTTAAACCCACATTTTGAGGCTGATAATTGGAGTTTCTCGTATACCAAGCATAACTTCCTAATAGCTGAATTTCATTTCCGAAGGTAAAGCTTCCGGTATTTAAACCTCGAGCTCTCGCTACAAACTCCCACTCTGCCTCTGTCGGCAATCGGTACTTCATACCTAATTGATGTCCAGGAAATATCTCCGCTATCTTATTCTGTACGTCAGCTCGATCCACCAAAGAAAGTTGATTGAGCATATCTAACCAGCTCATGACATCTACATAAGATACAAACTGCACAGGAATATCATCTCCCGCAAACTTACCGGGCAATGTTTTGAGCGGAGATTTTGTTTCAAATTCATCATTAGCTAAATCTATAATCTCTTTCCACATTGAATTGGTAGTGAGAACAGACATGATTTCAAATGGTTTTGTGAGAGTCACTTTATGTTTATTAATGTCACCCATCATAAAATTACCAGGATAAATATTTACAAAATCTATAATTGGAGAGCCATCTTGATTTCTTTCGCTCACATTGATAACTCTGGATTGCAAATCAATATTTTTTTCTCTGAGAGTCTTTTCGATTTCATCGGCAATATTATTTTTACCCAGCAAGCGAGCCTGTTCAATTTCGTTATTACCCATTGAATCTTTAAGATTCAGATTCAAGTGAGGATTTTTTAAAAGCCATTCTATAGTTTGGCGTTGTTCCACATGAATGGCTGTCATAAGAGGAGAAAAACCTTGTTCGTTTTTTTCATTCACATCAAAAAACTTAAGATCACACAGGAATTGTAAAATGATAATTTCTCCCTGCATGAGGGACTGATTCCACAAGCTGAGCATTCGTTTTGCAAATTTATTTTTTCTCTTGTCAGTTGAATGAATCCACTGCTTGATTTCTGAAGCCACTTGAATCCTCAGAGGTTCTTCGATGTTTTGAGCTTTCACTTCATAGAACTTATTTTGTTCAGACTTTAAGATAAGATATTCTAAATAGGCTTGCTTTCGAACATTCATTGGCCATTCTTTTTGAGCCATAAAGTGCTGCAAATCTTTTTCAAAATCTTTAGTCGAAAACAGTTTAATTTTTTCAAGCTGAGCCACTACTGGACCACTTGAAATGTATTTTATAATTTCATTAAAATTATTTGAATACCTTAAAGCAAGTAAATCATTAATTAATTTATTTTGATTAAGATTTTTATCAGAGAAAAACTCTTGAAAGATTTTACCTGGTTTAATTTCTGATCCTGATGGCAGTTTGATAGAATCATAAATTTTGACATCTAAATTCAAGTAAGCCCGAGAGTAAGCATTCTCAAATTTTTGCTCAAACTCATTTTCATGAGGGTTAAAACCTTTATACACACTCACAAGCTGTGGAAGAATCTGAGTGGAGACATAATGACTAATTCCATCCATATTAGAAAGGCCATTATGATCCCCGACTTCTAAAGGTAAAGCGAGCTTATAACCTTGCTCTGCCACACTTAAGGCAACCGCATGCAAAATTAAATTTATTTTTTGATTCGGTATATTTTGCAACTTATCTATAAAGGCGATTTTTTCTAAATTTCCATTCACTGGATTGTAAGCTTCGCCGAGAACAATTGTGACGTGGCCTGAGGAATGAAAACTACTGTCTGTCATCGTAAAATAGATAAAATTAGGATCTAAGGCTTTGTAAAAATATGTACGCGTTGAACAATCAGATCCACCCAGACAAGATCTAAAAGGAGACTCTTGCAGAGAAAGACTTCTCACTCTCATGAAATCTGATTTTTTCAATCTAAAATCTTGAGCAAACACTTCTTTCTCAAATTTTTGTATATTTACATGAGGATTTTCATTTTTTGAAAAACCAGTTGGAAAATCAATTTTTAAGGTTTTTTGTAATTCTTTAAAGTGTCCCTCATAACCTAAATCCATGGCAATAGCATCACGCTCATCGAGGATTTTTTTAAGACCCTCTAATTTATCAATACCATTGCTACTCTTTAATAACAAAAGAGTCGCTTGATTGCTAAAGCCAGCTATATTGACAATATCAACCATGGCTTGTCGAATAGGGAGAGTGTTTCTTTCTTTTTTCTCCATCCACTCTTTGAGTTGATTTAGAGTTCTAAAGAGACTTTTAACTTTTATTTGATAGTTTTCATTTTCATCTTTGAGATCTGCTAGCAAAGTTCTATTGGTTTTAGAAATAATTCTAGTTAAATACCTATCGTATCGAGCCGCTTGTGCATTATTAAATTCTTTTTGTTCAATTTTAGAAAGACCCGCCGGTAACTCCTGATCTGAATAATCTAAAATTTTCTTCCAAAACCCCTTATTAGCCTCAATTTGTAGCAAGCTGTTTCTGAGACTTCCCGCCGTTTGAATCTGTGATCTAATGTATTTATTGAGTGATTCAGGAACATCATAAATATGTTCTACCGTAGAAACCTCAAATTCTCTGAAAGGCTTTTTACTCAATTCTGGATATTTATCTTGAACCTCAATTATGTCTCTTAAGGATTCTTTATTCACTGAAGTTCCTGGATCTCCAAAATACATTTTTCTGTAAATATCAAAAAGGTCGATTTGATTGGATTGTAATAACATCCCTTCAGTCATAGCTTGTCCAAAAGACTTTAAATCAACTATTTGAGTTCGATCAGATTTTTGTAAAAAGAGTCTCTGACATTGTAATGCAGATTGAGTTTGAGCTTGAGCTTGAGCTTGAGCTTGAGCGGGAGCCCACAAACTTAAAAATTTAAATATAATTGTTAGTAAAATAATCTTCATCTTAAAAACCTTCTCATAAATACTTCTAAAAAATCAAATTCGTTAGGGCTGAGTTCTCACCAAACGAAATCCTACATGGCTATAACCCATCTTTGGGTCATCGTAATACCTGTAGTTCACACTTAAAAAAATTCCGGTGTCTTTCCAACACCCACCTCTTAAAACCTTAAAATTACCTCTTTCAGGACCATGAGGATCAACCCCTCCTTGAAGAGGAGCATACCAATCTGACACCCATTCAAAAACGTTCCCTTGTAAATCATAAATAGGTTTCCCCTCTAAGATCAGAGGGAGCTTCATGCCCACAGGTTGAGTTTGAAAATTTGAGTTATTTGCATACCAAGAATATTCACCCAGATTATTTAAGGCATTTGGAATAGCATAATTGCTCGTTACTAAACCCCTCATGCGAGCGACAAACTCCCACTCAGCTTCAGTTGGTAACCTATAAATCATCCCTTTTCTATGACCCGGAAAAAACAACGACAATTTTTTTTGTATTTCGATGTTCCCTTTTTGCGAAAGCTCATTAAGTTGACTGATCCAAAACAATACATCCACATACGAAACTCTTTCGACTGGATTCCAATCCCCTTTAAATCGAGAGGGATCTTTGCCTAGTTCTATGGGTTTTGGTAGGTAGCTCTCTGAGATTTCAATGATTTCTCTCCAAGTAGATTGCGTGGTTTCAATAGACATCATCTCAAAAGAATGATTGAGTGTGACGGTTAATTTATCCACTTCCCCCATAGAGAATGTCCCTGGCGAAACAGTCACAAATTGCACAATTGGACTTCCTTCTATTGAATTATTTTTGAAGCCTTTTTTATTTACATCCGTTTCTTGTGTTTGAAGATTTTCAATCTCTTGAGCTAAGTCGTATTTTCCAATTTGACGAAGTTGATCTATTTCGTTGAATCCAAAATTATTTTTTAATCCAAAGTTAAACTCAGATTTTTGAATAATCCAATCGATGACTTTTCTCTGCTCCGCTTGCGCTGCGACTTGAAGAACTGAAAATCCACTTTTATTTTTTGCATTCACATCTAAAAATTTAAATTCTATGAGTTTTTCTAAAATGGTCACGTCTGAATTCAAAATGGCTTGATTCCATTTTTGATATATTTTTTCGCTAAACGCTCTTTTTCGTTTATCAGAAGAATGAGACCATTGTTTAATTTCTGCTATTATTTGAGTTATTTCATAATCTAAAAATTCATTATACACTTGCTTAACCTTATAGAAATCAAACTTTTGATTTTCCATATCAATTAAAAGCATTTCAAAGGCAGCTGATTTTCTGATTTTAAAAGATAAATCTTTTTGTTGGATATATCCTTTTAGATCTCCTTCAAAATCTTCAAGAGAAAACAATTTAAATTCTTTGAGTTGAATAACCAGAGGTCCACTAGAAATATACTTTATAATATCGATTGGTACGATGGAATGTCTTAAATTTAAAAGATCCATTATTAATTTATTTTTATCTAAATCATTTTCAGCATAGGAGGCTTCATACTGCTTTCCGGGACTCACTTCGGTTTGATTCAGAGGAAAAATATCTTCATAAATTTTAAGATTTAATAAATCATAGGCTCGAGAATAAAGATTTTCAAATGGATAACCAGAGCGCTGAGGCGTGAAGGTGCTCACCTTATGTGAGAGTTTAGGTAGAATTTCTGAAGAAATATACTGAGCAGTCGTCTCCATATTTGAAAGACCATTGTGCCCACCCACATCTTCTGGAATTCCTAGATAAAATCCTTTTTCACTTAAACTTAAAGAAATCGCTTTTAAAAAATAAGGGATTTTTTGGTTGGGTATATTTTGGAGTTTATCTAAAAAAGCCACTTTAATGGATTTGCCGAGGTTTTTACTTTGCCCAAAACCTAGAACTAATGTTGCTTGACCTGATGAATGATGATCTTTATTTGTCATCGTAAAATAAATAAAAATAGGATCTAAGGCCTTATTAAAATAGGATCTCGTTGAACAATCAGACCCACCTAAACAACCTCTAAAAGGAGCTTCCTGCAGAGATAGTGATCTCACTCTAATCGTCTCAACGGCTAAATCTGTAGCTTCACCAGCCCAAATTTCTTTTTCTAGTTGAACAATATCATCTATAGGTTTTTGATTTTTAGAAAACCCTGTCGGAAAATCAATTTGGAGTGAATTTTGCAATTGTTGAAAATGCCCTTCATAACCAAGCTCAATAGCAACAGCATCTCTTTCATCAAGAATTTTTTTAAGTCCTTCAATTTTATCAAGAGCATTTCGGCTCTTTAATAAACTGAGTGTGACTGGATTGCCATACCCCGTATAATGTACAAGATCGACCATCGCTTGGCGAATAAATTGAGTAGGACTTCCCTTTTCCTTAAATAATCTCTCAAGCTGCTGAAGAGTTTTAAAAAGGGCTTTTGTTTTTTTCTGATAGTTTTCAGTATGATCTTTAAGGTCCGCAATTAAATTTCTGTTAGATTCTGATATAATTTGGTTTAAATAAACCTCAAAACGAAGATGAGCCGATTTTAAAAATTTTTTTTGATGATCTCTATCAAGACCCTCAGGCATTTGAGGGTCTGTGTAAGCTAATAGTTTTTTCCAATAGCCGAGATTGGCTTCGATCTGAAATAAATTTCCTCTCAGTTGCCCTGCTGTTTGAATTTGCGATTTGATATATCTAGAAAGTGAATCTGGAGTCTTATAGTTTTTTTCAAGAGATTTTATTTCGTATTCTCTCCAAGGTTTTTTATCAATCTCAGGAAAGTTCCTTAAAAGGATATTCACCGATTTAAGATTTTTATGATCCACATAAGCCGTAGGATCTCCAAAAAACATTTTACGGTAGACTTCGAATAAATCAGATTGATGAGGATTTAAAAGCATCCCCTCAGTCATGGCCTGACCAAAGGCTTGAATATTGGTAATTTTTTTTGGATTCGAAGGGTTTTTAAAGATTTTTTGACATTGAATCGAGGGTCCTTGGGTATTTGAAGAAGCCATCCCTAGAGCAGGCAAAAGGGTTAAAAATATAAAACATTTTAAGATGAACTGCATCTAACAAAAACCCCTTTAAATCTAAATTTAACCCAATTCAATTTTGAAATTAGCCTCACGTCTGAGGCGGTCCTCAAAGGCTCTTAGTTCCGAGCCAAAAGAACATTTTGTGGTTTGCAAGGGGTGTTCCTATTGTGAGCCCTTCCAGATGAATTAAACCCTTGTTTTGATGTCGATTTATTCGACAAAGACTCTTCTTCGCGTCGCTGGTTGTGAACCTGTGGATCAGAGGCCTCTTTTTGATTTTTATAAGATTGAGACTGCTTGAGTTTTTTTGTCTTGTTTTTGTCTCATTTTTTAACATCTAGATTCGATAAAAAGAGCTGATTTTTTATTTCTTACTAGCTTAATTAATCATCTAATTTCAATATATAATAAAGTTTAGTGAATTCTATTTTGGAGACCCTATGAGAACTGATATATGCAGCAAGCTTTCTCATTTTTTAAAGCTCAGACGATCCAATCTCAGCCTCCTTTTGGTGATGGCTCCTATCATTTTTTATATTGCCAAAGCCTTTGCTGGTATTATTTCTTTTTCTCTCACCGGGACTTCAAGTGGATTTTCTGCTTGCACCTCTTCAACTGTCCCTTTTAACTACACAGGTGGAGTTCAAACATTTACAGCTCCTGCCGGATGCACTCGAGCCACAATCATTGCAAAAGGTGCCGGTGGCGGCAGTCGTGACAATCGCGCTGGTTCGGGCGCCCAAGTGAGTGGCACAATTACTATCACTCCTGGGGCCTCCTATACTGTCATAGTTGGCGGTGGCGGTGGAATTGGTGGACTTGGTTCGGGTGGCGGGGGTGGTCATTCAAGCGTTCTTCTCTCTTCTAATCTTAGCTCTCCTCTAATTTCTGCCGGTGGCGGCGGCGGTGGTGGTATTAGTCATCCGGGTGGTGATGCCTGCGGTGGCTTTGTAGCAACTTCTCCCTCTGGTGCAACAGGTACAAGTAATGGTGCCGGTGGAAACGGTACTGTTGGTGGTATTGGCGGCGGTGCCGGCGGCAATTCTCCATACACTAATGGAAGCTCTGGCTCTGGAGGTGGTGGAGGCGGTGGTGCCGGTGGCGGCATTGGCGGATCTGGCGGCGGCGGTGGCGGCGGCTGGGGTGGAGGCGGTGGTGGTGCCTACCTCAGTGGATGGTGTAGTAATTATGGAGGCGGTGGTGGTGGAAGTGGAACCGCTAGTGGAGGTTCCACTGGTTATGCTGGAGGAACTACTTGGGGCGGTGGTGTTGGATGCTCCGGTGGCAATGGTGGCTTTGGTGGTGGTGGTGGATCTGGCACATGGGGCGGCGGCGGTGGCGGCGGCTTCGGTGGTGGCGGAGGTGGAGCTAACAATGGCTCTGGTGCCGGTGGCGGCGGCGGTTGCATCAATCCTGCGGGCGGAACTGTGACTGTCAATGGTGGTGGAAGCGGAAATGGTTCTGTAGGCAGTAATGGAAGTGTTCAAATTACATTCAATCCTTAATTCAGTTTTATATTTTAAATTTTATTTTAAATCGATCACATCATTCATAATTTTTTTATAAAGCGGAGGAATAAAAGCCATGATGACCATGGCTGAATATCCATAAGGGAGCTTTCGCGCGTGATCTATTTCTTTTAAGTCATAATAAGGCACCACAGCTTTGAGATGATGAAAACTATGATAACCTAAATTTGCTAAAGCCCAATTTGTTAAAGGCAAATAAGAATCCCAAGAATGTTTTGGCAACACAGGCTCATAACTTCCATCAGTTCTTTGCTCGCGCAACAATCCATAGTGTTCGTTATAATCCACGGTTAATAATAAAATGATTGCCACAAGAGCTTGCAACACCCAGTAAAGTAAACCCATGAATCCAAAATTTAAATACACAACATAAAGAAGCAAAGCTTGAAGAATCTGAAAATAAAAAACTTTGTTTTTTAAAATATTTTTACCTGATTGCTCATGGGCAATCTTTGCAGCGGAGGCAAAACCGGTAAAATAATTTCTGATCCAAAAGGCATATAGATTTTCGTTTTTACGAGCTGTGGCAGGGTCTTTTAAGGTTCCCACATTTTTATGATGACCATAAACATGTTCAAGACCCCAATGCATAAACTGCACAATCCATAATAAATAGTTTCCGCACAATCTTAATATTTTTTCGCGTCGATGCACCAATTCATGAGCCGTGTTAATGGCTAAAATTCCATTTAAACTGCCCACACTTAAAATAATGCCCAGATTAAAATACCAGCTCTGTTGAACCGAAAAATGATGAAGTCCGTGAAGGGTGAGAATGGTTACAAAAGGCAGAGCCAGCACTAAAATAAAAGTTCCAAGACGAGGACCTGGAACTGATTTGATTTTGATATTTTTAAAAAGAGTGTTCTCTAAAATCGGATGACAAATAAAAATAATCACAAAGCCTACAAAATTATACCAGGCTCCTTGGGAAATTCCCCAATAAGCTAAAGCAGCTACAAAGTAAGAAAAAAAGTAGGGCAGCATTTGCATACATTCAGTTTAACTCAAAACAGAATTTTAATCATCCTTTGGTCGAGTGAGACAAAACTCCTATTAAAGAATTAATTAAATCGACCAAATTAAAATCACTGCAAATTTGTATCAATACGAGAAAAATCCTTAAAAGAGACAGTTTTTTCTCCCTCTTATTTTATGAATTTCATTAAGTTTAACCTTCTGTTAACCGATAAAAATTTGTGCACTTTTTGTACTTTTATCAAGACCTTTTGTTTTGAACTTTGAGGAGAACGCTGAATGCAACTTCTGCTCCCACTTTTTATTTTATTAACTGGTTTAGGCTTGGGCCTATCAGGTTGTAATACTAAGGGCAGAGTGAGTTCATCTAGCTCCGTTTCTTCCAGAATCAATCTTCTCAAAATCACTCCTAACACTGATACAATTTCTCTTGGGCAATCCATTGAACTTCAAGCCTCTGGCGGAACCGCACCTTATCAATTTGATTTGTATTTGGGTGATGGTTCAATTAAAACAAAAAATCAAGACACCTCAATTTACACTTCTCCTGACTCCAGCGAAACCATTGCCCTTGTGAGAGTCAAAGATGCTACCGGAGATTTTGGTTACGCCACGATTCAAACAACTGTGGCTACTTTGATTCATCCACAGCGTAAAACTCTCTCACTCAACAACAGCTTTCCATTTTCTGCAATGAGTGGAATTCCTCCGTATACTTTTTCACATGTTTCTGGGGTTGGCTCCATTAACCCAACTACAGGCGAATTCATCTCAGATAAAACAGGTCTTGCTGTGGTAATGGTCACAGATTCCAAAGGCATGAGTTCAAAAGCCAATATTGCTGTGAATAGTCCTCTCACTTTTATCAATAGAAGCACCACTGTTTCTGCTGGAGAAAATCTAACTGTCAGAGCTATTGGGGGAGTTCCTCGCTACACATATTCTATCATTGCAGGAGAAGGAGAAATTGACCCTATCGGTGGAGCTTTTAAAGCCTCTGACAATCCTGGTACTGTGACTGTTCAAGTTCGAGATACTTACGGAAGCAAAAAATCACTTATTTTAAATATCAAAAATAGTTTAAGCATTAATCAACCCGCATCCTACATAGCTAAAGGAAAAAGTTTTCAATTTACAGCTTCTGGCGGCAACCCGCCTTATACTTTTTCAGTGGTCTCTGGCGGAGTGGGACAAATTAGTTCTGCGGGTCTTTACAGTTCAACCGCATTAGGAACTGCAACGATTAAAGTGACGGATTCAAAAAATCATACCGACCAAGCCACTGTCACAGTGGATGAAACTTATGAGTTCTCTGCATCAAATGTTCAACTGGCTGTGGGCGGAACGGCGGATCTTTCTAAAAATGTTGTGGGCGGAGTTAAACCTTATACATTTTCTGCAGCATCAGGCGATGGATCTATCAATGGTTCAACTTATACAGCTCCAGATATTCCTGGCACCTACACAGTCACTGTTTATGATAATTCCACACCGGATCCAAAGTCGATTGAGATGAATATCATTGTGAATTCTGTTCTCACTTTATCTCCAGAAACTCCTGTCACCTTAATAGATACAAATTTAAACTTTAGCTCAACAGGCGGAGTTCCTCCTTATACTTACGTCATAAAATCAGGTGCTGGAACGATTTCAAGTGATGGCATTTACAAAGCACCTCATACACCTGGCACCGCAGAAATAAAAGTGACTGATACTTTAAACAACACTTTTACGACTCAAGTTGAAATCAAAGCTCCAGTCATTATCAGTCCATTAGCAAAAGATCTCATGACAGGGGATGATCCATTTACTTTTACGGCTCAAAATGGAGAGCCTCCTTATAGTTATAAAGTTTTATCTGGAGCAGGTTCTATTCATGACAGCTCGGGTGTTTATAAAATTCCAAATGCACCCGGTATTGCCACCATTCAAGTTGAAGACTCTCTAGGATCTATTAGCCAATCTGATGTACATATTTATAGAGGCCTTAAAATATTACCTCCTGAAATAGCCATCAAAATTGGAACCACAACCTCTTTTATGGCTTCTGGTGGTTTACCTCCCTATGAGTTTGTGATGATCACGGGTAATGGAAAACTAGACCCCGCTACGGGAACTTTTGCAGCTCCAAATTCAGCGGGAACCAGTCGAATTAAAGTGACAGATGCTTTAGATAATTCTGTTGAAGCCACGATCACTATTTATGATCAGCTCCTCATCACTCCTATAACAAAAAATATTTTAGTGGACCAACCTCTTAACTTTACGGCAATGGGTGGAACTCCTCCTTATAAATTTGAGATCATTAATAGTGGGGTTGGTTCTTTGAATGGAAGTACTTTTACTTCTTCAATCACAGGTGAATCCTTTGTTCGTGTCACCGATGCTCTTGGAGATACCAGCAATGCTCATATTAATGTTTCAGAGCCTTTAAGTATCACACCCAATGCAATCACTCTGGCTGTAAACAATTCAGCTTCTTTTAAACCCGATGGTGGAATTCCTCCTTATAGTTTTTATATCAGTAAAGGCAAAGGAGTGATTCAACTCAATGGAGATTACACAGCTCCTGATTCCGTCTCTACTGACAATACCGAAACAGTCACACTCAAAGATTCTGTCGGCAATTCTATCACTGCTGAGGTCACATTAAATGGCCCTCTTGCCTTAGCACCAGATGATACCAGTCTCAATGCCGGTGGCACGCTCACTCTTGAAGCCAGTGGTGGTTTGAGTCCTTATAATTATTCTATTGTTACAGGGGCAGGATCTTTAACTGATAATATCTACACAGCTGAAAGAATAAATAATGGTGGCAAAGTCACTTTAAAAGTAGTGGATGCTTTAGGAAATAAAGCCCAAATCAATGCCACCATTCCGGTGATTTCTCTCGCTATGACAACTCCAAATAGCACCACTTTTATTTCAGCATCCAATCAAGCAGCTATGACTGTAAGTGGAACTTGCTCTGAATTAGATAAGCCTATAACACTGACCGCTTCGGGTGGAATTACAGGCACTACAAATTGTGTTTTAGTTGATAATAAAAAAACTTGGACAACCACACTCAATCTCTCATCAGCTCCTGATGGAGATGTGACCCTCACTGCCAATCATAAAAATGCAAACAATGTGGCCGCTAAAGAAGTTTTAGTGGTTCTTAAAAAAGATGGATCCTTACCTACTTTAGCAATCACAACTCCTGATCCAACGAGCAACACTAATCCCACTCCAAGCAAAGTGGTAATTACAGGAACATGCACTAAAGAAGGTCTCATCAATATTACGGGTGGAACCATCAAAGCAGTTTCCTCTTGCGATGCCGGAAATTACTCGGCAACGATTGATTTAACCTCTGTTCCTGATGGCCCTCTCACTCTATCGCTTGAACATAGTGATAAAGTTGGTAACACAACCACTGCTAAAACGGTGACCATTCAAAAAGATGGAACTCCTCCTGCAATTACAGCCTTTACTGTGGCTAATACGAGCCCTACAAATACGAGAACTTTTAACCTTACTTTTACAGCAACTGGTGACCCTGTAAAATATTGTATTCTTGAAAACTCCGTAGATAATAAAACTTGTACTTGGAATGATTTCCCACTCCCGGTCAGTTTTGAAGTCTCCGCAAAAAATGAAGCAAAAACTCTTTCTGCTTGGGTTCAAGATAATGTCGGAAACATCAGCACCAGATCCGACTCTGCTGCAATTATTCTCAATACAGAGCCCACTCCCATTCCAACAATGGTACTTAAAACACCCACACAAGCCACTTCAAATATGACCTCTCCAATATTTACTGTGGGGAATGTTGTTGTGGGCGATAAAGTTTCTCTCTACTCTGGTTCTTGTCCTCTTGGATCAGGTGGAACACTGCTGGCAGATAAAGTGCCCGTGACTGCTGGAACCAGTTTGGACATTCAACCCACACTGCCGCTGTCTGTGGATGGCCAATATAGTTTTTATGTTCAAACTACAAATATTGCTGGCACAGTCTCTATCACTTGTTCAACTCCTTCTGTAGAATACTTATTAGATACAGTGGCTCCAACTGTCACTACACTCACTACTGCTAACAATGGTCCATTTAAGGCCACTGATATTTTAAATATTTCTATTTTATTTAATGAAAAAATTAAAGTGGTTGGTAAACCCACATTAGATCTTGATACGGGTCGCATGGGTGCTCAAGCTGTTTATAATTCAGGTACAGACTCAGAAACTTTAGAATTTAAATACACAGTTTCTTCTGGAGATAATTCAGCCGATTTAACTTATACAGATGCCACTTCCTTAAAAGTTCCAGCGGGAGTGACATTAAAAGATGAGGCTGGCAATAATGCTGTGCTCACTCTTCCAAACGTAGGCACAACGGGTTCTTTATCAGACAATCAACAAGTTGTGATCGACACCACTCCTTCGAGTGTGACGACTTTTAACGTCACTAACACATCTCCAACAAATACTCTCACTTATAATCTCACATATACCGCCTCAAATGATTCTGCCGAATATTGCATTTTAGAAAACTCAACAAGTGAAGCCAGTTGTATATGGACTCCACTTCCTTTGCCGACCACATTTGAAGTCACAGCAACAAATAATGCAAAAGTTCTTTCGGCTTGGACGCGAGATTCTTTGGGAAATATCAGCGTTCGAAAAGACTCAGACTCTGTCACTCTTAATTCTGCTCCAACACCTGTACCAACTCTAGTGTTAAAAACACCTGCAAGTGCAACCTCTAACTCTGACTCCCCTACTTTTACAGTGGGCAAAGTCGTAGCAGGCGATAAAGTTTCTCTCTACTCTGGAAGCTGCCCTGGAGGAACTTTAATCGTTGATAAAGCTCCTGTGACCTCCGGCACCACAATTACGCTAGTTTTACCAACACCACTGACGACGGAACAAGTTTATAACTTTTATGCTCAAACCATGAATAGCGCAGGAACTCTTTCTGACACCTGTTCGACTCCTTCTATAGATTATGAATTCGATATGACAGCTCCAACGCTCACTTCAGTTACTGCCTCTAGCAATGGGCCGTTCAAAACTGGAGATATTATTTCTTTTTCTGTTTTATTTAATGAAAAAATTAAAGTTGTTGGTAAACCAACCCTTGAACTTAATACAGGAAGACTTGCCGCAAAAGCCGTATATGATTCTGGAACCAATACAAATACATTAATTTTTAAATATAAAGTTATGACTGGAGATAGTGCAACTGATTTAAGTTATATTGATTCCAATTCCTTAAGCCTGCCTTCAGGTTCAGCTCTCACAGATAATGCAGGCAATGCAGCCGTCTTTGCCCTCCCTGCTGTGGATGATCCAGGATCCTTATCAGACAATCAACAAATTGTGATCGACACTCTTCCTCCTACAATTAATATTTTTAGTGTCACTAATACTTCTCCAACCAATACTACAACCTACGGTCTAAACTTTACGGCCACAAACGATGCCACTGAATATTGTATCTTAGAAGATTCTATCAGCGAATCTAGTTGCGTGTGGACCCCAGTTCCACTCCCTACATCTTTTGAAGTCACGGCCGTGAATAAATCAAAAGTACTATCAGCATGGACTCGAGATGCCATCGGCAATTTAAGTGTGCGCAAAGATTCCGCACCCGTCATCTTAAACACAGATCCAACACCAGTCCCAACACTCACTTTAAAAACTCCTGTGAGTTCTCCTTCTAATATCGCCTCTCCTCAACTATTAGTTGGCAATGTTAAAGTGGGAGATAAAGTGTCTATTTATACAGGCAGTTGCCCTGGTGGAACTCTTGTTGTTGATAAAGCTTCTGTGACCACCGGCACCACTTTGGTGGTTTCACCAACAGTTCCCCTTTCACCTGAAGGTACTTATGGATTTTATGCGCAAACAATGAATAGCGCTGGAACTCTCTCACTCACTTGTTCTACACCTTCTATTGATTACACTCTTGATACAACTTCACCGACTTTGAGTCATGTCACGGCTTCTGGCAATGGCCCATTTAAATCTGGTGATGTGATTACACTTTCACTTTTATGGAGCGAAAAAATTAAAGTGGTCGGCAAACCCACTCTGGATTTAAATACGGGTAGATCTGGGGCGCAAGCGACATACAATGCTGGTGATTCTAGCAACACTTTAACATTTAAATACACGGTGGCTTCAGGAGACAATTCTTCTGATTTAACTTACACCAACACCACTTCACTTAAATTAGCTCCAGGTGTGACTCTTAAAGATGAAGCCGGCAATGATGTGAATTTAAATCTCCCAGTTATAGGATCTACTGGGTCTTTAACCGACACTCAAGAAATTGTGATTGATACCACTCCTCCAACGATTTCCACATTTAGTGTCACTAACACTTCTCCAACAAATAGTCGCACATTTAATCTTAACTTTACGGCCTCTAATGATTCAGCAGAATATTGTATTTTAGAAAACTCAACGAGCACGTCAAGTTGCACTTGGAATGCAATTCCTCTTCCGACAACTTATGAAGTCAGCGCTATGAATAACGCTAAAGTCCTTTCTGCTTGGACTCGAGATGCCGTTGGCAATATCAGTGATCGCAAATTTTCTGACTCTATCACGCTCAATACTAATCCAACTCCAATACCGACTCTTACACTCAAAACACCGACCACAACTCCTACAAATATCACCTCTCCAGTTTTTAACGTTGGTAATGTGACTGCGGGTGATAAAGTTTCTATTTACTCAGGCACTTGCCTTACGGGAACACTTGTTGTTGATATGGCACCTGTCGCTGCTGGGCCTACATTACAAGTTTCACCAACATCTCCGATTTCTGTTGAAGGCACTTACAGTTATTACGCCATCACCACAAATAATGCGGGAACTACTTCAGTCACTTGTTCCACTCCAGCCATTCAATATGTTCTTGATTTAACTGCTCCCAATCTCACCTCTGTAACAGCAACCAGTGACGGTCCTTATAAGGCTACTGATGTGATCACGATTTCAATTTTATTTAGTGAAAATATCACTGTTGTGGGAACACCTTACCTAGAGCTTTCAACAGGTCGTATTGGAGCCAAAGCTAATTACAGTTCAGGCTCTGGCACCGGAACTCTTATTTTTAAATACACAGTGACTTCCGGAGATAACACTCTTGATCTCACTTATCCTAATACTAATTCTCTCATCATCCCAAGTGGAGCCAGTCTCAAAGATGAGGCCGGCAATAATGCTTCTATAATTTTACCAACAGCGGGATCTCTTGGTTCTCTCTCTACCAATCAAGAAATCATCGTAGACACGATTGCCCCTACGATCAGTGCTTTTGTTGTCACAAATAGTTCACCTACCAATAATCAAAATTTTACGCTGAGTTTTTCAGCTGCCAACGAGCCATTTGAATATTGTATTTTAGAAAACTCAACAGCAATGTCTGGTTGTTCTTGGAACCCGCTCCCTCTGCCAACAAGCTATCAAGTGACAGCCACTAATAATACAAAAACACTTTCTGCTTGGGTTCGCGATAATGTTGGAAACGTGACTTCTCGCTATGACTCCGCACCAATTGTTTTAAATACGGCTCCCACTCCAATTCCAACTCTCACTTTAAAAACTCCTAACTCTGCAATTGGCAATGTGACTTCTCCGGTCTTAACCGTAGGCAAAGTCACAGCGGGAGATAAGGTTTCGATTTACTCAGGTTCTTGCCCTGATGGAACTCTCTTAATTGATAAAGCCAATGTATCCTCCGGCACCACTTTGGATGTGACCATTTCTCCAGCTCTAAGTCTAGAAACAACTTATAGCTTTTATGCCCTAACTTATAATAATGCTGGATCACCTTCTCTCACTTGTTCCACTCCAGTGATTCAATATAAATTAGATGTCACCGCGCCTTCTATTCTTTCTGTCATTGCCGATGGAGATGGTCCATTTAAAGCGGCTGATGTTTTTAATATTTCAGTTTTATTTTCTGAAAACGTTGTTGTGACTGGAACTCCCGCAATAGATCTTGCAACTGGAAGGAACGGTGCTCAAGCCACTTACGTGAGTGGAAGTGGCTCAAACACATTAGTATTTAAATACACGGCTGTGCTTGGAGACAGTTCACCCGATTTAACTTATTCTGCAACAAACTCTCTCAAATTACCTACAGGAGCAACTTTAAAAGATGAAGCCTCAAATGTTGCCAACCTCACTCTTCCAACAATTGGCAATGTAGGATCCCTCTCTTACAATCAACAAATTTTAATAGATACCGTGGCTCCTGTTGTTTCTACTTTTTCAGTGGCCAATAGTTCACCCACTAATAATCCAAATTTTGTGATTGATTTCCTCTATCAAAATGATCCAGTTGATTATTGTATTTTAGAAAACTCCACCACTGTGGCGAATTGCTCATGGCAACCTCTCCCTCTGCCAACAAATTATATGGTCACAAATTCTAACAATGCCAAAGTGCTATCTGCTTGGCTCCGAGATGCAGTAGGCAATGTGAGTGTGAGAAAAGACTCTAACAGTGTCACACTCAACACTCAGCCAGCTTCTATTCCAACTTTAAAACTTAAAACTCCAGCGTCATCTCCATCAAGTACAACGGCACCTGTTCTGACTGTTGGAAATGTTTCTGTCGGAGATAAAGTTTCAATTTATTCAGGCTCTTGTCCAGACGGAGTTCTCTTAATTGATAAATCCCCGGTTACTGTAGGATCCACTCTTGATGTCACAATTTCTCCTGCTCTTGTGGCAGAGGGAAATTATAGTTTCTATGCCCTCAATACTAATAATGCCGGCACGATTTCATTAACTTGTTCTATTCCTTCTGTTGAATATAAACTCGATACAACTGCACCCACTGTGGTTTCTGTAAAAGCCGCGAGCGATGGTCCATTTAAAGCTGGAGATATCATTAATCTCACGGTTCAATTTTCAGAGAGTATGTCAGTTTATGGATCTCCAACATTAGACCTCACAACTGGACGTATTGGTGCCTCTGCGGCCTATGCCTCTGGAACTGGAACTGACACACTTACTTTTAAATACACTGTGGTTTCTGGAGATAACTCTGCAGATTTAACTTACACCAATACAACTTCCCTCAAATTATCTCCTGGAAGCACGCTTAAAGATCTTGCTGGCAATAATGCCACACTCGCTCTTCCATCAATCGGTGGTGTCGGTTCGTTATCAGATAACCAACAAATTATCATTGATACACTTGTTCCAACGATCAGTGCTTTTACAATCAGCACTCCATCACCAACCAATCAAACTACTTTTAATTTTACAACCACAACTACAAATGATCCTTTTGAATACTGTATTTTAGAAAACTCCACTGTGATATCAGGTTGCACATGGAGTCCAGTGCCTGTTCCAACTTCTTATGTGGTGACTTCTACAAATAATACTAAAGTGCTTTCTGCATGGGTGCGAGATGCTGTTGGCAATGTCAGTGCAAGAGTGGATTCAAATTCTATCACTGTTAACACCTCTGTTCCTAAAATTCCGACTTTAGCTTTTTACACAACAACGACTTCTCCTGGAAATCTCAACAATCCTTCTTTCTTCGCATCTAATTTAACCGTAGGTGATAAAATTTCTCTATACTCAGGATCATGTCCTGATGGAACCCTCCTGATTGATAAAATGACGGTCAATTCTGCGACCAATATGTTATTAAATACACCAATAGCTCAGTATCTCACCAATGAAGGAACTTATAACTTTTATGTGATTACACATACTATTGCAGGAACACCTTCTCCAACTTGCTCAACACCTGGCTTACAATATGTTTATGATAAAACAGCTCCGGCGGTAACAAAAGTGAGTGCCGATGGTGACGGGCCATTTAATGTTGGAGACATCATTAATTTTACCGTGGAGTTTTCAGAAAATGTTATTGTCGCAGGCACTCCAGCTCTTGAATTAAATACAGGACGATCAGGAGCTTCGGTTAATTATCTCAGTGGCTCGGGTTCAAATAAACTTGTATTCAAATACACTATCATTGCTGGAGACAACAGTACGGATCTCTCTTACCCTGCTACGACATCTTTAAAAAATATGAGCATGAGCTCGGTTAAAGATGCCGCAGGAAATGCCGCAAATCTTGCCTTGCCTGTGATTGGTGATCCAGGATCTCTTTCTTACACACAACAAATAGTGATTGATACCACAGTTCCAACTGTTTCTGCTCTCACCATTAATAACACTTCACCAACTAATACGAGAACTTTTGATTTAACTTTTACAGCCACTGACAATCCTACTGAATATTGTATTTTAGAAAACCTCACCACCATTGCTAGTTGTGTTTGGAGTCCAGCTCCTCTCCCAACTACTTATCAAGTCGCAGATACTAATGGAGCTAAAGTTTTATCGGCTTGGGTGAGAGATAGTGCTGGCAATGTGAGCGCCACTCGCAAAGATTCCAACTCAGTGACTTACAGTAATTACACTCCAGAAGTTCCAGCAATGGCTTATTCAAATCCAGCAAGCTCTCCAGCAAAATCACTCACTCCCATTTTTAATGTGGGCAAAGTAGTGGTTGGAGATGTTGTGACTATTTATACAGGATCCTGCCCTGGTGGAACCTCCAGAGGAAGTGTCACTGTCACAGCTGCTAATTTAGTCAATACCAATACAGTCAATGTGACCTCATCTAGTTTAACAAATGCTGGTGCTTATACATTCTATGCCAAAACAGTGAGTTCAGCGGGGATACCTGCTTCATCTTGTTCTGTTGGATTAGATTATACAGTGGATTTAACGGCTCCAACTGTGACAAAAATTTATGGTGAATCAGATGGAATTTATGGCATTGGTGGTTCTTTTAAAATTCTCATTGAATTTTCTAAACCAGTGGTTGTGACTGGTAACCCTATTGCTTATGTTCAAAGTGTACGTACGGGCGCGGGTGCAAACTACACAAGCGGAAGTGGCACAAACACTCTGACATTTACTTATAATGTTTTAGCCTCTGATAATTCTGCACGTACCTATGTCACTACGATGTCAGTTATAAGCGGAACCATCAATGATTTAGCTGGCAATAGTGCAAATGTCACATCGATTCCAACCAATGGAGCGAATTCACTTTATACAAGCAATACAATTGTAATGGATGGGACGGCTCCTTCTGCGCCTTCTTCCATTGTGGATGGAGTTTATTTAAATTCAAACACTGAAACACCTCCTATCACTTTTACTTCTGGAACAGATACCACTTCTGGAATATTAAAACATCAAGCGCAGGTTCTTAAATCAAGTGATTCAACTGTGGTTTTAGATTGGACTGATATCACATCAAACGGAAAAATCACTGGGCTCTCATTAAGCGATGGTATTAAATATTTAGTCCAATTGAGATCTGTTGATAAAGCCGGAAACTTTTCTGCCCTTGTAAAAAGCGATGGTTGGATTGTTGATATCACAAAACCAAATAAACCTGGGGCTATCACAATCGGAGCAGCACTTAAAGTTTATACTTCCACTCCAAATCTTACTTTTGCTGTGAGCACCGATCCGACTTCAGGAACGGCTTCGGGAGTGAGCTACTACGAAGCCCGCGTGCTCAATGCAGACACTACTGAATTTAAAGCTTACACCACAATCACTTCTGGCACTGGAGTCGCAAGTTCAAATCCATATATAGAAAGTAATGATTATTCTATTGCGATTAGAGCCGTTGATAATGCAGGAAATGCAAGTGATGAAACCTCTGTGAGTTGGACAGCCATGACCGCAGAATGTTCGGCGGTGGGTGACATCTGTCATGGAGGAGGTATATTACTTTATGCTAAAAATGCATCTTATGATGGTATTATGTCAACTCCAGGAAAGTGTTCTGAAATCCCAGTGGCTCAAGCCAGTGATCCTGAATTTGATGCCACTTGTGTGACATCAAAAAATCCATCTCCTGCTGACGCCACTAAAATGGATTATTTAAAAATGAATTGGGCTGATGCAAAAAGCTATTGCGAAAAAATGCGATTTGGAAATTACAGTGACTGGACTTTACCTGACAAAACAACAATCACAATTTTTGGAGGTTCTCTAGCTTTGATGCCAGGTGCGATCAGTGATGTCTATGCAAGTGCTACTGAAGACACCGCGGATTTAACTAAATTTTATACTTATAATCCTAAAGCAGCGACTCTTTTAATCTCTACAACAACTTCTAAAAACAATCTCACTTTAGTTCGATGCATTAGAAGAATTCCTAGAAATTAAATCCCAATCCAAAAGTGGCATAATAAGAACTCAGCTCTGCTTTGAGTTCTTCTTTTTTATTGGTGTAGGCATATTCTTTAAGACCAAAACCCATCTCCCCAAAAAAGTTTGATCGCCATAAAACTTTACCATGAAAGTTTAAAGCTAAATTCCCCGGCTCTAAACTAACATGAGAATCCAATGATTGCGCATAATAAATGAGTTCCATATCCACCCACTTATCAAAATTCATATAAGGCAATTTGCTAAAATAATAATTAATATTTGAAGGCATCGACCGCGCCCAAAACCATCCCACTCCTAACATCGAAGCCGGAAGATCGGAGTAATTGAGATTTTGATAACTTAACATCATCCCCGTGGATTCATCTCTCTCCCAAATGCCAGGATTAAAACGGTATTTAAGATCAGCAATCAGACTGTTAAAATCCACCGATTGCATATTTGTATTTTTATCTTCTACTTTAAACTGCGAAATATTTTGAAATCTTTTAAGACTCGCCCCCCATCGTTGTCGACCGAAATAATAATTTCTAGAGCCCAAAAAGTTTTCAAACCAAACATTATAAGCCAACTCACCCATGGTAATGAATTGCCCTCCAGAATTACTCAAGGTCAAACGAGTTGATAACTCTTGAGCAAATCCACGATAAACTTCAAAGTAAGTTCGGTATTTTTGTTTACCGGTATCCATCCACAAAAAGTCTTTATTATAAGTTCCTTTTTTAGGTGATTGAACTTTCCATTTTAAGTACATGGGGTTCTGAGGGTCCACTTGTAAATCCGAAAAGTTTTCTGAATAGTTTTTTTCATGCGCGAGAGCAAAACTCGGTTGTTTCACACCCTCTACAATAATTTCATCGTTATAAGTTCCTGTCGGAGTGTTTTTAGCTAAATAAATTCTTTGGTTATCAACAGGGGGTTCTTCTAACTCGAGGCTTTGCTTAAACAGACCACCAAATTCTCCGGGAACATAAAAACTTAAATCGGACTGAGGGATAGAAAGCTTCCAGAAAAGTCTAAAATCTCCAATTGTTTCTTTAAAATTTAATTTATTGCTCAACCAAGATTTTTCTTTGACTAAAACCTCTGGGTTAGTTGTATGAGGAGCGCATCCATAGCCCTTAATATTTACTGTTTTATCTTTTACATTTAAAATTAAATCCGTAATGTCTAAATCACAAGGTCTTGTGTAAACTTCGTAAGAAAACCCCGATGTCCATTCTGCTACTAGATCCAAAGGTTTTTCGATTGTCGGTTTAAGCACCCCTTTACCTGTGACTTTTTGATCTTGAAGAGTTAAATTTGAAATCACATTTTTTGCAGGATCCATGCTGACTTTTCTTAAATCAAAGCCAGATTTATCGGCCACAAAATTATAATAGGCCGAACACAGACGAACCTTAGAGTCTATTTTAGAAGTTCCCTTTTTCTCTTTGAGTGATTTTTCTGCTTTTAAACAAAATTTATAATTACCCGTGGGATTTTTGGCTGCGATTTTCCAAAAGGGAGTGTTATCTCTGGTTAAGTCTAAGTGACCATATTGTGATTTATAGAGCTGTGGATTATTTTTTAAGGAGCTTCGCGCTTCTTTAGTCAGTAGTTCTTCCCATTCTGAAAGATTGAGAGACCACTCGGTGAGATCTTCTTTTTTAATGGCCAGCTTCCACTCCACTTGATCTTTATCAGAAACTAATTCAATAAAAGGGTTTTTAAGTTGATCAATCGGAAAAAGCTCCCGAGTCCACTTAGCCACAAAAGTTTGATTATAAGCTTTATGCCCCAAAACATCTGCTAATTTGGGTTCATAATTTTTAAGAGCATCCATATTCACTACAAAGGATTGACTATCTATTGCGAGCGGACCGAGTTTTAACTGATCCCCATTAGGACTCTCTTTTGAGGGAACAACTTCATATTCCACTTGCACAGGTAAAAAGGTTAAACCATTGCTGAGGATTTCAAAATTCAAAGGCTTATTGTAATTGGCATTTGAAAGCACCGGAACATCAGGCAAAGATTTTGCTCCCACAAATTTTAATTTAAGAGTGCTTTCGTTCAAAGTGGTCTCAGCAAAACTCTTGATTGTGAACAACGTAAGAATCAAAGTAAAAAGTCTTTTCAAAATAAATTTGCAAGTGGTCCGCTTCATGAGGCTCCTTACTAAGATGTCGATTTATTAAGAATAGCCTCCTCAAAAGATTGAGGGCAAGACTAAAAAGAAATGTTCAAAAAGACTTTAGTCTAGGTCATCTTTATAGGAACTTTTAAATTCGATCGACTTCAGAAATTGTGTTGGAATCAAACTTTGAGGTGCCACATGAAAAAAGAAATTCCAGCTAATCCCTTAAGACGAAATTTTTTAAAATGGATTTCTTTAATTTCTTCATCCTCTCTCTTACAATTTTTTATACCTCTTAAATCTTGGGCCGGCGGTTTTGTGGCATTTTCTTTTTTTAAAAAAAATATTCCCACAAAAATAATTGATCTCAAAAATGTGAGTCTTTTACTGACCGGAGAAGGAACTGCGGGTCTTTCTAATAGCAGTTTCTTAGATTCTTCAAGTAACAACCTCACACTCACTCCAACAGGAAATGTAACTCAAGGTTCTTTTGGACCCTTCGGCTCTAATTGGTCTGTATTTTTTAATGGTACCACTGATTATTTATCCATTGCTGATTCTACCAATTTGCAATTTGGCTCGGGAGATTTTACTATTGAATTTTGGTGGCATCCCAAAATGCTCACTGGGATTCAAGAAATTGTCACAAAAGGTTGGGGCCTACAAATTTTTGCATCAGACACAACAATCATGGCTGCCTTGTCGGCGAGTAATAATGGATCTTATTTTATTTCAAGTCTCCCCTTTGGAACCCTTAAAAATGGTCAATGGAATCACATCGCACTCAGTAAATCTGGAAATAACTATTATGGTTATTTAAATGGCTCCAGCACTCTTCTAGGAAACTCAACTTCAGTGATTGGTTCAGGAAGTTCCGCTCTCATTATTGGTGGTTTTTATAATAGCTCTTACTACTACTTCACTTCTGGTTATATTTCTAATTTGCGGATCCTTAAAGGAACGGCACTTTACACTGGAGCCACTATTTCTCTTCCAACCTCGAATTTAACGGCAGTGACCAATACAGTTCTTCTCACCTGCCAATCTTCTAGCTTTATTGACACTAGTTCTTCGATTGCGGCCATCACTCTTGGAGGTTCTCCTGCAGTTTGTCGCTTTAACCCCCATCCAATCTATTCTGCTTTAGATGGTGGATCTGTTTATTTTGATGGGAGTGGGGATTATATTTCTTGTCCATACACCACGGCTAAATTTGATTGGTGGTCGAGTGATTTTACAATCGAGTGCTGGGTTTACCCGATCACTCTTTCAAGCTTTCAATATTTAAGCAATGTGAGCACCTATATTTCTAATATGGTCGGAAACATGGGGCCTACTGACACTGTTAACTATTGGTCCTTCGGTCCGATAGCAAATGGCACCGTGAGATTTTATTATTATAATGGGAGTCCCAATTACGTAGATTCAACTCTCACGATCAATGCCAAACAGTGGTCACACCTTGCGATGACTAAAACAAGTTCTGGAATCACCCTTTGGGTGAACGGCAAAGCGTCTTCTACAACAACTATTTCAGGGACCCCTCAATCTTCTGCTTCTTATAATTTTGTGATGGGACAAACGCAAAATACAAGTTGCAATGGATATCTCTCTGGCTTGAGACTCGTTAAGGGGACGGCCATATATACGGCAAATTTTTCTCCCCCAACTGCTGCTCTCACAAATATCACCAATACCAATTTACTCTGCCATTTTAACAACGGAGGAGTGGTTGATTTAGCAGGACAAAATAATTTAACAATGAGTGGAACTCCTCAAATAAGCACAGCTCAAAAAAAATATGGCTTGGGATCTATTTATTTTGATGGCTCCACAGATTATATGACTTTGCCAAGTACATTTTTACCGGGAGATTTTACGATTGAAATGTGGGTGAATCCAACTTCGGGCCAACCCTTCCCTGCCATTTTAACAAATTATAATTCCACCACTTGGAGCCAAACCGGCTCCTTTGGAATTTATATTGGTCACTCGGGTGTGGGAGGAGATTCCACACATTATTTGATCGCCTTTGAAGGGGTGTTTCCAAAAATTAAAAGCACCTCAGCAATAGCCTTTGGTTCGTGGACTCATTTAGCCATGGTCAGAAGCGGATCTACCATCACCATGTACATCAATGGCGTTTCAGAATCTTCATTCACTTCAACGAGCCATCTTTGCTTAAATCAAAACACATGGTGGATTGGAACTGGCGGATACACACCAAATAATAGCGATGAATACAAAGGCTATTTAGATGATTTGAGAATTACAAATGGAATCGCACGATATACAGGAGCCTCTTTTACAGTGCCTTCACAATTTTAAATATTTTATTTAACGACTTCGACATCTACTGAAAACTCAAGAAAGGTCGCTGTCGGGCTTTTTGCGCGAATTTGCAGGGTTCGTTTAGGTGAAACTTCGCTTGGAGTCCCCCAAAGAATACAACTAGAATAAAACACAATCCCTTTTGGAACAGCACCGCTGATGATTTCACAAGTGACATCTGCTGGTTTTGGCAGATTTGGAATAATATCATTCTTACCGACGCGAAAGGTGTAGCTTGGCTCACGAAAGAGACTTACGATAGCTGGTTGAGTCACTGAGATATCTAAATCTACACTCACTGAGCCAGATTCATTTGTTGCCGTCACAGTGTAAATTTCATTTTTAGATTCAACTCCTGGAGTTCCCGCAAGCACACAAGTTGTTTTATCAAACAACAAACCAGAAGGGAGTAAAATGGATTTATCTGATTTGCGTTTAATATCGCAAGTTGTTCCTGTCACCAATGTATTTGTGGGAGCCACACTTATTGGCTTCGCTTTATCAAATTTATAAACTGCTTTTTCATAAGCCAAAGTAGGAGGTGGAGCTTTAGGAACCGTGATTGTTAATGAAAAAGTGGCATCAGTGGTAGCCGTTGAAGATGTTTTTTTAGCCGTAATCACAATGTTATCTGTATAGCCTGCCAAGCCTTTACCAGAAATAGAACATGATAAAGGATTAAATGTGATCCCTAAAGTAGAGGCAAAGTTTCTATTGCAGGTACAAAAAACACCCGTAGCAATTGCTGCCACTGGTTCAATTTTAATTTCATCACCTTTTGCAAATTCATACTTTGTTTTAGCAAATGAGAGCACTGGAGCAACATCTTTGACTTCAAGACTCACAGTGCCTTCTGATGTGCCTGCTTCATTCACACAAATAATCACCACTGATTTTTTAGGAGACTCCCCTACGGGTGTTCCAGAAATAGCACAGGTCGAAGGATCCAAAGTCAAACCTTTAGGCAAATCATTGCTCGCAATTTTTTTAAGTTCGCAATGCGCATCCATCGGAATGTTTGAGCCAACGATAGGTCTTATATAAACATTGGATTTTAAATTAAATAAATGATCCTCTTTAGGATAAGTGATTTGAGGTTTTGTCAAACCTGATTTGTACCATCTAAAAGGACGAATGCCTGAAGGACTATTTCCCACCATTCGGTAATAAGACATATCTAAAATTTCATGGGTCATATTTTTATCATACAAATCCACCCAAGCTTTATTGCCAGCCTCAGACACAACTTTTGTACTAATAATCACCAGCTCATCTTTGAGTTTATCAGCTAAAGGAAGATCTGAAATATCCACAAAAATAGATAATTTTTTAAGATTGGTTCCAAATTTTCTAAAAATGGGAACCAAGCCTTGTTTTTCGTAATTAAAAGTAAATTTTAAATTATCTGTAAAGATTTTGTAATATAAAAAGCTCAAATAATTTGGGGAGCTTGGAATACTGATTTCAGACTTAATCACAATAAAGTTTTTAAGAACTGGTTCTTTATCAAAATCAACTAAACGATAAAAAGGAGAGGCACTAAATTTTTCACTTTTAAAGAGATCGTAGGAGATCCAAGCAAAACCTCTTCGTCCCCAGCCTTCTCCCCAGGAATTAGCGATTTTAAATGCTTTTTTCTCATCATCATAACCAACAATTGTGATTGTTTGTAAACCTTCTGATGATTTAGAATTGCATCCAGAATCTAAGGTAGAATAAATTCCATTTAAATACTGAAAGCGAGTGTTCGTTTTATTGGCACACACACCCTTGGTAGATTCAAAACCGTTAAAGTATAAAAAATTTCTGTAAATATTGATTGTCGTAGTAATGAGATCGCCGTTGGCGATGGTTTTTTTAATTTTATCTAAAGTTCCATCATTCATTGGGCTCACGCTAATCATATCATAGGATTTCATTTTAAACTTCTGAGCAATTCTTTGCATTTCGTCATCTGGAAACCAATCAGGATCCACGGAATTTCTTAGAGAATTTCCTTTGTACATAGACGCATAATTCACTTTATTAAAAGGTGCACAGCCTGATGTTTTAATGGCTTCAAGACTTAATTTAAAACTCCCACCACCACCGGTGATGCCATTGACATAAGAGGGACTGCATAAATATTTAGTTTGTCCCCAAGGAGTGTGTATATCTTCTTTAGCGGTTCGCGCATTATTGTAAGAAGTTATATAGTAACCAATAGACCAAGCCATAGAGGCTGGTGCATTTCTTTGATCTCCGATATCAGGAAAGTAAGGATTAGAAGAGTTATCATAGCCAATCGTTTTATTTTGTACATTCACAAGAATTTTTGAATTGATGGCAGAAGCCGAAGCGGCTGGTTTTGGACGACTTGAATTTAACTCAGCTAATACTTCTTCTAAATTTTGACGAGCAATTGCATATGCATTTGGTGGAACCTCTTCCACCGGCACCATATCATCTTCAGGCATCACGATATTATCTTCAACTTGGTTTAATTCAATGCTCTCAGGATCAAAAACCACATTAGGGTCTTCTTGTTTGACGTACTCCACTTTGACTTTAACTGGTGATGCGGGAGGTACCGTTTCTGGTTCCGTCTCTGATACCGCCTCTGGTACCACTTCTGGTGTAGAATTTGTTGTTGTAGTTTCAGAAGGAGATTCTGTTGGAGTGTTGTCTTTTATATTTTTAACAATTTTTTTTGCCACAGCACTATTTTTAAATGTGACTTCAAGTTCACCAGAAGGAAGAAGTTCAAATTGAGTGGCTCCCTCGTCCATCAAATCACTAATGTATGAATGAAGTTTTTCTTTGTCCGTATAATCAACCACATTTGAAGCAAAAATAACTTTGCTGGTTAACACCTGTTTGATTGTTCCTGGAGGTGGAGTTGCTTTTAGCGGAGTTTTGGAATTTGCAGAAGTATTTTGTGAATCCACTTCAACTTCAGAATTAAATTCTTCGGTTTCAAGCAATTGGGAATTAGGATCAAGTCGTCTTACGCCTCCACAGTTTTGTCCAAAAACTGCAAGACCAGACATAAAAAATAAAATCATTAAATATTTTTTATTCTTATTATTAAAATTAAACACTCATTCCCTACCCTTATAAAAAGAGCTACCTGTTTAATTCTAGCTTTACCCTCAGATTTATTAAAGAAATTTAGATATAAATTCCCATTCTGAGGCTTTAGATCATTTATATTTACGGTTGTTTTTTGAGTGAAAAAAACTTTGTCTTAAAATGCATCAATTTTTTTCTCATTTATTAAGTGTGTCCTAAAATGAGATTATTTCTATTGACCCTCATCACCGCTTTATTCAAAATATTTAAATAACAAGTGAGCCTTCATGAAATCAAAAAAGTTTTCTCAAAAAAACCAAAATCTTTCTCTCAAAAGAAGACTCTTTTTAAGAACCAGTATGTTAGGAATTATCTCTTCTTCCATTTATATATTTAAAAGCAAAATGGCTTATGCGGGCGGCTTGATTCCTTTTTCATTTTTTAAAAAACCTATTCCCTTAACAACCAATCGCGCTCTTTTTTTGGGTGGAATCAGTACGGCCTCTGCTGCAGTTACCAACATTGATTACGCCACTCTCACAACTTCTGGCAACGCTGCTAACTTTGGATCTCTGTCCGCTGCAAAGGGTGACAACTCTGCCACATCAAATGCAACAGGTGGCCGCGCGGTTGTTCCTGGTGGTTACACCACAACAGGCTCCTCAACTATTGACTACACGGCTATTGCCACTTTCGGAAACACTTCTAATTTTGGCAATCTCACGCAAGCACGATGTTTGACAGCTTCAAATTCTAACGGCACTTCAAACCGCGGCGTTTTTGGTGGAGGTTCAACAACAGGCATGGCTGCTCACGATGTGACCACTGTTGATTACATCACAATTTCAAGTTTAGGCAATGCCACTTCCTTTGGGGTCATCGACACCTCTCGTGGGGGCATGGCTGGTTTAAGTAATGGGGTCAACAACCGAGGCATCTTTGCTGGAGGCGATCAAGGGGGAGGGTTTTCTGGAGGAACTTATATTCAATACATCACCATCTCCTCAGCCTCTAATGCAACTTCTTTTGGAACCATGTCTGGAATTCATGTTTACTGCGGAGGTTTTAGTAACGACACCTCTGGTAGGGGTGTCGTCGCTGGAGGAAGCACCAACTGGGCCTCAACCGCTGTTTCAAATCTAACTGAGTATTTTGCCATAGCTACCACTGGAAATGCCTCCACTTTTGGAAACCTCGCTCAAGGTCGAGTTGTTTTAACGGGAACTTCAAATGGAACGGGCAATGTGGGTGTTTTTGCAGGTGGAACCAACTCGGGATTTGTGGATGCCTCCCTCAATGTGGCCAGCATTGAATCTGTAAATATTACGACCCCCTCAAATGGGACCACATTTGGGCAGCTCACAGGGGCTCGATTTGGAATTGGCGCCACTACATAAAATGTAATTTTGTTGTTTTGGTGCCTCTAAAATGCTAGTCAGTGCCCATGCATAGACTCTATCCAAAACTCCAAAATAAAAAATTAGTGATCTTTGATTATAACGGCACCATTCTTTATGATCTAGATATTTGCCTTGAGGCTCTTAACTCCATCTTTGAATCTCAAAATATTCCGGCTTTATCGCTAGAAGAATACAAATCAAAATTTTATTTTCCGGTAAAATCTTTTTATCAAGATATGGGTTTTGATTTTTCAAAAGTCAGCTACGAAGACCTCAGCATTCAATTTATGGAAAACTACAATGAGAATCTTCATCGTTGTGGTGTTTATAACGGCATCATTGAATTGCTTCACGAACTCAAAAAAAATAATATTCAAACGGCTATCCTCACAGCTCTTCATCAAAAAGAACTTTTTAAACAACTTCCTATTTTTGGTTTGGAAGGATTGTTTGATGCCACTTTTGGTTTAGAAGACGTTTACGCTCACAGCAAAATCGAACGTGGTCATGAATTAATGAAGCACATGAAGGTGGCACCACAAGACACCATTCTGATTGGAGACACCACCCATGATGCTGAAGTTGCTCATGCTTTAGGAATTGATGTGATTCTTTTAGATGAAGGCCATCAAACCACTGAAAGACTCGACCATAAAAGAGTGTCGAGCCAAGTGACTACTGATACTTATGTGGTGAGCTTACAACGCTCTCCGCAAATTAAAATCAAAGAAAAAATTTAGTAAAAGATTTGAGTGAATTTTAAAATTTATTTCTAAATTCTTTATGTCCTTTTTTCTTTAACGAAATCAAATCCTCATAAATTTTTGCGGCTTTAGAAGAGTCTTTTTCTTCTAAAGCTTTAAGAAGAGATTTTTCCATCACTAGGACCTCTTCAATTTTTGCTTGATACTTTTGAGTTTTCTCTTTTAAAGCAGGCTCTTTAAGTTCAGAAAAATCCTCAGGAAATTTATTTTTTGCCAATTGACTGTATTCAATCAACTCTTGAACCAATTTAATATTTTTATCAGCCCACTCAGTTTCTTTAATATGATTTGAAAGCTCCTTCATTCTTGAAGACATTTGCTTCATGGTTTTTTTTAAACTCTCTTGAGTCTCTTCATTGGTAGTTGATGATTCAACCGCCCCTACAAAATGAGACTGATCCCAATTTAAATTGATTAAATTAAAAATTAAGAAAACGAGAATCAAATTCATCATGACTAATTTTATTTGTTTCATTTTTTAAATCCTTTCTCTCTTCACATCATCATTATGAAAAACAAATTCAACTAACTCAATTAATTTACGCGACCAATGTCTGATTTCTAAATCTTAACCAAATCCTGTTTTCACAGAACTTAAGAACCTCCCTAAACTAAATCCTATGGGGGAAACAAAATGAAATCTTTAAAATTATTAGTTCTATCTGCGATCTTTCTGAAGGTGCCATGGGTTCATGCAGGTTACACACAAAAAGTGCCTGGCTTTTTTTTAAATCACTTTGCACAAATGAAGGATCTTAAAGATCCTCTCTGCAATCAATTTATGAACAAACTTTATCGAGGTGGCCAGCCCACTTTTGATGGCAGCAATCAGTGGCTTCAAAAAATTCAGGAGAAACAAATCAAAATGGTATTTGATCTGCGAGAAGAAAAAGGCAATGCCGCTAAAGAACGCGACACCCTTTTAAAAAATGGAATCGCCTACGTGAATCTCCCCCTGAGAACTTCAGGTTCCTCACAACTTGAACAAATGACCGTTGAAGTGGCACTTCCTCCCACTGAGGAAGGAGGTGCTCCTACGATCTCTAAAAAAACGATGAAAAATGTAGATGCAACGCTGTATGTTTTGAGTCTGATGGAGGGCGCCATTATGGAACCCAGCAACAAGGGAGTTTACTTACATTGCATGAGAGGAGAAGACCGCACGGGGATGATGATTGCACTACTGAGAAATTGCCAACAAAATTCACAGGATAAAAAAGTAAACACTTCTTGGAAAAGTGAATTTTCAGAATATGGCGGCAGTATGTACAAGCCACTCCAAAAACTCATGACAGATGTGAATAAATCACGTTGACCAATCACAGAGAGCCTTTTAAGAAGGGCTCTCTGAAGTTTCAACAAATTTAGTCCGTCTGAATGGGGCATCATGGGAATTCTTAAATATTTTTTTTCTGCACTCTTGCTTCAATCTTCACTTTTACTTCCATCATCTTTATGTTTTGCGACTCAAGATCGAACTTTTTTTATCGCAAAACCTCATCCTATTTTAACAGCCCTTGAATCTTCCGGTAAAGTATTGAGTCCACGCACTCAGTATTGGATGAAAAACTGGCAAGGAGTGAATTTAGAAGACACATCGCAAATTCAATTTAAAGAAATCGCAGGAACCACTTCGGTAACTTTAAAAATAGCTAAGCGTGATTCTACGAATCCTCAAAATATGATTTCATTGGGTTCTTTTTTAACGAGCAATGACTCTGGAAACCCCAACAGTGAATTGGCTTACTTTAGTTTAGCCGCACTTTTAGGTGTGGATGAGATGTTTCGTCCTTCACTTCGCTATGATCTAGGCCCTCAAGCCTCCTCTCAATTTAGAAATCTTTTGGCTCAAACCTCAGTTTATGGAAAACAAAGATCCATGAATAAAAGAAATATTCTGGCGCACATTAAAGCTGGAGAAATTCTCCCTGGTTGCTTGAAAGCTAAGAAAAAAGACGGCACCATTTCTTTAGATAATTTATTGAGCAGCGGCAATTGGTACAATGAGGCTGGTGGACTTAATAAAAATCATGCTTTGATTAAATTCATTCAAGCTCAGAATACCCAACCCCTTGCAGGACAAAAACTCAATCTTAAAACTGGATTCGTAGGAGATTCCTACGAACTTGCTCGCGAGTTCTCGATCCTTCTCACTTTAGACAGTGTTTTTGGTCAGTATGATCGTATGAGTGGTGGCAATATCAATGTCGAAAAAGATGAATTAGGTAAGGCTCATTTTATTGGAAGCGATAACGGGGGATCTGAAATTATCGGAAGCGCTCAATGGACTAAAATAAATTTAAATTATTTCAGTCGTTATGATCGTAATGTGATTCAAGAGCTCAAAAGATTTTATGATTTTTTAAGCAACCCTCAACAAGACTATTATGGATATCAAGATCCCGAAAAATTAGTTGTTGATATGGGAATGTATTTTGGTGCCACACCAAAATCTTACATCACTTCGCTCAAAAAAAATCTCGACCTGCTTTTTCAAAAAATCCGGAACACCGAACTCCGTTATGGAAACTCTACTTATTTTCAGTAGAGAACTTTTTGAAAAATAAATGAACCCTTATTTTAAACAACTCTCTTTGTTTTTAATCACACCATCTTTTTCATGCAAATCCCGATGTGAAAAGCCCAGCGTGATATGAGGGTAAAAATGGTGAGGATTAAATTTTTGGCCTCCTCTTTTTTTATAAAGTTTGGCCACTTGTTCTCTCACTTTAAGAGCCGCCTTTGATTGAAGCACGATAAAGTAAGTTTCCATTTTTTGATCTTTTTCTTCATGCAATCCACGACCCAGACAAATTATTTTAAAAGGAGTCTCTTGCAATTTGAATTTTTGCGCGATCTCATTTATTTCTGCCATGCTCACAAATTGGCCCAAGTCACCTTCTGCGCTCTCAAATTCAGGAGGCGTGATCACCGTGATGTGAGCCTCGCCCCTATTTTTTAAAACTTGCGAGGTGTATTTATTTAAATCGAGAAAGTAGGGTTCAAATATTTTAAAATCCAGACTTTGCGAAAGATAATGTTCTTTTTCATGAGAAACAAAAGGCACCTTAATAGCTTGCTTAACTGGCAACGATTTAACGGAGGCCTCAACATCAGCAAAAGATTTTAAAGCCAATAAGTTAATTAAAATTATTTTTACTGATTTAAGAATTCTCATTACAATCTCCTTCATCAATTTCTCAATCACCTCATTACTTTTAAAAGAGACTGAGAGCAAGAAGACTATCACGCGATCCCATAAAAAAAGGGAACTCTTCTGGCCAAAAAGTTCCCTGGATATTTTATATTTAAATAAATTTCTTATTTTACGGGAGCCGCAGTGTTTAAAATAACAGACTCACCGCTGGTTAATTGAATTTTTGTTTGTCCATTCATGCTGTAATTTTTAGAGAAAGTTTTAACGTAAAAGAATTTTGATTCCAATCCACCCACAAGCACTTGATCTGCGATATCAAAGTTGAATTGAATAAGGGCCCCATTCACAGTGCTACGTTGCGCTTCGATAGGATTCACTTGACCTAGACCATCTGGTCTCCAATCCACAAGCAAACGTGGAGAGGTTTGAAATGAGAGCGAACCTACAGATTTAATAATGCCATTCAATCCACTTTGAGTTTCGCGAATGCGGTAATAAAAATGAAGATTGCCTGTGGTCGAAGATTTCACCACGCGATTTTGCAATTTACCAACAAACAGAACTTGACTGCCAGCATTCACAATTCTGAAGGGAATGACATTATCAACAAGAACTGCACCACCTAAATCAGCCTCGGTCGCCACAGTCGTGCCGGGTAAAAATATTGGAGCAGAGCCAATAGATAAAACTTGAGAAGCTTGAGAAAAAACTCCCAAAGTTAAAGTTGATAAAAATAAAAGAGCCGAAAAAAATCTACGTTGAGTCATGTTGTTCATCCTTTGTTGATTATATCTTGTTGCGTAAACATTGTTGCTTATATTTTAAGTCATCAAGTTTGCACCTGATGCTCCCAAAACTTATCACACAATCTCTTATAGCAACTGGCGTACCAACTTTATTGGTGTCAAAAAGACTCTGGCATTTTTTTATTAATGGGATTGTATGGTTTGTAAAATCCAAGTGGCCGCATCAGCCACCGCAGCATATCCATCCACATTAGATCCCTGCACCACATGAAAATTCCCACGGCAAGCCGTGCCCCAACTGACAATTCCAATCTGTTGATAAACTCCATTGAGTTTTTGCAGCAATGGTCCCCCACTGTCTCCAGGACATGAGGACTGTTGGGCGTGGTTACTTTTTGCACAAAGAATTTCAGAACCAATAGTCCAGCCTTTTTTTTGAGGAAGGGGATCTTGCTGACACTCTTGTCGGCTCATTAAAGTGAGATTGGTTTGCCTCACTTTTTGAGCTTCATGCTGGCCTGCTGAATCGATCAAACCCCAACCCACTACTAGGGCTTGATTTGAATTTTCTGTGGGCTCCTGAGGGGCTTGTGAGATTTCTAGGGGCTGAATATCTAACACAGGTTCTGACAACTCAATCAAGGCCACATCATGATAAGGAGAATCATATTTTGGATGCACGATAATAGAGCGAGCCTTTAACTTGCGCCCCCCTTCGCCATTAAGATGAGAACTCCCCATATAAAGAACCAGATTTTGAACTTTTAAAATTTGCAGAGTTTCATCCGGCGCATCTCCATAGACACAATGAGCCGCCGTGAGCACCCATTTTTTATGAATCAAACTTCCACCGCAGATATGCCCCTCGTACTCTTCGCGAGGGAGTTTCAGCCAGATATTCACTAAAAAAGGAAACTCCTCGATTTGAGTTTCTTGCCCACCAATGATGCCATTTTGATTGATGATATTTAAAATCTCAAAATTTTGACGATTGTCAGGTGATTTTGCACAAGAAATATTCATCATTAAAAAAATCAGCACCGTTAGGAGCGAAAATTGATTTTTTTTATCTTTCAGAATTCTCATGTAAGAAACAATTTTAAGATTGATTACCATTCACCCCACCTTTTCAATCTCACTCCTAATATTTTCGTCATACTAAGTCCAATTTTATATTTTCACAAATTCGCCGCATAAATTTAATAATTTATTCGAGATAGATTTGACCTCTACTGACTTATTTAATGGTTATGACAAATTTCAATCACCAAATATGATTCACTTAAGGCAAATAGTTTTTCAACGAGGCTTTGTCGTGCAGATTGATCTAAATTCGCATCCCATTCATCTAGCAGAAAAACTCTTGGTTTCATTTTTTCTGGTAAATTAATAATTTCTTCCAAAGCCAGCCTCATTTTTTGCCCCGTCGAAAGCACTTGTTGCCCCAAATTTTCAAATGCTAAATCTGCATTAGCTGGAAGGTAAATCGCCTCATCTCTGAATTTTCCTTTAAGATCTAATAAAAAAGAAGATTTCCCAGAACCATTTGGGCCAGTGACTTTAAAGTAACCTGTTTTTTGATTTAAAATGACTTCATACAAATCATTTGATTCGATGAGCTTTGAAGTGGAGTTATTTCTCACTTCAATAGATTTTATATTGATTCTTTTTTCAAGTAAAACATGGTTTATTTGAAGTTGTTCACTTTTTTCTTCAATATCTTTCCAACGACCCACTAAAGCACTTATATTTTTTGTGAGAATAGAAAGAGATGTACTTACATTAAAGAGCTGAAAAATTCGCGGCAAAAGAACTGAAAAAGTGATCAGTTCTGATGTTGATGGATTGTTTAAAAGAAAATGAAATCCCATGTAGAATACAAAAGGCACAATACCCAGAAGGGATACAAGTGCCCCTCCGAATTCTTTATGAATTGATTGAGCCGAATTATTTATACTACATTCCTCATAGGCCTCATCAATTCGTTTTTTCCAAAGATTAAGGTTATAATTATTCGATATAGTTAAATTGCCCCAACTTTCGCTAAGAAGTGCACTTATGTTGGTGAGGGAGTTTTGCTTTTTCTTAGCAAGCAGCTCATTTTTTAGTTTTGAAAATTCAAGCAACCTAAAAACAATAAAAACACCTGCTACAAAAGTCAGCAAATAGGGTGTTCCAAGAATCAGACTCACAGTCATTAATTGAAAAATAAGATTGAGCCATTGTGATGCGTACTGAATACTAAAAGGGATTGAGTCCTGAATAAATTGAGGAATTTCTTTTGCAATCACTGAAGTCTGAACATGCCTCAACTGGTTATTATTTACGATATCAGTTCGTCCTTTAACTAATTCTAAGTATGTATGAGTGCTATTTCTCTGGAGAGAATTGATCCAAAGGTTGGTTACATGCAATGCTAATGCACCTGGAAAATAGGGCAATACCATAGAAGTTAAAAAAAGAATCAAATCTACTTTCCATTGATGACCAATCTGAATGTTCGTTGCAAACTGAGTGATCCAGACCGAACTCGACGCAGCTAAAACCTGCTGTAAAATAAGCAAAAATAGAATCTTCCATCCAAATCCTTTAGACTCTGAATTGAAAAATATTTTATTTAATAATTTTAGTTGAGGCAGCTTAAACATTAGACTTTAAATCTTTCTTTTTAATATGAAATCAGAATTGATTTCGAAAAGGACTTTAGCAACGTTAATGCCAATCAATTTTTCAACCAATTATTTGAATTTTAGTGATTAAAAAATAACTTATGTGTTTGAAATTATATAAAAAAAGGTAATTTGAAATATTAAATTTAAAACATTATTTTTGTCTCAAAACTGAGACTAAATTCTCAATTTTAAGAATTTTCTTGAATAGGTATCAATCGATTATTAATTCTTTTTTATGCAAAAGCTAAAAATAAATATGTGGCTCCAGAAAGATTCGCCACTGTGCTTGCCTTAGCTGTAAATCCACCTGTGGTAAAATTGATTAAAGTTAAAGTTGATTGTGCATTTCCATTATTCATACAAAAATAAACAGTATCACCGCGGCTTGAATCAATAACATACCAATCACTTGTCGAATCAGTTCTTTTAATCATAACAAAGCGTGCACTTCCAGTAAATCCACATGGAACTACAACATCCGTACCTGAACCAGTGTAGGTACCCACTTTTGAAACTTGAGCTTTTGTGGCAAATAGATAAACAATAGCTCTTGTTGTAAAATCATTTCCACAACTTAATCTAATACGACCCGGACTATCAATATAATCTACACTGCCCGCTTCACCGGTTGCTGCGGCTGCTGACGAAGAGTTTAACAATAAAAATTTTGAATAAGAAAAAGTAGTTCCTCCCCCACTCACTGGAAGAAAAGACACTTTCCAATTTATCGTATTCGCTGTAGTCATATTTTTAACAATGACCAACTCTGGCGTGACTCCTAAATTATGTTGAACGTAATTAAAGCCAGCAACTGTTGTGACTGCCAGAATATCAAGCACACCTGGACAACGTCTCAAACCATAAGACAAATATCCAACTGAGGCAACATTACTATAAGAATACGCTTGACCCGCAAGAGCATACCCACCCATCACTGCAAAATTATACCAACTCGCTATTGACCAGTAAGAATCACAATCAGATTGAGCAGATGTTAGGGCTAAACTTAAGCCACCTCTCACTTTGTCCGTCCAACAACTTGCATTGGAGGTTCCATTATAACCAGTAATTAATTTTGAAATCACTAAATCAGGATTCATACCCAATGAAAAAAACTTTGTGGAATTTCCATCACCAGCAAAAGAAGTTATTCCCAAAACATCAGTTGGATTGGTAATTGGTTTATTAGGTCTGCGAATGGCCATATAAATGTAAGTTCCTCCACTGGCATTGAGTTGCACTAATCCACCGCCTGAAGGCTGATATAAAATGCTAAATCCAGTTGATGAAGGAACAAATTCTACATTGGTAACACCAGCGCTTGTTGATTCACTCGAAGTTGAATTCGCAAAGAGTGCGACACTTTGATAATTTGACATGCCTCTGACTGTATCAAATAAATGCCATTCAGAAGTTGAATCCAATCTTTTAATCATTAAAAACTGAGGTTCAAAATTAAGAGTCACATCTTTTTTAGCCAGCCCATCACCCGTATAACTTCCACATTGAATCATACCCTCTGTGGCCACATCATGGGCATATCCCATCACTAAATAAGTCCCATCTGAAATCGCTGCATTAACAAGACTCACTGTCGTTCCTGAAACAGAAACATGATTGATTGCTGACTCTGCTACATTTTGTTCTAAATAGAGGAGTTTCCCATTAGTGGCAGAACGGTGCCAAACATACCAGCTTCCTGTAGCATCTAAGCGTTTGACAAAAACCATGCCCACACTTCCAAGACTAGAAAAATCAACTGTAGCATTGGATCCGGCTGATTTTACCACTTGCGCGACATCAAAAAATTTAGACGCTTTTTTAAAAGAAAATGCTGCGTAATTAAATCCTGATCCATTGCCATAGATGGCTGCAGAAGAACCTAATGAAAACCCACTTGTTGAAAAGTTTCCTCCTCCCATTCCATTATTATCCCAACCAGTCTGAGAAGCAGAATTTGAAGAAAAACCATTAGTCAAAGAACCAGCCACTTTAGCAACAAGAATATGACCTTGAACCGAAGATCGACTTTTGAGCCAAAGGACTCCCCCTGTTGTAAAAAGATCCAAACCCGTTGTGATGGTTTGAGTGGAACCATTGCCTGTATATAAATAAGTTGAAAACAAATCATCCACATAAACTGCAGCTGGTACTACTGGCCCTCTTTTTTTCATAAAAGCGAACGAAATAAATCCACCCGCTCGCGCCTTTAATGGAAAGATCCAATGACTTAAATTTAAAAAAGAAAAATAACTTAAGAATTTTAAAAATTTTCTCTTAGAGAAAGAGAATTGTGGATCACTTTTTAAATGAGATTCATTCAATGGATCTTGATTTTGACTCAAAAGAAATTCCTTTTTCTTAAGTTCGAAATTAATAACTGATCTTTAGTTGAATTTTAGTCTACTTTTATTTTATTTATTATTCTAACTTTTTCGAGTTTAATGATTAAAATAAATTTATGGATTCACTAATTGAAGCACAAAAGGTCCCTCTTGACCGCGCTGATCATGATACTCACCCGTGATCTGCTTATTTGCTATCACTGCATTCAACACCACAAAGTAAGTCAATCCTCCATTGGATCGTTGCCCACTCATATCTAGGCCCGGAGGATTCAGTTCCGTTTTATAATCCACAGCCATCGTTAAATCAGTCGCATTGTATTCATCAGAAACTCGATGATAATACGCTTTTAAGCGAGGAATTAGTCTTCCAGTTGTCCCCGCCTCTTGAACAATAAAGAGTTTCACCTCGACTTCAAAGTCTTCCACTCCTGGAGTGGTTGGCGTGATAAGCCCCCTATAAGTTCCCACAATTTTTTTATACTCTTCAGTGATGCGACGATTGTAATCTTCTTGATCCCCTGCCGAAGGAGTTTCAACTGTTTTAGAAGAAAAACTTAAATTCACATTTCCCCAAATCCCAGAAGATTTTTTTGCCACACCCGTCATCACTTTTTTATCTAATTTTAAAGTCATTGTCTGAAGATCCGATGCCCCTGCTGCCGGATTGATAAAAATCAATTGCTGAGTTTCAGGAGTGTACTGAACTTCTAAAATAATATTTGGGGCTACAGGAGAGTTTTGTTTAAACACAGCTTTTAAAACTGGCTTCAAAATCGTTTCACCATTTGGTTTTGTGCCCGATTTGACTTCTAGAGTGTAAATCCCCACTTCAACATCCCATTCAGACTGAGGCCCCACAGCGCCTCCCTCATTCGGAAGATTCGAAGTTGAACTTTTAATTTTACCAATATAGGTGCCACTTAGGCTCTCATACTGCTTTCTCATTTCATCAGCAATACGATCTTCATCACCTTCAACCGGTGCTTCTACTTCTTTTTGAATAAACTCTAAATCTAAAGTTCCCAATCTCCCGGTCGGAGTTTTAGCCTCTCCAATAATATGAAACCCTTGAAATTTTGCAAAAATAGTAGTGATGATATCTGAATCTGTAGATCCAGAGGATTTTATAAAAGAAAGCTCTCCTGTTTCAGGAACATAGCGCACATCAAAAATAATAGGCATCTCTACAGGATACATTTGGCGATAAACCGCTTTGAGCATGGGCTTAAAAACAGGTTCTCCGCTGGAGTTGCTTCCTTCTCTCACATCAAGCGTATAAAGTCCCAAGGTCACTTCTCTATCCTCATTGGGAAGATGGAGTTTGCCCTTATAAAAACCCGTCACGAGATCATAATTATTTCTCAAAACGCGGTTTTTTTCTTCAATCACTTTATTCTCTCGCTGATTCATTTCAGTGGGAGAGCTTCTAAAAGCACAACCCGAAGAAACCAAAAACAGTAAAGTTAAAAAAAGATTTTTCATTAATGAACCTCTTGTGTGTTGATGATCAATTCATCGTTCAGAGCCGCTAATTCATTGAGAGCAATAAAATAATCTCCAATAGAGCGAGTGTACAAAATCTGAGTGCTAAAAAGTTTATTCATACCATCTATTAAAAAACTAATGTCCATACGACCATCATTGTAACTGCGTTGCATTTCATTGAGAGTTTTTTGTCTCAGATCCACTTGCTTCTTAATACTTTGCACAGAAAAATACGTGGTTTCAATTTTTCTTTCAGCCGTAGACATTTTGTTTTCAGTCTCTTCTTCAATTCTCTGCAAACGAGTTTTTTCTAAATCCAAAGTCGTTCGCTTATTAAAAAGATCTTGAGACGTGAAATCAGAACCAAAGGTCGTGGCAAATTTGATCCCCACGGAGTATTTAGGGAAAGAACCCGAAATCAAATGACTCTCAGTAATAGAAGGGTTCTCATCATAACCACTTGTTGATAACGACCCCGTTAAAGCTAAAAGCGGAAAGCGCGTGGATTGACTGGCCACTAAACTGGCTTCAGCCGCTTTAATTTTTGCATTTTGAGATTTTAAACTTCTCAGTTGTTTGATTTCTTTATTTTGATGAGCTGGAATATCTGGAATCGCCTCTATATTTGGAAACTCTAAGATCGCCCCTTTTGGTAAATTCAAGAGCTGGATTATCAATTCAGAATTTTTTAAATACTCCGCAGAAGTTGTTTTAATCACTTGCTCCCGATTTTCGAGCTCAGCTTGAATTTGAAACACCTCATAATTATTAGAGTAACCATAGGCCGTTTTCTTTTTTAAAACGCCCACAAATTTTTCGTACCTCTCTCGTGATGAAAGGGCCTCTTTAAAATTTTCTTGAGCCACATAAGTGTTCCAATAAAGTTGCAGAGCCTCTAAAACAAGGTTTTGCAACTCTACCGAACGTAAAAAAGTATTGGCTTGATAATTTAATTCGGAGGCTTCAAGAACTGAGCGATCCGCAATCCCAAAGGCATTGCCCCACAGATTTTGCTCTACCGTCATGCCTAAAAGATCACCTGTATTTTGAGTGGCCCCTAAATTTGAAACACTTGAATCTCGGCCATACATAGAATTCCGAGAGTAATCAAAACTTAAATTAGTTCCTGTTAAAAGAGTTTTTTTAAGTTTCATATTGGTTCTATAAATTTGATTGGTCAAAGTAGAGGGATGACTGGCACTTTCTAAATGATCCCAATCATATCCAGTTTCAGCAATTAAGGTCCAATCAAAGGTCGATAATTTTTGATAGGGCTCTAGCTTCATTTGATCATACTTTAATTTAATCTCTTGAGCTTTTTGCGATTTTTCAACCACAAGTTGAGTGACCTTCTCTTGATTAAGGAGAATTTTTTCATTAGCCGCAAACGCCTCTAAGTGAAGACCTTTAAGATTCAAAAAAGTAAAAATAAAAAATACAAAAATAAAAAGGAAAGAATTCTTATTTACCATTTTATCCTCATTCCTAAATCAAAATTGTGTTTTTGATCCATAAAAAACTTATTCTGACTGAGAAAACTCGATCGATAAATATAATCACCGGATAATTGCAGCCATGGGAGCACGGGATAATTCAAACCGATATTCCAACCTGAATAGGTATAGCCCTCAGAGAACTGCGCTAAATCATTCATACTTGTTTGCGTGTAGTAGAGTCTCCCCAGAGAGATCCCAGAGTGAGCTTTAAGTTCCGGATAAAAAACTTGTTTTTCAGCTTCAATCCCCCACCCCACTCTCATAGAGGTGAGTCGAGTGTTTTCTGGAGCTTTATAACCAGAGGCAAAAATATAGGGCACTTGAAAGGAATTGTAACCCACTTGAGCTAAAACATGACAGCAAAAAACTTCTGAAGAGAGCTTAAAATCTTTTGAAAACCCGACTTCCATCGTCGGAAACAAATGCTCCTCATAATGATTGAGATTAAAATCACCGACTAAGTCTGAATGAATTTGCCCGGTCGGCTGAAATTTTTGAAGCTTTAAACCTAAAACATAATTCCAATTGCGTTGCGTGAGGAGAATGGGTTTTTCGTGAACCGTAAAAACTCCCTTCACTTCTTCTTTTGGCATTTCTTCTTTTGATTTTTCTTTTTCAGCTAATTTGTTTTTATTTTTCGATTTACTTTTAGATTTTGAAGAAGAATCCGAAGACAAATCAATCGATTTAATTTCTTTAATTTTAGAGAGTTCTTTTTGCGCCATCTCTGACACAGTGAGTGTTTCTTCTGGCGGTATTGGTGCGCGTTTAGTTTTTTTGGCGCTCCCCAAAGAATACGCAGGACTTACAAAAATAAGAGAAGAAACTAAAAAACAAATCATTAAATTCAGAATGACAAAAATATTTTTGTTTTTCTGGAACCCTTCATTGATAGTCTGCATAAGACCCCTTTAATAACTTCATAAATCAAACACCTAAAGAATTTCTCTTGAACTATTAGGCTATTTTGATGTTTATTCCTGTTTACTGAGCATGTAGCAAATCTCAGGAAGAACTTCATGCTTAAACTCCTTCTAGACTGGGGGCATCAATGGTTGAACTCTCGATTAAACGTCCTGTTTTTATCACCTGCATTTTTTTCCTCATCATGATTGTGGGTTTAATCTCCATGAAAAAATTATCAGTTGATATTTTTCCTAACGTCAATTTCCCCATCGTGCTGGTGCAAACTTCTTATTTTGGTTCCGGCCCCAGTGAAATCGAAACACTCATTAGTAAACCCATTGAAGACGAACTCGCTTCAATTTCTGGTCTCAAAACTCTTCGCTCTGTGAGTCAAGAAGGTGTGAGCGTGGTGACTGCAGAATTTAATCTTGCGGTTGACATTAAATACGCGGAACAACAAGTGCGGGATCGCATTTCAAAAGTAAAAAATAAACTGCCAGAAGATGCTCTTGATCCCGTTGTGCGCCGAATAGATCCCGCCGATCAACCGATTCTCAGTGTTGCGATTGAATCTTCGCTGCCTGCCGCTCAACTTTATGATTTAGCAGATCAAGTCGTTAAACCCAGTTTTGAACAAGTGGATCAAGTTGGTTTAGTTGAAATCATGGGGGGACGAAAACGTGAAATCCATGTGGAGTTAGATCTCGCCAAACTCTCACAATTTGAAGTCACAGCCTCTGCGATTCGCAATAATCTTTCGGTGGTTGGTAAAAACACCCCGGCTGGAAAAATCGACCAAGGCGATAAAACCAGTGTGATCAGAACGCTGGGTGAATTTAAAAATATTGAAGAAATAAAAGAGATCCCTCTCAACTTTGCAAACATCAGTCATCCTCTCAAGCTCAACTCTGTAGCTCAAATCACTGACACTCTTAAAGATGAAGTCAATCGCACGTTTGTCAATGGCAAGCCCGCACTTCTTTTGCAAGTTTACAGACAATCTGGCGCCAATACGATTGAAGTGGCTAACAACGTGATCAAAAAAATTGATCTCATAAATTTGCAACTTAAAAATAAAGCCAATCTTAAATTAGTGCAAGATGGCTCTAAGCCCATTAAAGCCAATGTTTCGGATGTGAATGAAACCATTTTAATCGGGATTATTCTCACTATTCTTGTGGTGTTCTTTTTCTTGGGCTCTTTGCGTTCAACATTTATTACCAGTCTCGCTCTTCCGAATTCTCTCTTAGGAGCTTTTATTTTAATGGCTGTGGCGGGGTTTTCTATCAACATCATGACTCTTTTGGCTCTTTCATTAGCCGTGGGTCTTTTAGTGGATGATGCCATTGTGGTGAGAGAAAATATTTTTAGACATCTCGAAATGGGCAAGCCTCCTCGACAGGCTTCAATCGATGGAACCAAAGAAGTGCTTCTTGCCGTTATCGCCACAACCATGACGGTGATCGCGGTGTTTGGCCCTATTGGATTTTTATCAGGAGTGGTGGGCCAATTTTTTAAAGAGTTTGGTCTCACAGTTTGTTTTGCCATGGGGATTTCGCTTTTAGATGCTGTGACTATGGCCCCAATGATGTCAGCCTATTTTGCAGGAAAACTCCATGAAGAAAAAATCATTTTAACTGCAACTGAAATTCAAAATCTCCCTCTGCCAAAACGGCTTATGCACCAAACTGGAGAATCTATCCAAAAAACATTAGTTAAATTTGATCAAATGCAAACTTGGTTTGAAGATCAATATGTTAAAGTTTTGGGCTTCACTCTTAAAAAACCCAAATTTATTCTCTTAGGTGCCTTGGGTATTTTTGTTTTATCCCTTGTGCTGGCTAAATTTATTCCAAAAACTTTTCTTCCGCCTCAAGATAACGGAGAGTTTTTTGTTTCGATTGAACTCCCTCCTGAAACCAGTTTAGATAAAATGGATAGAATGGCGCAAGAGGTGGATCAACTCTTGATGAAACAACCAGAAGTGAAGCAAACTCTTCTCACGGTGGGGAACTCAAGCGGAGAAGCCAATAAAGCCTCCCTATTTGTAGAGATGGTTCCTTCTCATGATCGCTCAGTCAATACGAGCCAGTTTAAAACTTTTTTGCGTGAAAAATTAAAAAAATATTCTTTTATGAATCCCCTCGTAAAAGACAAAGACAACGTGGGTGCGGGCTCTCGTCCTTTTTCATTAAATATTGCAGGCACAGATCAAGCTCAGCTTGAAAAAGAAGCAGCCTTTGTGTTTGAAAAACTCAAAAACCATCCTGCTTTGGTGGATGTGGATTCAACTTTTAGATTGGGTAAACCAGAAATTCAAATTGATATTGACCCTAAAAAAGCGGCGGATCTTGGGGTGCTCACAGCTCAAGTCGGCAATGAATTGCGGGCTCTTGTTGAGGGTGTGACTCCCGCTGTTTTTAGAGAACAGGGCAAAGAGTACGATGTGCGCATTCGTTTAAAAGAAGATCAACGCCATCTCTCAGAATTTTTTAATATGATTCGTGTTCCGGGAATGCACGGGGGCATGCCTTACTTAAAATTTATTGGTTCAGTTAAAGAAGTTCAAGGGCCAACGAGCATCAATCGTCAGGATCGCATTCGTTATATTCAAATTGGTGCAGATATCAGTCAAAAAGGTCCAGGTATGGGTCAGGCCATTACTGATGTGAAAAAACTTTTAGATGTGGATCATCCGCTCCCGGATGGAATGTCTTATAAATTTGTTGGGCAAGCCGAAAACTTTCAGGAATTGATTGTGAGCATTGCGGTGGCCATGGGTTTTGGGATTGTGTTGATTTACATGGTATTAGCCTCATTGTACGAATCTTTTATAACCCCTTTCACTATCATGCTCGTACTTCCACTTGCAGCGTGTGGAGCCTTTTATGCTCTTTTAATCACACAAAGTTCATTGGATCTTTATTCTATGATCGGTTGTATTATGTTGTTGGGGATTGCCACAAAAAATTCGATCATCTTGGTGGATTACATTAATCAGTCGATGATGGGTGGAATGACTCTTGAGAACGCAATTTTAAAAGCTGGTAAAAACAGACTTCGTCCGATTTTAATGACAAGCTTTGCCCTGATTGCAGGGATGTTACCCGTTGCCATTGGATTGAACGAAGCTTCTAAACAAAGAACCAGCATGGGTGTGGCTTTGATTGGCGGCTTAATCAGCTCCACATTGCTCACTCTGGTTGTGGTGCCTGCAGCTTATGGTTACATTGAAAAAGCAAAACACTATTTAAATAGCAAAATGAGTCGGTTTATTTCTTAATAGGCAAAAAAAAAGAGAGTCCTTGGACTCTCTTTTTATAAACGATTCTTGATCGAACTCAGAACTAGTTCAACATTTTATCGATATCTTCTAAATCCACTACAGAAAGCAAGCCCACCGCTTGTTTAAGAGCTAGTTTATTATTAATGAAATCAAATTTTTCATTAATAAGTTGTTGTCTCATAAGATTAAGCATTTGGAGAGATAACAGAATCTCATAGCTGCTTCTTTGGCTGTTTAAGTACTGTTGTTTTTTGCCTTTAAGAGCTTCAGCTGCTGATTTAACAGAGGCTGCGTAATAAACAATGTTATCAATATTTTTTAAGATCGCCGCATAAGAAGTACGAGCCGATTGTGCTGATTGAATTTGAGAAGTTCTAAAATCATTACGTAGTTTTTCTCTGATCGCAGCAAACTCTTTGGCTTTAGTTGGAGTGTAGCCTCCATCATAAAGAGCTAAATTAAGATGCAATCCCACACTGCAAGAATTCATTGAAAAATCATTTCCAAACACTGAATTTGCACTGTTTTGCAAATTACAACCAGCTGCTCCATTGAGAGATGGAATATAAAGTGCGGATTTAATTTTTTGAATGTCGTATTTTGAAAGTTCAACAAGTCCTTTATTGAGCTGAACATTTAAATTAAGAGTTGTTGCTTGATCGATCCATTTTTGAGGATCTGCAGGATTTGGTCTTGGAAACTGTACGTTTTCTTTGAGTTTTTTAAACTCTCCAACATCAAGACCCCAAGTTTGAGAAATCTCACCTTTAGCAGTAACAAGAAGCGCTTCGAGATCCATTTTTTGAGCTTCTGCAACAGCAACCTTTGATTTAGCATCTTCAAGATCCACTTTTGAAGCTAGACCCACATTGAACTGCTGAGTGATCACTTCTAAATGATTACGAGTGCCATCAATTTCATCTTGTTTGATTTTGATAGTGCTCTCTATTTTAAGAACTTCTAGATAAGCTTTTGCAACCCTTTGAATAAGATCTTGTTGAGCAACCCCATTTTTTAATTCAGCAATACTAATTGCAAACTCTGATTGGTTAGCTTCAATGATTTGAGAAAAATTAAAAACAGGAATAGCTAAATTAAGACCCGCTGATTTTGCCCAGTAACTGCCATTTGAATTTATGAGATTAGGAGAAAAAGAATCATATCCATAAACTAGTCCTGAAGTGATCGCAATTTGAGGAACAAAGGCTCTATAAAAATCAGCACTGTAATGCGTTTGAGCTGCCAAAAGATCACTTCTTGCAGATTCAAGTCTACTATCATTTTCGAGAGCTTTTTCATAAATTGCCGTTAGGGTCATTAATCCAGTTCTTGGAATTTCAGAATCAGTCACAGATTCTCGATATTGAATACGTTGACCAGTTTTTGACAAAGAATCTGGCGGAGTGGATAAATCCAATTTATGTGTTACAGAAGGTGCCACTGTTTTTTTATTTTTAGCAGCAACATTTCCTGCCGCAAGGGCAAACTGAGATGATAGAATTCCTACCATTGTAAGATTCATTATATTTTTCATTGAAACTCCTCTACTAGAAAAAATAATTTTTTTCACAACGAGGAGCTGTGCAAGACGGAGACCAATTTATGATTATAAACTCTTCATATTTTAAAAAAACTTAGAACCAAATTTTCTCTGAAATAACTTCAAAAAAGCACTTCATAAACATTTAAAAACCAAAACAACTTAATACCCATATCAATCAGGAAGTCTTTTCAAAAAACATATCTCGCCGCATCAACGAACAACTTTTATTCATCACCTAAAAGAATCACAATAACTCAAATTACGATCTTTGAAAGGTTAAAATATTCCAAAGTTTTTTAAGAATTAAAAAGAGAACAAGAGAAATAAGAGCAATTAAGACGGTCATTTTGAATTCATGGATGATTATCAGAATTTTTTCACCGTATTTAGCAATTAAAAGAATTTGAGTGGGTACACTTATCAGTGCTGCAAAGCCATCGACTAAACAAAATTTCCAAATGGAAAATTCTGAAATCCCACAAGCTAAATGACCCGGAAACCGAATCCCTGGAGTGAATCTAAAAATTCCCGCTGCATAGATTCCATATTTATTTGTCCAAGAATTAATTCGATCCATCACAGCAGGAGAGAACCATTTTTTTAATTTTCCAGATTTAATAAGCTTTCTGCCAAAAGATCTCCCAATGACAAAAACAAGAAGATCACTAAAAAAGACTGCAAAAAATCCGATCAGCGCCGCATGATATCGATCAACAACTGGCGCCCCTGGATAAGGAGGTGGAAATAAATCTGGGTGATAACCCATGTAAGAAATAATTCCGATAGAAACAATGGTGACTTCTTCTGGCAACGGAAGACCAAAACCACTTAAGAGCATCATACCTATCAAGGCTAAATAGACGACTCCTGGTTGATATGCATATTGAGCCAACCACTGAAATATCGGTTCATTTACAAATTCCAAATTGATCTCCCTGAGATTCATTTTAACAAATGGATCTGATACTTGCACCCATTCAGCCCACCGTGCTATGGAGATTTCATGATAAATATATCCATAGGTCGAGGTTTTGAATACGGTGTCCTGCACATAAAAATTGTATCAACACTCTCTTTAAGCGAAATTTTCGATAAAATTCAAGAACATATGTATCAAAATTATGTTCAAAACTTAAACACTGCTGACAATTTAAATCCAGCTCCACATGTTATTGAATTAAATCCTTTAGAATTGGTTCATTTAGGCTCATTGTACTTAAATAGTGAGCGCCTTCCTGCAGAAACTTCTTTTAAACTTGCCTTAAATCCAGGTGATTATCTCAGAGTTCATACAAAACCTCGACGTTTTCCAATTTTAAGTTCGACTGAAGTCGAGTCCTTGGTGAACTTTGAAACCGAAGATTTTATTGTTATTGAAAAACCTTCAGGGGTGCCCACTCATCCGACAGTCGATAACACCCAAGAAAACCTCATGGCCTATTTGGCAAAAACTTATAAAAAAGAGTTTTTAATCACTCATCGTTTAGATGTGCCCACACAAGGTCTCATTTTATTTGCTAAGAACACTGATTTTCAAAATTACTTTAATCAGCTACTTATTCAAAGAGAGGTTCAAAAGATCTATCAAGCGATGGTTGAAAATATTTGGGAAGCTCAAGAAAGCAAATATCTCGAGCATTGGATGATTAAAAACCCTCGCGCCCCTAAAACTCTTTCTAACCATCAAATTGAAAACACAGTTCAATGTGAACTCAATGTTCTTAATGGAAAACAAAATCACTTTTTATTTGATGATATCAAACTGAATTCTCAAATAAAGACTTCTCTCTTAGAAATCGAACTTCTGACAGGAAGAACTCATCAAATACGTGCGCAGCTCTCGCACGTGGGATTTCCGATTGTTGGTGATGTGGCTTATGGTTCTCAAATTCAATTCCCAACAAGAGACCTTATCTTTTTAAGAGCCCATTATCTTAATTTTAAATATCGAGATCAGCCATTGCAACTGATCTCAAAAAGTCAGTTTAAAATTCAATAACGTTAGATACGAGCCATTGTTATCAAATAATAATCAAGCTCTTCAGTTTTTAATAATTGCTGAGCTTTTTTAGGATGCAAAATATCTAGGGTGTTTTCAAAACCTAAAATAAAGCTCACATTTTTATGGGCTTTTAATTCTAAGCTTGAACCCCACTTAAAATTTTCAATGGCATACGCATTTTTTTTATATCGATCACTACCATAATAAAATTCGTGTTCTAAACCCACCATTCCCGTTACATTAAATAATCTGTTTAGATTACGAGTAAAGTCTACGTAATGATCTAACGCCGCTTGCTTGCTCTGAATAATTGTATTCTTAACATAGGGATTGCCGCCCAATTGACTTGAATTCAACATCGTAATGGTGCGCGCAAACACAGGTGTTTTATAAAAATAAAAATCTGGTTTTACATGATAAACAAATTGCCACTGAGAGGCGATTTTGTTTTCAAATATAAACTCAGCTCCCACTCGAGTCAGCAATGTATTGTCTTGAGAGTATTTACTCGTAGGCAAATAAACTTTATAGCTTGCAGAGATTTTACCAGTATCTGCAAAGAATCCTAGATCACGATCGGCAAGATTAAAATAAACATCTGAAGTATTAAATTCAGCTTTTTTAAAGTCCCCATATTTATTTTGACCTGCTGAGCTCATCAAAAATATCGGACGTAAGCTTAATCTGTATTCTGAATTAAAAGCATAGTTAAAAGAAAGATAATTATAAGTTTCTAAACGAGGGTTCTCGTAGGCAAAAACTTTTGCAGAAGCAGAAGCAAATTCAAAAAAACTAACGCTCCATGGTGATCTATTTGAAGATTGGATTTCAGAAGATGAGATTGAATTTGAAGAGGGAGTTTTTAAAAGTGTCCGGCCGGAAGGAGATAATTCAGATTCCGCAAATGTGACAGATGAAATCAAACTCACAAGAACTAGACCTGTCAGAGTCATTTGCTGACTCATATTTTGAAAAGACTTAAGATGAATTCTACTTAAAAAAGATGGTGCAAATAAAAACCTCATTAAAAAACCCCCGACTTTTTTTTAATGCGGGATTTATTTCACAAGAGAGAAAGCAGCGCAATGAAAAGCTTTTTTAAAGTTTTACTAAATGATTGATCTTTATTAAGGTCAGTTTTGATTTCAGGAGGACACGTGAATATTTTAAATAAAATATTAAATAAAAAACTCACAAAAAAAATCTTAGTGATTCCTACAGTTGTTGGATTTTTCAGTGGATTATTAATTCTGTTCGGTCTCTACACAGGTGGTTGCTCTTACTTTCAAACTAAACCACAAATTCCTATTAGACCTTCTTCTGAAGTGAGCATCATGTCATATAATGTCGAAAATCTTTTTGATGCTGAGCACGATGAAGGCAAAGATGACGAAACATTTTTACCTCTCGCTTTAAAACAAAGTGGAGCCATTAAAGAAAAATGTGACTCCTTAAAAAATAAATCTTGGCAAAAAGATTGTCTTGAAACTGATTGGACTGAAGAACTTCTTAATACCAAATTAAAACATATCTCTGATGCCATCTTGCAAGTCGATAGCCAAGGACCTGATATTTTAATTGTTCTCGAAGTCGAAAATATTAAAATTTTAAAACGACTTTCTGAAGAGTATCTTAAACAAGCTAGCTATCAAACTGTTGTTCTCATAGAAGGACCCGACAAAAGAGGAATCGATGTGGGACTCCTCTCTCGTCTTCCACTTGCTGGTGAAGCTCAACTTCACACTCTCGATTTAAAATCAGAAGACAAAGAGCCTATTGAATCTAGAGGAATCTTAAATGTTCCACTTAAACTACCTAATGGTGAAACACTCACCATCTTAGGTGTGCACTTTCCGAGTCAGTTTAATAAAACTCCTGTAAGAGAACAGGCCATTGCTCAATTAAATGAAATTGTAAAAGGTCTGTATAAATCAAAGGGTGATAGATCCCTTGTTGTTGCGGGAGGAGATTTTAATATCTCTGCAAAAGAAGAAACTGAAAACCAACTCTTTAGTAAAAATATTGGCGAAACTTGGAAAGTCTCTCACCTCATTGGCTGCAGAGATTGTTTAGGTTCTCATTTTTATAAAGGTGAATGGGCTTTCTTAGATGCACTTTTATTTTCACCACATTTAGTGAATGAAAAAAATGAAGCCCTTCAAGGAAAATGGCAGTTGGATAATTCATCCATCACCACACCTCGGGAAGGAAAATTTCAGGTTAATTTTGATGGAACTCCCTTAAGATTTAGCCCACGAAAACCTCTGGGCTGTAGTGATCACTTACCTATACTAGGAAGATTAAGATTAAATCCTTAAAACCTAACTCTCAGTTGAGGACATTTTTTACTCAAAAAATTCTTCAACTGACGATCTGAGAATTTAAAACTAGCTTGATTGTTTGAATACATAAAAATGGACGTGTTTCTTACATTACAAGTTGTGCCGTACTCATCTCTAAAGATTGAATTTCCAGTTTGATTGTCACTAGGAACGCTTCCGAGTGCAAATCCCACATCAAGCATCAGTCCACCGTAACTTGAAAACTCCACGCCCCCATTATTATAGGTATTTACGTTTTTAGAAACCTCAACAGTCCCGTTTTCAGCTCCCTCAATGCTCGCAGTGTCTTGGTCAAATACAAAGTAATCTCCATTCGCAAGATGCACTTTAATTTTTTGAGTCTCAGGATCCACCGTGTAATCGATACACTTTTTAACTCGTGGAAAAAAATAAAATTCTCTAGCCCCCGTCATATCAGAATCAGGGCCCTCACCATATGAATTATAAACCATAAATAATCCTGATGGATTTGTTAAAAAATCTCTATAAACAAGCCCATCAGAATCATAGGGGTGAACTGCAAAATAACTGAGACCATCTGAAGAAAAGTCTCTGTGCAATTGAATATTTTTAATTCTTCTTAAATAAGAGTCACATTCTTCAGGCTCGTCGGCTGCATGAACAGAGGGCCCAAGTAGGCATAAAGACACACAAATACTCATAGCAATAGTCATCAAATAACTATAATTTTGAGTTTGTTTTTTTTGATACATGGAGTCCCCTCTAAAAGGGGGATACAATCAAGACTTGGCTTTTTTGTCATGTTATTTTTTGGTTAGTAAAAAAGTTTTCTGCCTATAAATTATACAAAAATATTTTTTAATTCATTCAAAAACACTAAAGAAAAACACCCACCTGCCTCAAACTCTTTGAGAAAGATTTTCTTTTGAACTTCGGCAGAAGAGGTTCTTTCTTTACCCCATTCAATGAGGGATCCCTTATCGACCATTTCAGAAAAATGAATCAACTGAGACTCAATACCAACTTTATCAGCGTGCAACTGGTTAGGAAAGCCTTTTCCATCGGTTCGTTCATGAGTGGCCATGATGATGGTTTTAATTTTATCAGGGAGAGGGAGCTTTCTTGAAAGAGCTTTATTCACAGAAAGCAAAGGATGCTTTTGATAATCCTTTAAATCTTCTTCTGAGAGTTTTTCATAATTTTTAAGTTTCAGAAAAGTTTTAGGAGTTAAGTCCAAAAGACCAATATCAGCAATAAGTGCTGCAATCATCGCTTCTTCTGCTTTTCCAAGTCCAGAGAGTAAACTGTAAAGGCCCGCATAAGCTGCCACTGCTGGGGCTCTTTCTACGCTTCCAAAATCGCCAATCGAAGAATTACTGATCACTTCCCAGGCATCGCCCACAGAACTCAAATTCACTAAAAGATCTGCGGCAAACTGACAGCAACGATCATAAAGAATTTTTCCTTGTTCAAAAGAAGCAAACTCCGATTGATCCACCATCAGTAAAATTAAATCAATGTAGGCCGAAGAGAACTCTAAAAATTTAGCGCGGCAACGGCTCTTTAATCCTGCAGCAGATTTATCCTGATATTTTTCGACATAGGCTCTATAGCGAGAAACATCTTCTCTGTTGAGATAAACTTCACCAACAGTTTCAACTTTTTTTAATTTACCTTCGGTGATTTCTGTATTTGCAGGAAACACCGGCAAAAATTTTCTGTTCAAGGGCAACATATGAAAGATCGTAAAATCAGGAGAAGTTCCCTTCACCAATTCACTTGTTTTCATTGGTACCATTGAGCTTTTAATTCTTTGCGAGGCAATAAATTCTAAAACGCAAGTTTCAACAACTTCGTGCTCACCAAGCACAATACTGGCTCCCGATTTTTTTACAAAAACCGCTGACTCTGGCTTCAATCTTTTGCCCACAATCACACCAATAAAGGCATCATTTGCAACCTGACGCAGAACTTGAACCATTCCCGCAATTTCACTTTCAACTTCTACATTAGCAGCAGAGACGATAATAAATCCGGTTTGTGCAAAATCATCACTGCGGTCAAAATAAGTATTGATGTCATCAAGAGAAGCAAAATGAAATTCAAAATGCTTACTGACATTCTCACACCGAACTTGAATAGCTTTGTCGTTTCCTAAATATAAAAAATCAATCTTTTTGGGAGAACCAGCTGATATTGTCATAATTAAATTCTATCACTGGGCCAAAGGGAACTCCAAGTCTCCACCTCACCCCTTAAACAAATCAGTCTATAGTCTAGTTGAAGAGGTTCTCTTAAGAGAACCTCAAAATTATAAAGGTTTTACCTTACATGTGGCTTTGTAAATGGATTCAAATTCCTTTACAAAAAGTGACATTAAATCCCATGCAATCACCTGCACACTTGGACTTTTAGAGGATTCCAACCAAAAATCTTCAAGAGCACAAGTTGGAACAGGGGTTCCTTCATTCACAATGTTCATAGCAAAATGAATCATTGTCGAAACCTGAGAGATAGAAGCAATGCTGATGCTTAATTTTTTTTCGTTCCAATAAAGATCATCGCCTTCTCTCACCAAAGTGATATGCGGAAACTTTTCTCCAAAGTAATCTTTTAAAATCGAAGCAAACAGTCTTTGCAGAGCCACGCCTGTCATTAATTTTTGATCAAAAACTTCGATAATAAAATGAAGCATTTCATCACCACAAATTTTTGCGTTTTCAATAAAGTCTTCACCATCAACCATGTGCTCTAAAGAGATCTGACAAGGCCCCTGCCAAGAAACAATGGAATGACCCATCAAATGATAATTCAAATAAGCAAATAATGGTTTTAATTGCGATCCTTCATAAGTTATTTTTTTTTCAATCCAATGTTTTTGCATCATTTTGCAATCTCCTCTGGATTCAGATTATTTTTTTTAAGGGCATTGTAAAATCTCTGACAAGATTCACATTGGCCACACCAATGAGCCCCTGCAAAATAACAAGGCCAAATTTTATTCAAAGGGAACTTTAACTTCATCGCTTCTCGCACAATTTCTGTTTTATCCATTCCCACAGTAAAACATTTTACTAAAACTTGATTGCGAGTTGAAAAACTCAAAGCTTTATCAGTCGCGTCCATAAAAGCTTGTGAGTTATCTGCAAATGTCACAGCTTCTTCTTTATTAAATCCTGGAATGATATAAGCCGCTCCGAGGCTTTCGGCAAAACCCGCAGCAATATTTAAAAACAAACCATTGCGATTTGGCACCCAAACAGATTTGGCTGTTTTTTCTGAAACCTCAAGACTGTTAATAGAAACATTCGATCCCGTCGGAATTTCTTTTTGAGAGTCCGTCAAACTTGACTGTCCTAAATCCTTCACCCAAGGAATAGAAATCACACGATGAGGCACTTTAAAGTGTGCACAAAGCTCCTGAGATTTTTGCAATTCTTTGGCTGCGGCTCTTTGTCCATAATCAAATGTCAAACAGAGAGCCACTTCATAGGATTCCATGGCCATTGCTAAATTCACAGCAGAATCTAATCCACTCGAAAGTAAAACAACGCACTTTTGTTTCATCTTAAATCTCCACAATATTTTCTGAAGAGGATGTCTCATTGATGTTTGTCAGGCTGATATTTTGATTCAAACAACAACGCACTTCACGAACTAATAATTGAACGGTTTTTCTGCCGTTAAAATAATTCCACTGCATTTCACATAAAAAATCTAAATAAGGATAATCAGCCACGTCTTGATGAACCATAGCTTGTTGAATGAGATCCCTTTGTTTTTGTGAAGGAGAAAACAAAAGAGCCACAGCCACATCATTATTCTGCTCTAGCTGCATTCTAAAATGACCGCCCTTTAAATCTTTCAAACTTTTTATATAAATTTTTTCTAAACAAATCAGAGGAATTTCAAAGCCACTGCCAAAAGGTCCAAGAGCTGTAAACCAACCCATAGAATCTGCATTAATATCTGCCAACTTTGCCACGGTATCAAAATGCACAGGAGGCAAAGAAGTTTGCAAAGCCGCCCCTTCAAAATATTCACAAAGAGACTGAATCACAGCTTCAATGTTTTCTTGTTTCAATTCAAAACCAGCTGCCGCCGCATGACCCCCAAAACGATTCAAGTGAGCACTCGCACTCTCAAGTGCATTCACTAAATGAATACCAGATCCTTGCGGAATTCTCGCACTCCCCGTAATGATTCCCTCTGAGTTTTGACTTCCAATAAACACGGGGCAATTTTTTAGCTGAGTGAGCTTAGTGGCTACTAAGCCCACAACGCCTTTATGAAAAATCTCACTGGCCAAAAAAATAAAATGGCTATGAGGCCAGTCTTTTAAAATTTCAAGAGATTCCCATTCTGCTTTGGCCTGAACATCCACACGTTGGCTGTTATTTTCTAAAATAACATCCACCATTTTTTCAGCCGCTAAAGAGTCTTCTACCAAATAAAGATCCACTGGCAAAAGTCCCATTTCCATTCGGCTCAAAGCATTTAATTTAGGCGCTAATTTAAGAGCCACATCTTGAGCCGAAAGATCCATACCTAACATGCCCAAGCGATCCATCAAGGCGATCATTCCTGGTCTCACAGATTTTTGAATCGAAACTAATCCACGTTTTACTAACACGCGGTTATCTTTTACGAGAGGAACCATGTCCGTAATGGTTGCAATGGTAAAAAAATCAAGCACACTCATCAAATCAAAATTTTGTCCGAGGCCCTTTTCATAAAAAGATCTTTTTAAAGCTCTTAATAAATAAAAAGCCACACCGGCTCCACTCAAATAACCTAATCCCGAAGTGCAATCTTTTTGATTGGGATTCACGATCACATAAGCCGGTGGATACTCCTCACTCGGAAGATGATGATCTGTAATGATCACATCAATACCCAGCTCTTGAGCTTTTTTACAAGCTTCAACAGCCGTGATACCCACATCCACAGTCACAATTAGACTCACACCTTGTTGTTTGAGTTCTTCAACAATGTGTGAATGAAATCCATAACCTTCAGAAAGTCTTTTCGGTTGTTTATAAAGAACTTGCGAATAACCTAAACCTTTAAGTCCAAACCAAAGCAAAGCAAGTCCTGAAGAACCATCCAAATCAAAGTCTGCATAAATACAAATTTTTTCGTTTTTCTCAAAGGCTTCCATCATTCTTTGAATAGCCAAAGAAAGCCCTTTGAGTTTAAGAGGGTCTGCAATTTCAGTTAATTTAGGAAACAAAAAAGAATCGACGTCTTCAATTCCTAAATCATTTTTATTTTTTCCACTATCATCAAAACCTCGACTCAAAAGAAGACGCCCAATGAGTTCAGGATATTTCTCCAAAGCTCCTTGGGCGTTCAATGAATCAAGTTTTCGACGGGGGAGCCACTCTGGACCCATCCGTCGCCTACCTTTCTAAGCAGCAGCAACAGCCTTTGCAGATTTAAGTTTGTCTACAAATAGAATTAACGGCGCAGCCACATAAATACTAGAGTACGTTCCAAAAAAGATCCCTACGCAAATTGCAAATGCGATATCAGAAACAGTTCCACCTGCAAATAAATAGAGCGAAAGAGCTGAAACAAAAGTTGTTCCAGAAGTAATGATTGTTCTTTCTAACATATCATTGATCGCTTTATTGATAATAAATGAAATTGATTTGTGACGGTAGTGATCTTCAGTCTCTCTGATACGGTCAAAAACCACGATGGTATCATTGAGCGAGAATCCAATTAATGAAAGAATCGCCGCCAAGATAGGCACGTTCACTTCTTTTCCAACCAACACAAAGATCGCAAGCGTGATCACAGCATCATGGAATAAACAAATCACTGCACCTGGAGAGTATTTATAATCAAATCTTAATCCTACATAAATAAGGATCACGAGAAGACAATAAAATACAGCCAAGAAACCATTTCTTTTTAACTCAGCACCCACTTGAGGACCCACTGAATCCACTCTGCGAATATCAGGAGTTTGCGTGGCAAAAGTAGTCAAGATAGCTTCTTTCAATTTTGAAATTGAAGCTTGAGCTTTTTCATTAGTTTCTTTGTCAGTTTTACCAGCTGCAGTTTGAAAGCGAATGATAAATTCATTGCTATCACCAAAGCTTTGTAAACCTAGGCCAACAAGTCCTTGTTCTTCAGAAACTTTTCTCAACTGATCGATAGAAACACTTTGAGCAAATTTCACTTGAACTTCAGATCCACCCGCAAAATCAATCCCGTAGCTCACACCGTGAATCAAGAGATAACCAAACGAAAGAACCACTAAGAGAAGAGAAATCCCACCAAATAGACCGACTTTGCCGACAAAATCAAAGCGACCAAAAGATTCCTCATTTTTATTTTTTGTCATATTCATCTTTCACTCCCAAATTAAGCAAATTTTATACGAATCATTTTAGATTCAAGTTTAAACGGATAATTTTTTAACATTAAATTTATAAAGCAGATTATCCATAAGCACTTTTGAAATAAACACGTTTGCAAAAAGTGTTGTGACAATACCGATTAATAATGTTACCGCAAATCCCTTAACTGGTCCTGTTCCAAAATAAAGAAGAACAATTGCAGTTGCTGCACTTGTGATGTTCGCATCTAAAATTGCTGTAATCGCACGATCATAACCTTCTTTAACAGCTAATTTAAAGCTCGCACCTTTATGCAATTCTTCACGCATACGTTCATTAATCAGCACGTTCGCATCCACCGCAAAACCTACTGTTAAGGCAATCCCAGCAATACCAGGTAAAGTCAGAGTCGCACCTAATGAAGTTAATAGAGCGAATGCAATTAAGATATTGATCACAAGAGCAATCACAGAAATCACACCAGTCGCTCTGTATCTAAGAATCATAAAGAAGATGATCGCAATCGCACCCAATAAAGAGGCAAATTGTGCTTTATGAATTGAATCCGCACCAAGAGTTGGACCCACACGTCTTTCTTCAAGTTGCTCTAAAGTTGCTGGCAAAGCACCCGCTCTTAAAGCTGTAGAAATCATTTTTGCTTCATCCAACATTTTATCTCTGTTACGTGAAGCCCCTAAAGTTACAACCGCGCGGCCACCAGAAATTTTATTTTGAATCGATGGAGCTGATTTAACCACTTTATCTAATACAATGGCCATTCTCTTGCCGATATTAGCACCTGTTAAATCAGAGAATTTAGTCGCACCCAAAGAGTTAAATACTAAGCTGACTTCAGGATTGCCATACTCATTGAAGCTTACAAAAGCATCATCAAGTGCGTTTCCACCAAGATCAGTATCAGTAGTTAATAAAAATGGAGTTTTTCCGGCTTCGATAGTTGCAGCGTTTTCGCTTTTTTCAAACATCACAACTGTTTTTTCAGGAATTTTACCTTTAAGATCCTGATTGATACGAGCGACGTAATCAGAATATTTAAGAGTTCCCAAAGAGTAGTTGCCCACTTTTTCAGCATCAGAAATCATAGTTTGAATTTCTTCAGAAGATTTTTCTTGAGAAACCATCATGAAATCAAGTTTAGCCGTTGTATTGATCAACTGTTTAGCTTTTTCAGCATCGGCCATACCCGGAAGTTGGATCAAGATACGATCAGTCCCTTGAGCAGAAATACTTGGCTCAGCCACACCAAACTCATCGATACGATTACGAATTGTTTCGATAGATTGTTGAATCACGCGAGTTTTGTATTCCATTAAATAAGCATCAAAATAACGAACTGTCATTTCAGTATCGTTAGCACTCATTTGCTGAAGAGTTGTTGGATATTTCGTGTCCAAAAACTTAGCCACTTTTTCTTTCACATCAGGAGTTGCGTAAGTTAATTTGATTTCTCCCAATTCAGGGTTAGAAACCTTTGCATCAGTAAGATTAGTTCCTTCTTTTGCAAGTTCAGACTTCATAAGATTTGCAAGTCTTTGTGAGCTTTCACCAACTACACCCGCAACATCCACGCCCATCACTAAATGAAGACCCCCTTGGATATCTAAACCGTAGTTTAATTTTTGTTTTGAAAACCACCACTTGTCTTGAAGATTCACTACATTGGGTGTGACCCAAATAATTCCCAACAAAACACCTGCAATCGCTGCAAAAGTTCGTAGACGTAAATTTTCCATTATTTATACCTTCTTAGTTGTTGTTCAATTGCTGTTGTGAACCAGAAATTTGGCTACGCAATAATTTTATTCTCACTCCGTCTGCAATTTCAAGTGTTACGTAAAGCTCAGTTAAGCCTTCGATCTTTCCTAAAATACCAGAGCTGGTGATCACTTCATCACCACGTTTTAAACTATTTAAATAAACTCTATGTTCATTTTGTTTCTTAGTTTGTGGACGGATAATGAAAATCCAAAAAACACCCATGATCACAACAAAAGGAAGGATCATTTCGATGATAGAAGGTTGTTTCGCCCCAGGTGCCGCTTGAGCAAAGCTCTCTGAACCGATTAAAAGAATCGCAGTTAATGTTGAAAATAAGACCGACATTTGGGTCCAAGCTAATTTAGACTTATTATTGAAGTCTTGCATATAATCTCCTCGCAGCAAAAAGTTTTAACATCTTAAAAAGACAATCTTTTAGGGTCAATGAATGAATTACAATTTTCATTCCGTAGTTTTTGTGAATCGCGTTATACAATCATCACGGTAGGCTGTCCAGGTGCCATTTTCTATAGCAGCTCTCGCCCGCTCCATGAGTTTCATATAAAAATATAAATTATGTATTGTATTCAATCGAGCGCTTAATAATTCGCCACTCAAAAATAAATGACGCAAATAAGCTTTTGAATAATTAGAGCAAGTGTAACAATCACACTCTGGATCAAGAGGAGATTCATCCTCACGATACTCACTTCTCTTAATACTGATTTTTCCTGACCACGTGTAAAGAGTTCCATTACGTGCCACTCTTGTAGGCATTACACAGTCAAACATATCTATTCCAGAATCCACACTGAGAATTAAATCAAGTGGAGTTCCTACGCCCATTAAATAACGAGGCTTATGAGCTGGCATCAGGTGCCCAACTTCTTTTACAAGTTCATGCATCATCTCAATCGGCTCACCCACACTTAAACCACCCAGAGCATAACCTGGGAGATCCACACTCGTGATTTGTTGCAAGCTCTCTTTACGCAGATTGAGATCCAACCCACCCTGCACGATCCCGAACAAAAGACTTTGCTCGCGAGTCATCGCAGCCTTTGAGCGATTTAACCAACGCAAGGTAAGATCCATACTTTTACGAGTTTCATCCGCCGTAGATGGATATTTTAAACATTCATCAAAGGCCATAATAATATCAGAGCCCAGATCCATTTGGATCTCCATGCTCTTTTCAGGAGAGATAAAATATTTTGCGCCATCAAGGTGAGAGCGAAACTCCACACCTTCTTCAGTGAGTTTTCTTAATTTTGAAAGCGAAAAAACTTGAAAGCCCCCAGAGTCAGTTAAAATCGGTTTTTGCCAATTCATAAATTTATGAAGGCCACCCATTTTTTTAACTAATTTTTCTCCCGGACGAAGATGAAGATGATAAGTGTTCCCCAATAAAATTTGCGTGCCACATTCATTGAGATCTTCTGGAGTCATGGCCTTAACAGTGGCTTTAGTTCCCACCGCCATAAATACAGGTGTTTGAATCGTTCCATGAGCGGTGTGCAAAGTACCTCTTCGGGCTTTGCCTGCCGTCTTATGGACTTCAAATTTTCCGATATTTTTAAGTGTTTCAGGATTCATATGATTTTAATTCCTTACAGATTTTACATCTGCTGATTTGATTTCTTCTGAATTGAGCTCTTCTGAATTTATTTTGTTTGAAAATAAAATTGCAGGCTTGAGCCAGGCTGATAAATCTCCATAGCTAAAGAGAGAAAATTTTTTTTCAATGGCCCATTGATAACATGCTTGAACTTTTTCAAGGCTTGAAAAAGCCGCCACAAGAGCCAAAAGTGTGGATTGAGGTTGATGAAAGTTTGTGAGCAAGCGATTGACGATTTTAAATTCAAAGCCCGGCTGAATCAGCAAATTGGTTTCGCCTTTAAAATCCCCATTCTCTAATTGAGGAATTTTTTTAAGAGCCGCACTCTCTAACGTGCGAGTCACTGTGGTGCCAAGAGCCCAAATGTTTCTTTGCTCCTCTAGAGCTTTTTGGATTTTTTGCCAAACAGCCGCTTTGATTTCGACGTATTCTGAGTGCATGGGGTGATCATTTAAGTCTTCAGTGGTCACAGGCAAAAAAGTACCCAAGCCCACATGCAGAGTGATTTTATAAATTTCGACACCTTTATTTTTTAAATTTTCTAAATCTTGCTGAGAAAAATGTAAGCTCGCCGTAGGAGCTGCAAAGCTGCCAAGTTTTTCGGCCCATGAGGTTTGATACCAAGATTCATCATCTCCCACATTATGGCGTTCCATGCGGGCTTTTTGAATATAAGGTGGGAGAGGCAGCTCGGCCACTCTTTGAAAATACTCTTCTTCAACGGCTTCACTGAGTTTAACTCGTTGAGGTCTTCCTTTTTGCAGGAGGGTCATTTGAATATTTTCTGGAAGCTCGATGACTTCGCCAATTTTGTATTTTTTAGATGGAAAGAGGACTTCCCATTCATTATTGCCAAAGTGATTTAAAAAAAGAATTTCTAAATCACCCACAAAAACACGACGACGAAGAACTTTGGTATCGTTAAGTACGAGCACATCCCCTGCTGAAAAAACTTGCAATAAATCTTTGAGGGAGTGTTCTTGCGGACCTTGAGAGGAGTCATCAACAAGCATGACCCGGGAGGGGCGATGAGGGCTTGTCGCAATGAGTTCTTCAGGAAATTTAAAATCAAGATCGGCAATTTTCATAAGCTTGGGGATTTATCACAGGGCTGGGAGAGATCCTAAGCAAAAAATACAATCCTCCCCTAGTATAGAAATATTTGCTCTATAAAGACCCTATTTTTACCCCCTGCGACACTTTTTAAAGAGATATTTGACACTTTTAGGGGGGTTAGTTTACTAATTAAGTCTATCTTTAAGATCTTCAAAGGTCTTTAGTGCGCGCGGATGGTGGAATTGGTAGACACGTACGTTTGAGGGGCGTATGCGCGAGCGTGGGGGTTCAAGTCCCCCTCCGCGCACCATTTATTTTCTTTAAGCATTATTTCCAAATTGATAAAAATCACAGCAGAATACAACAGGAACCTCTGGTTTCGAGGGCGCTGCCGTTTTATTAAATTTATCTATCCAGCGGACTATTGATTTATTTAATTCTTTAAAATCATTTTCAGAAATTGATTGAACTACAGAAAAGTAGAGCCCCTCTTTAGGATATTCTTGATAGTTTTGATGACTCAGGTCCCTCAACTGCCTATGGATTAATAAAGTTCGAGGATCACTTTGCGAAGTATGCCAAGAACCTTGCGTCCATTTCCACTGGTCTTTTTCTTTTTTAACAAAACCCATTTTTAACAATTGAGTGAGAACCTGAAGAATTCGCTCGGGTCTTTGTTCAAAAACTTTACTCAGAGCTTCAACCCTTTGTAGATGAGGAATACTCACTGCAATGTGCACCATGGGATAAATCCAGTGACTATAATAAATCCACGCATCTTCATCAATTTTTAATACAGAAGTGTCTCGACCATAAGCCTTTGTCTTTTCTTCTTCTGCTTTTCTAATATTATTAATTTTTCTTTCGATATATTTTTTGTAATTGGATTTATTGCTTCTGTCTTTTTCTAAAAGCAGAAGTAAAAACTCTGATTCAGCCTCAATGAGTTTAATAAAATTACATATCCCATAGAGTTGATCCGGCAAGAGGTGAATATCTCCATTCAGAACTTTAGATAAATAAGGTCGATGCACATGCGCCGCTAATGCCAAATCCTTAATAATTCCTCGAGACGTGCTTTTATCAATATAAGTTTTTAGAAATGTTTTATAATCACTAAAATCAAAAATATTTAATTCCAAACTCCCCGCCCCTATCTAAATTTTAACCTAAACTTTATCCCGTATTAAATCAGCCCTATTGGTAATATATTATTACGTTTTCGTTAATAATGAAATCTTAAAATAATTTAAATTCAAACTTCTGTGAGTTATTAATTGTGAGCACTAATCGTACTCAAGAGTGAGCCTAGCATTAGGTCAACCCATGGCTCAACTAAAGTATGATTGGTCTTAACAAAGATTAATATAAAAGGGAGTTCTTATGAGAAAACAATTTTTAGTATTGGTATTTTTAATAGCAGGTATCTTTAATTTATCTGCTTTTGCGAAAGAAAAAACAGAAAAAGTCATCGGCAAAATGACTCTTCAAAATATAGACTGCACTCATCATAATGATGGAGGCACATCTTGTAGTGGATCAAACAAATATACGATTCCATTTATCATTCATTTAAAGTCTGCAAATAATGACTCAAATAATATAGGTTCATTTCAAAAAAAATTGAAACTTAAGTCAGGTGCCACTTTATTTACGAGTGTTTTTGTAAATCACATAAACTTAACCGAAAACTCTCCTTATTACATTATTTCTACCTATGTTTATGGTTATGATGCCTATGGACAGGCCTTATTTGAAGGAGGAATGGTTGGATCATCCACTGAAGTTTACTCCTTAGAGGACTTAAAAAATACCTCTACAGAAACACCCCTCTTTTTATATGGTGATAAATCTCAAAAAGTCGTTGTTTTAACCAGTGATCTTCACTCTAAAATGTAACCCCTCTCAGGTATTGAATTTGCACTAAAGGCTTATATTACCTGTTACAGTCAAATCTAAAACCTCAAAAAGGAATTTACGTGAAGACTCAAACTCATTTAAAACCCTCTTCTTTGTTTTTATCAGTCCTCTTTTGGTCTTTTTTTGTCACCTGTAAAGGATATACCATTGGTCCTGGCATTGGCGGGGGCGGAAACATTACTTGCGGTAAAGTTCCCGTTTCTTCTATCCAACAACTCATTGAAAGTCCAAAATCACACCCTCTGCTTTCGCAAGGGTGGCTTTATGTTGATCAACTTAATGAAAACCTTAATTCCAACTCTCGCGAGGACCTTAAGCAGTATTTAAACTTTTTTATAAATTCAAAAAAGTGGTATCTGTATGATTGTGCTTTTGATCCATTGCCAAATTCACAAATAGGTACTGAGGCACCAACAGAGCAAACTATTCGACAGTTCCCTACTGAAATTCATATTTCAAAACCCCTCTTACAAAAGCTCTTATCTCAAAAAAATGGTCTCCAATCTTTGCGTGAATTATTATTAAGAGAGCAACTTGAAGCATTAAAATTACTTGCTAAAGATTCAAACTACAACCAATGCCTCTCCATTGCTCCAGAATCTTGGTTATGCAATGACAACTCTAAAGATGTAAAAAGCCAATTAGAACTCAACGGACAAGACCACGCGCAGGTGAGAGAAATCACTCGTCAATTAATTCCTCAACTTAATAACCATACTTTTTCTTTAGAGAGTTTTATCAATTCACTGATTAAATATGATTTTGATCTTTACGATGGCTGGCTTTATGGACTTTTACCTTCAGTTTCTATAGACGAAAACACCCTCAAATCATGGCAGAACTCATGGAAGCAGAATGCCGCTTTAATTAAAATAAGACCCGAATTATCAACTTGCCATAAGAATCAAATTTTGAGTTTTACAAAAACAGATGCTACAAATGGAATTTACTCTCTGAAGATTAAATATGATAAAAAAGTGTTTGATTTAACCCTCCAGCCAGACCCTTTGATAACTCCTCGCAATCAAAATGGACTCAAATATAAACTGACCACGAATTACGATGAGAACTCTGGTCAACCTATTGTTAACTTTTCTGCCAACAATTGGTTAACTGATACAAATATGATTAAAAAAATCGGCGCCAAATATCCAAAGGTTCACTTACTTTTTACTCAAGAGGGATCTCAAATGACTCCCAGTGGATATGAATTTGAAGGACATATCACAACGAGAATAAATGATGATGGCAGTGTGAGTGGAATAATAGAGGATCATGAAATTTGTAATTTTTAATTTTCAGTGACTCAGTTTAGTGATTTTCCAACTTGTAAATATGTTGATTCACCCCTAAGGGCTTTCCATTCAATTTTATAAGCGTCCATTCTTTATTTAATGAATGACTCCAAATTTTAAAACTTCCTAAACCAGAAAATTCTTTGGTTTTGCTTTCTGGATTGAGTCCTGAATCAACAACAAATTTAATATTCTCAATATTTTCATTTTCCTCTAAAGGAATGTTTAAATGAACCTCTTCATGATGACTGAGAGCAGGAAAGACATAAATTATTTTATTATTATGCAAGATTTGAACAGAACCTAAATGAGCCTTCTGATCTCTATCAGGATCAATGTCATTCTCTCTCAAAATAGTTAAATCAAAACTCTTTTGAGAAGGATCCTCTTGCTCAAATTCTGAATCCAAAAAATCAATCTCTTGGGAACGTCTCCTCTGCAAATAAGTCAAAGCTTGTGAAAAGTTTTTTTGAGCATCCCATCTTGCTTCCGCTAAATCTGAACTCGCCGCAATCACCAGATCTGGTTTAGAATTTAATAATTCAGAATCCTCTTTAACGAGGAATGATTTAAAATTAAAAGCTGTATCAATAATTTTTAAATTCTTCATATTATAAGTACCCTCATGGGAATACTTATTAAAAATAGGCAGGGATTTACAGCCAATCACGCCCAGCCACTTGAGCTTAGAATGAACCTTGGTAAAAACTCTTGAAACATCCACATTTTTAGAGTCCACAATACGACCATCAAGATTCATTCCAGATATACCTTGGCGACTTGTAGAGTGGCTCACCCAAAAAACTGCGCTGTTATTTTTATCGTTAAGAGCTTTAAATAAATCTGCTGAATCGGCTTGAAAAACTGTTCTGACATCAAAATCTTTTGAAAAACGATTATAAAAGTTTTTAGCGATGCTATCCATGATGGGTTGATATTCTGCTTTATTAAAGTTTGAGACCGAAATGAGCAGAACAACCCTTTGCTTTAAATATATTAGATCACTACCGAATGATTTCTCTCCCAAAAGAGAAATCATTAAGTAAATGTAAAAAACGATTTTAATCTGAAGATTCATTATTTAGAAATTTTAAATAATTGCTGAGAGACCTTAGCTAGACCCACAACAGCCTCAGGACTCACATTGAATTCATTCAAAGCGTTTTTCCATTGAGAAGAAGCTTCTTCCACTGTGGTATTTTTAGTTACATCTGTTGCAATTTGATCTTTGATTCCATTAAATAATTCTACATTCTCGTTGTAAGAATTCATTTGTTGAGCTGTGAGGCCCAATTTTTTAGCTTGATCCTGATTAAGAGCGGTATAATTTAAATTTACAGCATTGCCATCCTCAAGAATAATAACACCAGCAATGATATAACCAAATGAGTAAGGCAAACTCGCCATAAGAATAGGTTCTAGAGAAGGATAAAACATTGAATAAGCAAGACCTCCCATGACTCCAATATTACCTCCTAATGCAAATGCGGCACCGATTGTCATAGCTGTGGGCTCTTTAATAACGGCACCCACTGCCGCTTTAGATTGCGAAAAACTAAACCCAACGATTAAAGCCATGGCCATTGATAATTTTTTAAATTTATTCATTTTCATCTCCTTGTTTAATCCCAATAAAAGGTGGATCCTTTTGAATTGAGAATGAATCAATTCGTAGAATAAATTTTAGATTGTGACTAGGTTTATTGAATTATCTGTGGACTCTGGAGGTCCATATAAAAAAAGTAAAAAACAAATCTTAATAGATTTGAATGACCCAATTGAGTGAGTAACTAATTGATCTTCCCATACCAGGGTTTCTTTTTATAATTCCTTTTTCTTCAAGATCGGCAAGATCTCTTTTGGCTGTTTCGCGACTCGTTTTTGTAATGCTCACATATTTTTTATTTGTCATACCGCCTTCAAATCCTTTTGGTTCCTGTTCCAGCATTTTTTGAAGGACTTTTTTTTGTCGCGTGTTGATTTCAATTTCCGAAAGGTTTTCCCAGAATTCACCGATGAGTTGAGCTTTTTTTATAATCTCTAAAGATGATTCCAAAGCTTGAATCATCAATTCTAAAAACCAAAGAATCCATTCCGTAATATCTAGGTCTCCTTTTTGAGTTTTTTCTAAAATCTCATAATATTCTTTTCTACTTTTACTAATTTGAGAGGAGAGACTATAGCACCTTTTCGCAATCCCTTCATCTTGAGCAAGAGCTAAATCTGTAATTGCTCTCGCCACTCGACCATTACCATCGTCAAAGGGATGAATCGTAATAAACCAAAGATGCGCAATCGCTGCACGTATCAAACCATCTAATTCCGAAGTAGAATTAAACCATTTTAAAAACTGATCGATTTCCTTTGGAATTTTTTTGGCAGGTGGAGCTTCAAAATGAATTTTTTCTTTTCCCATGGCGCCAGAAACAACTCTCATTGGCTCCATGGATTCTCGCCAATTGCCGACTTTAATTTCATGGATACCAGAGTAACCAGTCGGAAATAAACCCGCTTGCCACCCCTTTAATCTCTTAGAATCTAAGTTTTTCTTATAGTTAACAGTGGCATCAAGTAACATCTCAACAAGACCATCTATTTTGCGTTCTGATTGTAAAACCCCAACAGTGGGAAGCCCCAATCTTTTAGCCACAGAAGACCTTAAAGAATGAACATCTAATTTTTCTCCCTCGATGGCTGATGTTTTCAGTGCATCTTCGACAAAAAGATTTGCTTGAGATTCAATACCAACAAAGGAAGCAAGGGCCAGCATTTTCCCTTGAATTTTTCTTGCCTTAGAGAGAGGCCCTAAAATTTTTGATTCATTCCAAATAAAATGGGGCCATTGACCGTTTTCCCAAATATATTTATTTTTTTTATTAATCATTAAGACCCGCCAAATTTGACCCAATTAAATGAGCTAATTGGGTCATTATATGACCCAATTAGAAGCTTGTAAATGGGTCATTTTGACTAAAATTCACTTAATTTAGTCAAAAAAAGACCAAAGTCTTAAGGTCATTTTATACTTTCCACATGTTTGGCTAATTTACCAAGCGTTTGGTAGCCATACTCCACACCACCAAAACCAATCACAGCTTCGCGCTGTTCCTTGGTAGGATGCAATTGGCGCATGGTAATCACGGTTTTGCCATCACTTTGTTGATCAAAGGTCACGGTCATGCGGAATTTACCAGGGTCAACATCGAGATCATCCCCATGATCAAACTCGATGTAGCTTGGTTTTTCGATTCGTCTAAACAGCATGCGATTTTTATAGCGAGTGCCATCGGGAGCAACCATATCAAAGCGCCATCTTTTACCAACACTGATATCGATTTCTTGAGATTCAATCTCTATTCCTGATGGACCAAACCATTTTTGAATTTGTTGAGGATCAGCCCATGCCGCAAACACAAGCTCACGAGGAGCATTAATCACAAGAGATAAAACCACTTCGCGGTCGAGCGACCAATTAGAGAGAACTGAGTTTTGATCTTTATCTTGAGTTTGCATTGAGCTTCTCCAGTCACAAAGTATTTTGTTTTGTAAATTCTTGCACAGATAAACTCTGCCGAGTAGTATTTAGTCATCAAACCTAAAATTATATAAGAGAGCTATGGCAAAAAAAGAATTAGACCTTCATGGATATCGTACAGAAAATGTGGAAGCAGCCATAGATCAATTTTTATTTAAACTCCACAACACTGGCTTAAAAAAAGCCAGCATCATGACAGGCAAAGGAACAGGCGCCGTTAAATCCATTGCCATTAAATATTTAAAATTGGCCGGCTACCATTGGGAGTATGAAACTCTCCCTAATGGCAAAAAAAACGAAGGCCGCCTGATTATCTTTCTCGATTAAAATTTAATCTTTAAATGAGTTCTCTGATTTGAGAACTCTTCTTTAATTTAATTCTCATTAGCAAGTTCAGACCTCAGATAATCTAACATATTTTGCTTTTCTATGAGGGTCGTAAATTTTCCTTTTTTATCAGACTTCATAACTTTAACTAGATTATAATCTAAACCCATTCGAGCATGATTGGCATTAAATAGAGGGCCTTCGCTTCCCACTCGAAAAGTCTCACCATTTATTGCAAATGGCTGTTTAGGAATAAACATTGATTCAAGATATTCACCAACACTTAAAACTAATGGTGTTTGATTAAAACTAAAATCATAAACTTTTTTATCATGGATCGCAATAACATGAAAATCCCAATTTTGATGATAATTTCCGTTATTAAAAGTTCCCCATCTTGAGTTCACAGCAATGACTCTACCAAAACTCCAAGGTTGATAGCCCGCTGTAATTGATAAAATTTTAACGTCACTGATATCAACACCAGAGTCGGATAGGGATTTCATAAATAAAGAAATATTTCTACCACAGTGAAGACTTGAGATTTCTGGGCTGTAATAAAAATTAAAAAATAAAGACTCCATACTAGCCAGTGCTAACTGAGAGCTTATTAAAATTTGAAAAATTAAAACACCAATAAATCTAAATAAAAATTTAAGCATAAAATTTGTTTCCTTTGAAAGCCGATTAGCTTTCATTCTTATTTAAAACAAATTAATTTATTGAATCGGAAAAAAAGAAAATATTTTTTTAATTAATTCTTGTAAAAATGTGTTCTTAAGGTTGATTTTGAATGCGTTACAGTTCTTAAATAGAAATTCTCAAATGATTTGTATAAAAAATTCATCCCTCAAATCAGCAACGGCCTCACCATTATTTTGCTCAAAAATAAAATACAAAAAATTGATTTCAAGCATGAGCAAAAATTTAAAAATGAGTCTTTAAAATGTTTAGTTAAACACCTTGCGACAAAGCACCGGCTCGCCAACTCGCGGAGCAAATACTTTAAGGGCCCCTTCAAAGTCTTGGTTATTATCGACATTGCTTCGGGTAAAAGTTTTTGTCATGGAGTTAAAATAACTCTCGTTGATTTCTTTAATCTGAGCATCAATATAACTTTGTTCCAAATTGCCCGACCAACCCAATGGGTTGAGAACTTTAAATTGTTGAAAAAACTTTTTAAGATTTTCTTTTGTTGCTGATCCAAAAGCCTTGTCTAATCCTAATTTTTTAGCAGTTTCAGGATAATTATTATTAGCCCATTTTTTTACTGATAAATTTACAACAGGAGCTGAAAGCCAAAGCAAGAGCTTTCCTAACTCCACATTAAAAACTCCCCCATCTGGAGTCGGAATCGAAAATCGATAACCTAAAAGATCCGCCGTACGAATCCCTTGAGTGGTGAGTTGAACTTTAAATTGATAGTTCAAATCTCTATCCGTAAATGAAAAAGCTTTTTTAGTTAAAGGCACTTTTTGCGTGTAGGTTTTAATATCCGCACGCTCAATATCTTGAATCTTTGCCCACTGACTAAATTCATTTTTAGCATAGCTAGAGAGAAGCACATTCAAAAGTAAATTCACAGAATCCATCATGGTCTCAACATGAGCTGAATTGCCTAAATGAATTTGATTGAGCGAAAACACCATGTGAGCAAATGTGAGACTCACTAATGATTGCTTAAATATCTGACTGAATTTGGACTCACTAAAAAATACAAAATTACGATATGTCGATGCATAGGTCCCAATAAAAGAGCCAAAACCAAACACACTCGCAGAGAGGATGGCCACATGTGGATCAAATCCATGCTGAACGATGCCCATGACGCCCGTTAAAGCGGCTTGTGCCAATCCACTTAAAATTCCCATGCAAAAACTATCAAAGGTGGCAGGTTTGTAAACTGAACTTAAATAACTCCTCCAATAGTTCAGAGATAATTTTTTAGGTTTTGCATATTTCTCAGAAGATAAAACTTTATGAGTGCTATCATGCCACACCAATATTAGATTGCGACCGTTTTTTCCGGCCACATGATGTTGGCGATCAATGTAAAGTTTTAAATGAGGGGAGTCTTTGGTGATGTAATCAGAGTTTACATACAAAACGACGGTGCCCATTTTATCAATCATTCTGACAACTGGAATATCATCAATATTGGTTAATTCCGCATTGCCCAAAGAGGGGCTTTCGTAATTGATTTTTCTTTGATCGATTTCATTTTTAAAAATTAATTCAGCTTGATTCTCATCCCCGTTAACTTCATCAAGGATTTCTTGATAGCGGCTATTTGCATGAACAATGGTTTCAGTAAAAAGTGTGGTCATACGTTGAAACTCTTCCATCACATTGGGAAGCCTTTGAACGTAGAGTTCGATGCCCTTATTAATTTGCTCCTGATTCAATTCAATCCCAAACTTAGAGGGAGGGGCTTCTGAATAATTGATGATGGAATCTTTATCGATAGAATTAGAGTAACTGAACAACGGAAAAAGAAAGGTTAAAATAAAAAGAATTTTCATCAAATCTTCCCTATAGTTTAAGAAGGCCCGTTTAATTAACTCTCTGCGTTAGTAAATTCCATGAGTTGATCATAAAATCAACCAAAATAGGCTTTAACTCCAGCTTTTCAAGTTTTTTACCAGTAAAACCCATAATTTATCCTAATAAAACACTTCATCCCAATCCCCATCCCTTTAAAAGGAATTAGGAAGGTCGTCTACCTGAGCAATTCCCGCATTGATCCAAAACCATGTCGATGAATAAAAACCGTCTGCAGAACTTACTAAGGCCTCTAAAGTCACTTCTAAATAGTTTCCTCTTTTTACATAATAGATCCCCTCAATACGAGGGTCCCCCAAAACATAGAGGCTCGAAAAATAAGCTTCCGAAAGAATAGGAGATCTATCCACGCCCGCAGGCACCACAAAGTCCGTGGTTTGCTCTAAGGCGCGATGAGTGGCTGAGACGCACATAAAGGCTGTAGGAGCCCAACCATTAGGGATCCATGCGTAATGTTTACCCACTTCACCCTCTAAATATTTTTGCAAATTTGCTCTTTCATCCTCAGATAAATTTAATCGCACTCTGACAGAGTTCCGATAAAGTCCATTGTCATCAGACTCGTATTCTCTCACTGCAGTCGTTTTTAAAATAATTCCTGGACCATAATTATAAACTTGTTGGCCGATTTGAATTTGCGCATGAGGCAGCGGCGATAAATAAGCCACCTCAATTTGATTGGGTGCAAGGGGGACTTGTGCTAAATCTTGCGGCGCCATATCTCCATGAAGGATTAAACTTTTAAAAGTAATCGACCCCACCAACATAGACCAAAAAACAAACTTTTTAGCCTTAATAAGATTCGAGTAAGCGCTGGCAATTTTTTGATGCTTACGAGCAAAGGCTCGAGCTTTTTGAAAGTCTAACCAAACCTCTAAGTTATTATTTATTTTAAGTTGTTCATGGGGCGTAAATTCATATTCAGGGTTCACTAAAATCTTTAAAAGAATTTGGTGCATTTCGTCTTTATGTTTTTTAGTGAGATATTTGAGTTCCCTAAAAGGTTTTATGATCTCAGCCAACCCCTTTTTAAGACTCTCTAACTGCAAGAGGGCTGACTTCATTTTTTCTAATTTTACGGGGTTAAGAGCTTCATGATTGAGTTCTTCAGAGGCCTTTACATAATTCTCAACTGCGACTTCCAGGGTGGCTAATTCTTGAGGGGTCAGTGTCTCAGAGGGCTCTTGAATATCTATATACTTAGCTCGCCCAAATAAGTGACGACACTGTTTACCTTCGGCAAGGGCCGTATTTTGGTAAGCCATTGACCAAAGGATCAACAATAAAAAGACCCTGAAAATTTTAAAATCGAATTTAAAAGTCATATAATTTTTTAATTTCAACGACTATGCCAATAGACCTTTTCTCCGTAAGATGCTAACTCACTGACTTCACATCTTATTTATAAGGGTTAAAAGACTCCATGACAGAACTCTATCGAGATCCAAATTATATTGTTATAGATAAACCAGCCGGACTCAGCGTTCATAATATCGGCGAACATGATCAAGACTTACTGACCCTTTTAAAAAATAAATATAAAATGACTTTTTTACCAATTCACCGCCTCGATAAAGAGACCAGCGGAGTGATGATTCTGGCCACCAATAAATCATGGGCCGAAAAACTTGCCAGTGAATTTCAGAATAAAAACACTCTAAAAATTTATCACGCCATTTTAAGAGGCTCCCTCCCCGTTTCTGAATCAGAAGAATGGCAAATTTGGAATGATAAAATTTCTGATAAATCCGAAGGCCGAAAGAACATCCAAGGGGTTTCAAAAGACAGAGTCGAAGCTCTCACAAAATATTTAGTTAAAAAAAGTAATGCTTATTTGTCTTTGATTGAGGTCCAACTTTTAACCGGGCGCCAACATCAAATCAGAAAGCATGCAGCCCTCTCTAAACACGCCATTGTGGGAGATGCTCGCTATGGCGATCCTAAATACAATCAAAAGATGGCGGCTCTTTATAAAACGGGGCGAATGATGTTACACGCCTCTCATTTAAGCCTTTCAATAAATGGCGAAATCAAAACTTTTAAAGCTCCCTTGCCTTCTGATTTTATTGTGATTGAGTAAACCATAAGGATTCAATGAGAATCCTTATGGTCTGTGTTTTCTCACCAATCTAAATCCTAAATTATTCACTTTAGAATCATCTGGAAAAGCATCCCAAAAGGAATTTTTAAGTTTTGTTTGAAAGTCTAAAAATGATCCCCCCTTTGCTAGGTGAAAATCCATTTTTTGTTCGCTTTCCCATTTATCGGCAAGCCATTCAAAAACATTGCCATGCAAATCATAAATGGGTTGACCATAAAACATGACTGGCTCTTTAAGACCCACTGGGTGAGAAAAATTTTCGGAACTTACTTTATTCCATGCTTGACCGTAAGATTTCATAGACTGAGGATGATTTAGATTTGAATTGTATTTAGACCAAGCATAGTTGTCTAAATCATTGTAACGATCCCCGTGACTAAAAACACCAGTTGCGAGTCCTGAAAGTCTCATCACAAGAGTTCTTTCCGCTTCAGTGGGAAGTCTGTATATATCCCCTTTTTGATGCCCCGGAAATAAAGCTTTCAGTTTATCTTGAAGCTGACTATTAGCTTCATTTGATAAATCATTCAGCAACTTTAACCACACTTGCACTTCTTGATAAGAAACATTCTCTACGGGGTTATATTCTCCCTTATTAAAAGCAGGATTTAACGGAAGATAGGGCACAAAAAGATTCTTTAACATGGGAATCTTCATTTTAAATTTAAGTCTCATTCTAAAAGCTTTATCTGAGGATTCTTGGGCGCCTAATTCTAAAACTTCACGCCACATTTTTTGTGTCGTGCCCGTAGAATAAATCTCAAAACTATTTGTCGATATGAGATCTGGACTCGAATTATAATCTGTATACAATTCAGTTCTTCTATTTTTTTTCTTCTCGATCTTAATACTTCCTGCCGGAATAGACACAAATCCAAAAATTGGTTCACCCTTAGGATAAATCGCATTGGTCACATCTCGATTTCTGGTTCTGAGTGGCTTTGAATTTGAAAAATGACCATTAAGTCTCATCTCTATTTGATTAACAAAAGAGATTCTATTTAATCTTTGCGCAATTTCCAATTCAGAAAGGCCCATAGGAGTGTTTTTTGAGAATTTAAGCTGAGGTTTTAAGATCAACCAATTAAATAAGGAGTCGAGATCCAGGTAAATGACTTGTGATAACAATGAAAATCCATATGCATCTCTTTCATTCACATCAAAAAACTTAATGGACTCTAAAAACTCAAGGGTTTTAATATTTTCTCGATTAAGAGCTATTTCTTTAAGTCTTTGCAAGTTTTCTAAAAAAGTCACTTTACGTTTATCATTAGACTGACTCCATTGATGGAGTTCTAAAACTATTTGATTCCACTCAGCTGGATCCATATTTGGAAATTTTAAATTCAATAAATCATTTTCTGAGATATTTAAAAGGTATTCAAAAAAAGCCTGTTTACGCACCAACAGAGGCCTGTGAGAATCTGAAAAAAACTTTTCTAACTCCAACAAAAAATCTTTTTTATTATAGAGACGCATTCTTTCGAGCTGTCCCACAAATGAACCACTTGAGATAAATTTAAGAATCTCTGAAGTCTGATTGGAATTTTTTAAATTTAAAAAATCATTGATCAGTTTATTTTTATTTAACTCTTCAGGAGCTAAAAAAGAGTGATAGGGCTCAGATAATTTAAACTGAGATTCTGAATCTCTCATGTTCAAATCATAGAGGCGCACACTCAAATTATCGTAGGCTCTTGAGTATTTGGAATCAAATTTATAAATATTGGCATGGGGTTTAAAATCAAAGCGTTTTTCATGCAGAAGAGGCAAAATCTCATCGTTAATAAAATAGCGAATGGTCTGCATATTAGATAACCCATTATGATCCCCAACTTGCTCAGGCAATGCGAGTTGATAGGATTTTTCTTGGAGACTCATTGAAACGGCTTTTAAAAAGATCGGCAATTCTCTATTAGGCACATTCTGAATTTTATCAACAAAGGCCACTTTTTCAGTTTGTTTTGTTTTTATATTATAAGCCTCGCCCAAAACCACGGTGATATGTCCACTTGAATGGTTCGATGAATCTGTCATGGTAAAATAATTATAATTAGGATCTAAGGCCTTATCAAAATAAGTTCTCGAGGAGCAATCAGATCCCCCCAGGCAAGATCTAAACGGAGCTTCTTGAATTGAAAGACTTCGCACACGAACTTCTTCAGACCCCTCTGAAATAAAAGAACCTTGTAGCACTTGTTCTTCAAGTCTTTCGATATGAGAATTTGGGTCTTCGTTTTTAGAAAATCCCGTTGGAAATGAAACCTCCAGAGATTGAATCAACTCCTCAAAGTGACCCTCATAACCTAAATCCATAGCGATGGCATCACGTTCGTCTAAAACTTTTTTAAGTCCTTCAATTTTATCTAAGCCATTAATACTTTTTAAAAGTAAAATAGTGGTAGGATTACTAAAACCCACAATATTCACTAAATCCACCATCGCCTGATGAAGAGCTCTTGTGTCGCTCCCTTTTTGTTTTAACTGAGATTCTAAGGATTGGAGAGTTTTAAAAAGGGCTTTGGTTTTATTTTGATAATCAATGTTTTCGTTATTTAAATCTTCTAAAAAATTTTGATTGCTTTGAGAAATCACCCGATGAAGTTCATTTTCAAAATTTAAACGCGATTGGTTTTCAAAATTTTTTACTTCGGTTTTAGTTAAATGAGGAGGAGGAATGGGCTCCATATAATTTAAGATTTTTTTCCAATACCCCAGATTCGCAGTGATTCTAAAAAGATTGCTTCGTAATTGGCCTGCGGTTTTGATTTGTGAGCTCACATATTTTTGGAGTTCCACAGGAATATCATAAACTCTATTTACAAAAGAAATCGTGACTTCTCTAAAATGAGGTTTTTCTAATTCAGGGTGCTTTTTAATAATTCTGTAAACCGCATTTAAATCGCTTTGAACAATGACCTTAGGATCTCCAAAAAAGAATCTACGATACACTTCAAAAAGATCATTTTGATCGGGCCTTAAGAGCATCCCGTGAGTCATGGCCGCACCAAAATCATTTAAATTATGAATTTCGGTTGAAGGACTTGAAAAAGGTTTTAAAAATTTGGAGGAACTAAAAATATTTTGACAAAAATTTGCAGCAAAAGCCAACTTGGCAGAGGTTCCCAAAATGAAAAACACTATCGCAGCAGTGCATTTTATATATTTAGAAACCTTGAACTTCATGAACCATTCCCTCTAAAGATCTCTAGGACTCATACCACATCTTGAAAGACCGAATAGGTAACATGAGCCCCTCTCAAATTGAAGACTTTTTTAATCAAATGATGCTTTAAAATTTGAACGTGAAGACCTCTAAGGTCCACACCTTCATCTAGAAAACCCTCGTCATTTTAAGCAAATATTCATTCACTTTAAATAAGATTGTTAAAAGCCCCTCATCAGCTTAAGATCGCCCTTATGGATGAAGGTCATTTTTTAACTTTTGGTGTTGTTTTTGCGGGCTCTATTTTTATGGTCACGGCTCTTTTTGGAGGGGTGATTATATTCTACACGGTTAAATCTTGGAGCAAAAATAAAACTAAAAACTCAGAAGTCTCTTCCTCAGACCTCTCCTCAGAACTCTCCTCAGAAACCCAAAAAAATAACGGGATCTAAATAGATCCCGTCATCGCTATTTATATTTAAATTTAAATTAAAAATATTAATCTAAACTAAACATAAAAGTTGGAGATAAAATATTTCCATTCGGAAAAGCCGCTGGATGCGCACCCATAAAATAATTTGTGTTAGCACCCCAACAATAAACATCTCTATTGGTAGCTTTTTTAACCGCACAAACTCCTCTTAAATTCATCGACACATCAATGATATTTCCAACATTTTGTCCAATAGTAATAATCAGTGGCATGTTAGAATCTGCAGTCCCTTGATTACCAAGTTGGTAAGAGCCATTATCACCCCAACATTTTAAAACGTTATTAGGGCTCGAAACAGTTCCCACGTTATCAATCACGCAATTTGTTTTAGAATCAAAGTGAGAGATCACCTTAACTGGGATATTGAGTCCTTTTACCTGTTGAGGCACCCAACATCTTGTAGAGGTACTTGTGCCAGTACAGCCAGTCGGAGCCACAGGAGTAAGCCCTATTCCCAATCGGCCGCTATCATTTAATCCCCAACAGTAAATAGCTGTTGTTCCAGTGAGAGATTTAGTAAGAGCACATGTTCCACGATTAGATCCTGTCACCATTTCAACGTTTAATTTATTTGTTTTAAAATAACTTACTAATGTTGGAACAGGATTATCATAATTTACATTGCCAGGAGTTTGAGAACCTAATTGATAGTAATCATTTTTACCCCAGCAATAGACTTGTTTACTTGGAGTCTCATTGGGATTCTCAACAATGGCACAACTGTGATCAATACCTAATCCAATATCCACAACTTTAGTTCCAGCTGGTGGAAAATTCTCAATCGAAACTGGTGAGGCTGAATAAGTCACAGTTTTAGCTCTCCCAAGTTCTCCGTCGGAGTTATTCCCCCAACAATAAACTTTTTGACCATCATTTTTAATCGCACACGAGTGTCTTGATCCTACAGAAATCGTTTTTACATCCGAAGTTAAATTTGCCATTGGTGTTGAGAGAGGTGCTTGGATTCGTGTAGAAGAAGCAGACCCTGTTCCAGCTTCTCCATTGCCATTATAACCCCAACAATAAGCACCGCCATTACGTATTCCGCAAGTGTGATAAAACGAAGCCACCACAGAACTCACTCCTGAATCCCAACCAGTCACTGGAGTTAACACGTTAGTATTTTTTTGTGAATTGCTCACACCTAATTGACCATTTGTATTTGTGCCGGAGCAAAACAAAGCCTCTTTTTTAACATAACATCCATGTGTGTGATAATAAGTTCCATCAGTGTAACCACCCACAGAAATAATATTCGGTTTAGGTGAAGCCACCGTACAGACTTCAAAGTAATTTGTAGAATCAGATATTTTTCCGTTATTGCAACTGATAGTCACTTTAGAATTTGCACAATCTTCTCCATAAGCAACTTGTGGAACTTTATAAACTTCTAAACTTTGACCGTGAGCCACTTCTTTACCTGCATAACTGCATGAGGCTGCTGAACCCTCTGAGCAATATGAATAACCATAAGAACCAGAGAGAGAACCATTTGTGCATAAACGATTTTGAGATTGGCAAGAAGAGCCAAAAGCAACTGTATTGGATTGATAAGCCGTTGTGGATTGACCATGTTGAACAGTGGTGCCATTAAAATCACAATTAGCACCAACTTCTACTTTACAACTGCTCTCTGAGTAAGTTCCAGAAAGAACACCATTAGAACATTTTCTGGTTTCACTAGCACATTTACCACCAAATGACACAGATGAAGTTAGATAAGCTGTGACTGTCCCGTTATGAGCAATGCTGTTTCCATTAAAATTACAACTCACAGCAGATTCAACATTACAAGCTTCTACAGAGTAAGTTCCTGAGAGCTGTCCATTAATACATTTTCTTTGTTGGCTTAAACAAGTTGAACCAAATGGAACAGTGGCTTTTTCATAAGCCGTGACACTTGAATTATTAGCAATTGTTTTTCCAAAAATATTGCAATCTAAAGAGGCTTCCACTTTACAAGTTGTCTCTTTATAAGTTCCACTAAGTTGACCATTGTTACAAGTTCTTGTTTGGCTTTGGCATGAAGAACCACTTGGTACTGAAGCCGCTTGATAAGCTTTAACATTACCACCGTGAACAACCGACAAACCATTAAAATCACAATTTGCACCATTGCCCACTGTGCAACTGCTTTGAGTGTAAGAGCCAGATAATGTTCCGTTAGTGCATTTTCTGGTTTCCATTGCGCAAGTTGCTCCAAAAGCAACTGTGGCCGTTTTATAAGCTGTGATAGTGCCACCGTGAGCAACCTCATTGCCATTTAAATTACAACTTGCAGCCCCAGTTACAGAGCAAGAAGAGTAGGCATAAGTTCCTGATAATTGACCATCATTACAAATTCTTTTTTGATTTTTACAAGTTTGACCAAATCCCACGGCTTGGTTTTCATAAGCCATAACAAACTGGCCACTCGCATAGTTTTGGCCATTAAAATTACAACTTTTAAGAATGACTTTATTTTTACAAGACAAATTAGTAAAAGAACCACTTAAGCTTTTTTTAACGCAGGTTCTTTTTTCTCCAAGACAACTTTGCCCAGCCTCAACAATTGCTGATTCATAAGTTGTGATCGAACTTCCATCTTTTATAATTGTACCAGAGAGGGTGCAAGATTGTTCAATGGCAACACATTCGCCATTGATATCAGCCGCAAAACCCTCTGTGCAAATCACAGCTTGAGGTTGAACAATTGAGGGTAATTCATCAAAACCTTTTTTTGCACAATTTTGAAATGCAAAAATTAAAAAAACAAATGACCCTAAAACTCTTAAAAGTAGTTTCTTACTTGCTTTAATAGAAGCAAACATAAAATCCCCCCTTTTTTTACCACCCACAAATATCTTCCAATATTGTGACGCATAATGCTATAGAGGGGATGCATATTTTTTTAAAGTTCAACTCATTGATTTTAAAGTGTTTTTTGCGCCTCATATTGAGAATACGGCAAAAAGTTCGACGTCTACTATTTTGCCAGGCTTTTACCAACTGCCTAAGTTTTGCATCTCTGCCCAGGGGCTTTGAGGTTTTTTAGATTCACCCTTTTGCAATAATTCAATCGGTTGATTATCAGGAGATTTAATAAAAGCAAGATGCCCATCGCGAGGCGGACGGAGAATAGTAACACCAGCTTTCATTAATCTTTCACAGGTTTCGTAAATATCATCCACTTGAAAAGCAATATGACCAAAGTTTCTTCCAAAAGTGTATTCTTCGCTCATGTCCCAATTATAAGTGAGTTCAATTTCAGGCTCCCCTTTTGCGGTGGCAATAAATACGAGTGTGAATTTTCCGGCTTGGTTTTCATAGCGGCGGGTTTCGACAAGTCCTAATTTATTAATAAAAAAATCTAAAGCTCGATCCAAGTCTTTCACTCGAATCATAGTATGGAGAAACTTCATGGAATGTCCTTTGTTTAAATTCATTTCTTAAAACTCCATTTTTTTGTCATTAAAACTTAAATAGAGCAAATAAAAATAAGCTCAGGGGATTCATCATAATTAATGAATCATTGAGTTTTTTGAACAATCCGTAATTTATAAATACCCCCCTCAAAAAAAGTTTTATCATGTAAAATACAGAAAGCTGGGAGGTCACAATGAATCCCCTTCAAAAAGCAGGAGCTGTTTGGTTATCCACCCTTCTTTTGCTCCTGATCTCTTTAAAATCTCCTCATGTAAACGCAGACCCTATTGATATTCCACAAATCATTCAGCAAATGGAGGATTCTTTAGAGAGAGACAATTCTTTTAATGCTCAAACTTGCCAAGAGCTTATCTTAAATAATACAGAAGATCTTTTTAAAGAACCCAGTGAGGATTTTTTTCCGTCCAAAAATGCTTCTCCTGAAGAACTCAAACTCTTTAAAGATCAAATAGACATCACTCTGCAAAAAATGTTTAAAATGCGTCTCCTTTTAAAAGAAAAAGAACTCGAATTTTATCAGTCTCAAACTCTCACTTCAGGATGTGTGGAAGCCCTCAGGCGAGCCCATCGAGTTTTAAGGTCTGGAGAGGAGTTTTTAATTGATTGGTACCAAGGGCACGGGATTTTATCTCTTAAAGCTGGCCCCCTCTTGAGCGCTAAAAAATATCAAACCCAATTGAACCCATTTATTTATGAATCACAGCAGGGTCTTGAAGAAAAAGATTTTAAAACTGGAGATATTTTTTTAATTCGCGGAACCACTTTTTTAAGTGCGCTCATTGCAAGACTGGGTGTGGAGGGTTCTCTATTTAGTCATCTCACTATGATTATTGAAAGCCCAGAAGGGAAACAGTATGTAGCAGAGTCCTTGGCTTTTGATGATATCAAACTCACTCCCCTTTCTAAATATCTCCATGAGAAAGAAGGTCGTGCCGTTCTTTATAGATTTAGAGACTTTGATTTAGCTCAAAAAGCAGGTAGAGAATTTTATAATTATTTGCAAAAATTAAAATTGGAACACAAAAAACTCAGATATGATTATTATATGGTTTTGGATGATCCGGGACGTCTCTATTGTTCAGAACTCATTCGCTTGATCTTTGGACTTCAAGGGGTTGAGGTGCCTCTCTATTTGACTCAACTTGATCATTTTAAACACACTCATTTTTTAAGAGACCTTGGAGTCAAGGCTCCAGTTATATTTGCACCGGGGGATCTTGAAGTGGATCCACGCTTTGTGATTATCGGTGAGTATATCAACCTCGAAAAAAAACGCAGTCTTCATCTTCAAGATGCGGCCCTTAAAAGCATTTTAACTTGGTCTCTTGAAAAAGATTATCGACTTCAACCCAATCTTAAAACCGAATTCATAGGCCAATTAGGTTTTTTCATCAGAGAGCTTGGATTTTTAGAAAATACAATTCCAGGAACTATGCCTGAAAGTTTATTAATCAATCTCTACAAACTGCAAAAAACTTCAAAAATTTTAGAAAGAAACTTGCTTGAAAAAGAAGCTCGCTACTTTAGAAAACATCGTTTTTCGATGACTCTTTATGATTTGATGGCCATCAATGAGTCTTTCCGCAAATCTGATTGCAGAAGCCAACCTTTAGATCGGTGGCTCACCCCTTTTTGGTGGCAAGATCCAGAACTCAGGCACTTTCATCATATCTATGGCCCTGACCATGGGCATTGTGATTGATTTAAACAGGATTTATCCTCAATTTTGAGGATTCGTATTGATTAATAAAGGCCTCACAGCGTATACCTCCCACCTATGAATAAAATACCTAAAAAATACCAACCCCTTGGCTTTGAAATTCTGCATGAAGATCCAGATGTGATAGTCGGCAATAAAACTGCTGGCTTTTTAACTGTGGCTGCTTTGTGGGAAAAAAATCTTTGCAGTAATCACAATAATTGGCCTTAGAGAATCTTTTTGGCGGATATGCTCACAAAGACCTAATCCTTCAAGTCCAGGAAGACCTAGGTCAAACATTATTAAATCGTATGTAGAGATTCCATCTGGATCTGACAAAAATTCCTCTGCCGATGAAAAACACTAGACTCGTAAAGCCTTCATCTTCAATCCAATCTGGACTGTGCTACGTATACTAGGATCATCCTCGATAAAAGCAATGTAAGACATTAATCTAGTATGTCATAAACGATCGGATTTTCTAGATTTTTTTTTCTAGAATGTCTCAAGGTTTTCGATGTATCATATGAATCAGGAAAGTTCTAAGTTAAGAGGAAATCATGTTCGCAAAAATCAGATATTCTATTTTAAATATTTTTCTCATTTTAATAATTAGTTTCATTTTCACAAGCTGCAATAAAAATAATTCCAAAACATCTACCACCCCACCAGTTGCAAGCGGACAAATTGTTATTGATAGTTGCTCAGGTTTGTCGGGCGTTAATGAGAAGTGTACCTTGGTCACCAATGCTTCCGCCTGTACTGGGGCGAAATGCTCTCATTTAGTCGTTATCTTTTCCGGTGGTGAAATGGGTTGTATTTCTGGAACAGGTTACACCACTGCATTAGAGACATATGCCTTAAATGGCTATGCAGCTGTTTGTATAAACTATTTTGATACTTCAACTGGATCTGGGAACGCCCCATATATTGATGAGGCCAGCCGAATTGATCTAGCAGTGAAAGAAGCAACTACTGGAACTTGGGCTAAATCGTATTGGACAGGTGAATATCTTTTGCTCCAAGGAATAAGCCATGGAGCAACAGCACCAGTCATTCTGATGGCCAGAACTTCCCTTGCAAATGCAGGACACTGGAAAGGTAGTAAATTTACTGGAGGTTGTTTTTTTGATGGCAGCTATGACCAAGTGGCAACAGCAAATTTATTGGCAACAGGTGCTCTTGGTGGAGGCCCATGTGTAACACCGGTTTCATACACCAGAGGACTAGAAAGATATTGTGGCACTGGTGCTACGGGTGCAACATGTAACTTAAGTACAAATACCAAAGCACAGCAAGATACAATCTCTACGGTCAGTGTGAATTTTGCAGTAAAAGATTTTAAAATGTTTGAATGCGGAAGTTCTCGCCCAGTTTGCTCTGGAGACATCATCCCTGGTGCTCCAGTTCAGAACTTATGCAATAATATTAATACGACTTCTGGATACACTTGCAGTTTTACTGCTTTACCAAATGACGGTCATCTCACCTGTCACGGGAATGAGTTTGACCAATGTAGAACTTGGTTTGAAAGCATATCCCCTTAGATTAGTGAGCTAACAGAACTATGATAAAATTTAAGCCACTTCTTTTATTGATTCTTCTCATCCCATCACTATCAAAATCTATCGTTAATCCTGACTTCTCAAAGAATGGTCCTATTCAGGTAGAAGTCATCGAATTTAAGAATCTTACTGATCCAACTCGTGAAAAAGTGAATAAATCTGAAAGATTTAGATTTCTAAAACGCTTTAAGAATGAAGACTCATCTTCGTTAGGTCGTCAAATCCCTATTAAAGTTCATATCCCAAAAAATGGAGGCCCTTACCCTCTTATCATTATTTCTCATGGAGCTGGAGGAAATTGGGATACTCATTATGCTCAAGCGAGCCACCTTGCAAGCCACGGGTTCGTAGTCTTATGTGTGGAGCACACAGGAAGTAACACTGAAAGGATGAAAGACGGAATCCGAATATTTCAGAATCTCAAAAAAATGATTCATGACTCGAAGGAAGTTTTAGGACGACCTAAGGATATTAGTTTTGCGATTAATCAAGCCAATGAATGGAATAAATCAGATAAAAACCTTTCGGGTAAAATAGATCTAAATCACATTGGATTAATGGGACATTCATTTGGTGCTTATACAACACTAGCAATTGCGGGTGCTAAGCCTGCTCTAGAATGGATTGAACCTAAAGTCGGAACAGGCACTGGCTTAGGACCTGATTTAAGTGATAAAAGAGTCAATTGTGGTATGGCACTCTCCCCTCAGGGACCCGGAGATCCTTTTTTCTTAAAACAAAGCTATGAAAGCCTCCGTATTCCGATTCTAGGAATTTCTGGAACGAACGATAAACAGCAAAATGGAGATCCTGCTATTGCCCGATATGATTCATTCAAACTTTGGCCTAAAATGGAAAATAAAAATATGTTTCTGTGGCTAACGAACGCTGGACACCTCGACTTTACAGACTCGACAGGAGGTCAACAGCATGGAAGAGAATCATCTACAAGAAAGGATGTTCAAAGAATCGTTCGCGTTGCATCCCTTCTATATTTCAATAACTGCCTCAAGCCTTCTCAAGGTCAAGAAACTCAACTCACTCAGCAAATTCTCGATCAATATTTAAATGGTGAGATAAATAAATTAGAACTTAGAAAGAAATAAATGGTTCCCAAAGGCCGTTTGTTTAAGAATTCTTGGCCTTGAGGCTAAGACAAATAAAAGGCTTTTTCTATCTTTATTCGAGTATCCCCCGGCCGGTCCTAGAGGGTTTTTCTTGAGTCCCACACATCAACCGTTATGTTACAAGATGATCGCGGCACCACTGACTCTGTTTAGAAAGAAACTTGCTTGAAAAAGAAGCTCGCTACTTTAGAAAACATCGTTTTTCGATGACTCTTTATGATTTGATGGCCATCAATGAGTCTTTCCGCAAATCTGATTGCAGTAGCCAACCTTTAGATCGGTGGCTCACCCCATTTTGGTGGCAAGATCCAGAACTCAGGCACTTTCATCATATCTATGGCCCTGACCATGGGCATTGTGATTGATTTAAGCAGGATTTATCCTCAATTTTGAGGATTCGTATTGATTAACAAAGGCCTCACAGCGTATACCTCCCACCTATGAATAAAATACCTAAAAAATACCAACCCCTTGGCTTTGAAATTCTGCATGAAGATCCAGATGTGATTGTTGGCAATAAAACTGCTGGCTTTTTAACTGTGGCTGCTTTGTGGGAAAAAAATAAAACCATTCACCAAGCTCTCAATCAGTATGTTCGTAAGGGGAACCCTCGCTCTAAAAAATGTGTGTATGTAGTTCATCGATTGGATCAGGCCACTTCTGGCGTTCTTATGTTTGCAAAAACAGATGAAGTAAAATGTTATTTAAAAGATAACTGGTCTACCACAGTAAAAACTTATTACGCCATTGTGCACGGAAAGATGGCCAAAAAATCAGGTTTGATTACTAGTTATTTATCTGAAGATGAAGACTACGTTGTGCATTCTTCTGCCGATAGCCAAAAAGGCCAACTCGCTAAAACAGAATACACTGTGATGAAAGAAACTTCACAATTCAGCCTTTTAAAAATTAATTTATTAACTGGTAAAAAAAATCAGATCCGAGTTCATCTTGCTGAAGAAGGGCATCCCATTGTGGGAGATCCTAAATACGGAAAAGATTCTGTTTCTAAATATAAAAACTTATTACTTCATTCTTACTCTTTAGAGTTTACTCACCCCTTCAGTAAAAAAAGAGTTTTAGTGCAAGCTAAAGTTCCAGATTATTTTAGAAAAACTGTTCCGTTTGATTATTAATCACTCTATTTTTAGTTTTCAAAATTTCCTAAGAGAGATAAAAATATAGATTTTTTTCTTAGTTGGGGAATTTCTTCCCAAATCATATTCGAAAAAGTTTTTTTGCTCCACAGCACATTATTCTGCTTCATTTAAAATAAAATATTGTATTGCCATTCCAAAAACTGGGTTCTAAGGTTAAAAAAAAATTTTGAATACCCTCACTTTTGTTAAGGAGTTTTTTAAAAATGCAAACTTTATTGATGAGAACTAGTTTAGCACTTTCTGCTTTATTAATTAGCATGATCACTCAAAATACATACGCACAATCTTCATCTGAAGGTCTTGGCACAGAAATCCCCGTTCAAGGCGTTTTTGCTCCTAAGCACGGCTTTGATGATAACGACAACGTGCAAATTATTGTAGACGGCATTCTGCCAAATGCATGCTATAAAAAAAGTCAAACATTGTACTCAGTAGATGCTTTGGCTCACACTATCACTGTTCAACAATATGCTTTTAAAGATGAGTCTGGATCTTGTGCAGACCCAGCGAATCTTCCTGAAGAACTTAAAATGCAAATTCCATTTATGGCAGACGTAGAAGTTGGAAACCTTGAACAAGGTGAATACACTCTGATCTACAAATCATTAAATGGCGAAGCTCATAAAACACTCTTTATCGATAAAGCCTCTTCAACAACAATTGATAATCTGTACTATGCCATCACAACAGATATTTACTCTCCTAGTGAAGTGAGTGTGAATAGTTCAACTATTAAACTTGTGATTTCTGGATTTTTAAATTCATCATGCACTGTGATTGATAAACTCGATGTGCAATTTGTGGATGATACGATTGTGATTCTTCCTCAAGTTAAAAAAACTCATAACTACTGCATGCCAGTGGCAAAAGATTTTGTGAATGAAGTTTATATTAAAACTCCTCCAGCAGGTCGTTATCAAGTTCACGTAAGAAGCGTGAATGGAAGCGCTGTGAACAGACTTTTTTCTGTTAAATAACTCAACGTATAAATAGCCGATTTTAAAAAGCTCTTTGAAATTCAAAGGGCTTTTTTTTTACGCTCATTGAATTGAATTTTGAAACTTCGATAAGTAATTTTTTTAGATCGTGCATTCCTTAAACAATCATCCTAACTAAAACCTATTTCCACGTGGCCCCCGCCTTGCAATTGGACCTAAATTCAATAGTAAGACTAGGAAATGATTGTGAAAATATTGCACCCAATAAAATTAACATTAGTCGATAAAGTGAAGACACTCATTTTACTGACTCACATCTTTTTTCATTTATTCAAATCAAGAACTTTTGTGTTGAGTGTTGCCTTTACCTTGGCAGCTTTTCAATCCACTTTTGCTTCAAGCTTTGATTCAGAAGCTCAAAAACAAGTTATCAATAAAACATTTATAGATGATCAAAAAAATCCTTTTAAAGTAAGAATCACAGCTTATCACAATCAACATAACGAATTAGAAGTTCGCCTTGAAGCCTCTGAATTGCCCGAATTTACGGAACACATTAACCCAATCTTGGGATTTGGAAGAGATGTGGATGGCAATGATAAGATCGACACTTGGTTTTTAATCACGGATCATGGAATCAAAACGATTCGCCGTGAAGGATATAATATTTTTGGTATTGATGTGCTTGATGATATTCTCAAAAAACAATTTAAAACAACTTTTGAAATGTATGTTTCATCAGTCGCAAACTCTCTGTTTAGTTACCTCTCTTGGACAGTGGAGCACAAACAAAGCTTTCAAGAAGAGTATTATCAAAGCTGGATGGATTTAGAAGAAGCTCGCATTCACTTTGAAACGGAAATGACCAATTCACCGATTCCTCTTCATCCCGTTAAAATAAAACATTATGAAGAGATGATTAAAGCTCACTTAAAAGAGCTCACTCACAAAATGGATAACTTTTATAAAACCGATTTATGGTCTTATGCGGCTGTAGATGTGGGAATCTTTTTTACCGGAGCACAGTTAATTAAAGGCTTTGGGAGTATTTTTGCTCATATTGCCATATTAAAAATTCCGCAGAATCAACTTTTACTTTCTGTACAAACTTATTTACTCACCTTTGTGACCCATCAAAAAAAACTAATAGAAGAACGCTTAGGTTCGTTCAATCATACAGCCGGCAATGTAGCTACAAAATCCGCCCTTAAAATGGGCACCACTAAAATTTCTCTAAGTCAGTTTATTAAAGCTCAAAGAACTAAAAACTTTTTATTATCTGGAATCAATAAAATCATTCCTGTGACCAAAGAAGTTTTTAAAAATGCCGCGAGTGAGTGGAAATACATTGGACTCAATGCTGGCGTTCAGGCTGGAGCCGAATTTTTTGCTCGTTATGATGAAGTTTATGACGCAAACCCCCTCAAAATGGCCCATAATTTTTTAAGCAATAAAGATGTGCAAAAAAATCTTCAGTTTATGACCACTGAAACTTTTTTTATGACGGGTCTTTCAAAAAGATTAAATACTTTAAAGGGTCGATATCTTGCGAGTGGTGCTTTTTCGCTCGCAAACTCGAGTATTAATAATATCATCCTGAATGATCATATTGATATGGATAGGGTTGCGATGGATACGGCATGGGAAGTCATCATCGGCAACTCACAGGTTCAAGCAGATCTTTTTGCTTTAGAGTCATTTGAAAAGCTCTCACTCAGTAAAAATAATCCTAAAATTAAATTAGTTGGTTACATGCTCACTCTTGTAGATATGGGTGCCGGTTACTATATCTATTCTGAAATCACGACAAAACTTGAAGAGTCACAAAATAAACAACTTATGCATGAAAATCATGCAAAACAAAGTCTTATTCATAATCACTCTCGTAAACCGAATTTAAAATCCAAAGAACAACCCCCTCAATGGGTCTTACTTCCAGTTTTTGCTAAAACGAGTTAATTTTTTTAGTAAATTTTGTTTTTCAAAATCCTTTGTCTGGTGTTATCGTTTCGAACCATTCAGCAAAGGATTTTACAAAAATGCATAAAAATAAAGGCCCCATTTATTACGGTGATTATTTACAACTCGATAAGCTTTTAGATGCTCAGCTCCCAATGAGCCGCAAATATGCTGATGCTCAAAATGGAGAGTGCCATGATGAAATGCTTTTTATCGTGGTTCATCAAGTTTACGAAGTCTGGTTTAAACAAGTTCTCCATGAACTCAATGCCATTTTAAAAACCTTTGATCAAAAATTTATTCCTGAGTATGAGCTTTCTGGCGTGGTTCAAAAATTAGATCGTATTAAAAAAATTCAATCTGTGATTTTAGGTCACTTTGAAGTTTTAGAAACCATGACTCCCATGGATTTTTTAGAATTTAGAGATCTTTTGATTCCTGCTTCTGGATTTCAAAGTGTGCAGTTTCGTGAGATTGAAATCAAATTAGGACTGAACACTCATGATCGTCAAAGTGTGGATCGTGAGTTTTTTGTAGGACGTTTAAGCGAAAGAGATCGCAATCATTTGATTGGTCTTGAAAACCAAACTTCTCTCTTAAGATTAGTTGAAGCATGGCTTGAAAGATTGCCTTACACACAAACTCAAAACTTTAATTTCTGGAATAAATACCAAGAGACGATTGAAAAAAATTTGAATGATGATGAAGCTACGATTAAAAATAACAGTGCTCATCTCACAGAAAAAGCGATTGCCATGCAGCTTGAAAACCTTGCTATGACTCGCTCCACATTTAACAGTCTTTTTGATGAAGCCAGCCATCAAACATTGATTCAAAATCAACAACGCAAACTCTCACAAAAAGCGATTCTCAACGCGCTATTTATTATGCTTTATCGCGAAGAGCCCATGTTGAGTCTTCCATTTCAGGTCCTTACATCAATGATGGACATTGATGAAAACTTTACGGCATGGAGATACAGACATGCCCTCATGGCTCAAAGAATGTTGGGTACAAAAATTGGCACAGGTGGATCTTCTGGACACCAATACCTTAAAAGAGCGACTGAAAACAACCGTGTGTTCATTGACCTCTTTAACCTCTCTTCATTCTTGATTCCTAGGTCTCAACTGCCTCAAGTACCTGAAGATATTAAACAACGTCTACATTTTTCTAAGCCTTAAACTTTAAAATTTAGGAATTTTTGGAGGGGATTAAAATTCCCCTCCCTTAATTGAAAGAATTTTAATAAATTTCAGTGATTTCGGCCTTTAAATTGCAGTTCCAATCTAAAGAAATTTAATTGGATCGTTCAAGTTTAATAAAAGGACCGAACTATGAAGACTTTCAGAGCGCCACGAAATGTTTTTAACCGCCTAGGAATCACCCTTGGTTTAACTCTCAGTATCACCTTAATGACTTCACTTAATTTAGTAGGTTGTGTGCCTCAAGCCCGTCCGGAAAAAGTTGTCCGAACAAAAAGTCGAAATACGGATGATGCAAAAAACAATAAAATGGATGCAACTAAAATGACTGCACTTCTTGGGCAGTTAAAATTAAGCGCTGATTCCATTAACTTTGAAAAACTCCCTTTAGATGTCGCGGTCAAAAAATCAATTAAAATTGAAAACACTGGCAAAGAAGATGTCTCGATCACTTTGAGAATCTTAAAAAATAAAGACTTTTTGTTTACAGAATCTAGAAACTCTTGCAACGAGACACCTTGTCAAATCAACCTTAAAGGTGGTCAAGCTGAAACCATAGAAATTGAATTTGAAGATAAAGTTGTCGGAAAGTTTGAAGATCAACTTGTGATCTCTTTAACTGAAGCTCATAAAACGACTTCAAACAACCCTACTGGATCTGAAGAGATTGTTAAAGATCGTGATGCTAGTAATACAATTAGTGTGAATTTATCGGGAGAACGAATCGATAAATCTTCAGACTCTCAAAACTCACCGGCTAAAGAGTCTACCGATAAGTCTTCTGGCACCAGCACTTCAGCACCTGCTGCTGGAGACGCATCAACAACTCCTGCTTCAGGAACAGCTTCAACGTCACCATCTGCAATTAAAACTCTGAGCATAAACTCTCTCAGTAATGATTTAGCTAAAAAAATCTCTACTCTATTACCTTACCGTTTAAAATCGAGTGAAACGACCAATTCTTTAGAATTGCTTTATGGATCAGATTACAACACCACTCCTCACAATCATGATTTGGGGACCGTAAGTGATGCCTTGGTTGTGAATATTTTTAAAACTAATGAATTTAAAAATTTAGAAGTTCTAGATATTAAAGTGCGTTTAGATTTGTCAAAAATTAGTTCTGAAAAAGATGCCAATACGGATCTAATTTGTCTTTCAAGTGCTCAACATCAAATTTGTTCTGGCCAACTTTTAAAAGAAGAAGGCTGGGCAGCGTTGATCAATCCTGAGTTTTTCAAAAAAGTTTCTAGTCCTGTGAACACAGAATTCACAGAACTCTTTGCTTCAGAAAAATCAGCTTGTGGTTCTCAAGAATGCATCACACTTAAGGCAGATGTGAGCCTTAAAACTCTTTTTGACCTCAGCGAAGCACAGCTCAACGAGCTTAAAAAAGAAGACTCTCTTGCCATCATTATCTCTGATGATGTAAGAGTGCTCAGCTCTCCACAATTGATTATCGACACCAAAGGGACTCCATGAGCGAAAAAATTCTCCTCAGAAAAAAATCTCCTACTCATAAAGTTGAGGCAAAGCCTGCAAAAGCAAGACCTGTATTTGATTCAGAATCAGATTTAGATTCAGACTTAGAATCAGATTCAGAAACTCATGCAGAAACTGGCAACTCAGAGCCTCAAACTTTGAGTCTTGGAGAAATTGGGGAGATTGCCCTTTTAGAAGTTGTCGATAAAAGCTCTATTGGCACTTTTTTAGATTGGGGCAAACCAAAAGATTTATTTCTTCCTTTTGCAGAACAAACTCGTGACCTCAGCATTGGCGACGAAATCTTAGTTCATATTTATCTCGACAACACTCAAAGACCTGCGGCTTCGATGAGACTTGAAAAATTTCTCAAAAAAACTCCCCTTGGTTTAGAGGAGTTTTCAAAATCTCAAAAAGAAGTCGACCTTTTAATCTACATGAAAACCGATCTTGGTTATAAGGCTGTTGTGAATGGCTGTTACCAAGGTGTGATTTATGCCAGTGATGTTTTTAAACCTCTTCATTATGGTCAAAAAACTAAGGGTTATATTCACAAAATCAGAACAGATGGTAAAATTGATTTAGTTTTGCAAAAACCTGGATTCAAAGCCACTCTTGAAATCGAGCCGCAACTTTTAGTCGCTCTTAAAGAGAACAATGGTTTTTTACCTATCACTGATAAAACTTCTCCGGATGTGATTTACAATCAATTTGGAGTGAGTAAAAAGAAATTCAAGATCGCTTTAGGAGGCCTTTATAAAAAACGCCTCCTGCGTGTAGAAGATGATGGGATTTATTTAGTGGCAGAAGCTTCTGCTGCAAAAAGCCCCATACCTGCAAACATTGCTAAAACAAAAGCTAAAAAGTGATAATCTCCCGATAACAAATTAGCCATTGAGGGACCAGGGCAAATGCCACTGATTCCCCAACCTATTCCAAAAAGTGCCGAACCTACGATAAGTTTTTTATCTATCGTTGTGTTTTGACCTACATGAAACTGTTTATCAAAAAGCGGAGTTTTTCTTTTGAGAATAAAATAGAAAGTCACAAAATTAACCCCTAAAGCTCCTATCATTACGAGCATGAGTGAGGGATCAAAGTTCCCAGTGATATCTAAAAAGTTTTTTACTTTATCGGGATTGGTCATTCCCGCCATTGAGAGTCCTGCAGAAAACAACAGACCCGAAATAAAAGTGATTAAATAAGATTTAAATTTCATTTTAAAACCCTGCCTTTTTCATTAAAAACACAGTGATCATTCCAAAGGCCATAAAAGTGCAAGTGGCAATGAGGGATCTTTTAGAGAGTCTGGCAATACCACAGATTCCGTGTCCTGAAGTGCAACCATTGGCTAATCGAGTGCCGTACCCAACAAGAAGACCCGCAATGAGCATCATGACAAGAGAGCCCTGTTGAGGAGGAACTTTGAATTGAGGCCATTGATGAGAAAAAACAAAAGCTCCCAACATAAGACCCACAATATAAACCACTCTCCAAAGGCGATCTTTAGCGCTCGAATTAAAAAGGTTGCCAATGATGCCACTGATTCCAGTGACTCTGCCCACGCTCAGTAAAAAGAGAGAGGTTGAAACTCCGATGAGGAGTCCCCCCATCAGGGGCCACAAATAGATTGATTGAGATTCCATAAAAAAATTCCTCCACACTGAGTAAACCGTTGATCTAAACTCCCTCTTTTTAGTGAAGAGGTTGAGAATGATCAATCATTTATAGGGGGATCCTAACATATAGGGAGTCTTGAGAATTATGTCGGCCCACATAAGTGAGGAATTTGTAGATTTTTTAATTCAGAACAATACTTTTTAAAATTAAAGCCAATTTACTTTTTTAGGAAACTTTATCTTCGGCACGCTCAGTTCCGCACCAGCGGTCCCAAAACATAAAATACAGACCATAGTTGGTGTTAAAGTATTTGTGATGATGGCTGTGATGTCGAGACGTATTGATCCAATTTAAAGGAAAGCGTGCTTTGAGATGCACTGGCAAGAGATCTACGCTTAAATGGCCTCTTATGTTGTTTAAAAATGAAATCAAAGAGTATGCAATCAGCAGTTTAAAATTTAAAGGGACTAAAAAAAATAACGGCACAATCCAAATAGATTCTAAAATGGCTTCGAGAGGATGAAACGAAAATGATGCCAAAGGTGTGGGATTGATCGACACATGATGCGTGTGATGAACCCATTTAAAGATTCTTTTATGATGAACCGCTCGATGCATCCAGTAAAAATAGGCATCATTAAATAAAATCAAATAAGGCAAAGTGAGGAGATTCCACCACATGGGGTGACTGCTCAAGGTGTTATAAATTTTTGTGTAAGGACGAATATGAGGATCCACAGCCAATACAAAAACAAAACCAAATATTAGAGACGTGATCACAGAATTTTTGAGTTCATGTTTAATTTGAGCTGAGGTGATTTCTAGTTTTTGAATGCGGAATTTTTCAAAAAAATGAGCTCCCCACTTGCACACAATAAGGTAAGCGCCACCGGCTAATAAGCCATAGCGAAGGACTTGAATCAGAGCTATTTTTGAAATCAGCCAAAGGGTTGTTAACATTTAAATCCTCTCATAAAATTGAGATAAAATTTAATATAAAAAAATTAATATCAAAAATAATTAAAAATCGAGATTTAATTATTTTAACTCATGCATGGGGGATTTGATAACCCGACTTTCATCCAATTCTTAAAATGAATTTTAGATTAGAAGTGAATTTTAAATATTCTCAATAAAAATATCTAGGTAGAGCCTTTTTTAGAATCAAAAAAATAATAAAACAACAAGTGAGGCAACCATGAAACTCCAAGAACTTAAACAAATTTATTTATTCAAAGATCTTAACGACCAAGAGCTTTCTCTGATTAAAGAAATCGCGACTGAAAAAAACTATATCGCGGGCCAAGAGATTTTTGTGACTCAACAAGAGGCTCAGTCCTTTTTTATTGTTAAAATGGGCGCAGTTAAAATTTTTAATAATACAGATAAAGGTGATAAATCTAATATCACAACGATTGGAACAGGCTCACATTTTGGAGAACTTCCATTTTTAGATGGTGGCAAAAGATCTGCTACAGCACAATCCGTTGAATCCAGTGACATTGTAGAGATTAACTACGATAAATTCAGATCTCTTTTATCTAAAGACAATGAACTCGCGGCTAAAGTTTATAAATCTTTTGCTAAGTTTTTAACGGGTCGATTGCGTTCTACAACTGAAGATTTAAATCATCTTAAAGAAATCAGCCTTAAACATTTTTAATTTGATCGTTAGAATAAATTGCCTTTCTTAACTGACAGGCAAACCTTGAGTGGGAGGTGTAAAGTTCGCTTTATACCTTGCCACACCTTTTGTGACTCTAAAATCATCAATGGAACCATTATAATAAGTGTTCGCCACGTTATCTCCTCCAATACCAATCCACCAGTAGTCATTCGTTCCATTAATAGTTCCGCTAATAGTGCAAGTTCCATTGGAAACTCCATTAATATACATCGTCACTGTGCTGCCCACTCTTTCAAGGGCAAAGTGTTGCCAATTATTATAAGCAATAGAAGTGGTGCTTTGAATTGCTAAACCAGCGTTGTAACAAAGATGAAACTTAGTGACATCCCAAGAGGCATGACCTAAGCAAAGGGCAATACCTGTATTAGCAGCCCAAGCACTGTAATTATTAAAAACACAAGGGTATGAAACGATACGACTGATAGGATACAACCAACATTCAATCGTAAAATCTCCTGTTAACTGAAAGTTTGGATGAGTGGGCATCACCATGTAGTCGCCACTGCCATCTAAAGCCATGCTGCTATTGCCATATTTTTTATTAGCAGTGAGAGTTTGCGCATTGCCTACGGTGAGTAAATTATTAATCCCCGTGCTATCATAGATACTGGCGTTGGTAAAATTAAGGAGCAATGAGGTTCCAGAAATCGCCGTGAGAATTGTTTTAGGAACTGTGTAAGTGGCTCCTGAATAAAGAGCCGTACCTTTAACAATACGAACATTCGAAATATAACCCACGGTGTTTTCGCTGTAGGGTGCATAAGAGCCCACAAAAATTGTGGAGGCATAGTCGGTGTTTGCAACAGCCGTACTCATCACTCTTGAGCCATTTAAATAGAGATTAATATTGGTTCCATCGTAAACGGCTGCAAAATGACTCCAAGCTTTTGCCGGTGGAGTTGTGGTGGAGTTTCTCGTAGTGCCATCGTAATAACTGAGCAATCCATTGGAGATATTTAAATAAACTTCCCATGCAGAAGTCGAAGGTCCTGATCTTTTACCAATGAGCGTGTTGTAGTTTGAGTAATTTCCTGTGGGATAAACCCAGCCTTCAATTGTATACACGCCTCCACTAAGAGTGAGCGCCGTTGAATTCGGCATTGATATGTAGGAAGTGCTGCCATCGCAGTACATACTTCCTCCATGCACAGCTGGATTGTAGGCTTCCGCAAAGGGACTGAATTTTTGCACTGAGGGGCTGCCATTAACCGTGAGCACCACATTGTTGCCACTGTTATCTATAAACTGTGATGACTGACAAGTGAGCAAAGAGGTTCCAGTAATTGCCGCCAGTGGAGAAGTTGGAACCGAAAAGTTGGAGGTATAAATTGCGGTGCCTTTGATGACTCTCACATTAGAGAGATAACCACTAAACGGAAATTTATAATTATTATTATCCCAGCGTCTGCAGCCGACATGCAATATGGCTGTGTTACCGCAAATTATATTTTGATTGAGGTTACTGATCACTGCATTGCCAATAGTGGAACCATTGACATAAAAATAAGTGGTGCCACTCACTCTGGCAGCGGCCACATGGTACCAAGTGTTTTTATTGAAAGTGGTGTTAACAGAGCATCCATAATTAAGACCATTTGAGGGCGCAAATCCAATGCCGAGATTTATTCCCGTTGTGGTTGAGTTTCCTCCCACCATAAAGAGCCAATAATTATCTGTTCCAGGTGCTGCATAACCAACGATCAAAGCAGAGCGATTGCCTGCAGGATCTATGGCAGAATCTCCCGTGATATTGATCCAAGCTTCAACAGTAAAATCGCCTGTGCCAAAATCAAAAAGAGTGGGGTTATTCACTCCACCTAAATAATTGGTGTAAACAGATCCATCAAAATAATGACTCCAAGAATTTCCGAAGGGGCCAAAACTCCCTTGATTTACAGTTCCGGTTACTGTGATGGCGGCATTATTTGAACTGCTATCAATAAAAGTATTATTTTGACCAGCATTGACTCCTTCTCCAGTGAGAAGCAATGAGGTGTACGAAAAATAAGGATCTTTAACAACTTTGGGTTTTTTAAAAAAAGCAAACGCTACAAATCCACCGGCTTTAGCTTTAAATGAAATAAGTGTTTGCAAAAAATTTGCAGAAGTAAAGTAGGTGATAAACTTTAAAAAGTTTCTGCGAGAATTTGAGGCTAGATCTGAGTTATTATATGATTGATTCAAATAGGATCTCCACTCAGATAAATTATTTTTATCTAATCAACTCTCTATTTTAACTCTGTTAAAATTAAGAATCGATTCATGAATTACAACTTGTTTCAAAACTAGACTTTTTTATTTATTTTTTTGATATAATAGAAGACTCTTTTATCCAGAGCCTTTAGTTTGAGAAAATCAATGGATTATAAATTAATAAAATCTGTCTCAAAACTAGACTTTAAAAATAATTATTAATTTTTTTAGATCTATAATTTATTAAACTTAACTTATAAGCATCCAGAATTATTAAAAGTTTTGAATCCCTTTTGAGGTACTTTAATGAGGAATTTGATTTTACTATTTGTCTTATTTTTTTCAAATTTATCTACTGCTTCAACAATTCAGTTCTCACTTATTGGTACTTCAAGTGGTTTTCTACAGCCTTGCAATTTACCTTGGGGAGGAACCATATCTTCTGGTTCAAGCATTACAGCTTTTATAACTCCAAAACCTCTGGTTTACCATCTGGCGCATTCGTAGCAACTTATCTATGGGATTCTGGCAATTGCGCTGGCGATGATTTTGGGCCTGTTTATAGTGCAAGTACTTATTCCACCAGTTATTGTTCGAGCGGATCGATGACTTGCACTCAACTTTATTCAGATAGCTGTATAATTTCTGCTGGAATTTGCAAGTGCAATTAAATATTATTAATAAAAATTAATCATTTAAAAACACTTTTTATAATTCTATACAACGAGTAAAACCTAGACATCTCAATTTGAATCAAAATCTCTAAATGATACAATTTTTTTGTTAAAATTTTGCCATAATTAAACAAATTTGGGTTCTTCGACTTAAAATAGTCTAAAAATAAATTTGGCACAACTCATGCTAATTAGAAATTCACAAGAACAAAAAATAAACTGAAAGTAAAATTTATTTAATGGGGGATTTATGAAAGGTTTTAAATTGTTTTTTGCAGCTGCTTTAATGACTTTATCAACTTCTTTAGCAAATGCCACGACAATACTCAAAACAGGTACTCTCTATACTTGTGTTTCAAGAGTGGAGATTCCAGCAAATAAAGTCTATGCACTTAAAAATGAATTGTACAATGCATTCTTAAATCCTTCTACGAGCTCAGATTATGGGAGAGAAAGTATTCAGTCTTTAAATCCCACAGTGATTGATTGGAAACCAAATCTTGTCTCAGCTTCAAAGAGTATTTTTATCAAATTAGAATCTATCGATACAATTGAGTATGATCCAACAAATGGGATTAATGAACGCTTGGACAAAATCATTAAAAAAATGGGACGAAATGCTTCAAGAAATAACGTAAGTTGCGCTGTTCAATACCTATAAATAATAATTTTTGAAGAAAAAGCTCCATCTTTTAAGTTTAATTGATGGAGCTTTTTTTTATACATTATCCAAATATTCTTAAAAAAATGAAGTCGTTTCAAATCCTATCCCCATTTGTCTTGCACTCAGTTGATTGCATTGAGCACAAACCCTTCTTAAGTTTTTTAATTCAGTAGTTCCCCCGAGCGAAAATGGAAAAATATGATCCACCTGGAGACTCTGACTTTTGAATATTCTGATTCTGAGGCAAATTACTCACCGCAACGGGCTTTCCAAGAGACGGCGTGGCATGCACCCCATTTTTAGTAACAGCAAATTTTTTATTAAAAAAGTCATTTTAAGTACAGTTATACTTTCGAGTGCAGTCATAAGGTCCACCACACCAATCTGAACCTTTACTACAAGATTTAGCACCGCCAAGAGCAACTCCACAACCAGCAGTATTAGCACAAGCTTGTATTCCACTAGTATAAGAAGTACACCAATAACCACCAGTCGTACAATAATTACTCCCCGAACAAGTAGAATAAGATGGTTGAAATACATTGTAAGTTCCAACCGCGGAAGCATTTGGATAAGTTATATAACAAGCGCTACTTAATAAATTACCTGAATAATCATAACAATTATTATCCGCTAAATATTTAGAATTAGTCGTAAGATCAGAGGCCTGATAAGAAAACTGAATCCCTGGGCCTAAACCAACGCAGGATTTCTTTTTTTTCCAAAAAGTAAATGGTAAAATCGGAAACGTAGAAGATGAAAATAAAATTACAATCGCAAAAAATATCAAAGAATATTTTAATCCTAATTTATAATTAATCGACGAACTCATTTTTACCTCAAAAATTACAATTTTGCGGAATCAACAAAGCTCGCACAGGAGCCGCATCAGCCCCTTTGATTTTAAGCGGAGGCGCAATCAAAGTATAAAGCCCCGCAGGCACTTCACTTAAAATAACTCCCTCAAGCACAGCCATCGACCTCTGATAAACAGCATGATGGCTCTCTAATACTTTATCCGTAGCCGGATCAATCGAAGGCGTGTCAATGCCCACTAACTTTACGCCCTGATCGGCTAAATAATGAATCAAGTCCGCACTCAAGGCTCTAAACTCATTGGTCCATTGATTGGGATTATCAAAACTCCCCGTTTTAAAAATCACTCGTGGTGCTTCGATTTTAAGTCCAAGAATTTCGTCTAAAAGAATCCTCAATGGATTTACCTCACTGGCAGAATGAGTCTGTAATCCAATCTCTTTCAAATTATTTTTTAGCACAGACACATCTATCACCTGACAAAGTCCAATATAAGTTTTCACATCCACTTCATCAATATCCTTACCCTCAGGGTGATAATGTGAAGGCGCATCCGTATGCGCTCCTAAGTGCAAAGTGCTCACCATAGAGCTCAGTTTTAAATGATGACCCTGTTCAAAACTCATGGCCACACGTTGTTCAAAACTTTGATCCCCAGGGAACACCGCTAATTCAGAACTAATAACAGGAGTGATATCGATAATTTTCATAATTTATTTTATTTCTTTAAAAGTTCTTCAATTCGCGGACGCACTTGTTCCATAAACACTTGCATACTTTTTTTAACACTGGCGTTGTCATGATTGTTAAAATCAAACCACAACATCAAACGATCCTGTGCATGATATTTTTTAACAATAGCTTGAGCCACTTGCTCTGGATTTCCAAAAATGGCATTTTCAACAGCGCTCTCGACCTTGCGTGGATCCAAAGTTTTTTCCATCGCCACCCAATAGTTCTTCCAAGCACTCTCAGCCTCTTTGCGAGCTTGTTGTGTTTGTTGCTCTGGAGTTTTATTTTCGTCCCCATTTAAAAACAACAAAACCGTGCGAGGCATATGACTGCGAGTCCATTTTCCTCCCGCAGAGTTAAATTGTTTGGCCATTCTCACATGAGTTTCTTCGATCACCTCAGGTGGAGTGATCGATAAATTAAACACACCCACGGGTAAAATCTCATTGGCTCTTCGTTGAGTGTCAGGGTCATGCGAACCTAATGTGAGGCGGAGATTGTCCAATGGAACTTCTGAGGGGATCACACCAATTTTATCAAATTCATAAAAAGGAATATGGTAGAACTTATCTTTACCCGCTTGGCGACGAGGGTCCTCTTTGGCTAATTTATAAACTTTTTCCCAAGCGGCTGCTTCTCTAAAATCCTTGGCTGTAATGTAAAAAGGACTGATGTCTTCTGATCTGATTTTATCTCCACGAATCAACCGAAGCATAATTTCTGAAGCCTCTTGAAAAGCTTTGTGACGAACCACTTCCCACGCAGCTTCTTCCACCGCATCACGGGGCTTTATCCCAAAAGCATTGTAAGAAAAAGGAAATCTCCCAGCGGCATAACCAAATTCTAAAATTCTAGGAAACTGAGAACCCACTCCATGGCCCATAGCATTTTGCAGAGTTAAAAAAGTTTTAATAGCTTCAGCATTGCCAATCGGACCCCCATTGCAAAAAATATTGCGTATGGCTGAACCTACATGGATTTTTTGGGTTTGAGCAAAAATCAAATGAGCCATTTGGAGAATATCGGTATTAAGACCAATCTCCCCCTTAAAGTGAGGGATCACGGCATTGGTGTTTTCTTTTTGCACCTGACAAGACAAGTGAGTTTCTGCCAACCACGCTGTTTCATAGCCCATTTGATCGGCTAATTTCACTTGATCAAAAAAATTATCAAACATGATTTTTTCTGAGGGTAAATAACCATCGACTTCTGTTTGACAGATAGAAAAGAAAATATCGAATTGCATGACACCCCCAAATAAATTATCGAAGCTCTGTTTGACTGCAATTAGAAACAATCGTTAAATTGATGTCAATCATTCCGTAAGGAGGTTTCCATTGCCCAACCAAACACATTCAAAAACCCCTCAAGAATCTGCATGGAACACATCCACTTGGCCCATTTTACTTCAGTATCGTCGCAATGATTTGGCAGAAAATAATTTTCATGGGGCCATTGCTATTTGGAGCGGACAAAAATTAATCGCCTCCCTCGGCGGGGAACAAGTTTGTTACGCACGCAGTTTAATGAAGCTCTTTTACATGAAGCTCTTTGCACAAGAACTCAAAGACAACACCTCATGGGAGCAAAAAGCGATTAGCCTTGCGAGCCACAACGGCACCCCACACCATGCGCAAGTGGCTCAATCTCTTTTATCTGAAAAAGATCAACACCTCATGAAAACTCCCCCAAGCAAACCCCTGGTGCCTTCAAATCCTCAAGAAGCCTTATTAGAAAGCCCCTGGATTCACAACTCCTCTGGCAATCACGCAGGAGTTCTTAAAGGTTGTCAGATCAAGGGATGGGACACTTCAAATTATATGTCCACTGAACATTCGGTTTATAAAAATCTTCTCTCCAAATTACAAAGTCTTTTGAAATGGAATCCCACTCGCGTGGCTAAAGATGGAGATGGTCTGCCCACAGTGGCTTTAACAGTGAATGAACTTGCAGCCTTTTACTCCACTCTAGTGAATGAAAAATCGCAAGATTGGATTTGGGAGAGCATGGTTCGATGTCCTGAGATGATCGGCGGAGTGAATCGCCTCGACACCTCTATCATTCAAGCCTGCCGCGGAAAAGTCATTGCTAAAGAAGGCGCCGATGGTCTTTTGGGAATGGCGATCGAACATCCTGACTATCCTCAAGGATTGGGCATCGTCATAAAGATGGCCCATGGTTGGTGCCCACAACCTACATGGTCTATTGCAAGCGCACTTTTAAAAAAACTCAACTTTGATTTACCCACACCAGAGGCTCCACATGGACAAACAGTTCACCTCTCACCAAAAATTACAGAGCTTATCTAAACTCCCTCGCCAATACATGATTGAAAAGCATCTTAAAGGACGGGGCCTTAAAGATGCGCGAGTGCTTAATGCCTTTTTAAAAACTCCTCGAGAAGATTTTATTTCTGAAGATTTTAAAACCCCCGAACTCCTCACCGAAGCCTATGCCGATTACCCTCTGAGAATTGGCTACGGCCAAACGATTTCACAACCCTATATTGTGGCCTATATGTTAGAAGCCGCTGAATTAAAACCTAAAGATCGAGTTTTAGAAATCGGCACCGGCTCTGGATACCAAACAGCCTTGTTGGCTCGATTGGTAAAAGAAGTTTATAGCATCGAGCGAATTCCTGAGTTGATGGTGAATGCAGAAAAAAACTTAAAAAGTTTTAATTTTAAAAACATCCATTTAAAAATCGGCGATGGTTGTTTAGGATGGAAGCAACACGCTCCCTTTGATGCAATTATTGTAACGGCCGCAGCTCGCAAAATCCCCCAAGCTTATTTTGATCAATTGGCAGAGGGTGGACGACTCATTGTGCCTGAAGGTGAATTTTCGCAAGTTTTAGTCAAAATAAAAAAAACAAAAGGACAATTTGAAAGAACTGAATTAACGGATGTGAGATTTGTTCCCCTTATTTCAGATTCAGCACCCTTGGTAGAAGATGTTATTTAGAGGAGCTTATTAATTGCTCAATTGTTTTTTTAATATCTTCTTTTTTAGAATCTCCCCAACCTCTGACCACTTTTTGAATTTGCCCATTTGGCAATACAATAAACAGCGTAGGAACAGCTTGAATATCTAATAAGCTCACAAGTTTTTTTTGAGCATCAAAATAAGACTGGGTTTTATGCTCTTTTAAAAAAGCTTCTGCAGGAGATTTTTCATCATCTTCTGAGACTGCCACCATTAAAAGTTTTTCTTTATAGGTTTCTTTGAGTTTTAAATAAAACGGAAAGGACTCTTTGCAGGGCTCACACCACGAAGCCCAAAAATCTATTAGGATCACTTTTGTGGAAGCTGGGATTTTTAAAGTGGATTCTTTGCTAGGTTTTTCTTGAGAGCCCAAAAGAATGTAGTTCCAATCTTTAAAATTAATCTCTTTAGGGGCGGCTAAAATTGGGGGATTCAAACTCAATAAAAATAGAAGAGAGAAGCCACTGAATTTAGAAATTAAAATCCTTTTAAAAGTCTTGAGATTGAAATAAATCAAGGTGTTCTCCCTTGCGCTGAATTTTAAACTTTGAGGGGCTGATCACGCAGTTTTTTATAAAATAAATACCAAAGGAGCAAGGCAATACCAAGGGGATAATAACTATCTGCCAAATTATAAATATCCCTAAAGAGAAAGGGTCTAATTGACTCTTTGGAGGCCACTAAAAATGGAAGATACCCTACCCACACCGGAATACTCTGCCGTAAAAAAGAGGTTCCATAAATTAAACTTGGGATCACTAAAATATACAAATAGTCTTTCATGCGAGGAGCTGTGACACAAAAAATGGTGATGGCAAAAAAGATCAAAAGCTTGCGATCCAGCTCCGTGTTATTTTTTTTGTAAACACTCCAGGCTTTAAAGCTGTAATAATAAATAAAACCGCAAAAAATCATAAAGAACATCCACGTAAAATCAATGGTCATTCCTAAATATTGATTGCCTAACTGCACCACTTCTTTAAAAAAACTCCAAGTCGAAGGATTGATTCTCCCCAACTCTGCTGTTCTATGGAGGGCTTCAAAAATAAACTCACTGGTAAATTGCGGAAACACCATCCAATTGATGAGGGCATAAATAGCAAAACCCAAAATGCCAAATAAAAAGTGTTTTGCATATTTTTTAAAATCCAATAAAGGCAGAAGGATTAAAAAAAACAGTGGCACTATTTTAAAAAACGAAGCCAATAAAATAAAAAGCACAAAATATTTTACTTCTTCTGCAAGCAAAAACATAAAAGCTAAAAACAATAAAGTGACTTCAAAAACAGTGATATTGCCCGCATAAAAATCGACTGAAAACGCGGAATTAAAACCCAACCACGTTAAAAGTGTAAAAGCAAAAAAAGAGGTCTCTTGCAAAAAGTATTTACGCCATAAAAAAAGCAAAAATAAAAAACAAATGATTTTTAGAGAGAGAAAAAATATATAAAACTCAGCCTCTGAAAAAAAAGCGGGAATGAGTTTAAGGACCGGCAAAAAAAGTGGCGGATAAACAAATATATTCACCTTATAGGGATCTTGCCCCTGAGAGTAATTAATGGGGGCCGTGTAATACACATGAGTGTCCCACTGAAATCTCTCCGAGCCATGACTAATTTCTTTGACGGTCATAAAAGCTGAAATAAGAACCATGGCGATCAGTGCAATTTTGATGAGTAATTGTGAATTTATTTGTTTAAGCAAAGCAACGACCCTTCAATTCAGTGTTTTCAATGGATTATGTTACAAGTATTCTAAGATGATCAGGCACTCATTGCACTTTTTTAATCCTCGCACTTAGACCAAGATCGGGTCTTAAATTTAAAAAATTAAGATTTTAGTCAGTCGAAAACTTTTAAAAATAAAGAGATAATCAAAAGAGTTTTTCAATTGAGGCGAATAGAGGAGAGCAGCTTACATGAGTCAACCATTTAAAATCAGTCTTGATGAACTTAAAAGGTTGGATCGCGAAAGACATGGCAACAACGACCCCGATAGATCTATTATTATTAACTTTATTGATGGACCCTTTGTTGAAATTACTGAGCCCACTGAGCGCAATTACAAAATTGAATTTATCAATCAAAAAAATAATAAAGTAGAATTTGAAACAACGCTCAAGAGCAATCACTGGGCACGCTGTTCGATTCAATATTTTGTAGATTGGCTTGTTCGAATCAATGGTATTGATAACGATTTACATTATGAACATTTTTATAATGCTCAAAACAAAAGAGTTCTCATCAGTTTTGAATCTAAATCTTTAGGCGACACTCTTGCTTTTATTCCCTATGTTGAAAAATTTCAATTGAAGACAAAATGTGAAATCATTTGCTCCACTTTTTTAAACTCTCTTTTTAAAGATCAGTATCCAGAAATTTACTTTGTGGAGCCTGGAACGACAGCCCATAATATTTATGCCATGTATAGAATCGGTTTTTTTTATAAAGAGATTAAATCAGAAGGCATTGATTTTTTTCACCATCCTCAAGATCCCCGAACCATTTCATTACTTCAAGTCTCTTCTGATATTTTTGGACTTCGCTACGAAGAAGTGCGTCCTAAACTTCCTAAATTAGGATTCCAAAAAAAGAAACAAGTTTGCATTGCAAATCACTCTACTTCTCAAGCAAAATTTTGGAATCATCCCACGGGCTGGCAAGAGGTTGTGGACTTTTTACGTTCGCAAAATTACGAGGTCATTTCACTTTCACAAGAAGAAGATGGCTATATGGGCAATTGGAATCCAAAAAATATTACTCAACATCCTAAGGGTGATTTATTAAACGTTATTCAAGTTCTCCAAGAGTCTGAGTTTTTTATTGGACTCAGCAGTGGTTTAAGTTGGCTCGCTTGGGCCTGCAATGTTCCAACAATTTTAATTTCTGGATTTACAGATGAATTTGTAGAACCTCGAAAAAACGTGTATCGCATTATTAATAAAAATGTTTGCAACAGCTGCTGGACGGATCAAATTTTTGGCTTTGATGACTGGCACTGGTGCCCTCATTTAAAAGGGACTGAGCGGCAATTTGAGTGCACTAAATCAATTCAAGGTTCGGAAGTTATTCAAGTGATTAAAGATCATCTCCTCCCCAAATAATTTATAAATATAACTAAAGTAGAGTTCTTTATATAATAATTTCTATTTTTAAATTTCCTCTTAAAATTAAAAGAATGGAAATAAAGTTCGTTTAAGGAGCCCCATGAAACTCAAAGAAATTATAATTTTTGGAATAGCGGCGATTCTTCTCAGTTTATTCAGTCTTAAGTATTTTCAAAAACATCAATTTGGACATTCGGATCCTTCTAAACATGACCCAAACTTTAGCGATGTCAGTCTTCTCTTAGATGGTGAAGGTGAAGAAGGCAGTTTAAATGTTACAGATCGTTCTAAAAATAAATTTCAAATTTTAAATACAGGCAATGTAAGAATTGACACTTCTAAATTTAAATACGGCAACAGCAGTTTAAATTTTGATGGCAACAACAGCCTTACAGTGGAGCACAACGAGGCCTTTGATTTTGGCAATCAAGATTTTACGATTGAATTTTGGCTCTACTCAGAGGGCGAATGGTGCAACAATGGTGGAAGTTGCGGAGTGGTTGGTCAAAAATCAAATGATCAATCTCAGGGGTGGCAAATTTATAGAGACACTAATTTTCCGAAAAAATTAAATGGACGAATCGGCTTTGAAAATAATTTTCCGACGAACAGTGATGTGGGCACTTCTGTTTGGGAGCATTGGGCCCTAGTGAGAGAAGGCACCACTCTTAAATGGTTTAAGAATGGTCTGCTTGATAATACCGGCTCTAGCAATATGAACGTGATGACCAAAGATGATTTTTTATCGATTGGTCTCTCAATGACTTGGAAGGGCTATTTAAAAGGTCAATTGGATGATCTAAGAATCACCAAAGGAGTGGCGAGATATACTACGAACTTCTCTCCACCCACTAAAGGTTTGGCAGAATAAAGATTCTGCCCGTTTATTTTTTAGAGGTACATGAGCTTGAAAGAGCTCCCGTAGAAGCACTGCCGCCTGAACTTAAACTTTGATTACATTTCGTACTAGAAGTGCCTGTAGTTCCAGTTGTACCAGTTGTACCAGTCGTACCAGTCGTACCAGTTGTACCAGTCGTTCCAGTCGTACCAGTCGTACCAGTCGTACCAGTCGTACCAGTCGTACCAGTCGTTCCAGTCGTACCAGTCGTACCAGTCGTACCAGTCGTTCCAGTCGTACCAGTCGTTCCAGTCGTACCAGTCGTACCAGTCGTACCAGTCGTACCAGTCGTACCAGTCGTACCAGTCGTACCAGTCGTTCCAGTCGTACCAGTCGTACCAGTCGTTCCAGTCGTACCAGTCGTACCAGTCGTTCCAGTCGTTCCAGTCGTTCCAGTCGTTCCAGTCGTTCCAGTCGTACCAGATGTACCAGATGTACCAGAAGTACCAGAAGTACCAGAAGTTCCTGAAGTACCAGAGGTACCGCCGGTTCCAGAAGTTCCACCAGTTCCTGATGTTCCACTGCCTGGTGGTGGATCTGCAATCACATTACCGAAGCTGTCATAAACAGGGTTCGTCGTTTCTTCGATTTGAGTGAATGTACTCATCTCGGCGCCATGTCTTTGCCATTTTCTCATATTCACATGATTTGAAGTGGCATTGGTCTCTTTAAAAATATAACGAACTCGGCAAAATCTTGGAGCCGCAGAATTATCTGTATTAATTTGTTGAGTGATTAAATTAGATGCCGCTCCAATTGTGGTCTCGTTAGACAGCATATTATACTCTGTAGAGGGCCCCCCTAGAGTTGCATCATTCCAATCATTAAAAGTCGCTTCATTGAGCAAAGTATTGTACTGATCATTCACATGAGAAGTCGTGTAAGTTCCCGTAGTTTGTGTGTCACAAACAGCAACAGCTTGAGCTGTGAGTCCAGATAAAGTTGTGTATTTAATTTTTGCAGGAGTCATTCTTAAGCCGGTTTGAGTGTCGGCCGGATTGACAGAGTCCGCAATAAAATCAGTGGCTGAAACTTGAGCTAACAAAGAAAAATTAGTTGCTACATTTTTTTCAAAATATTCAATTTGTGGACCACGATAACAAACATCCACAAAGTACTCAGCACCATAAAGTTCTGAACCTAATTGAAAAGTTAATTCTTTAATATTTGTTTTAAAAGCATCCGTATGATTCACAATAGTTTCAAACGCAGCTACCCCAGCTTTTTTAGTGAGAGGCTTCCAATCATTGGCCCAATACCCACCATCGCTGCTTGTTGAGTTAGGAGTCCAGTTGCTGAAGCTTGCTTTCATGTAGTCAGGTCCGTACTCACCACCGCTCACTCCAGAACAAATACAGCGAGTGTCACAAACTCCATTTAAACATACACCAGGTGTACAAAGAGTCTCTGTGTTTTCAAAATAACAAACTTCTTTTTTACTTGATTTGTGTCTTAACCCTGCATTGCAGGCATAAACTTCTGGGCCAGAACTAAATGACTTAAACTTGAATCTTAATGATAAAGCATCAACAGGAACTGACAAAATTGTCAGAACAAGAGCCAGTATAAAATTTACAATTCGTTTAAACATTCAAAGCTCCAGAATTTTTTAAAGATCCACTTGAAGAATCCTTTGCCACCCCAGGCTCCCATGCAAAGACTGTGCATTAACCTTACTGCACTCATTTGCATTATAATGCGTTTTGATGTCTGGAGAATTTACAGAGCCCGGATTTGTGACAAAAAGAGGCTCCTCATTTTGAAGACCTCTTTTTAATTATATCTCAAAGACCCAATAATATTTTTAGAACTTCGCCAATATAAAATCCAATAGTTAAACTCGCTGCTGAACCCATTGCCGTTACACTTGATATAATCAGAGTTGTATCTCTTTGGTTCTTTTTAAGCACTTTTAAAAACTCACTTGGTGTTTCAGAAGCATGAAAATAAAAATCGATATCTTCGGGTTTTTCTTGTTTTAAAATGATCAAATCCTCAATCAATGTCGTTGGCAAATAAGGTGACTTGTTAAAATAAATAGGATCGGCATCTTCTAAATAAGAGCAAATTAATTTAATACATGTGACCTTATATTTTGATTTAAAATTTAAAATTAATTCTTTTAATTTATCTTTAGCCTCTGGAGAAAGATTCTTTAATATAATGACAGTCGTCCCACTCGTAATATGAGATTTTCTAATATAGGAAATCACTTTAAAACCTGGCAAACCTTCTGAATCAATTCGATAGCCTTGAAAGTAAAGAGATAAATGTCCTCTTCGATCAAATGATAAAATCACTTCCTTATTTTCTATCCATTGGGAACTCAAATCTTTATTGGCAATATAGTTGTAGTCTTCATCAACATAGCTAAATTTTTGATAATCCAAGTTGAGTATAGGATCTCTAAATACTTTTCCATATCTTGAATAATACTGTGGTTGAAAAAGAGATTTACAACGGTTGGGTGCTGCCAAAACACTTTGGCAGCTAAACAGGGTTATAATGAGGATTTGAATCAAACTGCGAACCATGGGTAACCGACAAGCAAAAAAGGTGCCCGCACGAAATGCCACACAGTTGATTTAAAGGTCTTCAAATACTCATGACTTCCCAAAAGAAGTTAAAGATGAACTTAAAATTGTAACCTTTAACAATTGAGCCAATGACTTAATCTTGGCTCTATTTCACAAATAATCACTTACTTTATGATCAGTGTTTCGCCCACTTGAGGAATAAAAAAATCTTCTAATTTAAGTTGATGACTCACTAAAGAAGTTTGTAAAGTTTTTCGAGGCTCATCAAAGGCCTCATCAGTCATTTGAAAAGTTTCAAAGTGAATGGCAAAACTTTTATGAGATCCTAAATCAAGATGCGCTAAGACAGCATCATCAGGATTCATATGTTGATCCTTCATAAACCACCTTGGCTCGTAAGCACCAATCGGCAAAATAGAAATATCCATAGGGCCGCATTTTTCACGAATCATTTTAAAATGAGGGCCATATCCTGTATCACCTGCAAAAAATATTTTTTGTTTATCCAATTCAAAAACATATCCGCCCCACAAGGTTTTATTGCGATCCCACATACCTCGAGCTGACCAATGTTGAGCCGGCACTAACTGAAAGCCCTCTGCAGACTGCCACCAATCAAGCTCCGTCACTTTTTGAATTCCTTCACTTTTAAGAAGTTCAGCATTGCCTAAGGGAACAATAAAATGAGGATGAAACTTTTTTTCTAGAGCTAAAAGAGAAGGTAAATCTAAATGATCATAATGATTGTGACTGATAATTACAAATTCAAGTGCCGGAAGTTTTTCTATTTCTAAAGCAGGCTTTCTCACGCGCGATGGACCTGCAAAACTCACGGGGCTTGAGCGATCACTAAACTGAGGATCCGTGAGCACACTGACTTTATCACTTTGAATATAAGTCGTTGCATGGCCAATGTAAGTAATGTGAACACTGGCAGCTTTTCCGTTTTCTACCAATTGAGGTACAGCAGTATTGGCCAATCCCTTTTCGGGCCACGGGCTAGGCGTGGTTGAGATTTTCCATTTCATCACATCAAAAAAACTTTTAGTATTATTATGGCCCCAGGGATTAAAAAAATGAGTGCCATCAAAATGATCCGACGTTTGATTTTGTGAATCTGATTTCATAAAACTCCAGCCTCCTAAAAAAAACATCATCCCCAAAAGGAGTATTTTAGAATTAATGTTTTTCATTAACGGCAAGCTCTTTTTCAATCGCTTTAATCATGCTGTCTGAAGTCGGTTTAGTCATAGAAGACCATCTCTCCACAACTTCACCTTTACGACTCACAAGGAATTTTTCAAAATTCCAAGCCACCTCTTTAAAGATCACACCCGATTTTTGATCTGTTAAAAATTTATAAACAGGCTGTTTATCACTCCCTGTGACTGGACCTTTTTCAAAAAGTGGAAAACTAATTTTATATTTTTCTGAAGCAAATTTTTGAATTTCTAGCCCCACACCACTCTCTTGTTTAAAATCATTGGATGGAAATCCTAAAACGACTAAGCCTTTGGATCCGTATTTTTGATGAATGACTTCTAAGTCATTCAATTGAGGAGTAAAGCCACACTGAGAAGCCGTGTTCACAATAAGAACAACTTTACCCTGATAATCTGAAAAGTTAATTTTTTTGCCATTTAAATCATTGGCAGTGAGATCATAAAATTTTTCAGGACCTTTTGCAAAGCTCAGTGAAAAAACAAAACTCGATGTGATTAATAATAAAATTGAAGCTAAAAGTTTCATAACACTCCCTTATTAACAATAAGCTTAATGAAGGGAGTGAGAAATAACAAGCTAGATGATGATTAATTGATATAAATAGGTTCAGGTCTGATTGGGTTCTTTGTTGACTGCATAAAGCTTTTTAATGGCACAAAATTATAACCCATTTTTTTAATTTCAGATAAAATTCTTGTTAAATCAGCAGTGTCTCCAGGAAAAGCTCCCCGGCCTCCACCAATGACTGTTTGAAACAAGTATGGGTGATAAAATAATGAAGCCCAAGAGTCTCTAATCACTCTATTTCGAGATGCATCTGCTAAAACATCCTCAACTGTGCGCGGCCATACAACGTGGTCACTGCGGTAAGGTTGTGAGTTTCCTAAATTCTCAGGTATCAATCTTTGTCCATAAACATCTCCGTAGATTTCATACGGATAAAGCTGACCCTGCCAACGACTATTCACAGTCACTTGCAAATTATTAAAAGCAGCTTGTCTAACGGCAGCAGCATTGGGATCTTTGTTGTGCATCAAAAGCTTTGAGGTATCTTGTTTGTAATCAAATCCTGAAACGTCATGATTAAAATAAATCACCCGACCAAAATTCCACTCAAAGATTTTTCCAAATATAATATAATCTTTTGCAGAGGCTTGATAATGGGGAGTCAACCAACCAACAAAATCTAACCCTGCTTTTTTAAAGATCTTTAATCCGTCTTCCATTCTTCTCAAAACCCAAGCAGGAGTGTCGTCTGGCAATTCCGTATTATTTACGGCATCCCAAAATTCAAAATCATCTCCTGACATACCTGAGTGGGGATTTTTCATCATTCTATATTGATGAGTCACTCCATGCCAAATAAACTCAGCACCATTTTTTTGTGCATCATTTAAAAGTTGCATAAATCTTGGAGACTCATTCATAGCAGTAAAAATTCTTGGCAAAGAAGAAGCTCCTAGTGGATCATAAAAATAAGGCACTAATGAGATCTCAATAGGTACATTTAAGCTTTTTAAAACTTTCATAGCATCGTACATATAAAATATTTCGGCTTCTGGATGAATATCTTCCATTCTCACAAGTCCGAACTTTCCGTTATGACGAGGTTTTGCATCTAAAGCATCAAATAAGAGATCCGCGATCACCATATAACGATCAGCTTCATGGATATAACTAAACGGAACATCTGCAACATAGAATTTATTTTTATTACGTAAGATATAAGGAAGTTTATCACCAGTTCCATTATGAACAATTTCTGCCAAAACAGTTGTCGAAGTGTTTTCAACAGTTTTTTTCAATTCAGTATTTTCAAACGGAGCCATGAACTGAACTTTATTATCTAAAGACCATTCACCAAATTTAAAAAATGTTTCGCCCTTATAAATGACATTTTTAAAAAATGTAGGACGGCCTTTTTCATCTTTTAAATCTTTATTCAAAGTGGTTAATTTTTCGTACTTGTAACCGAATTGTTTTTCAAACCAATCCAAACCAGGCATCCAAATATTGTAACCCATCCAAACTACATTTTTTTTTGTTTTTTCAAAATCCACAAAAAAATCGGTTGGAATTTTATTATTAAAATATGATCCTACATAAAAACTTGTATGACACTTTTCAATATCACCCTTCTTGTAGCGTTCAATAGGGCTCACTATTTGTTGAAACTCCGGAAAATGCCCCATTAAATTTTGTAGAAATACGGAATAGGCTTTACCAATCCAATACTCTGAATTCTCTGAGAGGTCATAATAGATATGAACACACTCACCCTTAAATGGAGGGATTTGAACATTCATGAGAGTAGAAACATTTTTAGTTTCTATTTTAGTTAAAATAGAATCCACTTTTGCAGAAGAGGCAACGCTCTTTAGTGAAACAATAGCTAAAATGGCTACAAGGATAATATTTTTAATTTTTTTCATTCTTTTCCCAGCTTTTTTAATCTCTAAATTAAATCCCCCCCCTTTTATGCGGAAGTTCCACTTAAGAACAAGCGTAAAAATATAAAAACAAATTTTAAATTAAAATTATGACCGAAATAAACCCAAGAGACTGGATTTTAGGGAAACTTAAAAATACTTCAAATTGCAGAATGAAATTTATGCTGTCTTTTGATTTTTACTCAGCAAATCATTCTGTGCTGCATCTAAAAATTTTTCAGCATATTTAAGATGAATATTGTTTTTTAAAAACAAGTTATAAATATCTGGATCTAAATGTCCGCTCTGAGCCATTTGATCCATAATCTCTAAAGCTTCAGAAAGTTTTTTACCTGGCTTATAAGGACGATCCTTTGCTGTGAGCGCCTCAAACACATCTGCAATCCCCATAATCCTTGCCTGTATAGACAACTGATCACGAGTTAAACCTTTTGGATACCCTTTACCATCCATGCGTTCATGATGGCCTCCTGCAAACTCAGGAACATTTTTTAAGTGCTTCGGAAAGGGCAATGACATGAGCATATCTATCGTTACATCAATGTGATTGTTAATAATTCGGCGTTCTTCATTATTGAGAGTTCCGCGACTGATGCAAAGATTATATATTTCGTCTGCAGAAAGTAGCGACATCTCTTGATTGTTAAAAACCCATTTGATTTGCCCTAAGTTTTTAATGCGCTCTTGATCTTCGGGGCGCATATATTCTCCGCCCTTGTTGCTCTTTTTTAAAAACACAAACTCCGCATCGAGTTTTTCAATTTCTTGTTCAAATTTTTTTTGAGCAATTTGGTTGGGTTGAATATTTTGACCGCTCTCACTCAACTGTTTGATTTGAGATTCTAACATCTGAATTTTTAAATCTCTCTTCACAATTTCAAAACGAGTTTCAACCAGTTCAATGCGATCAAAAATCGTTTGCAACTTAGTGGCTTTATCAATCACATGCTCAGGAGTGACGATCTTGCCACAATCATGGAGCCATGAAGCCACTTCAAGTTCATAAAAATCTTTTGCATTGAGATGAAAATCCTTAAAAATACCTTGGTTGTCGTAATGAGCGGCTTCGGCCAACATCATCGTGATGGCTGGAACTCTCCGACAGTGCCCTCCGGTATAAGGAGATCTTCTATCAATGGCATCAGCAATGATTTTAATCATGGATTCAAAAAGATCTTTCAATCCTTGCATGAGCTGTTCTTTAGTAATGGCAATGGCTGCTTGTGAGGCTAAAGCCTCCACCAATCTTTGATTGATTTGATCAAAGGGTGCAATTTGTTTTGTTTGAGGGTCCCGAGCGTTGATTAATTGCAACACACCAATAATGGTGTTCTCGTGGTTTCTGAGAGGCACGGTTAAAAAAGATTCTGAGCGATAGCCCATTTTGCCATCAAAACTTCTGGTGCCTGAAAAATCAAAAAGATCTGACTGATAAGAGTTTTCGATATTCACGGTGGTGTTTTTATGAACACAGTAAGTCACCACATTATGCAGGTTGGGAGTTTTATCGGCCTTCCAGAGAGGAATTTCTGGAAAGAAAGTGTTCTTTGTGGCTGAGCCCCCGTAAGATAAATTGAGGCTCTCATTTTTGAGGATTTCAATTTTAACAAAATTTTCAGTGACAGAATAAATGGTACCGCCATCGGCGTTGGTAATGGATCTGGCGCTTTCAAGAATTTTTTCGAGCAACAAGTGCGAAGACGTTTCGGCAGAAAGGGAGATTCCCACGTCAATGAGTTTTTCTAATTTTGAAACCACATCCACCATGATTGCGTTCCTTTGTTAAATATTCCCTCTTAGAATAACTCTCAAGGCCGCTTTGGGCATTCCTTTCCTCTTTAAATTTGAGATTTCAGACTATAGCCCTCTGACTATTGTCAGTCACAAACTTGATCTTAGTATTAGACAAAATAAATTTTCTCTGCAAACCTTGGTCTATGATCAAAAAAAATCCAAAAACAATCCTTGCGGCATCCATTGTGGCGTTTATTTTTTTAAGCCTTCTTTTATTTTTTGCAGCTCCTTCATATCTCTACCCAAGAATGAATCGCGTGCTGCAAGCTGGCCCCTATAAGGTTTCAGAAAAAACTCAAAAATTTTTTGAGTCTGCTAAGTTTTCAGACCTCCATCAAGACATTCTCCTCTGGAATAAAGACCTCCTCGAACGTTCTCAAATAGGTCATTTAGATCTTCCGCGGTTAGAGCAAGGGCATATTGGCTTTCAGATTTTTTCAGTGGTCACAAGTGTTCCCCCAGGTGCTTCTTACAAACCCAACACGCGCACCATTGATGAAGCCACACCTCTGGTGATGGCGCAAAGATGGCCACCTGCTACTTGGACTTCTTTTTTTGAAAGAGCTCGTTATCAAGCTCTTAAACTTCAGGAGTTTGCTAAAAACTCTCACGAGCGACTCTCTCTCCTAAAGTCTTCGCAAGATTTACAAAATCATTTTAAAAAACCGCAGAGCGTGGGCGCCATGTTGGCTTTAGAGGGGTTGTTTCCTCTTGAACAAAATTGGCCCGTACAGCTTCAACAAATTATTGATTTAGGATTTAGAGTTTTTGGATTGGTGCACCTTACTGACACTCGTTTTGGATCTTCTTCAACGGGCGTTACCAAAGGAACTTCTGAAGAAGGGCTCACTCCTTTAGGAAGAGACCTTATTTTAAAACTTAAAGAACAAAACATGGTGATTGATTTAGCTCATGCCTCACCCAAATTAATTGATGATGTTATAAAAATTTCGGGATTGCATTTAATCGTGAGTCACACAGGGGTGCAAAAAATTTGTCCAACACCTCGTAATTTATCGGATGATCAATTAAGAGCCTTAGGCCAATCTCAAGCACTCATTGGCATTGGCTATTGGCAAGAAATCCTTTGCGGCCGAGAGCCCTCTCGCATTGCAGAGTCCATTAAACAAGCGGTCGAAATGGCTGGCATTGATCATGTCACTTTGGGATCGGATTTTGAAGGAGCTGTGAGCACCGTCTTTGATGTGACCGGCACTCCCCTTTTAGTGGAGGAGCTTTTTAAAATTGGTTTTTCGCAAGAAGAAATCCAAAAAATTATTTGGAAGAACTCTGAAAAATTTTGGACTTCTCTCAATTGGAATTTTAATTAACGAACTCCGCCATCTGCTGAAGAATTTTTATTAAAATTATTTTCTGAGGGAGAATTCACTGCAGGAGATTTTTGAAAACTTGGTTTAGATAAAATCGCATCAAGCTCTCTCACTGCACCCTGCCCCCATTTTTGATAACCGGCGCCATCGTAATGAATGCCATCGGGGCCTCTTTTGCCAGCTTTGGCTTGTGGGTACTCTGTGAGTTCTGTGGAATCTATAAACTCGCAAGAATTATTTTTAAGAACCTCTTTAAGATGTTTCACACCGCTGGCTAAATTACTTTTAAAGGGATCTTTTTTTAACTTCGGTGGCCCCACCCAAATACATTGAGAGCCGGCAGCTTTAATATCTTGAGCCATTTTTTCTACATGTTTCATCTCTCTTTGAATATCGCCTTCACTTGAGAGAATATTTGTTCCCAACGAAATCACCGTAAGCTCAGGCTTTGCTCCTGCTAACTGAGATTCTAAAGAAGTGACCTGATGTTTTTTATCATAAGACTCATGCCCATTGCTGCCCTTATGCCAATATCCACAAGTGGTGGATAAAAAATGAGTGGGTGATTTCATCCAAGTGGAAGGAGAAGAACCGCAGCTTCCAACGGTTGTTACTTTTTCGTATTTTTTGCGCAAATAAGAATCCACTGTTTTGCCATAGTTGCTATAAGAGTGAGAGTCTCCAATAAATAAAACATTTTGAATGTCTGCTGCAAGAGCTGAATAACAAAACATTGGACTCAAAATTAGAAATACTTTTGATAAAGATATAAAATTTTTCATAATTGATTATGAATTCAGAATAGTTTGTTTATCAATAGACTAAGGTCTGGCTTCACATAAAAACCCCATTTAGGATTTAAATGGGGTTGCTTCGATATTGTTTTTTTAAGAGAGGGGGACCAATCATTTTTAAAATCTAGGAGTTCGGAGTTGGTATTAAGACGGACTCTTTAATTTGATTGGTCCCTTTAATTTTAATTAAGATTCCAGTTTGTAAAGAGGGTTGGATCACCGATGTAAACCATGCCATAGTGCCATGCTTTTTCATCGTTGTTAAAACCACCTTTAGCAATATAACGGAACCATTTTAAAAAGGCTGTTCCTGTGTTGGCAGGTTTACCCACCACAACATCCCAGTCATCAGCAAGATCCGCTTGATCGGCTTTTAGTTTACCTGCAAGAAGTGCATAATAAACATCAAAGTTAAGCATTGATCCTGTTTTTGCGCTTCCGATGGCACCTAAACCATAATCATTGCCAAGCACATACATTCCACCAAGATAATCGTTCACAGTAAATTTAGCTCCACTGCAATTAAACAAATTATAAAAGTGCGCGCGACGCAAATGAGAGTTTAAATCATTTGAAGTTAAGCTGCCACCACTCCAAGCTGAACCTGTTTTAAAGGCATGAGAAGTGGGTGATGAGTGAGCCATGAGGTGAATATAAAAATATCCGCCTGGGACTTCACTGATTTTATCTAAATAATTAGTGGCATTGGTTCCAACGCTGTCGTTAACGAGAACGCGATTGTTAAAGGTGATTCCATTTAAGTATTGGCTCGCACCTTGATCGGCCCAATCGTCATCATGAAAGGCCAAGGCTCTGTACACAATACTTGAACCACTATGAGAAAAGAGACGTTGCGGAAAGTGCACCATATCTCTGGTTCTAAAAAAGTGATTACGACTGAGGTACTCAGCAATAATTTGACCTTCTGATTTACCAGTGACAGGAACATTGCCACCAATGTGACCCACCCAAATCTCTGGTTCTACATCACCGGTGTGAGATTCAAAGCGACCATCATGATTGGCATCTGCCCACACGCCATCTAAATCCATGTAGTAGAGGTCCATCGGAAATTCCGCAGCCACACCATCAAAGTCACTGGCATTACGATACCATGCTGATGGAGTCGATCCGATAAAAACAGAACCAACTAAGCCCCATTTTTGATCGGCCACAAGTGTGTTTTTAATTTCTACAGGAGTTCCTCCAGAAATTTTATAAAGTTGAGTCCAATAACCTGCTTTTTGCAAGTCAGCCATGTAACGATCAATAGCCGCTTTAACTGTTAATCCATTTTCAACGTTTGTTGGTGGATTATTAGTAAAGTGCAGATTGATGTCATAGGCGGCTGTGTTGTCATAAAGATTTTGCGGAACAAAAATATCAACTAAACCATTTTTTGAACCCCATCTTTTAATCAAACGAGGATCAATCATTTTGTATTTTAAAATCACTCTTTCATCCGTCACTCGCAATCGAGGATTGGCAATGGGTTGAAGAGGAGCTTCTCTTCGTGCCTCTAAAATCTCTGGTGAGAGATAAAGAGATTTTAATTGAAATGCCCCTGGAGGGTAAAGTTTATGAAGGAGTTCTTGATAGCGTTCAAAAGTTTCTGGATCGGGTTGAGAAAGGATTAAGCGTTTTGCTTTATAAGCTTGTAAATGCAAACTCAAAGCTTTTTGACTTAATGGATTTAAGACAAAACCTTTTTCGTTTTCTTTTAAAATTGGCAGTGGCCCCACTGGCCGCACCGGAGTGACTGGCGGTCGAACGGGTCTTACTGGAGTGACAGGGCTTAGTTGCGCGAGGGCAACTGATGAAGAAACCAATAAAGCCATCTGAAGAATTTGTTTAAAAAATTTATTTTTAAAGTGATTCATAGATTGACTCCTTTCTATAGAATTAGGTTCGGGTTTGATTTAAAAAATCAATTTCCCATTTTTTTTAATCTATAAGGAACCCCTAAAGAAGGGCGGCATTTTGATTCGTCGAGGGTCCAAATGTCATTGGAGGTGCCCTCCCCTAGGTTTTGTTTTTTTTCACATTGCTGCAATTCTGTAATTAATAAAATTTGATCGGGTTGTTGAGCCACTTGTTGCCACACCAAGCGATGGATGGACCCCCAAGGTGAATCTTCGTCTTGAGGAGATTCTGTGGATTTCCAAACAAGGGCTTGATCCGTGCGCTCAGGAGTTCCATCAACCAAATGATACAAAAGATATTTTTGATTGAGGGCATTGAATTCTTTTAAAATCCATGAACCCACTTGATTGTTCTCCTGAAAGATTTCGATCTGAGAATCTCGAATCAGGTAAGGGCCCGTCATGCCTTCATCCCAAATTTTTAGTTGGCCCACAAATTTAACATCTTTTAGGGGGGCACAAATAGTTTGGTGAAGTTGCCAAGAGATAAGAGGTGGGGTTCCCACAGCATCTCTAAAATCTCCGACTGAAGATTGAAAGAGATTGGATTGGCAACCAGTGTAGAAATTAGTTAATTTCTGTATGTCCAAACTTCCTTGCATTGAAGAAGTTTGCATCACTGGCATTGGAGAACCCACACATGTTTGAGAAAACCCCAGAAGGAATATCTGGGAGAGATTAGTAGAAAGGAACCAGGGTAATATTGATGAAAGTAAAATTCGCCAATCCATAATGCTTATTAGTTAACTCTCTTGTTTTTTTATTACAAAGGTTAACGCACAAAACAGAATTAAGAATTCTTAACATTGTTGAGACATTTTAGGACCCATTTTTAAACTTAAACTGACACAACTGAGAGCTAGACCTAGGTCTATTTTAATAAAATCATTTAGATCCCCAGCACTCCTCGATTAAAATCAATCCAAAAGTCTTGCAAAGGATCTAAGAATTATGAAGCAAAACTCTCGCCTTTACAATGCACGCGGTATGACTCTCATTGAAGTGATGATTGCCGTTGGAATCATGAGTATCGTGAGCCTCACTCTCTCGAGTTTGATGAGTTATTTAATGCGCTCTCAAGGGGGAATTAAAAATTCATCTGACGTTCAAAACATTGTGAATGAGCTTCAATCTATCACTTCTGTTAACAGCCGTCTTTGTAAGAATGCTCTTATTCCTGAAACTGGAACGGATGTGATCTCTGATGAAAATTCTGGTCAAATAATTTCACTTAGAGGTATTTCATACCCATTTTCATCAAATACACCTGATCAGTACGGGAATACAATTTTTGAACAAAACAGGAGCTCTTTTTTAATTGAAACTGGTCAGCCTCTTAAAAATAATGCCAACTTAAAAGTCAGCAAGATTTACCTTATCAATGAGGAGATGTTAACACCTACAAGCATAAAAGATCCAGCAAACCCAACTAAAACAATTCAACTAAGAATTTGGAGATCAAAAATAAAAATTCTTTTCGAAAAAGTGAATCCAACAAAAGGAAGTGCGGGACCAAAAAATCTTTTTAGAGAAATCAGTTTAGATACGGCTTATTATGCTAACAGTTCAGGTGCAGATGCTGGTAAAATTCAAAGTTGCTCTTCAGGAGCTCCAGATCAAACTTGTAAAGATTATTTTGCAGGTGAATCAATGATCCTTAATGCAGACGTTCCACCAAAGTGTCGTATTCCTATGATTGTTTCGAATTCCATGTTTAAACTTAAAGTTAAAAAACTAGGTTCTGACAATTCAACTCCAGATTACTATACGGGTTTAACACTGAACCAAGATACAAAAATAGGTTTAGGAACAACCGACCCACAAGCACAATTGCATGTGGCGGCAAGAGATCCTGAAAAACTGATCATTGAACATTCTCAAACTACAGACTCAGATAAAGATAACAGAGTAGACAATATTAGTGTTAAAACTTCAGATTCCAGTGATTTTAGATCTCCATCCAATATGACCAATAACACACTTCTTGTTGATAGCTACGACGAAGGAAAGATTTTAGTCAGAGGAAATGGAACCACTAATTATTCTTCATTATGTTTAGCCGACGATCCAGCAGGTACTGACAATAAAGGTTGGTGCATGGCTTACGATATCAAATCAGGACTTTCGTTTAAGGCCTTTTCAAGTGTAGCTAGCGATCCAGCTTTCTATATCCATAAAGACAATAGAATCAATTTCGGTTCGAATAATAATAAAAATTTTACACAGACAACACTACTAATTGATAACTCCTCTATTAGCTCTGGTCATAGTGGAATTGCTAGTTTAAGTTTTAGAGATAATTATCTAGCACTGAATTCTTTAACTTCTGATTCTTGTCTTTATCTTGGCAATTCAATGACTACCTTTAGTGGAGATCAAAATTGGTCTCTTTGTAGAAAGTATGGTACAGGCCCTGGTGAATTGAATCTTTATAATACTTCCGGTGCAACATCTTTTAATATTTTTCAAGATGGCAAAGTTAAATTTAAGACTAATGGGACTGGAATAGACTTAACTATTGCTGGGTCATCTCCTGAAAAGAATTTCTCATTTGTTGATGGTAAAATAACAGCTGATAATCAGGAATTAAAAAATGGATTAATCATTAATAGTAGCAATAGTACTATAGTAAAAATTGATAATACTAAAATTAATGCTCCTGAATTAATTCTAAATATTAAAACAATTAATGCATCTGGAAAAACAACCATTACAAACGATTTAGATTTAACAGGAAATTTAAACTTCACTAATGGTAGTATTAATAATGTAACTAACATTTCAGCAAATGGAAGCATTACAGTTACCGGCACAGTCACAGCCTCGTCCGACATCAACCTTAAAAAAAATATCGAGATCATTCCAAACTCTCTCGAAAGAATTTTAAAAGTTAAAGGGGTTTTATTTGATTGGATTGATCCGCAAAAAGATTCGCGTCGTCAAATGGGTTTGATTGCTCAAAATGTGGAGAAGGTATTTCCGGAATTGGTTTATACAAATGATCACGGCATTAAATCAATTGCCTATCAAAATTTAGTGGCCCCACTGATTGAGGCCGTTAAATCTCTTTGGCAAATGGTTCAAGACCTCAAACAAGAAGTTCTGCAACTTAAACAAGAATTGCTCGCTCTTAAAACGCAGCAACAAAATTGGAACCAAAAAATAAACCAACAAGAGAGCGAACTTAAACAAATTAAAATGGCTCTCTGTCAGTCTCAACCTAAATTGCAAATGTGTTACGGCTTTCGGTAAACTTGCCCTACTGAAGCTTGATCAGTAGGGTAAATCACCACCTCTTGAATGTTCACATGGCTCGGGCGTTGTAAAACCCATAAAATCGTTTCTGCAATATCCTGAGCCTTTAAAGGAGTCATGTTTTTATAAACATCCTGCGCTTTTTGCGCATCTCCTAATCTCACCACAGAAAACTCCGTGTCTACCATGCCCGGCTCAATATTTGAAACTCTAATGGGTGTGCCTAATAAATCCATACGTAAGCCATCATTTAAAGCGCGCACTGCAAACTTAGTGGCGCAATAAATTGCACCCCCAGGGTAAACCAGTCTGCCCGCTACACTTCCTAAATTTACGATATGGCCTTCGTTTAATTGAAGCATCGAAGGCAACACTCCGCGAGTGATTCTTAAGAGGCCACGCACATTGGTATCAAACATCTGATCCCAATCTTCTGGATTTGAATTTTGAAATTTATCAACACCCTTTGCAAGGCCAGCGTTGTTGATTAAAATTGTGGTTTGAGAAATCAAACTCTGAGCCTCTTTTAAAAACTTTTCGATCTGTGAAACCTCTTGCAGATCACAACTAAAAATATGCACTTCTTGATTTTTAAAACGAGCTTCTAATTCTTGTTTTAAATTTTGAAGTTTTTCAAAACGACGAGCCAAACAAATAAGATGATAACCTTTTTCTGCCAAGATTTCTGCCGTGGCTTTACCAATCCCGCTGGTGGCTCCCGTAATCAGTGCATATTTTTTATTTTTCACAAAATATTCCTTATTCATAATTCGAATTTATTTTTGAGATTATTCTCTTATCAATAAAATGAATTATAAGTAAATGATAGCTTCTTTTTCTCCATCGTTTCCTCTTAAGCCAAAATCTCCGGGTGGACCATCTGCACCATCAAATCCATTTAATCCCGGATTGCACTCTGAAGTCGTGCGATCACCCGGGGGACCTCCTTTGCCCCCTTTTTGACCAGGTCCACCTAAGCCTGCCGATCCACCCATACCTGGAAACTGAAAAACAAAAAGATTTAATTGATCGCGATCCGCAATTTTAATGGAAGCTGAACCACTGTTGCCACCATTGCCCCCATTTTGCCCCCTTTGACCTTGGGCCCCGGGCGCACCATTGCCCCCATTAGTGGGATTGCGAGTGCAAATACATTTAAGAGGCCCGCCAATAATTAATCTTAAACAATGATTTCCCCCACGCTGCCCCTGAACTCCATTCGTGGCTGCAAACATATAAGGATTTCCGTTGAGCCCTTGCCCCCCGTGTTCACCTCTTAATTCTAAAATTAATTCTCCCATCGCACGATCCACTTCAAAAACAACTTGCCCGCCCGAACGCCCGTTCATAGAAATCGGCGCCTGAGCAAACTCCGGAAAGCTCATGATGCGGGCGTGGTCTGCATATAAATTCTGAGCTTTGAGAGTGAGCTTATAACCTTGAGTCAAAATCAAACTGTTGCGGTATAAATAAATTCGATTGGCAGTGATGGTGGTGTCTTTAGTGAGCACCATTGAGTTGGTTAAAATAAAATCCACTTGAGAGTCTACACTCGCAAGGGACCTCATCACCTTTGCTGAAGTTGCGGACGTAGTAGGAGTTGAGAGAGGTTTTTTTTCTAACTTCATTCCGCAACTGGATAAAATTAATATTGTTGCTGCCATTGAAATTAATTTCAGGGCCTTGCTTGGGAGGAGAGAATTATTTTGAATATTCCGCATAAGAACTCGCTTTCGGTTAAATAACTGTGTCTGCCCCTCATGCAAAAGCTCTTTATTTTTAAACAAAGCTTAAAATTCATTAAATATCCGAGTGTCCCATATCCGAACCACCTGACTATAATTTGAAATCTGTAAAAAGTTCGACACTCCCCTTCTCTTGCCGAGTTCTTTGCTCTCTTAAAAATTCTAAGATCTTAAATAAGTTAGCTCACTTAAGCCCGTTTATAGAATATGGTTTATTTTTTGCTCTAGAGACTCACCATGAAATCAATCCCCTTATTTTTAAAAAAATATGTTCTTGCAGCTGCCTCTTGGATTTTAATTTTCAGCCCACAATTTTCGAGGGCCTTTCAAAATCAAATCGATTGCACTGAGGAGAATAAATCCTTGGATTGGTCTCAACCTCAACCCCAATATCAAGACCCGGATCCCATCTTTTTTGATGTTTCGATGTCTGACATGCAAAAAATCACTCGTAATAATTTTAAAATTACCACTCTTTTAACCCCTCAAGGCGACCAAAGAATTCAGTTTTGTGGAACTTGGCCTCAAGAATGCCAAGACAACTCTCATTTTATCACCGAAAAAGACCCTCAAACAGGAGACATGGTGCTCACCATGCAAGTCGCAGATGTTTGCCTCAAAAGCCTGCATAAAAAAAACTCGCCTCGTGTGCCGTTAAATTCCAGAATGATCGATGGGCCAAAATACTTAGCCCCTTTACAAATTTTACGTGTTGCTGGAGAGTCTGAAGAAGAGGTTCCCTGCCTAGATGAAGAAAGCCAGCAGTCAGCCGGCGAGCCAAAGGCTCCCACAAAAAAACTCAATCTCGATATGAGCCCCATCGTGAATCAAATTTATCTCAATCATAGCGAGCCAGAGCGCACTCATGTTTATGATTATGAACAACAAGACTCAGATCATAAAAATGGACCGCTCGAAGTTCAAGTAGCCAAACTTTTACAAAAAGTGGCCCTCGAAGATCCTGAAAAACTCAATGAAACGCAAACTTCTTTAAAGTCTATTATTCAAGACATGAAAACTTCTTCTAAAGGACTTTTTGTAAATGGAATGATTGATAAAACAGGCAAACTATTAAATAAAATTATTTCAGGCAATCCACGTTATGCCTCTCAAGCCATTGACGACTATAAAGGTAAAGGTAAACTAAAAACGGGTAAGAAAAAATTTGTAACCGTAAACAAGGACTCTCAAAGTGCTGAGATAAGCATCAATGCAGATCCTCTTTTTTATCGCCTCAAACAAAAAGTTCCCGCATTGAGCAAAATCATTGATCACATGGATGTTTCTCATCAGTCCAACACCTTTGTTGAAAAAAACAGTCTTAATATTTCTCCTGTTCACAACACTAAAATCACATTTAACTCGAATAAAAAAGAACACGGTGTTTCAACCGAGTTGGATTACACCACTTGCGATCCATCATTGGGACTCTCTATGGGAAGCAACGCTGCAGACACCATGAATTGTGAGTCTACTAAAAAATTCTCCGGAAAAGTAGAAACTGAAATTTCAGAAAAACTTTATTTTGGCACTAAAGGAGAAATCTCCGTTGCCCCGAGCGTGGCAGACCCAAAAACGGAAGATATCAACGATAAACAAATTGGTATTTACTTACGTTATAATAATTAAGCGACTTTTTGTTGTCATTCGAGGGAGTTTCAATATACTCCCTCCTCAATGAGATTTATTCAACTTGAAAGAACACAACTGTGACAACATTCCCTCTCCATTTTTTATTCATTTTATTTAATTTAATTTTTTACGTGAGCGCTCATGCTCAGGATTTTAATCAGGCCTCTGAATTAGAATTCTATAAAAATCCCCCCTCTCCAGAAATCTTTTTAAAGGCTCCCCTTTGCTCGGATCTTAGAGAGCCCCTTCTCGCCCTCAAACAATGGACTCAGTCTTTAGGAGAATCTCCCGCAAGTTTAAGTTCTCCTCAACAAGAAGATTCCTTTTGTGCCGTTTCACTTAAAGGATTGCTGCCTCAAAGAGTTCAAGCTCTGCAGGGATACAAACCTATTTCTGCTGGGCCTAACTGCTGGAACACCTCTTTAGTGACTGCAAAATTAATTCAAAAAAATCGTTTTTCAAATCCTCAAGAAATGAGTTTTTGGATGAATTCTCCTTATTGCAAAAAAGTGGGCCCCAATGAGTTGTTAATAGCTGGTGATGTGATGGCCATGCGCACTCTTCCAAAAAACTCTGCCTCTCTCCAAAATTTTGAAGAGTCCCATGGAATGATTTATATCACTCCCCAATTGGTGTTTTCTAAAAACACTTCTTTAAAAAGTTTTTTTGAATTGCAATCAGCTCATTTAATTTTTCAAACATTTAGAGTGGACGACCCTCAGTGCTTTCGAAATCGCGGTGAGGGCTGCTCCCATTGGGTGGATTTTTATCGCTGCCGCAGCTCTTACAATGATTATGCTCTCCTTAAACAAAGAGATGTGCCCTTTGCTCTGCTGAGTGAAGTTATTGAAGGGCTCGAAAAGTCCTTGAGTGATTATGTCATGACTGGCAAGCCTTTAGAAAAGGACCTGCCAGCTAATGAATCAAAATTGAATGAATTGATCCCGCAAGTGAATCAATACCTTGCTCAAACACCTGCGAGTGATGCGATTAAAATATTTTTTTTAAAGGCGCACCTTGAAACGCTTGAATCTCTCAAGGCGCAAATAAGGATTCTTGTAAAAAATTAGTTTTTCATAAGGGCTTGGATTTCTGATTCACATTTTTCTTTGGTTTCAGCAAGCTCTAGCCATTCTAATTCAAGCTCATTAATGCGCACTGAGTTTTCAGATAGTTTATGCACAGCCTCTTTAGAGGGGCTTGAAGCTTGAATAATGGATTCATTGAGCTGTTCGTTTTCTTGTTGGAGCTTTTCCATTTCTTTTTCGTTTTCAGAAATTCTTTTTTCACAACTTCGCAAACGCTTTTCAGCTTCTTTTTTAACTTCCTTCCAGTTTTTACCAGCAGGAACCATATTCTCTTTTTCAATATTAGCAGAGTTCGATGAAGCAGAAGAAGATTTTTTAGAAGACTCACTCTCTCCCCCGTTCTCTTCATCAGCTTTTAACTTTTGCTCCACACTCCACACATATTCATCGTAGGTGCCACGATACGGAATCACTTCGCCTTGATTCACATCTAAAATCTGTGTTCCCACCCTGCGAACAAAACCCCTATCATGACTCACCACAATCACTGTGCCCGCATAATTTTGCAGAGCGAGTGTGAGTGCCTCTACCGTTTGAAAATCAAGATGGTTGGTTGGCTCATCCAAAATTAAACAAGGAGATTTTTTTAAGAGCACTCGACCTAAAGCCACACGGGATTTTTCTCCCCCCGAAAGCACCTTTATAGTTTTTTGCACATCATCTCCAGAAAATAAGAGAGAGCCCGCCATATCTAAAATCTCTTGGCGAAGCACGCTTGAGTGAGCGGCTTTCATGAGAGAATCTAAAACAGTGTCAGTGGGATCTAACTCTTCGACCACATGTTGATGAAAGAGTGCTGTTGAAACTCCATAGCCCCATTCAGAAGTACCTGTGAGTGGTTTTAAAAGTCCTGAGAGACCTTTAAGAAGAGTGGATTTACCCGCACCATTAAAACCCACCACGGCCACATGATCTCCATTAAGAATCGAGAGATTTACTTTTTTTAAAATTTTTCTTTCGCCATATCCAAATTCTGCATCAGTAACTTTTAAAACAACTTTGCCAGTAGATGAAGGCGCAGGAATTTTAATTTGTGCTCCCACAGCGAGGGGTTTGATTTCGATGGTTTCCATTTTATCGATGAGTTTTAAACGCGACTGAGCTTGCTTCGCTTTTGTAGCCTTGGCACCAAAGCGGTTGACGAAATCCATGATGGTTTTCTTTTTTTCTTCTAAACTTGCGGCCCGAGATTCTAATTGATTGCGCAAGAGTTCTTTTTGTTCAAAGTAATCATCAATGTTGCCGTTGAATTTAGTAAAATCTCCTGCTTCGATTTCTAAAATATGATCCGTGGTTCTTCTTAAAAACTCGCGATCATGGGAGATTAATAAAAATGCTCCTGAAAAACTTTGTAAAAATTTTTCGAGCAAAAGAGTGGTTTCAAGATCTAAATAATTGGTCGGCTCATCCAGCAACATTAAGTTCGGGCTTTGCCCCAATAAACTTAAAAGCTTTATACGCATTCTGTATCCACCACTTAATGAAACGATGGGCTTTGCTAAAATTTCTTCGGTCACTTGCAAAAGGCGACCACTGGTTTTGAGTTCCCAAATTGGGATTTGAGAGGTGCGCTCTAAAAACTCATTGCCGGTTTCAGTAGGTCCCCAAACATCGTACTGAGAAAGATACCCCACCGAGAGTTGGCGAGATTTTACGATCAAGCCATTATCTAAGCCTTCTTCACCAATTAAAATTTTAAAAAGAGTGGATTTGCCGGCCCCATTGGGACCTATGACACCAATATGATCTTCTTCATTCACAGAAAAAGAAGCTTCGTTAAATAAATTCCTAGCTCCATAAGATTTTGTACCATTCTGAAGTTGCAATAAGTTCTCATTTGCCATGTTGAATTGATCGCTTTCTTAGTCCATTGAATTAGAAGTGAATTAGAGGCTCTCTTTATGGGGCTAATTTTAAAAAAATTCAATATAATAGCTTTGAATTTTTAATAATTTGAAATGTTTTAAAATGAGAATACTCTAATAATTTCAATGACTCCCCTTCCCACTTCCCTAAAAATCAATTTCAGATAATGAGGTTAGAGTTAAATCCTTGTTTTTTGGAGGGGTCTTGTCAAATTTGCCCTTAGATTTTTAAGATCTTAACTCAATAGTCAAAATCTATTGTCTCATTAATTTAATCGAATTTACTTATATTTTAAATTCCGTAGAATGAAATGGTAAACAAGATTAAGTTTTAAACTGAATCTGTCAAATTTTAAAAGGAGATTGTATGTTAGACCAAGGAATTTTAGAACAACTCAAAGGTGTCTTTGCTCAAATCGAATCCACGATTGAATTAGTTTATCGCGAGAGCACACATGCAGATCAAGCTCAACTTTTTGAAATGCTCCAAAGCCTTAGCAGCACTTCTGATAAAATCTCTTTAAGAGCGCAAGCCTCTCCAGCGGGTAAAGATTTAGCTCCTTACTTTGAAATCTACACACAAAATAAATTCACTGGGATTGCCTTTGAAGGCATCCCCGGTGGCCATGAATTTACTTCTTTAATCTTGGCCATTTTAAATAGTGATCGCAAAGGAAAATTCCCTGATCAACTTTTACAAAATCGAATCCAAAAATTAAAAGGCCCGATTGAAATCAAAACTTTTATTTCGCTTTCGTGCGAAAACTGCCCTGATGTGGTGCAAATGATGAATCTCATGGCCATCATCCATGGCAACTTTAAACACACGATGATTGATGGCCAATATGCTCAAGCTGAGATTGAGTCCTTGGGAATCCAAGGTGTTCCAAGTATTATTTATAAGGGAAAACTTCTTCACTCTGGTAAAGTTCAGTTATTAGATCTTCTCCAAAAATTAGAATCTGTGATCGGAACTGCGGAATCTGCAGCGAGCGAGAATGTGGCTCCAGTGGATCTCGGCAAATTTGATGTCGTTGTGTTGGGCGGAGGACCTGCTGGTGCTTCTGCTGCCATCTACAGTGTTCGTAAAGGACTTAAAACAGCCTTGATTGCAGACAAAATGGGTGGACAAGTTCAAGACACTAAAGGGATCGAAAATTTAATCTCTGTGACTTACACTGAGGGTCCTATTTTAGCCAATCAATTGAATCAACATTTAGCAGCATATCCAGTGCAAATTTTTGAGCACCGTCGAGTGGAGCAAATTTCTAGCAATGAGGCTGAAAAAATTAAAAACATCCGTTTAAATACTGGAGAAACTCTTTCGACTCAATCAGTGATCATTGCAACAGGTGCTAAATGGAAAGAGCTCGGCATTCCGGGAGAAAAAGAATATCTAGGCCGTGGCGTCGCATTTTGCCCTCACTGTGATGGACCCTTTTATAAAGGTAAAAAAGTTGCAGTGATTGGGGGTGGTAATTCGGGAGTGGAAGCTGCCATTGATTTAGCAGGCATTGTGCGCGAAGTAGTTTTATTTGAGTTCCAAGATCAACTTAAAGCAGATGATGTGTTAGTTAAAAAACTTTATTCACTCAATAATGTAACTGTGATTACGGGCGCAAAGACTTCACAAATTTTAGGTGATGGACAAAAAGTTCAAACTCTTGAATATGTGGAACGAAAAACCGACCAATTAAAATCTGTTTCCTTAGATGGAATCTTTGTACAAATTGGTTTGGCACCGAACAGTCAGTTTGTAAAAGATTATGTCAACATGAATCGCTTTGGTGAGATCGAAGTGGATCTTAAAGGCCGCACCTCTGTTAATGGAATCTATGCAGCAGGGGATGTGACAACCGCCCCTTATAAACAAATTATCATCGCCATGGGTGATGGAGCAAAGGTGGCTCTGACTGCTTTTGAAGATCGCATGGTTGGTAAAATTTAATTTAAGTGGGCAAACTGTGTATGAATTAATTTGATACACATTTGCCCTATAATTTTAATATCAAGGTCCAGTATTGCATATTATAGTAACTAATATATTATATGCAATAAAGGATGGGTTATGAGTAAGGATTTATTACGAGATCAATGGGCTTCTCTGGGTGTCGCATTTAATTCAAAAAGTTCTCTCGTTTGTGATCCAGAAAATGCTTTAATTAATTTTTTAAACTCAGGAGAATTTCCTGAGGACAGAAAAATGATCACTCTCATTTTAGCGTGGCTCAAAGAATATTCAAATTTTGTTCATATTGAGCGATTAAAATCGCAAATTGATTCTTTAGGCAGTTTTGAACTTGCTGTATTAGGTGGACTTGCTCTTAAATGCGTTCAGTTTGGAGACTTTCGCTGGAGAACAATTATCAGTTTTGTCAAAAAACGAAATACTGGAAAATTAAGTTTTGAAAGTCATGAAAGTGAATATCTCCTTGCAAAAAATGGTGAAGATTTAGAATTTAAGGAATTTGGATTAAGAGTTTCAAAAATTGAGCCAGAACGAGCTGAAAAAATATTAGAACTCAAGCAAATCATTAAAAAAAATCGTTGGATTCATCATAGAATATTATTTGGCGTGAATATGCGAGCAGATGTCGCAACAGTAGTGGTTTTAAAACTTGCTGGCAGCGCCTACCAAGCTTCAAAATACTTAAAATGCTCCTTCAATGCAGCCAGCAGAAACTGGAATGATTTAGAGATTGTAAATTTTGACACTTAATTTTTTTGAATTAAGGAACTTTAATTGCCTCAACCCAAGAGCGAATTGCGTCTCCGAGTTCTAAAAACATGGCATCCACTGTTTTTAAATAAGGATCTTGATTCACTTGGGCTTGAGCGAGTTTTTGCTCTACAGTCTTCCACCATGCCTCATCCATAAATTTATCAGCGTCAAGGTCTAGATAAGAACCCTGATACTCCGGAAAGAACTTTAAGCTCGACTGCCCGGCTCGGGCTGAAAATTGATTCGAAAGTTTGGCCAATTGCTCAGTAATTTGCAAAGGGCTTTGATTTAAATATTTATTGGAAGTTTTGCCATTGAGAGCTGCTACAAAATCAAATTGAACATCTCTTTGCTTTTGAGATTTAAAAATCTCGGCAATCACGTCTTCGTAAGCAAAATGATAATAAGCAATAATATTGGTCATTCTTTGAATAAACTGATCACATTTGAATTGAGAAAAACACTGACCCAAGATTTTGCTAATCATAATTTTTGAGGGAACTTGAGCTGCATGAAAAGGCTGAGTCACATCTTCCATATAGTGAAGAGCGTTGGCCGTAAATCTCCAACCCCAATAATCTAATTTATTGGCAAAACAAACTTTTGCTAATTCCATAAATGCGGCCGCTCTTTGTGGAGCCTCCCCCATGGATTCTTTTATTTTTTTAAAGGGCAATTTAAAACTCTCTACTGGATGCTTCCAATAAAGACTGCGCCAGTACATATGACGAAACGCTTGTGAAGAAAGCCCCGAACTCCCGCCCATCATACTGTATTCGTCTTTCCATAATTCAGGGTATTGATCTTCTGCAAACAGCTCTTGATCCATTCCCCAATCCGGCTCATCCGAGTATTTTGCTAAGACTTCGATCACTTTAAAATCCAGATTTTCAGCTTCGTGCATGCGGCTATTAAAACGATAGTTTTTATGAATCTTTAAGTTTTGATTGAACTCTAAACTTGAATTTAAATTTAAAACCTTAAGAACTTTATCAAAAGATTGAAACTCCACAGTTAAATTGGCCACAGGAGTTTTTTTAAGAGCTTCTTGTGTGATCAAATGGTGATCGGCCCAACCAAATGCAGAGAGAGAAATCACTGAACTTAAAAAAAGTGAACTGAGTGCAAAATATTTTTTAGAATTAAATTGAATCATAGTGGCTCCGATAGGGGTTAAAATCCTATCGGAGTTTTTTAAGAGATCTAAAAAGTCCTAAGACTTTGGTAGGATACGGGTAAATCAATTAATATATATTTCAGTGTTAGATTTTATTAGACGAGTGTCTCTTTTTTATTCAGTTCTTTTTTGATTTTTTAGTTAAATAATCTCAAAAAATTCTCACAATGAATCAAAAATTGAGGAATTTGTTTTAAAATGAAACACTTTTTGATTCATTCTGAAACTGACAAAATTTGGCTTCGAACTTGCTCCTTAGAGTTGTGAATGGGGGCAATTATGAAAAACTTTTTTATTAAAGCTGGTCTCATCTGTTTAAATCTTTTAACTCTTACCTTGGTTTACAAAACCGCGGTCCTAGAAGAAAAACTCAATCATTTTTTTCTAGAGCAAGAATACGCAATGGATGAAGTCAAACCTCAATTTAATATGATTGAAGATTATATTGCTTTAAACGAAGCCGTTCACCAAGCTAGGGGTATTGCTTCTACGCTTAACACTAACGGATTTAATGTTGATGTTAACGCTCTTATGTATAAAGCCAAGATTGCAGCTGGAAGTAAAGTTGTAGACACTCAACTTTTAAAATCTGTTGTAAAAATTAACTTTGATAGTGGTGGAACATGCACAGGACTCTTAATATCTAATCAAGTGATCTTAACTGCAGCTCACTGTGTGTATGATTTTTATAATGAAAAACCCGTTGCAAGCAATTCTGCAACTTTAACGAGTTCATTTTTAGATAAATACAAAAGACCTTATCAGCTCGGAAGATCTTTGAATATTTTAATTCATGAAAATTTTGATCCAGAGTCTTTTTCTAACGACATCGCTTTGATTATCATAAAACCAGTAAGTTCAAGCATCGCAGCCCCAATTGCTAAAATTCAAAGTCCTAAGAATTTAAAATACAAAGAAAAACTCACTGCAATTGGTTATGGATTGACTGAAGACGAAAACAAAAATGATTTTAATCTCTTAATGAATTCTAACATTCCTTATGCAGCTTGGAATCCAACTTATGTAAACTACCTCACTCCTTCAGTGATTAACGGTAAAACTATTTATAATATGATCGAAGTTGAACTTGATGAAAAAGAGCGTATGGGTAAAATTGCAACTGAAGAATGGTCAAATACTGTGACTGATTCAGAAGGTAATATCACAAAAGTTAAAGTGATTGGCACTTGCCCTGGTGATTCTGGTGGTCCGCTCTTGAAAAAAGTTGGATCTGCTTACAGAATTGTTGGAATCACTTCTTACGGATTCTCTGAGTTTGCGAACTCTTGCGGAAATGCTTCACTCTACACTTCAGTGAATGACTTTAAAAGTTGGATTACGAACACTTTAAAAACAAAAGCCCGCATCGGGATCTCCCTTACGAGCTTTATCTAAGACTTTATTCATCAAAAGATAGTTCCTCAGCTGAGAGGAACTATCACTTCAGTTAGATAATCTTTTTCTGCCACTCTTCCTGAAATAATATCTTCAGGAAGAGTTCGGTAGACCTCATAAGGCACAATCTTTTTATTCTCTTTTAATTTAAAAACTCTTTGGCGACTCATCACAGAGGCCCAAGCGTTTCTGATAAATCTGTAAGCTCCAATATGATCCACTCTGTAGGCTGTGTGTTTTGGAACCTCACCTTGCTCAAGACCTAAATCCTTAGCAATGGTGTCTGCAAGAGAGGTTGGGTGAGAATAACCAAGGGCAACGGTGATTTCGCACTGATTTTTTACAAAATCAAAACGATGACACAAATTCAGAGCAAACTCTGGACTCGGAATTTGTTTTTGCATCACCAGGGTGTTGAGATTGTTAAATGCCTTTTGAATAGGTGGACCGAGCTCATTAATAGGCGCTTGAAACTTGTATCCAATATAATAAAAGCCTTCGTTGTGAACTTGTCCTTGCACTTTTATCTGACTTGGAAGACTGCCCGTTTCTAAAATCTCTTTTAGCATGAGGAGGCCTCGCTCAAAGTCCTGCCCAATCATGGCGGAGATTATTTTTTTTAAGAAGAATAAAAAGAAGGGCAATGAGCTTTGCATAGTCCATGTCAATTGAGTGTGCCCGTTTTGCTCTTCTAGAATAAAACTTGTGAGACTCTGGCTTTTAAAGGGAGTTAAAAACTGCAGTTCCATATTAACTTTTTTATTTTGTTCTAAAGCAACGATTTTCATTTCTCCAGAACCAATAATTTTGCCATTCCATTTGAGTTGTTGACCCACTTGGCTTTTGTTGGCGTCGGCAGAGTACACTGAATCAGGTTCTAGGCAGAGCCAGGGTGACCATTGCGGCCAAAATTGAAGATCAGATATTTTTTCATAAACTTGAGCAGCTGGAAGAGCAATCTTGATGGATCTTTCAAAACTGTAGAGAGTTGAAAACATTTGAACCTCATAAATTTAAATTAAATTAAGGGACACTTTTATTAATATCACCAGTTTTTTCGAGGATACTATTGTATTGATCAACGACTTCTGATTGTTCTTTATTAATTTTTAAAGTTTGTTGACCTACAAAGTAGCTGCTTCCAATTGAGGACCCACACCAAGCCATGACGGCCGGAAAGTAACTTGTGCTTATACAAGCAAAGAGGCTGGCAAATTGAAACACCACTAGAGATGCTTGAATATTTTGTTCATAGTTGGCTTTATCAAAATGAACTTTCCATTCTGGTTTGCGGTCTTTGTAATTGTCTGCAAAATTAGTAAAGTTCATGAGTCGATCATTTTGCACAAAGAGGGATTCGTTTTCGTTTAATTTAATCACTTGGATTTTTTGGTTAGGTACAAATGTTTGATAAAGTGGTCTTGATGCACAGGCATTGAGAATTAACAAATTGCCCACCATTAAAAACTTGCAGGTATTTAATAAAAATAGTTTCAAACGACTCTCCTCTTGAGAATATTTAAAGTGTGATTTCGTTCTCACTATTTTATTTTTGAATTGATCAATTTGGCAGACTAGATTGGATTTTTTTAGTCGAGGAACTGACGATGGTCGTACTTAGGGACGTACTTAGGGTCTTAAATAATGTTATGTAAATTGAAAGACCCTCCTTTTATATATATGGAGAGTCCTCAATTTTAATATTTATTAAGGCGATTGATTAAGACTTTTTCCAGTTGAGTTTTTTAGCTTCGATGACATAAATGCCGTTAAGTGCATGGCCGTCTTCGATATCAAACATCTCCTCAATACGTTTGACGGGGACCGTGCCACTAGGGACGCCAGTCATCATGTATTGAAAATCTGCTTGAAGCTCTCGACAGAGTTTAAGCACAAGATGAGTGTCATTAGGAACGGCCCCTTGAGTCCATCCATGCAACACACTGGCACTCACACCAATTTTGCGGCTCATTTCTCTCATCGAAATGTTTTTTTCATCTAACAGCTTTTTTAAATTTTTAGAAAAGGTTGAAGGAGCTTTTGTCTTTCGACCTTTTTTTGCATTTTCATTTTTCATACTTAATTCCTCGGATTTTTATTTTACTTCTTTAAATCAATTCACATAAATGGACGCTGTCCGCTTTGAAGGACGCATCCAAAATATTTCTTTCGATCCAAAAATGATTGAAAAAATAATGCCAGCCTCAAAAAGAAACAGGGCCCTGCTCTTGTTTTTGTCCGACGGATTAACCTCCTGTTCTGGATTCCGAACACGTTATGGGAACGAGTTCAGAATCACTTGAGGAAGAGATACGGACTTTGAGGGATTTTTTTTAGGTGTTTTTGTGCAGGGTGTGGTGTGCAAGGTGATTGGTGGCTGGGGTGAGTTGTTTTTGTGAATGAGATTCAGAGGTTTAGGAGGGCTTTGGGGATTTGCAGATAAGGCAAGAGGCTCATTCCGTACAAATAGTTTGAGCAACTATTTGTACGGAATGAGAACTCATTAAGAAATTTATTTCTAAAAACGAATATTAATAAGTTTACAAAAATTTACTAATTTATAAAAAATTCGCCCAAAGTTCTTTAATAATTTTTTTCCTAGTCCTACTAGGATTTTTGAGGGGAATTTCCTAGTAGCACTAGGAAATTTAAAACTTCCTCTTTATGATTTAATTTTGAGAAAGTAAGAAAACAAGGGATCAGAGATACGATACCCTTTAAGATCCTTGAACTCAATCCATCCTTTATTGGTTAGCCTCACAACAATCTTAGCTAGTGATCCACTAGAGGTTTTAGTCTCATACACAACTGAGCCTTCAGTAGGTTTTAAAATGTAAGAACGCTTTGCTAACACTCTCATAAAGGCTTGACTAAAAATTTCTATTTTATCGCCTTCAAGAATACCTGTAACAGATAAAGTCGGCGTGGTGTTTGAACTTGGTGAAATTGTTTTACTTGCAAGACTTAATTGGGGGCTTGACTTTAAAATCGTGAGATTGGGCCAAGTGGACTCTTTAAAAGATTCAAAGAGCGGGCCTTTGCAAGTTTCGATTTCTTTGGCCTCGGTCAAGTTGAGATTGATTTCTACAGAGTTATCTCCAGGAGAAATATCTGAAACCGCCTTACCCAAAATTAAGGGGCGAGAGGAGATCAGCGAATTAAAAGGATTTTTTATGATCTCTTGGCAAGAGGGATCTTTAGAATAAAAAGCAATGATTGAAAAAGTACGATTTGTGCCCGCACTAGTTTGAATCTCTTTTGTGGAACCCGCCGGGAATTGTCCATAGACATCACCCAACTCTAAAACTTGATGCCCGCTCGCATCCTCACAAGTTGCCGTGGTGTTAATGTTTGGTCCAGTCGCTACAACAGCGTAGCAGTTGGCCGCGCTGTAATCTTTAATGGCACTGAGTCCCCAATGAGTGTTGCTATTGCTTTGAGCTTGCTCTTGAGTTTTTGATTGTGCAAATGATTGCGCAACAGAGGCTTTATATTCTGGAAACTGAATACTTACTGAGGCTTTATTAGAAGTCTTACGTTCACAAGCCACATTAGTAAAAATAAATGACATTGAAATAAAAAGGAGACTGATGATTTTTATTTTGAATTTAAACATCTGTGATGATCTCCTTTCAAAAAACATAAGTTAAAGTGTTTAACTGTTAGATGTTTTTCGGAACTTTGAAGAGGGATCTTTAAAAATATTCACAGGTACGAACAGCGTTCAAAATCTCATACGTCTTAAATTTAGACTCTTCTGAATGAGCAAGGGTTACTGATGAGGCACTTATGATTGAATGTTCAGAAAAACTAACACACCGTCTCCTGGAAAACCGACTCAATGGTTGACCTGACCCAGTTTATTTGGGTGATACATTAAAAAATCCTGATTTTTTTAATATATTGGCACGAATATATTAAAAATTTTCGATTTTTTTAATGTATTGTCGGGATATATTAAAAAATTGAGGTTTTTTTTAATATATACCTCTTTCGCAAATTAAAGATGGAAATCTTGTTAGAAATAACAGTTAGAATTTCAGTCGACTTAAAAAACCATCCATCAAAATCCACAAATTTAGAAACAGTCTCAATAAATAGACAATATTCAACTATAGACTTCTTAAATAACTGAGTATGATCAATTACTTATAATAATCTGAATTTACAAACCACATGGCATCTAACTTGCTCTAAGGAATATTAACGCCTTGGAGGATCCACAATGCCTAATAAAAAAATTCAAGATAGCACTTTACTCACCTTAGGACTTTCAGGCTCTTCATTTGGAACAGCTTTATCTGATTTTTTTATTCCCTTATTTATTTACAAATTAACGGGTGATCCCCTTTTAATGGCGCTGCAATTCTTTTTTAATTTTTTGGGCAATATAGCTGCCGCTCAATTTGTCATTAAAAATAAATTTACATCGAATGATAGAACTTCATGTATGCTTTTGGATTTTATTGCGTTCCTTACAATGATTTCAGCAACGCAAGTGAGCGCACAAATCTTGCCAACCTACCTCTATTTTGTAAGCTTTATTATTTCATTTATGGGAACCGCATCAGGAGGATACTACGAGAGCCTCGTTGGTGCCATCAGCAATAATTCATCATCAGAAAACAGACAAAGCATTGTTAGTAAAATTCATACTGGTGAAAATATTGGCTCTTTTGCAGGCTATGCGGCTGCAGCTTTTATTTTAACTGCGACTAGTTACAAATTTGCATTTTTTTTAGATGCTCTTACTTATGGGTTTTCAATGTTTTTTCTCAGCAAACTTGAGAATTCTGGGGTGAGCTTACAATTAAAAAAACAAACTCATTCTCATTCTGTTTTTGGGACATTATTTTCAAAAAGAATTAAATTACTTTCTATTTCACATGGCATCGCGGGTTTTGGATTAAGCACATTTAGCGCTTCTTCAATTTTTATTTTAAAGGATTATTTTAAAAGTCCAGATAGCACAATTTCCATTTTTTATATGTCTCAATTTGCCGCTAATATTTTGGGATCCTACTTAGCATATTTTTTTGTGACAAATAAATATCAACTGACTGAGCATGAGGGCTGGAAAATCCGTTTACTCTATGGCATCCCATTACTCTCTGGATGGTTTTTACCAAATGCGGTTTCTTACATTTTATTTTTTGCGTTTTTTTCTGCAGTTCACTCATTTAGCATTCCGATGTATTTAAGTTTTTTTCAAAGAGGAGTTGATCAACATGAATGGAAAATCGTAGGAGCTAGCAGAAAAACTTTGGTTTCCATCGTTGGTTTGTTCTCAAGTTTAACTTGTGGTTCATTACTCAAAATCACATCATTTAGACCCATTTACCTCGGCGTGAGTGGATTTATTTTTGTGTCTGCCTTCTTTTTATTTTTACATGCAAAATCAATCCCTGAATTAAATATTGCTAAAAATAATTCTGACTCATAATTATAAATTTTAATTCTGAATTTTAATTTTAAATATTAATTCTGAATGTTAGTTCTGAAAGTTAGTTCTGAATTTTCCCTCTGAACTTAAATTCTAATTATTAATTCAGGCTCAATTTTCTGAATTCTAAAAGGAATTTTAAGCCTTAAGCAATCGTTTCATAACCAATTCCCATTTGACTGGCGCTCATTTGATTGCAATGGGCGCAAAGAACTCTGAGATTGTTTAATTCAGAGAGACCACCCATTGAAAACGGCTTGATGTGATCGACTTGAGGGCGCATACGACTGCCGCAAAGTTCGCCCTTTTTATTTATAAACTCACATTTTCCCTGCGATCTTTTCCATAATTTTTGTTTGATTTCGACCGAAATATAACGACTGGCAGTTGAGTTTTTTTGAACTCTCATAATTTCCGATTTTTGTAGCAACCTTGGCTGAACATTTGTTTGAACTTTTGGATTTAAAATTTGTTTTCCAGGAGACATGGAGACATGAGTTTTGTGATTTTTCAATTCAGTGCTAACTGTATGTTTATTTAAAATTTCGAAATTTTTAAAACCTTTAAATTTAAAGTCTATTTCTATTGGATTTTTCTTATTCAAATCATTTTTTAAAATGGATTTGTTTTTATTAAATTCATTCTTATCATTCTTATCTGTAAGTACGTCCCGCTCACTGTTCAAGCCTAATTTTTTATTTAAAAACAAATCCAAAAGTTTCACAATGCACTCCCTCTTATTCTGAGTCTCAAGTTGATGAGAGAGCATGCTTTGCACTTGCAAAAATTTTTCGTAATCTTGTTCCGAAAGATTAAACTCCAAACGAACCGTTTTATTGGCTTGCGGTTTTGATTTTTCATCCATAACGGGCGTAAGATTTAATTTTTCTGCCAAAACTTTTTGCGTGTTAAAATTATTCATTTTTTTTACGCTCTCTATAATTTCTTTTTTAATTTCATCATCCACTTTTTGCCCATGCTCGCGCTGCGCTTGCTCGATCGCTTTTTGTGTGGCCGCCGCCTGTGAAAGATTTAAATCCCCACTCTGAATCGCCGGACGAGAATCAGGAAGTTGATCCATTAATTGTGCCGCCTTCCAGCGGCGATGAGCTTGATCATCAGAGTATCCAACCACTCGAGTGAGGTACTGATGCATGGTTGCGTATCCCATTTTTTGATACCCACCACATTTTGAAAACTGAAGTATTGCATTTAAAATCTCGCCAGTGATTTTACGTTCATTTTTTACAAGTCGGAGAATATTTTCGTTCATTTGTGTGATGCTCATAGTGCGAATTCCTTTTTTTACTCAGCTTTTGCTGTGAATACATATAGCACAGGTTTTTTTCTCTCTATTTTACAAGGTTTCATCTTGCTCTAAAATTCAATCTTAAAAGCACCTAAACTGCTCCAGTAAATAGATCCCAAGTTGAGTTTTTTGTTTTAAATAAATTGATTTAATAATACTCAAGGCAAGGCTTTCTGAGGCCGAAAAAAGCCGTCAAGAAATTATTTTAAAAATAAAAATTACTTTTAAAAAATAACTCACTGTCTCCTGGAAACCCAAGTCATCGTTGATGTGTACCCCTTTTTTAGTACCAAAAAAATTATTAGAAGATTTAGAATTAAGAATTAAGAATTAAGAATTAAGAATTAAGAATTAAGAATTAAGAATTAAGAATTAAGAATTAAGAATTAAGAATTAAGAATTAAGAATTAAGAATTAAGAATTAAGAATTAAGAATTAAGAAGAGAACAAGAAATTAATTAAGTCTACTTAAAAATAAAAACAAAATCACGCTCTAGTCCACAACCCAAAGCTTCCCAACTTGTTTTTAAAATCCAAAAAACAAAATTTAATTTAAGTATTGATTGAGGTCCCTTGGGGGATCTTTTTTCTTTCAAAAACGAGTTCGGAGCGCAGCCGAAGCCAAAGGCGAGGCGAGCACCGTATGTCCGAGCTTTTTGAAAGAGAAAAATCCCCCAAGGGACCGTCTTTCAAAACTCAAAACTAAATTCCACTCACGGGATTTTAAAAATCCAAGCATAAAGTCTAGCTCCATTTTGACAAACTCCAAAAATCATTCAAACTCATATTATGAAAAAAACGAGTTTTCCTAAAGATTACCAAACATTGCTCTCTCAAATCTCCCCAACTGATCCCGTGGTTGTTTTAACGGGCGCGGGGATCTCAGCTCCAAGCGGGATTTCTACTTTTAGAGACAACAACGGAATGTGGGAAAACCACCGTTTTGAAGAGGTCGCCTCTCCGGATGCTTTTTATAAAAACCCAGAACTCGTGCATCGTTTTTACAATCTCCGACGTCAGCAATTAAAATCAGTGCAACCCAACGAGGGCCACAAAGCTCTTGTTAAGTGGGAGCAAAATTGGCAAGGCCCCTTTTTAGTGGTCAGCCAAAATGTGGATGATCTTCACGAACGTGCGGGAACTAAAAAATTGATTTCCATGCACGGACAACTCACAAAAATCCACTGCGTGTGTTGTCAAAAAAAATTTCATTGGACCGAAGATCTTGAAACCTCCACTCCTTGTGCAAATTGCAAATCCGTAGATGCCCTCAGACCCGACATCGTTTGGTTTGGAGAACAACCCATTGGCCTTGATAAAATTTATACCGCTCTTGATAATGCTAAAATTTTTGTAGCTATCGGCACCTCAGGCAATGTTTACCCAGCAGCCGCTTTTGTAAGAGATGCCAGCAAAGCCATCAGTTTTGAAATCAACAATCAAGAAACTCTCGTGAGTGAAGACTTTGATTACACCCTCCAAGAAGGCGCCCAATTTGGAACGCCTCGCTTGGTGGAAGATATTTTAAAATTGTTTCGGTAATTAATTTTAATTATCTTTAATCTACCATGAGCCTCAAATAAAAAATTATTTAAATATTGTCGCTTGCTTTAATTTATTTTGACAAAAGATTTTTTTCGAATACCTTTATCGCAATTTAATTTTCCCATTTAAACATAAGGAGAGTTCCGTCGATGAAAGTAGTTTCTTTGATCATTGTTTTGTTTTTTGTGTGCAGTGTATTTGCTCAAAATAATCCCACTCCCTCGAACCCAATCTCAAACGAAGCCTTTCTCTCTGAACAAATTTCTAGTCTCCAAATTGATTCCATCCAAAAACCGACTCCCAAAAAAATCGCTCTTGTTTATAAAGGTCCTGGCAGTTGCTCTGAAGACTGTTCTGAAGGAGCTGCCGAAGTCGCGCGCCTTGCCGGACTCACTCCTCAGTATGTTGGCCCCACCGATGACAACCCAGAATTATTTTACGAGGCAGCCATTTGGATCCAACCCGGCGGCAAGTCCTCAGTGGTTGGTAAAAATATGACTCCAAAACTCAAAGATCTCATTCGTAAATTTGTTTCAGAAGGCGGAGCCTATGTGGGATTTTGTGCGGGTGGATTTTATGCCACAGATTTAATTGGTCAAACCGGCAATATTGGACTCGGATTGATCCACGCGGAAAGCACGCTTTATCGTGAAGTGAATAACTATGCTGAAATCCTTTCCCTGAATTGGAACGGAAAGCAACGTGAAGTTTATTGGGAAGGCGGTCCTTACTTTACCCTCCCAAAAACAAATTCTTTGATTCAAGTTTTAGCGCAATATCCAGATGGCACTGCCGCGACTATTGAATCTCGCTATGGACTTGGCAATGTGGTTGTAACAGGAGCTCACCCAGAAGCCCCAGCATGGTGGAGCGTTTCTGAAAAAATCAATGATACGGATGGCGTGGATCATGATCTTGCTGTAGATATGGTTCAAAGAGCTTTAAAATCTTCTCCAAAAAATTAAAAAATTATTTTTTCTTTTTATTGAGAATCTCTTCTGAGAGCTTTTTTTTATGGGGTTTAGAATGCTCTGAACCCAACACCAGAGGTCTCTCTTTAAGAGCAAAGAGCTCCACAAATTTAGCAAATGTACGCACACTCAACTCCATAGAGCGATCTAAGTAGAGTTGAGTTTCGTTTTTTATTTGCTCGATTGAAAAACTTTGTTGGGGATCATTGATAAAATGATAATTTTTTTCGCTCGTGAGCCAACGTTGAATCATCCCTTCGTCCACTTCAAGATGAAACTGCAAACCATAAACTTTATCCCCATATCTAAAAGCCTGAGAGGGGCAAGTTGAAGTGCTTGCTAAGTGAACGGCTCCGCTTGGAATATCAAAAGTGTCTCCGTGCATCTGAAAGAGTTTTTCTTGGGAATTAAAAGTCCCGAGGAGAAAATCATTTTGAGCCGACTCATGAAAATTCACATCATACCAACCGATTTCTTTTACGGCGTGCTTACGCACATGTGAACCCAAAACTTTAGCAATCAGTTGCGAACCTAAACAGATTCCTAAAATAGGAATCCCTTTTTTAAGAGCTTCTTCTATCAGTTGAAGTTCTACTTTGATGTGTTGATATTTATCGGCTTCATAAACGCCCATATGGCCACCCATGACGATCAAACCATTGTACCTATCCAATGAAGGGCGTTCATCTGGAGTGCGCTCAAAGTTAACGTAGCGAATGTTTAAACCACGCTCCTTAAGAGTCGGGTTCAGTGTTCCAAGAATTTTATGGGCCACATGCTGAAAAACTAAGACTTTTCTCATAGAGAATTATCTTAAACCATTTAAAATAATTCTCAAACCTTCGCTCGATCAAAGTCCAGTAGGATCATCAGAAAAAATTTAATGAGTGGGAACGGGTTCCGAAGGAGGCATTCTTTTAAAAACATAAGTGAGAAAGTCGTCTCCCAATGGAAGATCTAAATGCAATTCATCTTCAACGATTCTAAAGGGAGTGACTGTTGTGCGACCCACTCTCATGTCAGGATCTTGCCCACACTCTCTTGAGTTAGAAGGGTGCACCCACACGACTTCATCAACGATTGACTTATCTGTGTTGTAAAATAAACCACGGCGCTCACAGTACATTCGTTCGGCATCATTCTTCCAGAGGAGAACACTGCGCCCGCCTTCAATAAACTCATAATATAAATGTGTGTCTTGATCGCGTGGAAACTGAATAGTGCCTTTATAAATGTATTTGTAATAATCCCATTTACCCAAAAGCTGAGTGCTAATGGATGGCGGTGGAGATTTAACTGAGACAACAGGTTTTGAAACATTTGTTTTTGAATTTGAATGCTGGGGAATCGCAAAACCGATTCCCCATATAGTCCATATTAAAAAAACTGATAAAAAGCTTCCGTTCATGACCCCACCCCTTGAGCTTCAATCTAAAAACTTTTTAGATTGAATTAGAAACCACGCTCTCCAAGGACTGATTGAACCGTTTGGATCTCTGTTGCTGTGAAATCTTCTTTCAAAGCATCTTCGACTGCTGGGCGAACTGAACTAAAATCTCCGCCCGGACCAATTCGAGAAAGAGTCTTAACCGCCAATCTGAGAGAAGCGTCAGTTCCAAGCTTTAAACGAATTTGCCAAAAAGTACCACTTAAAATTCCACTATCATGATAAAGAGCACCATTTTTATCGCTCAATTTATAAGGAACCTCAACAGTTCTCTTAAAAGCTCCCTTCATATAAGAAGCTTCTGCTAATTTTGGATTATCAAACATTGCTGTTGTAAAAAAATCTGAAAATCCCTCATTTAACGAACCACCCTCACCTTCATAAGGAAGTTGAGCAAGTGCTTGAACTAAAGAGTGACAAGTCTCATGCGTCACAATCGAAGGATCATGCGGAATGTTTTTATAATTCACTCCATCACCATCACCTAAACGGATTTTTCCGTTATAGTAAAAGAAGGAATTGGTTCTGGCCGGAGCCCCTACGTTAGTTTCGATTTCAATTTTAAAAGGAATGGTGACTTTTAAAACATTTGTAAACCACGAAAGAGCTTTGTCGACATAAAAGAAAGCCTGAACTTGAGTAAAGCGCACATCTGCTGGATCATAAAAAAACTTATCATCCGTGCTAAATGCTTTATCCTCTGCTTGTGAAGTCGCCACTAATCTTAAAGTCGAGAGTGTGCCATCTCCTATAAGATTTTTTAAAATAGTTTCTTGAAGTGTGCTAATTTTTGGACCCTCAGGAAACACAATTCCACGAGCATCATGAAAGCGCGAACCAATAGGCTCTACTCCTACAATAATTCCCGCCTCGCTGATTTTCATACGTTTTGCAGCCGTTCCATCTTTAAGAATATAGTCTTGAGAAATATAAGCCGTTTGTGAAAGACCTTGTCCATCCACAATCACTTCTGGATTAAAAATCACAGAAGCATTTTGCAACTCATAATTTTTAACTTTAATTCTTTGTACGATTTCATATTTGCTCAAATTAAGAGCTTCAATATTTTTTTTAAGTTTTTCTGTTGGCTCAACAGCCTCTGAACCGACAACATATATAAGTTCGCCATCATCATTAAAAACTTTTTGTAAATAACCACCTTCAACTCTTGCTCCCGCAATTTTTTGAGGAATGATTTCTACTGATTCTTTAGCGCCTTTAGTAAAAACAGAACCCGCTTTAAAGGATTCATTTTGAACCAGATGATTAATAGACTCTGGGAGATCTTTTGAAGATTGTTTTGACCAACGAACAGATTGATTTTTTTTACTCGGCGCACAGCCGACAAATAGAATTGAAAAATGCAAGGACACTAAAAGAGCAAATGTCTTGCCTAATAATAAAGTTGGCTTTTGAAGACTCTCGATTTTTTGTTTCATTTAAAATCCCCCATTATGGGCCCTATCGGAGGAAACTCTCTTCTTTATAAGTCTAATATTGCTTAATTTTAAAGCAATCTTTACTAGACCAAAAAAGAACCCTTTAAAATAAAAAAGGAGCGACGCCTAGTCGCGTCGCTCTAGATATAAGACTATTGTCTATATCCTTATTCAATCACTAATTTTTTCTCAAGATAAGTTCCATCGCCATTCATTAAACGGATGAGGTGCTCACCGCTACCGATTTGACCAAGATGGATCTCTTTAGTGAATGGTACTAAAACCATTAAGCACATACCCTGAGACACACTTGCAGTTCCAGACACTTCATGAACATTGCCATCTAAGTGTTTCACATCTGATTTATTCCATTTGTAGCAGCCATTTGGATAGATTCCATTTGCTACTACGAAAACATCAGACGCAGAATCAAAACCCCCTGGAACATAAGCATCGTTAAAACTGATCGCAACTTCTTTGTGCACTCCTTCACCTGGTGTGCCAGCCGCTTGAGCTGAATTGTAACCTGAAACCATTGAAATGAAAATGATCGCAGATGCCGCAGCAGTCATAAGTTTGTTCATAAAATCCTCCTTGTAGTTTTTTTCCCCGACACTTTGTCAGAGAGTTTATTTCCTTTTCACAACTTTCTAGAGAGCAATGTCCGTACCAACTTTCATTTTCTCTCTTTGAACCTTCTAATCCATTCTAGTTGAGCTGAGCTTCTTGATTCTGATTTTCTCAAACCTGCTTGTGGCAAGTTGTCACAGGACTAAGGGTTGAGTGTGACATCATGTCCATCTACAAAATTTCAGAATCCTTCTCTGCATGTTCAGAGTCTTCGTGTTCCGACTCAACGCTCCAGCCATACTCTCTTTCTTTGCGATAAAGAGTGCGACGATTCAAACCTAAAATCTGAGCGGCTTTTTCTTTTTTGCCACCCACTTTATCAAGTACAAACATAATATATCTTTTTTCAACTTCTTCTAAGGGTGGAAGTTGATCCGTGAGATGAGCAAAAAATCCCTCTTGCCCAAAATCATCCGCTCCCGGTAAATCTTCGGGACTGATAAATTGCCCACGACATAAAACAACGGCACGCTCGACAACATTTTCTAATTCACGAACATTGCCTTCCCATTTCATTTTCAAAAGAATATCTAAAGCCGTGCGAGTGAATCCCTTAATGCGTGTTCCATTAGCGGCGTTGTATTTTTCTAAAAAATACTCGGCTAATAAAATCACATCATCACCACGATATCGCAATGCGGGCACCACCATCGGAATCACACAAAGTCGATAATAAAGATCTTCTCTAAATCGTCCTTCTCTAATCCCAGCTCTTAAATCTTTATGAGTGGCCGTGATAATTCTCACATCAATATTTTTTTCTAAATTATCACCCACTGCACGCACACGACGATCTTGAATCACTCGCAAAAGTTTTGCTTGTAAACTCATATTCATATCGCCGATTTCATCTAAGAACAGAGTTCCCCCATCAGCTTCTTCAAATAAACCTTTTTTGCGACTTACAGCGCCAGTAAAAGAACCTTTTGCATGACCAAATAATTCTGATTCCAATAGTCCTTCCGGAATCGCTGTGCAATTAATCGCCACAAAAGGTTTTTTAGAACGAGATCCTAAATCATGAATCGCACGTGCCACAAGTTCTTTGCCTGTACCGCTCTCACCTTGAATGAGAACATTGGCACTTGTATGCGCCACTCTATGAATCAAATCAAAAACTTCCTGCATCGCAGGACTTTTACCAATAATGTGTCCTACAGAACGAGAGTTTTTAAGCTCTCGTCTGAGGACTAAATTTTGGCCAAGAATCTCTCTAAAATGAAGGGCACGGTCGACGGCCAAATTAAAATCTAATTTTTTAACAGGATTCACTAAATAATGAAAAGCTTGATCATGAGTGGCTTGCACAGCAAGCTCTACTTCATCCGGTTCCGCAATTAAAATTAAGGGCGGATGAACAGGATGCTTTTCAATAAATTGTTGAAACTCACTACTATGATTAGAATAACACTCCACGTCAGATATAATGAGTTTCACAGAAAGCTGAACCACTTCGTCTTCTAAAAAACTCAAACGAAAAAGTTCCTCAACAGGAATGACTCCGCAAGAAACATGCTGATCATCAAGATAAGACTCAAGGGTATTTGCTAACCCTCCATTCTTAGAAATGATAATCACAGATGTTCCAATAGTCACAAAATCTCCCTCAATATAATCAGATAAAAAAATTAAAAAATTTTTTTTAAACCTGCTTACAATAAAAGTATAACGAGGTAATTCTTGGATATCCAACATGAGTTTTGTTTTTAATTTTTTTTAAAAAATAAACAGACTCACTAAAAAAGGATTCGAGTTATTATGTCTCGGTTAAAACTTCTGCTTTTTTTTAGATAAAAAGTTTAGTAATTTTTTTGTAACTTAAAAAAAAAGGAAAATAAACTCCATGAATTCATCGGGACTTACAAGCCTTCATATTGTTTCTGCATCTGAAGCGATCAGTCATATTAATTCAAAACAAAGTGTTTTTATTCATGGAGGAGCAGCAACTCCTCGCAATCTTATTGCAGAACTGATTCAACAAGCTTCACGACTTGAACAAGTTGAACTACTCCACCTCCATACGATGGGAGAAGCTTTATACAGCAAACCTGAATTTAAAAATTCTTTTCGCGTCACCAATCTTTTTGTGGGCGCCAACATGAGATCTGCAATTGATTTTGACAGAGTTGATTACCTCCCATGTTTTCTCTCTGAAATTCCCAACCTCTTCAGAAAAAGAATTCGCAAAGTTGATGTCGCTTTGATTCATGTTTCTCCTCCTGATCAACATGGATTTTGCTCTTTAGGAACCTCTGTAGATGTTGCAAGAGCTGCCACAGAAGTAGCTCAACTTGTGATTGCTCAAGTGAATCCACAAATGCCGCGCTTGCATGGAGATGGAATTATTCATATTAGCCAAATTAATTATATGGTGGAAGTGAATGAACCCATTCCTGAAGTTCCTCCGCAAGAACTCTCTGAACTTGAACTTTCTATTGGCCGCCATGTGGCTGAAGTGATCGAAGATGGAGCTTGCTTACAAATGGGGATTGGAAAAATTCCAGATGCAACTCTTAAAGCTCTTACAAATCATAAAAATTTAGGGATTCATACTGAGATGTGGTCTGATGGGGCTTTGGATTTAATCCTTAAAGGAGTGGTTAATAATTCTCGCAAAAAAATTCATCCCGGCAAAACAGTCTCTGCTTTTGTTACAGGTTCACAACGTCTCTATGATTTTGTAAACGACAATCCAAGCGTTGTGCTTTTAGATGTGAGTTACACCAACAGTCCTTTTAATATTTCAAGAAACCCAAATGTGGTTTCAATCAACTCGGCAGTAGAAATCGATTTAACTGGTCAAGTTTGCGCAGATTCAATTGGTCATCACATTATTTCAGGAGTGGGAGGACAAGTTGATTTTATGAGAGGAGCAACCCTTTCTGAAAACGGAAAACCCGTCCTCGCTTTAACTTCGCAAACAGGAAAAGGAATTTCTAGAATTGTACCCACTCTCAAATCAGGAGCAGGAGTTGTAACCACCCGCGCTCACGTGCACTATGTGGCCACTGAATATGGAATCGTTGATTTGTATGGCAAAACCCTGAATGAACGCGCCAAAGCTCTGATAGCGATCGCACATCCGATTGAAAGAGAGTTTTTAGAAAGACAATGGCATGACCTTGCCAGACACCAAAGATAATTTTTATTAATCATCAGATACGGACAGAAGGTTTTTCTTTTTTAAGATCAAAAACTTTCGTCCGCTTTGAGATATCCATCCCTTTTCTTCAAATTTAGCCATCGTTTTGATAACAGTGGGAGTGGTACTCCCACAAAATTCGGCAATTTCTCGGCGAGTCCAAGAATGCTCTGGATACTGCTCAGTTAAATAGATCAGCGTCTCCGCAATTCGGCCAGCAACATCTTTTTCGCTTCTTGAGATGAGCTTCAATTCAGCTTCTTTTAATTCTACGGCTAAAACATTTAAAAAATGAAAAGCCATTTCAGGTTTTTGCTTAATCATTTCAAAAAGACATTCTTTAGGAATCACTGAAATCTCAGAATCTTCTAAAGCCACCGCAGAGGAATGATAAACCTCATTCGCAAAAATAGAACGATGTCCATGAACTCTCCCTACTTTAAATATTCTTAAAAGATGTTCTTCACCTTTTAAGCCTACATAGGTTAGCCCAACTAAACCTTTTTCAACTACATAAATAGATTGAGGGGTGTCACCCAATCTATAAAGAAAATCCCCCTTCTTAAGCTTCTTAGTTGTTTTTTTTAATAACAACCTTTTTTGCAAAGAAGAGGGAATCTGACTGAGAAAGTCGTTAAAATACTTCATTAGTGAAGTGTTGCGGCCTTAGCACATGCTGCTTGAGCGTCTACTAAACCATGGCCGTATTCATTTTGAGTATTGTTCTCAGCAGTTGGAACTGCAGTTTCTTTTAAAATGCTTCTCACTTGAGCTGGAGTTAATTTTTTATTAGTTGCTTTTATTAAAGCCACTACACCAGCTACATGAGGAGTTGCCATTGATGTCCCTGCATAAGAATCATAGTCAGCTGGATCAATTGACATTTGAGCAGATGCTTGAGCACCGTTTGTCATTTGAAGAACTAGTTTTTCTCCAACTTCTTTTTCAATAAGGAAGGCCGCAAGATTCATTGTGGTGCTATCTTTTGAAATCGCACCTTTGAATAAACCTGGTTCAGTATTGTAAACAATCATTCCTTTAGCGCCAGATTTTAACACGTTCTTTGCTTTATCTTGGAATGAAATCTCGCCTCTTTGTACTAAAGCAATTCTACCAACCATAGATTTACCAGCAAGGTCTTCAACTTTACCTTTACCTGCAAGAATAAGGTCGCCAGAAAGTGGAGATTTTAATTCCATACTTCCGTAGAAAGCCAAAGTTGGAACGTCTTGAGTTTGATCACCCACTTTAAGATTTACTTTAGCAGCTCTAGCAGTTCCGAGTGGAACTGAAGAAACAACTTCTACACCTGGAGCCACAATAAATAACTCTGGACCATATTGAGAGAACTGAGCTCTTTTTAAAGAAGAGTCCACAGCACCGACTGCAATCACATTAGGAAGAGCTGCTGGATATCCTACTTTTGGAGTTCCATCGTTACCTGCTGCTGCAACAATAATCACACCTGCTTTTTCAGCTGCAATAATTGCTTGTTTTTCAGAGCTTGTAGACATCGCTCCACCAAGAGACATATTAATCACGTCAACTTTTTGCTCAATACCCCAGTTGATACCTTCTGCGATAGAAATATTTGAACAACCTTGATCGCTACAAACTCTTCCCGCAAGAATTTTTGCTTCAGGAGCCACACCCACAAAACCATAAGCACCTACTGAGGCACCAATCGTTCCAGCAACGTGTGTTCCATGACCCACTTTATCAGCATACGGATATGGAGTGATGTTATCATGAACAAAGTCTTTTCCTTGTTCAAAATTTGCTTTTACAGCTGGATGATCATGATCAATACCAGTATCTAATACTAAAACTCTTGCGCCATTTCCAGAATGAGCAGTAGCCCAAGCTTCAGGTGCTTTGACGGCTTTAATTCCCCAAGGAGTGTTAACACCTAAATCTGATGGTGAACTCAACATAGAAGCATTTAAAGAATAATCCCATGCTGGGTATAAATGCATTCCACCAATTGGTTTTGGAGCTGGAATAAAAGTTTCTTCTTCAATCAATAGAACTGAAGGATCTTTAGCCATCTTCTTAATGTCTTTAGCTGACTTTGCATCGACAACTAAAGTTTTTAAATGAGTGAGGCTTTGTTCAACTTTTGCATTCACACCTTCAAAGGGCTTTACAGAAGTTTCACCAAGAGTGAGATTCACTCCACTCAAAGAAAACTCATTTCTTTGTCTTTGTGATTTTTGAAATTGAGATTGAACCTGACGGTAAGTTTGTTCGCTCTTAAGAACTACTAAATAACGTTTGGCTTCAGCTTGAAAACTTAAAGTTAACGCTAATAAAAATACAGTCCCCAATGTTGTTTTAACTAATCCAGTCTGATTAATTTTGTTTAGCATGAATCTCCCGTTCATAAACCCCTCCGAAACAATCACCTTACTTAGTGATTGGCGCGTATAAAACAAGATAAATAAAAAAATTTCAACAAGAGAGTGGTGCCAATTTGGTTTTTTTAAAAAATTACTGCACCTTATATAAATTCTTAAAAAAAATTATATGATAATTTTGCATCTCAACTTGTGGTGGAAAAAATTTTTTTCTCTCTGAAAAAGATGTTTTTTCATCTACATAGACATAAGTTTTTTTTATATTATAAATCAAAAAATAATTTCTAATTTCTGAGTTTAACTATTTCGCAATGCAAAATAAAAATGCCTGCTGAGGCGCACCTAAAAAGGATCTTAAGGTTTTTTTGATCCTATTTTTTCAAAAGAGTCAGAGACCTACAAAAGTCCTGTTCTGTTTCTGAATTCAAATTTACTTTTACTCTGTTTATTTTTTCAAACTAAGATAACTCTATGTCGAGTTTTCCTGCTGAATACTACATTATCTTAGCTGTGATTTTTGTGATTCCCACAATTATTGTGACAATCTTATTTGTTTCTTCAAATGTGAATTTAAAATCAAAAGGCTCTAAGGAAAAGGAAGCTTGCAATTGCCCTAGCTGCAAACAAGATTTAAAAGCCCAGGCTATTGAAAGAACTAAAGTCACTGGAGGAACAAGCGTTCGCCTAGTTTGTCCAAGATGCAGAACAGTTTCTGACTGGGATGTTTCTGGTTTCCCATTTGTGTTAATTACCCCAGGAGGGTAATCACAACTTCATACGTACCCTCATTACTCAACAGTAATCCAAGTATTGCCAATTCCAAATTGTCTGACTAATCGATTAAAATATTTTGCATTATCAGGATGCAGTCGAATGCAACCATGTGATGCCGGATGACCTAATTTAGGCCAATTTTTTACACCAGTCCCATGAATGGCAAAACCGCCCCTAATAAAAACAGCATAAGGCATATTTCCTAAGCCATTATAATCGCCACCCGGATAAGTTGTTGATGTGTATCTATCGTAAATTCTTCCATTAGGATGCTTATCAAAGTCAGGAGTCTCGCGCCCCTCAACACCCGTTGATACATCCCAGATAAATTCATTGCTACCGTTAATATAAAGGTAAACTTTTTGTTGAGACTTCACCACATGAGCCCATATGGTGCAGGTTTGACGAAAACAATCAGTATATAGTTGTCCTTCGTCTTCAACTAAAGGAGATTGACCCGTCTCTTGTAAATAGGACTGATCTAATTGATGGAGTTTATCTTCAATATTCACATCAAAGGGGTCTAATTCATCCAAGTAGTTTTCGCCTTCTGCAACTTGAGCCAATGCTAAATTTGAAAAAGCTAAATTTGAAAATCCTAAAAATCCAAAACATAAAAATGAAACTAAAAAGTATTTTTTTAAGATGGAATCAGTTCTGAAAAATTTCATAAGAACCCCTTTAGCGGCCTGCTTGATAGCGAGACTCCACCCTGTGAGCAAGTTTTATTTATAAATTTTTCAGACCTAGCGTGTTAATAAAAACTCAATTTGAGAAAAAAAAAGCCCTCTTAGTTTTAGTATCACTAAGAGGGCTTCATAATTTTTTATTAATTTAAATTTATTCTTATTTTACAGGTTCACAAGATTGATTATCGAGCGTGATCTCTATGATTGTTGGAGTTTCAGCTTCTGGATCTAAGATCTTAATAAAAAAACTTGTGCTCGTTTCTTTAACAACAGGTTTGAATTTGAGTGAAGTTGAAAACATTGTGGCGCCCGTTTGAGCTGAGTATTTTTCGTAAGCTTCAGAGTGTGCTTTATTCATGCAATCAACACTCGCCTTAGCTGATTGAATTCCCATAAGACCAGAGATAAGAGTTAAGGTTAAAAGACTTTTCATGTAAGTTCTCCTTGTTTGTCTATAATTTAAACAATTTACACTTTTTGGCCTTCTCCAGATCACTCTAATGAGTTTTAAATCCAGCTGAGCCACTTGTAATAATTACATTGCAATTTAAAGACTCAGATAAAGACTCATCGCTCCCCTATATCCAATATATTGTGCAGTACCTTGATTTCTCCTCGACTCTTTGTTGAAATACTCTCAGGACCCTAAAAAAGGGTCCTCTTTTTAAGAATTTATAGTCATTACTTGAGTTTAAACACCAAACGGAGAGCAGCCTTGTGACTCAAAACCCCCTCAATTTTACAGGTCCAGAGTCTTCTTCTGTAGAGTTTCAAAATAAACATCTCCAAGGGGTCTCGCGAACTTTTGCTCTTGCCATTCCTCAGTTGCCAGAGCGCCTGAGTTTTGTTGTGGCTAATGCCTATTTACTTTGCCGTATTGTCGACACCATTGAAGATGAAGTGAGTCTGAATTACGCTCAAAAAAAAGTTTTTAATGAGCAATTTATTTTAGCTCTAACTTCTGGTCAAAATGCACAGCTCTTTGCAAATGAACTGGGTCAATTACTGTCGGATAAAACAACCTTAGCCGAACATCACCTTATTCAAGAATCCGAAAAAGTCCTTGCCATCACTCAATCTTTTAGCGCTTCTGAAAAAGCAGCCTTGCTTGAATGTGTTCGTACGATGACTGGTGGAATGTCTTTTTTTCAGTCCTTAAATTTAAAGCAAGGTCTCACCTCGACAAAAGACTTGGATCAATATTGTTACTTTGTCGCTGGGTGTGTAGGTGAAATGCTCGCTAAACTGTTTACGAGCACAACTTTTAATCCCAACCAACTTTTAGATTCAGAGATTGAACTTTTAGATTTGGCAAAATCTTTTGGACAAGGTTTGCAAATGACCAATATCCTCAAAGATATCTGGGATGATGCTGAAAGAGAAGTTTGTTGGTTGCCACAGGAGATCTTTAATCAATTCCATTTTAATTTAAGTCAGCTCCAACAAGCTCACTTAAGTGCTGCTGATGAATTGAATTTTCAAAAAGGGCTTCATGAATTGATTCAAATGGCTTCGATACATTTACAAAAAGCTCTTTTATTTATTCAAAAACTTTCTGCGCAAAATGAAGATGATAAAAAAATTCGGCATTTTTGCTGTTGGATATTAATGATGGCTTTATTTAACTTACACAAAATCAAAACCCATATTGATTTTAAAAAATCTTCTGAAGTTAAAATTAGTCGAAGAGTTGTAAAAATCACTTTTATTTTAAGTAAAATATTGAGTCGATGGAATTTTACACTTAAACTAATGAATCAACTTACAGGAATTTTTTTTAAAATATGAAAATAAAATTAAAAATAAAGATCTTTGTTAGTCATTTATTTTTTTTAATCTTTTTAAACCCCTTCTGCTGGTCGGCTCCGCCATCTAATCCTCCCCCTGCCAAACCACTGCCCGCAAAAACAGCCTCTGTGACTCCGCCCGCGACTTCCGCAGGTCCACGAAAAATCGCCCTCTTTGTAGGCGGAGGTGGCGAAGACCCAGGTCTCCCTCGAACCATGTTCTATCATTCACTCGATTTTTTTTCAGATTTCTCTAAAAAAAATCATTGGGAAACCACTTATCTTCATAATGGGGGCCACGCAGATGATGAAGCCAAGCTCAAATCCATTAAATCTGTAAAAACTAAAAATTTTAGTGTGGAAGAGTTTAATAAAACGATTGCTCAATTGAGAACTCAAATTTCTCAACTTAAAAAAGGCGATGAAGTTTTAATTAATATCGCAACTCATGGTTATGAAAGCAATAGTTATGGATCCCATGAAGTCAGCTCTAAAAATGGTCTGGTAGACCTTAGAATCCTTGAATCCGTTAGAGACGAGGCTGAAAAAAGAGGCGTCCAGTTGGCAATTATAGATACGAGTTGCCACTCAGGAGCCAGCCTAAAATTAGCCACACCCAATACCTGTGTAGTCACAACGGCGGGCCAAGGGGTTGCATACGGATTTGATATGAACAATCTCCAAAAAAACATGTCCCATGGAAAAAACTTAGAAGAGGTTTTTTTAAAAACAAGATTTGAAGAAATGGAAAGAGCTCAACCAGGTCAACCCCAAATCTCAACTCCTTCAGGTAAAATCATCTATAAAAATACCAATGATTTATTTTATGAGTTTCAAGACTCCGGAGATTTTGTAGACTATATGAAACGATCTCCTTTTAAATCAAGTAAAGTCAAATGCACCACTCGCAATACGAATCTAGTGGATCTCAAAAATTCTGCTAAAGAAATCAATCAAAAAGCGAACCTCAGTGCTTCAACAGGAATTGAAAACTCTGCGGAATGGAAACAATTTGAAGCGCAAGTTCTTAAATACAGAACTGAACGAAATAAACTGACAAATAGAATCAATGATCTCCATAGTAAGAGCAAACTTTGCGAAAATATTCCCAAAACCGAAGATCCCTACTGTGTTGAAATCACACAAATAGATATCCATATTGATTATAATAAAGAACAAATTAAAGCGAATAACAATGCCTACAATGTTTCAACATCACTAGTGGAGCGCCTTAATAAATTAAAAAAATCCAAAGAGTATAAAGCTTATTTTGAGGAAGAAAAACAAATCCTTAATGAAACCAAAAAATTAGACAGTCTTTCCAAAGAGGTCGCCAGATCTGAGCGCAAAGTCTATCAAAAAATCTATCCACTTCTTCAAGAGAAGGGAGAAAATCCATGCCAAAAATTCAAGCTTTAAAAAAATATTCTCTCTTAATCTTAGGTCTTTTGTTTTTTTCGGTTTTAGATTCTGCCTATGCGGGCCCAAAAAATCTTTACAGCTTTAAAGGCATTGTGATTGAAAACTCTGCACATAAAGCTGAATTTATTATTTTACAAAATTCTTTGAGTGAAGCCATTCTTGTGGTGCCCGAATACATGCAAAACACTCTTCAAAGGTATTTAAATGATTCCATTGAAATCATTTCTCCTGCAGAGCAAGTTTCTCCTCAAAAGTGGAATCTTTTTTTTGATCCTAAAGAAACTAAAATTTACCCTACTGTGATTGACTTCACAACTAAAGGTGTGACCCCACTATGAATGAAAAAATAATTTCGAGCTCACAGTCCCTCACTCGTTCAGCTCAAAAAGCCATGCCTTCTGTGGTTCGTATCTACTGCCGTGGCTTTAGCGAAATACACCTTAATAGTTTGCTCGATCCTCGCCAAGCCGAAGAAGACGAGTGGATTGGATCTGGATTTTTTATTAATTTTCAAAATGAAGAAGGCTGGATCCTCACCAACTCTCATGTGGCTCGCAGTGCTGTGAGTTTAGAAATTAAAACGACACTTACAAGTGATGAACCCTTTGAAGTGGAGTGCGTTGGATTAGTTCCGGGTTTAGAACCTGATGTAGCTCTCTTAAAAATGAAAGAAGACTCCCTCATTAGATTTAAAAAAATCGCGCAAATTAAAAAAATTCCTTCTCTTCAATTTGCGGACTCCCTCGGGATCCGCAGAGGTGAAGAGATTAAAGCCATTGGTTACCCACTAGGAATGGAAGAACCTAATATTTCTACAGGTGAGATTTCTAATTTTATCAGTGGCACTCCTGGCACTGTTGAAAGATTTGTAACTGATGCGGCCATCAATCCCGGAAACAGCGGTGGCCCAGCCATCAATAAAAAAGGGGAAGTGATCGGCATTAATACGGCGATTATTTTAGGGGCTAACAACATTAGTTTTATCACTCCCATTCACTTAGTGATTAATATTTTACCTCTCTTAGCCAAAGGGGCCAAGCTTTCTATCCCTAGCTTTGGAGTGCATTTTCAAAGGAACTCAGCTTCGAACGCAGAATTTTTAAAAATGAAAACTCCCCAAGGGCTTATTCTCGCCAAAGTGTTTCCCACAAGTTTTGCTGAAAAAGCCGGACTTCAATCGGGCGATGTGATGATGGAAATCAATGATCTACAGGTAGATCGTCATGGCAATGTGATTCAAAAGTCTTCATCAGTGAGAAAACAAAATGTCTTTGATATTCTCCAACGCAATGAACCTTCTAAACCACTTAAATTAAAAATCTGGAGAAAGGGGCGACTTTTAAAAAAATCAGCCTTGCTTCAGCAAATGCCAGAGATCACGTTTAAGAGCCAACCCTTGTGGTCGCTTCGTAATTATATTTGCTTAGAGGGTTTGATCATTCAAGAGGCCTCCCATGAGCTTGTGGACGCTCTTACGCAAGCTTACAATATTGATGTGTGTTTTATTTATAAGGATTTTAAAGAGTCTCGCTCCCAACTTTTAGTCACACACGTGGCTGCTAATTCTTTGGCTGAAGATTTATTTATGGAAGTGGGGGACTTTGTTTATAAAGTGAACAATCAAAAGGTGCAAAACCTTGAGCAACTCTCTCACGTTTTAAAAAAATCACTTTTAAAATCTAAAAAAACAAAACCAGAACCACTACTTATTGAAACTAGCTCTGGCTTAATTGCTCAAATCCATTTAAAATTTGATGAAGCTGCAACGAGAAAACAAAAGTCTATCACTAAAATGGAGGATTTTGGAAAGATCTTAGCTCCCCATATCCTCCCTTAATTAAGTTCTACCAATTTAAATTAAGTTTATTGATCACACTTGTTCCACCGCTTCCTGTTGAAGGATCCCATGGAGCAAGTGTGGATGTGTTGCTATTTGTTCCCCAAATATATAAAGAACCAAAAGACATATTAGACTCAAAAGCAGCCCCGTTAACAATACTTGCAGTAGGACTTCTTTCAATCAAATTAAAATCCATATAGGCAGAAGACGCATTAAAGCCCAAATCATCATCTCCAGTAGGAAGAAGAAGATGAATTCTCGCTCTCATATCAACATTACCCGTAATAAGGATTTTATCTCCAGGAAGAATGTTGAGAGAGTTTGGTTTGAAACCATTTGATAAATAACGAGTGTTTCCTTGGCTGTTTGCATTGAATGTAGAGTCAATAGCACCCGTAGTTTTATATCTTCTGATTGAACTCAATAAAACCGGATTTGTAGTTTGATCTGTAATTGCCGTAACAACTACTAAGCGATTGAGGCTGTCGAGTTTTAAATCCGTAACATGGCTTGATTGAGTCAATGTTGAAGGATCGGTAACAACCAAAACTCCTGATGTATTAAATTGAGTATCGAGTGCACCTTGTTTATTAATTTTCATTATAAAAGGGAGTTGTTTATTCTGAGTTGTCGTGAAGAAACTTCCTGATATATAAAATCCATCACCATTATTAGACTGAAGGATTTTTGTAATTGAAATGTTATTACCGTTAGGAATGGTCATATTTTTAGACCCATTTGTTCCAAAGTCAGTGGTATTTAAGTTGATCACTCCAGCTTCTTCATAGCGATAAGAACCCATCACAATTTCTGACTTAGCCGTATTGGTTCCCGCAACTAATAATTTATTTCCATCATAAGCTGAAATAGCCTGAGGAACTCCAGATAACTGATTGTGTGCAAGTAATTGTGTAAAGTCCACATTGAGTTTTCTGACATTGATGAAACCTGTGCTTAATTTACTTACGATCCATAAGAAATCACCAGTTTTCATATTCCCTTTTTCAATCCCCACAGGAAGTTCATCACTGTTATTTGTTGCAAAAGTGATTTCATTTTCTTTAACGCTGGTCAGACGATCCATTTTAACTAAAAAGAGTTTTTTCATATTATCTTGATCAAGGAGCCCACCAAGGGTCACAATTTTTGCAGTATTATACTCTGCTACACTAGTGGCTGATTGAATTTCATCATATTTTTGAGCCGATCTATCATAAATATATTTTCCGTAACTTCCGAAACTTTGATCTGCTAGAGCCATCATCCGACTTGATTTACCTTTTTTAAGGTAAAGACCAAAAGCTTTTTGTCCACCCTGAACAAGTTGGATAGCCAGTGGAGAGCCTTCTGTAAAACTGCTAAATGACGGATATGTTGTTCCAATTGTATTAAAGTTAACATTCCAATTAAAAGTTCCATCAGCAGAACATAAAACTGCAGAATCAATGGGCTGACTGTTCATAAATAAAGTAAAATTAGATCCTACTGCACATTTACCTGAGATATTTGAAGCATGATGCAATGATTGTTGGCTTGAAAATGAAGTCACTGCTAATGATTCACCTGTAGGGTTTAAACCTGCACCTGCAGTGAGAGCTGTGACTCCAATCGAGCTATTACCTTGCACAATTGAGAGCATATAGGGAGTATTTGCTGCTTGAGGTTTTGCACTTCCCAAAGGCGAGTAAGTTGAAAAATTAGAGGCAATCGTCATTGGACTTGCAGCACAAGTAATGTCGGCACTCGTTACAGAATTAAGGACTAATTTAAACGGAGTGCTTACATTACAATAGATATTGTAAGATGTCGGCTCATAGCTACCACTCGCAAAATCAATATAAGGTGGCTTGATCGTTGAGCGAGTTTCTGATTGAGAATAAGTTTGCATTCCTCTGGTAGCAACAATATTGAGTTTACCATTTTGAATAGAATCAAAGGAATTGATATCAAGAGCATAAAACCATTGCCCACCAGCACAACTTAAACCATAGGCAATGATTTTTCCGGAATTAACTTCCTTAACAGAAATAGTATCTGCTATTGAGGAATCACAAGTTCCAGAAAGAGTTGTCGCATTGGTGAGAACATTTGGCAATGCTGCCAGAGTCAAAGATGAAGTCGCACCAGTTCCTGCGCCAGGATTAGTTGTACCAGTTCCATTACAATTAACAGTACAAGGATTTGTGGTGCCAGTTCCAGAGCCTGGATTAGTTGTAGTTGAACTCATAATGGAAGCTGAAAATGTAAACGTTGCTGAAATATTATTGAGTGTTCCAGTAAATACAACCGTTGCCATAGAATCAGCTCCCATTATAGGTCGAATAAACACATGGGATTCGCCATTATAAGTTGTAAAATTACCAGATAAATTAGAATTGCCTCCCGTATTACAAGTGGCCGCATCTGAATAGAGTTTAATATTGCTGGCATTTGTCCATGACAATGGAATATTGGAAGTGTTGAAAGAAGTTTCTTGGTTGATATTCAAAGGACGAATCACAAGTTCACGACACTCATCTGCAAGAGTTTGTGAACAACTTGTTGTTGAGCAATTTAAATTGATGCTGAGGTTATTAATTGGCAAATACTGATTAATTGCCAAATGGTATTGCCCCACAATAGCTGATCCAGCAATTTGTGAAATTTGCATTCCAGCAGAGACTATAATTTCTTGAGCCGCAGTTAAGTTGGAGGGTTTAAAATAAAAATCCCTTTCAGTCACTCCCACCGGTACACTGATTGTGCTGAGTGTGTTACCTGAACAAGTGGCATCCGCATAAAAAGTACCATTAGATCCACCTGTGGATGTTAAATTCAGAGGTGTAGCAACTGCAACTCCTGCTAAATTATAATTAAGATCTTTAAATTGAGCAGATAAATGAATACAGCTATTTGAATTTGTAGAATTATTATCCCATTGACGTGATAATGAGATTTTTTCTATTGCACCCATTGTTGATTGATCGGGATACAACGAATTCATACCTGAAGAGGCTATTGTGCCATCTGATCTTTTGAGTGTTGCAGACACTTTAAGTTGATTCATCCAGTTAGCACTATTCATACTGTGTCTAAAATAAAATCGCACACTATTTTGTGGAGCCGAAAAAATCATTTCACTAGGAAATAAATTTGTACAAGATGAATCCGTATAAATTTGAAATTCACTCATCGCAACATCTGCAATGCTAGTACCAGCAAGAAGGAGCTTCCAATTTGCTGGAGCCATGGCATTATTCACAGCTTGACCGACATCTTCTGAGAACCAAATCATTGAAGAGTAACAAAGGTTAGATTTTGGTTGCGAATTCCACATTTCAAGATGCAAATGATTCGGATTTGTTGAGATTTGTCCTGTACCACCGCCTGTACCACCGCCTGTACCACCGCCATTATTGCCACCTGAATTTCCTCCAGAAGAACTCATTTGAAAATTTGAACTATAGAGAACCATCCCCATACCTTGAGGAACACCAGCTCTCATTGTACAGAGCACGACATCAACCTGACCAAGCTCCATTTTTTTAATAGGAACTTCAACAACATTTGCATTCAAAGGAACATCTAAGGCTTTAAAATAATTAGTTGGAGGATTTGGAGAGTTCAAAATTTGACAAAGTTTAGACTCATCATAATCATAAGAAGAACTCGAAGTGAGTGGATGCTTATATACATACAGTCTGTCTACACCTGACTCAATCACACCAGGCAATATAGAATAGTTAATTTTAAATTTTGCAGGATCTGTATCCGTTGTTGGATACTCAAGACTATAAAATTTTAAACGATTTTGAGTGGTATCGTATTGTGATTTAAAAGGACCTCTGAATCCAAGAATTCCATCATGAGCGTCACCATCAAAACGCACAGGATCAATAACTATAGTTTGCGTGAATTCATTTTCTCCAGTTGATTTACACGCTCTGCCTCCTGCTATCATTACACTTTGAGCTGAGGCTGTGCTCCCTTGACTAAAAGTGAGCTTTTGCTCTCCCCCACTTCCTGCAACTGCAAATTTACTGAAAGAATAACCTAATTGGGAATAACAAACATCTCGCCCAACGGCACCAGGCCCAAAATATCCTAAATATATTTGAGAACCATAATCTGGCCCCCAAGAAATTGTGTTCGTACTTGTTGAATCACTGGAACCAGTTTCGTAACCATATAAAAAGCTACTTGGAAAAGTAATTTTAGCTAGTTGAGTTGATGGATTTGCTTGCGACATTTTAAATTGATTGAGCACAACAGATCCATTGGGCATGACATAATCAAAAGCAATTTCATTAAGAGCAAATACCTGAAACCAACCACCTACAATAGTCGTTTTATCAATAATGAGTCCCGGTTTATTCGGTGGAGTGTACTTAATATAAAGTTCTCCACTAGGACCTGAGTTGGCTGAGTCTAAAAATCTTCCGGCCACCATTCCACTCGAATTGACATCTACATTCTGAGCAATTGCCGCCATTGAAAAATTCACGGATTCATCAACTTTTGCGAGATGTTGTGTGACATCACCATAATAAAAATCTGCAGTACCAGAAGATGGATCTACATAAACAGCTAGTAATTGAATCAAACGATTGCTTCCTGTAGGAACAGATAAATCTACAGTTGTTGGTGCTGCTGGGATAACTCCATCTGAGCATCCTTTATCACAGGCATCCCAAGTATAGAGAATCGGAGAATTAATTCCAACACCTGTAATATTCACTACAAGATGTTGAAGTGCATATGTTGAACCCATTGCTGTGACTTTATTATGTGCACGATTTGCTTGAGCAAAGTCATTAGGAATTTCTAGAGTTAAATTGGTGGTGTTTTTATTATCAACACGCGTACATCCTGTTAAAAATTCTGTTAACATCAACCCACAGAAAATAAAAAAATGAAAACACTTTTTATATTTTTCTATAAAGTGAACGTTTATTTGAGTTTTTATTAACTTACTCATATTGAACTCCCTATCTTATTCAAAGGGCTCTTCGGTGTTCTGATCTATGGACTTAAGTTTTTATCAAATTGATAAAAACTTAGGCATTTTTTAGAAATCTCATTGGATCAAAATGATTTACAACTTAAAATGAGACAGTTATAAAATGAGACTGCTGCTCATGATACAATAATGAGAGTTGTTCGCAGGAGGAATTCAATTTATGAAAATTTCAAACACTCAGGCCACTGTTCAAGACGTTCTCATTATTACAACAGGTGGAACCATTGAAAAAACCTATAACGAATTTGATGGCTCTTTAGAAAATCGCGGCACCAGTATTAAAAATCGCATTCTTTCTAAAATGCGTCTTCCCTATACTAACATTATAATTCATCCCCTCTTAAGCAAAGACTCTTTGTACATGACAGATGAAGACCGAACTTTGATTGCAGATACTATCAAAGAACAAATTAAACAGAGAACTCCAAATGGTCCGCCAATAGTAGTCCTTCACGGGACAGACACCATGAGTTTAACAGCTGAGTTTTGTTATCAAAAAATAGCAAACCCACCAGTGGCTATTGTGTTTACGGGAGCGATGATTCCGATGGGTTTTGATGATAGTGATGCTGCTCAAAATGTCACTGAAGCTCTTTTAGCAGCCAAGTTGCTGACACCTGGATTTTATATCTCATTTCATAATCAGATATTTTCAATTCCAGGTGCTCAAAAAAATAAAGATAAAGGAACTTTTGAAAAGAAAAATTAGTTTTTAATACCTAATTTTTTTGGTCTAATTTTTCTTAACACCAGAGCTTGAACTTCTTTCGCTAGAAACTCCCTGATTGAATACATTCACATCACCCGGCACACAACCCTTTTCGCCTTCAAAGGATTCAACCTTCACACCGCTTTTGCGTTTTAAACCATTGTTAGCCACATTGGCGACGTGCCTTTGAACCACACATGATTTAAACCATGGCCATGAGAATCTTTCTCCTGAGAGAGTTTTAAACTTAACAGATTTCAAGATGCTGCCGTATTTACCACCCCAATAAAGGGCACTGACAAGTTCTTGAGGGTCTAGGTGTTTCCAAGCAACTGGGTACTGAACTTGTTCTGAAGTCAGTTTTAAATAATGAGAAACTAAATCTACAGCCCTTGGTCCAGCATTATAAGAACCCACAGCTAAGAGCCAACCGGTATGAAGTGGGTAGTATTTTTTTTGCCCTTCTTCACGACACTGAAGTGCTGGCTTACGACTGTAAGAATCGTATTGTTGAGTTTCTCTTAATCCCTCTGGAATATAATGATTAAAAATCGAAGTGAGTTCATGGGCTTTAGCATAAATACCATAAGTCACATTTTGACAGTTATCTACAAAGGATTTAACCGCGCGGTATTTATCCGAAGACGAACTATCTCCCGAAATAAAACTTTGCCAATCAATATTTTTAAAATGACTTTGATTGAGTTGGTACTCAGGGAGCCCATTTAAATTTTTAACGGCTTGCTTGTAAGGCTTCTCAACAATCGTTGTTGGTAAAGATTCACATTCTGTAATCGATTGTGGCCATTTCATAGAAGTCTTCATTTGTGGACTCAAACTATTAACCCAATGACACCATTCTTGAATATTTATTTGCCCCACACCGCAAGAATAATTTTCTCCATCGGCTGAAACACCTAAATTCATAAAAATAGATTCTTGCTTAATAGCTCCAGCTAAAATTTGTTCTGGAATTTGAAAAAACCGACTGGCTCTATAAACAGAAGATACTTTTTCATCAAAGTTTTCTACGCTGTGAAGTTGCATCCAACTGATTTCAAGTTGTGTTTTAGTAAAGGAACCAGATTTTTGAGATTCTCTTTTAAGAGCTTCTCCCGAACGACAGTATCTGAGTTCGCGTGCATGATTCATCCACCACTCTTTGTCTGCTTCAGATAATTCCTCTGGCAAACCATTGTAGATATCCGTCATGCTCGAAAAATCTAAACAAGGTCGGTTGGGCTTAATCGGAACGATTTCTTCAACACAGGCCATAGGTGGTTTTGACCAATCTACACTGGATTTTTCAATGGCAAAAAGGTTCACGGAGTAAATGGTAGCTAAACAAAATAAACTGATGATTTTTTTGGTTGTTGTCACAATCTCATCTCCTCATACTCTGATGGTTATTTCTTTAATCAACAAGGCGAAATAACATAGAATCATTTTTGAGAAGCTATTGAGAATTTTCAAAAGGAAAATTTATAAATAGAGTCGTCCAAAATTTACACAACTCTATATAAAATAACTTGAAAATAATTACAGATGCAAACCACGACGAGAAACTAAGTACTCATCATATGTAGAACTCATGTCCTCTTTTACAGTGACATCGATTTCAATAATTCTGTTCGCCACAGTTTGTAAAAACTCATGATCCTGACAATTAAAAATCACAGAACCTTTAAATTTTTGCACGCCTTCATTGACTGCAGAAATACTCTCTAAATCTAAATGGGCCGTTGGGTTATCTAAAATGATCACATTGGCTCCTGAGAGCATCATTTTTGAAAACATACAACGCACTTTTTCTCCCCCAGAGAGAACCTTAGGTTGTTTCAAAGCCTCTTCACCACTGAAAAGCATCTTTCCTAAAAATCCTCTCAAAAAAGATTCGTCTTTATCATGAGAATACTCTCTCAACCAATTTACAAGAGTGTCGCACTCCACATTAAAATATTTTGAATTGTCTGATGGAAAATAACTTGAAGTCACAGTGATACCCCACTGAAAACTTCCTGAATCTGGCTGAACTTCTCCAGATAAAATATCCATGAGCAATGTTTTGGCAACATCGTTTTTACCCACTAAAGCGAGTTTTTCACCCTTACGAAGAGTAAAATTAATATCTTTTAAAATTACTTCGCCATTAACAGTTTTATTCAAACCTTTAACTGTTAAAACGTCGTTTCCTAAATCTCTTTGTGGCTCAAACCATACATAAGGTTGTTTACGTGATGAAACAGGCATGTCGGTTAAATCTAGTTTTTCGAGTTGTTTTTGACGAGATGAAGCCTGGCGAGATTTAGAGGCATTCGCACTAAATCTTTGAATAAAGCTTTTGAGTTCCTCTGCTTTATCAGAATTCTTTTTATTTTGATCTGATCTCAATCTCATGCTCAATTCAACAGCTTGTTTCCAAAACTCGTAGTTTCCAGAGTACACAGTCACTTTGCCAAAATCCACATCGGCCATGTGAGTACAAACTTTATTCAAAAAATGTCTATCATGGGAAACAACAATCACCGTGTTTTGAAAATCAAAGAGAAAATCTTCGAGCCATTGAATCGCATAAATATCTAAATGATTGGTCGGCTCATCCAGTAATAAAATATCTGGTTGGCCAAACAATGCTTGAGCTAAAAGAACTTTTACTTTGTCTCCTGGCTCTAACTCACTCATCAATTTATGATGAATTGCTTCGGAAATTCCTAATCCCGCTAACATCACACCCGCATCTGACTCAGCTTCCCAACCATTGAGTTCAGCAAATTCAGTTTCTAAGTGAGAGGCTTTAATGCCATCGGCTTCAGAAAAATCAGGCTTTGCATAAAGTGCGTCTTTTTCTTGCATCACTTTAAAAAGTTTTTCGTTACCCTTAAGAACCGTGTTAAGAACAGTGAAGGAATCATAAGCAAAGTGATCTTGTTTAAGTACTGAGAGGCGCAAATTAGAAGGAATGATCACTTCTCCAGTGTTTGGCTCGATTTCTTTAGAGAGAATTTTTAAAAACGTGGTTTTACCAGCTCCATTGGCTCCGATAAGTCCATAACAATTGCCCGGGGTAAATTTAACGTTGACGTCTTCAAATAGCTTTTTACCGCCAAAACGCAGGCTTACATTGCTGGTACTGATCATAAAATCACTCTCCCAATAGAATAGAACATTAAAAATAAGCTTTTAATCTTTTCGTCACCGTTTGTCAGCAAGTATCGAAACTTCTTTATTTTTTCTAAAATACGGTTTATTTCTGGATAGCTTCAATTTTAATCACCTATAGAAGACACAAAAATGAATCAACAAGTATTGCATTCTAAGCACAAAAACTTTCATTGGACGACCCTCCAGGCTCAAGTCCAAGGACAGGTTAAAAACTCTGACCCGCTTTTTGCTGTCTTTCAATCTATTGAATTTATGGGGATTGAAATTGTCGAAAAGGTCAAAATCCTTAAATTAGGGCTCCCGAGCCAACTCACCATTTTTATGGCCAATGCCAGCCTCAGGCCCATCTTTTTAGAGCACTTTAATGCCCAAGGCCTCAAAAATTTAGATGTGGAGTTCGTGGCCATCCCTAAATCCCACCAGGCAACCGATTACTATGGATTGCAATTTGAAGTTGAGACTCAAAGTTCTTCTCGTGAGGAAAAAATCCCTGCTCTCAAAAATATCAAAATGAGTCCTCCAAAAACTTTAAAAAGCCTCATGAAAGAGGCCCTTCCTGCTAAAACGGAAACTCCCTCAATTGCCAAAAAAGATAAAATAAAAACTGTTCCAAAAAATGAATCTCTCACGACTGAAAAAAAAGAAGTCTCTAAACCAATTACTTTAGAAACTGTGGTGAAAGAGCCGACAGCAACTGCTAAAGAATTAAAAATTCGCGGTGGATTGAATCAAGATTTTACTTTAGAAAACTTTATTCAAAGTGAGCATTCTGAGTTTGCCCTTCAATGTATGGATGCTCTTATAAAATATGAGTTTCAACGTCCTCGCCAGCTTTTAATTTATGGAGAACCTGGATTAGGTAAAACTCATTTATTAACGGCCCTTGGTTGGAGTTTAAAAAAACATCATAAGGTTGTAAAATTAGTGACCGGCGAAGATTTTATTAACGACTTTCACGCCCACATTAATAAAAAAATTATGGGGGATTTTAGAAACAAATACCGTCTTAAAACAGATGTTTTACTTATTGATGATATTCATGCGATTGCAAAAAATAAAAATGCTCAAGAAGAGCTCTTTAATCTTTTTAATTTTTATGAGCAACGCCATAAAATTTTAGTTTTTACTTCAGATTTATCCATTGATGAACTCGTAGATTTTGAACCTCGTATGATTTCAAGATTTCAAGGCGGATTAGCTGCTGAAGTTCATAAGCCTGATCTTGAAACTCGCTTAAAAATTTTAAAGTCAAAAAATGCCAAATCTGGTTTTGAAATTGATCCTTCGATTCTGCTTTTGATTGCTCAAAATGTGACTCAAAACATCAGATCTCTCGAAGGAGCTCTTTATAAAATAGGTCTTTTTAAAAAGCTCAAAAAAAACCCACTTACAGCCGATGATCTTGAAAAAATCCTGCACATTAAAAATATGCAAAAACAGACTCTCTCTGTTGAAGATATTTTAGAAGACTGTGCTAAAAATGCAGGCTTAAAAGTTTATGAACTGAAATCTCAATCCAGAAAACATGAAATCGTAAAAGCTCGCAATAGAGCCATGTTAAGAATGAGAGAAGAACTCAATCTTCCTTTTACAGAGATCGGGAGAATTTTAACTAAAAATCACTCTACGGTGATGAGTGGCATTGCAAATGCGAAAGCTTACGAAGAACCCATCAGTTTGTGATTTTTTTGTAAATTCTAAAATGAGTTTGCATTTAATACTCGAGAATTTTTATTTTTTATTTCTTAATTTCAAGAGTTTGAGAAGTTTTTTCTAAGGTGTTATTTTTTTGAACACCTCATCGACTTTTTATGGCATATCCCATCTGACACTCTGATTTTTTAAGAGTGAAAAAGGAGTTTTATGAAATCCCTCTTCGTTCTTACTTTCGTTTTATTTCAAATTCACTCAGCCCATGCTGCTGTTACATCTATTGAAGAATCTGAACTCGTTTGTAAAAACAAAGCTAAGGAGTTAGCTTCTGAATCCTTCAAAAGCTGTGTGACTGAAAGTCGCAATGTGCGCATCGATCAAATCCGCAAAGAGTATCAACAAAAACTTCAAGAATTGAAGACCCACTATGATGGGCAGTTAAAAACTCTCAGCGATAAAAGTGAAAAAGATTTGAAGTAAAATTCTTTTTTAAATTTTATTTGAATGGTGGACGCTGTCACTGATGATACTGACAGCTCCGAAGGATAAAAGCTCCTGGGCCTTTGAGGCTTCATTGACAGTCCAAACAGCCACGGGGATATTTCTTAAATTCCAATAACTGAGTCGAGATTTATTCACCATATTTTGATCCAAATTAATCATATGGGCTCGACTCCAGTTTAAAAACCACATTTTTTTAAGCCAAATTTTATTATCTTTGTGTTCTTCTTCACTCACTAAGAGTGCTCCCACTGCATTTTTATTTCTTAATAAAAAAGTTCTTAATGCAAAAGGATTAAAGGAACTCACCAAGATTTTTTTGTTTGAGTTTTTTGTAAGTTCCGCCACTTTTTTAGGAAGGGGATCATTCCAAATAAGAGAAGTTTTTAACTCTATATTTAAATAATCTGGCACTTCTGAATCCTCGAGCACTTCTTTAAGCGTGCTCACACCCCATTGCTCTTTAAGTTGACTGGCTGTCATCTCGTGCACTTTTTGTTCTGATTGAAACATTCGGAGAAGGTTTTCATCATGAAACAAAACCACTTCTTGATCGGCACTTAAACGCACATCAAACTCACACATTTGACCACCACGAGCCTTGGCTTCTCGCAAAGAGTCCAAGGTATTTTCAGGCAGACCGCCCATCCAGTAACCTCTGTGCACTTGATAAGATGGCAATGTCCAAGAGACTGGCCAAGCTTGCACGCTCGGTTTTTGAACACTAAATTGAAAGAGAAAATAAAATAGAACGGCTAAAAAAATCACAAAAAACATCATAATAAAACCTTTAGAATTTTTAATTCTCAGAAAAAGATTTTAAGACTCTATTTTTTTGTTTCTGAACTGTCAAAAAGAAGCTCTGGATTTTCTCGAAATCCTCTTAAAAACCATTTTTGTGCAGGATGTGAAATTGTTAAATTGCCTGAGACTAAGCCAGCTTCATCATAACCGCCCCTAGTAGAGAGCTTGGTTTTGCCATTATAGGCTGTAAAACTCTCCCAATAAAAGTCTTTCAGCATTTTTGTTTTCATCACCGAATCAATATTTTTTAAATCAACAGCTTCATCTTTGACTTCAAATTTAGATAATACCGGACGCATCAAACGGTAGGCACCGGAATCCAAGCCTACAGAAATTTTTTGCAAACTTGTATTTAAACTTAAGACATCTCCTTCGGTATGAATTCTTGTTTTGAACTTTTCTAAGCTCACTCCTTCTACCGAAATATTATCCATTTTGAATTCACCATTAACACTCGTTAACTCACCTTTAGTAAATACCATTTTAGCATTGCCTTTGAGCAAACCCATTTGCCCCCCATTGGTCATGAGGTTTTGAACAGGCTTAGAAAATCCAAGTTCATCGATTTCTAAATTCATTTTTAAGTTTCTCCAGTCCTGAGATGCTACAATCGTAAGATCTCCAGAAAAACTTCCATCTGCAGGTCGCAAAATATCTACATCAAAATTCCATTCATGATTATCAAGTTTTAGTTCACCTTTAATCGATGAAATCGCCTGAACTTCTCGGCGACCCTTATTAGCAAAAATAAATTCCAACCCTTTATACTCTCCCTTAACAATCATCTTATTTGCAGAAGAGATCAAAGCCTCACCTTGAAAAATCCCCAAATCTCCCAAAGATTTTGAAGGATGAGGACGATTAAAAAATGTTAAAAGTTTTGAAATATTCACCTGTTTTAATTGAACGGAGATCGGATTGTATACCAGTGGATCCAAAGATTTTAATTCAACTTTTGAAACTTCGACTTCGCCAATATCTCCCTCTAATCTTAAATCCGATAAAGTGAGGGGTTGTTTATTCGCCTCTTTAAGAGGACCCGCATAATTACCATGGGCCGAAAACCAAACTTGTTTGCCATTTAAATCTGTACTGAAAACACCATATTTATTGAGAAGTGGAGCTAATTGGCCAATCGGCAAATGTTTTAAATTCAAATCCGTTTGCAGAGAGTCTTCTGCAATTTTGTAATCCATTTTAAAATCAAAATGGCCCTCTCTGAGATTACCACTCATGAGGCCTTTCCAGTGTGCAGAAGCTTCTTCGTTGTATTCAATTTCAAAAATAGAGTGACTGACATAATCACCAAGGACGCTTTCGCCTCCTAAATTAATTTTTCCTTTAATGACAACCAATTTTGGCGACAAACTCTTAAGGCGCACATCAAAATCAAGAATTTCTGCAGAAACATGAGCGCTTGGTAAATAACTGAGTCTTAAACGATTAATTTTTAAATTATCGATAACTTGGTTGAGTGCTTTTTTAGAAGATGGAGGCGCATTTAAACTCATCTCTAATGGACTCTTATCTTCTTCACTTTTAGATTCACGAGTTTCAGCTGTTTCAGATGTATTTTGAGATTCGTCCTTTTTTTCTTTGTGGCAATCAGAAAGTCGACCTCTTAACATCACGTTCACATAATCAGCTTCAACTTGCGAAACTCGCACCTGCCCTTTAAGTAGAGAAATAAAACTTAATGGCAAACGCATTTCGTTGATTTCAGCAAATGGGCTTAACCAACATTCTTTATTCGCTTCAATTTTGATATTTTTAATAATGACGGCTAACTCTGGAAAAGCACCATCAGATAAACTCAGATAAGCACTTCCAATTTGAAATTGAGCTTCGCGATGAACTTTTGTAGCGGCTTTTTCAACAAGATCTTTGATTTTTTCAGGGGCTAAAAATGAACGAAGTCCTAATCCAAAGAATAGGACCATCATAAAACCCACAAACATCACAATAATTCCAGGTTGTTCTGCTATGAGGGTTTTTTCGTTTAGGGAATTTATAGAGGCCTTCATCCTTAAAGCTCTCTCCTTTTTTTTTCGCTCTACTTATTTATATTCAAATCCTACGATTTCGTATTCTTTTTCGCCCTTAGGACTTGAAAAGGCCACTACATCACCTGTTTTTTTGCCAATGAGAGCTCGTGCTAATGGAGACATGATAGAAATCATTCCCTTTTTAACATCCGCTTCGTCTAAGCCTACGATCATATAAGTGTGTTTTTCGTCAGTATCTAGGTCGATTAAATGAACAGTCGCACCAAAAACAATATTATTGGCTTTAATTTCAGCAGGATCGAAGACTTCAGCCATTGCAATTTTAGTTTGAATATCTGCAATACGTCCCTCGATAAGACCTTGTCTTTCTTTAGCTGCTTCGTATTCTGCATTTTCAGAAATATCACCGTGAGAACGAGCTTCTTCAATAGCGCGAATCACAGAAGGTCTCTCTTCCTGAAGGAGTTTTTTTAATTCAGCTTCAAGGTTTAGTTTACCTTGGACAGTCATGGGTGATTTATCATTGCTCACAGTTAAAGCTCCTTCTCTTAAAAGAAAGTTCTTCTACCAGATTACTCGATAACAATCAAAAATAATAAGAATTACTTAACGCATTCATTTATTTTTGGCCCTTTTATTATGTTTGTCTAGTTTTAGGAATCCTCAATGCCAAGCCTTTAAATTTATATTAGATTTAAATTACCTTATTCTAAGACAGGGAAGATAGGAGCCTCGTTGGAGCAGATCGTTGAAATTATTAAAAATGCTAAGACTATCTATTTAAGCACCCATCGCCAATGCGACGGAGACGGTTTAGGTGCGGAACTTGCATTGTATCATGCGCTCAAAAAACAGTCTAAAAAAGTTTCAATAATCAATTTAGACCCTACCCCTAAAAAATACAGCTTTTTGCAGCCTGATAAGCATATCCAGTACTGGCAAGAGACCCAATCCAAATTGGAACCAGCAGATTTAGTGCTGATTTTTGACACTAATGACAAACGTCTTTTAGGGGATCTCTACCCTCAATTTGAAGCCGCTTGCTCGCAAATTGTATTTATTGACCACCATCCTTTGCTTTCTCATGGCCCCAATCCTACAAAATATTCTTTTATTGATATTAAAGCGGCCAGCACAGGTGAAATCTGTTTTGATATTATTGAGCAACTCGGAATCCCCTTAGATACGGAGATTTCTCGCTGCCTTTACACCAGCATCACTTTTGACACTCAACTATATCGTTATATTCGTAACTCTCCCCGATCTCATATGATGGCAGCTCGCTTGTTAGAGTTTCCGATCGATTCAGAAATGATTCACAGAGCCCTCTTTGCTCAACAAACTGCTCAAAAAATGGCCTTTCTTGCTAAAGCACTCGGACAAATTGAATACTACGAAAACGGCTTGATCGCACTGCTTAAAGTTCAAGCAGAAGATCTGAAACATTATAAACTTGATTTTGATGAATCTAGAGATGTGATCGATATGATTATGAATATTGATATCTTAGAAGTCGCGGTGCTGATTCGTGAAGACAATGACAATCAATATAAATTAAGCTTTAGAAGTAAAGGTAAGTACGAAGTTCTTCATCTTGCTGAAAGTTTTGGCGGAGGAGGACATACTTTTTCTTCTGGAGCTTATATTGTAAAAAATTACGATCAACTTAAAGAAGAAATTCTCAAGAATCTCTGCTTGAAATTTAAATAAATGGGATTTAGATCCTTGCTATGAATCAGGTAAATTCGAAACACAAAAAAAAATCGCCCATCATTTGCAGATGTAATAACATCTCTGAATTTACTATTAAAGAAGCCATCCGCGAAGGCTGCACCACCTTAAACGAAATCTTTGATGAAACTCAAGCCGGAGTCGGCCCCTGCGGAGGATCTTGTCGCAGAAAAATCGGCCCCATGCTAGAAGGCTATCTTAAACTAGGTCGCTTTCCTGAAGATAAAGTTATAGAAAATTCTGAAACTTCTGAATTAGAAGATTCTCAATGTAAAAATGAACTCAAAAAAATAGAACCCAAATAAGATCTTTTAAGAAACTTTCTTTAAGCTTTGATTTCTGTTTCATTCGTTAAATAATATTTAATTAATTTATCAGTATCCATTTTGCAAACACCGCAACTTCCACCCGCTGTGGTAAAGTTTTTTACCTGACCCGAATCATGAGCACCCGCTTTAATGGCTTGCACGACTTTTGTCGTAGAGACCATGCGACAATGACAGAGCTCTTCGTGTTCATAGGGTGGTTTAAATTGTCCTTGTGCTTTTCTAATTAATTCTCTGACAAGAATTTCTTCATGCTCTGTTCCCGCAGGCAATTGCCATTGAGAAGGATCACGACCCTCTTTTTTTATTTTCTCATGAATCAATGTAGATAATTTTGCACAAGCAAAAATCTTCCAAACCCACTGAGAAGAGTTTTGAGAATTTTGCCAATGCTCCACTGTCACGCGGTCCGAATCAGAAAACTCAACTTGGATTTGACTGATAAGGTTATGATTCTGAAGAAGATTCATTTAAAGTATCCCTTTTTTAAAAACTTCATTATAATAAATCAAAGCTTCCCTTGAGCTTAAAGGATCTTTAAATAAGAGCCTAGGCCAGAATTCAGGGATTCTCATTTTAGAAATTTGCAATATATAGGTTGTGCATTTTATGAAAAAAGATCTTAAATCAATCAAATCGGGATTTCTAAAAAGAGGCGTCAGCCTCATGAAACTCACCATCAACACCACATCGAGTTTAGCCATTCATGGAGTTTCTAAAGTTTTAAATTCTGATGAAGAAAAAGAAGAAAAATGGCAAAGCTTTTTAAAAAAACAAGCTCATGTTTTTAGTTCAGAACTTGGAGAACTCAAAGGCTCCCTCATGAAAGCCGGCCAAATGCTTTCGATGTACGGAGAGTATTTTTTACCTCGCGAAGCCAACGAAGTTTTAAAAACTCTTCAAGCTCAATCTCCCCCACTTGAATGGGCCGTTTTAAAAAAATCTCTCGAAAAATATTTAACTCCCGAACAAATGGATCAATTAGATATTAATCCAAAAGCTCAAGCTTCGGCTTCAATAGGACAAGTCCATCAAGCAAAAATCAAAGCCACTGGAGAAGTTGTCGCCATTAAAGTGCAATATCCAGATGTAGATAAAGCCATTGATTCGGATCTTAAGGCCATAAAAACTTTATTAGGCATTTTAGATGTCTTGCCAAAAAATTTAAATACTGGTCCTCTTTTTGCTGAGATCAAAGATATGCTCACTCAAGAAATGGATTATTCTCTTGAGGCTCAAAAAACTCAAAAATTTGCGGATCTGCTCAAGGGAGATTCTCGCTTTGTCGTCCCAAGAGTTTATCCTGAGTTCTCCAATAAAAAAGTGATTGTGTCTTCTTGGGAGAGAGGGATCTCTCCTGATGACCCTCTTGTAGGTGCCCTTTCACAAGAACGAAAAAATAAATTAGGAGAAGCTTTTTTAGATCTTTATTTTAAAGAAATTTTTGTGTGGGGTATGGTGCAAACAGATCCCCATTTAGGAAATTATAAAATTCGCCTCAACAACTCCGAGGATGAATCGCTCTCTGATCAATTAGTTCTTTTTGATTTTGGAGCCGTTAGAAATTACGAAGCTAACTTTATGGAGCCCTACCATCGTATGGTTAAGAGTGCTCTCGTTAATGATTTGCCAAAATTAAAACAAGCCGCTCGTGAATTAAATTTTTTAAAAGAGCAAGATGACCCTGAACTCACCCAACTCTTTGAAAACTTTTGTTTACAAATGGTTGAGCCTTTTATCAGTGAAGACCCTTATGATTGGAAGTCTTCTCAGCTCCCTGATAAGCTTTCAAAAATTGTGTTTACCATGCTTAAAAAGTTTGAAGTGCGCACTCCCCCTAGAGAGATTCTTTTTTTAGATCGCAAAACAGGAGGAGTTTTTATTTTTCTAAAAGTTTTGGGCTCACAAATTAACGGTAAAAAAATCCTCACTCCTTATATGGATAAAATTAAAATCTAATTCTCATTCAATAAAAACCTAGAACCCTTGCTGGCTCTAGGTTTTCGGTCCTTAGTTATTTATAAATCTCCCTTAGAGGTGCATAACTTAAAGACACTTTCTAATTTTGAGACACTCATAAGCCATTTAAAGCCCTAAGAAATATTATGTTTAACTGTAAAACTCAGTGTGTCAGACTTAAATTCTGTGATTTGGGTAAGATCGCTTTGGGGAGGGGTTTTATGAAGCACACATCTTTAATTTATCAAATGAGACCTTTATTTTTTATCTATGCAGGCTTGATGTTTGCTCTGGTGATTTTGAGCGGATGCAATCCGGTTCAATTTGATGAACAAACTTTGGAGCTTTCTTCTTTAGATGTGGCTTCACAATCTTTAGAAGTTCCCATCGCTGAGCCTCCAAAAGATTGTTTATTGGCTGGTAAAATTGTTAAGCATGATGAATCTATCGTAGCATTTTTAAATAATACTGTGGCTTACAATAAAAACTGCAACTCAACTGACAATAAAGAAATTCGCCAATGTAAGGATGGGATTTTATCAGGTTCTTTTACACAACTCAGCTGCAAAGCTGACAAAGCTAAATCTTGTGAATTTAATGGCCAAACTCTTGCCCACAATCAATCAGTGACAGCTTTTTTAAATTCTTCAGTTCCTTACAATGCTCTATGCGACACTCCACAAAACAAAGAATCTCGACTTTGCATTAATGGAGAGCTCTCTGGCTCTTTTCAAAATCCAAATTGCTCGATCGAGATTGCAAAAAATTGCACTTTTAATGGCAAAACAATCGATCATGGAACTTCTGTTGCCGCATATTTAAAAAAGCTTTTACCTTATGATGGCAATTGCGAGGGCACCGACAATAAAGAAATGCGCTCATGTGTAAATGGCAATTTAAGCGGTACTTTTTTAGAAGCTTCTTGTAAATTAGAAGAACAAAAAATTGGTGTTTTAGATCCTAACTGGAAAACAGATTCTTACCGTTTACCAACGGCTTCGCATTTAATCATTCAACCTGATGACAGCCTTTTATTAGTTGGAAATGATTCTTTGATGGCAGGTATTTCTTCTTGTGCAGCTGCACCTGGGCAATCTTGTTATAACTCAATGACGGCTTTTAAATTCGACATAATTGATGGACATAAGTCTACTAATGCCACTCCATATTTTTTTTCACAAAAAGCAGCTAAATATTATCAATCAACAGCTGGTGGCCTTTCAATTTCAGCCTCTGACTATTATACAAATAAAGGCATGGTCACTCAAACTATTATAAGAAACGCTCAATCCCTCACTTTTTTTGGAGCCTTTGCAGATGGAGCTATAACTTGGGGAGCACAGATTCAAAAAAGCGAATTTGATTTTAATGGCAAGCCTGTGGGTTCTTCAAGTCTCACTAAGTATTATCCGAACTTAGGCGGAATGACTTTCAACGGAACTTCATTTAGTGATTTAGATCTACTCCCAAGCAATTTAGGATTTTTAACAATGTCTGGCAATGGTGTCCAAAAATATTTATTTTCAAATGGTGGTTACCTTGATCCAAATTTTGGAACCAAAGGTTCGATTTATATCTACGGAAATTACAATAGCGCTAGCAGCATTGATGTAAAAACTTTTGCAGACGATGACAGTTTTATAACTGTGATCAGTTCTACTATCACAAAATATCATGACACTTTTGCCGTTTTAAAATTTAACAACCTCGGAAAATTAGAACAAAAATCAGCTTCTTGGACTCTACCTGCTGAGTATAACGCTCCCAATGGTGGAGGCATTAACTATAAAGGCTCACTCATCCAAAAAGATGGTTCTGTTCTTTTAATTTTTTCTGCCAATAAAAAAGAAGCTAGCGGCAATCAAGTGGCGGGATATGCCGTCGTCAAATTTAATTCAAGCGGTGCTTTAGATAAAACATTTGGAGATAAAAAAGGTTTAGCTTGGATTCCAATGAGCAATCCAAAATTTTCTATGCCTTACTATAAGCCTCACCAAGTTCGCTTTATTCAGCAAAGTAATGGGCAAATTTACTTAGTCTCTTATGGAACTTTGGACTCCAACCAAAATTCGGGTTCTATTGTTGTGCGCATGAATGTTGATGGAACACTTGATTCTAAATATTTTGCACCAGTGGGGCAAAGTGGCATCCTCCGCATACCGAGTTTATATGTTCCAGACCGTTCTTTGAATGTGAAAGTGGAAGACGCTGGACTCGCCTTAAGTTCAGATGAAAAATATTTGTACATTGCATTTACAACAGTCACAAGAAGAGTGGTGTTGAAATAATAAACCCAACTCTCATTGCCTAATTAATTTTTATATTTTTTATTTATTATCATATAGAGAAATTCTGATGAATTAGAATTTCTCAAATTGAGAATCTAAAAAATTAATTCCTCTGCTGAGATAGGACTCATGTCTTTCTTATGAACATGCCTCATATTCAGACACCTATTTGATGAATACTACTTAAGTTATCGACACTTCTTACCGATAGAGTTTGCACGGAGGCAATTTATGGTAGTGATTAAAAAATATATTTCTTCTAAGGTGTTACTGTCGATAACGAGTCTTTTACCAATACTCGCAGGATTTTCATCAGTTGCAAATGCGACAACACCGGTCAATGCCACTAACGAACAAATCACTTACAGTGGTCGAATTTTAAAACCAGATTTAACTCCGCTTGAAAGCAATGATGTTTGGTTTAGAATTCAAATTTACTCAACTTCCACAAGTTGCTTACTCTATGAAGAAACACAAGAGCTCGACATGACTGGAGCCAAAGGTGTTTTCTCTTTAAAGCTCAATAATAAAGCTGTCCCTGCCGGAAATGTAATCACTGCCACCGAAGTTTCTGTATTAGCTGCTGCCTCATTGAAAGATATTTTTTCTAACTCCGCTTCGTTAACTTGTGCTTCTGGATCTACTTATAATCCGAGTTCAATTGATACTAGAAAGATCATCATCAGTTTTAAAGATGTAAACTCTAACATGACATCTTTTGAGTCTTTTGCTAGCCAAGAGGTTTCCTATGTTCCAATAGCTCTTAAAGCGATTGATGCTCAAACTGCTCAAAAAATTGGAACCTATGGCTCTACTAACTTATTAAGAGTTCCAACTTCAACAACTGCTTCCGAACTGACTTCCACTCAATATACTGAGTTTTTAGCTCTCCTTGGTGGCACGAGCACTCAATTTGTTAAATCTGCAGATGCTGGTAAATTAAGTAGCGCATCGGTGCCAAGTTTTGCTGCTGGTGACACAGGTAAATCCATTAGATGGACTGGATCAGCTTGGGAGAAATTCGATCCCTCATCCGCTGCAACTTCTGGCATGTCTTCGATCTCTTCTACAACTGGTGATATTGTAGTTAGCACATCTTTACCTGCATCATCGAGCTCTCCATCTTTAACTTTAAATTCATCTTCTACTGGTGGTGCTGGTAAAAATGATAAAATTCTTAAACTCAATGCTAGTGGATTGGTTGACTCTACAGCTCTAGATTTAAACGTAGCTGATTTGAAAAAATTTAGTGCCATCACTGGAACTGGTGGCATTGCAGCAAGTGGTTTTGTCTACAAAGATACGTCTTCGGGCGATTTTAAATCATATAATTTTACAGGAGCTCTTGCTTTAAATGGAGCTTCAAACGCTATTCAGTTAAATTATTCGACTGGTTTAACATTAAGTACAAATAACCTAGTGGTTGATTTTGCAGCAACGAGTGCTGATGTCACTGCAGGTAAAGCTATTCAAGCGAGCGATGCTCGTTTACCAAGTTCAACTTGTGCAAGTGGGAACTTGAGCAGATGGACAGGTACTGCCTGGACTTGTGATGCCCTTCCTGCAGCTTCTTCCTCTTTTAGTAGTGCAGTCACTGTAACCAGCAATGACACTAATGCACTTGCTGTAGGTGCAAATGGTTCAACAAATCCTGCCTTATCAGTAAATGCATCTATAAGTGGAACTGGAGTAAAAGTGACTTCTGCAGCAGCGGGCTCGGGAGCTACCATTCAGGCAATTAGCAGTGTTGCAAACGAGGACTTAAGTATTAAAAGCGCAGGTAGTGGGAATCTCTTGTTAGATAGTGGCACGAGTGGCAATACTAAATTCAACCAAAATGGAACGACAAGAGCTACATTTAATGATTTCTATTTTGCATTCAATCCTGGTGCTTCAAATACTGCTGCTACTCCTCGATTTTCTTTTACAGGAAGTGCGGATTCAGCATTAGCAACAACAGTTGAAGCAAATAATGTCTTTTTCGATTTAGGCCAAGTTCGAACACATGCTACGGGAGCAATCACGACTCAAAGAGATTTTAGAATCAAACCTTCAACTCATGCTTTTGCGTCAGCAAGTACAGTTACTAATGCTGCAACACTTTCAGTAGACGGACCAAGCATCGGTGGAACAAGCGCTACTCTCACTAATTCAAGTGCGATCTATGTACCAACTTCAACTCTTAGCTCAACAGTCACTAATTCTTACGGATTAAATGTTGCTGCAACAACGGGTGCAACTAATAACTACGCGGCCGCGTTCACAGGTGGTAACGTGGGTATTGGAACAGCGGCACCAGCTGCCACTCTGGATGTTCAAGGGGCTATAATTTCAACTGGTGCACCTGCGAATAGCTCAACTGGTACAACTACTGCGACAGTGGATTTTTCTACAGGTAATATTCAGTACTCTTCAACAAGTTGTGGTGCCTTCTCTTTAAAAAATATGAAAGCAGGGGGTTCTTACTCTCTCGTAGTTCAAGGTGCCACTGCTGCAACTTGTGCTTTCACAATGTATTCTGACAATGCGGTCACTACTTACGCAGCTGGTAATATCCACATGCCATCAGATCATGGAGCCACAACAGCTTCTAAACACACTGTTTACACTTTTATAGTGATCGGTGGACATGTGTATGTATCTTGGATCTCTGGTATCTAATGAATACTTGAGACTCTCCAAAAAAAAAAGGCAGGTTATTCAACCTGCCTTTTTTTTTATTCTAATTATTAATTATAAAAATAAATTTTAATTTTTGAGTTAGAATTTTATTAGTATGATTTTGAACTAAATCTTTTGCGTTAAAAACACCTGTGGATTTTTAACAGAAAGATACTCAAAGGAACCCATCAAAAGTCCAGTGTAGACAAGATCTCCCACCACTTGATTATCTAAAAATGGAAGAGCCATTACAAAACACTCTGCCAATCCTTTTAAATCATGTGTGTACATTGAACTTGTGAGCCAAACACCTACATTTGAAACCACAAAAAAGATCAAGCTTCCTAAAAGAGCCATCGAAATAACAGACAATCCCTTTTTAACAAATGATTGCTGTAAAATTCTTTTTGAAAAATATGATAAGCCTACCACTAGACCAAAACCTAGATAAGTAAACATCATGGTCTCATGAAATCCCATCATCAAATCACCTAAAAATAAAGCTGCCAACGGAAGAGCCAAAGCAACTAATAAGCTCGTTGATTGAAATCCCGCAAAGAGGGCCATGGCACCAATTGCCGTGGCATTGGGTGGATGAGGAATCCATCTTGTAAGAGCGGCTCCTAAAATAAACATCATGATTGTGGAATTGCGCATGTTTAACATATTTATTCCCTTCTAAATTAAACTCATTAAATAAAATCTCATTTGAGCTTTATTTTTTTTGAGCTGGAACTTGAGATTTAATTTGATACTTTTCTAACTGCAAGAGCAATCCAGAAATTAATCTAAAATTAGTCCCATGATCTCTTTCTTGATAGCGAGATCTTGATCTCATGTCTACCTTTGACTCTAAAGCTCCCTGCGGAGTGATACGAATCACCAAGTCCTCTTTAAATGAAAACCATTTTTCGGTATTCACTGCTTCAATAACCCCCTGTTCAGGAATTGCTGACACGATTTCCCAACCCTGAGACTCAGCTTTAAGAATTTGCAAAAGCAATTCAAAAGATTTTTCTGAACTCAAGGCTAAAACCTTACCCTCAAACTTTGGATAATACTTTTCAGCCAAAGTTTTAAACTTTTGCGGATACAAAAGCTCTTTGCCTTTATACTCTTCAAAGTCCGCAATTTTATAAAATTGAGGCGGATTAATAAGATCTGTACTCAAGTCATTTAAAGCCGGAAAGGTCCCCTGAAAAATATAAATCCCCATCCCTAACATCAAATACAAACTCGCACTGAGCATTAAAAATGCTCCCTGCTTAACTTGCTGTGTAAAAGTGAGTGTTTTTAAATACAGAGTTTTAGAAAATGGACTGACCCAGAAAAGACCCAAGCATCCACTCAAAATACCGAGCACAATGCCTGCGTAAAAAATAAAAACTCCCCCAGTACCAGAAAGGGGGAGTAAAAAAGCACTCACCAAAGTGAGTGCTGGAATAATAAGTGCGAGAGAAAAAAACATTAGTTTACGTCTTTAAAGTCAGCGTCAATAACATCGTCTTCTTTACCACCTTTAGCACCTGCCGCGCCTTGACCGTTTGCATGAGCTTCAGCACCTGCACCCGCAGCAGCCTCACCAGGAGCTTGTTGTTTGTAAAGTTCAGAACTTACTTTGTGATTAACAGTTTGAAGTTTTTCAAAAGTTGTTTTGAGATCTTCTAAACTTGCGCCTTTGTTTTCTAAAACTTTTTTAGCATCTGCCATTGCAGTCTCTAAAGCAGTTTTATCAGCTGCAGCTACTTTATCAGCATTGTCTTTTAAAAGTTTTTCTGTTTGGTAAACAATGTTATCTAAATTGTTACGTGAAGAAGCTTTTTCTGTTTTTTCAGCGTCTTCTTTAGCATGCAATTCAGCATCGTTAACTGCTTTTTTGATTTCTTCTTCTGACATCCCAGACTGAGCCGTGATTTTAATCTGTTGAGATTTACCAGAGCTTAAGTCTTTTGCAGACACATGAAGAATACCATTCGCATCGATATCAAAAGTCACTTCGATTTGCGGCACTCCACGTGGAGCTGCAGGAATTCCCATTAATTCAAAACGACCGATTGTTTTATTATCAGTCGACATTTTACGTTCCCCTTGAAGAACGTGGATGTCCACTGCTGGTTGGTTATCAGCTGCAGTTGAGAATGTTTGAGATTTTTTAGTTGGAATTGTTGTGTTTCTCTCGATTAGAGTTGTCATCACACCACCCAAAGTCTCGATACCAAGAGAAAGTGGAGTCACGTCTAATAAAAGAACGTCTTTAACATCACCTGCTAATACGCCCCCTTGAACTGCCGCACCGATAGCCACAACTTCATCTGGGTTCACAGTACGATTTGGCTCTTTACCAAAAAACTCTTTCACTGCTTTTTGAATGGCAGGAATACGAGTTGAACCACCCACTAATACGATCTCATCAATTTGAGAAGCTTTTAAGCCCGCATCTAAAAGAGCTTTTTTACAAGGCTCCATTGAACGAGTGATGAGGTCTTCAACCATTTGTTCAAATTTAGAACGAGATAATTTCATTTGCATGTGTTTAGGACCAGAAGCATCTGCCGTAATAAACGGAAGATTGATTTCAGTTTCTTGTGAAGAACTGAGTTCGATCTTAGCTTTTTCAGCCGCTTCTTTAAGACGTTGAAGAGCCATTTTATCGCCCTTTAAATCAATGCCTTGGTCTTTTTTAAATTCAGTGATCATCCACTCAAGGATACGAATATCAAAGTTATCACCACCAAGATGAGTGTCACCGTTAGTAGATTTAACTTCTACGACATTATCGCCCACTTCGAGAACAGAGATATCAAAAGTACCTCCCCCGAAATCGTAGATCACGATTTTTTCGTCTTTCTTTTTATCCATTCCATAAGCTAGTGCCGCAGCAGTTGGCTCATTGATGATACGTTTTACATCAAGACCCGCAATTTTACCGGCATCTTTAGTCGCTTGTCTTTGAGCATCGTTAAAGTAAGCAGGAACTGTGATAACAGCTTCAGTCACTTCTTGACCTAAATAATCTTCAGCAACTTTTTTAAGTTTTCCTAAGATCGCAGCAGAAATTTCTTCTGGAGAAACTTTTTTACCTTGAACATTAAAAGCACAATCATTGCCTTTTTGGATCACATTGTAAGGAACTAATTTAGTCTCTTCATGAGTCTCTTCAAATCGGCGACCAATAAATCTTTTTGCAGAATAGATTGTGTTTTCAGGATTAGAAACCGCTTGTCTTTTAGCAATTTGACCTACAAGTCTTTCGCCATCTTTAGTGTATGCAACTACTGATGGAGTGGTTCTTGCGCCCTCTTCGTTAACTAAAACTTTGGCCTCTCCGCCTTCCATGATTGCAACAACTGAGTTTGTTGTTCCTAAATCTATGCCGATGATTTTTCCCATATTGGCTCCTTATTCTTAGTATCCTCAATTATAATTTTTGAGATTATAATTTACTTTTAATTTTAATAACTTATTAACGTTTAACTTTTATTTTTTATCTTTTAATATTTTAACTTTATAAATTTTATCTATTTTAACTAGACTCGAGTTATCTCAGCCTTATGTTACTTAATCTGTTATCAGAATTAAGAACGTCAAGGTCGACTCCGGTCTGAATTATTTTTTTCGACCAAAGAGCCCGCCAAGAGCCCCGCCACCTTCGTGCACAGACTCCCCTTTGACTTCAGCAATTTCTCGCAAAAGTTTTTCTTCATCTTTATGAAGTTTTTTAGGAATCTCAATTTGAACCACATAATAGAGGTCTCCTCGGCGCTTATCTCTTAAAGAAGGCAAACCTTGCCCAGAAATACGCACAGTTTCTCCCGGTTGAACGCCCGCATGAACGCCCAAAGTAGCTTCTCCCGTAACCGTTTTGACTTCGATTTCAGCTCCTAAAAGCGCTTGCAAATAAGAGATCGAAATTTTTGCTAAAAGGTCATCGCCTCTTCTTTCAAAAAGAGGATGATGTTTAACGCGGATTTCTACATAAAGGTCGCCCGCTCCGCCCCCTTTATAACCGCCCTCACCTTCGCCCGTCACTCTAAGACGAGTTCCTGTATCCACTCCCTGAGGAATGCTAAGACTGATTTTTCGGTGTTGAGCTTTTCGGCCAGAACCTTTGCAAGGTTTGCAGATTTTTTTGATGATGGTGCCTTGTCCCTGACAATGAGGGCAAGTTGAAGCCATTTGAAAAAAGCCTTGAGAGCGAACGACTTGTCCTGAGCCTCTGCAAGTTGTGCAGGTTTCTGCATGAGAACCTTTTTCTGCACCACTGCCTGAACATTCTTTACAAGATTCTTCAGTGTCGAATTCGATTTCTTGTTCACAACCTTCGATCACATCTTTTAAGGTGATCTCAGTCAGGTATCTTAAATCAGATCCTCTGCGAGGACCATTACGTTGACGACCACGGCCTTGGCCACCGCCCATTCCAAAAAGATCCCCAAAAATATCACCAAAGTTTGAAAAAATATCATCCACGTCTGAGTATTGAGAGCCGCCACCACCACTAAAAGCACGATGACCAAATTGATCGTATTTGGCTCTCTTTTGAGAATCACTTAAGATTTCATAAGCTGACGCGGCTTCTTTGAATTTTTCTTCGGCTTCTGGGTTTCCTGGGTTTTTATCAGGATGGAATTGCATGGCCAACTTACGATAGGCTTTTTTAATAGTGTCTGCATCGGCATCTTTTGCGACACCTAATATTTCGTAATAATCTCTTTGTGTTGACATGAATCCCCATACTCCTTGTTTTAAACTCAGAGGCTCTTTGTTTAAAAAGATTTGCCTGACTAAAAAACCAATATGGGTGACCCTCAAATAGAGTCAATGTGTCATTGCTAAAATATTTAATTTTTATTTACTTTTTCGTGTTTTTTTCAAAAAATTGATCTGGCTTTGAGTGCTTTTAAAAAAGTCTGATTATTTTTTAGACAGCTTTTTTACCGTAATGTTTATTCCAAGCCCCTTTGAGTTTGTCTTCAAAGATTTTTGCAGTAAAAGGCTTTACGATATACTGACTGACTCCCGCCAAAATAGCTTCAGCAACTTGCTCGCGATCTGTTTCTGAAGTTAAAAGAACAAAAGGAAGATCCACCCAATCAGGCACTGTGCGCACTTTACGCAAAAGTTCCACACCCGTCATTTTAGGCATATTCCAATCTGAAATAACAAGTTCAAAGGGATTTCCATGTTTGCGGTGACCAATTAAAAGCTTAAGGGCTTCTTCACCATCTTGAGCTTGAACCACATTATTCATACCCATTACAAAAAGTTGACTGCGCACCAACTCACGAATGGCTTGCATATCATCGACTATAAGAATGCGAGTATTACTTCCAAACATAAATCCTCCCGAACGCGAACCCTAAAGCATTTATCTCTATGGAATCCAATCTAGGAGATTGGAGTTAAGTTGGCAAGATGAGGGAGGAATTCATGAGTCGAACTAGACACAAGACTTGCAGTCTAGTCCTGCAAAACTTTTCATTAATCTTGAGCTAATATTGGACTAATCTTGGACTAATCTTGGACTAATCTTGGGCGCGGATCGACCAAACCCAGTCCGCTCGAGGACCATAAACCGGAGAAGGCTCTAATTCTTTTTTAGCTTTTTCTTCAGAGTAGTCTGTCACATCTACCAATGACATTGTTTTTACTTGAGAGCAGCCATGAGCTTTAAGTCTTGCAGGCAAACCACCACCGTATTGAACGTGAAATTCACCTACAATGATTACAAACACTTGTTCGGGATGTGATTTAATAGCTTCGCAGGCCTTCCAAGCCATAGTGTCATCCCAAACACTTTGTGCCCAAAAATACCTGTCTATTTTTTCTTGTTCAACGATGTGACTCGACATGGATTCTTTAAATCGCTCATAGTACTTGTCATTGCCTTTTTCTAAAAGTGGAGGAAGAAGTTTTTGCTGTTCAGGGCTTAAACCCTCTAGGCCTGATTTTGCAATCACCCCAGTGATTGAACGGGGAATATTGATGGCTGTCACAAATTCGCCAAAATTAGAATCTGGAAACAAAACTTGATTTCGATAATATTTAAAATCCGTGTGACCCCATTGAACACCCTTTAAAAATTCATCCTCTTTAAGAAGGTTTTTACGGTATTGATCGACCTTTTCTTGATCAGGGTATGAAAAAAACTCCATCCCTACACTCACTAATTTTCCACTTTGACGAAGGGATTCAAGAACGGCCAATTGAGCTTTTTGGTGTTCCGCTTGACCATGAAGCTCTCCCAAAATAACAATATCACCCTTATTTATTTGTTCAGCAAACTGCTCAACCTTAATGGGAGTTAAATCTTTACCAACCATTAAGTCAGCTGAGGCGCAGGCCGTCGCAAAAAAAAGAATGCTAAATAAGAATTTTTTACCGAAATAGAGGTTCATGAACTACGACCTTTCCTATGAGTATTTAGGGTCAATTTTAAATTGGGATTTTAGCCCCATTAGCCAATTTAAACCTTATTAGCAGGTTATTCTGGCAAAAGGAATTTTTAATTTGACTTAGTTTTTTCAAAAGACTAGTTTGCCTTGTCTGTAAGTTTGCAGTATTTGGGGTTAAAACCCTAAAACTTGGTGAAACCAGGTCAACTTCAAGGTTTATGTTTGTTACGGAACATTCATAGGTCGCAGTTAACCCTATTATCTATTAATAGTGTTGATTTAATTAGTTAAGAGTTAAAATAAAGATAGAGGAGCTTATCATGGCCAAGAAATCAGGTCGAATTATCGTTACCCTTGAATGTACAGAAGCTCGTGGAGAAGGAAAACCTGTTTCTCGCTACACGACTACTAAAAACAAAACTAAAACCCCTGGTCGTTTAGAAAAAAAGAAATACAATCCTAATCTACAACGTCACACAGTTCACAGAGAAACTAAGTAAGATCATTTATGATTCTTACCGATAAGGAAATCCTTGAACATATCGAAAAAGGCTCAATCAAAGTTGAGCCTTTTAATCGCGAGTGTCTTGGAACTAATTCCTACGATGTTCATCTCGGCAAAACCATCGGGATTTATAAAGACGAAATCCTTGATGCCCGCAAACACAACACGATAGAAACTTTTGAAATTCCAGAAGAGGGTTATGTTCTACAACCTAACGCTTTCTATCTTGGTGTGACCTTAGAATACACAGAAACACATGAACACGTTCCTTTTTTAGAGGGAAAATCTAGCATTGGCCGTCTTGGAATTGATATCCATGCCACTGCCGGCAAAGGTGATGTTGGTTTTTGTAATTATTGGACCTTAGAAATTTCAGTCAAACAACCCGTGCGAGTTTATGCTGGAATGCCTATTGGTCAAATCATTTATTTTATGGTGAATGGTGAGGTTCTCACTCCTTATAATTCCAAAAAATCTGCGAAGTATAATGAGAAGCAACCTATTCCGGTTGAATCTATGATGTGGAAGAACACATTTTAAATTAAATTTTAAATAGTACTCAAAAGGCCTCTTGTTGATAGCAAGAGGCCTTTTTTTTATTTACGAACTTTGCAATTATAAATTGCAGAGTCTTGGATATCTCCAACGACCTCTAGTGAATCAAAATCTTCAATCCAGCCAAAAGAGTTTCCCCCATCAAAGAGATCTTCTTTGGTGTAATTTACATGATAGACCAACTGAGTTTTTTTATCTGTGAGTTCATAAACCTGAACTCTTAACACCTCAGAGTTAGTTTCTGTGCGAGGAACTTTTACTTGCACGCCTAAATCACGAACTTCAAATATCTGCGAAGGTTCAGACACTAAATCAGAAAGTTCTGTTCCAAATAAGCAATTAGAAGCAAACGATTTTGACTGAATGAATGTAAACAATAAAATGGAAAAAATAATTTTACTTTTCATAAGAGCACTCCTTGAGTGCCTCGCTAGTAACTTTTTATAAAACAGACTTCAAGGTTCAATTGATTATGAAGCAGCTCATCATATATCAAATTGAAACAAAATACCCCGACCCTAAAGTCTAGTCGAGTTTTGACGGTAAGGACTGCATGGAGGGGAAATGTTAAATTCAAAAAAGCTAATGACACTTATTTTAGCTATTACTTACTAAGGGACAAAAACCACATACGATAGTTCGCTCTTGAATATTTAGGATCCCTTCTCCTTGTTGAGATGGTTCATGAATCTTTTGGAGCTGTTAAAGCCGCTTTTGCAACTCTCAATGGTAATGATGCTGGATCACCAGCCCTGAATGCTCTCGTTAAAGATATTCATCCTCGGATTAAATCTTTTAAAAGTGAAACTCCATCAGAGAAAAAAGAAAATACTGACAATCGTAGAAATGCAAAATCAATTCTTGATTTATATAAATTGAATTAAGCGATCTTTCGAGTGATCAGAGCTGAAACCTCTAAATCTGTATCTGCTTGCTTCCAAGTTTTATGAGCGTCTAAAAATATTTTTACTAATTGAGGATCAAATTGTATTCCAGAATATCTTTTGAGTTCATCATAAATAATATCTGTTGGAAGCCCTTTGCGATAAACGCGATTTTGCGACATCGCATCGAAGGTATCCACAACCATCACTAAACGAGCCATCAAAGGAATTTCATCATCCACCAGTTTATCAGGATAACCTAAACCATCAATTCTCTCGTGATGGTGACGAACACCCGGAATTAAATTTTTAACAAAACTATGATAGGCAAGAGGGTTCAAAATTTCTACACTCATTAGAGGATGATCTTCTACTATTTTCTTTTCTTTAGGATCTAAGTGAGAAGGCTTATAAAGAATGGCTTTATCTATTCCCATTTTACCGATGTCGTGAAACATTCCTGAGAAGAGAGCAATTTTTTGTTCGTATTCACTCAAGCTTGATTCTCGAGCGAGTTTACGAGCCATTTCTCCCACCCTTAAACAGTGATGATAGGTTTCTGGATCTGCAACTTTGAGGGCGCGCATGAGTGCTTCCGCAGCAGGATAAAACCAATCAGGAACATCTCCCCACTTTAAAGCCGTATTTGATGCAGACATAATCTCTCCTTATTCATTCCCATTTTTCGGAATAAAGAAACAAAACTAAAGAATCCAATACAAAACCCTCAATAATTTAAATTACTGAGGAGATCTAATTTTGATTCATCTAAAATTATGACATACTGAGAGGAGAATCTCAGTAGAAATGGAACTAGACTGACCCATAGTGAGATGTCGCTCATCACTTTTTACCTAAGTCTAGTCTCGCTCTTAATGCGAAGTGGATCTTTTTGAGATGCGAATGACTATAATAAGCCTAATTCATCCACGTCTGGAATATCATTTGATTTGTAATCTTTTGGTGTGTTTTCATTCAATCCATTGAGATCTAAATCAATTGCCGGCTCAGCTTCTGTAAAGATACGATTAAATGAAAACATTCCCATTTGGCTTGATTCATTCTCTTTTAATGAAGAATGATAATCAAATGGAGTGAATGTTTTTGGTGAGTAAGACAAAGGCACTCCACCACCAAAATCACGAATCAATGTTAACACAACACTGTCTCTAGCTGCTCTTGCAGCAAAGCGATCTCCTGGCCCTGGAATTTGCCAAAACACACCAAAATAAACTTTTCCTTCTTTGGTAGATAAAGCACCTGCTAAAGTAATGGCTTGATTGATTGTACCTGTTTTTGCAACCATGCTCCCTCTGACACCAGGGGCTTGATAGGATCCACCAATCGTTCCATCATCAACTCCTGCTACAAGCATAATGTCTTTGAGTTGAAATTGATTACGAGATTCCGAATTATAATTTTTAAGTTTTTGAGAAATTGACTGAATCACTCTCACAACTGATTCACAAGAAGCTTCATTATCAAAACGCTCATTATTTATTTCATCAGGTAAACCACTGCCTGTGTAAATTTCTAAATCTTGTGCGCCTAAACCCAGATCTTGCTCCACATATTTTTTAAATGCGTTTCTTCCACCAAGAACTTTATATAATTCATCTGCCGTGTAATTGAGAGAGTATTTGTTCATCTCTTTTAAGTAAGAATAAAGTGGTGCTGACATAAATTGATAAACAACAGAACCACTCTCAGATTGGTAAGTTTCACTTCTTACATATTCAACAGCCTGCACGGACATCTTTAATTTTGAAGAGACGCTTAGATCCTCATCTTTAGCCTCTTCTTTAAATTTATTGTATCTGTCATGCTGAGCTTTATCCCAAGATGAAGTATTCATAATGTTAGCTAAATTATTTTTAACTGAACCCACAGTAAGTCCACCTGTCACACCAATTGAAGTGTGATGAGTTGATTTTTCTTCAACCGCAGGAAAAAATGTTACGGCTTGATCAAATGTTAATTTGTTGATTTCAGTGATTCCCAGGCGATTCAGCTCTGACATGATATAAAAAAAGCTTCTTCTTCCAAAAAAGGGATCTCTACTCCCAGTGATATGTAAATCTTTTGTTCTTGGGTTGTATTGAAATTTAGTTTTAAAGCGATAATCTAAACCTAAAACTCCCACAGACCAATAAGTGGTTAATAATTTTGAAACAGAAGCCAAACGAACTTTTTCTTTCGCGTTACGGCCTTCAAACACTAATTGCCCATTAGATTCTTGGGCATAACAAAATGAATGTTTTAAATCTGAATGACGAACCACATGAGTCTTTTGATCAAATACAGATAATGAGGACGCATGCACATATGTTGAAGATAAAATAATTGAAAAAGTTGCACTCAATAAAAAAAATGATTTCATGAACACTCCATTATGAACTCGACTCTAAAAAAGAATTCTCTTAATGAATTCTTTTTTTATTCAACAGCGGTTCATAACAGTGTTTTATTTTTTCAACTAGTTCTGCTTTTTTATTTGAAGTAATTCCTGCAACTGTCTAAAAGTTGATACCTATACCCATCGTACCATAAAAAGAAGTTAAAGAAGCTTGAGTTTCTTGAACTAAATCAGTCACAGCAAATTGTTTCATACCAAATCCCATCTCTCCAAAAATTGTTGGGGTCCACATCACTTTTCCATGAAAATTTAATGCTAAATTTCCTGGATCTAATTGGATCGCTGGATTAGTTGAGCTGAGATAATATATTAATTCCATATCAACCCATTTTTCATTTCTTAAAAATGAAATTTTATTAAAAATTCTTCCCACTGATTGAGGAATCGAACGCGCCCAAAACCATCCCACTCCCATCATAGGCGCCGATATTGTAGAGTATGTTAAATTTTGATAACTTAAAATTCCACCCGTTGTTTCGTCACGTCCCCATAATCCAGGTGCAAATCTATATTTTAAATCAGCTGTAAAACTTGCAAGAGTCACAGTTTGATTTGCAGTATTTCCACTGACATGAAGTTTTGTTAATGCTTGGAACATTTTAAAACTTCCACCCCAACGTTGTCTTCCAAAATAATAATTCGACATTCCTAAAAAGGTATCGAACCAGTGATTGTAAGCTAACTCAGCCATAATTAAAAAACCACTTGATGAAGAAATTCCAGTGAGACGACTTGAAAACTCCTGAGGATAACCTTTGTAAATTTCATAGTAAGTACGGTAACGAGTTTTTCCGGTATCTAACCATAAATAACTTCTATTATAGGCACCTTTTTTTGAAGCCTGCATTTTCCATTCAAAAGAAGAAGGATCTTTTGGATCCACTTCTACACTCCATTGGTCTGAGGCTAAAGACATTGAGGGTTGCTTCACTCCATCAACACTCACCTCATCTGAATAGGTTCCCAAGGGAGTGTCTGTTCCCACATAAATTCTTTTAGCTTCTGTAGGAATACTCTCAACATTAAAACTTTGTTTAAAAATACCACCCACTTCTCCAGGCAAATAAACTGAAAGATTGTTTCGAGATAAGCTGATTTTCCAGAACTTTCTAAAGTCTCCGATGGTTTGTTCAAATCCTAATTTTTTTACAAGCCAACTATTTTCTTTTGCTGTTAACTCAACAACAGGGCCCAGAGGTTTTGGACCAAAACCAGTGATTGTGATATTTCCTTTGGCAGACTCTGCTATCATATCAGTCATCATAATATTATTAGGCAACGACAAAAACTCGTATGAAACACCCGTAGACATTTCTGCAAACACTTGGAGAGCTTTATCTGGATTCACTTTAATGGAGCCTTTTAATGGAGCTTCTTCAGAGTGAATTATTATCCTTGGGGTTACATCCGATTTTACTTTTGTGAGCGTCACTGATCTTGCGGCTTTTGCTGCCACATTATAAAACTGAGAGCAAAATCTAACTCTCGCGCCTTCTTTAGTTGAAGTCAGACAGAATCTGACAGTGGAATTTAATTTCCAAAAAGGACTGTTTTCAGAATTCAATTCATAAATTCCAAATTGAGATTTAAAGAGCACACCTTTATTTTTAATATTAGGATTTGAAGTAATTTTCTTTTCCCAATTACCCGTAGTTTGATTCCAATCAGAAATAGTTTGCTCGGTAATTTCTGTTTTCCATTCAACAGAACCGGTTTTTGAAATCAACTCGAGGTTTCCTGTTTGAAAAAGTCCCTCAGGCCATTTTACCATAAATACAAGTTCATCAGAATCTCTTCCTAAAACAGCTAACTTAGGATCAAAACTTTTAAGAGGGAGAATATTGATATAGAGTGCGTTGCTATCAATAACCATCGGACCCATTTTAAGCTTTTCACCATTATCTTCTGAAAGATCATATTCAAACTCAACGGGGAGAAGCTGAATACCATTATCTAAGTTATCAAAACTTAAACCTTTGTTAAATTTATCAGATTTTAATTTTGGGAGATCCGGTTTATTTTGAGAACCTAAAAACTTTAGAGTGCTCAAAATCCCAACTTGCTTTCTTTCAATTTTACCACCTTCATCTTCATCATCATTAACAGATCCTTGCTTTGAGGGATCCGCAGGCTTTGGTGGCTCTGGTGGTTTATTTGGATCTACCGTTATTGGAACTGGCTCCTTAGGGTTGAGTTCTTTTTTTACTGCTGATGCTGTTTCATCGATATTCATAAATTTTTCTGCAGCAGATTTTTCATTTGGATTTGCGGGATTATTAGGCGCCGCAGGAGCCGGAGTTGAGGCTTCTGGCGCTGTTACTGGAACTGATACTGGCGGAGCTGCAATGGGCCCAGGAGTTGTCACAGGCCCTGGTGTTGCCGGAGCTGTTACAGGACCAGCTGGTTCTTGTGCTCTTACTAAATAATAAGGAATCAGAGTCAAAGTTCCAAAGATGAGAGTAAATTTTAAAACACGTCTTCCATGACTCAAGATTTTGTATGACACTGTCTATCATCTCCTGAAAAATAAAATAGGAATCATTCCTATCAGACACTTATCTTGAATAGGATATCTGGAGATGAAAAAGACAACAACCATTCTCAAGGATTGCCTTGCCCTTAGTCCTGAGCTAACATTTATTTAATTCGTTAAAAAATATGGGGAGATATTATGACTTCATCTTCAAGTGAGACGCCTAAGCCAGCTGGACCTTCGCGTAAAGTCTTTAATATGATCATGACAGAGTTAAAAGATCTCACACCCAATGTGCGCGAACTCATCATAGAAAATAAATCCGAAGATGATTTTCAATTTAAAGCAGGGCAATTTATTATGCTTCACGTTCCCGTTGAAAACGCAAAACCAGCACTAAGAGCTTATTCTATTGCCTCAGATGATCGCGTTAAAAATAAATTCAGATTGCTTTTTAAATATGTCGATCAAGGAGTGGCCTCGACCTTTGTGTGGAAACTCAATGGATCAGAAACCTTGCAATTCACTGGACCTTTTGGTCGAGTTTTTTTTAAAGAACCACCCACTCCGCGAATTGTTTTTTTAAATACAGGAACAGGACTGGCTCAACATGCTTCTTATTTAGAATCAAAACTGGAGTTTTTTCCGCAAACAGAATTTCATATGCTCTTTGGAATTCGTAATGAACAAGAAATTTATTTTGAAAAAGAATTAAATATTCTCACACAAAAGTTTTCTAATTTTAAATACGATATTGTGCTCAGCAGACCCAACCCGCAATGGACAGGAAAAGTCGGCTATGTGCAAAACCATCTCTCCCCTTTTGTAGACACTCTTGCTCAAACTCCCACTTCATTTTATCTCTGTGGAAACGGCGGCATGATTAAAGAGGTCAAATCAATTTTACAAAACGAAAACTTTGATATGACCCACGTTCACTCTGAAGCCTTTGATTAAATTATTTAAGCACTTGTTTTAAAAAAGCTCCTGTATGACTTTCTTTAACTTTAATGATGTCTTCAGGAGTTCCTGTGGCCACAATAATGCCTCCGCCTTTGCCACCCTCAGGACCCAAATCCACAACATGATCAGCAGACTTAACAACATCTAAGTTATGTTCAATCACCACAAGTGTATTGCCTTGATCTGTGAGGTCTTGAAGCAGCTCAATTAATTTGCGAATGTCATCAAAATGAAGACCCGTTGTTGGCTCATCTAAAATATAAAGTGTTTTACCTGTTGAACGTTTTGAGAGTTCTTTAGAAAGCTTCACCCTTTGAGCTTCACCACCAGAAAGAGTCGTCGAACTTTGACCTAAGGTCATGTAATCAAGTCCCACTTTATGAAGTGTTTCAAGTTTACGATGAATCACTTTATGATTTTTAAAAAACTCTACGGCTTCTTCTACATTCATCGCTAAAACATCCGCGATATTTTTATCTTTGTATTTAACCATGAGAGTGTCTTTGTTAAAGCGCGCACCATTACAAGCATCACAATTGACAAAAACATCACTCAAAAAATGCATTTCAACTTTAATTTGCCCGTGACCTTGGCAAGTTTCGCAACGACCACTCTTAACATTAAAACTAAAGCGACCCGCTTCAAATCCTCTGAGTTTTGATTCAGGTAAACCCGCAAATAAATCTCGAATCAAAGGCATCAGATCAACATAAGTCGCTGGAGTGGATCTTGGCGTGCGACCAATGGGTTTTTGATTGATATCAATGACTTTATCAAGCTTATCAATACCCTTAACTGCTTTATGAGGAGCTGGAGTGGCGCTCGCATTATAAAGTTCTTGCGCTAAAACTTTATAAAGAGTGTCTATGATGAGCGTGCTTTTTCCGCTCCCAGAAACTCCCGTGATGACATTAAATAATCCCATGGGAATTTTTAAATCCACATTTTTAAGATTGTTGCCTTTAGCACCAATCACTTCAATAAATTCGCCCCGATCTTTGCGTCTTTGAGTAGGAACAGGAATTTTTTTAGCACCACTCAAATACTGACCCGTTAAACTTTTTGGATTTTTAAGAATTTCCTCAGGAGTTCCTTGAGCCATGATAGCACCGCCCAACTTGCCCGCACGAGGTCCTAAATCCACCACAAAATCGGCAAAGCGAATGGTGTCCTCATCATGCTCTACTAATAAAACTGTATTGCCTCGATCTTTGAGTTCTTTAATAATTTGCAAAAGACGATGATGATCCCGCGGATGCAAGCCAATGCTCGGCTCATCCATTACATAAAGAACGCCGATCAAAGCTGATCCCACTTGAGTGGCCAAACGTATTCTTTGCGACTCTCCACCTGAGAGAGTGCGTGCCGGACGATTTAAAGATAGATAACCCGTGCCCACTCTGAGTAAATAACTCAAACGACCTAAAATCTGTTTACAGATTTTTTCGGCAATTAATTTTTCTTTATCGTTCCAACGAATTTCAGAAAACCACTGGCTTAAATCTTCCACTGATAAATCAGAAATCTCAGCAATATTTTTTTGATGAATTTTTACTGACAATGCCTCTGGACGAAGTCTCATGCCCTCACAACTCGGGCATACTGAAAACTCCATCTCATCAATGCTTTCTTCTTCATCCGATTTATCAGATTTAGAAGTTTCTTTTTTGAGTTTGTAACTCACTTTATCCAGAGTTTTTCCGCCATCCGAAGAAAAAGTAAATTGTTCTTCTTCAATCAAATCTAATGTTCCTAAACCTTTGCAATCAGGACAAGCCCCACGAGGATTATTATATGAAAACAAACGGGGCTCTAAATCCGGAAAGCTCACTCCACACTCAGGACAAGAAGAATGCAAAGAGTAGGTTTCACGTTCACCAGAGGTTGTTTCAATGACAACTCGTCCATTCGCCATTGAAAGCGCTGTATTTAAACTCTCCGCTAAGCGAGTTTTTAAAGTGTCTTTAAGAATCAATTGATCAATCACTAAATCAATATTGTGAGTTTTAGTTTTTGCTAATTTTTTAGCGTTTTCTAATTCAATGAATTGACCATCTACCTTGGCTCGCACAAAACCTTTGCGCGCCCACTTTTGAAACTCCGCTAAGAACTCCCCTTTTTTACCTTGAGCCATGGGTGCTAAAACATAAAACTTAGTGCCCACGCTTTTTTTATACACATCTTGAAGAATTTGTTGAGGAGTGGTGCTCACTACGGGGATGTGATGGAGTGGACACTCAGGCACACCGACTTTTGCATAAAGTAATCTTAAATAATCGTAAACTTCTGTCACCGTTCCTACCGTTGAACGAGGATTGCTGCCCACAGATTTTTGATCAATGGCAATGGCAGGAGAGAGTCCTGTGATCGACTCCACTTCTGGTTTTTTCATTTGTTCTAAAAAATTACGGGCGTAAGAAGAAAGGCTCTCAACATAACGTCTTTGGCCTTCAGCATAGATAGTATCAAAAGCAAGACTCGATTTACCCGAGCCACTCAATCCTGTCATCACGGTGATTTTATGACGAGGAATGGTGATAGAAATGTCTTTGAGATTATGCTCTTGAGCTCCTTTAATCTGAATCCCATCTTCAAAAGAAAGTTTTGAAGATGTTGCTTGAAAATTTGATTCAGACTTAAACTGAGATGTTGAATGAAGGGATTTTTTTTGAGAAGCCGCTTTATTTAATTTAAGACTATTTAATTTCATAGGCAGATCTTCTCAAGAATCTAGGCCCGAGATCAACAGATTATCTAGTCTGACAATCTGGGCAAATTCCATAAAGCTCTAAAACGTGGTTGGTGAGCTTAAAACCAAACTTTTCGGCGACTTCTTCTTGTAGTTTTTCTATGGCAGGGTTTTCAAACTCGCAAATACAACCGCAAACCGTGCACGACAAGTGATCATGATGGGAAGCCGGAGTGAGCTCATATCGAGCGGGAGCTCCACCCATACGAACTTCTGTAACAAATTTAAATTCAGTCATTTTTTTAAGAAATCTATAAACTGTTGCAAATCCAATTTCAGGATGTTGCTTGTTAACCACTTCAAAAACTTCCTGAGCTGTCACATGCTCTCTGAGAGCATACATAGTTTCAAGAATGAACATTCTCTGAGAAGTTACTTTTAAATGCATTTCACGAATCATGCGTTTAAATGTTTTTTCATCAACAGGCTCAAGCTCAGCTCCTTTAATAATATTAGGATTTGAGTTTTTTTGTAATGAATTTTGATCCGGCCTTGGGAGTCTTTTATTTTTGTCGCGATCAGTTTCCATGATGAATTTCCTATTTTGTTAATCACTCAATTTATTTAAAGGGACTCAATTCAGGACTTTTAATACTTTTTTTAATAAAACTCACGGCACTGTGCGGATGAAGACTCTCAATATGCTCAAACTTTCCGACAAACTCAACGACTGAGTCCATTTGACCCAATTGTGATTGAACTCTACGCGCGGCATCTTCACAGAACATGAGGTTTTGTCCGTTTAATAACGCGAATGCTTGTTCGTCTTCTCTTTTCACAGCACCTTGTACAGGTGTTTTTAAAATATCTTCGATTAAATTAATGAGAGCTTCAGGATCTAGATTTGAACCCGTTTTTAATTGCACTTTAACATGAGCTAAACTGCGTTGACTATGAGGAGTGGCTACTATTCCCTGAGTGCTCGAAAGCCAATCAGTCACCTTTTGCAGATCCACATTTTGACCCTCAGAAAAATCTTTTACAAATTGCTCTTGAATCAGCTTACGCGCCAAAGAGGCAGAAGCCGGGCAAGTTGAAGAATAAGCCACTTCAACTTGTAAATTGAGCTTAAAGTGACCGTTTTTATCAGCTTCAGCTTCTATCAAAGTAGGATAACTTCTCCATCCAGAGTTATCGCTTAAAAGAGCTTTTCTGCGAAGAAGAGTTTTAAAACCGATCACCACTCGTGCTTTTTCACTGAGACCCTCGTGGCTTTTTAAAATGCGGCTCAATAAATTTTTAAGAAGAGTTTCGCTAAGGAGTTCTTGAGAAAGTGTTTCTTGAATCTCTAAATAAAGGCGAGACATATGAATGCCCTTAGCAGAAGAGTTATCTAAACTCACCATTGCATCTACCAAGGCAGAAATTTTTTGCACCTCTGAAGTGGGTTTTTTAGAAACCAACAATGGTGTTTGGATGTTTTCCATTCCTACCCATTGAAGAGTCCCTAAAAGTTTATCTAACTTTTCAGATTGTGAATCTGGTAATTTATTTTGGTGTTTTAATTGATCACTCATGGACAAACTCTTTAACTCATTTTATGAAAAAAAGCTGCAATTTATTAAAAAACCACCCAATAAAGGCCCCTTTTTATGAATTTAGTCCTAGCGAGCACCTCTATTTACCGAAAAGAACTCCTTTCTCGACTTAAGATCCCCTTTAATGCACTTAAACCCCTCGCCGACGAAGACGCCCTCAAAGGACAATGGACGAACCCCCTAGAAAGAGCCCAAAACTTAGCTCGCTGCAAAGCTGAATCACTTAAAAAAGCCTCTTCTGTAGTTATTGGGAGTGACCAGCTTGCTCAATTAGAGGGCAGAATCCTCGAAAAACCCCATGGTTTTGACAAGGCCCTTGAGCAGCTTACTTTTATGGCGGGCAAAACCCATGAACTCATAACAGCGGTTCATATTTGTCAGAATGAAGACACTTTTTATAGCTTTACGGATATCACTCGCTTAACGATGAAGCCTCTGACTGAAGACCAAATTAAATCTTATCTCCTTAAAGAGGAGCCTTATGATTGCGCTGGAAGCTACAAAATCGAAAAATTAGGAATCACTCTTTTTGATAAAATCGAAACTCAAGATTTTACAGCCATTACAGGACTGCCTCTTATTGAGCTTTCAAAACAACTTACAAAAATGGGTTTTAATATTCCCTAGTTTCTTCAGAATTTTTTTAGTAACGCATGGATCATCACACTTCTGAAAAATTAGTTGTAAGTTCACAGGGTGAGGATTTTTATGGAATTACCCAGCCTCCAAAAACGATATCTTTTATTGAAGCCTTTTCTGCAAAATGAAAAAGCTTTTTCATGGAGAGATGTTTTAGCACTTTTATTTTTTTTGATTTTATTTTGGAGTGTCGTCAAACTTTTTGCAGATCTCGATATTCCAATTTCTCAAGCGCATATTGAACATATAGATCTCAGTCTTAATTTTTTACCCTATTATTTATTAAGAAGTACTTTTAGAATGTTTCTCGCTTACTTAGCTTCTTTAATTTTTACTCTGACTTTTGGGTATTGGGCCTATAAAAGTAAAAGAGCCAGTTCTTTTATCATCACGTCAGTTGATATTCTTCAATCAGTTCCTGTGCTTGGTTTTTTATCCGTCTCTGTAACGGGTTTTATGGCTTTATTTCCAAATCAATTAATGGGTGTGGAACTCGCAAGTCTCTTTGCTATTTTTACGGGTCAAGTTTGGAATATGACTCTGAGTTTTTACAACTCGCTAACGACTCTCCCGTCGGAACTAAAAGAAAGTTCAGAAGTATTTCATCTCAATCCCTGGCAACGATTTACAAAGCTTGAACTCCCCCACTCTGCCATTCCTCTTATTTGGAATTCTATGATGAGTTTTGGGGGAGGATGGTTTTTTGTGGTGCAAAGTGAAATGATCACCGTGCTCAATAAAAATATTAAACTCCCAGGAATCGGATCCTATATGGGAACGGCGCTTGAAAAGGGGGATTCTAAGGCGGCCACCTATGGCGCTGTTGGAATGATTTTAACTATTATTTTGATAGATTATTTTTTTTGGAAACCCATTAATGTATGGGCCCTGAAGTTTAAAAATGAGCAAACGGAATCTCTCTCGCGCGAAGAATCTTTCGTTTTAGATATCTTTAGTAAATCAAAATTATTCTCTTTGATGATTCACTTTATGTCTCATAAACTTGATGTATTTTTTAAATTTTTTTTTAATTTTACCAATCAAATTCAAATTCCGGCTCGAAAATTTAAACATAAATTTTTTAAGATTTATTTCATGATAAAAGTTTTCCAAAAAGCTTTTTATATTTTATTCCTCTTAGGCTTAAGTTTTTATTTTATTAAAGAACTTTTGAAAATTCAGAATTCATTTTCAATTCTCAACCTTGCTTTTGTTTTAAAATTAGGCTTTCTCACTTTTTTAAGAGTCTTTATGATGGTGATTCTAGCCTCCCTGATTTGGACTCCCATCGGAGTTTGGGTGGGTTTTCATCCTCAATTAAGTCGCTGGATGCGACCACTTGTGCAAATAGGAGCTTCATTTCCAATCAACATGACCTATCCCATTATGGTTGCCTTTTTTATCTCTCACAATATCAGCCTCAACTGGGGAAGCATCTTGCTTCTTTCACTTGGGTCTCAATGGTATATTTTGTTTAATGTTATTGCAGGAGCTAACTCCATCCCTCAAGACATGAAAGAAACCGCACAAATTTTTAAACTCAAGGGCTTTAAACTTTGGCAAAAAATGATTTTACCTGCGGTCTTTCCGTATTGGGTGACTGGAGCTTGCACCGCTGCGGGTGGTGCATGGAATGCAAGCATTGTGGCGGAGTCGGCCCACTTTGGCTCCCAAAAATTAGTGGCAGAAGGTTTGGGAGCTTATATTGCGGATGTAACTCAAAAAGGAGAGACACTTGGAATCTTTATCAGCATTGCTACGATGTCTTTGTTTGTTATTTTAATTAATCATTTTATTTGGAGAAATCTTTCGATTTATGCAGCTAAACGATTTGTGATTGAACCTTAATGTGAAATAAACAGAGAACTAATAAGAGGAAAAAAATGAAACCCCTCAGCTCATTAGAGAATATTTCAAAAACTTTTAACCTCGACAACAAACAAGATGTCCTTGTTTTAAAAAATATTAATCTCAATATTTATGAAGGAGAATTTATTGCTCTTCTTGGGCCTTCTGGGTCAGGCAAATCAACTCTCTTAAGAATCCTTTCTGGTCTTATTGAGGCGACTGAGGGTGTGGTTAAACATCACGAGCAAATTTTAACAAAAATAAATCCAGATATGGCCATTGTGTTTCAAAGTTTTGCCCTCTACCCTTGGCTCACTGTTGCTGAGAATGTGCAAATTGGACTTCAACAAAGAAATTTATCTCCAGCTGAAGAAAAAAAAGAAATCGAAAAAGCACTCGATTTGATTGGTTTAGGAGGGCATGAAAATGCGTTTCCAAAAGAACTCTCCGGAGGAATGCGACAACGTGTGGGATTTGCACGAGCCTTTGTGGCCAAACCAGAAATCCTCGCCATGGATGAACCCTTCAGTGCTCTGGATGTATATACCGCGGTCAATTTAAGAGCTGAAATCATCAGACTCTGGCAAAATGGAGCGGCAGGTTTTAAATCGGCATTTATGGTGACTCATAATATTCAGGATGCAGTTTCAATGGCCACTCGTATTTTTATTTTATCCAGTCACCCTGGAACGGTCATTTATGAGCTGCAAAACGAATTGAGTTTTCCTCGAAACGAAAAATCTCCAGAGTTTCAAAAAATGGTCGATGACATTCATGACATGATCACGTCATCAGCATTGCCTGATCCTCCTCTTCCGAATCCCCATCAAGAAAAAATATCGAATCCAATTTTGCCACCCCACTTAAGAATAGAATCTCTCCCCCCAGTCAGTGCCGGCAGAATGATGGGGCTTCTAGAAACCATTCACAATGATCAAGGAGTTGTGGATATTTTTGATCTCTCAGTGCAGATGCACGAGGAATTTGGTTTAACTATAGCCATGACCAATGCTTTAGAAATTTTAGGTTTTGTGGAAACACCTAAACATGATGTTTTACTCACAAGCCTCGGAGCTGAGTTTGTTCATGCGGATATTCAATTAAAAAAACAAATTTTTAGTCAGCAAATTAAAAAATTGAGCTTATTTAAAATCTTATTTTCAAAATTAGATGCTCTTAAAATTAAAGACCCTAAAAAAGGACTGACAGAGGAATCGATCCAAATTGAAATCGCAGAAATTCTTCCGTATGAAAACTCTCAGAAAATCTTTAAAACGATTGTGGATTGGGGAAGATTTGCAGAAATCTTAGACTATGATTTTCATCAAAAAATTATTTATCGAGTGGAACTTTAAATTCAAAAAAGGATCAAAATATAAAAGGGCGCTATTTATTTCAGCACCCTTTTTTTTGTTTTGAATTAACGACCAAATTCAACTCTAAAGTCTGCACGACATCCATTGTTTACCCAAATATACTCAGAGGTATATCCCCAAGATGAACCTTCGCGGCACTCAGAGCGAGAATGTTGAGTTTGTAAATGCACTCTAGTGATATATCCTCTATTGTAAGGATAGCAGGTATTGTAGGCATAACCTGAACTGCTACAAGATACGATTTCTGAATTTCCATAATGCGGAGGGTTTGGAGGATATCCACCTCCACCGCCATGATGACTTTCATAACTGACTTGAAATTCTGCACGGCAACCTTTGTCGACCCAAAGTTCATTGCCAAAATAGCCCCACGATTGACCTAGGACACAATCTGAATGAGAGACTCTACGAAGCAATCGTGCTTCAATGATTCGGCCATAAACTGGACATGATTTATAAGCATAACCTGAGCTGCTGCAATCCATGACCACAGTTTCATAAACTCCATGATTTGGCGGAGGATAACCTGGATGACCCGGATAGCCATCATGATCATGACCTGGTTGTGCCATTAACTGAGTTGCGAAAACAAGCCCTAATGCTAATGTGATATGAGCGATTTTTTTAAATGTGAGTATCATTTTGTCCCCCTATGATGATGAATTTATCCAAAATTGGAATTCATAACTCCTAAAAGCATATTTTAGGCCAAGATTTTGAGGTCAAAATAACACCATTGAATCATCCAAATTATATTTATGAATGATTCTGTTTTTTATTTTTTATTTGCGAACTTTTTGCGCGAGTCCTTTTAAAAAATTTCTGAGAACCTGATTTCCGCATTCGCGAAAATTGCCGTGCCCTTCTTTTCTAAAAAAAGCAGAGAGTTCAGATTTTGAAAGATTCAATCCCACATCTTGAAGAAGAGCTAAAATATCTTCTTCTCTCAACTCAAAGGCCACACGAAGTTTTTTAAGCACCATATTATTAGTGGGAGTTTCTAAAGGCATTGGAGGACGAGTGTCATCTTTGCCTCTTTTAAAAATAATGAGACCATTTAAAAATTGAGCAAAGGTTTTTGGCGGGCAAATTTGAAAGCCTTCTTCTTCATCTGACTTTAAATAGTCCGTCATATCTTTTTCAGAAACCTTTCCTCCCCCAAGCTCAACAAGATCTCCCATACTTAAAGGGTTGAGTTTCAACATATAGCGAACGCTTCTTAAAACATCATTATGAATCACAGTCAGGTTTCCTTCAAAAAATAAAATTGCCAGAGGGGTATTAATCCTATTTTTAATCAAAAGTCAGTTCTTTTTAAACTGTCATTTTTTGCAATATTGACTTACAAAATGCCCCTTCAGTAAAATAGATAAGATATCCTCTTATTATCAAGTTCACTTTAACCAAAAAGGCAGACTCTATGACATCCAATCCAGCTATGACTCCCCTTCAACTTAAACTCTGGAATTTAGCAAAAAAGTCTCAAGCCCATTCGCATTCACCCTACAGTCATAAAAAAATCGGCGCCGCTATATTAATGGATGACGGTCAAGTTTATGGTGGTTGCAATGTGGAGAATGCCTCTTATGGTGGCACTGTGTGCGGAGAGCGTGTGGCCATTTTTAAAGCCATTTCAGAAGGCCAGAGCCGTAAAATCAGTGAAGTCCTGGTTATTTCCCAAGAAGTCAGCCCATGGCCTCCCTGTGGCTTTTGCCGACAAGTGATAGCTGAGTTTGCAACACCAGAAACTCTCGTGCACCTGACTAATAATGACGGGCAAATTAAGACTTATAAATTTACAGAGATTTTTCCGTTAGCATTTAATCCAGAACATCTTGGTGTTTAAAAAAATCTAAAATCTACTACTTTTTAAGATGAAGGGCCCATGCATTGAGTGGGTCTTGGATCGATACACTTTGCAGTTGAAATTGAATCAACAAACCCTGACCCCACTGAGCCAGACTTGATTTTTCGAAATGATCTTTAGATTCAAGAGGGTTAATTTGAACGTGCCTTTGAATCTGCTCAGAAATTGGAATTGATTCTTGCAATGGCTGCTGCAATGAATAGCTTTGCGAAGTTTCAATTTCAAATAACTGCAATTTGTTTTTTGAGGCTGAATTTAAATCTTTAAAAGGCATTCTTAATAAAAAGGAATGATTTTTAGAGACCAGCGTTTCTCCATGAGAATTTTTTAAAAAACTCCACTCCACAGCTGATTCTAAATCTTTTATTTTTAAAACAGAAAGATTGAGACCATGATAAGTCCCTTCAAAAATCTTTTTAAAATCTAAGAGCATTTGAGTTTCATTTTCAAATTCAGAAAATAATTGAAAATGTTTTTTCAACAATTCTTGAGCCAGAGGAAGAGAAGCTCCCATTCCAGTTTGAGGATCTAATTCTTGAGCAAACTCTGCTGTGATTTGAATAAGAAAAACCCCTAGCTTTTGACTAGAGGTTTTTAATTGAACTTGAATCTTATGAAAAATTCCTAGTTGAACCATTGATTATTGTTGGTTCTCCATAATACGAGTGTTTGTTTCAATGTTAGATTGTTTTTTAGCATCATCAATCCATTGTTCAAAAACTTTAGAAGCTCTTTCTTTTTTCTGTTGCTCCATAGAGACATTATTAACGGCACCTGCTGGATTATTAGCCGCAAAAGTTTCGATTTTTGATTCTTTAAATTTAATAATGTATTTTTCTTCTCCATCACGAACTAATTTTTTAAGAAGAGGCTCTTTGCTCGAAACTTCAAAAATGCTTTTTGCAGCAAATTTAGACGCGATTTTAGGAATTTCTTCTGCATCCATTCCAAAAAAGCCAGTTTCTTCCCAGTTTACATTTAAAGAAGCTAATTCTTTATTTAAAGCTTCTTGATCCCCTTTAGCTAAAAGATCTTCAATCACTTTAATTTTTTCTTCGCCTTTTTGCTCAAGAGTTAATTTTTTAGCAATTTCTAATTTAGCTTCTTCAAGTGAAGTTGTTTGAGCAGCTTTTTTATCAGTCACTTTAATTAAATGATAACCATAGCTTGTTTTAATAGGGGCACTTACTTTACCAACTGGTAGAACAAAAGCCTCTTTATCAAACTCAGGAACCATAGAACCTCTGTTAAAAAATCCAAGGTCACCTTTTTTAGATTTTGAACCTGGGTCTTCGCTAAATTGAGCCGCTAACTTACCAAAGTCTTCTTTTTTCAAACGAGCTTCGATAGATTTAATTTTATCAAGAGCTGCTTTTTCAGACTCAGGTTTGCCTGCTTCAGTTTTAATAAGGATATGTTGAGCTTTTACTTGCTCTTCTTGAGTGTAAGTTGCTTTATTATTATTGTAGAACTCTTCAACTTTTTTAGAAAAATCAGCCGCTTCAAGAGCTTTTTTTGCATCCGCATCGCTCACGATAGTTTTTGCATCTAATTTTTTAAGATTAAGATTTACAAAGTTCACATTCCATTTTTGGCTTTTAAGTTCTTTTTGTTTTTCAACTTCCACCTTTAATGGATTCAATGAAGCTTCCACTAAACGACGAGAACGTAAAAGAAGACGATCTTTACGAACTTTATCCTCAAACGCTGCCGCCGTTGAATGAGTCGCCATTAAAAAGTTTTGGTAATACTCTCTCTGAAACTTTCCTTCTTTTTTTAAAAAAGTAAGATCATTCAAAATAAAATCTCTGACCTCAGTATCGGTTGCAAGAATGCCTGCTTTTTGAGCTTGCTGAGACACGAGCTCAGAATTAATTAAGTTATTAATTGCAATTTGATTGAGAAGTTGTCTTTGGCCACTCATGTCAAATTGACCGCCTCCAAATGCATATTGCTCCACGCGGGAAACTTCATTCTTAAAATCTACAAAAGAGATCATTGTGGTGTTTACAATCGCCGCGTAGCTCATACCTGAAGTTGAATGTCTCATTGGCATTCCAAATAAGACGAAAACGAGGATGATAGCACCAAAGACAAATATAGCTGTAACGCTTTTAAGTGATACAGAAGAATCGGCAAGATGGTTTCTCAGTTTTTGAAACATGAGGGGCTCCTTTACATAAAAGATCTAAAAAACCTATTACGACAATATTTTCAATATTTTTCAAGGAGAAATGTTGCAAGATAATTTGATTTTGTTAACTTAGAGCTTTCCATATAATATTTTGGAATGCGATCATTCCTGGAATAAAGATCTCAAAAGGGGTAGTTCTTGAATTTTTTCAACTTTGATTTCAAAAAAGCGATTCTCATTGTCTTAGTGATTTCACTGCCATTGATCTCGATCAACAATCAGCAATCACCTTATGAGGGCTCTTGGCTCTCTAAACCCTTCAGTTTACTAGGCGCATTTGCCCAAAATGTATTTTATACATTCAGTGAGGGTGTGCGAAGCAACACGTCTCTTTATGTGAACCTCATTAATATCAAAAAAGAGAATTCCCTGCTTAAAAGTAAAAATAATGAACTTTCTACACGGCTCACTAAATTTGAAGAAATTTCAAAAGAAAATGACCGACTGAATCAATTAATGGATTTTAAGCAAAATTCTAAAATGCAACTTATAGCTGCTCGAGTAATGGGACGTGATTTAATGTCAGATCACCATACCATCCATATCAACAAAGGAACTCAGCACGGATTAAAATCTGGACAAGCAGTTATTACGACGGAGGGAGTCGTTGGTTATGTATTTCGTCCTGAGTTAATGTCGTCTTATGTTTTATTGATCACAGATCGTTATGCTGTCATCGACGGGATTATTCAAAGAACTCGCGCGCGTGGAATTATTGAAGGTAAAAACCAAACTAAATGTCAGATGAAATACATTGAGCGTTCTGAGGACGTTAAAGAAGGCGATATCGTGGTGACAAGTGGTTTGGATAATATCTTTCCAAAAGGCTTTCCTGTTGCGAAAGTTGATTACGTGGAATTAAAAGCTTATTCAGTTTCTTTAAAAGTTGATCTCCATCCCATAGTTGATACCAACAAAGTGGAGGAGGTCTTTATTATTACCAATGCAGCTCATGAAGACTTAATGACTCAAACAACTCCTGAGACCCCATTGGTTCCTGAAAAAGCATCTCTAGAGAGGAAACCAAACTGATGAACTGGAAAGGTCTCTTTATTATTACAAATGCATTGGTTATTTTGCTGGTCATATTTTTGGCCGCATTTCAGACCACTTTTTGGTTTCAGGTTTTTGGCAAACTCCCATCACCTCTGTTGTGGCTCAATGTAGTTACTTTTTTAGCTCTCTATCGAAACCCCTTTAATGCGATTTTTATGATTTATTTGATTGGATTTACTCTTTGTAGATTTACGGCAATGCCATTTGCCGTGATGTCGACAAGTTTACTTTTACTCACTTCTTTAATTTTGTTAGTTAAAAAAAGAGTGTTTTGGCCTGGGAGTGGTTACTACTGGATGGCCTGTTTATTTGCTTCTTTTTCATTTCATCTTTGCTACATCATCAGCTCTCATTTTATCGAAATTCAAGCCACGGACATTTTATTTTTTGATCGTCTCATTCAAATCATGATCACTCCTTTATTTGCTCTTCCAATATATTGGATCATGAATAAACTTGAAAAAATAAGCGATAAAGAAATTGCCATGGAATCAGGAGAACTCAATGGCTAACCAGTACATTTCCAATCCCGAAGAGGCTAAAGAGTACTTACCCCGGTACAATCTTATTTATGTTTTTATTGCCATGACAGTTTTGGCCTTTATCGTAAGACTCTGGTTCCTTCAAATTTTACAGGGTAATGATTTGAGAGAATTCTCAGAAAAAAACAGAATTAAAACAAATAAAGTTACGGCTCCAAGAGGTTTGCTCCTTGATAGAAATGGCAAAATTCTTGTTGAGAACCAAGCTGGTTTTGAGGTTGTTTTAGCTCCCCAATATTTAGATAATCTTGATGAGTTGGCGAATAATATTGGACCTATTTTAGAAATTGATCCTGCAAAAATTAAATCCAAAGTTTTAAAAAGCCGCAAACAAAATGGTCCTTTCTTTTTAGTGCGAATTAAAGATGGATTAAGTCGAGATGAAGTCTTTAGGCTAAAACGCATGCGCTTAGATAATCCAGGTCTAGAGATTCGTGAGTCTATCGTGAGAAGTTACCCTATGAAACAAAATGGGGCGCAACTTTATGGCTATGTTGGTGAGATTTCTAAAAGACAAATTCCTTCTTACAATGAACTTTACAAAGGGATTCTGACTTTTGAACAAGGGGATATCATTGGCAAAAGTGGCCTTGAAGAAACTTTAGAAAAAGAAATTCGCGGGATCAATGGCGTGAGTTATATTCAGGTAGATGCTCACGGTCGCGAGGCTGTGACTCAGACTCCTAATATTTATGGTCAAGAAATCAAAGATCAAGATCCTTCACCAGGTAATAATGTCATCTTAACTCTTGATAGAGACATTCAAGAGGCGGCTTACAAAGCTTTTACTGATTTGCAAAGAATTGGCGCCATTGTGGCCATGAAAAGCAATGGAGAAATTTTAGCTTGGGTCAGCACCCCATCTTTTGATCCGAATGAGTTTTCTACGGGGATTTCTCCTCAAGTTTGGTCAAAAATTGTGAATGATCCATTTAAACCACTGAGAAACAAAGTCATCCAAGATCACACTTCACCGGGTTCGACTTTTAAACCTTTAGTGGCTCTCGCTGCCCTAGAAGAAAAACTCGTAACGCCAACCACGATTGTAAACTGTCCAGGATCCTTAAAATTTGGACGCAGACTATACCATGATCATCTTAAAGGCGGACATGGCAATATCACCATCTATGAGGCTCTTGAACGATCTAGTAACGTATTCTTTTACAAAATGGGGATCAGTTTAGGAATTGAAAAGATGTACAATTACATCAGTCCCTTGGGGATCGGTAGCAAGTCTGGCATTGAACTCTCTCGTGAAGTCAGCGGTCTTATGCCCAATTCTGAATGGAAAAAAGCAGCCATTGGTGAAGAATGGCAACTTGGTGAGAACCTAAGTACTGCTATTGGACAAGGTTTTATCACTGCAACACCTCTTCAAATGGCTATTGCTTACAATACCATCGGAACCGAGGGTAATGTGGTCAAACCTATGTTGATTAAAAAAATTATGAATCAAGAGGGGCAAACCATTAAAGAGTTTGAGCCGCAAACAATTCGTAATGTTCAGCAAAAAACCAATACGGGAGTCTCAATTAGTGAAGCGACTTTTAAGGTCGTTAAAGAAGGTATGCGTCGAGTGGCTAATGGAGACAGAGGAACTGCTAAATGGTGGAAAGTTCCAGGAGTCGAAATGGCCGGCAAAACGGGAACCTCGCAAGTAATGTCTTTTTCTGCTGATCAAATTTATGCAAAATGCGAAACACGCCCTCTTCATATGCGCCATCATGGATGGTTTGTGGCTTTTGCACCAGCAGACAAGCCTGAAATTACCATTGCAGCACTTGCAGAACACTCTTGCCATGGAAGCACAGGAGCTGCTCCAGTTGTTAGAGATATTGTTCTCGCTTATTTTAAAAAATATCATCCTGAAATTATTGAAAATGCGCTTAAAAATAACAGAGGTGGTGGTGGAAGCTATGAAGCTACTACTGTAGATGGAGAGTAGAATGGATTTATCATTACACGTTGAAGAGAGAACATTTTTAAAGAGAATTGATTTTAATTTTGTTTTAGTCATTTTTGCTCTTAATCTGATCGGCCTCGTGAATCTTTACAGTGCCACACACAGCCCTCACTCAATGGCCGTTGAGGGATTGTTTATTAATCAAATCATTTGGTTGGTGATTGGTTGGTCGGTCTTCTTTGTGATGACCTTTATTGATTATCAACTCATAAGTAAGCTTGCATGGTTGATTTATGTTCTCAATTTTGGCGCTCTGATTATAACAACTTTTTTTGGTAAAGTGGCCCTAGGAGCACAAAGATGGATTGATCTTGGTTTTTTTAAGTATCAACCCTCTGAAACTATGAAGCTGGCTCTCATCATGTTGATGGCAAAAATATTAGCGCCAAGATCAACTGAAGGCGGCATGGGCTTTAAAGAAATGTTGTTTCCAGCTTTAATTATGCTTGTTCCTTTTGGATTTATTGTTGAACAGCCAGATCTTGGAACAGCTATGATGATCGCGGCTATTAGCGGATCCATGCTTTTATTTGTAAAAATTAAACGGGGCATCTTAGTAAGTGCAATTTTTGCAATCTTAATTGCTGCTCCGCTTGCATGGAATTTTGTGCTCCGCGATTACCAAAAAAATCGTATTTTAACCTTTATGAGTCCAACCAATGACCCCCGCGGAACTGGCTATAATAGTATCCAATCAAAAATCGCAGTGGGCAGCGGTAAAATCCTTGGAAAGGGCTTTAGAAAAGGAACTCAGTCACAATTAGAGTTTTTACCTGAACGACACACTGATTTTATCTTTAGTGTGCTCAGTGAAGAACACGGATTCGTGGGGAGTGTCGCTACGATAGGTCTGTTTACCATGCTCTTTTTGGTCGGAATAAGGATCGCCTCAAATGCCCGCGAAAAGTTTGGAGCGCTCTTAACTTTTGGAATACTTTGCTATGTTTTTTGGCACATGTTTGTAAATATTGGAATGGTTATTGGACTGCTCCCAATCGTGGGAGTTCCGCTCCCACTCTTGTCTTACGGGGGTTCATCGATGTTGACGACCATGGCCGGTTTGGGAATTATTTCATCTGTCGCATTCCGCAGATACTTGTTCTAAGAGTTTGTAAATTTTAGAAAAATTTGTTGCTTTATAATGTGATATCATGTTTTAAATAAGGTTCAATAGTCGTTCTCAAGTTCAATAGGTGTACTCTTGGCTTAGTGTGAATGGCCCCAAAAGCTTTTTTAGAGGAGGCACAAATGGGAAAAAAAATATACGTAGGCAACTTATCTTTCAGCGTTGATTCAAACCAATTATCAGAAGTTTTTGCTGATTTCGGAAAAGTAGAATCTGCTAATGTTATCACTGATCGTGAATCAGGAAGAAGCAAAGGTTTTGGATTCGTAGAAATGTCAACTGAAGGTGAAGCACAAGAAGCTATCCAAAAATTAAACGGAGCTGAACTTGCTGGAAGAGTTATGAATATCTCTGAAGCAAAACCACAAGAACCACGTTCTGGTGGCGGTGGCCGTGGTGGTTTCGGTGGCGGTGGTCGCTCTGGTGGCGGCGGACGTTCTGGTGGCGGTGGTCGTTCTGGTGGCGGCGGTCGTTACTAAGATTTTCCCTACTAGCCAAGTAGTTATACGAAAATAATAAAAACCGACTTGAAAGAGTCGGTTTTTTTTTTGCTTTTTGAAGGTTTTATTTGTGTTTTTTTCTTCACTCTTCGATGTTTGTACTTTCACGCATGTGCTTCGAACTTATCTCAGTCTTTCTTTTTTTTAAATCTTCGAATAACGCTCTCTCCTCTCAATACGGATTTTATTATCTGTGTCGGAGGGTCGGACTCCTGTCCTCAGGGCCGAAATGGCGAAATAAATTTCGCCAACGCCTCCAGCTTTTCGGAGCCCTCCTCCCACAGATTATAAAACCCTTCTCGAAGAGAGAGAGCTGGTTTTTTTAAAAACTTTATGACTGCGCTTTTTGGTTTGATTGGAACAGCTTGTGATTTGTGAATGGAGAGGCAAATGCATTGTGGTGGGTGGGGTTGGGTTGTGGAAGAGATTAATGGGAGCTTCATGGGAGATTGAGGTTTAAAACTTTGGTCGAGTTTGTGGAAGAATTGAGTGTTTCGATTAAAAACTAAATTATGATGAGTTTAATAATTATGGGTTTTAATTTGAAGGATTGTTTTTGAAAAATATTAAGCCAACTCATCAGAATGAATCACGCCGAAAATTTTTAAAGCTCACTGCTTTTTCAAGTTTGCTTTCTTATTTTGTCAGCTTAAAAGCCCAAGCCGGTGGATTTATTTCCTTCGCCTTTTTTAAAAAACAAGTT
>JBIIER010000060.1:0-3815 GCA_044237745.1 Pseudobdellovibrionaceae bacterium
ATTCCTCAAATCCCTAGCACGTAATGATTGGGAAGAGTGCTTAGATATTTTATCATTTGATGAAGAATCTGATTCTGAAAAAGAATTTGAAAAAAGAACTCTGACTGAAGTATTACGTTCTTCGTATCAAAACTTTATCAATGAGGGATATAAGGGCCTGCGTTCAGATGCTCGATTAAGAAACGCTGAGTATTTTCAGATTAAAGATAGCGAAGATAAAAAATCTTGGTTGATCACTCAGTCACTCTTAGATGCTCAAGGATTGGTTGATCAAGGAGAAGAAGCCACAAATTGGACTCTTGAGTTTGAAGTGAATATTTTAGAATCAAGAATTCAAAAATTACCGGTCATTAAATTTTTATCTTTTTCTGCTCAGTAAACAAAATTAACAATCATAAAAAAAAACGACTTTTAGTTTTACCAAAAGTCGTTTTTAATTTTGAAACTTTATTGGGATCCTTTTAAAGACCCTCATTTAAATTACATTTCTTTAAATTTTTGGAACTTTTCGTGAATTTCAGCAGCTGTTGAACTTGCTAAAATAGTTTTTACTAATTCTTGGCACTTTTTGTAGTTCAATTTATGAATAGCTGCTCTTGTTGGCAATACATGCTGAGAAGTCATGCTTAACTCATTCACACCGCAACCAATAAAAAATGGCATTAAGTCTTTGTGATGAGAAAGTGATCCACAAATACCCGCATGAACATGTTTTTCATGACAAGTAGATAACACATGATGAACTTGTCTTAAGAATCCAAGATTATAAGGGCTATAAACAGACTTAAGCTCTGGATTTAATCTATCCGCAGCACAAGTGTATTGAAGTAAATCATTTGTTCCTAAACTGACGAAGTCTACATGAGGAGCAAAAACATCCATCATCCAAGCAACTGATGGAATTTCAACCATGATACCAATTTGAAAATCATGGCTATATGTTTTGCCTTCAGCTTTAAGTTCTTTTTTAACTTCTTCAACGTAAGTTTTTGCCTGAAGTAGTTCTTCAAGTTGACTCACCATTGGGAACATCAATCCCCATTTAGCACCAGCACCTGCTCTTAATAAAGCACGCAACTGAGTTTTAAAAATCTCTGGTCTTTGAAAGCAAAGGCGCAAAGCACGAATTCCTAAAAATGGATTTTCTTCGTGTTTCATTTTTAAGTAATCAGCTTTTTTATCTCCACCAATATCAAGAGTTCTCACAAGCATTGATTTACCTTTAAGGCCATCAAACACTTCTTTATAAACTTTGTATTGCTCTTCTTCAGTTGGAGCTGTGGCTCTGTCTAAAAATAAAAATTCTGTTCTGTATAAACCTACTGCTTCAGAATCGTTTCTCCAAAAAGAATCTAAATCTTGAGGACCAGAAATATTAGAAGCGAGAGTTAATTGATGTTTGTCTAGTGTTTCAGAAGCCTGACCTTTAAGTTTAGAGTTCTCTAAAACTTTTTCGTCATACTTGGCTTTAAGACTCAAAAAGTTTTTACGACTATCTTCTGTTGGATTCACAAGCAAGTGACCTGTTTCACCGTTAAGAGCCACTTGATGGCCAGAGCTAATTTTTAAAATATCATCACTCATTCCTACTAAAGCTGGAACTTCTAATGAACGAGCTAAAATAGCTGTGTGAGAAGTGGATCCACCTTCAATAGTTACAAAACCCAAGAGTTTTGATTTTTCAATCGAAAGGATTTGCGAAGGAGTAAGGTCTTTCGCAATAATAATCACAGGATTTTGAACATTCAAATCTGGGAAATTCTCTTTTGGATGTTGAATGTAAAATAAAACTCTCTCTCTAATATCTTGAAGATCTAAAGCTCTTTGTTTTAGGTAATCATCTTCTAAATTTAAAAACATTTTTCTAAATTCTTCGATAACGCTGTAATAAGATTCTTCAGCTGAAGAACCACTATTAATTTTACCAAGAGTTTGTTCTTCAACCTCAGGATCACCTAATAAAACTAAGTGAGCATCTAAGATCTCAACACTTTGAGATTTACCTTGTTTAGAAGATCTTTCTTTAAGACCTTCTAAATCAGCAGAGGCTTTTTTGATAGCATCTCTAAAAAGAGTCACTTCGTCAGAAGCAGGTAAACTTTTTTTATGAGTCAATTGCACGCGTTCGTTTTTTAAAACTAGTGCAGGACCATAAGAAAAGCCCATAGAAGCCATTTGCCCAACAAAAGATTTTTCTGATTGAGAATGAGATTGAGTTTCTTTCACATTACACCTGAAACTTATTATCAATAATTTGAGATAATGATTGGATTGCTTGTTCAGCATCCACGCCATCAGCTTTTAATTGAAATTCACAATCTTTAACTAAACCCAAAGTCATCAAGCTCATTGATGACTTTGCATTAATAGTGCGCCCATTATAAGACACTTCAACTTTACATTGAAATCCAGAAGCCGTTTTAGCGAGCAAACCAGCTGGTCTTGCATGTAATCCGTCTTCATTTAATAATTTTTTTGTAACTTCCATCTGCGCACTCCATAAAAAATAAAAAAATAAACTTAACAGAAATCGTAATAAACTACGATTTTAATTGAACATTTAACACAGCACCTTTTGGTGTTTGTTGAACCTTCATAGTCGAAACTACATCCATATTGGTGACCACAACAGGAGTCAATACGGACTTAGCCGTATTTTTAACAAGCTCCACGTCAAACTCGATAAGATTTTGACCTTTCACTACTTTATCTCCAGTTTTAACAAGAGCTTTAAAGCCCTCGCCTTTCATTTTCACAGTATCAATTCCAATATGAATGAGAACTTCAAGATCATCATTGGTTTTTAATGCAATTGCGTGCCCTGTAGGGAATAAATGCATCACTTCTGCATCGCAAGGTGCTTTTACCAATCCTGAAGTTGGATCAATTGCAAATCCATCTCCGAGAATTTTACCAGCAAAAGTCTCATCAGGAACTTGAGAAATATCAACGATTTTTCCTTCGATTGGAGACATTAAAACAACTTCTTTTGTAGCAGGAGCTGCAACAACTGCAGGTCCTTTAGCAATAATGCCTTTAATCTCTTCTTTTAACTGATCTGATTCCACTCCAAAAATAATTTGCATATTTGGACCAGATTGCATCACACCAGCAGCGCCTAAAGATTTAAACTGATTTTTATCAACAATACTTGGATCTTTAAGAGTTAATCTTAAACGAGTGATACATGCATCGAGTTCTGCGATATTTGAAGCTCCACCAAGTAACTCTAAAACTCTACCAGCTTTAGTCGTTAAATTTTTAGAGCTCGCCGCTGCACCATTAGCTGTTGCAGTTGCTGAATCGTCTTCTTCTAATTTAACTTCTCTACCTGGAGTTTTTAAGTTCATCCAACCAATAAGGGAATAAAAAGTTCCGAAGTAGATCAAACCAATAATTGGACCCACAATCAGTAACAATGACATATTTGTTTGATTAAAATATCCAACTCCAAGATCGATTAAAGAAGCTGAAAAAGTATAACCTAAGTGAATGTTAAAAAATGAAGTCAATGCACCAGAAACAAATGCAAGAGTCACATGAAGCACATATAGAACGGGTGCTACAAAGATAAATGCAAATTCAATCGGTTCAGTAATCCCAGTAATAATAGAAGTTAATGCTGCTGAAAGCATCATTCCACCAACAGCTTTACGGTGTTCAGGGCGAGCTCTTAGGTACATTGCAAATGCAGCCATTGGAAGACCGAATAACATTAACGGAAATTCAGAAGCCATAATTTTACCGGCATTGATATCGCCCGCAAAATATCTTACTGAATCACCTTTAAAAATTTGACCAGCAGCATTTACGTA
>JBIIER010000031.1:0-13291 GCA_044237745.1 Pseudobdellovibrionaceae bacterium
GGATTCACAATTGGCTTTGGTTTCGACTTGCTGAATTTTCAAAAGTTTATCTGAAAAAACATTTTCATAAATCGAAGGCAGAATATTTTTTAAACTCGAGGGGTTTGAACGCGCTTTTTTCATAGGGGTGATGCTATAGCATAGTTTTTGTGAGGGTGTTACTGGAATGATGGTTGAGCGGTGGGATACGGGTTGAATTTTAGCATGAGTGTTTCAGGGATGTTGGTTGAGTGGCGGGATACGGGTTGAATTTTGCCCTTCAAAAAAGCTCAGACATACGGTGCTCCCCTCGCCCTCAGCGAGGGTCCGCTCCGAACTCGTTTTTTAAAGGGCAAAGCTCCAACCCTCCCACCCCTCAACAACTCCGAAACACACACATTAAAATCTCTCACTCATCTTTAGAGGGGAACTCATCATTTGAAAATGAAGGTTATTAATCAATTTCCCTTGTTGCAAGGAGACTTAGTTTAGATTCATTCATTTCAGATTGAATCTAATACTGTCTCATTTTGAGATTTAATATATGCCGGACAAGCCTTTTTAAAAAATTCGTTTCGGAGCTGTTGAGTGAGGGGTTAGGGTTGAATTTTACCCTTAAAAAACGAGTTCGGAGCGCAGACGAAGCCTACGGCGAGGCGAGCACCGTATGTCTGAGCTTTTTTAAGGGTAAAATTTAATCCGTAACCCTCGCTCAACCCAGCACCGCTTGTCTGAGCTTTTTTGAAGGGTAAATTTTAACCCGTGCTCCCTCGCTCAACCGAGCACCACAAGTCTAAGATTTTTTAGAGGGTGCCCCAACTCAAGCCTCCTCCCCCCCCAAGTGTCTACCCTAACAGGGGGTTGATCAAAATATAGGCAGACCCAAAAGCCTTAAAAGATCCTGGAGGTTTTAAGTGGGCACTCGAATTGCTCTCTAAAGTGGTAACGGATGTAAAATCTGCGGGAGGTCACTATGAAAAAAACTCAGGCTCTTTTTTTATTGGGATTTATTTTGCTTATTAATTCAGCAGCAAAAGCGAGTTTTTACTTAACCGATGAGGCTTCTAAATCTTATCAATTTAAATTTAAATTTCAAAAAAACGAAAACTCACAACCTCAATATTATGAGGTTTCTCTCTCATCCACATCACAAGATGAGGCTTATGCCGCAGCTGCAGAAAAATGTTATGTTCATTTTAGAGATTTGCAACCACGAATTAATCTTTCAGTGGGTCAAGATATTATCAATGCTTGCGCCAACCCCGTGAGAAATCTTTGATTTTTAAAAATATTAAAGATATATTATCCCTTTTGTAGGGAGACGTATGGAAATTTTAAAAGCTATTGGTAATTTTTTATTCGGAAGAGCTCCAGATATTTTTGACGAAAACGGTCGTGTGACCCACAAACTTCCTCAAAAAAAATGGGATGCTTGGCAAAACAAAACTAAAACAGATCCACATTACAATTGGCGCAATCACATGGGGACTGCTACCAATCGTAAAACAAAAGAATAATTAATATTTATTTTCTAATTTAATCACAGAGGGGATGTAATCTTTGTCTGTCACTAAGATGTGATTGACGATCCAGTTTTTAAGAAGAATGAGAACTTCTTGTTTAACTTTATCATCCCCACTCTCAAATCTAATATTTAAATTTTCAATAACCTGCTTCACAGCTTCATGCTCAGCCTTGTGCTTAACATAACCTGGGTAATTTGAATCTTTCATTAATTGCTCTTCATAATCAAAGTGATACTTTGTATAAGCAATCAACTCTGTTAAAAAAAACTGCACAATCATATTTTGAGTATCAGAGCTTGGCTCTGCAGAAGATTCATCCAATTGATTGATCTTGCTCACCAAACTTTGATGTTGAAAATCGATTGTTTCTATTCCAGTTTCTAGTTTCGAATCCCAATTAATAAAAGCCATTCTCACTCCTTGATCATTGCTTTTTAATCGCAGGTCTTTTTTTTATCTATAAGCAGGAATTCCTGTAATGTGTTCACCAATCACTAAACGGTGAATATCTTCAGTTCCTTCATAAGTGTTCACACTTTCTAAATTCAACATGTGACGACCACATTGATATTCATAAGTAATCCCACTCGCACCCAAGATATCTCGTGTTGTTCGAGCACAATCTAAGGCCATAGACACATTATTCATTTTAGCCATCGAAACATGAACCGGCAAAGCCTTATCCTCATCTTTCATTCGTCCTAGATGTAGAGCTAGCAATTGACCTTTTGTAATTTCTGTAATCATGTTTGCTAACTTTGCCTGAATCATTTGAAATGAAGCAATGGGTTTATCAAATTGAATTCTTGTTTTTGAATAAGTAAGAGCTTCATCATAACAAGCCATGGCCGCTCCAAGAGCTCCCCAAGAAATTCCAAAACGCGCGTGATTTAAACAAGCAAATGGACCTTTTAATCCCGTCACTTCTAACATTTGAGAAGCAGGCACTCTGCAATCTTCAAAAATCAATTCTGATGTAATAGAAGCTTTTAAACTAAATTTCTTTTCGATATTTCTAACTGTAAATCCCGGAGTGTCTCTATCAACAATAAAACCCTTGATTTTACCTTCATCATCTTTGGCCCAAACAATGGCTAAATGAGAAACTCCGCCATTAGTGATCCACATTTTAGCACCATTTAAAATATATGAATCTCCGTCTTTGCGAGCGCGAGTCACCATGCCACCAGGATTAGAACCAAAGTCTGGCTCTGTTAATCCAAAGCAACCAATTAATTCGCCTTTAGCCATTTTAGGAAGATATTTTTTTTTGTGAGCTTCAGTTCCAAATCTATAAATTGGATACATGCACAGTGCTCCTTGAACACTCACAAAACTGCGAATGCCAGAATCTCCTCTTTCAAGTTCTTGCATGATCAAACCATAAGAAGTGTAATTGATTCCCGCACAATCATAACCTTTAATTGTTGCACCTAATGTTCCCATTTCAGCAAGCATTGGAATAAGATCTTTTGGAAAGGTCCCTGCTTCGTAATGTGAAGCTATAATGGGCATTACTTCGCTCGATACAAATTGTCTGACCGAATCTCGAATCATTCTTTCGTCAGAAGAAAGATGTGCATCGATATTAAAAAAATCTGGCGCCGTGTATGTACTCATACGAAACCTCCTATGAGAAAGACTGAGTTAGACTTTGAGCTTCAATTCTATACTGTCATATCTTTCTGTCAAAATCTTTGACGTAAAAAAAATCCCCCTCACTTTTGACTTGTTTACATTCTGCAATATTTTCAATGGTTTTACCTAAAAAGGCCGTGTAATCACCCTCCGTTAGCTAGTTTTAATTCTCAACCTGTGTACTAACGGAGGATCTATGAAATTTTTAAAAACTCTTTTTTGGGTGGGGCTTGCAATACAATTAGCAATGACCTCAGCAAAAGCTCAAAGTGTTTCAGATTCTCTTGTAGACAATCTCTCTTGTAAAAAAATTAACAATCAAAGCATTCATGCTGCCATTCGCGATGATGCTTTTTCGGTGCACAAACAACTCCCTATGACTAACTGGAACTTTGCAAAAGGTGGAGTGATTCCGCTCGGTAATTGTTGGAGTCTCACTCATTCTCAAAGACTTTTTTATTACCTTGGTCGCTTTAATGGAGGCCCCATCAAGAGTGAAAAAACCATTGAAGGCATTCTTAATATGGTTCGAGGAAGCAGACCCACAGTCCCACGCAAAACTAAAATTAAAGAGTACTTCGTGTTCCCGATTGAAGATGAAGACTTTTACGGACGAAGCGCGTTTCTTGAAGACTTGAATCGCGGAATTAATAATTACTCTAGAACCATTCGTTCAGAAATCGAAGCTTATCAATTTGATCGATTCAACAATCCATCAAATATGAAAATGATTTTTAAAGGTGGCGCTCGTTCTGAAAGAAAAAACGTTGAAACTTACAACACACTTATTGATAACTTAAATCATAAAAAACTGACTAATGTCGTGATTAGAATTTCTAGATCAATACAGCATGTGATTTTATTTAAATCCTATCGCAAAACAAGAAGTGGTGTAGTTGAATTCACAGTTTATGATTCTAATCAGCCCTATTCTGAATCCATTGTAAACTATCTCCCTAATCAAAAAGAATTCACATCTCCAGATGTAGCTCAATACTTTTTAAGACATCTCCAAAAAGACTCACATTCTCCTTTAGGTTTATTTATTGTCGATGAAGACGAGTTTGAAATGATTGATGATGCCCTAGTTTCTTACTATTCTAAAAAATGTGGAGCTCTCAAAGCCAATATGCTTTCAGAAAAAGCTGCTAAAAACTACTCTCGTAAACTGAAAAATAAACAGCCTTTAAAGGTTAAAGTCTCAGCAAAAGAATAGTGATTTCTAACAATTAAAGTCAGTATTAATAAGCTGACTGACTAAAGACTTGTCAGTCAGCACCCCATTAGGGCCGAAAATTCTTTTGTAGATAAGCTCATTATCTCCTAAGATAGGAGCCTATGAATAAAACGTCTGACTCCCCTTCTGCCCCTTTAAATAAAATCAAATTTACTCAGTACCAAGTATTTGTCGTGGGTGTTTTAGCCTTCTTACAATTTACCATCATCTTAGATTTTATGATTCTTTCTCCATTAGGCGCCATCTTAATGCCCGCCTTAAAAATCACCGCCGAACAATTTGGAAAAGTTGTTTCAGTTTATGCTTTCAGTGCTGGCCTTTCAGGAATCTTAGCTTCTGGATTTGCAGATCGTTATGATCGCAAAAAATTACTTATCTTTTTTTACACCGGCTTTATTTTAGGAACTTGGTTCTGTGCCATGGCTCCCAATTATCATCTTTTACTGGCTGCCCGTATGATTACCGGAATTTTTGGCGGTGTGATTGGTTCTATTGTATTCGCAATCACAACTGATTTATTTCCTCTTGAAGCCCGCGGAAGAGTGATGGGATTTATTCAAACAGCTTTTGCCAGCAGTCAAATTTTAGGTCTGCCGATCGGTTTATTTTTAGCCAATCATTGGGGATGGCACATGCCTTTTTTAATGATCGTAGGCGTGAGTCTAGTGGCTATTTTACTTATTTTAAAATTCTTAAAACCTATTGATGAACATCTTAAATTTAGACATGGACACTCTCCATTACAAAGTTCTAAATTCAGAAATCCGTTTCAACATTTTATTGAAACCATTAAAAACAAAAAATATCTTCAAGCTTTTGCAGCCACCGCTTTATTAAGCACGGGTGGCTTTATGCTCATGCCTTTTGGAAGTGCTTTTAGCGTTCATAACTTAGGTATAGATGTTCAAAAATTGCCGTTTCTTTATATGGCCACTGGATTGAGTTCTATTTTTATGGGTCCACTTGTAGGTCGTGCGAGTGATGCTTATGGCAAATTTAAAATCTTTTTTATTGGCACTTGTATCACCATTGTTATGGTGATCATTTACACTCATATGGGTCCTACAACTTTGGGAATGCTCATGCTCGTCAACATTTTAATGTTTGTAGGAATTACTTCGCGCATGATTCCCTCTCAAGCTTTAATGTCAGCAGTTCCTTCTCCGCAAAATCGCGGTGCCTTTATGTCGGTTAACTCATCGATTCAGCAATTTTCTGGTGGTCTTGCCTCGCTCGTAGCGGGAATGATTGTTGTCGTGAACCCTGAAGGTCGTCTAGAGCGTTTTGAAGTCATTGGCTACATTGTGATAGCCTCATCATTGATCACACTCTACATGATGTCTCTTATTCATAAACGCATTCACGAAAAAGTGGATTAAGAGATCTCTATCTTTTTTAAGTTTTGCAGAACATCTTGAGCGGAACGAGCTGATTGAGGGTCCACACCAAAGACATCATCAATTTCTCGTCCCCAAGTATGAACCTTGGCCCATCTAATATTTAAATTCTCTTTTGAAAGAGCCTCTACAGCAGAGGCTAATAAACCTGATTGATCTTTAGCTTTAAAACTAAAAATCCATTCTTGATCATTTGCTTCTACCAATGAAATCTTTAAAAACTTCACTAAAGGCAATTCAAAATTATTTGCTATAGAATGGACTTCTAATGTTGAGCCAGTGCTCAAAGAGAGATTAAGATTTAATTTTTTCTCTATAGTCTCAGGAGCTTTTTGACTGGCTACTAAAAACCAATCGTAAATTCCTATTTGACCCTCTTTATTCCAAGAGTGAATAAAGGCATGCTTTACAGACAAACCCATAGAAAATATTTTTTTCATCACTTCGGCCAATATGCCGGATCTATCTTCAGGAGAAGCAAATCTCACCCAAAGCTTTCCCTGATTGTTTTTAACAGGAAACACTTTGAACTCTAGATTTTTACCCCCCTTGCGCAGGGACTGATAATCTCTAATTAAAATTTTAGAAGAAAGCATTTCAATCATTAACGGATCACAATCGGAGAGTTCGCAATTCTCCCAAGATATTTTTGCTTTTAAACAGGACTCTCTGAGAGTTCTTAATGAGGTCACCTCTTTTGAAAAAAGCACTTTCACTAATTGTGAAAGGAGTTGGCTCTTCCATTGAGTCCACGCTTCAGGATTAGTCGCTTTAATATCAAGTGCGGTAAAGGCTGCCAAACGGTGGAGGTTGCCACCACTGGCCCCTAAGTCCCAGAGTCTTTCCCATGTTTGTTTTTGCATGGGATTCTTTTTAAAAGCCGCTATTGAAAGCTCTAAATGATTAAGTACGAGCCACTCCACATCTTTGATAAAGCCTTCTTCAAATCCTAATTTTTGCAAATCCGAACGCACTAACTGTGTGCCAAGTTTTTCGTGAGCGCCCTCTTTACCTTTTGCTTGATCATGGTAAAGCGCTGTCCATGAAAGCACTTCCCAATCTCTTTGATTGAGTTGAATTTCTGATGCCAGAGCTAAAAACTTTTGCGGTTGATGATAAAAACGCTTCACTTCACGACAGGCCTGCAAAATATGAGCATCCGCAGTGTATCTATGATACTGATCATGCTGGACCCAACCAAATAGACGACGAATCTCAGGGAGCAATTTATCCATCAATCGAGAGCGAAATGCCGCCACCAAAATTTTTTCGTCACCCTTTGGATCTAAAACAGTTTTTAAAAATGTTTTACGTTCAGAAGCTGTGGGTGGTTTTTTTAAAAAAAACTCATCCATATTTTTGCGAATCAATCTTTGCGTCAGTACACCGGGATCCGCTTTAAGAATTTTTGTCGCTTGAGTGAGCGAATTTATTTTGGTCTCTTGATTTTTCTTTAAAATAGCCTGAGTGGTTGAGGCGGCCTCTGCAATCCATTGAGCGTAAAAACTCACTCGAGAAAGTCCCTTTTGAACTTCTCTCATAAAAGTTCTTGAATCAGGAAACCCCATCCAATGAGCTAAAGTCTCTTGATGAGTGGCCACTAAAATATCTGAGAGCCCCAATAAGTGCAGTTTTTGACGAATCAAAATAAAAAAGTTTTTATAATACTGCAAAACTTGAAGCGCATGATGAGAGTCTTGCATCTTTTCAGGAAAGAGTTCAAAGAGCTGCATGGCCTGCTGCAAATCTCTTAAACCACCGTGTCCATATTTAATATTGGGCTCTAAAAAATTTGAAATAGAGTCGTATCTTTCTTCTCTAGTTTTGCCTTCTTGAAATATAGCTTTTAAAAACTTTTTGCGCCAAAGAGTCCATTTTTGATGAAGCTTTTGATGATTGAGCGAAAGCAACTGAGCGCCTCGAGGAGTTACAGCGCGCGCTTTTAAAAAAGCGAGAATATCAAAAATCTCCACTCCTTTTGTCCAGTCATTTAAATCTTCTGGAGTGTGAAAACGCATCTTAAGGCCTTTTTCTAAAAAGAATTGTCCAAATTCTTTAATGGCTGTTTCATCCCCGCTTGAAGAACCCAAAAGAATTAGATCCACATCTGATTTAGGACATAAAGATCCATCTGCCCAGCTGCCGATAATTATCGGATGCACCTCTAACCAAAGGGGGCTTTTTCTTAATTGAGATTCTAAGCAAATCGACAACCACTGCGAAAAAGAAAGACTTGAAAAGGATCCTAATCCTCTCACATCTCCATCGGGAGACAAAGGCGGTGGCAATAAAAGATCTTGAGCTGATTGCCATTCTTCCTCGGTGAGAAAAGATTTATTAACAAAAGTTTTTGGAGAAGGACCATTCATCATGATCCTATTTTAGGCAAAAGATAGGTTCTCCGACAATCAAATTTCGATTTAATCAGTCGTGTATTTAAAGATTCTTACACCGGTAACTGAATTATTGATGGTGCAGTAACCTGTTGAGAGACTTCCCCCACCTTGGTAGGCCCCAATATGAGGAGCAAAGATACAATCTTCATTACTTTCGCAGAGTCCGTTATTATTACCTTTAAAATCATTGTCTATTTCTACGGCATTTCTAAGAACTGTAAAAGAAGTCTGCGAACCCACAGGTTGAACTAAAATCGCATCATTTGAGATCACATTATTGACTGTGGCGGAATTAAAATTACTACACGCTGAAGAATCTAAATTGAGAGCATCGTTAGCTAAATTACCTTTAACACTTTTATTGTAAAGAGCGCTTTCAGGAGAGTTTTTAGCTCTTAAATCCCAAATTTGACAAACACTCGAACTGGAATCACAGAGTTTACGAGAGGTGCTATCTAAAAGATCCGCTTTGCCCCAAGATCTCCATATATTATCAAAACTAAACCAAGTCAGCCAAGTAGAGAGATCCAATGAAACAAGAGAATTAAATGATGATTTACCTAAATTGTCTTCTTTACTATTTGTGCTATCAGAAGCATTTATAGGACCCACAATGGCATTGGCCCAGTTAGCAGCTCCCAAGTCAGAAGTCGTAAGAAGCATCGATCCCTGATTAGATATCTGACAAGATGTATTTAATGAACTGTCTGAACAACTATCTTGAGGAGCTCTTAAGAGATAACCCATCACATTGATCAAATTAGCGATTGTATTATCAATAACATAACCTGAAGAACTGTAAGTTCTTGCGGCTAAATTAAAAAACATATTTCCGCCACCAGTAGAAGTTAGAACTTTAATGGCTTTATCCGTATTTAAAATAGCTGTGGAGTTAAAAATATTTCCGATCAACTCATTTCCACGTAAATACACTCCCTTGCCATAAGTATTCACAATCGTGGTATGAGAAAATAAATTGTTTTGTACATAATTATAAAGAGCCACCCCTGAGTGTTGTGTTCCATTAATAGTTAATTGATTAAAAATATTTTTTTGACTGACATAGGTTGCAGACTCTCCCTCTATATAAACACCTTCGGAGGCATTAAACAACGGAGGTGTGTCTAAATTACTCCCAATAATATTTGAAATATTCACTCTCGAAAACACATTTTGAGACGACGCGCTTAAATGAACTCCAAAGCTACGTACAGTCCCTACTGAATTACTTAAAAAGAGATCATAGAATTTATTTTTATTAGAAGTGACATCCGCAGGAAGAGCTCCACTTGGGATCATCGTATATTTTTTAAGATTGATAAATGTTGAAAAAACACCTTCAAGAGCGATTTTTTTAAAGGTGTTTGAACTTGAAGCCACCATATCAATACCATTCAATCCCGCAGAATAGCCTTCGAGTTGTGTGATTAAATTCGATTTAGCTCCTCTTAAATAAAGAGCCGCTGAACCTTCGACTGTGGAATCTAATTTTAAATCTACGATGCGGGTTTTATGAATGCGAGAGAACTTCCAATTCAAAGCCATGATGCCCGTAGAAGTTTTAGTATTGCTGTCTTTATTTCCGTTGAGATTGACTTCTATCCAAAAAAACTTTTGTTTGGCAGAAGCTGAACCCGTACAAATTAAAGGAAAGACAGTAAGACCATTAGCAATCAATCCACCAGAATCAATTGAGCAACCCATAGTGGAATTGCCATTGAATTTTAATTCATTGGTTCCAAGAGTCACAATTCCAAGATTTGAAGAATCTAAAACATATCCTTTAGAGGCATAAGTGCTGTTGGCATAATAAATAGTTCCTGCATTGGCATTGAGAGAAACAGTTTGAGTCGAACTCCCAGGAAGAGCCAGCAAGCTATTGCTCCACCATGTAGCCAAAGTGCTACTTGCTTTTTCTGTTCCATTAGATTTAAGAATCACTCGATTTTGAATCCAAGCAGCCGTTCCACCCTGCATGCCGATTAAATCACGAAGACCTTTTCCCTCAAACAAACCAGAAGTGTAAAAAATAGCTTTGCCTGATTCTTCCATGCACTTCCAATCAAAGAGTCCTTGAGTGTCGAGCATGGTGAGACCCGAACAACTTGATATGGCACTTAAAATCACTTTTTTCATTTCACCTGCATGAACGCATCCAGAAAATTCTCCGTAGTAACCATCTTCAGTTCCAGCGCAAGCGATGTCAGCTTGATGATAACGATCTTTTGTTAAATCTGTATAAGAGACATAGTCATTCCATTTAGCACCATTAGAAGGATACACAGGTTCCACTATTAGACCTATTGCTGGAGCATTAGGATCAGATACCAACCAAGTGGCACTACTTACAAAAGCGCTTTCATTGCCAGCCCTATCAATGGCTTTAAGTTTAACAAAATAATTAGATCCATAAGTGAGATTGAGATTATAAAAAGTGTATCCCGAAATAGCCGTGATTAAATCCGAAACCGCAGTCTCTGTAACGACTCCACCACTTGTGTTTTTTTGAAAGAGTTGAATTTTATAACTGGCCAATCCGCTGCCAGAGCTTCCATCTGAACTCGAATTCCAATATATCGATGGAGACGAAGTTTTAGTCGTTAACACTTCATCTGTGAGTCTTAAATTTGTCGGTATTTCAGGTGGAGTGAGATCTTTAATAACCACCACTGATTGAGACGTAGCATTGCCATCATCTACGCTGAGACTCAGGTTTCCATCTTGTATATTGCTCAAATTACATGCGTTGATTTGCCAAATATTAGAGGTGCACTGGGTGCTACAATTCGTTGCTGTGCTGCCCACTTTCAATTGAATGGTCTGGCCACTTAAAGGACAATTACCACTTAACTGCAGAGATTGAATTTGAGTGGGAGTTAAAATGACATTAGCCACAGGATTTGTAATTGCAAACTCAATAAATTTGAGAGTTGTTCCCATAACTGGAGTGTAGAGGGATTTATTTCCGGCGGTATCTTTAACAACCACTGCAAAAACATAGGGTGAGTTGCTGTTTAAACCCGTGACTGTAAGAGTTTTAATTTGTGCTGTCCAATCGTTCAGAGGTTTTTCGGCTTCAGCTTTTTGTACAGTATTAAGCAATGTTAAATCATTAGTGGTCGCATAGCTCCTATAAACTCTGTACTTAAGAGCCGTTGATTCTGTAAGATTATCACTAGCCGCTAACCAATTCAGCACCACTGAATTGGCAGTAGGATTTGCGACTGAAACAGTTGGGCTACTCATTGTAGGAGCCACAGAATCTGATTCAGAAACTTGTGGATTAGAATTATCTGTTTCTTCATTAGAGTTATTATTTGTTGAATTTGAAGAAAGCGTTGTGCCCACAACAGGTAAGTAAATAGATTTATTACCTGCGAGATCTTTTACGACAAGAACAAACACATATGATGTTCCAGGATTAAGCCCCGTTGCAATTTTAGATGTTTGCGGGCTTATCCAATCAGTGACAGGCGTCGCCCCTTCTGCTTTTAATAGAGAGCTTAAAAAACTTGGATCTTTTATTCCGGCCTCACTTCTAAAAATTCTGTATTGTAAGAGGGAAGATTTCACTTGAGAGTCTGAGGCTTCTTTCCAATTTAAAGTGATTGAATTTATTGTGGAAGCCGAGACCGCTAAAGTTGGTGAACTTAAAGTCGGAGGAGTTGTATCGGGAACAAAATTATCCACGGGATATTCAAAACCAGAACATTTTTCGAGGGCCACACTGTTGGACTGAACATCAATATTGATTTCAACTGTGTTCTCAGCTTGCCCTAAAATTTGAGCACTCGTTTGCCCCAAAATAATTGGCTGAGAAAATAATCTTTTCATCACACCTTTAGATAAATCACTGCACTCTAAGCTTGCATCTTTTTTATTGAGTCCCACTACAAAAATATCTGTGGCTCCAATTTCAACATCTAACGAAACCGTTTCACCAGGTTTAAAAAGTCCTTTGGACATGTAGTAGGAGATTTTTTCTGACCCATTAGAGTCTACACAAGATTGTGTGTTTTTAACTTTTGATTTACCAATAAATAAAGCATAACAAGCCACTTCAGAAAGGGAACCTGGTCTTGCAATTCCCCATTCATTATTAGTTGTTGCAGTGGCTTGCAAACTCACAGATTCTGAAATTTTTGAGGAACCCAATTGAGTTTTAATTTTAGGAAAACTCATCACTAGAGTTCCCTTTGATGGATCTCCATTTTGACGAGTGCAAGAAAGATTTAAAAATAAAATCAATCCTGACAAACCTAAAATTAAAGGTGTTTTGATAAACTGAAACACTCAAACCTCCAGACCACGGATGACATTTAACCTATCGGAATAAATACATCTGGACTGAAGTCTGAACAGTCGATTTCAATTAGAAAAGCGTCTTAGATTGAGATTTTTTTTACTAAAGATTTCTCAGATCGAGATACATTTCCTCAGCCGTGCACAAACAAGGTGGCTTGCCACAACGAACACACTCGTAATCAAGAGAAGACCAATATTGAGGATGAGTTTTGATTTTTTTAAATCCCATTTTGAGGAGATATTTAAGAGAAGAATTTTGAGGACTTTCAAGCCAAGAATGACAAACAACACCCGAGACTCCCAGTTGAAGGAGTTTGTGAATCGACTCCTCTGAAAGCCGCCCTCCCCACCCCTGTCCTCGTAATTGAGGTGCCAAAAATAGGCTTTGAAAATAAGCCGTTTCATTTAATGGGTGAGGCCAATCCCTCACACTAAGCCCCTTTTTTGTTGAAGAGTCCCAATTTTGTGGAGGAAAAGTCAGGCGCATTCCTAGGACTTCACTTTGAGAAGGGACTTTGGAATCTTGATTCTGAGAGACTAGAGCTAAGGAACACTGAATGCCATTTTTTTGAGATTTCATTATAAAATCAGCCAATTGCGATTCAGAAAAGTAATTCTTGCCAATATAGAGATCCGAAAAATCTTTGAGGGCCTGCGGGGTCACTTCATCTAAGGGAACAATTTTATGTCCATCTTGAGAAGTGTTCTGCTCCATCGACTGATGAGAGACTTTTAAATCTTCCTTTTTAGGAGCGGGCTGATTGGTCTTCATATGTTTGGTCTTCATCGTAGAATTTTGCCCCATCTGAAGCT
>JBIIER010000061.1:0-3730 GCA_044237745.1 Pseudobdellovibrionaceae bacterium
ATGAAATATTGTCATTTACCGTTAAAGGCGACCATTTTAAAAAGTTACTAAAAAAAAATAACAAAAAAGGAGCTAAAAAAATTTGTGGCAATGAGTAAACCAACACAATAAGTTCATCAATAATTCTATGAATCCATTTTTTAGAAGTCGACATGTAAAAAAAAGTTAAACTTAAACAAATCATGATGGATATTATAAAAGCGCAAACCCCAAGGATCAGAGAAATTTTAACCGGATCCTGTACAAGACTTTCAGCTGTCGCGGGAGCATTTACTAAAGAGATTCCAAAGTCTAAATTCAAAATAGAATTTTTAAGATAACTCAAAAAAGAATTCCAATCAGAATTCCAGTTTCTAAAGGTTTCTACTTTTTCATCTATATAGGGATTCCCAGGGAGAATTTTTAAAAAACACCCTATAATAAAAATCAGGGTCCCCCATTCAATCAATAATTTAAAAACTCTGACAAACATTTTACTCATCAAATATCATCCCAGTTCTCTTTAGAATTGATATTAAGTGATTGCCCGCTTGGGGTATTTTCTGCAGTCACCTTTTTCTTTTCAATTTTAACAGTAATTGGCTGATTTAAATAGGCTAAATAACTTGGGCTTACTGAATAAAGCTGATTGTAAATGTGGTAATTAGAAACCACTCGTTTAACATAGTTTCTGGTTTCCAAATAAGGAATGTGCTCTATAAATTCATCTGTCTCTAAATGTCCAAAATTAATCAACCAATTTTGCACACGATGGGGGCCAGCATTATAGCTAGCAGCTACCAAGGGGATATTTCCTTCGTATTTTCCCATAAGTCTTTGCAAATACTTTGAACCATACTTTATCGCAAAATCACTTTCTAAAAGTTTTTTATCTTGAAAGTTTTTTTCATTGAGTAGTTTAGAAATTTTTTGACCCGTATAAGGCATCACTTGCATCAGACCTAAGGCTCCCACAGGAGAAATTGCAGATCGCTTATAATTACTCTCTGTTCTCATGATTGCCCAAATAAGATCTGCAGGAATCACAAATTGACTGGCATATTTAAACACTGATGAGGAATAAGCTTTAGGATAAGTTGTTTCCCAAAAACCACGATGAGTGTTTAATTTAAAGCTCGTTTCTATACTTGATACTTTGGGGTTTTTAGATCGATAACTAAAAAAACTAATTTGAGCGACGTGTGAAGATCGGTGATATTGTTCCATCACCTCATATTCAGAGGAGAGAGCTTTTAAAATCTCAGGATCACGGGTTTTTGTTTCGATATCATATAAGTCCCATTTTGCCCATTCATCTAACCCAACAAATACTAATTCTCGAGCTCTTTCTAATCGTTTCATTAAAATGGGATTCATATTTTCATCCAGAGAAACTGAACCCGATTTAATTAAAGAATTTTGAGTCTCAGCAATCTGTTCTGATCCATCGTCACTTTCTAACTCAGAAATCAGATCCTCTGATTCAAATTCTTCACTGACAACTTCAACATCAGGATTAGAAACCATCACTTCACTAGCTATAAATCTTGTGATTTTAACTGGAGCTTCTATTCGATCTTGAGCATTTTCTTCATTGTTAGTTGTTTCACCTTCATTCAGTCCCACAAAATTTTCGGCTTTACTGGATTTTTCTAACTCTTTAAGTCTTAACTTTGAGAGTATGGAATAAAAACCAAAATGAGGATCACTTCCAAGCTCTTTAAAAATTACTTTTGCTTTAGACGTTTGAGCTAAACGTAAATAGGTCATAGCAGTCCAATACCTAATCCGCTCAGGATGATATGACTTGCGACCTTTAATTTTTTGGGAATCCGTAAAAAGCTGCAAAGATTCTGTGTAATTCTTTTTTAAATATTTCATCCAAGCTAAGTACCAATGAGATTCTTTAACTAAAGCCGATTGCGGATAGAGCTTTACAAAATCTTTAAAATATTTTTCTGCATCTTCATAATTCTGTCCCTGATAAGATACAAAGGCCGCTTGATAAAGAGACTCTTTACCTAAACCAGTTTTAGGGGCCGCATGAAAAGACTTTAAATAGTAATCACTCGCGATTTTCATTTCACCAGCTCTTGCTGCGGCATTGGCATAGGTCATTAAAAATTGCTGATTATTTTTACTTTTCTCTTCGTATTTTTTTAAAATATCTAAGGCTTGAGACATCTCTCCTTCATGAACGTAGAGCATAGATTGCAATCGATCTAAATTATAAGGATCTTTACCATCCCATTCCTTTTTAAGAACCTCAATTTCTCCCTGAGCTTTTTCTACTAAGCCAGCCCAAAGAAAATTCTTAATTCGGTCTTTGAGCATCTCATAGTCGGCATGACAAGTCAGCAATTCGCCATCAAACTTATTTTTTTCTAAGATGGGCCCCCAACTTTGCATTTCTTCTAAGTCCGTGGGTCTTTCAAAAATCTTTTGGATTTGCAAACAAAACTGAGTCCGGTTTTTTAAATTTCTTTCAACTCTTGCCAACTCAACAAGAGTTTCTAAATAAAGATCTTGGCCTTTAAGTTTTTTTTCAAGAATCATTAAATGACTAAGAGCCTCTTTATGTTTGTTTTCTTTCATAAGGATTCTTGCCAAATACAATTGAGCTTCCCAGCGATTTTTTTGATTAGGATCACTTGCTTCAACTTGCTGAAAGTTTTTTGCAGCTTCTTTAAAATTACCTTCTTTGTAAAAAAGAATGCCTTCTTGCAAAAAAGCAAATTCACTTAAATAAGTTTTGGCATTTAAAATATCTCTAAAAATATCATGAGCTTGTTTTTTTTCATCTTCGTTAGGAGTTTTTTTAACAAGTGTTGTTGCTTTTGCCAAAAGAAGTGCATTTTGATGAGGGTGGGTCTTTTTACTCAAAAGTTCTACTTCGATAAGTTCAATAATTTGAGTCGGTTTGTTTTCTTGATAAGCGGTTCTAATTTTATCTGAAAAAAATGCTTCAGCAGAATTTTGCGCCCAAACTATATTCATCAAAAAAATAAACAACATCAACTTTCCCTCCTGGAAATATCATTGAAATTTTTATGTCTTTAAAGCCGTGATTTAAATTATAATTAAATTGGCTAGTGCTTGAAACTCATACTTTTTAATGGTAGCGAATCCTTATGGCGAAGTCTAAGGTTAGAACTATTTTTACGTGTCAAGAATGTGGAGCGCAACGACCTCGGTGGGAAGGAAAATGTTCCGACTGCGGCGCATGGAATTCTTATGTTGAAGAAGTCAGCTCTCAGGAAGCAAAAACAAGGGGTTGGCAAACCGCGGCTCCTGAATCAAAGAGTAAAAACATTATTTCTCTGGATCAAAGTCTAGAGGAGATTTCTTTTAAAAGGGTTTCAACTCATTTCATTGAGTTAGATCGTGTCTTGGGCGGAGGTCTAGTTCAAGGTAGCTTTATTCTCTTGGGTGGCTCTCCGGGAATCGGAAAAAGCACCCTTCTCTTGCAAATGGCAGGTGGACTTGCAAAAAGTCAGTGCAAAGTTCTTTATATTTCTGGAGAAGAAAGCATTCATCAAACGGCAACAAGAGCTCAACGTCTTGGCGTGAGAAGTGAAAAAATTGAAATTTGCAACGAGAGCAATTTAAATGAAATTCTCAATCTTGCAAAAAATAAACGCCCCGAAGTTTTGGTGATCGATTCTATTCAAACCGTTTATCTTCCCGATTTACAAGCAGCCCCTGGTTCAGTCTCTCAAGTGAGAGAATGCGCAGGGCATTTAATGGGTTT
>JBIIER010000018.1:0-50129 GCA_044237745.1 Pseudobdellovibrionaceae bacterium
TTTTCTGCTGTGGCATCGTTTGTGGCAAGGATAGACCATTCATCTGCATCACCCTTTGTACGCGCTTACGATTGATCTTATTGCGGCCCTCAAGTGCTCGCTTGCGATTTATCATGGTAGTTACTCTACGGTAGCCATAAGTGGCTCTGATTTCAATTACGGCCTTAATTTCGTCTAAAATTATTTGATCTTCTGATTTTTTGTAAAAACGAGGCATGCCAATTTCCTCCTGAGAAACTGGTTCATAGTAAAGTGAACTTCGACTGACTTTGAAGACTTCTGCGATGTGGTTTACTTCATACCTATCAAGCGCTTTGACTTCTTTGGCGGTTGTAGTGCTTTTAAGATCGCTTTTTTTTGGACAATCTCAAGACCATCTTTAAGAATGTCATTCTTGATCGTTAAGTCTCCAACTTTAGCCTTCAACGTCTGAACTTCGCTCTTGAGTTTGTCGTTTTCTTCAATCAGTTTTTGAATGTATTCCGCATTGATGGGGGATTGGTCTTTTTTCTGGTTCATTTGCCTCTTCCAATTGTAGAGAGTAATAGCATGAACCCCGTATTTCCTGGCAAGCACAGTGATTGAAATCCCCTGTGAGTAGTGCTCATTGATGATTAATTGCTTCTTTTCCTGTGTAAAATGTTTCCGCCCTGTAAACGGTACTAGCATAAAGACCCCCTGGTCTGGGTGTCCAAATCAAAAGGGGGTCAAGAACACAAGTATTGTATTTTGAATTAATTGAACTGAATTTTTATAAATACATTCATAATCTAGGTCAGTTTGAATATTTAGTTTTGATTGATCGAGAGAATCTTCTTTTTTAATCATAAATTTACCACCAATCTTATTTTTAAAATTTTTGACCTAAACTTTTGTTCAATAAATAAAGCTATTTTATGTAAATAATCTGAATCTAAAGGTGCCAATTTCGATACTGTCTAAAGATTATTAAGGTACTCAAAACTTAGACACCTTTTGTTTATAAATTTATGATTTCAAGTTGCAGATCTAAATGATGAAATATGTTTATTTTCTGATTTCAAGGACTTGAACTTAATTTTTAATTAAGTAGAAGTCCGTCTGTATTAATTAAGTAATTTATTAGCAAAAGTTAAGCCTAATTCTGAGGGTTGATTTTAGGTTAATTTAAATTTAGGAGCCAGTTAATCTAGTCTGTTAAATATTTAGTATTATTGGCTAATTATGGTATTTAAAGTCTTTTTTGATTTGATTAAATATTTTAGAATAAACTTAGCTTTTTAGCATTTTTCCAAATTTTGTCTTTAATAGTAGAAGCTTGGCGTGAATTTTCTAATGTTATAAATCACAACTTAGTAGATCTTTTTTTGTTTTTATAGATCCATGGGCATAACTAGCATGAGTGTTGTTTGTATTGATGGAGGTGCTGTTGGCGCTGGGGGGAGGGAATACTACTAGATTCCTTTGTGCCAAGTGAATTAGGGAGCGATGACACTCTCATGAGCCGATACAGAAATGAGCCCTCTCTTTTGTTTAAGGAAATGTCTGATCAGGACGCCTGCGGATATTTAAAATAGGATAAAGAATTAAATCAAAACTTTGTTAAAACAGAAAAAATCCTGGATGAGGTTCATCGAGAATAAGGGGATTTGAACGATATTGAAAGGATGGATAGATAAAGAACGGCTCTTTAAAATCCAAGGTTTAAGATTTTAAATCTCGAATTTAAGAATTTTTAAAAGGTTTTCACTTAAAATCGAACCTGTTCGATTTGGTAGGTTGCATACTATTTGGAAAATGACCCTTTGTTATTTGGAATCTTTAAGTTTATCCAGATATTTATGGTCAATCGACGCTTGTTACACAAGCGGGTCAAATACTAGGAGCATTTTTATCAGTTCCAATTTTAAGAAGTTTGAGTCTTTCAGGATTAGTATTTGCGATTGTTGCAATATTTTTTATATGCATTTTGTTTGTGCCCCGAGAAGAAAAAGAATTGATTGCAGATCTACCCAGTACAAATCATAAAACATGGAATTTCATTTGGAGTGAGTTAAAAAACGGTAACTTGTTTAAGACCCTTTTGATTTCAGTTATACCTCTTAATATGGTGACCTTATTTAAGCTCAGGTTGCCGGTCCTTGATGCTGATTTTGCAAATCTACATTTGAATCACACAATCAATGGTATTGCCTCTCAATTAGATGCTTTATTTTGCTTGGGGGCTGCTCTGGCAGTTTTATTGATTGCGAAGATCTCATTTTTCAATGACTCAAAATATATCTCTACAAAAAATTGTGGATGTCGGTTTAAAAAGCAAAATCGTAGCCTTGCAACAAGCAATGAATATGTTCTTTGTGCTTATTTTAACTCAATTCTTTTTATATGTCTCTGATCTTACTGAATTTTTCAGGGCCAATTTTGAAAATTATAAAATTCTAGATTCAGGTTTATAGTATTAGATAATCCAGATTTAGAGCAAAGACTTCCTTCTGCCCTTGGTGTTTCATTAAATTGCTTTTTTTTTGGAAAGAAAATCTAGAATTTTTCCACGAACTAGGAACGGATTCTCAGTATTGAGAATTTTTTGAACATAAAATCGTATTTAAACGATCTCATCTACTTATTAGCAGGCACGCAACTTGCCTTTACGGTCCAGTACAATCATTTGCTCTTGTGAGCAAGAAAGGAATTAATTGTGCAATACGAAAAACCAACTGTAACGAAATTAGGTCCAATTCGTCCAACATGCTTTAAACCAACAAAGTAATCAGTTATCGGGGCATCTCTATGAGATGCCCCGATCTTTTATAAGTGAGTAGAAAAAATGCGTCGATTTTTTTATAGAAAGTCCACAGGAGATATAATTTTTAACGACACTCTTGAAGTGGTTAAACTAAATAAGATTGCCCAACAAATTTATGAGAAATTTTTGGAAGGAAAATCTGAAATTCAAATTTCTCATGAAATTGCAGAGCAATATTCCATAAGTGAAGATGAAGTTTGTTTAGATGTTAGCAATACGCTTTGGAACTTGGATGAACTTCAAATTCTGAAATACACCAAGTCAAATTACGGCCTGCAACTTCATACTGTTATCATGCATATAATAAAAAATTGTAATAGCCCATGTAAAATTTGCGACTGCTGGCAGACAAAGCAAAAATCTTGGCATAGCCATGAACATCTAAAGCCAACAATCTTATGGCTAAAAGACCAGATGCAAAATCAAAACGTCATGGTTTCTGGGGGAGAACCGCTATTGCATCCGGAAATTAAAGAGATAGCTGCTTCTATTAAAAAACAGAAAATGAAAGTATTATTAAATACCAACGGACTTCTGCTTCATCGGCATTCCTGGATTAATTCATCCACAGTAGATGAAGTTGTAATCTCAATGGATGGATTCGATTCCCATTCGTATAAATCTCTTAGAGGTGTGGATGCATATGATCGAGTTTGGGAAAATATAAAGGGGCTCAAAGCCCGCGATTTAGAATTGAAGGTGAGTTTTCGTGTCATAATAAATGCAATAAATATTTCTAATTTAGAGCAAATTTTGGATCGCGCGAGTTTAGAAGGGATTGATCGAGTTGGATTTAGTCCTCTTGATATAACCAGCACGAGCTTTGGTCGCCAAAGTTTGACAGATGAAAAAGCCTTATCCTTAATGTCAGAATACTTGCCATCTCAACAGCAAATTGAAAAATTTAGATTGCTTTTAAAATCATCCGCGAAAATAGGTTCAGCAATTGAAAGTAATCTTTGTGATTGGAATCAAGAAGATTTCGAAAGGTGTTTGAAATATTACGAAAACCTTCATTATGGTCAAAATCCGAATTATGGGGATGAAATATGTTTATTTCCGGTAAACTCATTAGTTATTGACTATGATGGCGGTCTCAAACCATGTTTCTATCAAGACTCAATTGCCAATATTGAAAATCCTATAGAATACCAAAATAAAATTCAAGATACTTTAAATGAAATTGTGAGAAGCAAGAAATGTCAAAATTGCCGTGGAAAGGTTTTTTGCGATGTTCAAATTTAAGGAAAAAAGTTTTAAAACTCGGTTTACCCTTTACTATATTTTTAAATCAACTGCTTGGATTACACCTGTATTTTTTCTTTTTTTACAAGATCACATCCAATTAAATGTTCCAGAAGTTTTAAAAATTTCTGGAACATTAATGATTCTTCCTTTTATTTTAGATATTCCCTTAGGATTATTGGCTGATAAGCTGGGCTCGCGAGTTCTGTTGATAAGTGGTACAGTTTTGCAGTTTTTTTCTTTGCTTGGCTTTTTTTTCTTACCACCTAAATTTGCTTATATTTCTTATTTGATTTCTATTATAATAGCTGAGAACTGTTATTCGGGTGCTGAGCAAACTTATCTAAGTCAAAATCTAGGCGCTTCGGAGAATATCAAAGATTTTCTCAAAAAAATAAATCAATATTTTTATTTCCTTACTATTCCCGCATTGGCACTTGGAGTAGTTCTTTTTCAAATCAATCCCTATTTTCCATTGTATGCACAACTTATCAGTTTTTTCTTTGCCGTTACTTTTATCTTGGGGCAAAAAGACCAAAAAACAAATCCTATTCAGGGGATATCGATTGATTTTAAATTAAATACATTAATCATAGATATATCCAATATATTTCGCTCAAACGAGGCTGTGGGTCTTATTATAATCAATGCAGTATTTGTAGCCATAGTTCAAATTTCAGCTAAAACAATCCAAGGGCAAATTGACTTGTTTTCAAAAGGTCAAACCGGATTCTGGCTTGCATTAAGCTATGTTAGTTCCAATATTGCATCGGGATCATCTTTACTTGCTTGGCGTAATTTAAGAATATCTCATCAGCTCTCAGTGGCAAAACAAATTCTAATGTGTTTTGTTGCCTTTTTGGCAGCGCAGTTGTTGATGATAAATCAAAACATTTTTCTTATTTCTTTGGGCTTTATTATTTTAAACGGATTTAAGTCTCTATTTAGGCCTATTATCAGTGGTGAATTAATTCATTGTATGAGACATCTGCCTCGAATGGCGACCAAACTATCAGTGGTATCTACATTCACAACGATAATGGTTGCTTTATTTCATATCTGCAGTGGATGGTTGATAGAGGCAAGTAATAATGCATTTTTCTATTTTATTGCTTTGTTGATGCTTATTTTTGGGTTGGGGTTTTTGAAATTAAATACTCCTCAAAAATTTGCATCATTTTCTGGAAAGAAAAATTTAATTGAAATGCGAGGTGGACTTAAAATTTTCAAACAGACCTATCCAGCTGAAGCACAACTTCCTGATTATTCATTGATTAAAATGATTTCGGCTAAATGGGGTATTCAGGTGCCCAAGCTTATTGAACAATATAATGGCTCCTTATTTTTTGAATATATTCCTCATCAGAGATTTAAGGATCTATCGAGACAGGAACAGCTGGAATTCGCCATCCAGCTTTTGAATAACCAAAATAAAATGAGTACTGAGATCACGGGCGAAAATATTTTTTCCAAAGTGCCCATTAATGGGAGCGATTTTTTGATTTACCTCAATGAAAAAGGATTAAATTTCTCTGAGATATTGAATCAAAAGTACGTCAGCATCACTCATGGTGATATGAACCCCAATAATATTCTAATAAGGGAAAAAGAAATAATTTTAGTCGATTGGGATCTCGTTGATCGCGGTTACTTATGGTTTGATGGTTTAAGTTTACTTACACATCCTGATCTTGATTTTTCAATAGATCAAAGGGTTGATCTATTTCAAAAGTTATATAAATTTTCAGATTTATCCTGGTTGATGCGTATGATGGCTGAGTTTTGTCGCTTCAAATATGAAAATCTTGTAGTCTGTAATTCGAATGAATTGAAAATAATTGCAAAAAAATACAGGCAATTGCATCTCAAATTTATGGAATGTCTATAATGCTGCAGATTTCTGAACATTGTTCTGCTGGTTGTAGTCATTGCCCCTTCAAACAGAATAAAATATTTTATAAATTAGAGGAATTAAAAGAAAAGGCGAATAATCTTTCAAGTCCATTACTTACAATAACGGGTGGCGAGCCATTAGAACACCCACATTTTTTTGAAATAATTCAGTGGCTCTCATCCAAGGATATGGCTTTTAGAGTGGCAACTGGTGGTCATATCTCAATGGAACAAAAAATCACTAATTTAATTGATATGCCTGGTTTTATGGGAATAAACCTCGGAACGGATGTCTTGAGTTCAAGGAATTGCAATCAGGAACAAAAAGTAATTTGGTGGCAGAATTTGCACTTGCTTCAGCTAAAGAATATTCCTTGGTCTTTGACATTAACTTTGGATGATGACCTTTCTCTTTTTCCGATTGTTGAGGAAATTCAAAGGAAAAACTTTATTCCTCATTTTTTGATGATTAATGAAATTTCTGGTTTCAGTTCAAAGCAAGATTTTATTAATAAATTATTGGAGGGACCTTGGCAAAATCTCAAATATATTTAAATGAAATTTTTGTTTATAAATATGAAATTCAATTGTCTTCTGAATTTAAATCTAATGGAAGCTTGGTTAAGAAAAAATCGACTTATTTATATTTTAATCCAGAAACACAAGCAATTGTGGAGATTCCATTCTCTCCGTCAATGGGCGGCACCTCTCTGGACTTGGTAACCAAATGTGAATTAGTTAGTCGTAATTTAACGTGGCTTAATTATGATCTATCAGTTTTTGACCAATCTAAAAATTCAAAAACATTTGAGATGCAGACATTTGGTATTGGCCAATGGACTGGGTCTTCAACATCCCAATTAATAAAATTGAAGGGTGATGCCAGTATGCTTGATGTATTGATCGAGCAGAGTCATTTTTTGAGTGCTAAGAATTCAAGTTGGATTGTTGATTTTAATCAAGGTCTAATTCCAAAGCAGCTTGATTATTTTATCAAGTCTGCTGATCTTAGTACTTGTTTTGGCATTGAACAACCATTGCAAGTTGGACTTTTAGATGCCTACATTTGCGATATGGCGCCAATTATTTTCGACGAGGAGATGTCAGAGATAGATTTCAAAAGGGTCTGTCAAATAAAACCCAAGGCAGTGGTGCTTAAACCTTGGAGATATACTTATTCAAAGTACTTGGAATGGCATAATTTGTTAATTCAAAATGAGATACCCTATATGGTTGGAAGCATGATTCAGGGGCCTGTTGCAGATCACTTATGTGATACACTAAATTCAATCGCACCTTTAAGGTACAATTGTAAGCCTATGATATTCAATCTAATTGACCTTTTGAAAGATGCAGAATTTTTGGGTACTTTGTATCTTGAGTAATCCCAGATTTTTTGAACACGATTAAAAGCTGCATGACTCCTTGAACTCGACTTGGCTTCTCATGATAAGTGCAGATTGTGGACCAATATGGATATAATCAGCAAATCATTCTGGCAAAAACTTGAGAACAGTCTTTGCGCATTAGTAGTAGGCCTGGTAGCCATAATGTCTCTTTATTGTTTTAACGAATGCCTCTGTTTTACCATAGGATCCCATGGTTTAGATTTTTTTGGAGGCTTAATGGAAGATGGCTCTTCACTCTTATTAAGAATATTCTATACAAGAGCATTATTTCCATTACACTGAATCTAGATTTACGTACCTCATTGAAATTCCTTCCTATGCCGCCTTTATCTCAAAGGAGATCCTTCTATGTTTAATCATTTATTTGTTATTATATTTTTAATGTCAGGAGTTGCCATGGCGATCGAAGAACCAAAATTTAGTGTGGAAACGAAAACAGAACATTACGAAATTCGCAAATATGAGACTGTCTTAGTGGCCGAAACAAAAGTTGAATCCGAGTTTGAGAGTGCTGGCAATCAAGCTTTTCGAATTCTTGCGGATTATATTTTTGGAAATAATAAATCGAAAACAAAGATTTCAATGACAGCCCCTGTGTCTCAGCAAGCTGTTTCTGAAAAGATCGCAATGACAGCGCCAGTCTCTCAAATCAAATCAGGTACTGGTTATTTAGTGCAGTTCACGATGCCCAATAAATTTACGAAAGAAACTCTACCAGAACCCAACGATGCTCGAGTGAACATTCGAGAGATTCCCGTGCGCAGAGTGGCGGCTTTTGAGTACAGTGGGTCATGGTCTGAAGAGCGATATAATGAAAAACTGAAGCAGTTTCTTGAGAATTTAAAACAAGACGGTGTGGTGACAACCGGCAATCCAGAATTAGCTCGTTACAATTCGCCATGGACACTTTGGTTTTTGCGCCGTAATGAAATTTTGATTGAGGTTGCCGAGAAAAACTGAATCGTGAGTCAATTCATGTAAAAAAAAGCGAACTCTTACTAGTGTGGTAAGAGTTGATCGTTTTTTATATTTTTTCGACTGATTTTTGAATCGAGACTTATTTGGTGAAAGTTTCTTAAGGAAAATTGGTTGCGGGGGCAGGATTTGAACCTACGGCCTTCGGGTTATGAGCCCGACGAGCTACCAGACTGCTCCACCCCGCGACATCGAAACTTGAGCCCACACTAGAGGAACGGGTGTTTGAAGTCAATCAATCAATTTTTTTTAAGTGATTATTATAAGATAGTTGGCTATGTGCGCGTCATAAAGGGGTTTTTGCCCCTAAAATCGTGAGCCAATTCCAAATAAAACGTTCAGAGTGGTCGCAGAACCCGAAGAGCTTGCTGAACTCGAAGTGCTTTTTGTGCCTGATGATGTTGCGGACTTAAACTGCTGGCTCTCCACCTCTAACCTCATCACGCCATAATTATTGTTGTTCCAAAAACTATAAAGCTCATCCTTTACCGCAAAAGCAGGACCCTGTAGTTTGGCCGACCCCTGCGATCCCGATAGCCAATATGTAAATTCAAACTGTGATTGCTCAAACCAGCTCTCAAACATCGCTAAAGGCTCACCGGTATAAAATAAGCACGGACCCATTAATAAACCCTGGGAGATACCTTGAGTAGAACCAGTGGATTGATTCTGAAGATTAAAGCCCACACCCCAAGAGGAATTCTCCCAATCAAGGCCCGGCACTTTTTTGTACTTCAAAGAAACAAGTTGTTTTTGCATCTTATAAGTTTTTGAAGAGGCCGACTGATATTCCACATCCACGCCCCAGTTCATATAAGTCATCGGCGATTTTTGAATGTTTAAAAACTCCTCAAACCAATAAGTCACATGACCCATCACCGTCATGGCCAACTCACTCGAGTTCCCCAAATGCGAAGGGAAGTAAGAACCCCCCAACCACGCACGGCCCGGAAAGCCCCTGTAAATCTCTAAACCCAAAACGCTGCTCTCTGCAGAGTTTTTGCCCTGGAGATTTAAAAAGCGGCGGGACTCTGTGCCTTTTTTAAGATCCGAAATGATCCAATCAAAATCTAATTCGTTTTTAGTCGCAAAAGTGGAGTTGTCTTCAATAGATTTTAATTTTGTATTTTTATTTTTTAAACCCTTCAAAGTGAGACTCTTTTGATAAGTGCGCTCTGGTGGTTTTTCTTTAAAAAATACGCGCATCTCTTTTTTAGGTGCCGTGCCGTTAATATAAAATTCTTGGCGCATCGGGAAGTCCCCCTCGCCCTTCAGATATAAAATCGGTCGATCCTGAGGAAGAGTCACTTGCCACTCATTGTTTGGCAAACGCACAATGTTTTTTTCGTCCACAGGCTCCGCTCCACGCGCAGTAAAAATTAAATTCTTACCATCATCACTCTGAACAACGTCACGAAAGCTCACGTCTTTACGGCGTGTCTCAATCTCCACAAAGGCCCCGCTCTGTGCAAAAACTTTTAAACGAATATTATCTGTTTTTTTATTTAAAAAAATAATCCCCTGCAAACCCACCGGATTGTTATCAATCAAAACCTCTGCCAGCAGACGATTGCTCTGACGAGCCATCAATGACTGGAGCTTTCCTTGAACTTTTTTACGAGGCACATACAAATCGCGAGAGCAAAGTTGCATTTTAGTTTCGCGGTCTCGTCTAAAAACACAAAAGTTCATGTAAGGTAAAAAACGCAAATTCTCAGAAACCTCGAGAGATAAATCTTCGCTCTCAAACTCCGCAACGTCGTTTCTTAAAATCTCGTCTGTTTGAGATAAAAAAGTTTGTGCCGTAATTTTTAATTTACTCTTATCAATTTGAGTCGTGTAAAGGGCTTTGCCCGTATGATCTTTTAATAAAATCTCTCCATTGGTGAGTAGAGAAGCGGGCCAAGAGAAGTTCATGCGATAGGCCCCACTCGGAGTCTCAAAAAGTCGGAGATCCACTTTATCCGCATCAATTAAAATATCTCCCGTTTTAATTTGTGATACATCCATCACCGAATACTCAAAACGTTGAGGTAATACTTTAAGATTATTTTTATCTGCCGGAAAATAAATCGGAATTTTAGCAGCCTCTTTGCCAGCACCAGATTTTTTTGCGTCCGCTGCTTTTTTAGCATCCCCAGATTTTTTACCCACGGGAACGGTTTTAATTAAATCAGTGGTCGTCGACGAAAGAATATCCGTCGAAGTACTCGCGGCAGGCGCTGGATTTGCAGTTGTGGCGGACCTGTCCGCCGTAGCCTTGGCGGAGGCGGAGGCGGCAGGCGAGGATGCAGGGTCGGCGGCCTTTAAATTTAAAGAAATCAAACTTATAAAAAATAAAACAAAACCCAGAGAGGCCACTCTCTGCTGAAGAGATTTAAAAAGTTTTTTTCTTCTGCAATTCAACATCATCATCCTAATCAGCCTATGTTCTAAAATTAAAGGGGCTATCTACGGTTGAACTTTTAACAAGGGCACCGAATTTAATTTAATAATCCGCTCAATATTTTGAAAACATAAATTCATTTTTTGAATAAAATCCTCTTGGTTGGCAATAAACACTCGTTCAGGATGCGCAGACCAAGCCTCTTTGATTTTTTCATTCAACACGATGGCCTCTTCGTAGCTCTCAATGCGAATCGAGTAACCAGTGTCATAATATTTTTTAGAAGTCGTGTCTAAGTGGATCACATAATTGTAACGAGCCACTTCTTGTGCCACTGAAGAATTAATTTGTTGGTAAAAATCCTGAGGATTGCCGGGCCAGTAAGCCGCTCCATCTAAAGAGCCGCGATCGCAAATAATAAATTGGTGAGAAGTCTCAGCAGCAATGAGATCTTCTAATTGTTTTTGAGTGTGATAAATAGCGATCTGTGCTTTTTGAATTCCTTGTGCAGATTTAACTCTCGGAAAGCCGCCCTTAAAGAGAATGCTGGCGGCTTCTGGAACCATGGCGATTTTATCAGCGTACGCGCTTTTTTGAAGGGCTTCTAAAAAAGTTGTTTTGCCCGCAGAAGGGCCTCCCGTGAGGACGATCTTAACTTTTTTCATCAACTATCCACCTTTTATTAAATGAACTAATTGTATTTTAGTGTCACTAATAAGGGTAAATGATCTGAGAGCTGATTCCAAGGCCGGCCAGACATCACCTGGGCTTTAAGAACCTCTAGTTTGCGAATATAGACTCGATCTAAACTCAAGACTGGCCAAAAGCTCGGAAAGCTTTTGCCATAACATCCATGAACCATTTTGTGCGCTTCATTTAATTCGAGTTGTTGATTTAACTCTTGAGTCATCTTTTGACCCCAGTCATTAAAATCTCCTGCCAGAACTAGACTTTCGTGGTGCTCAATATGACTCTTCACACGCTCCGTAATTTTTTGCGCTTGAAGAACTCGACCCCCATGCAAAAGATTTAAATGCACATTCAATAAATGAATCGGGTGTTCTGCATCTTCTGGTTGAATCACCGCATGCAATAGTCCTCGGGATTCTAATTTGTTGGTCGAAATATTTATGTTTTCGCTTTTAATAATGGGGTAGCGACTTAATATCGCATTGCCATGATTGCCAATCCCCGAAACCGCATTTTTGCCATAAGAGTAATGCGACCAAATATTATCTGCTAAAAATTCAAATTGAGATTCTTTAGGCCAGCCGTTTCTTAAAAGAGGTTGAATTTTATGATCGCCCACCACCTCTTGAAGCATCACCACATCCACTTGGGTTTGTTGTAAAACTTCTTTAAGCTGATGGAGTTTAAATAAAAGACCTGACGCACTCAATCCCTTGTGAATATTGTAAGTCAAAATTTGCAGAGTCTTCATCGCCCAAAAACCTTTCTTTTAGAGCCAGTAACGGAACCAATAAAAAATATGCGAAAAAAATCTGTAAAGCCAAGAGTTTTCTTTTCTGAATTCAACAATACTGATTTCTTTAGCATGACTGAGATCATGCTCCCATTGGAGAATAAAATCGTTCACCACATCCATATCTGTTTCTACGATTTCAACTTCAAGATCATGCACCAAACTGCGGTGATTCATATTTTTTGAACCCACCCAAACCATGTCATCTACAATTTTATATTTGGCGTGCAAAACTGATTTTTGATATTCGTAAATCTTAATCCCTTTTTTAAGCAAGCGAGCGTAAGTAGCATAAGAAGCCCACTTTACCAAATAAACATCCGATTGCTCAGGCACTAAGAGTTTCACATCAATGCCATTGCGAGAAGCCTTATGCATGGCTCTTAAAATAGAACCCTTAGGAATAAAATAAGGAGTGACTAAAAAAATGCGGCGTTCAGCTTCTTTAAAAAATTTTTTAACTTTTTGATTCATTTTAAATCGTTGTCTAAAACTATAATTTAAAAAAATCTTTTCGCTCAGTTTGTAGTCAAAAAATTGCGTGGTTAAATATCTTTTTTGGTAATTAAATCTTCGGCATTTTTTCCAAGCGAGGGAGAAAGCCCTGCGCAAATGCTGAATCTCGGTGCCCTCAATCAAAAGAGCTGAATCTCGCCAAGCCCATGTGCCCATCTCGGCCTCACTGTGCACACGAGACACATTCATGCTGCCGATCAAAGCTTTTTTACCATCCACAATCACCATCTTGCGGTGATTGCGATTATTCATGCGTTTGAGCCAATGAAAAGCGCGCACAATGGAATTTTTATTAAAACGAATCACAAAATAAGAAGCAAAAGGAATGGGGTGGTAAATTCCTAAGGAGATTTTATGGGATTTGCAAAAGGCGATGATTTTTTCGGCATCGGTAAAAGAGCCCACGCCATCAATAATTAACCACACCTTAAGGCCTCTTTTGGAGGCCATCGAGCAAGCTTTTAAAATTTTTAGTCCAATAGGATCAAATTCAAAGATGTAGGATTCAATAAAAATTTCTGATTGAGCGGTATCAATCAAAGAGACCGATTGATCAAAGTACCGGTCTCCATCTTTAATGATTTCTAAGGTGCGTAAGCTCATTCATTAATTTTCTTCTGCAGGTTCTGGAGTGTCCTCGTGAATAAAACCAAATTCGCGCTCTTTACGATAAAGCGTGCGGCGGTTGATTCCTAAAATTTTAGCGGCTTTTTCTTTACGGCCACCGACTTTTTCTAAAATCAATTGCATATATCGCTTTTCAAGTTGCTCAAGACTCGGAAAGTCCTGCGCCGCTTTACCATAAAAAGTTTCAAAAGTTTCGTTCTCTGGCATTGGGATATCGTTCTCATGAACCACATTTCCTTTGCAGAGAATCACCACGCGCTCAATCGTATTCTCAAGCTCAGTGATGTTGCCATCCCAACGCATGCGCATGAGAAGTTCCATTGCTTTGGAAGCCACTTCTTTAACTTTAGTTTTATTAGTCGCACAGTATTTATGAATAAAATATTCTGTCAAAACTGGGATGTCTTCGCGACGGTGGCGAAGAGGTGGTAAATGTATCGGAACCACACTCAATCTAAAATAAAGATCTTCACGGAAATTGTTTTCTTTAATCGATTTTTTAAGATCTTTACGAGTAGCTGCAATCACTCTTCCATTAAAAGGTTGTGCCACAGTCGAACCCATTGGAGTGTAAGCTTGATCTTCAATCACTTTAAGAAGTTTCTTTTGAAGATTGCCATCAAGATCGCCCACATCATTTAAAAACAAAGTTCCTTTGCCAATATGAGAAAGAATCCCTTTTTTAACTCTTGAAGGAGAATCAATCCCAAAAAGTTCCACTTCTAAAATCGACTCACTCATGGTGGTGCTATCTAAAGAAATAAAAGGTTCTTGGCTGCGGGAACTGGCGTTGTGAAGAGCGCGAGCAATGGCTTCTTTACCAGTGCCGGCTTCGCCCGTAATTAAAACAGGTGTGTGAGCTTCGGCAATTCTTGGAAGAGTGTCGATGATCTGACGAACCTGTGGATTTTTACCGATCAAAGAACCGATGAACCAATTCTTTTTAATATCAGAAGCCATGGTTTGAGCTTGTTTTTGAAGAGTTCTAAAACGGATCGCGCGATTGATTGTTAAAATCACTTCGCTCAATTTAAAGGGCTTAGTCACAAAGTCGTAAGCCCCTTTTTTAATAGCTTCAATCGCTGAGGGAATGCTCGCAAACGCAGTCATTAAAATAATCGGAGTTTCGATGCCGACAGATTTAACCTTATCAACAAACTCATAACCATCCATTTGCGGCATTTTAATATCAGATAAAATAAGATCGTAATTTTGGATCTCATCCAAGTGCTGTTCAAAATAACTGAAAGCAGAAAAAGCAGAGTCAAAACTCAAAACTTTAAAATCTTCGCTTGTTAAAAAATCCTCAAGCATGCTGCGTAATTCATTGTCGTCATCCACTACGATGATAGACCCGCTACTTTGTTGACTTGGTTGGAGATCACTCATTTAAGACCCTTTCGTGAGAAAACCTTTAACTCGACCAGTTTTTGCTGGATATCTGGTGGCAGAGTTGTACCGCTGCTTCCTGTATATCCCATAAAGATATTCTCTTCATACTTCTGATAGCACTTTTCAGCAAGGGTGGAGTGTGGATTTATTCTGATGCAGGCTTCAAAATATCTCTCATCAAGAGACCAGAAGCTCATATCTTTGAAAGTTTCATAACAAATTCCAATCCAATAAAGGGCTTCAGCCTTTTCAGCAGGCTCTTTTGAGAGATCCAAAGCTTGATGAAGCAGAGAAGACGCTCTTAAATAATAAATTTGACCGGCTCTGTCAGACTCAGAGCGGCTATCAGACTTTTTAATAAGGGCTTGAGCTTTTGTAATAAGTGCAGAGGGCTTTTGCTCGCTTTTGCGCGGTTCTTTCATCCATTCTTTAATAGATTCCTTCCAAACACGGGCAGATTGTTTAAGGTAATAAGGAGCATGTTTATTTTTCAGTATAGATTCTACAATTTCTAGGGCTTCTTGAGGATCATTTTGGAATTTAACCGCAATCGCAAGAGCGTATCTCACCGCTTTATCCCAAGTAAAAACATTCGGCATCTCGTTACGAGGACTGTTGATCAGTGATTTGAACTCTTTTAACGCTTGTTCAAACTGGCGAGTGGCTGCGAGAACTTCGCCTCTTTCAAGAGGGTTTAATTTTGCCAATGTTTTATCAAGAGTGTTACCGATAAAGACCGGACCCACTTGAGTGCGAGTGTGGCACTGAATGCAATAAGAAGTGGTGTTTCTTAATAAATGTTGAGCATAAGATCTGTGACCAGATTGCAGAGATTCAACAGCTCTTTGAATATCATCATTAAACTGATTCAAAATAAAATCCACAGTGGGATCTTGGCCACCCGCTAAAGAATTTTTTTGCACCGAGTGAGTGAGTTGTGCCAATTTTTTTGATTTTTCTAAAATCAATTCGTGATTGGCTGGTTTGTTAAATTCATTTGAATCTGCAACATAAGGTAAAAGCTCAGTCAGTGTGAGAGACAAACCTTGCATCTGGCCTTGCCAACTTTGTGAATTGCCCATCATTGCAAGTTTTTCTGCAGAAAGTGGTTTTTGCTTACAAGAAATGAAAAAAATTGCCATCACCCCTAAAATCAAAAGTTGCCTTTTACCCATTTTGCCCCCTAAGCTTTACATAGTTTTTGAATCTAATAGTTATATTTTCTTTCAGCGAGATCAAGGATGTAAAAATGATGCAAAACAGTAACAAGATGAATTTTAATCACAAATGGATGTCTTCACTCCTTTTAAAATTGAGTTTGCTCTTTATGTTTCAACTCACTTTAGAGCCGGGTGTTTTTAAAAATCACGCCTTTGCCTTAGCGAATCCGCAAACGCCGCCGATTATTTTAGGGATCATTGATTCTTCTCCTCAAAAAGATTTTAACGAAAAAATCCTTCCGTATTTAAAATCTGAACTCACCAATTGCTCTTCATGCACAATGAAGAACTACACCCCTTATGATCGGGACCAAAACTTTAACCCCCTTAAATTAGCCGATCAGATCGAAAAGGCGGGGAGTGAAGCCACTCTTATTTATTTGGGCTGGAATGAAAAACTCAGTGAGACTAATAAAAATGTGGTTGAGGTGCTTAAAAAAGTGGTCGAGAGCGGTAAGCTTATTGTGAGTCCAACTGGGTTCCCAGCAGATAAAGAAATCTCAGCCCCCCTCAATAAAACGGTTCTTGGGCAAATTCCTAAAATTTTAATTATTGGCGAAATGAACGAAAAAGAAAGACTCTTGCCAAAAAGTTTTTATGGTCCAGAAATGCTCACAGCCTTGAGGCTTCCAAAGGATTTACCTGAAGGAATTGCCCCTTTAATGTTTGCCTCTCGCCTGGCTGAAAATTATAAAAAACACTCTCACGAAGAATGGCTCGAACTTTTAAAAAATAAAAAACAAAAGAGCCGTAAAATTTGGCCAGACCTTGGAGATTTCTTTTAATATTTGAAATCTTAAATTTAAAAGACTTTGATTTTGAGCAAAAAAAAACCTCTCACTGCTTCAGGAGAGGTTTTTTTTAATAGAAGAGGAAAGAGTTAAATGCCTTCCTTTTTTTATTCTACTTTTTATAAGCTACCAACAAGAAGATCTACAGATTTTTTAGCATCTCCGTAAAGCATGCGAGTGTTCTCTTTATAGAATAAGGGATTTTCAACTCCTGCGTAACCCGCAGCCATTGAACGCTTAGACACGATCACGTGTTTTGATTTCCAAGCTTCGATCACTGGCATTCCATAAATAGGGCTGCCTTTGTCTTCAAGAGCTGAAGGATTCACGATATCATTGGCACCAATCACGATCACGAGATCTGTTTCTGGAAGATCTGGATTGATTTCATCCATCTCTAAAACGATATCATAAGGAACATTGGCTTCTGCTAAAAGTACGTTCATGTGACCTGGTAAACGACCTGCAACCGGATGAATCGCAAACTTTACATCACAACCACGAGCTTTTAATTTTTTAACCAATTCAAAAACTGAATGTTGAGCTTTTGCTGTCGCCATTCCAAATCCAGGAACAATCACAATGTGTTTTGATTCTTTTAAAAGTTCCACTGTTTCGTCAGATGTGATCGGTTTGACTTCGCCCTCAATAGGAGTTGCAGGACCAGAAGAAACACCTTCGTTAGCGCCGAAACCACCAAAAATCACCGAGAAGAAAGAACGGTTCATGGCCTTACACATAATGTAAGAAAGAATCGCGCCCGAACTTCCCACTAAAGCTCCCGTTACGATTAATAAATCGTTTGAAAGCATAAAGCCCGCAGCTGCAGCAGCCCAACCAGAATAAGAATTCAACATGGATACAACCACTGGCATATCTGCGCCACCAATTGCCATCACTAATAAAACTCCCATCACAGAAGCTAAAGCACTCATTAATAAAAGAACTTGAATGCCTTCTTCAGGACCCATATTGATAAATTGAGTGAGTAAAAATAAAGAACCCACAACAATTGCCACAAGCACAAAGTGTCTTCCAAAATAAACCAGAGGACGACTCATGATTTTACCTTGAAGTTTTCCCCAGGCAATAATTGAACCTGTAAAAGTCACTGCTCCAATAAAAATCCCTAAATAAACTTCTGTTAAATGAATTGCACGAGCCGCACCCGTTAAAGTTTGCGTGTGCGGATCAAGATAACTTCCAAAACCCACAAGCACCGCTGCTAATCCTACAAAGCTGTGAAGAATAGCCACTAACTGAGGCATTGAAGTCATTTCTACTTTTACAGCAACATAAATTCCGATAGCAGATGCGATCGTCATTGAAGCAATTAAAAGTCCGTAGCCATGAACATTTTCACCTAGAACTGTTGCAAGAACAGCAATGATCATTCCAAGAATACCGTAAAAATTTCCTCTCTTCGCACTCTCTTGAGTGGAAAGTCCACCCAAACTCAAAATGAAAAGGATACTTGCAGCAATATAAGAAACAGTTTGTAATCCACTTGTCATTTTTGGCTCCTACTTTCTAAACATTTTTAACATACGGTGAGTGATATAAAATCCACCGGCAATATTGATAGTCGCTACAAGGACAGCCACTCCCGCAAGAAGAGTCACTGGATTTGATAAATCATCTTGGGTGTGTAAAATACCACCAATAATGATGATTCCAGAAATCGCATTCGTTACGCTCATAAGTGGTGTGTGAAGAGAATGAGAAACATTCCAAACAACCTGCCAGCCAATGAAGCAAGAAAGCACAAACACTGTAAAGTGAGCTAAGAACTCAGGTGGAGCCACTGTGCCGATAAGAGCTAAAAACGCACCTAAACAAGCCAAAACTAAAAATGAATTTAAAGTTTTTTTGCTAGAAAGCTCTGCCTCAGTAGGAGCTGCTGCCACTGGAGCCGCAGTTTCTTTTTTAGTTGCAGAAGGAGCCGCTGCCACACTCACTGGCTTTGGTGGCCAATTGATTTTTCCGTTATGAACCACCATCGCTCTACCAATGATGTCGTCATTCATATCAATTTTAAAATTTGCCGCTTTGCCCATATCATCTAAAAGATGGCAAAGGTTGTTTCCATAAAGACCGCTGGCTTGAGCTGGCAATTGATCGACTTTGCCAACAATAGTAACGCCTTTGTATTTATAGATTTCACCCGGACGAGTCACTTCACAGTTACCACCCGAAGAAGCCGCTAAATCCACGATCACAGAACCTGGCTTCATGATTTCAACCATGTCTCTTAAAATTAATTTTGGAGCGGCTTTGCCTGGGATTTGTGCCGTTGTAATAATAATATCAACTTCTTTAGCTTGCGCTCTAAAAAGCGCCATCTCAGCTTCGATAAACGCAGGGCTCATCTCTTTAGAGTATCCAGAAGCTGTAGCTCCGTCCTCTTCAAGTTCCACTGTTAAAAACTCAGCGCCCATACTTTGAATTTGCTCACGCACTTCTTTACGAGTGTCAAAAGCTCTCACGATAGCACCAAGGCTATTTGCGGTGCCGATGGATGCAAGACCAGCAACCCCAGCTCCAATCACAAGAACTTTTGCAGGATCTACTTTACCCGCAGCAGTGATTTGACCATTTAAAAATTTACCAAAATGATTGGCTCCCTCGATCACAGCTCTGTATCCAGCGATATTAGCCATTGAAGAAAGCACGTCCATTTTTTGAGCTCTAGAAATACGAGGGATCGCATCCATGGCAACGGCATTGATTTTTTTATCAGCCATCAATTGCATCAACTCCATGTTTTGTGCTGGCCATAAATATGAAGCCACCATCGAACCTGGTCTGACTGTTTGGATTTCCTCTTTGCTCAAAGGTTGAACTTTAAGAATGATGTCGACAGTTTCATAAAGAGCGGCGGCGTTTGGAAGAATCGTAGCGCCGGCTTCTTGAAATTCTGAATCAGAGATGATGGCTAAATCGCCAGCTTTTGATTCGATAAAAACTTCGAATCCTTGTTTTTTTAATCTCTGTACTGTTTTAGGTGTGGCAGCAACCCTGGATTCAGTAGCCAAGGTTTCGCGAGGAATCCCTACTTTCATGCAGTCTCCTTTATGATCATGTTTTAAGAACAAAATGTATTCTCAATAGCTCTTAAAATCAATTCATTTAAGGTTTAACGACCTTCAAACACAACAACGCGTTCTTGGTCTTGCGATGAAAGTTGTTCACTGATTTTTTTTTGTGCATAATCTGTGGAGTAGCGACTTGAAATATGCAGCACAAGAATTTTTTCACAATCTAAAGTCGGGATCATAGGAAGAATTTCATCCCAATGGGTGTGTCCCCATTTTTTTGCATGCTCAATTGTTTTTGATTGATCTACATACGTTGACTCAATTGCTAAGATTTGACTTTGACGTGCACGCTCTGATTTTTTTAAAAACTCGCTCGTGGTGTCTCCAGAAAATGTAAAAAGTGCTTTTTCAGAATGATCTTCTACCACAACTCCATTTTTTTTGAGTTCGGCAATTTTGCCCCCATGCAAGTGGCTGTACTGCACTTTAAGTTTCTTTTTAGTTTCAATTAAACAATAAGCCAATGATGAAACTCGATGATAAGTTTGAAGAGCCTCTACAAAAAAACCTGGTTTCACTTCAACGCGGTCTCCTGCTTTAAGAGGTTTGAAGTGATATTGATACTGATGATTTTCGATTTTCATCCACTGCTGCATGATGACTTCAAGTGGCTCCACTAAGTCCTCAGGCATGTAAAAAACTGGCGCAGGGTGTTGATGCATGGCCTTTTGCGAAATAATATAAGGAATGCCCGCTGCATGATCCATATGGCCATGACTGATAAAAAATGTTTTCATTTGCAGACAAAACGGAAAACCCTGCGCAACATCAAAAGCTAAATGAAATTGAGGAAGAGTGAGGCAGGTGTAAATTCCTGAAAGACTCACTCCGCGAACTTCAAGTTCTTTATAGGTCCAGCTTGAACCTTTTTGCAGATTCAAAGCTGGATTCGGTTTACGCTCGCTGACCTTAGGCGAGTTCATCGCTCACAAAACTTTCAGCAAGAACATCATGACCTAACCATGCAACGGCTTGGCGAGGTTTATAAGACTCATGTAACATAATCTTTCCGCACTCAGAAAAAACCACTTCGCTTAAAATGCTCGTAATAAGATTTTTTAATTCTTTGTGGAGTGAAGTGATTTTGTCGGAACTTTGTAACATGAATTCCATTTGATCTTGGCGATTGTGTTGTGGCCAAAGTGGAAATTTGCAGAACTCTCTGTTGAGAGGATTTGATAAATAATCATTCGCAATTTTTAAAGCGTTCATTAAATCCTGAGGAGTGTTAAGAAGGGCTTCGCAATCGCTTTTAACTTTTTGAAGTTTAGCCGCATACACAGCTGCATTGGGAGTATTAAGGCTTTTTACTTTGTTTTCTAAAGAAGTGAACAATGGGTAAAGAGATAATTCCACACCGATAAAAATAGAGCTCGAGTTTGTGAGAATCTCAGGGCAATTGTAAACACAAGTTTTAAGACCTTGTTGAGTAAATTCAATGCTCAAATCTTCGAGTTTCATTTTAGCATGACCTTGCACATAAGGAGTGTAAGTTTGCCATTGATATTGGCCATTAATTAAAACTTCTGTTCCATGGTAACCATAAGCTAAATAAGAAACTTCTCCGCCATTGGCAATGAGCTCTTGGCGAAGTTGAGCCGAACCATTCACTAAATATTTAAAAGTGTTGGCCGTCACTTCGTTAAAGTTCAATTCACAGAATTTACCGATGCTTGAATTCCAAAAGTGCTCAGAAGGAATGTGACGATCGCCCTCTCCCTTAAAAACACGATTCATTAAAGGCATAATGATTTTTGCACGAGGAACACCGCCCGCCATTAAGTGAGCAAATAAAACTTTTTTACCTTTTGGTAAATGTGCTTTCACTTCAGTCATAAATTGTTGCACATTTTTTTGAAAGCGAGTCACAAAACTATTTTTTGCTTCTTCAAAATCAGCGGGGTTAAGTTGAAAAGACTGCCAATCACTGAGTTTGACATCTTTTAACTGATCGCAAAGAGTTCCACCCTTAGAAAGGACTTCCATATCAAAACCAGCCTCAAGCGGCACATTGATAAAGGGTTGAGTCGGAAACTCAGAAGCATCGAGCGCACGAAGTTCACCCGTTTTTTCTCTTCTGCCCACAGTCGATCTTACGATGGTCATGCCCTTTTTTTCAGCGGCTTCAACAAGACCTGTGGCATAACCTCTTTGAAAAAGTTCACCAAAAAGCACAAGGACATCGCCTTTGCCATATGATGAAAGGTTTGGAAGAGATTTCATGGGATGAAACGATGGTGTGTTCGACATGCGAATAGCCTCCCTTTAGGTGATTTTAATAAAATTAATTTGATTTGGATTAAAAAACGCAGACTCAAAACTACTCTGTTTAGATTGTTAAGGCTAGAAATTATTTTAAAAAATGAGAGATGACAGAGGGTTTAATCCCCTCTGAATATTTAAAAAACTGACACTTGAGAATTTATTTCAACCAAAATAAATCCACCTCAAAAACCGCCAAATCCTCTGCCTCTGTGTCTTTGACCGTGGTGCTGACTTTAGAAATCAGCTGAACTATCTCCTCACGAATCAAATTAAAATCTTTTTTGCTAATCGAGAGCGGGCCCGTAAACATAATCTCTTCATCACTTAAATTTTCTGAACGCTGCAGTGCTTTGAGTCTCCAATTGGCGTGATGCTTGGTAATAAAGGGGGAGGATTTTTCTAAATGAGTTCTTTGAGGACCCATTTTATACTGTCCCATTTCTTCAATCACTAATCCCGCGGCCATTAAAAAATTAAGAATCTCCAAAAGTTTTTCGCGCTCCATTTGAAAGCGTTTACAGAGGGAATCTATGCTTTGAGGATCCTTTAGTGAAGTCGCAAGGCGCACGGCTGAATAAAGCCAACTCGAGTAAAAAATTGATTTTTGATCTTCGCTTAAGACTAATTCTTTTTTTAATCGCTTTGAAAGTTGCAGAGATTCATGACGGAGTTTTTCTTTTTTCTTTTTTAAATGGAGTTTTAATTTTTGTGTGCTCGCTCTTTCTATTTGCACCAAAATATTTAAATAATCTGATTCCAATTCTCCTAAGCCCATAAAAGTTTGCAACTCAAAAGTTTGATCAGGCGTGAGCTCGCGCTTGCCACTCAAAATCTGACTCATCACTGAGGTTTCAATGCGCAGAAGTTGTGACCATGCCGTAAGTATCCCTCGCCCCCTTTTAGGTTGCTTTTGGATCCAGTCGCGGAGGTATTTTCGATAGTTTTCGTAGTTAAATATGCTTTCCATTTACCCAGTCTTATCGGCTAATTAAGTTTAAACTTAAGCAAAATTGCTAACAAAATGCTACAAAATTTATAACTTTTTTAAGGTCTCTTTGTGCCGGGTCCGTTAAATTGCTTTTCAGATGAGCAGGACTTCGACAGTTTTGATTAAGGGACCCCTCAAATGGGAAAGCTTAAGAAGGGTTGTTTAATGTTCTCCCTCTAAAAATTAAATACCCTATGGGGCCTTCAAATTCTCAATTAAGGGAGAGGTCTTATGGAAAACAAGGAGTTCGTATGAAAAAACAAGCCGTTCAGTTAATGAGTGCAATGATGGTTCTTTTAATGGGATTGGGTGCGCAAGCTCAAAATCAGGAGAAGGATCAAAGCCAACAAGTTGTGGGTTCAAGACTTTGTTATGTTCAAAAACAGGGTAAACACGGTATCTATGCAGAGGTATTAGGTCAAATTGAGATAGATGCTGAAGATTATGAATCTCACGTTATTTATAAAGATTCTAACTACCTCTACGTGGCACAAAATTCTGAGGGTACAGATATGATCACGCTTTCGATGTTTAATCCTCGTAATAAGAACAGCTTAGTGATTGTAAATGCAGGTGGGGACCACACAGTGACACTCATTAATCAGCCTATGAAGAAGCTAATTGGCTGCACGGAAATTCGTAAGTAGTTGATAGGTCAGCATGGCATTGCCCTTGCTATTAAAGACATTAAACAAGTCTTTATAGGAGAATTCTATGAAAGCCTCTTTAATTTACAGACTCGCACTTAATTTGTTGATTGTTATCGCGGGAATTCCTGTTTTAGCAGGAGCTGGTGAAAAAGTAAGTGGAGAAAAAATGAGTGGAGGAGGCGGGATGGATGGCGGTGGTGGCCGCAGCATGGTTTGCCGAGGAGCCAACGGACAAATTAAAAGTGCTGAACTTTTTGATTTTTATGAAGGTAAAGTTCAATACAAAATCAGTCCACGAATCAGCCAAGAGTCCTTTGATTATCAAGTCGAAAAAATTGTACAAGTTCTTGGGCATGCTCGTGGGAATGATTTTTTACAAACACTTAAAATCTACACTCAGTATGTGATTTCAAATATGAACACCATGGAAGGTGGTGTGGGTTTAGTTCCAGTTGAAGACTCTAAACACGTGATCACTCCTCCAAAAGGATGTCAGTTTGAACAGCTCGCTAATTTTACATCGCAAAATCAATTGCTCATCAATGGAGAGATTTGGAATCAACTCTCTGAAACTGATAAAGCCGGATTAGTGATTCATGAAGCTCTTTACAAAATTTTTAGAAATTACGGAGCCACAGATTCTGTAAGGGTGAGAAAATCCGTAGCACTGTTATTTAGTGGCGTCACTCCCGTGGCATCTGAAAAAATAAAGCCAGGACAAAAACATTTAAAATGTCACACTTTACCAAATGCAGATGGCAATCCGTTTCCGGGTTCATCATTTAAAGCTTACAACAACGCCAAGGGAGAGTTGGTTTTAGATTTTGACTACATTGACGGCCAATTATTAATTACTGAAACTAAAATCAATCTTGATAAAATTCCTCTGATAAATATTTTAAATCCAAATGATAAACTAGCGAGCACTTATTGGATCCCCCTCATAAATGCTTTTGACCGAGGAATGAGCATTGCGGTTTCTTTTCAACCGGAAGGAATGAATGGAGCGACTCGCAAAATTTTAAAAGTGGGAATTGGCAATATGCCGATCGCTCCCACTCAAGAATTTGCTTGCGGTCCCCATTAATCTGTTTTTGAAATCAGTGATGGAATCCAGTGTTGGTAAATTCAGAATAAACCCCAGGCCAACTTGGCAGAGTGGTTTCAATATCTTGAAAAATTCTTTTTTGATCTTCTAATATCGAATGGCCACTTCCCTTGTCTTGAGGGGAATGGCGATAAACTGTTCCCTGCAAAACGTTTAAAAGTGAGATCAAATCTTTTTCTCCTCTAAAACTAATGTTCATCATCTGATTGCGTGGATCGAAAAAATCCTGCTGGCCGTCTTCGACCAAGGGTTGAGAGAGAAAATAATAATTCTCTTTGCGGTGAAGAGGCGTTTTATTAATCACACCCGTGCAAATAAAATAACCCGAGGTGGCTAACTCAGTTTTACGTTGATTAGAAAGCTCATTGATCCATATGTTTTTATAAATAGAATCCTCGCCAGAGAATAAATTTGGATTTAATCTTAGGGTTATACACTCTTCGTACTCTTTAAACTCTAATTCAAAAGTATTTGTTTGCAAGTTAAGCCCTAGAGAGACTCCAAGAGAAGCATTGTAACCACTGCCGACAGAAGTAGAGTGAGATTTGGAAATCGAATAATTGCCGCCAGTTCCTATATTAAAAAGATTCAGAACGTTAAAAGAAAGACCTATATTTTCTGACCATGACCAAGATTTGGAGTCAGAGTCGGAGTCTTGAACCGAAAGCCCCAGTGAGTTGTTAATATTTAAACTAGAATGTGTTCCTTGCAAATAATTGATCGCACCCATTTTGTGAATTTTAAGCTTTTTGTCGAGCGAAAAAAATGGGGGATGTGAACTCTCATTTTGAGTGAATGAGTTTTCGCAATCATGGGTGATTTTATGAGCGGCTATTTTAGAAATCACAGAAGACTTTTGGCGATCCAACTTTTGAAAAAACCAAAACTGGCAAAGAGCTTGATTGAGACTTTTTTTAAGTGATTTATTTTTAATTAAATACACTAAATCTTTTGGCGGGAGAGGAAAAGCCTGGCGATCTAATTCTTTAGAGAGATCAATTTTTTTTAAGTGATGCAGAGAGAGCAATTGAGACTCTAGCTGTTCAGGAGTTTTATCTGTCATTTTACTAAAGGCGCCTGCATCTTTTTGTTTTAATTGCGTGATAAAATCTTTATAGGTTTTACCTAAATTCAAAAGTCGTTCTGTTTCTTGATTAAAGTTCGGAATAAAAGTCGCTCTATAGCTAGAACTTTGCGGTTTTGTTTGGCGGGCTAAAAGTTGTTCGGCTTCTGGATCTTCAATATGAGTTCTTGACTCAAATTTTGAATAAAGAGAATTCGAAGGAGTGATAAGATCCAAGCCTAAAACTATTTGAGCTCTTCGATAAAGCAGAGGAATGTTTTGCAAGCGATAAGAAATCTCAGTTCTTAAATCAGGAGCTAACTTGTTGAGGATTTCGTTTCCGGAACTTAAAATTTGTTGAGGATGTTGAGCTTCATCTAAAGAAACCAAAGACCAGCGTAATAAATAAATACTTTTTTCTTCGAGATTTAAATTTTTAGTTAAAAAAGAAATAGTCCCTTTTTTTACTAAGGAGAGATTGAGTTGAGAGTCGATTTGATAACTTAAATTTAACAACGCAAAAGTGTAATTATCTAAAATATTTTTTTGCACAGGCTCTTTGGAATCTACTTTTTGATTTGAAATAAGAGGAGCTTCTTGATGAAGGCGTTTAGTTTTAAAAACGGGTTGTGAAGAATTTTTATTGTTCGAGCATGCGAGAATATTTGTGAATAAAATACTCATTAAAAACACATTGAAAATTTTAGTTGTTAAACTTGTGTTGAGGGGAGTGAGAAAATGTAATGCGCCATGAATGGCCTTATTGTTTGGTGAGAGCCCCAAGTATGAAAGAATTGATTTTAGATTCATAAACTTACCCTCTTAGTTTCCTCATGGTGTGTTTATCGTGATGTTTCTCGTTATGAGATTTTTTAGATTTCTTTTTTAAAGAATACAAAAATTATGCCCAGACGGAAGTTTGATAAATACCTAGAAGCAAGGACAGTTTTTAAAAAAAAAGATTTTTGTCGAGTCCAAAAAAAACAAACAAAAGTCTCGCGACTAGCTAGAGACTAAAGAAGGTTTTTTTAATTACGACCAGTCTTTAATTGAGACACTTGAGACAAAAAAATTCTCTAAATGACGAGCTATGTTACCCTAGAAAAGTGTGTATTTGTGGAACGTCTCAAGGGGAATAAAATGTCTAATGTCATGGGGTTCATTTTCATATTGTTGTCACTGCTGTGGCCAATACTCTACAACAACTGTGCTCCCGTACAATTTACCGAAATAATCAATGAGGGTACTACAACGGTTTCATCTCAATCACAGGAATGTATTATTCCTGAAATTGATATCGTCACCACGCCTTCCAATCTCCACGTTATCAAGCCTGGCACCCTTGTTAGTTTTAAAGTTCAAGAGACTTCTGCAAAAAAACACACACTTTCAAAACCCCTTTGGCTCCTCCCTGATGGCACACAACAAAATCAAGAAATCGGTCAGTATAAATTTGTAAAAGAAGGGATTTATTTTGTAGATGTTGAAGTCGCTGTTTTAGATTCTGCCACTTCAAAAAGACCTCTTGATTGTTTTAAATCGGCTCTTCAAAGAACGGCCTTTGTGGTTTATCAAGCTTGTCCTCCTATCACGAGTGCAGGTATTGTGGGGCCATTAGTTTCTGAAGTGGGCCAACTTAATAATTTTAAAGCTGTAGGAATTGAAGATTGCGAAAATATCGAGAGCGTGAGTTGGTCTTTTGGAGATAATTTATCAGATCAAACTTCTAATCAGTATCCAGGCATGCAAGCGCAGCACGCTTATAAAGCTCCCGGAATTTATAAAGTACAATTAATTTTAAAACCACGTCCACAAGCTAATCAAAATCCTGCTTCGGTTAAACCTATTATCGTATTTCATGAAATTAAAGTTAAAGATAAAGGGCCTTACACTTGGGGACTCGTGCAAAGAGGAGCTTGCTCTGCCACTCAGTGCGGTCAAATGGGTTCACGTTCCGTAACCTATGCTTGTCAAGATTTGCTGGGAACAAAAGTTGCGGATGATAAATGTAAAACTCTTGTGCGTCCTCCTGAGATGCAATACTGTGCCGCTCCTTCTTGTAATAGTTGTGTGATTCCACCTGAGTCTTTAGATGAACACGAAACCTACGTTGATAATGGGGCAAAGATTCAACTCTATAGTGCGAAGTCTGTTCCTTATGGCAGCACTTGTCCAACACCAGATGAAGGCACTTGTGATAACGGCAGTTGGAGTTTTGATTTAGAAAACGCCATTTTTGGAGTCTCTTACAATTGTCATGTTGAGGGACCAAAAAGTTGTAATTTAAATTGGAGCGACGGTGGTACGGCAACGATTTATCATAATATAAATAGTGAAACAGGAATGAAGCTTGCGTTGTCTGAACCTGTTAAGACCTATGAAAAAAGATGGGTCACTAAAGCGGCTGATTGTGTTTCTAAAGTACCAGAATGTGATAATGGGGATTTAAAAAATTATTTTTCATATAAAGCTTGTAGTGTGTGTCCAGAAGGACAGGTGCCGACGGCAGCAGGAGACTCCTGTGTGTTTCCTCCAGGGTCTAGTTGCTTAGTGACCTTTCAAGACAGTGGCGACTCTCATGAAATCAAAGAAAAAATGCAGGGTGAGCTTTTTAATGTTCTCTTTAATGTTGTTAAAGGAAACAGTGGGGCCTCTTATAAGTGCACAGGAAATAATGGCACAAAGGTTTTTACTGGAAGTCTTAATAAAACTGTGGATGATACCTTTGATTTTAATTTAACCAATGTGACGATGCCAAATACGGATGTCACTTGTGTGGTGAGTTACAAATCAAATAGTGGAGAGAATAAATCTTGTTCTTCTATTTTGAGTGCCATGGAATGTGTGACTGGAACAAAATCTGCTGCCTACTGTCCATTCACTAAAAACGGTAAAAGCGAAAAAACTTGTGTGGCTGGTAAATGGAGTTCAGAGTGCAGCCTCACTTGCGACGAAGGTCTAGTGGCAACAGGTCGTTCTTGTGAATGTGCCAATGGTGCAGATGCTGGAACTAAGTGTACAGAATGTCCTACTGGTAAGTTCATGAACGATAAAACAGCACGTTGTGAAATCACTCCAGCTCCAAGAGTGAGTATCGCTTATGCCAATACTGAAGGTAAGCCAATCATCGGGGCGATGAAAGACTCTCTTTTTGAAATCATCTTGAACCACGTGAATATTCAAAGTGGTGGAACTTATGTTTGCAGTTATGGTGGCAAAGTTTTTAAATCTGGTCCATTGAGCGCTGGTGCTCAAGAGATTATCCCCAATTTAAAAATGCCAGATAAAGATGTGGAATGCCAAATCCTCTACAGAAATTTAGAAGGCTCAGATCTCGTTGTTAAAAATACTTTACCAGTGAAACCTTGTGCAAATCTTGCGATGGATTTACCGGCTTGTACTCAATGTGGAGTGGGTAATTATAAAAATCCTGCCACAGGAATTTGTGAGAAAATTCCAAATGTAGGTTGTGGATTAAGAATTTCTGATTCAGCAACTTCACCCTATTCAATTAAAGGGGCTCTTGCTGGCACAGAACTCTTTGCTAAATTTGATCTCTCTAATATGAAATCAGCGAGCTATATTTGTGGAGGCGGAGAATCTATTAATCTCGCACTTGCAAATAATAGTTTAAGCACTTCGGGTGTTAAAATTGGTTCTATGCCTGCTCGTGGTAATTTTTCGTGTATTATTGATTACACCGATTTATCTGATCAATCGGGCTTTTGTGATGAACAAACCATTAATCACTATGATTGTGAACCAGGTGCTGTAGAAGAAAACTGTGGCACTGTAACCAATGGTGTGATGACTCGCACTTGTTCGGAATCAGGTCAATGGGGCACTTGCCAAGTCAGTGATTGTGACGCTGGTTTTATGGCCAACAATTTAAACACCAGTTGTGAGCCTAATGGTGGCGAAAAAACTGTTCTGGGTGTTTGCGGATCTGCGAATAACGAAAATAAATTTTATGAAAAAGCTCCAACCGGCAACCAATTGTGTTCTTCTGGTACTGCATCTGGAATCACAGGGCAAAGTACAGGCACAAGTGTCTTAGGAAACTCACAATGGGATTGGACTTGTGATGGAAAAACGGCCACTGGAGAAGTGGGCAATTCACAAACTTGCTCGGTCAAATTCTCTTCAGGAAACAATCCAAATAAAGATATTGAAACTATTAAAAAGTGCTCAGATGAAACTAATTTGCATATCACTGAGGGCGTTCAAAAATGTATCACCAATGCTGCTACAGGAATTGAAACCTGTGGAAAATGCACCGTTGATAATTCTCTCTGTACCGACAACCCGACTTGTCAGGTCACTTGTTCAACTGGATATTATGTCAATAAAACTTCTAAAACCTGTGAACTCAATCAATGTCCTCTCACCTTATCAGATGGTGGGCAAGTCATTGTAAAACCAGCTGATCCACAGTTAGCATTTGAAAAAAGATTTGTTAAAAATGTAGCAGAATGTAAATCTGAAAAACGTGAATGTAAAGACGGTGAACTCTCTGGTTCATTTAGAAGCAGTCAGTGTGATATTTGCGCTCAAGGCACCATTCCAAATCCAAATGGCAGTGGTTGTGTGACCAATACTTATCCTTCTTCAGAAGATTTATGTGGAACAGCCACAACAACAGGTCGTGCTTATGCAAAACCTCCCACATCAGCTTACTCACCGGGAGTGCTTTGTGCTTTTGGAATGTCTTCAGTTGTTGTGGGTGGAAGTTTAGAAGGACTTAATAATCCGTGGAGATGGACTTGCGCTCTTGATAATATTGATCCAGTGACGGGAGTTAAAACCACTATTTCGGCAACTTGTAATGCTAAATACAATTACAATTTAGAATGTTCTGAAAAATTAAATCTTCATATCGAAAAAGGAATCAAAGTTTGTTCAAAAGATTCTGAAGGTGTCGAAACTTGTTCTGCATGTAACGTGGATAAATCTCAATGTACGGATCCAAACAATTGTAACTTAGTTTGTGAATCTGGTTACAATGTAAATCCTTCAACAGCAAAATGTGTAGAAGACAGTTGTTCAATTGATTGGCTCAATGCAGGAGCGCAACCAATGAATGTGCTTCTCTCTAAAGGATCTTCACAAAAAGCATTCTCAGCAAGATATGTTGCAAGTGCTGATCAATGTAAATCTGAAGACCGCACTTGTGTGGGTAATAATAATCTTTCTGGATCCTATAGTTTTAGCGAATGTTCATCTTGCCAAGAAGGCACTAAACCAAATGCAAGTGGAAGTCAGTGTGATACCGATGGCACCACAACTGAAGACGGCGTTTGCGGAAATGCCACTAAAACTTCTGCCAATGTAGCTCCAATTTTAGATCTTTGTGCGAAGGGGATGCCATCTGTTGTTTCTGGTGGAATTCAATCGCCATGGAAGTGGACTTGTACGGGAACTGATAACGCCGGTAATCTCAAAGGAGCCATTGCTTCTTGTACAGCGCCATTGGATTATACTAAAACTTGTACTGATTCAATAAGACATATTGAAAAAGGAATTCAAACTTGTTCTATGATGGGAGTAGGATTAGAGACCTGCTCACTTTGTGAAGTGGATAAAAAAGTTTGTGTGGATCCTATTGGGGGAATCGAGCAATGTAATACAATTTGTAGTTCAGGATTTGCTTATAAAGCAGGGACCGCAACTTGTGAGAAAAACTCTTGCCCTATCAGTGTTTTGGATAAAGGTGCGACTTGGGATATTAAATTAGGGTTTTCAAAATCGTTCTTCTCAAAACGCTATGTGCTCAATGCAAGTTCTTGTGTAGCTGAATCTCGTGAATGTAAAGCAGAGGGACTCACTGGAACTTTCCAAAATAGTGCCTGTGATGTGTGTGCAGATGCCAATACGATTCCAAGTCCAGACGGCAGTCGTTGTATTCCAAAACCTCTCGACGGACTTTGCGGAACGGCTTCTCAAAATGGAAAAGTTTATGCCACGGCTCCAATTATCACGGAGCTTTGTGATGGTGGAACTCCAACAGCTGTGAGTGGGGGTGCAAACCCTGATGGAACCCTTAAAGCTTGGTCTTGGAGTTGTAACGGAACAACTTCTGATGTGGGAGTGGGTGCCACAGTTAGTTGTCATGCTAAAATTCAATTTAATAAATCATGCTCTGAACCTTCGCAAAATATTGTGAAAGGTGTGCAAATTTGCACTCAAGATAATTTAGGTCAACAGACTTGCAGTCCACAATGTTCTGTAGATGAATCATCTTGCACAGATAAACAAAATTGTGAGCTGAAGTGTTCTGCTGAAACTCATATCAGTGCGGTCACTAAAACTTGTGTTACCAATAATTGTGCCATCAATTGGCTCGACAGCGGAGCTGCGCCTTTAGCCTCTGAAATTAAAAATGGGGCGACACAAAAAGCTTATGCTAAAAAATATGTGAAAGACTTAAATGAATGTAATACTGCTAACTTTACTTGTTCGAATGGAGATCTTTCTCCAAAAGATAAAGTGGCAGATCATAAATACAGCACTTGTGATGTTTGCCCAACAGCAGGAACTGTTCCGACTGCCGATGGCAGCACTTGTGATACTGATGTCACCAAAATTATTCCAGGCAAATGCGGTATTTCTCAAGGCGCGACATTCTCTGTAGTCCCAATATTAAATTTATGTGAATCTGGAACGCCTTCGTTGGTAAGCGGAGGACAAACTGATTTATGGCGTTGGACTTGTACGGGTAAAAATGCCGATCAAACTGATGCGACTCCAGTGGCTTGTTCGGCGAAATCTCAATATGAAAAAACAGATTCTGATCCAGATAACAGAGTGATTAGCTGCACGCAAACTTGCACTGTGGATGAAAAAGGAACAACTTGTTCTGTTTGTAAAGTCACAAGTTGCGCTCCAGAGTCTCATGTGGATGTGGGAACCAATAGTTGTCAAATCAATGGCTGTAATGGTCTTGTTCCACCAAATGCTGAATATTGTGAAAAAGATGATTTAAATATTTTAGCGGATAAACTAGACACCACATTAGTTGGAAAATGTTCTGAACCGGTTAAATGTGAAACTCAATGTAAATCGGGTTATATTTTAAATACGGTCACAAATTCTTGTGAACCACTCCCTTGTACATTGAATTGGATAGATGTTGCCGATAAAGAAAAATCCTCTTTAAAAATTGAGAGCGGCACCACTCAAAAAGCTTTTGAATCTCGTTTTGTGGCAGAGTTGTCTTCTTGTAAATCTCAATTAAGAAAGTGTTCTAATGGCACTCTCAATGGAACTTATCAAAACAGTGATTGTGAAACCTGCTCAGATCCTGCAAAAGTTCCAAACTCTGATGGCACTCAATGTGTGGATAAACCACTTGATGGACTTTGTGGAACTGCAAATAATAAAAATTATGCGCTCGCTCCAAATGTAGCCACAGAACTTTGTTCTTCTGGAAATCCTTCTACAGTAATTGGGGGCTCTAACGGAAATAAAGCTTGGTCTTGGACTTGTTCGGGTTCAACTTCAGCAGGAGGCAAAGGTTTAGAAACTCAATGTACGGCTAAGTATGAATACGAACAAACTTGTATTGATACGGCTCGCTTTATTGAAAAAGGGATAAAAACTTGTACTAAAGATGCCGCTGGAGTTGAGAACTGTTCTTCTTGCGGAGTGGATCGCAATACTTGTCAAGATCCTTCAAAATGTGACCTCGCTTGTACTTCTGGTTATTTCTTGAAAACAGAAACAGGAACCTGCGAAGACAGCTCTTGTAATTTTACTTGGGCCGATAAAGCCATTGGTAAAATGGTCACTGAAAGCGATATGAAATCTTATCCAAAACGCTTTTTAGCAAGTGTGGCGGAATGTGACTCTTCTGTTAAACCTATCACTTGTAATAATGGTGTGCTCAATGGATCTGTAGCTTATAGCACTTGTGAGTCTTGTGAAGCGACTAACCAGATGGCGAGTGCCGATGGCAGCCGTTGTGTGGATAAACCGCAAGATGGAGTTTGTGGAACTGCAACGACAAATGGTCAAGAGTACAATGTGGCTCCAGCCTCGGCGAGTGAACTTTGTAAAGTGGGAACTCCTTCTGCGGTGACAGCAGGAACACTCACGAGCGCCAATCTTCCTTGGAGTTGGACTTGTGCTGGAACTAAAACTGAAGGGGGCACTGGTGCCACTGTCAGTTGTTTAGCAAAAGTTAAATATGATAGACAATGTTCTGATTTAGGTAAAAATATTGCAATTGGATTTAAGGTTTGTACTAGAGATGCTGCGGGAGTGGAAGTTTGTTCTACAAATTGTTCAGTAGATGAAAAATTTTGTGCTGATAATAATGATATCATTTGTAAATCTTTAAAATGCACAAGCGATCACTTTTTAAATGCGAGCACGCATTCTTGTGATCCTAGTCAATGCTCTTTAGGATGGTTAGATTCAACCACCGGAGTGTTAACTGCTGAGTTGCAAACTAAAGAGACCAAAGAATTATTTAAGAAAAAATATGTTAAAGACATCTCCGAGTGTGAATCAGACACTGTGACTTGTAATGACGGTGCCTTATCTGGAAATAAAGCGGGCAGCACCACGGGAATGTATCCATTTACAAGTTGTTCGTTATGTCCTGAGGCAGGAACAGTTCCAAGTCTTGATGGCAGTGATTGTGCCGTGGATGCTTCAAAAATTGTGACACCAGTTTGTGGAACGGCAACGGCTTCTTCTTTTGCAAAAACTCCATCAGAGAATTTATGTAAAGCAGGAACAGAATCTATTGTTCTTGGTGGCGTGATGTCTCCTTGGACATGGAGTTGTACTGGTACGAAAGCTGATGGTACAAAAGGAACTTCAATAAAATGTAATGCCAAATTTGAATACGAAAAAATTGATAATGATCCAATTGAACATATCGATAGTTGTAAAGCTGTTTGTAAAATTGGAATGCTCGGAGAAACCTGTTCGCCTTGCATGATTTCAAGTTGCGAGGTTGGGTATTCAGTAGATACGGCAAGCAATACTTGTGTGGAAAATTCTTGTGGTGGAGTGCCGAGTCTCCATTCTGAATACTGTCCTTTAGATGACAAAGTCGTATCAAGCGAAGGTTTTAGTGTTTCATTAGTTAAATCTTGTACGGAACCAGTGAAGTGTGAAACTCTCTGCAGCAAGGGATATTTTTTAAATTCCAATAAAACTCCAGCCATTTGTGAAGAAGCACTTTGTAAAGGAACCTTTAAAGATGGCGTGGCTATCAAGCTAGAGCATGAGAGTTCACGTTCTGTTTATACAAAACGAATTGCTTCAACTTCAAGTGAATGTTTAGCAGCCACTAAAACTCTCAGCTGTTCAAATAGTGAGTTCACATTAAAATCTCAACCTGGCCAACCAGCTGATGGTTTAGTTTCTGTGGCTCAAGTATTTAGTAAGTGTGAACTGTGTACAGGTGGACAAGTTCCAAGTATTGATGGATCAGCTTGTACAACAGCACCGCAAAATGGATCTTGTGGATTGGCTTCAACCAATAATAAAGAGTATCTCACTCCACCAGCATCTGGAGAAGAACTCTGTTCTGCAGGAACGGCTTCTGCTGTTCTTGGAGGAGGAAGCACTCCTTGGACATGGACTTGCGTAGGGACTTTAACCGATGCAGGATCTGGTACTAACGCTACTTGTGCGGCTAAAGTTCAATACACTAAATCGTGTGCAAATCCATTAGAACACATTAAAGCAGGTATTCAACTTTGTTCAAAATCACCTGGTTCAAATGACGAAAGCTGCTCAAGCTGTGATATCACTTCTTGTGATGATCCTAAATTTGATATAGTGAATGTTTCTGTTGCAGGAACAGTTTCGGGTGTTATTGAAAAATGTATCCCACATCCAACTTGCGGAATTAATCTGGCTAAAATTGCAGGAGCGACCTCGCCAATTCCGGGAGCTTCCTTTGACACTCCTATTTATGCAACTTTTACGAGCTTGAGTAATGTAAAATCAGCTGAATATCGTTGCGGAAATCAAGCGAGCTTTACTAAAATTACTGATGTCAATAAGCCAGAGATCCCATTCTTAAGAATGGGTACAAAAGCCTTTTCATGCGAAATTAATTATACGAACATGGCGGACCAAGAGATCCTTGGACTTTGTAAATCAAATACAGTGGAACTTTATACTTGTAATCCAGGTGACACATCGACTGTAGGTTGTGATGCCAACACGGCTAAGCGATGTGATGCGAGTGGTGAGTGGGAAGGCACATGTAATTTAGCTTGTGCAGCACCTGATTTTAAAATGAATGACGCAAAAACAGCTTGTGAATGTGTCAACGGCGGAAGAGTGGCTTCTAATTGCGCTCGCTGTGCAACGGGAAGCTATTTTGGAGTGGACGGAAAATGTGTGCCGGCGCCAGAGACGTCTTGTGAAGTGGGTCTCTATGATGTGAATAGCCCATCGAATCTCTTATCTGGAGCTCTCGAAAAATCAAAAGTTCTGTTTAAATATAAATTAGTGAATGTTCTGTCTGCAAAATACACATGTTCGAATGATAAAGAATTAGTGACTCCAGCTGAAGAAGCAAAAAATAATATCAGCACTGGAAGTGCAACTTTAGATTTAGGAAGTCTTGTTCCAGGATCAGAAGGACTTAATTGTTCTGTTGATTATGTAGATTTAGGAAACGTCAGTAAAAAATGTCCAGCTACAACAAATATAGTGAGCATTTATGCTTGCGACCCTAAAGCAACACCATTGCCAACTCAAAGTTGTACAGCAGCAAATGCAACAAGTGCTGTGAGAACTTGTGTGAATGCAGGGCCTGCAACGGGTACATGGTCAGTTGATTGTATACCAACTGTTTGTGCCGCGGATTCTTCTCTCAATGCTACAAAAACGGCCTGTGAGAAAAACTCTTGTCAGGGCTTAATAGCAGACAAACATGCGGAGCCTTGTGCTGGATTCAATACTAAAGTCAAAACGGCAGATATTAAAACGACTTTAGTTAATAACTGTAATTTAGCCAACTCTTGTGAATACCAATGTTCAAATGGTTATTACTTAATTGCCAATACAGGATTATGTGAAGAAAGCGTTTGTAATTTAAAATGGGCAGATACTAAAGCAGAAATTAAAGTTTTAGTGGGCAATTCAAAAGTGGCCTATAAAAACAGATTCGTTAAAGATTACTCTGAATGTGATACTTTTAAAGAGACAAGAACTTGTAAATTTGATGGCAAAGTGATGAGTCTTGATGGCCAAAATGTGAACTCAACTTGCGAAGCTTGTGCAAACGGAAAAGTTCCAAATGCTGATGGCAGCCAATGTGTGGAAGCTCCTGTCAATGGCGCTTGCGGAATAGCAAAAACAAGTGGCAAAGAGTATCCAACCGCACCAAATGTGGCCTCTGAACTTTGTGATAAAGGAACGGCTTCTGCTGTTACAGGCGGAGCGTCTGGTGGAGTTAATACGGGTTGGAGTTGGACTTGTAAAGGCAGCACCACAGATGGCGGTCAAGGAACCACAGAGACTTGTAGTGCTAAATTTAAATACAATAAAGTTTGTAAAGATGCGACTCGTTTTATTGAAAAAGGTTTTCAAACTTGCTCAATTGATGTGAACAGCACAGAAAGCTGTTCAAGTTGTGGAGTGGATCAAATCTATTGTTTGGCGAGCTCTCAATGTGATACAGTTTGTACAACAGGAAATTACTTTAATGCCACTCAAGCTATTTGTGAATCTACAACTTGCGTTTCGAGTTGGTCAGATAATGGTTCTAAATTCACATTAGAAAATGGAAAATCACAATTAATTTACTCTAAAAAATATGTCAGTTCTAAAGCAGAATGTTCAGATTTAAGTAAAAATTTAACTTGTAAAAACTCAGTTCTTTCTGAAGGTTTTCCTGGCAATGTTCAATTTGCAAATTGTGATATCTGTGCAGATAGCAACTCTATTCCTAATAGTGATGGAACCGAGTGTGTGCCAAAACCTCAAGATGGTCTCTGTGGCAGTGCTATGACCAGTGGCAAAGACTATGCGGCAGCCCCAGTATCAAGTTCAGAACTTTGTGCTTCAGGAAAAGCCTCTATTGTAGAGGGTGGAAGCAGTAAAGGAATAAATTCGGTTTGGACTTGGACTTGCGAAGGCACATCGACTCAAGCAGGTAAAGGTAAAATCGCAAGTTGTTCTGCCAAAGTGAGATACGATAAAGAATGTGCAGATGCGACGAACAACATTGTTAAAGGTGTGCAAGTTTGCACTAAAGATTTAGCGGGTGTTGAAACTTGTTCGTCAACAGGTTGTTCCGTTGATAAAGGAATCTGCGTAGATTCTACAGATTCAGTTTGTAACTCGTTCCAATGTAGCAAAGATTACTTTGTGAGCACGGATACAAAACAATGTAAGCCGGCTTATTGTAGCATCTCTTGGTTAGATGCTGGATCTGGAGTTCTTGATTCTAAAGTCTTAAATCTACAAACTCAAAAAGCTTATTTCAAAAAATATGTAAAAAATGTTTCTGAATGTGACGTTGCTACTTTAACTTGTAAAGAAGGAACGCTTCTTCCACAAGATAAAGCTCAAGATCATAGGTTCAGCACTTGTGGAACTTGTGAAGTTGCGGGCACAATTCCTTCTGCAGACGGCAGTACGTGTGCCGAAGATGTTTCAAAAATTATCATCGCTCGTTGCGGATCTGCTTCAACGGGAAGTTTTAATATTGCACCATCAGCAAATCTTTGTGAAACAGGCAAGGCTTCATTGTTTGTATCTGGAGGATTAACCACTCGTTGGAATTGGACTTGTACTGGAAGTTCATCTTCAGGTGCTGATACAGCTCCAATTAATTGTTTTGCTGATTACACATATGATAAAAAAGTCAGTGATAAAATTAATCATATAGACAGTTGCACTAAGCATTGCACAATTGGAGCTAGTGGGGAGCAATGTTCTGCTTGTGTGATTGATTCTTGTGAAGTCGGATATCGTCCTGATGCGAGCTTTAGCACTTGCGTGGAGAATTCTTGTATAGGAACTCTCATTAAAAATGCTGAGTTCTGCCCTAACGATAATCAAGCGATTCCAATAGATGGTTTAGATGTCAGTATTGTGGGTTCTTGTACTAATGATAAAAAGTGCGAAATGCAATGTAGCAAGGGTTATATTTATAACCCGAGCCAAAATCCTGCTCCTTGTGTAGAAGCAGTTTGTACGGGTCAATTTAAAGATGGTAGTAATTTTAAAATTTCGAGTGGCAGTACTTATAATCTCTATACAAGAAAAACAGCTCTCACTTTAGCTGATTGCAATGCTGCGATTAAAGTATTGAGCTGTCAAACTCCACCAGATGCAAAAGGTTCAACAGATCCTAATCTCAAAGTGAGTGATGGATACCCAAGTTGCGAAGTTTGCTCAAATGGTAAAGTACCAAGTGTGGATGGATTAACTTGTGTGGACGCTGCAACTGATGGGGCTTGCGGTCTTGCGATGACGAGTGGAACAGAATTTATTGCAGCGCCAGCAGCAAAAGATCTTTGCGCTTCGGGGACTGCAACGGCTGTCACTGGAGGAGGAACTTCTCCTTGGAGTTGGTCATGTACAGGAACAACCACTGCGGCAGGAACGGGTAAGTCTTCTCCGGTTTGTTCGGCTAAAGTAAAATATGATAAAGCTTGTTCGGATGCGAGTAAAAATATTGCACAAGGTGTGAAAGCTTGTGTGAATGGTGGAACAGAAATATGTGCCACTTCGTGCTCAGTAGATAGTTCTACTTGTGTTGACTCAACTGATGCCGTTTGTAAGGCACTAAAATGCAGTGCTGATTATTATTTGAATACATCTAAAGGAACTTGTGAAGTCAGCAGTTGTAATGTGAGTTGGTCAGATAGTTCAACAACTAAAGTTCCAAGTAAATTTTCAACTGGAACTTCTGGTCAAAAAGCTTTTGAAAAACGATTTGTTGCCAATGTGGCAGATTGTAAATCAGAAAGCTTGAGTTGTACAAATGGAGAACTTAAAGGCACAATTTCTGATGTCATCACTAATTTTAATAACTCTCAATTTAGAGCCAGTGATTGTTCGGCATGTGCTGTGGCAGGAACTATTCCATCAGCTGATGGCAGCACTTGTGCAACGGATATTACAAGAATTATAACGGCAAAATGTGGTGCCGATGATGGCGGTAAGTTTACGGCAGCACCAAATGCTAATTTGTGTTCTACGGGCAAAGCTTCTCCTGCAACTAAAGATGAAACCAAACCTCAGTATCAACAATACTGGTCTTGGACATGTACGGGAACTTCTGCGGCAGGAACTGATGACACTCCAATTGTTTGTAAAGCAAGTTATCAATACGATAAAACAAATAATCCAAATGATCCTGTGACTCATGTGGTGAGTTGCACACAAACTTGTGTGGTGAGTCCAACTACTGGTGAATCATGTGGTGTTTGTAATGTAAATACTTGTGAGGTTGGATTTACTCCAAGCGGAACAAGTTGTTCTGAAAACATATGTTATGGCACATTGGCAACTAATACAGAATACTGCCCTAATGATAATAAAGCAGTTCCTAAAACAGGAACGGCTATGAATTTAGTGAGCACTTGTTCTGTGGGTGACAGTCCAAAATGTGAAACTCAATGTAAAAATGGTTTTTACTTAAACACTTCAAAAACTCCGGCAGTTTGTGAGGAGAGTCAGTGTAAAGACACTTTAAAAGATGGCATAACCATCAGTCTTACAAATAGCAAATCACAAAATGTTTTCTTGAAAGGTTTTGGAATTAATAGCAGTGATTGTTCAAGTTCTGCAACAAGTGTCAGTTGTAACAACACTCAATTTACAATGGCTTCTCCAAATCAAAATGTTTCGGTTAAAGATGTTTTTAGTAAGTGTGATGTGTGTGCAGGAGCAACTATTCCAAGTGTTGATGGTAAATCTTGTGCCGCCAAACCTGAAGATGGAGTCTGTGGTAAGGCTTCAACAAGTGGTAATAAATACACTTCAACACCTCCTGTAGCAGATCTTTGCTCTGATCTAAAAGCGGCATCGACAGTCTCTGGCGGAACGGCAGGAGATTTAAATAATCCTTGGACTTGGACTTGCGCAGGAACAACCACTGCAGCTGGTAAAGGGAATACAACAACTTGTACGGCTCCAGTTGAGTACACTGTGAGTTGTGAAAATCCTACGGAGCATATTAAAACAGGAACTAAAGTTTGTTCACGAACAGTTGCAGGTGGCCCAGAAAATTGCACCACTTGTGATATTAAATTTTGTGATGACCAAACTTATGAAATCGTGACTGTTCCGTTGGGTACAAATCTTGTGGCGACAGCTAAAAAATGTATCCCTCATCCAGAATGCTCGATCGTCATTACTGACGTCAAAGATTCTATCACACCAATCTTAGGAGCCGCTGAGGGAACCGATTTATTTGGGACATTTAAAAAATTAACAAATGTTAATTCCGCTCTTTATTTATGTACAGGTCAAAAGGGTGATAAGCTTTCAATCGGAGACTTGACTCGTCCAAATATTTACTCGGGCCTCAAAATGACGGCTGAAGATTATTCTTGCGGAGTTGTTTATACCAATAAAGCAGATCAGCTGATTCAAAACTCTTGTAATTCAAATATCGTTAAAAAATATGATTGTAATCCAGGAATGATCAATCCAAAAGGTTGCCCTGTAAATACCGCAAAAACTTGTGATAAAACTGGTAAATGGGCGACTTCTTGTACAATCTCTTGTACGGCTCCAACTTATCAGTTGAATGTTTCTAAATCAATTTGTGAGTGTGTAAACGGAGGCACGTTGGCTTCTAATTGTGCAAGTTGCCCAAGTGGTAAATATCTTGCAAGCAGCGGCAACTGTGAAGACGCACCTGCAGTTAATTGTGATATCGGGTTGTATGATAAAGAAGGAAATAAACAATTAGGGGCCGTTGAATCTGGTTCCGTCACCTTTAAATATGACCTCGAAAATGTATTATCTGCTAAGTACACTTGTACAGATCCAGCAAAATCAACAGGAGCCACAAAAGCTCCTGTGGACGGCACAAGTTCAGGCAGTGTGAATTTAACAATGGGTAAATCTGCACTCACTTGCTCAGTTGAATATATTGATTTAGGGAATGCGGCTAAAAAATGTCCATCAAGTACAAACTCTGTTGCTTTATTTGACTGTGATCCAACTGCAGATCCGGCTAAAACTAAATCTTGCGTGGGTAAAAATGCAGCGGCCTCAGTGGTGACATGCCAAACCTCAGGAGCCAATATTGGTAAATGGGGAACAGATTGTGTTCCAACGGGTTGTGATCAGTATTCAACTATGAATGCAGATAAAACAGCATGTACTATTAATAAGTGTGATGACAAAATCACAGATCCAAACGCTGTGAAGTGCTCTGGCTTTAATAAAAATGTGAAAGTCGAAAACATTGAAGCTACAATTGTAGATAACGGAAAATGTGATTCTTCAAATGGTTGTCAGTATCAATGTAATGCCAACTATCATTTTAATCCAGAATCTGGAAAATGTGAAACCACATCATGTTCACTCACTTGGTCTGATATTCCACAAAAAGCGGGTATAAATCCGATCACGATTCTCAATGGAAAGTCTGTTTCTAAAGTCTATAAAACTCGATATGTAAAAACATCTGCAGAATGTAGTAATAAAGACAATTTTGAAAATCGCCTCTGCACAAGCGGAGTTTTAGACGGAAGCTATACAAATAAAACTTGCTCAGTTTGCTCTGATAAATCAAAAGTTCCAAACTCACAAGATGGAAGCACTTGTGTGGCCGCTCCAGTGAATGGAAAATGTGGAACAGCAAAAGATCAAAAATATGCAATTAAGCCAACTACAAATCTGTGCTCTCCATCCAATGAGGTCACAGTCAGTGGTGGTCCAGATGAAGGCAATAAACCTTGGACATGGACTTGCGAAGGCACCACAACTGAAGGTGGAGTGGGAACTTCTGCAAATTGTTCTGCAGTTTATGAATATTCTGCCACTTGTGTAGATCCAGTGAATGAAAATGCCATTGGTTCTAAAAAATGCTCTCAAGATGCAAAAGGTGTAGAGACTTGCAGTGCTTGTGTGATTTCAAGTTGCAGTGATGAAAATCAAATACTTGCTGATGTGACTCTCAAAGGAGTGAAAACAAAAGCCTGTGTAGATAAACCAATTTGTAAATTAAATTTTACAGACAGTGCTTCATCGACAACTCCATTAGAAGGAACTTCTACAGGTAAAAAAGTTTATCCAAATCTAGTTCTTAAAAATGTAGCTTCTTCAAGCTATGCTTGTGAAGGTAAGCCGGTTGCTAAAATTGGCAATATCACAAATCCGACCATTCCGGTAATCACAATGAAAGCAAAAGATATCACTTGTGATGTGAATTATACAAATTTAGCAGGTGTGGCTGAATCCAAAGCATGTACCGCTACTGTTAAGTTTTATCAATGTACTCCAAAAGAGACATCCACAATGGGATGTCCAGTTCAAAAAAGCGGAGTGGTCAGTCAGAAAGTTTGTAAAGATGATGGCACATGGGGAGTTTGTGATTCTAGTTGTACAGCTCCGTCGGTGTTAAATTCCACAAAAACAAGTTGTGAATGTCCTAATAATGCAACTGTCGCATCAGGTTGTACAAAATGCGATAGTTACTCTGTACTCAATGATGTCACTCAAATGTGTGTGCCTAATGAATGTCCAAAAAATATTCCAGATACAAATTCTGAGAAATGTCCAAGCTTTAACGCTAAAGTTACATTACCGATTCCAACAAGTAATGCAATTGTAAATTATAATGAGTGTGATGCCTCTAAATCATGTCAATATCAATGTGGAAAAGGTTTTTACTTATCGGCTAAAGGAAAATGTGAAGAGCTTGTTTGTCCGTTGATTTTGGCAGATACTTCTAAAGAATTATTAGTGACAACTGACCCAAGTCAAAAAGTTTATGCGGCGAGATGGGTTCAAGACAGTGCTGAATGTAAATCTGAAACTCGTACTTGTAACTACGATACAAAATCGAAAAGCTTAAAATTGACGGGTTCATTTATGAACTCCACTTGCGAACCTTGTGCGGGAGGATTGTTCCCGAATAGTAAAGGCAGTGGTTGTGAACCTTCAATTGTTTACACAAAAGATTGTACAGATCCTAAAGTGCCAAATGGTAAAGGAATTAAAAATTGTCAAAAAAATTCTAAAGGAGTAGAACTCTGCGATGCCACTTGTTCAATTACAAGTTGTGATCCTAAATATCTGTTAGTAGATGTTGTGAATGGCTCAACTGCAACGGTGACAACTTCGAATGCAGCTATTCTCTCTAAAAAATGTATTTTACCTCCTACTTGTAGCCTCATCTTAGCGGATTCAGCAACGGCAACTAAAGCTTCTGATGGAATCGTCAAAGCTGCCAAAGTTTATGCTCAATTAAAATTGGCTAATGTGAAGTCTGCATCTTACCAATGTTCTTCATCTGGAATCTCTTCGCCAATTGCAAGTGTCACAAAACCTGTGATCCCAGCAATGATCATGGGAGATAAAGACATTTCATGTGATGTTAAATACACGAACGCCGAAGGTCAAGCTGTTGCAGAAGAATGTTCTGCAACTGTGAAATCTTTTGAATGTAAAGCAGGAACTAAAGACACTGCAAGTTGCCCTAAAGTGACTGATGGAACCAATACAAAAGTTTGTGAATCTACGGGTGCAAATATTGGAAAATGGGGAGAGTGTAAACCAGAATGTCCAACAGCTGGTACAACTCTGAATTCAAACAGCACAGCTTGTACTTGTGCCGATGGTACGACTTTATCGTCTAAATGTAAAACTTGCCCTCTCGGATTCTTTATGAGTGGTGGTAAGTGCGTAGAAGCTCCAAAAGTTGAATGTGCAATTAGTTTAGTTGATAAAAACAATCCATCAGTTCCACTTACTGGTGCCCTTGAAAACGCTAAAGTGTTATTTAATTATAAAGTCACTAATGTGGCGCAAATTAAATACACTTGTACAGATAAAGCGAAGTCCACTAAAACTCTCACGCCAACAGCTGATAATTTGATTTCAGACAGTGTTGAGTTAACCATGAGTAAAGCCGCTTTCAGTTGTAAAGTGGAATACAAAGATCTCAGCGGCGATAATAAGTTTAAAGCTTGTACTCCAGCAGAGACCAATGTGGTGAACTACAACACTTGTGACCCAACTTCTGAACCAATTGTTTGTAAGTTGACGAATGCCAAAACGGCTGGTCAAAAATGTACAGTGGTTAACGGCAAAGCAGCACTTGATGTTTGTGCGCCAATTGAATGTAATCCGTATTACAGTGTGAGTGCAGATAAAAAATCTTGTGAGTTAAATTCTTGCAGAGAGAAACCATTGAACGCCGTTCTGTGTGATGCCAATGGTGAAAAACAATTAGATTCCACTTCAGTCAAAGCAAAACTTGTAGAAACATGTTCTGTTCCTGCTGGTAAATGTGAATACAAATGTGATTCGAGCAAATCATTTGCATTTGATAACGGAGCTTGTAAAGCCGCTTCGACTTGTGAAATCACATTAGCTGCGACAGGAGCAACGCCGACTTCTCCGGGAACCATTACAGGAAAAGAAATTAAAGCCACGCTTAAATTGGCAACAATGAATGCGGCAGGAATTTCTTATAAATGTACTGGTGCTACTGTGGATAAAGCCTTGAAGCTCACAGATAAAGCTGTGACGGGACTCAAAATGGGAGCTGAAGAGTTCTCATGTAAAGTCAGTTACACAGATTTAAATGGCGAAGCTAAATCTTGTGACTCTAATAAAATTCCTTACTACGAATGTTTGCCAGGCTCAAAAGATGCGAAGTCATGTCCTAAGGTCGCAGGAGCTTCAAGTGCAGAAAAAACTTGTAAGGCAGATGGAAAATGGGGCGAGTGTTTGCCAAGTTGCCCGGCTCCATCAGCGTTTGATAGTGTGGCTCAAGCTTGTACTTGTAGCGATGGAACGACTGTCGCTTCAAAATGTACTAAGTGCGAAACAGGATTCTACATTGCTAGCTCTGGAAAATGTGAAAAAGCTCCAGGCACTAGTTGTGAAATGGGTCTCTATTCTGCAACAGATAAAACAACCAAACCAGAAGGGCTTGTTACTAAATCTTCAGTACTCATGATTTATAAATTAAGTGGCGTTAAGTCTGCAACTTATAAATGTACAGGACAAACAAAAGCCTTAGCGATTGACATGAGTACAGCCAAAGACAATGCGGTTGAAGGTGAAGTGGCACAAACCATGGGTGCTGTAGCGATGAGTTGTCAACTTGACTACATTGACTTACTTGGTAACAAAGGCTTATGCCCTGCCTCAAATAAAGTAGAACCTTATGCTTGTGATCCTAAAGCAGTTCCTAAGTCTTGTATCTTAGCCAACGCTAAAATGGCTACTCAAGAATGTACAGTGACTGCGAAGATTGCAAAAATTGGAATTTGTAAGCCAGTAGAGTGTGAAGCTAATTCAATACTCAATGCCACTAAAACAGCTTGTGTAAAAAATGAGTGTCAAGATAAGACTCCAGACAATGCCATTGCTTGTAATCCAAAACTTGATGGTATGTTGATTACAAATACAATTCATAAAACTCTTGTTGAAACATGTTCTGTTTCAAACAGTTGTGAGTTTAAATGTGACACTTCTAAATCTAAATACATTCCGGGTGTTGCGGGTGGTCCAGGTCGTTGTGAATTAACAACTCAAAACTCTCGCGGTCGCCATTGTGATATCGGCGGACCATGGGGCTGGAGAGCTTATAATTGCCCAGCAGGTTTTGAAATTGAAGATACTAAAAAACCAGGTGTTTCATGTCCTTCTGGCACAAATCCTAGCTCAAGTGGATGTTATATCAGCTTTAATAATAAATATCCTTGGGCAGATTATTGTTCAAGTGGTGAACGTGATGCGGCTGATGAATGTTGCTTCTATATGTGTAAGGCACAACCGCCGGCTTATGAAAAACCATGTACTGATGCTAAAAATAAAAATGCAACAGGCACTCAAACTTGCCAAAGTGATAGCACTGGTAAAAACGAAGTATGTGAAAAAACATGTAAGATCACAGCTTGTAAAGCACCTTATGTGCTCGAAGAACAAACAGTGGCTGGAGTCAAATCTAAAGTTTGTATCCAACCTGCAACGTGTGAGATTTTCCTCTCAGATAAAGCGGCTGCCAAAGCCTCTTCTGCAGGATTAGAAGCAGGAACTAAGATTGTGACAACAATCAAATTAGCAAATGTTTCTGCCGCTAAGTATTCTTGTAATGGAAGCGTTCCTAAAGCACTGACGGTGTCAAATCCAGCAATTACTGGATTAGTGATGGGCACTTCAGAAATGAAGTGTGATATCACTTATCAAAATAATGCTGGAAACGATGGAGAAACTCCTTGTTCTACAACAGTTAAAGTTTTTGGTTGCACTCCGCAAGAAGTCTCACCAGCTGTCGAATGTCCAGCAACTTCTGGTGGAGCTGCTCAAGTGAAAACTTGCCAAGCAGACGGTAAGTGGGGCGAGTGTGCTCCAAGTTGTGGAGCCGCTCAAACTTATGATGCCGCTCTCAAAGCTTGCGTATGTGCAAATGATGCCGTGGATGCAAAATGTACTAAGTGCGATACTTTTGCAGCCTTTGATAAATCAAAACCAGCAATGTGTGTTGATAATCAATGTCCAACAACTGTGCCTGATGTGAATGCATCTAAGTGTGCTAACTATAATAAAGATGTTAAGGCTGGAACAAAAAATACAGTGGTGAATGCAAACAGCTGTAATCCTGCAAATTCTTGTGAATATAGTTGTAATGAAGGCTTCTTCTTAAATGCGAAAGGCGTTTGTGAAAAAGCTGAGTGTAGCTTTACTTTTGCAGATACCAAAGCTCCGGCATCTGTAAAAATGGGTGAGACAAGCCCAGTGGTTTATAAATATCGTTATGTGAAAAATGCCGGTGATTGTAAGTCCGCTGCACAATCTGAGTTGAGAACTTGTAACTATGATGCTGTTAAAAAGACTTTAAGTCTCACAGGTTCAATGTTGAATTCAACATGTGAAGCTTGTACGGGCGGAAAAGTTCCAACCATCGATGGTTCTAGTTGTGAAACGCTCACGTCAAGTACCAAACCATGTACAGATAAAGCCGTACCAAATGGTAAAGGCACGCTCAATTGTGTGACTGATGCTAAAAATAAAACGACTTGTGAGACTAAATGTAATATTGATTCTTGCGATCCAGGATACTCAATACAAGATGTGGTCACAAATGGTGTGACGGCTAAAAAATGTGTGGCTGCACCAACTTGTAGTGTCTTCCTTTCAGACGTGAAAGGTGCAACGGTGAACTCTGCAGGTTTAACTGCGGGTACAGCGATTATTTCTAACATCACTTTAAAAAATGTTTCATCTGCAAGTTATCAATGTACGGGTGGAACATCGACAGCTTTAGTTGTGAAAACTCCAAGTATCTCTAAGCTCGTGATGGGCAATACGGATATGAAGTGTGATATCACTTATAAAGATGATGCCAATAAAGATGTGAGCACACCTTGTACTGCAAGTATTAAATTACTCGCTTGTAAAGCTGGAGTTGTTTCTGATGCGTCGGTATGTCCAAAAACTGCGGATGGAGCGGCTCAATTTAAAACATGTCAAGCTGATGGAAACTGGGGCACATGTGCACCATTTGTGTGTGCAAATGGCGCCGTAGATCCAAAATGTACTAAGTGCGATACTTATGCAGCCTTTGATAAATCAAAACCTGCAAAATGTGTCTTAAACCAATGTCCAGCGGCTCCTGCAACATTTAAAAATGCATCTGCATGTGAAGGCTTTAATAAAAATGTAAAAGCTGGAACAAAAACAACATTAGTAAATGCTGGAAGTTGTAATGCAACCAACTCTTGTGAGTACAGTTGTGATAAGGATTATTTCTTAAATGCAAAAGGCGTTTGTGAAAAAGCTGAATGTACATTTAGTTATGCAGACACTAAAGCTCCAGTTGTGATTAAAATGGGTGAGTCGAGCACTAAGGTTTATAAAACTCACTACGTTAAAAATACAGCGGATTGCTTAACTGCGGGTCAATTTGAAACTCGAAGTTGTACTTACGATGCTGTTAAGAAAACAGTGAACTTATCTGGAACAATGCTCAACTCGACTTGTGAAGCTTGTACGGGTGGAAAAATCCCAAGCTTAGATGGTTCTACTTGTGAAACTATGACTTCAAGTACAAAACCTTGTACAGATAAAGCAGTGCCAAATGGTAAAGGCACGCTCAATTGTGTGACCGATGCAAAAAATAAAACAACATGTGAGACTAAATGTAATATTGATTCTTGCGATCCAGGATACTCAATACAAGATGTTGTTACAAACGGTGTGACGGCTAAAAAATGTGTGGCCGCTGCAACCTGTAGTCTCATCCTTTCAGATGTGAAGGGTGCAAAAACAAATGCGACAGGTTTAACAACTGGTACAGTGATTAACTCGACCATCACACTCAAAAATGTGGCGGCAGCAAGTTATATTTGTACAGGAGGAGTAGAAACTGCTCTGAGTGTAAAAGCTCCAGCCATTGCTAAATTAGTTATGGGCACTTCAGATATGAAGTGTGATATCACTTATAAAGATGATGCTAATAAATTAGGAACAACACCTTGTACAGCAAGTATTAAATTAATGGCTTGTAAAGCAGGTTCTGTTTCATTGCCATCTGAATGTCCAAAAACTATTGGTGGAGCGGATCAAGTAAAAACTTGTCAGGTTGATTCAACATGGGGAGTTTGTGCTCCAAGTTGTGGAGCTGCTCAAACATATGATGCCGCTAAGGGAGCCTGTGTTTGTGCCAATGGTGCAACGGATGCAAAATGTACAAGTTGCGGAACTTATGCGGCCTTTGATAAATCTAAACCGGCAAAATGTGTTCCTAATGTTTGCCCAGCAGTGCCAGCAACATTCACAAATGCTTCACAATGTGCGAACTTTAACCAAAATGTAAAAACTGGCACTAAGATGACATTAGTGAGTGAGAATAGCTGTAATTCCGCTAATGCCTGTGAGTACAGTTGTAATGCTGGATACATTTTAAATGCTAAGGGCGTTTGTGAAAATTCAGATTGTACATTGACTTATGCAGATACAAAAGTCTCTCAAACAATTAAAATCGGATCATCGAGCTTAACAGTATATAAATTGCGTTACGTAAAAAATGCAGCGGATTGTTTGGCACCAGGCCAAT
>JBIIER010000019.1:0-48800 GCA_044237745.1 Pseudobdellovibrionaceae bacterium
TCTCTGAAGCGAACTTTATCTGACGCCACCAGCAGATGGAGTCGTTCTTGGAATATTTGAATTCTCATTGTAGATCGTTCCAGTAACTGGTTTAGTATTTGTACCGCCAGATTTAGATCCAGAACTTTTATCATCGAGCAACCACCATAAAAGGGCGCCACCACCGAGTAAGACCCATGGTACATATGAGCACCATGAACAACCTTTAGAAACGCATTTGCCATTTTCGATGTCTGGTTTTTTGTCAGGACATTCGCAGATACCGTCTTTGTTTCTTTTTTGACCTTTAACTTCGGTACAAGGAGTTGTGCTATCCGCAACTTTTGGATCTTTAACACAAATATTTCCTTCTACATAAGGAAGCTCTGCTGGGCACACACAAGATCCATTGATTTTTGTTTGGCCAGAGATTTCACATTCGCCTTTAACAAGGTTTGACCCTGCTTCAGTTGCCACATTCAAACCACCGTTATTGTAACAATTTGCTTTGTCTTCTTGAGTTTCAGCAGCGTTACAACAGTTATCTTGTTTATCGCAGCAATCATTAATTTTTTCATTAAGAGTTTGCGTTGTGCTATCACACTCAGCTGCTTTAAATTCTGGTGGATAAGGAGGACATTGAAAAGAATTATCAAGTCCTGCCACAGTTTCACAAGTTGCTTTTCTTAACTCGTTGGCTCTTTTTCTGATAATATCACAGGCACTTTTTTGGCTAGAGTAAACAGGTTTTTTACCTTTTTTACCAGGCTTTAAAATATCATATTTTTTAGCTGAGTTAGCTTCACATTGAGAGTAAGTTGAATCTAAATTTGCATCCAATTTAACTAAGAACTCATTGATTTTATTCTTAGCTTCAATGCTCTTATCAAGATCTGGAGTTTTTTGACCTTTAGCACCCACTGCAATTTTAAAATCTTTCACTTCAATATCTAAAGCCTTAAAGACATTATGAACGAGTGCCTTTTTGTTTTCTGGAGTTTGAATAGGAGAAGCCTTATCACAATTCACTGAAGCTTTTGTATTTACAGGAACACAAATAGGTCCACCAGAACCATTATATCCATAAATAAATTCATTACATTGAATCATACGTTTGCCACCACAAGGCTCAGTCCATGCTGGCATGTTTTCGCTATCTTGAGATCCGCAGCTATTATCCCTTCCAAAATGAGATAAGTTACCCGCGATCACACAAGGTGTTCCAATTCTGCCCGCTAACTTAGCTGCAAAAGCCTCATCACCCACAACTAGCTTCCAAAATAAATAAGCCCCGTCATTTTCTAACGGATTAACTTGAGCAGTTCCCTCAGCTTTTCCGAGAGCCACTTGAGCTTGCTCTAATTCAAAAGTGATTTTACGAAGTTTAAGAATATAATCTTCTTTTTGTGCCACAGTCATTCTTTCAAAAACTGATGGTTTTACGATAATATTCATCAAAGGATTTTTAGCATCGGCTTTTTCGATTTTTTCGATGTAAGGATCCCAATTTTTAACATCTTCTTTAGTGATCACTTGCCCATTTACACGAGCAAAAACATCCTCAGTATTGTAAAAATCCACAACTTGGCGGTGATTTCCTTTAGTCAGAGTGATTCTCACAAACTCTTGTCCTTCAGGACTTGTCATTGTGGCAAACTCAGCCTTAGGCATCATTTCATTGGCATTGTATTTTAAAATCGGTGCAAGTTTAGCTACGATATGAGCAGGGAATTTTTTCTTAGCCAGTAAGTACATTTCTGCAGCCGAAACTGGTCTCTTTCCAAGATTTGTTTCTTGCATGAGTTCTTTCACCATTTCAGATGGTTTTTTAGACTTAGCTGCAAGAGCCAAAGGCTGAAAAAACAATTGAGTTGAAGAAAGGATCATAAGGGCGTTCGCTGTCTTTTGGATTCTGCTTTTTATCAATTTCATTTAGGCACCGATCATCTTTTGTTTTTGATTGTACATATAGTTTGAAATCATGGCTTTGTCGTTATCACTTAAATTTTTAAATCTTAATCTTAAATTTTGGTTCTCAATTTTAACCAGCTCGACTTCTAAGGCGATGTCATTAAGGTCTTTCATCTTTAAATAGGCCTTATCAGAAGCTATTTTTTCTAAAAACAAGATTGCTGGCACATGAGTGTTGAGGTGAATTCTTGAACCCGACATTGAGATGTTTTCAATAACTCCATAATAAACCTCATGGGACTTGCTAAAAACGAGCTCAACGGGAATATCCACATCCATACGACTGGACGTCGAAAGCCAAGTCGTTCTTCGATCTAAATACGGATATCTAAAATAGAATGAGATCAATAAAACCGCAGTCGTAAAAAAGATGCTTAAGGCAATTTGCGTTTTTATAAGACCTGATTGCTCGGTTTGCGCAAAGTAATACATTTTATAAATATTCATACCCAGCACAACCATCATCGCAAAAATCGCAAAGGACCAAGATAACTTATGTGCTTTTAATAAAAAGAGTCCGCAAACAAAAACCAAACCCAACCAAAAAAGATCCGTTGGAGGAATCACTTTGAGTAAATTATAAAATACATTGGGTTTGTACCAGTTAGGAACTCTTTGCATGATCAAAGAGGTCAGAATGTTTCCGATAGGAGCCAATAAAAAACATGATGCTAACAAATAGATAGCTATCGGTTTTTTAAGTTCATTTTTTTCTGATCCTTGATTACTCATATTCATCATTTAAACTAATTAAATGAGAGAGATAAAGATTATTTTAAAACTCAATACCAAGACTAGACCTTACAAGCTCGACCATCTACCAACTTTAAAATAAAAAATTACTTCTCAAAAAGTATTATGTTTCATTTTTATTTTTATAAAATACAAAATCGATTTAAAATTTGAATTCATTGACAATTTTTTAGGGCGTTAGAAAAATACTCTTCATTATTAGAATAAACTGTTCCATTTAAAATGATCTCACAAGGAGACTTTTTTTGAAAAACTTTAAAAATTTTCTTAACAGAAGACTCTTCTTAAAAAGTTCCCTCCAGGTTTTGCTCTCACAAATTTTAACTTTTTCTTTTTTAAAATCCGCTCGAGCGGGAGGATTTCTCCCCTTTGCTTTTTTAAAACAAAGTGCCCCAATGGCCAATGGTAGCCGCGGTATTTTTGCTGGAGGAGATACTGCTTCAGGTAATTTATCAGCAATAGAATACATCACATTTACAACACCAGGGAATCCCCTTAGTTATGGAAGTCTTTCAGTGAATAGAGGAGGAAATCTCAGTGGAACCTCAAATGCTTCAAATGGAAGAGGTGTTTTTGCTGGAGGCTATACTACTGCCGGTACCAATCTTATTGAATACATCTCACTTTTAATTTTAGGTAATGCCTCTAATTTTGGAACACTCACCTCCGCCAAATGCTATGTTGCTTCTCATTCTAACGGAACCTCAAATAGAGGAGTCATTGGAGGCGGCACCCCCACTGGAATGACCGCTGCTGATGTGAATACCATCGACTACATCACAATTTCAGTGGCAGGAAACGCCACTTCTTTTGGAACTCTTGATACTCCAAGAGATGGTCAAGCAGGATTTAGTAATGGAATTAATAACAGAGGAATTTTTGCGGGAGGAACTGCAGCGGGGAGTTATCCAGGCGGCAAGGCTATTCTCTACACGACCATTACAACTCCTAGCAATTCGACATCATTTGGAACTTCAACAACTATTCATGCCTACTGTGGCGGATTGAGTAATGATATTAATCAAAGAGGTGTTATTGCTGGAGGTGGAACCGCTTGGAACACCACTGCTGTGACCAACTCCATAGAATACATCACCATCTCCACAACTGGTAACGCCACCTCCTTTGGAACAATTGCCACTGCTAAAAATGTTTTTTCAGGCACATCAAATAGAACTGGAAATATCGGAATCTTTGCAGGAGGCATGACATCTGCAACTTTTGTGGCAACCTCGACAGTCTCAAATATTGAGTCCATCACCATTTCAACAACGGGCAATGCCTCTAATTTTGGTCAACTTACTACAGCAAAATTTGCTTTTGGAGCCACTTCATAATGAACCACTCACTCACACTTCAAAATAAAACTCTCGAACTTCAATCTCAAGTTGATCAACTGATTCAAAACACCAATGCGGTTTTAAGTTTATCTACCAAAGCCATTCATAAAGACTCCTTTGAATTTAAAGTCATGGACGAAACAAAACTCGCCCTTCTTCAACAAAGAATGCTCGAAGTTGATAGAGCCAATCTTGCTTTTGCCAAAACTAATAGCCAAACCACCAGCCGCTTGATGACTCTCACCATGCTCAATGAGGGCCCCTACCGCATGCTCAATCAGTGTTTGGCGCAAATTGAAAACAAAAGAGCGGCCCTTAAAGAGAACACCTTTAAAATTAAAAAAGAAATCCTTGAAGTCAAAAGACTGGAGCTCAATTTAAAATTTCAACAAACCGAAATTTTAAAACTTGAAAGGGAACTCAACAGCTCAACGTGCTCGGATTCTTCGGCTATGGAATTTAAACTCGGCCACCTTAAAATTGATCTTGAAAAAACCTCTCTCGACATTGCTGAAAAAATCACCCAACTTGCAGACTCAACCAATTACTATGAGGCCGCTCTTAAAGAAATTGCTATTTATCAAGAATCCTATGAAGAAATTCGTAAAAATAATCATATTCCTGAAAACTGGGACGAAGTGGATTACGAAAAAGCCGAAGCCAAAGCCCATGTTAAAACAGGATTTAGATTAGCCCTGCGTGATTTAGAAATGACAGGCCGATTGAACTGCGCCACCATGGAATACTTTGAACAATTTGGCATTAACCCTATGACAGCTAAAAACCTCGTGATGCAATATTATCATCAGCAGCAAAAACTCATGGAAGAATCACCAGATCAACCCCCAATGATGCCCACGATACATATGTTGAATCAATTTTTAGAAGAAATGACAGAAATTTTTAAAGATTCTTATAAAGAGGCCATGAAAATTCGTGGAATCACAACCCACATCAGTGAGTGGGCTGCGTTCACAAAACAAATCCCCGACTAAGTGAGTTCAAAAGCTTTTCTGCGATTGAGGCTCGCAATGAGTTTGTTGTAGATATCATCAAATCCACCATTGCTCATGATCAAGATCACATCTCCAGGCTGTGTTCTTGACGTGAGACTTTGAATGATCTCATCCACGTTCTCTTTGCAAAAAGCTTGAACCTGTTTTTGTTGTTTTAAATTTTCAACAAGCTCTTCTGAAGAAAATCTATCTTCAGGATTGAGTTTGCTCTGATCAAAAGCCTTGGCAATATAAACTTCGTGAGCTTGAGCAAAAGCCTCTTCGTATTCTTTTTGAAACACTTTTCTACGAGATGTTGCTGAACGCGGTTCAAAAACTGAAAATACTTTGCGCGGATTGTATTTTTGTTGAAGAGCCCCAATGGTTTCTTTAACCGCCGTTGGATGATGAGCAAAGTCCTCAATAATAAGAACACCGTCTGGCTCGCCTAAGATTTCTTGTCTTCTCTTTACACCTTGAAAACTAGCAAGAGACTCAGAGTACTTTTTAGCATCCCAATTTAAAGTGTAAGAAAGCGCCACAGCAGCCAGAGCATTCAGAATATTGTACTCACCGATCATCTGAGTTTGAAAAGTTCCAAGATCTTTTCCTTGAAAATTTACAGAAAATTTAGAACCTGATTCTTTAGATTCTAAAACCTGAGCTTTAAAATCGCCTATTCCAATGCCATAACTAAAAACATTTTTAGCTTTTAGGCCTGAACCCTGACTTTGGGTCACTAACGAAGAAATATTTTGATCTTTTGCCGACCAAATTAAAGTTCCCTCTTGCGGAATTAAGTTAATAAGAGTTTGAAATGCCGATTTAACAGCGTTTAAATCTTGGTAAATATCCGCATGATCAAACTCAATACTTGTTAAGATCACATGCTTTGGATGATAGTGAGTGAATTTTGGAACTTTATCAAAAAACGCGGTGTCGTACTCATCGCCTTCGATAATAAAAAAATCACTTTCTGGATTTTGAAAAGATTTAGAAAAATTCTTAGGAATTCCACCAATTAAAAAACCAGGTTTTGCTTGTTGTGCTTTTAATTGATTTTCTGCAATCCAAGCCATCAATGAAGTAGTGGTTGTTTTACCATGAGTTCCAGACACCACAATACTTTGGCGTTCTGAAAGCATCAAATCACCCAAAGCTTGAGGAAGAGAGCTGTAAGGGATTCCTAATTTTAAGAGTTCTTGAGCTTCTTCGTTGTTGGCAGAGATCACATTGCCCACAATCACAAAATCGGGGCGTGGATTTAAATTAACGGCCGCATAGGGCTTTTGTATCGCAATGCCGAGGTTTTCAAGTTGAGTCGACATGGGCGGATAAGGATGAGAGTCACTTCCGGTGACTTTGTAGCCACGTTCTTTAAGCAACCCAGCAAGAGATGCCATGGCCGTGCCACAGATTCCCATTAAATGAATATGACAACCTGGCTTCAGCACATCCTTAATATTTTTTTTCATTTTTATACCCGCCTTAATCCTTCAATAATCCAATTATGAATTTGAGGACGCAAGCTGGCAAATGTTTTATTATCTCTACCCATTAAAACTCGGTTGCTTAAAATTGAAATGCTCACATCAGCGAGTGGATCATACCAAATGCTCGTGCCTGTAAAACCCGTATGCCCAACACTGGCCAATGAAAAATACCTTCCACAACTGGCAGAACCTGGAGTGGGCAACATAAAACCTAAAGCCCAATCACCTTGAGCTTCTGGAATTTGTCGAGAGGTAAAAAACTTAGCTGTTTTACTTTTTACAGCTGATTTTGAAAATCCAAGAATTTGCGCTCTTAAGTTTAGGGCATACCAACCTAAATCATCGATGCTTCCAAAAAGCCCTGCATGCGTGCTAATGCCACCCAATGACCAAGCATTTTCATCGTGAACTTCACCTTGAATCATATGACCACGCCAATCGCCATCTTCGGTAGGCGCATAGTACTTTTTAAGCAATTTAGGTTTATTGTTTTTTTGAAAATCAATGGTGGTGCCACTATAAAATTTTTCTTTTAAATCAATCCATAGATCTTCTAAAGGCTTTTCAAAAAGAGCTTCAAGCACAAAAGCTAAAGTGATAAATCCCACATCAGAATAAACAGCTTGTCCTTTTTTTTCAGGATCCTGTTCTAATTCCATATTTTTTATTTCGTTAGAAACTATTTCCCATCTTTGCAATTGATTGTCATTGGGCTTCATGGATTTGTAAAAGGGCATCCACCAAGGCAAACCTGAAGTGTGCGTGAGGATCTCTCTGATAAAAGTTTCATGAGGGTACCATGGTACAAAATCTTTAACTCGAGAGTTTAAATTCCATTTTTCTAAATCATAGGCCAACATCATGGCCTGAGCAGTAAATATAATTTTTGTGAGACTGGCAAAATCGTAATAGGGATAAGTGGTGCCCACGGCGACATCACAAATTTTTCGTCCTGCTTGATGGACCTGAACTTGAACTCCAGGAGCGGCCTCTAAAAGGTTTTCCTGAATTTTAGCAGTAATCTTTTTTTCCATCTGACTTAAACTCATTTAGTTTTTCTCCCTTTTAACCATCTCAATCACCAAAGAAGCTTTTGTTTTATCTGTTGCTAAAGTTAGTTGCGCCTTAGTTAAAAAAGGCACTGGACGTTGAATCACACCGTGACCCATTTGCAATCCTTTAAAAACTGGAAACCCATAACGAAGGGCTCTTTCTACAAAAACTTGTTTCCAAAGTTGTTTTTTAGTGAGGGGCTCTTCTCCTCCTAAAAATTCACCAATAACCAGAGCCTTAATGCCATCAAAAATCCCAGCTTGCTCAAATTGTTCAAAAATTCGATCCACGCGGTAACCCCGCTCCCCTAAATCCTCAATCGCGAGGATCTTGCCGCTAAAATCAGGATGAAAAGGAGTTGCTAAGAGACTTTGTAAAACTGTGAGATTGCCTCCCACAACTGGAGCTTCGATCACTTTGCCATTTTTAGCACTGGCAAAAGCCGCAGGATTCAGAGGCACAAGATTTTTAAATTCCACCTCAGAGGCTTGCCCCTCTAAAAGGTTCCAAATTTCTTTTTCAATTTTTGCAGGAACTTTACCCATTCCTAAACGATCTAAAAGCGAAGAATGCAGAGTTGGCCAACCCCATTCTTCGTTTAAAAAATTATGTAACGAAGTTACATCACTAATCCCAATGAGTAATTTTTTATGACGAGGTTTTTTAAGAGTTTTTAAATACGGCAGCAGTCGAATGGCTCCATACCCACCTCGTAGGCACCAAATCACTCGAGAGTCTTCGCTGTAGAGGGCTTTCACGATATCTTCAAAACGAGATTCATCATCACTTGAACAAAGAAAGTGCCCAGCTTTTTTTTGCCAAAGATCGCTTCCAAATTGTACGGCATAACCTTTATGAGAAAGATACTGCACGGCTTTTGAAAACTCTTCTTCCGTAGATTTAAAACCTGGAGCTATGACTTCAATCACATCCCCTTTTTGCAACCACGGAACCTTAAAATTTGCACTCAATTTACTCATTTTACTTCACCCAATTCAAAGAACCGAACCAACTATTCACTCACTCACTCACTCACTCACTCAATAAAAAAGCCAAGCGACCAAACGACCAAATACCACCCACACCGCAAGGATTTTTTGGCGTTAATTTTAAAACCGAGGATTACCAAAGGGGGGATAGGAATCTTTTTTATTTAAAAAACGAGTTCGGAGCGCAGCCGAAGTCAAAGACGAGGCGAGCACCGCATGTCTGAGCTTTTTTAAAGAAAAAAATTCCTATCCCCCCTTTGGCTTATCTACCACTCGATTTCAAAATCATTAACGGATTTAAAAAAATCCTATGATAATTCTGTAGGATATTTTCCGGTAAAACAAGCTGCACAATAACCTTGTTTCTCGCCTAAAGACTCGAGCATCCCCTCAATCGACAAATACTTTAAGCTATCGGCCCCAATAAAATCACAGATTTCATCACAACTAGACTGGGCTGCAATCAATTGTTTTTTCTGAGGAGTGTCGACCCCATAGTAACATGGGCTGATAGTCGGAGGGCTGGCAATTCTCATATGCACTTCTTTAGCACCGGCTTGGCGGATTAAATTAATAATCTGCTTACTCGTAGTTCCTCTCACTAAAGAATCATCAATCACTATCACGCGCTGTCCTTTGAGGACCTCAGACTGTGGATTGAGTTTAATCTTCACCCCAAAATCACGAATGCTCTGATGAGGCTGGATAAAAGTTCTTCCCACGTAATGATTTCTGATAATTCCTAACTCAAAAGGGATTCCACTTTTTTTAGAGTAACCAATAGCTGCAGTCACTCCACTGTCTGGAACTGGAATTACAATATCAGCTTCTGTCGGAAACTCTTCTGCCAATTTAACTCCAAAAGCTTTGCGGGATTCGTAAACGCTTTTTCCAAAAACCACAGAGTCAGGACGAGCAAAATAAACATGTTCAAAAATACAACGTGCTAAATTTTGATTTTTTGGCTCTTGAGTTGCGGGTTCTTTAAAAAATGTTGAGTGAGGACCTTCGTCATCCACCCAAAAAATTTCTCCAGGCTCAACTTCTCTTAAAAATTGTGCGCCGATAAGATCTAAGGCGCAAGTTTCTGAAGCCACCACATAACTGTTTTTGTTAAGTGTTCCAATAACCAAGGGGCGAAACCCATAAGAATCTCTCACGGCCACGAGTTTATTATGAGAAAGAATCGTTAAACTAAAAGCCCCTTGGATTTTCGGAAGTGATTCTTTAAGGGCAACTATAAGATCATGACTTGGGTGACGAGAGAGCAAATGAAGCAGAATTTCTGTATCATTGGTTCCTTGAAAAATACTTCCCTGTTGCTGAAGTTCTTTTTTTAGGGCCTCATTGTTCACAATGTTTCCATTGTGAGCCACAGCTAAGGGACCCGAAAGCAATTGCGCCGTTAAAGGCTGAGCATTTGTTAAAAGGTTTTGCCCTGTTGTGGAATATCTCACATGACCAATAGAGGCGGTTCCTTGCAAGCGATTTAAATCACTTTCAGAAAACACATCCCCTACTAAACCCAGACCCTTATGATGAATATGAATCCCTTCAGGATTTTTATCATTCTTAGAGAGAGTCACTATGCCCGCAGACTCTTGTCCGCGATGTTGAATGGCAAAGAGACCCAAATAAGTTAAACGACTTGCTTCAGGATGGTTCCAAATTCCAAAAACGCCACATTCCTCACGCCAGCTTTTCAAGCAAGCCTCCTTGTTTCCACAAATCTTGAGTCGATAATTTAAAATCATTGATTTCAATCACATCATTTTGAACAAAACCTAATTCGTAGAATTGGATTTTTTTGAACTCTTGTTTAAGCACTTCTAACTGCTGATTGAACTTTTCTTTTTCAGAAGTTTTCACAGTCACAACGCACTCATAAAATCTCTCTTGAAAAAAGAAAGAAGGTTTTAAGTGAGGTCTCTCAATTTTTAAGCCCATTTTTTGAGGTTTCATATCATCTTTATTTGGAATCATTTTGAGAAGAGTCGCAAACACGCCTCCGCTTCCAACCATACGCGATGAAGTCACCCCAAATTGAGCTGTGCAAAGGTTTCTGAGACCGATCGAAAATCTTGCGATCTCAAAAGGATCTAATTCACCTGAAAAATAATTTTCATCCGCTAAAACTCCCGCAGAGTAAACCATTGGCAAACTCACTAAAAACACAGTGTCTCCTGTGTTTTCAAATTTATCAGAGGCCAATGATTGCAGAGGTTGAGTTTCTTTTAATAAACCCACCATTCCAATAGCTGGTGTTGGAATAATATTGCTGCCCAATGTTTCGTTATAAAAACTCACGTTACCGCTAATAATAGGAGCATCAAAAGCTTCAGCCGCCGCAGATAAAGACTCAATACTTGCCACAAACTGTGACATGATTTCTGGTTTTTCTGGGTTTCCGAAGTTAAGGCAATCTGTGATTGCCAAAGGCACGCCACCTTTGATCGAAATCTGCATTGCAGGATACAGAACCGCATCAAGCGCTCCTAAAGCCGCATCCATTTTCATAATATGAGGACGACAACCTGTTGTTACAAAAAGTCCTCTCTTAGAAGAAGGCAACTGAAGAAGGCCCACGGTTTCGCTGGCATCCTTCACCGTTTTAGCTCCCACTCTTTGATCGTATTGTCTAAAGATCCAAGATTTATCTACAAACTCAGAATTATTTTGCCATTTTTTAAAGCCTTCTTCAAAGCTCGCAATCATCGGCAATGTTTTATCAGATTGTTTCACTTTATGAGTCGGTTCCCACGCATGGTAAGGACGATCATAAAGAGGCGCATTTTCTGTTAAAAGATGTGGATCAATTTCTGTGATCACTTCACCCTTCCAAATAAATTTTACTTTACGAGTGGCTTCGTCTTGCCCTGTGACTTTTCCGATCACAGAAGCCTCTAAGCCCCAACGAGAAAATACTTTTTCAATAGCTGCGAATTTTTCAGGTTCACAAACTAAAAGCATTCTTTCTTGAGATTCTGAAAGCAAAATCTCTTCTGGAGTGAGAGTCGGATCTCTTAAAGGAACTTTAGAAAGATCTAAATCAATACTGACGTTTCCTTTTGAAGCCATTTCAATACTTGATGACGTCAATCCCGCAGCGCCCATATCTTGGATCGCCACTACTAATTTTTGCTGAATGACTTCTAAACAAGCTTCAATCAAAAGCTTTTCATAGAAGGGATCGCCAATTTGTACATTTGGTTTTTTAGCCTCTGAGTTTTCGCTAAAAGATTCACTGGCCATACTGGCTCCATGAATTCCATCCTTACCAGTTTGAGCACCAACATAAACAACCCAGTTACCAGGACCTTGAGCCTTTGAGAGTGCCACTGTATCATTGGGCCCTAAATAACCCACAGCCATGGCATTCACTAAAACATTGGTATTGTATTTAGGATCAAATGTTGTTTGACCGCCCACATTGGGAACGCCCACGCAATTTCCGTAATGACTGATTCCATGAACCACGCCATCAACCCATTTTTTCATTTTATGAATTTCACCAAAGCAAAGATAATCTTGAATCGCAATAGGTCTGGCACCCATCGTAAAAATATCTCTGAGAATTCCACCCACACCAGTTGCCGCCCCTTGAAAAGGCTCAATGTAACTCGGGTGATTATGGCTTTCCATTTTAAAGCAAATGCGTTCGCCCATTCCTAAATCAATGATCCCTGCGTTTTCGCCTTCACTTTGCACCACTCTAAAGTTTTTAGAAAAAAACTTTTTAAAATGAATGCGTGAACTTTTATAACTACAGTGTTCGCTCCACATCGCAGAGAACAAAGGCCATTCTAAAGCCTGAGGCTCTCTTCCTAAAAGTCCTTTGATTTTTTCGTACTCAGATTCAGAAAGTCGGTAGTGTTTTAATTTTTCTGATAATTTTTGTTCTGTATTTTTCATATCTGTTCTCATTAAATAAAATCCCAACCCTGAAATCCACCCATCCAATCGTACAAAGCACGCTCTGGATGAGGCATCAGACCAGCCACATTTTTTTGTTTATTAAAAACACCTGCGATATCGTTTAATGAACCATTTGGATTTTCTTCGTAGCGCAACCAAACTAATCCATCGTCTTCAATCTTTTTTAAATGATCTGCTGGAGCAAAAAATCGTCCATCTCCATGAGCAATCGGCAAACAAATGGTTTCGCCTTTTTTATAGGTTTTTGCAAAGTGACTCGGAGAATTTTCTAGTTTTAAATTCACCCATTGATCAATAAAATTGAGATGAGCATTTTTAACTAAAGCCCCAGGAAGCAATCCTGACTCACATAAAATTTGAAACCCATTGCAAATTCCAAGAACCGGAAGACCATGAGAAGCTCCCTCTCTGAGGGATCCCATCACAGGACTTCTTGCGGCAAGAGCTCCAGATCTTAAATAATCTCCATAGCTAAATCCACCCGGTAAGATCACCGCTTCATAATTTTGCCATGAAAAACTATCTTGGTGCCAAAGCCATTCAGCTTGGTATCCTTTTGCCGTTACAAATTCAAAAATATCTTGATCACAATTCGTGCCCGGAAACCTGACAACGCCGTATTTTTTACCACTTGTTTTCAAAAAACACCTCTATTGAATTTCGTAAGTTTCAATCAATGGATTATAAAGAACAAACTCTGCAATTTCTTTGGCTTTTGCATGAGCTTTAGCAAGATCGGTTTCGTTGATTTCAAGCTCCACAAAACGACCCACGCGACAACCATTCACTGTGAGCGCATGGTTCTTAAGAGTTTGTTCTAAAACTCTTCCCTGACTGTCTAATAAAACTTCTCGAGGCATAATTTTAATTCCGATTTTCATGTGGCTTCCTTAATTTAAAATAACTTAAATATTTGATGTAAATTTAATTTCTGTCAGTTGATCCAAAAAAAAAAAAAAGACGAGCGACTAAAACTTTTGAGCCCAAAGGCCTTCCAGTCTTTTTAACACTTCTTCATAGCTGGATTTAATATTTCCCAAGTCTCTTCTAAAACGATCTTTATCCATTTTTTCGCCCGTTTGGTGATCCCAAAGTCGGCAACAATCAGGAGTGATTTCATCGGCCAAAAGAATTTCTTTATCTTTTGAGAGACCAAATTCAATTTTAAAATCCACCAGATCAATTCCACAGTGAGCAAAAAACTCTTTTAGGTTTTCATTCACAGCAAGAGCTTTAACTTTTAATTGATCCAATGTTTTTTGATCTGCGATTTCCATCATCACGATTTGGTCATCACTCACAAAAGGATCTGCCAATTCATCTTTTTTATAATAAAATTCAACAAGAGGTTTTTTTAAAACTTTGCCTTCATCAATTCCTAATTTTTTAGCAGTGGATCCCGCTAAAATATTTCTCACTACCACTTCAAGAGGAATGATATCCACTTTTTTAGCAACAAAACCGCAAGGTTCTTGATCTTTCACAAAGTGAGATGAAATCCCTTTTGCTTGAAGCATTTTAAAAATCAAAGAAGCGATATCTCTATTGATACGACCTTTGTTTTCAAAACTTCCTTTTTTAAGAGCATTAAAAGCTGTTAACTCATCTTTAAAGGCAATAAAAACCTCATCTGGTTTTTCGCTTTGATAGATCTTTTTAGCTTTTCCTTCGTAAATAAAATTATCAGCACTCATAATTGCTCCCCTTTTAGAACTCTTTGAATCACTTTTGAAATATTTTTTTGATGTTTTTTACCTGAAAATAAATCTTCGACTTCTTGTTTTTTAACCACGCCCACAAGCTCTTTGTCGGTCAAAATCTTATGTTTCAAAGATTCCCCTTTTTGCAAATGATGCGACAAAGATTGAACTTTGGCGTAAGCATCTTCTCGAGACCAACCTTTATCCACAAGCATTAAAAGAGCATGTGAAGAGAACAACATCCCTTGAGATTTTTCGATGTTCTCAATCATGCGCTCCTGATTTACAAAAAGCCCCTCTAACAAACTCGCCATTCTATGAATGGCATAGTCTGCTAAAATAAATGCATCCGGAAAGATCACTCTTTCAACGGAAGAGTGAGAAATATCTCTTTCATGCCAAAGAGCGATGTTTTCCATGGACATATCAGCATAACCTCTCAACATGCGCGAAAGACCCGTGAGATTTTCGGCACTGATTGGATTTTTTTTATGAGGCATTGCTGAAGAACCCTTTTGACCAGGAGTGAATCCCTCAACCACTTCTCCCACTTCACTTCTTTGTAAGTGACGAAGCTCAATAGAAAGTCTCTCAATCCCAGCACCTAAAACCGCTAAAGACCAAAGCACTTCAGCATGACGATCTCTTGGCACCACTTGAGTGGCTAATGGCTCTACTTTTAATTTTAATTTTTTTGCTACATAGGCTTCAACAGCCATTGATTGAGCTGAATATGTTCCAACAGCTCCGCTTAATTTAGCTACTCGCGCTTGATGAATAGCACGTTTTACACGCACTTCGTTACGCAATAATTCAGAATAAAAACCCGCCATCTTAAAACCAAAAGTGGTCGGTTCCGCAAACATTCCGTGAGTGCGGCCTGCACACATGGTTTTTTCATTTTTTAAAATCAGTTTTTGCATCACTTTTTTTAAAGTTTGCACACCTTTTAAAATAAGATCTCCAGCTTCACCAATTTGAAGGCTTGAGGCTGTGTCTAAAACGTCAGAACTGGTCATGCCAAAATGCACATAACGACCATACTCTCCAACATGTGAAGCCACGTTAGTCACAAACGCTATCACATCGTGCTTTGTTTGCTTTTCAATTTCGGCAATTTTATCAATTTCAAAACGCGACTTTGTGCGAATCGCTTGTACCGCCTTAGCTGGAATCATTTTTAAAGATCCTTGAGCCTCAGCAACAGCGATTTCTACATCAAGCATTTTTTGAAAGCGCGCTTTGGGCTCCCAAATTTGACCCATTTCAGGTCTGGTGTAACGATGAATCATGGATGATTCCTTTCAATAAAAAAATAATTATATTCAAAATTTAAATTTTAGTTCTTTTCTTGAGCTTTTCTTCTTTTCTCGGCTAATTTAATCTGAAGAGCTTGCCACCAAAGAGTGATTTTATCAGCCAACAGAGTTTGATTTTGCAATTGGCTTTCCCAAGTAAAGTGCTCCCAGTCTTCGGGGCTATCAAAGTGCCCATTCGCAAATTTTTTACGACTTAAAGTGCTCGATTGCATTTTTTCTTTTTGGCTTTGACTAAATACCGGAAAGCGACTTGGACCCAATTGCTGATAATTGTAATTAAACTCTTGAGGATAATCAAAAATCGAAGCTTGCCCCTCTGGCATTCTTTGAATCAAAAGAGCTTTTAACTTCTCTTCGCGATCTTTTAAATACTGTTTGTTAAATCTTTGTTCATTCGGGATACGAATCCACGCATCGAAATCCTCTCCTGAGGAACTTCTCTTTAAAATACAAAAGTTCTCATGAGTCCAAGGCAGATCCAGTTTATCAATTAACAATAAGTGATTAGGAAGAGACTCACGCTCAATACATTCCTTAATTTTGACTCTGTATCTCACCCAAGTCCAAGGCGGGAGATGCTTTCCTTTAGGATAAAGATAGCGAGCTACTTTTTCATTGAGAAAATAGCTTTCTTCACTCGAAAGAGTCCAAACAAGTTGATCCACCTTAAGCAAACCAGAGCCTTCAGCTTTAATTTCTATTCCTGAAAAGTTTTTTTCATTTAAAAAAGATAAATCTATCAACTCCACATTTTTAAAAACTGCCACTCCGTTTTTTTCACACCACTCTAAAGAACGCTCTAATCCTTTACGAGAAGCCTCTCTCATATAAAAAGATGAAAACAAAGGAGTCGGTTTATTTTGAAACTCTTTATTGGTTCCAAAAGTTGTGCTCGACCACTGATGAGCCAAATGACTTAACCAAGTTTGATCAAAGTTTTCAGATTTAGGAAAGGTGCTTGAGAGATCTTGCAAATATTGAATGCTCTCTGTGCTTAAACCTAAAGAAGAAAGACGATGTTGAGTGAGAGGACCTTTCATTTCAAGAGGGCCAGACTCCAGCCAAATCGAAAAACCTTGAGGGTTTTCTTGAACCACTTGGTCTTCAATCAATCTCTCTAATTGAGAGGCTTGCAGCTTTTCGTTTTTAAAATATCCAAAGGGACCTTCCCAATCTTCAGCGGGCCAATTTCCCATGCTGTCAGAAACATCAATTAAAGAAACTGGAATTCCTTTACGAGCTAACTCTGTGGCTAACCAATGCCCCCGTCCAAAGATACTGACTATAGATACGGCCGATGCCTTCAGTTCCATTCAATCCCCTCATTTAAACAAAAATTCTCAAAACTTTTTTAACAACAATCAACTCACATGAACCCAAAAATATTTAGTTCATGTCTAAAAAATCACCTGCAAATTCTTGATTGTTTTTACGAGCCACAATGATGCCTAATTCATAGAGAGAAAATTCTTTTGAAATAATTTGGTGTGCTTTTTCTGCTTCAGATGCAGGCAGAATCACCACAAAACCAATGCCGCAATTGAGAGTTCTCAACATATCTTTGTTCGACATCTGAGTTCTTTTTTGAACTTCTTGAAATAAAGGAGGGAGCTCCCATTTTTTTGCAGACCAAGAAAGATGCTCAGGTAAAACACGAGGAATGTTTTCAATACCACCACCAGTCACGTGAGCCAGTGCATGCAAGTGAACATTTTTTTGCAATTCAGAAACTAAATTCACATAGAGATGTGTCGGTACTAATAATTGATCAATGAATTTATCTAAATCTTTTTCAAACACTTTACGTAGGAGTGAATAACCATTGCTATGAAACCCCGAAGAGGAAACACCGAGAACAACATCCCCCTCTTGAACTTTTTGGGGTCCTAAAGTTTTTTCTTTATCCACCACACCGATTGCAAATCCTGCACAATCAAAATCTCCTGGAGCATAGACTCCTGGCATTTCGGCAGTTTCACCGCCAATTAAATTACAATCAGAAGCCACACAAGCTTGTTGCACACCTTTTAAAAAAGTTTGTGCCCAACCAAGATGAAGCTTTCCTGTGGCGTAGTAATCTAAAAAGCCTAAGGGTTTACCGCCAGTGCAAATTAAATCATTCACACACATCGCTACGAGATCTTGGCCAACGGTTTCAAATCTTTCAAATTGAGAGGCTAGTTTTACTTTTGTTCCAACGCCATCTGTGCAGGTCACTAACACAGGGTGCTTCATTTCAGGAAAATGAAAATCAAAGAGGGCCGCAAAGCCCCCTATTCCTGATAACACTCGTTCTGCATGTGGCATTTTTTTAACGGACTTCTTAGGATCTTGGAGATCATTCTGCAACCAATCAACAAGCTTATCGCCTGCATCGATATCTACTCCAGCACTTTTGTAGTTTAAATTCTGACTCATAACTAAGAAGCCCCCACATGAATGAAATGTCCAATTAAAATGTCCGATTAAAAAAGTGGCTCTAAAATAGCGAAGGACTCTTGCAAGAGCAAGTTTAGTCATCTATTGTGCTTTAAGTTATGTATATATATTTTATTTTGCCATTTATTTTAGGACTGACTGTGGTGGTTCAAGGCTCCTTGAACAACATAATTGGTCAATCTTTAAGCTTAAACAGAGCGATATTGCTCAATGCGAGTGTATTTATTGCCCTGAGTTTAAGCGCCTATATTTTCTACAAATGGGCGCCAGACTCTATTTTACAGTATTTCCCAGAGTTTTTACGTCTTAAAAATTCTGAAACGGAGACGATTCCCTTTAAACTCTGGTACTTGATTCCTGGAATTTGCGGGTTCACCCTTGTCATGGGGCTTCCACTTTCTATTCAAAACATAGGTCCTGCTAAAACTTTTGTTGTATTAATTTCATCACAAATTATTTTTAGTCTTGGCTCCGACTACTGGGTTTTTCATAAAACCCCGAGCCTAACTAAATTAGCAGGAGCGTTACTCACTCTTGCTGGAGCCGTACTTTCTATTTTAGCTTAATTGAGAGGCAGAATTTAAAATTCTGCCTGATAATAAGACTTTTCTTTAAAATGATTCACAAGTCTTTAAACACTCTTCGCCATTGAGCAAAATAGGATCACCCATACACTCTGCCGTGCCACGATGACGAATAATTGCCGAAGTGGATCCCGCAAATTTAATGAATTTTTTTAAAAAGTGCGCCTTGCAAGCCTGCACCGCGTACTCTCTAAATCCAGCCGACATTGAAGAGCTCTCTCTTAAATAATCTTTAGCAAAATAACGGTTGATACCAATGGCATTTTTACTGGGACTGCTTTGTGCCACTGAAAAATCAAAATTTTCGACATTCATATTGGCAAGAACACAATCATTCTCTGATTTCCACAATTCAAGACCAAAAGGATCTGCTCCCACTTGATCAATCATCACCACATGCCCTTTTACTGCCACCACATCGCCTGGCTTAATGGATTCATTTTCAGTCAAAGTGATTTTATCAAAACAAGCGAGGCCATTTTGTTGAGGGTTCATGTACATGGAAGCACTGATTCCTTCGACCTGAACTGCTTTAACATTTTTATTGGGTGAAAGTTTTAATCCTGCAGTCACCAGAGATGAAAACACATAACCTGAGCAATCAATCCCCAGGGCTTGGGATCCACTCCCTCCATTTTTAAAAAAATCTAACTGAGCGCTTTCTGCAGAAGCCACAAAGGGCTTGCCACCATAATCATAAATGAGTGGCTTAGTAAGTGGATTTTTACAAACACTTTGAGGATCGTATTTTAAAAAATTTAAATAGTAGTCCGTTGCAACCAACTCATCCACACTTCCATAAACTCTGCGATTGCCCACACCGTCTGAATGTTTGCCCACAATCACAATTCCTTTATCAGAAATCTTGGGCACGACTGCATCCATAGGCAAGAGTTGCATACTCTCACAGCTTTGATAGGCCACTCCCAAAGCTTTGTGCGCCCCCATCAGGGCCAGTGGCAATCCCAGCTCTTGAGCTTTTTTTTGAAAGTAATCCGTTTTTTTAACAATCGCTTTGCTCTCTATTTTTTGCGCGCAAGACCAACTCTGATCCTTTAAAATCTTATGTAACGTTGTGAATTTTTCTTGAAGGGAATTTTGAAGTTGAACTTTTAAGGGCGAGCTTTGATCTCCCAACTCAAGAGCCGTTAAAAATTTGAGCAAGCGATGAGCTTTTTCTTCCTCACTGATTGAAGCATTGAGGTTGGGAGTGTTTTCAACAAACTCTGCATCCTCATTTAAAAGAGCCGCTTCTTGATCGGGGATTTGTTTAAGGAGAACTTCAAAAATGTCAGAAAAAATTTGCTGAAGCTCTTGTTTTTGAGAATCCGAAAGTTTTTGTGTTTGCCACTCTCGAGAAAGATTTTTTAAAATCTTTTCAATCTTGGGAACCTGATGATTTTGAAGAAGTTCATTATAGGTTAAATTCCAAATCTCGCTCTCTAAATTTTGACAACCAAAGGAGCTTACAACCGCTTTGGAGCTGAAGACTTCAAAGTTGGTTGGTTCCATATTGGCTCTAGAGCAGCCTGAAAGGGTTAATAAAAGTGGGAGCGCCAATAAAACTGGGGTGTATAAGGGTATTGTTTTCATGAGAAACTTATCGGCCAAACAATTTTTCGCTTAACGAATCTCGCCTAGACTTTGAAATAGAAATGCTATAAATTTAAACAGAATTTTACGATTCAATGATTCCCAATATTAAATTTTGCAAAAAAAAGGTTTACCAAAAATGGCTCAAAGAATTCTTAAGGCTGAAGAGCTTCAGCGTGTCTTGGATTTAGAAAACTTTATTCTGATTTTAGTTTTTATTTTGGGAGCTTGGATTTTTTATAAATTATTTCTGCCGAGTGTCTCTGGCGAAAGACATAAAAATTTAAAAAATCATTTTTGGAGTCTCTCTCGGCATCTTTTGATCCTGACTATTTTAATAGTCACTTTTAACATCATTCCCAATTCCGTTTTAGAGATTTCTAGCTTTGGAAGAATTCATAATTATATCGGACTGCTTGCCACTCTTTGGGGCATTATTGTGATCACTAAGGCTTCTCGCCTTTGGGTTTTGATGTATCTCTTTTTAGGCTCCATGCAAGCAGGCGTGCCTCTCCTCATCGTCAATATTTTTTCTCTGATTATTTCAATTATTCTCTCAGTCGGCGCCATCACGATACTTTATGGAGTTCAACTTGGTCCTATTTTAGCAACATCAGCTGTTTTCTCAGTTGTTCTGGGTCTCGCGATGCAAGACACTTTAGGAAATCTCTTTGCGGGGATCTCACTCCAAATTGATAAAACTTTTCAAATTGGCGATTGGTTAGAAGTGGTGAATGGTTCACAAAAAAGCGTGGGTCAAGTTTTAGAAATCTCTTGGCGCTCCACTGTTTTATTGGGTTGGACTGATGAAACAATTATTTTACCGAATCGTATTTTAGCACAAAGTCAGATTTATAATTTCTCTCCTAAAACAAATCCCATTTGGCGCAATCAAACTTTTAGATTGCCTTACGATGTGAATCAAAAAGTGGCTCGTGAAGCTATTATGAATTCCCTTCAAAATATTCCGGGAATTATTTTAAAACCAGAGCCGATTATTATTATCAGTGACCATACGGATTCTTGGCTGTTATTTAAAGTGGTTTACTGCATCAACTCTTATGGCTCGCAATATATTGTGGGCGATAAAGTGATTTGCAATGTTTTAGAAAACTTTAAAAAAGTGGGCATTCAAGTTCAAATCACTAAAATTGAAATCAATAACCCGAATACAAGCGGATCTCCGACTTAATATTTTTGTTAAATTTTAAATTAAAGGTTTATTATAGTGCTCATTGGCTCTGAATCTCTTCACAAAAATTTTACACCCCATTGGTTAGGATTAGTGCCTTACAACGAGGCCCTGAATCTGCAACTAAAATATTGGCAGCAGGTGAGAGAAAACCCTCATCAAACTATTTTATTGGGGCTTGAACATCCCACCACGATCACTCTGGGTAAGCGTGGCAAGGTCGAAGAAGATCTTAAAATTTCTGAGCAAGATGTGTCAGCCAATCATTGGAGCTTGCACACTGTGGATCGTGGCGGACAAGCCACTCTGCACTCCCCTGGACAACTGGTTGTTTACCCAATCGTATGTTTAGAAACATGGAAGATAGACATCAAGTGTTTTGTGCACTTGATTCATAAAAGTGCTCTAGAACTTTTAGCCCAATTAAATATTCCTGCTGAAATCAAAAATGGGGTGGGAATTTACACAGAACACGGTAAAATTTGCTTTTCTGGTTTGCGCATAGAACATGGCGTCAGTCGTCATGGTATGAGCTTAAATGTGAGCAATGATTTAAAGTTATTTGATTGCATTAGCTCTTGCGGAGTCAATAAGGCGAGTTTGGATTCTATTCATGAATTTTATAGTCGCGAGAACAGAAATCAAAGGGATTTGAATTTACTGAGCCCGCAAAATTTATTTGAATCTTGGACCCAAATTTTTAAAACCAATCTTGAGAACCACCGTTTAGGCAAAAATAAAACTTGTACCTAAAAATTACTTGCTCCTAAAAATTTAAAATGGCAGACTCTGTGCTTTCGGGTCTCTTAGCGCAGTTGGTAGCGCGTTCCCTTGACATGGGAGAGGTCACTGGTTCGAGTCCAGTAGAGACCACCAGACTTCGCCTTACAGGCTTCGTCTGGCTAGCCGCTTTATGGCTATCTAAAATTACCTTCGTTCAGAATATGTCAGATTATTAATTTAAGATTTAATTTACTAGTTTGGTTTCCAGGAGATGGTGCGTTGTTTGTTGATTCAATTTACTCCATCCAGATGTAGGTCGAGTTCTAATTCATATTGGCCAATATGATTGCCAATTAATCTTGATGAAATAAAATTCAAAATTACATAAGGAGTTATGATGAAAAAAGTTGTGTTTTTAATTTGCATTCTTAGTCAATTTGCTTGGGCTCAAACTGAAAATAAACAAGCAATTCCTAAAGAAAATAAAACAACTGAATCTAATCCCTCTGAATCTTCATCAACTAAATCTTCTGAAGGCTGGGTATTTGGAATTGGAGTCGCACAATCTTACAATTCAAAATTAAGTTTTTATGAAACTAAAATAAATCATGGATCTAACCTTGGGAAATCAGAATTTTCATCAAAAAATTTTTCAGCAATCGATATAGAAGCTAGAAAATTAAATCCAAACTCCTGGGGTTTTATTGGTGGACTTAGTCACGATATTGGAAAAAATTGGATAGAGACAGGGACTCTTAATAGTGATTCAGGAAAAACTGATTTAAGAGTCGCCTCAAATCCAGTCTCACTTCAAACAGTTGTTTTATATGCCAATGCAGCTTACAGATTGAATCAATTTTATTTTCCATTTGGTTTAAATGTAGCATACCAAAAATACAGTAAACATCCAGACGACGACATTCAAACTCACATTGGAGGTCAAGGTTATGGAGTCCAATTTGGAATTGGTTACTATTTAGAAGAAAAATTTATACTTGAAGCTTATGCTAGATCAGTAGCTCTTAATATCAGCAGTTCTAGTGAAAATGGATCCTATACATCCTTAGATTTAAATGATGGAATGATTGCAAATTTTATGATCGCAGCAAAGTACTTATTTTAATTTTTTTTGCTCAGCTTGATTAGCGATGAATTTTACAAAATCCATCAATTGACCTCAATGGTCTACAGAAAGTTTCTAAAAACTATCTTAAAAAAATAAATTCGCATAATGATGAGAGTTGAACTGACTAGCTGGTATCAACTCCATTAATGAGGATTTATTTAATGAATAAAAAATTTAAATATTTTTATTTTATACTCCCATTCCTAACAGTGGGTTTGATTTTCTTTTCTCCTCTAAGTTTATTGGCAAACAACTTAGAGCGTTTAGATCAAATTGTGACAAAAGCGAGAAATTTAGATGATTTTCTCGATAATTCGCGACTTGTTGAAGAATATAAATTGGCGCTGGTCCAATATTATGGAGATCGGATCACTCATGAAAGATTTTCGTTTATCCTCAATCAACTCAAAAAATTAAACTCAGAGATTCCAGGTTTTGGTTCTCGTATGTGGGAGAGTTTAGATCTACAATTAAGCTTTGAATCTGACGAAAATACATCTAAACCTTACGTTAAAATAAAACCAGGTCAGGAACATTCAAGGATTGATTTTTCATCTCTGTATAAACAAATTACCAAAATAGATTGGAATCATGCTTCATTAAATCAAATAGGACCTCTTAATAACTTACTCCTCTTACACAATCGAAATACCCAAGGGCTGAGTCGTCGCGAAAAAGAAAAACTGGATAAAGAATTTTATTTAGAAGTAAAATCAAAATATGGAAATCTCGCAATCATCTTTTTTGAAGAACCCCTAAAAATAATTTTTGATTCAATCAATATCTCAACGATTAAGGAAGAAGGTATCGCGAATTTTCTGGAACAATATCAAAATTGGAGAACCCTCTTTAAAAACTACATCGATAAGAGAAGTAAAAATTCAGATGAAGTTAATAATATTAAAAACCTACTTATGACCATAATGTCTGATAAAATGCCCTCTTTAGAAAGTATTTTAACTGTTTATCAAGATCAATTCACTGTTGATAACACCAAAAAACCGAAAATACTTTACAGCGTTATTCCTCGACGAATTCATGGTATTTGGAAGGGGATCCCCTTAAATGAATGTGTTGCAAACGGAGATGTCAATACGACTCCAGAAAGATGGGCTACAATCGCATTAAAAGATTCCCTACTTTATAATGTTGAAACTCAAGATCATGGTTATTTAGGTTTTGTTCAAATAGTACCGATACTGGGGCCTGACAATAAAATATATTCCAGCATTGATTACGGCGCCACATACTTAAGGTATGAAATCAGTTTAATCAATCAAGAGGGGAATCGTATATTGATACCGAGATTTGAGTTGTTTAATGCTCAATTTGCCCACTTACAAAAGAAAAATAAAAATTGGGGTGGGATCGTATTGAGCAATAGTAAGAATATAAATAATGCTAAAGTAAAAGAAGAAATTCTTAAATCAACAAAATATAAGCATATCTCCTCCTACTCTCGAAATTTATTTAAGCATATAGATCCGATGGTCAATTCCATTGTTACTGTATCCAATAAAATAAGATACCCTATGCGACCTACTAATTATAGCAATGGTCAAATGGTTTTTGATGCCTTCGATAGTGGCGCAAAAGCTTTAACCATTTATCCGATTGAAAACATCCAACTCAGTCACAATCCTATAAAAACTCAAGCTCCGCTCATCGAACCAGAGCGCGCAGCTGAGGAGCCTGTGCGCGTGCAACATTATCCGTATGTTGCAAATCTGATTCTTCAGACTGATTTAGTTGCTGTGGACCATGCCCAAAATGAATTTTTAATACATGCCGAGCGAGATGGAATTACCGGTGCAGAATGGAACTTGATCAACCAGTTTTTTGCTGGAGAGTTTCAAGAAAGACTCAACCTTATTTTTGAAAATAGAGATCGCTATGTTTTAGATACAACCAGCCTCGCTTTTGCTTTATTAGAAATTCTCAATAGCAATAGAATAACAATGGCTCCAGAAAGCCTGGCCAATCAGGTTATTCAAAGTGTGGAGCGATTGTTAACTTTGGATCGGTATCATAGATTTCGTCGTCAATATTTAGAAATGATTGAAAATGTTCGAAATAAATTTATAAGAGGCCATGGTCAGGGCCTTCAGTGCCGATTGTTGTTTTAATTGAATCGCAAGTTTAATTTTTAAGACTTGCGACTCCCCAGCGAAGAAATAAAAAAGACGGGCCAATTATGCAGCTTAAATTCCGAAGTATTTTTTTCTCCATTGGATTGAACCGGTATTTTAACATCTGAATCGTAATCGCTATTACGAAATCGTAAATCAAATCGAAAGGCCTCTTTATGTTTTTTTTCAAACATAAAATAAGCAAGGAAGAGCCGCAAAACTCTATTTTGTAAAACTCCGAAAATTTTATGAAGTTGGAAAAGCTTGCGAACTTGGATTAAAGCTTGAAGATCTCTTGTCTTTACAATTTTCATTTAATTCCTAAAAAGTTATCTCATTTTTAATAATAACAACAATTTTTCGCGAATTTTGGTGGCGGAAAGTCCAATTTTCGCGAATATTGGTGGTGCTAATGCTAAAATTAGCGAATTTCAGTGACATAAGGGGCTTTTCCAACCTAAGATTTAAAGTTGTATAAAAGAATCCCAACTTGCCAAGTTATTTAAAATTGAGGTCCCATGAAAACAAGAATTTTAAATTTTGATGAACTCTTAAAACGAAAAAGCGTTTTTCTTTTCGGCCCTCGTCAAACAGGAAAATCAACTTGGTTAAAATCAAAATATCCAGAAGCCCTTTATATTAATTTACTGAGTAAAAAAGTATTTGATGAATACTCAACAAAAGCAAACGCACTTGAGTCAGACTTGGAACTCTTTCATAGAAAATCAAATTCTCCTTACGTTATTATTGATGAGGTTCAAAAACTTCCGCATTTACTTGATGAGGTCCATAATCAAATTGAAAATAACAAAAATCTTCGTTTTATATTAACAGGATCGAGTGCCAGAAAATTAAAACGCCAAGGGGTGAATTTATTAGGAGGTCGAGCTTCTTGGAAATCCATGTTTCCATTAGTATTTCCAGAAATAGCATCGGAATTAAAAACTGAAAAAGATTTAACAAATAGACTTTTGCGCGGAGGTCTTCCAAGTATCTATGAGTCCTCAAATCCTTTTGAGGATTTTGATGATTACATTCAACTTTATTTACTCGAAGAAATTAAGGCTGAAGGGCAAGTGAGAAACTATGAGGCCTTTCATCGCTTTCTACTCACAGCTACACTATCCAATGCTAAGCAAATTAATTTTACTGAATTAGGATCTGATGCTCAAGTTCCACCTCGTACAGTGCATGATTACTTTCAAATTTTAGAAGATACTCTCATTGGCTTTATGTTACCTGCATTTACAGCCACCCCAACTAGGAAAGCCATGACATCGGCTAAATTTTATCTTTTCGATACGGGTCTAACGAATGCATTATTGGGTCGTACTGAGTTATCATTTGGTACACCTGAAGTTGGAGATCTCTTTGAACAATTTATTATCTCAGAAGTAAGGGCCTATGTTTCTTATAAAAATAAAAAAGTTGAGATGATGTATTGGCGAAGTTATTCAAAATTAGAAGTAGATCTCATTCTCAAAGGTAAAAAACAAATTCTCGCCATTGAAATCAAAGCAAAAAATAAACTTCAAAATAAAGATTTTAATGGTCTTCTTGCATTTGCAGAGGATTATCCAAAAGCAAAAAAAATAGTAGTATTCAATGAAGGACACCATTCGATTGAAGAAAATAAAATTGAGTGTATTCCCATTTTTAATTTTTTAAAAATGTTATGGAATGATGAAATTATTAGTGATGACTTTTAATATTGAGCGATTAATTTATCGTGCAATCTCATTTTTGTATATCATTTGTGATTATTTTTATAATGAGGCTTATATTTTAGTTAAACACAATCAGATTAAGAATTTATTCAATAAAGATGTCCTTTAAAACTCAGTTCCTTATTTTAGCATCAGTGAGTCTACTGATGCATATTGTATTTAACATTTTTTTTTAATTCAAAATTTAAACCAAAGAAATCACTACATAACCGCTACCTGCATTAGCTCCAGTGGTATTAGTTTGAGAAGTTCCTCCGTTATATGAGCCTCCCCCTCCACCTCTGTACAATGTATTTGTCCAGCAACCACCGGCACCACCTGAATACCCACCACCTCCTGCAGAACTATAGCCACCTGAACTCGCAGAACCTCCGCCTCCTCCAAAACCCCCATCACCGCCATCAGCGCCTTGGCCTCCAGTCCCACCATTAATAAAACTCAATCCTCCCCCAAGAGACGCACCAGGAAAAGCAGAACCATTTGCCCCATTACCAGTTAGGCCTCCTCCAGCACCTGAAGCACAGTAATTACCGCAAGTTCCTCCAGCCCCAGATGTTCCACCAACTCCATTGTCGATTGACCCTCCACTAGAAGTTCCATTTCCAGCACTGTTTTTTCCAGAAGTACCCAAGTCTCCGTTAGCACCTAAATAAACACCTGTTGAGGCTGCTCCAGCTCCACCTCCGGCAATTATCAAAGGAGAATTTGAATTTGTAGTTACAAAAGTTCCACCGCCACCACCACAAGCCCATCCTGTATTTGCATTACCTGTTTGACCTACTAATATTTTTAAAACCTGACCTTGTGTAAGGGTAAAAGTTCCTTTCATGATTGCCCCCAAACCACCAACTGTAGCATTTGTAAGTGCACCACAAGCGCCATAAACTTGAATTTGGTAAATCCCATTTTTAGGAACTGTCCAAAATTGAATTCCACCAATTGAATTAAAGTATGTTGTATTACTTAGCCAAGGATAAGTGGCAGTACCATAGGAACTTAAAAGAGTTGCTAAAGAGGGACCATTTCTACCAGAAGTACCTGCGGAGGTAAAAGTGAATGTTGTAAAAGTATAAAGTGAAGAATTATTTTTCTTTATAAATCCAAATGGAATCAATCCCCCAGCCTTGGCTTTAAAATTCATTAAAAAATGAATCGCTAAATTAAAACCAAGTAAGCCCATTTTTTTTTAAAAAATTCTTCTTTGCATTCAATAATTGTTAATAATTTTTTTTAATTATTCAACAATTTACGTTTATGGGAACTTAATGAAATTTAACTCTAATTTTAATGTTAAACGATTGGGTTACAATATATTCTCATTTTGGTACAACCTTAAATTTTATTTCAAAAATAAAACTAATTTTTTAGTTAAACACAATCAGATTAAGAATTTATTCAATAAAGACTGTCCTTAAAAAATCTTTTCATTTAACATTAAAGTAGATGAAATAAGAAATTATCAATTTAAGACAATCTTAAATGGAGAATCATTGAAGAATATTTTTGATCCCAAAATAAAAAAAAATAAATTTCCACGCAGGAAGTTTCTTAAACTCTTATCCCTTTTAAGCGTTACAAATTTTTTTTCTTTATTTTTTAAAATTAAAAAAGCTTTTGCAGGTTCAACCACTATTTCATTAAGCGGCACAGCCAGTGGGTTTAATCCTCCAAATTTTATTCCCATGCTCACATCCAATTATTCTTCTGGATTGCAATTTGCCACCGACTTTGACTCTAGCGGAAGATACTACTCTTTAGGCACCACTTACGGATCTGGATTTTTTGCCAACTATTCTGGCTATGCTTGTTACAGAGCAAACATGACCATTGCCGGAGCCAGCGGCCCTATAAATGCTCCCTATATTAATGCCGACAACCCCAGCACATCATCCAATTGGATCGTTCCTCCCTTTCAACCCAACTGGGGTTCTTACACGGGAGTCACTGTTTCATGGTGGGCATGGGCCCCAAGTTCTAATACAGGGTTCATGGCCTGGTGTCTGCAAACAGTTGGCGGATCAGATGGACTCGACCCTTGGCATGCAGGGGGCGTAGCTAACAGAATTTGCGCCAACTCATTTGATGGCGATGGCAATCCTTTCACCCCAGAACTCACTTACACTTCTGGAGAGTGGGCCCACATTGTTTTTACTTGGGCTCCAAATGCTGCGAGCTATGTGAAAGGTTATAAAAATGGATCTTACGTAGCTCAGTCTAATGCCATGTGGGGAGTCCCTGGCTCAAGCTGGGTTCTTGGAAGCTCGTATGGTAAAGGCTATGGTTATCAAAACGGAAAAATTGCGTTCTTTTCTGTATGGAACAGACAACTCAGTTCCACCGAAATCACTAACCTCTATAATTCCACTAAAACTTTGGTTTATTGATTGTTGGTGATGAGATGAGAACATCCAAACCTCACAAAGCCAACTTACCTCGCCGAAAATTTTTAAGATTTTTAGCGTTCTTTAGTTTTACAAATTTTATTTCTGTATTTTATAAAATCAAAAAAGCTTTTGCAGGTACCACCACTCTTGCTTTGAGTGGCACAGCCAGTGGATTTGTAGTCACAGATCCTTATTTTAGCTCTGTGACTCTACTGATGCATATGGATGGAAGCAATGGTTCCACCACCTTTACTGATAATTCATCGTCACCAAAATCGCTTTCAGTCTCAGGATCCGTTAGCTTAAGCAATGCCACCTCTAAATTTGGTGGGACCTGTTTAAATTTAACTGCAAATGGAACGACTAATTACGACAATTACATTAAAATGGCTAATTACGATAACGCCTTTGTTTTTGGCACCAGTGATTTTACAGTAGAAACTTTTGTTTATATTGCTGGCATGAGCGCTCAAGACCCCAGCTCAAATCGAAGCGCCACAATAATTTGTTATTTCCCAACTGGAGAAGAAATTGGTTGGATGTTTCATATTGGAGGAAACACCACTAAAACAGGCCTCAGTCTTGGTTTTATTTATTCAGCCACCGGCGCTACATCAAGCCCCTCATGGTACGGTGCTGTGAGTGGGAACTACGACTTTAACTACAGTCAGTGGTATCATATTGCCGCTTCAAGATCTGGAGGCACTACATATATCTTTGTTAATGGTGTTCTGATCACATCAGGATCACTTCCTGATAATAATATTGTTTGTACCACAAATTGCAGACTCAACATTGGAGAGAGGCCCTGGGGAAATAACTATAAATTCCCCCTTAACGGCTATGTTGATGAAGTGCGAATCACTAAAGGTGTGGCTCGCTATACCGCGAACTTTACTCCACCTTCTGTGCCGTTTCTTAATGCTTAATGAAGTCCCTTATTTTATGAGACTCTCTCATTTTATGATTTCACGTTTTTAATTATCTCATAGCTTTGACTTTGAGCTCATCTCTATAACACCATAGAAATCATACACTTAAACTAAAGCTAAACTTCTAAATCATAATTTATTTTAACCCCTTTATTCAAATATATTGATATGGTATTATAATAATACCATCTTCGGAGGTGTTGAAATGTCGAAAGAATTTCCTATAATTGGGCCCACAGGTAAATTGGATCAAGCTTTAGATTTACTAGATAAAAAATTAGAACAACAAAGTTTAGAATTAGAAATTATAATTTGTGGTACTTATGCCATTCAATTAATTGGCATTCAACGAAGTGAATATACCCTAGATGTTGATACTCTTAAAAAAATACAGTCACCAAAAGTTTTAGAAGCAATCACAGAAGTTGGTAATGTGTTAGGATTAAGTCCTCATTGGCTCAACGACCAAGCTTCTACTGTCTCAATACCAAAAGGAACCATAGAAAGAGCCACCCCCCTTAATAGGTGGAAATAGATAAAAGCCTTATTAGTATCCAGAGTGGATTTAATAAAAATGAAGGCATCTGCATTTTCGATTCGACGTGATTACACGAATAAAGATTGGGAAGATCTAGACAATTTAAAGCCAACTCAATCTGAAATGGACTCTGCAATAGAGTTTTTATGGGAAGCAAATAGCCCACCAGAAGGCTCATCTAAAAAAATCAAAAAAGAATTTGAGGAAACAATCCATGATCTCAAAAAACTTGTCAGAAAAAATTAATTCAGAAACTTTTTTAAAAATATCCAATTATTTAGGAATATCTATTGAAACTCTCGATTTAGAAACTCTAAAAAATATAGATCACTCATGGCCTTTTATTGATCTAGAAATTTACTTTTTGGCTGCTACTTATAACTTAAAAAATTCAAGAATTTCTGAAGGATTTCTTTGTTGGCTGATAAAATTTGGCCATCTGCTAAGTCCCTCTAAAACTCGAAGACTTATTTTAAGCAAAACCCCCTACGATCCAGTTCTGCTTGGTGTCTTTTTAAATTATATTAATGAGTTTAAAATCAATCACAGACAATGGAAAATTATTAAAAAATACACCCAAACCCATCGTAAAAAAATATTACTTTTAGAGGGGCCAAAACCTAGAAACCCAAACCCATTATTTTTAAAAAATAATATTCTTGCACCAAATTTTAAACTGGAAACAGATAAGTTCTTAAAACCCAGCAAGTCTGTTTTTATCAATTGTTTGGAATTAAAAAATAGAGCTTTATTTGGTTCTGTTGCCAATGCTGACGTTGCTAGCTACTTAAATAAAAATCCTCAAGCAACAGCTTATGAAACAGCACTTGCAACTCATCACTTTAAGGCCAGAGTCTTCGAAATCCTCGAAGACATTAAACTGGCCATGTAGAAAAAATATTAATTTGCGGTCTTTAACCTTTAGAGATCATTTTTGATCCCACGTTTTTAATCATCCAACGACGAGCGCGTTCGATATAACTAAACACCGCAGGAATCATCACAAGAGTGAGGATTGTAGAAATAAACACACCACTCACCACTGCAATTCCCAAAGAAGTTCTTTGGCTCGAAGCCTCATTCAAACCAATCGCCACAGGCATCATACCCGCAATCAATGCTAAGCTTGTCATGAGGATCGGGCGCAAACGAGTTTTACAAGCTTCAATAATGGCCACTCGCAACTCTAATCCCTCTTCTATTTTTTGATTGATGTAATCCACCATAATGATGGAGTTCTTGGTCGCAAGACCCATTAACATCACACAACCAATCATCGAGAATAGATCTAACGAAGACTTCATCACAAACAATCCAAAGAAACCACCAAACACGGCCAGAGGAATTACCAACATGATTGTAAATGGAGTCACAATCGACTCATAAAGCGAAGCCAACACTAAATAAATAAAGGTGATCCCTAAAAAGCCCGCAATCAAAATGCTCGCACCCAACTCTTGAAAGTTTTCTGCCTGACCCACATATCGATAAGTCACACCCGGCGGAAGCTCGATCTCTTTGTTTGCAAACATTTTATCAATATCTGCAATCACACCACCCATACCCACACCACCCGGAGTGATATCGGCTTCAATACTCACATAACGTCCACGGTTCTCACGATTAATCGTTGCGTACCCAGCTTCTTTTTTCACTTCCGAAAAGTCCTTAATATTTACTAAGCGACCATTCATATTTGAAACCTTCACAGAGTCATACATCGCTTCAATATTTCTTTGATCTTCTCTCAATCGCACACGAATGTCGTACTCTAATCCTTTTTCTCTAAATTTAGCAGGAGTCACACCCTCAACTTGAGAACGCAATTCAGCTCCCACCAACGAAGGCGTCACACCAAACATTTGAGCCTTTTCTTGATCCACCTTCAACTGAAACTCAGGCAACCCTGGCTTATCCGTATAATCTGGATCTAACAAACCCGGATGAGCCTTAAGTTTTGCAAAAAGTTTTTCACCCACTTGGCGAAGCTCATCTAAATTCTGTCCACGCACATTGATCACAAACGGACGCTGACCCGCTCCCACAAAATCCACATCTTTAACTTTTGGATTGGCAAAAGCGAAGTCTTTCATCTTCTCACGAATAATCGCTTTGATTTTTGTGGTTGATAATTTTCTTTTTCCAAAAGGAATTAACTTAACGTAAAATTCACTCACATAAGATTGCCCTTTTGTATTACCCACAACATAAGTCGTAAGCTCCACATTAGGATCCTGTTTAATCACTACATCCACTTTTTTTGCAAGCTCATGCATTTCCGAAAGCTTTGTTCCAGGCTTTAACTCAATCGCCACATTAAACTCACCACTATCATTGGGCGGTAAAAATGTTTTTGGAATGTACTTAGCTGTTGAAGCTAAACCAATAACAATCATTAACATGAATATTAAAGTCACACCCGGAAACCTTAACACCAAATGAAGAAGTTTTTCATACCCATTTTCTAAACGAGTTTGAATGCGATCAAACATAATTAAAATCGAATCAATGGGATGAGCCCAGCTCAATGGTTTGTGATTCAGAGACTCATGCGATCCTCCAAAATAAGCCGATAACATCGGCGCATTTGAAAGAGCATCAAATAAACTGATGATCATGACAAAACAAACACCCAGACCAAAGGATTTAAAAAATTGCCCCACCACTCCTGATAAAAAGGCAATCGGACCAAACACAGCTAAGATAGCCATAGTCACAGCAATAACAGCCATCCCCACTTCACTCGTTCCATCTAAGGCTGCTTGAATGGGTGATTTACCCATTTCTAAATGTCTAAAAATATTTTCTCGCACCACAATCGCATCATCAATCAATAATCCCACGGCGAGTGAAAACGCTAAGAGCGACATGATATTAATTGAAATTCCAAACAAATAAAGGAACATCATGCTCCCCACTAGGGAGAACGGAATTGCTAAACCTGTAATCAACGTACTGCGCGCAGAACCTAAAAATAAAAACACCACAAGGACTGTTAAAATAATCCCAAAGCCAATGGACTCACCCACGTCTTTAACGTTGGCCCATACATATTTAGACATATCCGTAACAATTTTAATTTCAAAATCTTCACCAACAGTGCCTTTTAACTCCGCATTGATTTTTTCAATACGCTTTGCCACTTCGGTCGATACTTTAATGGTGTTCGCGCCAGATTGTTTATACACATATAAAAAGATGGATTCTTCTCCATCAAGGTTGGCTCTCAGCTGCTCATCCGTCAGAGTGTCTACAACTGTTCCCACATCAGAAATTTTTGTAATCACGTCATTGCCGTAAAAGCTCACCACCGTTTTTTTAATCTGCTCAAGATTATTAAACTCACCTAAGGTTCTATAAACTAACTCGCCCTTAGTTTGATCCAGTTTACCAGCAGGAATGTTTTCGCCCAAATTAGAGAGGGCATGAACCACTTGGTTTACTGAAATATCTCTTTGCGATAATTTATTACGATCAAGTTGCACTTGGATTTCACGTTTACGACCGCCGAGGATCTCCACATTACCCACTTGGCTGACTTGCTCAAATTTAGGTTTTAAAACCTCATTGGCTAAATCGTAAAGAGCTCCCCCAGTTAACTTAGATTTTACCGCTAAAATCATAATGGGTTGAGCCGAAGGATCCACTTTTTTAATGATGGAATCTTTTAAACCTTGAGGAAATTTATTTTTAACAGAAGAGACTTTATCGCGAACTTGTTGTTCCGCGTATTTAATATCCATCTCGAGGTTAAATTCTGCCACCACAACACTGATGCTCTCTCTATTGATCGAACGCACGTTTTTAATGCCAGCAATGGAACTTAATTCATCCTCGATAGGTTTTGAAATTAAAGTTTCCACCTCAACAGGACCTGCACCCGGGTAAACCGTAGAAACAGTCACAATCGGAAATGAAATATCCGGAAACAATTCAATGGGCGTCTTTTTAAAACTAAAAATCCCCACAACAATAAGAGCCGCAAGAACACAGGACATAAAGATGGGTCTTCGAACTGATAATTCCCAAATTTTCATAAATAGATCCTTTCATCAACTACAACAATAATTATTCAAACATCGAAAGCTGAGCTAAGAACTGACGAATTTGCAGTTCCATATTGATTCTTTGAGAGCGAGTCGAAAGATAATCTTGTTCATAGCTCAGCACTTGAAACAAAGTGGATCTTCCGCGATTAAATTTATCTTGTTCCGCATTGGATTTATTTTTTTGAATCCCCTCAAGCTCTCGAATCACCGTGAGTTGCTGTTTTAACTGCGAAGCTAAATGTACGGTGTTTTCCCAAGTGAGACTTTCGTCTTCTTTACGAGCCTCTTCCATCAAACTTTGGCTTTGTTTAAGAGCTTCATAGCCATCACGGTACTTAGCTTCGTCTAATTGATTCAAAGGAACATTTAAAGTGAGAGCCACTTGCAACTCATCTTTATTGCCCTCTAATAAATTACTTTGGGCTTCAGAAAACTTTTTATCACGAGACTGATGAAGCCCCATCACACTTAAATTTAACTGAGGTTTGTGTTTTTCTTTTTGAGCCACAAAAGAAGACTCAAGGCTTTCGTTTTGATATTTTTTAAGACTCACATCTTTGCGCACTCGCAATTGATTTTTAAGCAAATTCAAACGCTGAGTTTCGATCTCACTCACGGTGAGTTTTTCTTTGAGTTCATGAGTTTGTAATTTACGGAATGAATTAAATTTTTCAATGGCATCACTGAGATTTTTTTGAGCCGTAAACATTTCCATTTTACGAGCCGCCACGGCTGACTGAGCTTGATAAATATCAGATTTATCTGTGAGGTTGCGATCAATACGACTTTGAGTCCAACTCTGAAGCTTTTCAGCTCTGGTGAGACTATCTTTTTGGATTTCAAAAATTTGCTGTTGAGCCAGGACATTAAAAAAAGCATTTTCAATTTCGATCTCTTTTAGAACTCGACTGAGCTCCATTTGTTTTTTTCTTAACGTTAATTGAGACGTGAGCTCGTTAGTTTGAGCTTTGATTTCACGACCTAATAAGTTTCTCCAAAGAGGAAGAGTGAATTCTAATTTGGGAAAGGCATCATAAAATTCTGGAACAGGAACCGCAGTGACGGCTGCATTATAAATATGTGTGCGAGAGTAATTTTGTGTAAGGGACCATTGCATGCCCCAAAGAGTTTGTTGTTTCACACCCATTAAAAAACCCGTGTACTGAGTTTGATCCCCTTGAAAGGCTGGATTTTGTGTGGGTCTTTTGTCTTTTAAATAACTCATCTGAGAAGTGAACTGCAAACCCGTTAAACTGTCAGCTTCTGACTCTAAAAGTGAGCTGCCTTTTTCGGCAAGTTCGGCGGCTTTCCAAGAAGAGTCTAACTCTTTCACTTCTTTTTTATACTGTTCAAGAGTGAGAGCTTGAGCCAGTGGCATCTGCACAAACGAGGCAGACATCCATAAAAATGCGGATAGATAAAAGGGTTGTTTTAAAAACCTCAATTTCATTTTAGAACTCCATTAAAAAATAAGGATAATAAATGTTCAGAATAAATTTTTTGAAAATGTTCATCATGCAAAGTCATACCTAGATTTCTCTTGATAGGAACTTCAGATTGCACAGGGTGCGAGAGAACGGCTAAAAATAACAAGGCCAAAATATCTGCTGAATTTTTATCAGAGTATTTTTCAGAAATTATTTTTTGATCTATCGCTGCTTGAAAAAAGTTTTTCATCGCCAAAAAGAAAGGACTCACCACTTCTACAAGTCCTTTTTGAGCTTTTGTTTTATCGGCATTCATTTCGCGAATAAGAATTTTTAAGAGGGCCGCATCCTCTGAGTAATTTGTCATCATTTTAGCGATGAGCTGTTGAATTTTATTTTTAAAATCCTCTTCATTTTGCGGAGATGTGAGAATCACTCTAATGTCTTGATATTTTTCGTGGGCAAATTCTTGGAGAACAGATTCATAGAGTTTTTCTTTGCACCCAAAATAATAAGCAATCATTGCCACGTTCACTTTGCCTCGTTTGGCAATTTCGCGAACGCTGGTATCATTAAAGCCCTTTTCTCCAAAAAGAGTCTTAGCAACTTGAATAATGGTGTTACGAGATTTTGCAGTCATAAAAATAATCTTAAACAAGTGTTTAAAAAAAGTAAACGCTTGTTTAAATTATTTTAAACAACTGTTTAATGAGTATGATCTATGTATCTGTATTTACAATAGATATACTTATTTTAATGTCAATACTTTTGACTGACCTAAAGTAAAACGTCACTTTATTGGATGAATTTTAATATCTGTTTAAAATTAAAGCCTTATCTATTTTGGAGTTCAATCTGACCCCTTAAAAAAAATTCAATCCGCCATCAAACGGAGAGGATTATAACCCCCGATCGGGGGTTATTTTAATAAAATTATTGAATTAAGACCCCGATCGGGGGTTAAAATTTATAGTTTGGATATTTTTAGTTTAGATACTTAGAATATAGCCAATTAAAAACGAGCCATAAAATTAAGATTCAATTTATCTGAATCCATGCTTGGAAAGAACATCCAATCTTTTTTCTTCGTTGTTTGGCCTATTGGTGTTTGACCTAATTCACTCACGATATTACCAACAACATATCCGGTGGCAATCCCAATGGGATAATCTGATGCCCAGTGAACGCCGTTATTCATCATTTGAAAACCGAGCAATGAGAGCCAAACATACTCTAAAGGAGTTAACCAGTAATCGTGATCTGGATAATTATTTTTAATAATCGTAAACACCAAAGTGGCTGTCATAATATGTCCACTCGGCATGGCATCAAACTCACCCGTTCGCTCCCAATAAGATTTAAAACTGGGGCCTGGGCGCCATCTCCCTCTATAATCAGTTCGTGTGTTAGGACTTTCTCTTCCGGTTGCTCGCTTTAAAACTTGATTGATAATTGTCGATGCTGCCATCCCATGGAACAACTGAATTCCCACATTTGTGGTTTTCACCTGATCTTTTGCCAAACCAGTGAAGTAAAAAGACCAAGCAATGCTCATGTGCATCCAACCGTCTCCCAAAAAATACATTTTCGATCCTGTATCCGTTGGAAGTCTTAAAATTGGAAAATCATTTATGGAAATAAAAGTTTTAGTCCCATCTTTATTTCCAATCCCTAAATCTCTTCCCGTTTGTTCTGAGGCTTTTAAAATTTGCTCATCGTAATAATAAAGCAAAGCCGTAGACCCTAAAATACCTCCCCAATAAGGAAGAGCTTCGCGAGTCATTGTCATGTCCCAAGTTTTTAAAAGAGTTGAGGGAATCTCAGTAAATATTTGTTTGAACTCAAGCGGAGTGTACTTAATCTCTGGAGTGAGTTTTTGACTCCCTTTAAGTTCCTCTGCTTTTAAGTGTTTTGGAAGAATAGAAATTAAAATTATCAACACACAATTTAGCATATAAAATTTATGATTAGGGACCCCAAAAAACCAGTCAATTATTTGTTTTTTCAGTCTAGTTAGACTTAATTCTGGGAGTTCTTTATTGAAAGACTTATCAACGTCTCAATTTGAGATTTTATCTATTAAAATTCTTGTGAAGAGGTCTTGGTTCGAATTATTCTATAGTTCACTTCACTAGATTTAAGTGTGTAGAATGGGGAACATTTGAAAAATCAATTTTTAAATTTTATCACGCTCTTCCCATTATCTTTTTTTCTATTAAATTGTTCGAGCTATTCTGAAAACACACTCTACAATCAACCCACTCAAGTAAAATCACTTTGTGCTGTGGGCGATCAATCCTGCTTAGAATCAAAATCAGAAAACGGCAAAATCCAAATTAGTATTGACGGCAACAATCCTGCCTTTTGGAGCTTCAATGTGACCAAAGAAAGAATTGGAACGCTTGATACTAATTCTTATCAATTCTGTGTTCTATCAAACAGTGAAGAAGTTTTTACTTTTGGTGGCGATTGTTCCACTTCACTCTATGAGAACTCAGAAATTACTTACACGGTTACTAAAGGGAGTGACATTCTTTATTCAAACGCAAATAGTTATACTGATAAAATAAAATGTAGAAATGGAAGGTATCTTATTGCGATTCCTCTAGTTCCATCCAGTCTCTGTTTAACTGGTTCCTGCAATCTCACTCCTCCCATCAATATGTATACGACCAATGTGGATGAATTTAAGCCTTATACAGAACAAAAAATAACTATTGAAGTTGATTTGCATGTTTATAAACTCAATTCAGATGAAGTTCCATCAAACCTTAACTCCCATGCTCAGTTAGATTTATTTGGAGAATCTACTTTCACAAATCATACTTGTCTAGATGCTGACTTCACCGCTAGTAAATGCAAACGAGTTTGCAAACAATTTTAATTTTCGCAAGAAACTAATCGGTCATGAACACTCTTACATTTAAAGCGATCACCACCCAATAACTTAGTTTTATTGGACCATTTCCCATTGGCATTACACTGATAGCGAACACAGGAAACAGACTTTAAATCCGTGCGACATTTAGAAGATTCATTTTTGGGATTTCCCTCACAGCGTAAAACACATTGATTGTATTCTGCATAAGGTGGGGAACATATTTGGCTTGGCTTTCTTTCTATTTTTGGTTTTTCTTTAACCATGGGAGGTGGTTTGACCTCATTTTCAAAAACTTGTTTTTCTTGTTCGGTCATTTCCTGAGTTTTTTTAACAGAGCCCCTGGCAATTTTTTTGCTCTTTAAAAGAACATCATAAGAGAGTTCACCATCTTCAATAATTCCTTGAAAATAATTTTTTTGATTTTTTTTAAGTTCAATATGTTCATCTCTTCCTAAACCACCAAATTCAAACTCACCTCTTAAAACAAAAATCTCACTGCGACCTAACTCATGATCCATTCTAAAAACGCCATCTCCAAACTCAAAAGTGCCTTCAGCTAAGGGAGTTCTCACCATAAATTTTTCAACTTTTGGATCTTCCACACCCGCATCTCTCACTCTCACGATTCTGACAATGCCTTTATATAAAATAATCGGCTTAGCTCCCCCTGAGTCCCAAGATCCCACAAAGATATTCACCTTAGACTCAGGAGCCACAAATAAATAAGTCCCCTCACCCATTTCTAAGCGCACACTGGATTGATTCGCTGTCACGATATCGGTATTATCTTTAATTGTTACAAAGGCTGCTTTTTCGTTGAGCTGAGCCTCCCCTTGCGAAACCTGAACTTTGCCCACCATGGTTGAAATATAAGGATAAGGAATTTTTGAAGAGGAGCTTGTTTTTTTAGATTCCTGAGTCTTTTTAGTAGAAGATTTTTCAGAAGACAATTCAGCAACATCTTTTCCTAAGACCTCTTTAGAAGATTCTGTTTTTTCGCTGAGCTCTTTTTTTAAAGATTCTTTTTTATCGACCATTTCTGATTTTTCAGGCACTTCATGTTTTACTTCCGCCACTTTTTGCGGTTCAGCCTCTTTTTTTATTTCTTTGTCTTGAGAAAATACTGATTGCGCCAACAAAGTTCCCATTAAAAAGCACATCATCAGTAAGAGATTTTTAACAGAATGGCTTGAAGAATTTGAGGTCTCTTTTTTTTGATTCAATTCATGCTCCCAAAGTTTAGCGTATTTTAAAAACATTGAATAAGACGCACCCACGGAAATAATAAAACCAGGCATGCCATCTAAAAAACCCAGTTTTAAAAAGTAAGTTTCAAAAAATTTACCCAGGGGTTTAAATAATAAAAACGGCAAACTAAATTTTTTATTTTTTTCGATCAGGGCTTGAGTTCCCAAACCAGAATATTTGTTATTGGTGTTAACTTGATCACTTAAAGATTTAAAAACCCAATGATGAATATCATTTTTTAATCTTTTTTGTTGGGCCACAACAACTTTTTCATGCAGAACATTGGTGTCCCACTGCGCACTGGCTGAATTAAAAAGGCGGAGCTGAGAGTCTGGGTACCAACCCCCGAAATTAATCCATCTTCCTAAGTGAAAACTTCTGCGAGGGATTTGATAGCCCACCTGAGGATCTAATTGATCCCACTGTTCTTGAATCTCTTGAACAAGCTCCGGACTCAAGGCTTCATCAGCATCTAAAGAGAGCACCCAAGGATTTTGCGCCAATGAGGCCGCAAAGGCTTTTTGAGGACCAAATCCACGCCATTTCTCTTGCACCACTTTGGCGCCAAGTTTTTGGGCAATCTCGACTGTTTTATCGGTACTAAAGGAATCTACCACTATCCATTCTGCTGCAAAAGGAACTGATTTTAAACAGCGCTCAATATTAGACTCCTCATTGAGGGTGATCACAACCAGCGAGAGAGGATATGTTTTTTTTAAATTCATTTTATAGACTCCCAAAAATAACATTAAAAACTTATACGGCACTGATCTCAACAAAAAAATTTCTTAATAAATTCTTGCAACTGAGTTCCATTCACACAATGATAGAAGCTTCGAAAATTTTTGAGCATCTGGCGAAAGTGAGCAACTATGAAATTACAGAAAACACCCTCTTTTATTTCAACCCTCAATAAATTCATCGCAACTTTATCATTGTCTTCATTTCTTAAGTTTTTCTGTTTATTATCCTTTATTTTTCTCACGCAAATCAAGGCTCATGCTATCATCTCCCTTTCTGAAACGGGTGAGTTTGTTCCAAAAAATCAATTTAAAGTGGGAGCAAGAACTCAGTTTATCAGCGGGGGTACCATGAATTTAGTGGCTCACATTGATGGCACCATCAACGAAAGCTCTAATTTTAGATTTGAAATGGGCACTGGCGATAACAGCTTTACAACGGGATTTTCTTATAAGCTCATCCCTTTTCCGGATTATGATCAACAACCCGCTTTAGGATTTAAATTTGGCTTTCAGTACGCTCGATTCAGCGACACCGCTATGACAACACTTTTTTTCACACCTCTGTTTTCTAAAAAATTCAAAAACGAGTATGGACTTTTTATCCCTTACGCAGGTGCTCCCATCGGCATTTCAGCATCAAATGGTGATTTTACAACGCCGATTAATCTCAGCGCAGGTTTAGAGCATTCTCATTCTGATTATCCCGGCATGAGCTGGGGTGGAGAATGGAGCATGGGCATGAATCAGTCTGATTCTTATTTGGGTCTCTATTTTAATTTTTTATTAGATGACCCGAGAACAACTTACCGTTAAATTATATTTATCCAGAACAATTTTAATTTTCTAACATCTTTGTTGAAGGAAATTTATGTTTTTTGATTTTTTTAAGGACAATCATACCCCAGATCTTTACGTGGATTTGGGAACAGCCAACACCCTGATCGTTGCAAGAGATCAAGGTCTCATCATTAATGAGCCTTCTTTAATTGCCTATATCGAAACTCGTCCGGGCAAAAGAAATGTTGTTGGCGTGGGCAATGAGGCTAAAGAAAAACTGGCAAGAACTCCGGGCTCCCTCATTGGTCAAAGACCTCTTAAAGAGGGTGTGATTGCAGATTTCGACACCACAGAAAATATGCTCAGATGTTTTTTGAATCGTCCTGAGATCAGAAAAATTTCGTCTCGTCCCCGCATTATTATCTCTCTTCCATATGGCGTGACCGAAGTCGAAAAAAAGGCTGCCATTAAAGCTGGCAAATCGGCGGGAGCTAAAGACGTTTATTTTATTGATGAACCTATGGCCGCGGCAATTGGCGCGGGTCTTCCGATTCAAGATCCCCGTGGCAATATGATTGTGGATATTGGCGGGGGCACCACTGAAGTGGCCATCATTGCACTTTCTGACATTGTTTTTTGCAAAGCGGTTCGCGTGGGCGGCCATAAAATTGATGAATCCATTATTGAATATTTTAAGCGCAAAAAAAATCTTATCATCTCTCAAGAAACTGCTGAGAGACTCAAAATGAAAATCGGCACAGCCTGCGGCAAAAAAGACATCATGACCATGGAAATCACAGGTCGCGATACGGGCTCTGGACTCATGCGCACTTACGAAGCCTCTAGCGAAGAAGTGAGTGAAGGCATGGATGATTGCGTCAAAGAAATTGTTAACGCCATTCATGCCACTTTAGAACAAACTCCTCCTGAGTTGATTGCTGATATTATTGAGAACGGAATTGTTCTTGCTGGTGGTGGAGCCTTGATCAGAGACTTTGCAACACGCATTCAAAATGAAGTTCAATTAAATGTTCGTGTGGCAGAGAACCCACTCACCACGATTGCCCGCGGAGGCCAAGAGATTTTAAAAAATCCTGACCTCTTTGATAAGGTGCAGTTGGAGATTTAATTTAAAATCCTAAAGGAGTCAGTGATGACTCCTTTTTTTATTAAACTGAGTGCCCTTGATCTTTTAAAATCAATTCTCTGAATTTACGAGCCCAAGACCCTACTTTTCCGTCTCCGATAGGGTGGTTTTCAAATTCAACGACTGGGATCACATCCAAAGTAGTGCCAGCAAAAAAGACTTCTCGAGCTTTTTTGAGTTCATCCACCTTAAATGATTTAATAACTGGTCCTTTTAACTCAAAAGAATCTTTCTCAGAGAGCTTTGTTCCCACCAATGTTTGCGCCAACTCTAAAACGCGGGTCATGGTGCAGCCCTTTAAAACAGTGTGCAACTCCGGAATTCTTAAAAAACCTTGCTCATCAATCATCATAATATTTTCGGTGCTGCTCTCGCCAATAAACCCCTCAGAAGTTTGGTTCACGGTAAAGTCGAGCTTGCGATCCACGGATTCTTTTTTCATAAGGACATTCGGAATGTAATTGCAGGTTTTAACCGTCGGCATCCACGCTTCTTTCATCGCAATTTGACTCAAACCCACCCTAACACCTTTTTGGTACTTCTCTTCAGGAAGAGGTTTTAATTCAGTAATAATCACATAGAGCTGACTTCCCAAGCTCTCATAGGGGTTGGTGGTAAAACCCCCTGGACCTCGACTTAAAAAAAGACGCACCATTCCTGTGCTCAATCCCGAGGCCTTAATGGCTTGCTGAATGATAAGGGCCAGTTCCTCTAAGGATTGATTGAGGGGGATGGAAATCATTTCTGCTGATTTTTTAAGCCTTTGTAAATGGGGCTCCATCAAATAAACTTTTTGATTAAAAAACTTAAGGGCTTCAAAAACTCCGTCCCCACGATGGACCAAATGGTCGTCCACCGGAACAATCATCAAAGCAGGGTCTACGATAATACCCTTCACCCAAGAGGAGTACATGGCTTTATAACTGTGTTTTTGAGGATGATTTTGGGCCCTCAGGTTGGAAATTATTTCCTCAGGAGTCAAAATAGGAGGATCCATAAGAGGCGCTTGGTTATTTTTAGGGGAGTTCGACGGATTCATGAGTCCTCTCTTGATTTTATGTCAAAGATAATTGTAAAAAGAGTTTCTTAAATATTATATGAATCTATAATAATTCACTATATTTAAATAATAAAAATTTTGAGTCCAATATTTTGATTCCAATATGAGGTCAACGATGCCTAGAAAAATTTTAGTCACAGCAGCGCTTCCCTATGCCAATGGTCCTATTCACATAGGGCATTTAGTAGAATATCTTCAAGCTGATTTTTGGACTCGTTTTCAAAAAATGAGAGGCAACGAGTGCACCTACATTTGCGCGGATGACACTCATGGCACTGCGATCATGATTAAAGCTCGTGAACAAAAAATCACTCCTGAGCAATTGATTCAAAAAACTTGGGATGAGCACACTCAAGATTTTAAAGATTTTCAAATTGCATTTGATCACTACTCATCAACAAACTCTCCTGAGAATAAAGAACTTTGTGATTTCTTTTTTGGCAAAATGAAAGAAGGCCAACACATTTCTTCTAAGCCTATCGAGCAACTTTATTGTGATCATGATAAAATGTTTTTACCAGATCGTTTTGTAAAAGGCACTTGTCCTAAGTGTGGAGCTAAAGATCAGTACGGAGACTCTTGCGATAAATGCGCAAGCACTTATTCTCCGAGCGAAATGAAAGAGCCTTACTGCTCTCTTTGCAAAAAAACTCCTGTGATGAAACATTCTGAAAACCTCTTTTTTAAACTCAATGACTTTAAGGGCTTTTTAGAAAAATGGATTCCGGAGCACACTCCCAAAGAAATCTCTCCAAAAATTTTAGAGTGGTTTAATGAAGATTTAAGAGACTGGGATATTTCTCGTGATGAACCTTACTTTGGCTTTAACATTCCTGGTTACCCTGGAAAATATTTTTACGTTTGGGTTGATGCCCCAATGGGATATATTTCTTCATTTAAACAATGGTGCCAACTTAATGGCAAAAATTTTAATGACTACTGGTTAGAGTCTGCAAAAGACAAATCAGAAGTTTATCATTTTATTGGTAAAGACATTGTGCGCTTTCACACTCTCTTTTGGCCAGCAATGTTGAAGAGCGCGCAGTTCCGCACACCTTCACAAATTTTTGTTCACGGCATGCTCACTGTGAATGGCGAAAAGATGTCTAAATCTAAGGGCACTAACATTGCTGCTCGCACTTATTTAAAACATCAGGACCCAAGTTTTTTACGTTACTACTATGCTTGTAAATTGAGTTCATCAGTTGATGATTTAGATCTCAATTTAGAAGACTTCACTCAACGTGTGAACTCTGACCTCATTGGTAAAATCACCAACTTGGGCAGTCGTGGTGGGCAAATGCTCTCTAAAAAATATGGTTCAAAAATGACTGAGCCTGATGTGCAAGGTCTTGAGCTGATTAAAATGGCGCAAAAAAAAGGCGAAGAGATTGCCGCACATTTTGAAAACAGAGATTTTAGCAAAGGCATTAGTGAGATTCGTTTTATTGCTGATGAAGCCAATCGTTATTTTGACGAAAAAGCTCCATGGAAAAACACCTCTGATGAAGCTGAAACATTAAAAGTTTTAACAAGCACTCTGAATCTTTTTAGAATCATTGCGATTTATCTTAAACCAATTCTTCCTCACTATGTGCAAAAGGTTGAAAAACTTTTTAATGAGTCGGCTTATGATTGGAATTCCTCTCTGCAAATTTTAACAAACCACACGATCAATAACTATGAGCATCTTGCTGTTCGCGTAGACCCAGTCAAACTTCAATTGATGGTGGATGAAAGCAAAGTGGCTAGCCCTGCAGCTCCTGCTGAAACTCCAAAAGCTGGGACTACTGCCAAAGCGGCTGCGAGTGATGAAGTGGTTTCTGAAATTGAGTACGATGATTTTATGAAAGTGGATCTTCGTGTGGCAAAAATTATTGCGGCTGAAGAGATTAAAGAAGCGAATAAACTTTTAAGACTCACAGTGAGTTTAGGCACTCAAGAAAAACAAATTATTGCAGGAATTCGCTCGGCTTATAAAGCTGAGGATCTTGTGGGCAGACTCACAGTTGTTGTGGCTAACTTAAAACCTCGCAAAATGAAATTTGGAATGAGCGAGGGCATGGTTTTAGCTGCCGGCGAAGGCGGAACAGATTTATTTATTTTATCTCCTGATTCTGGGGCTCAACCGGGCCAAAGAATTAAGTAGATTGGTGAAAGAATAGAATGAGAAAAAACGTTCAACAAATACTTCAACTGGCTCTGCAAATTGAGAGATCTTATCAAAGCACTGATGGCAATCTTGATAAAGGTGGTTTTGATAAAGACACTCTTGAGGAACTTTGCCAACTCATTTTGCAATTGCAGGAGACTTCTGATCCGCAATTGCAAAGACTGAGCACGATTGCTCGTCACTTGAATGAGCAAATGAATTTGAAGCACTTTGTGGGATTTATGGTTCCCTTTGAAAGATATCTAAATAAATCTTTGCAAGATGATGATTTTCTCACAGGTTCAGGCTCTTCTTCTTTCTCTTCCTCTGCAGCTGTGCTGACTCAGGATCAACCAGAGAGAGCTGTTGAGAGAATTCCTCTTGTGGTGATTTTAGATAATATTCGTTCGGCATTTAATGTGGGTTCTATTTTTAGAACCGCCGAAACACTGGGTGCCGAAAAAATTATTCTCACTGGCTACACTTGCACTCCTGAAGATGATCGAATGCTGAAGACCTCGATGGGCTCTGCGCAGTTTATGGATTGGTCTCATTATTTGCATTTAGAAGACGCTCTGTTTGAAGTTTTATCCAATGGCTATGAGTTGGTGGCTCTTGAAACTATTGAAAATGGATTAACGATCTACGACAAAAAACTCCCTAAAAAATGCGCTCTGATTATGGGCAACGAACGTTTTGGCATTGAAGAATCTTTGCTTGAGAATAAACAGTTTTTTCCGAACAAGGATCACATCCGAAAAATCCCGATGAGGGGAATTAAAAACTCTCTCAATGTGGGCGTGGCTTTTTCGGTGGCTGGCTTTGAATGGGCCCGTCAGTGGGATTTTCTATAGTGGAATCATTTATAGTGGAATCATTTTTAGTGGGATTAGAATAAATGGAGCCCTCTTTAAATTTAAAACCCATTGGTTATTTTAAAAGCTCACAAAAATACACCTACGATGTGGCTCAACAAGGCGTGGGCTCTCAGAATGCAGGTGTGATTGAACTCACTGCTGGAAATAATTTTGAACAAGCCTTGATTGGTTTAGAAAAATGCTCTCACATTTGGATTATTTTTGGCTTTCATCAAAACTCTCATTGGAAGCCCATGGTGCAACCTCCGCGACACCCCTACAAAATGGGTGTGTTCGCCACTCGAGCCCCTTATCGCCCTAACCCCATTGGGATTTCAGTCGTTAATTTAGAAAAAATCAACGGCCGAACTTTAGAGATTTTAAATCATGATTTAATTGATGGCACTCCTGTTTACGACATTAAACCTTACTTGCCTTATGCAGATAGCTTTCCGAATGCGCGGGTGGATTGGGAACAGGACTTAGTGGAGTATGAACTTAATTTTTCAGAAAAGATTCTTAAGGAGTTGGATTTTTTAGCTCTTGAGGGTGTGACTGAGATCAAGGCCTTTATAAAAACTCAACTGAGTTATGAGCCTCTGAATCATTTAAAAAAGAGAGTTTCGATTTTTAAAACTGAGGAGCAAAATCAAGAGGACCGCTCTTATTTGCTGGCGTACCGCACTTATTTATTGGCTTACCGCACTTGGCGCATCTTATTTCAAGTGGTGGATGAAAAGGTTTTGCTCTTAGAGATTATGAGTGGATATACGCAAGAAGAACTCGCAGCGGGAAGCGAAGATCCTTATTTAGATAAAGAGATCCACCGTAAGTTTTTGTTGTTTAAAAAATAATTTTTTTGCGTTCATTAAAAGCTAGTGACTCAATGATTGAACCCTGCAAAAGTTATATTCACTTTTGATTTTTATTTAATCATCCTTCTTTTTTATCTAGAGTTTTCATGAACTTAAAGAGCTTCTATAATATGATTATAAAATCAACAGCTGACTGAATCTTACCTTTTAAATTTGCTCATTTTTTGAGCCCAAAATCATCCTATTGAATATGACATTTTTTTTGTTTCAATAAGAGACAAAAATCCGATGGATCCCTAATTGCATTTTAGTTTTTCAGGGGGAATCGTGAACACAAAAAAAATGATCCATTTAAGCCATCAAATTTTTAATTTATTTTTTTTAGCTTCATTCTTTTTATTAGGTGCTTGTTCTAAAGCAAATATTAATTTTAAAGAGGATCTCCCTGATGCAACATTACCATCAACAGTCAATGAACTCGAAAACACAAGTAAACCAGCCTGTAAATACACCTATGAACCTTCACAAATTTGCCAACCTAACGGAACTCAAACTATTACCGTAGCTACCAAATCACCTTTGGATTGTGCAGGCACTCCTATTACAACTCAAAGCTGTACCTACAAAGCTCCTGTAGTTCCAGCTCCACCCGTTTGCTCTTACACTTATACTCCGACTCAAGTTTGCCAACCTAATGGAACTCAATCAGTAAAGGTGACATCCTCATCACCCGCTGGATGTAAAGGCAC
>JBIIER010000032.1:0-12488 GCA_044237745.1 Pseudobdellovibrionaceae bacterium
AGTTGTTTTTTTAAAAAGACTCTTTTTGAATCCCTCATGGAAAAACAACAACCTCAGGTGATTCCCATTTTAAAACCTTTTTTAAAAGGTCTCTCTTTTAGAACAGGATTATTTTTTCTCATTCATGCTGTTTGGGCGGCTTGGGCTGCATTTTATGCAAGCACTCGTTTTTGGGCTTTCCTTAAAGGCTTAGGACTTCCTCTAACTTTTGTTATTTATTTTGTGATTGAGTTTTTAATCATGAGAAAAAAAATTATGATTCAGAAACAAAAATTAGAAGATGCTGAATTGGCTTCAGCATCTCCCTCTTCATTACTCAATGAAGACATTAAAAATTAATTGTTTAATTTAAAAATAATGAAACCAAACATAATGGTTAAACTCATTAAAATTAAAAAAAATATGATGTCTGGTTTTAAATATTGTTTCATAAAAAAAGGTCTTGGGATTTAAGTTTTCTCTCCCAAGACCTCTCCCATTAAATTTTAAATGGAATTATTTAAATTAATTTCTCAGAACTAGTTACAACGTCTCCATTGGAGATGGTAAATCAAACCTGAACTCACATCAGCACTATCTACAGTCGCCATTGTTTGTTCCATACGAGCATTTGATTGCGCCATCATTGAAGAGTTCACTCTTAAATTCACACTTGCTCCACATGGAGTCCATACAAGAGTGTTTGCTAAAACACTGTTTGTAAGAGTGTAATTGCTATTCAATGGTCCCATAAATGTTCTGCTATAACGTGGACCTCTAGTTCCAGCCCAAAAATATTCTGCATCAAAACGAGAGTTCGCTCCGCCACCAGGGATCAAATTAAAACCGCGATAATCCACTTGAAAGAGGGCCACGCTAAATCCTTGTGGGACATGAACTGGAACTGTGATATTACAAGATTTGCGATCTACACGACGACCTGTTGTCGAACCTGCCTCAGCAACATAGTAATCAAATAAAATACTGAGTGCTGATTCATCAGGACTGATGGTTACGCTTGCAGTTCCTGCAGGACAACCTGTGCCACCATAAGCTGGATCTCCAAGTCTTAAACCATTTGAAGCTTGTGATTGCAATCCAATTGCAGTTACGAGAAGAGCGATTGTTGATAAGAGATAAAGTTTCATGGATGTTCCCCCTTGTATTGGTTTTCTGAGGTTCTTAATGAACCCACACTATCCCCTAGAGCAAAGTGTGGGCCAACTTCAGAAGTGTCGAAGTGACACTGATCAATTTTTGTTGATCTATGTCACTCGATACAGAGAGAACTTAAAGATTACTGATTACAGAACGGAAGTGTTGGTTGGATTTTGCAGATGATTTCACAAAGTGAAGGATCTCCGATAGGGCAACTTCCGCCGCCGCCACCGTCACCACCGTCGCCACCATCATCTGGCGGATTGCTTCCACCACCATCAGCAGCACCTACATAGTAAGATAAACTTTGAGCAACTTGTCCGTTAGCATCTTTAACTGTAATTTTAGCTTCACCAGAAGAGATCGCTTTAAGAGCACCGTTCTCAACAGTCATTACAGCTGGGTTGCTAGATTCAAAAGTAAATGGAGCTGTTCCATAAACTACTGAAAGCGGAATCGTTGAGTTAGCAGCAAATGTTCCAGCAGCTGGAGCTACGAACATTTTTTTGCTCATCACAGTGTCAATTGCAGTGAATGCATCTACACGACAGTTACAAGCAGTCTCGATATTAACTTTTGCACCAGTCGTTTGAAGAAGCGCTCTCACTTGAACACCTGTTAAAGAAGGATCTTGGGATTTAACAAGAGCTACTAATCCAGAAACTAATGGAGTAGCCATTGAAGTTCCAGAAAGGTTTCCGTACTTGTTACCTGGCAATGTGCTCATGATGTCTTCACCTGGTGCAGACACATGTACATTGGCTCTTCCATAATTAGACCAAGATGGTTTAGCATCACTTGGACCAGAAGCCGCAACAGTGATAGTGTTAGGGAATCCAGAGTTAGCTGGATACATGCTCACTTTATCATTGTTTTTTCCATCATTCGCTGCTGCTGCAACAAAGATAATTCCTTTATCATCAGCACGTTTTACAGCTTCTACTAATGGAGCTGCATTGTCTCTAGAAACCGCGGCTCCCCAAGAAGCAGAAATTACATGAGCACCTTTTTCGATCGCGTAATCGATAGCTTTAATACCATCATTTAAATCACCAGAACCATTTTCGTCTAAGAAACGAAGTGGCATCATAGAGATATTTGGAGCCAAACCAACAATCCCGCCATCCACTAAACCTGTCGCACCAACAATACCAGCGCAATGAGTTCCGTGACCTGGGTTTGAAGATCCAGTGATATCCATTGGGTCATTGTCTTTTTGTTTAAAGTCATAACCTTGAACCATGTTAGCACTTAAATTTTGATGTTTGTAATCAACACCCGTATCAATCACAGCAACTAGGATATTTTTATTTCCTTTGTTACCAGCTCTTTGCCAAGCTTTTTCAGCATTCACTTTTGTGATCGCCCATTGATCTTTAAGAGCTTCAGTAGAAACTGAGTTTAATGAACCTGCGCGAACAAATGAGTGAAGTTTAACGTTAGGTACTACATACTCAATATTTTTTTGAGAAAGTAAATGAGCTAGAACTTCCGCTTGTTCTTCATCATTAATACTGATCTTAAAATATTTACCTTTTGTATTTTGATCTTTAACTTGAAAACGTTGGTCATTCATTAATACGTAAGCACTTTGGCTCTTGTATTTTACAAGAAATTCAGCTGCATTCGCTTGAAAAGCGAGAGCTAATGTCGCTAAGAAAATAAATCCTTTTTTCATATATCCCCCCCTGGAATGAATAAAGCATAGAACTATTTCAAGATCTTTTTATAGTATTTTTTTCATTGACCTAGTGCGTTCTTTTAATTCAAATGAAGGCGAAATAAAAATCTTTGTCACTTTTTTAATGTTAGGACTTCTAAATGTTAGCTTCTTCAAATCTCTCAATCACCCCAACTCAAGCTATTATATTAGGAGTGATTGAAGGTCTCACAGAATTTTTACCGGTGTCTTCTACTGGTCATATGATCTTAGTTTCATCAATTATGGGCATTCAAGAAGATGCTTTTGTAAAAGCTTTTGAAGTGATCATTCAACTTGGTGCCATCCTTTCTGTGCTGCTTCTGTACTGGAAAAGATTTCTTCCTAACTTTTCTTTTTATTCAAAACTCATGGTCGCTTTTTTACCGGCAGCCATTATTGGATTAGCTGTGAAAAAGAAAATCGATTTAATTTTAGGAAGCCCCGTTATTGTTGCTTGGTCTCTATTAATAGGTGGAGTGATTTTATTTTTTGTGGACACTTATTTTAAATCCGAAAAAAATGAAAAAACCTGTCAAGATCTTACAATAAAAAATTCATTCACTTTGGGATTGATTCAATGTTTGGCATTTATTCCTGGAGTTTCAAGATCCGCTGCCACTATTATTGGGGGTCTTAGCTTAGGTCTCAAAAAAACAGAGGCCTCTGAGTTTTCTTTTTTCTTAGCGGTCCCAACTTTAGCTGGCGCCAGCGTTGTTAAACTTCATTCTTCTCTCAAGGTCATTCAAAGTGATCAATGGGGTATTCTTCTCTTAGGTTCTGGTATTGCCTTTATTGTTGCGGCACTTTCTATTAAAGCCTTTATGTATTTTGCACAACGTTTTGGCTTTAGAATTTTTGGAATTTATCGAATTATTTTAGGAACTTTTATTTTATTTTACTTTAGATAGGACCTCTTATGAATCCCGCTGAACTTGCATTACAATCTGCTGGTGAAAAAATTATTTTTATTCTTCCTAACTGGAAATGGATTGCCCTAAGTATCGCTTTATTATCCGGTTACTTTGTAAAATCTTTTGCTAAACTTGTTTTTTCTAAGATCCAAAAAAACTCTCGTCTTCAAAGCAATTTTCATCCACTTGCTACAAAAATTCTTAATGGTGGCATTAAAAATCAAGTAGGCACCATTGTTTGCACCGTTTTTTGGTTTTTAGCGATAGATCTTTTAGAACTACCCCCACTCTTTAATAAATACTTAGAACTCTCTGTCAAAATCATCACCTCATATCACTTGATGATTCTTATTTATAAAATGGTGGATTCGACGGGTTTTTATTTTGAAGAACTTTACACCACTAAAAATGATGATAAAAGTTTGCGCAATCAGTTGATCCCTTTTGCCACTAAAACTCTCAAAGTCTTTGTACTTGTTCTTGGGGGTTTGATTCTTATGCAAAGCTTTGGCATCAATGTGATGTCTCTCTTAGCTGGTCTTGGGTTGGGAGGTTTAGCTCTCGCATTAGCTGCTCAAGATACAGCCGCTAATCTTTTTGGCTCCATCACAATTCTTTTAGACACTCCTTTTAAAGTCGGCGATTGGATTAAAGTGGGTGATACAGAAGGAACTGTTGAAGAAGTGGGATTTAGAAGCACACGCATTCGCACTTTTTATCAATCATTAATTACCGTACCAAATTCAACTATTGCTAAAGAGAAAATCGACAACATGGGTTCAAGACCCTTACGTAGAATTCGTCATGTATTAGGTTTAAGTTATGAGACTAGCCCTGAACAAATTAAAAGTTTTTGTGAACAAATCAAATCACTCATTCAAGAACATCCGCTCTCTGATAAAAATACCTATTCGGTTTATTTAACCGCCTATTCAGCATCTAGCCTTGATGTCACAATTAATTTTTTTATTAATGCCCCAAATGGAGACATCGAGCTTTCAACACAGCAAGAATTTCTCTTAAATTTTTGGAATCTGGCTCAGGAATTAAAAATTAATTATGCCTTTCCGACTCAAACTCTTTATATTAAAAATAAGCCTGTTTCAGAAACCCTGTCATAGGATCAATAGACAACCCCTCAAACCTTAGACAGTCTTAGCCTGTTTCTCAGACTGAGACAGGTTAAAAATCAAGGACTTGCAGGGGTTCTCACCCCCTCACAAATGGCCCTAGTCTTGCTTCTTTATTATTCAAGAACTCCTTCTTTTTGAGGGAGATTCTTGCAATCACAAGGGGGTTCTGATGAAGGCCTTTAATTTAAGCATCGTCATGGGAATGGGTTTAAGCACTGTTGCTGTGGCCGCTAATTTAATTGGTGGAGAATCTCCAAGAGCTCTTATTAAATCTGAACAAGGTGTGGAACTCATCCACCGCCAACAAGAGCTCGGTCAAATCGATAAAAAAACAACTCAACCCACTCAAGAAACAAGCGTAGCACTTAATGATCCGGCCCTATCTCAAGCTTGGGGATTGCAAAAAACAGAGGCCATGAAAGCTTGGGAAATCACTCAAGGCAGTAAAGATATTGTTGTCGCTATTATTGATACTGGAGCCGATATTAATCACGAAGATCTTGCTCAAAATATTTGGACCAACCCTGGAGAATCAGGCCTTGATAAAGAGGGGCGTAATAAAGCCACAAATGGAATAGATGACGATGGCAATGGTTACACCGATGATATTCATGGATGGAACTTTGTTTCTAATAATAACAGTCTCAATGATAACCATGGCCATGGAACTCATATTGCCGGCATCGTCGGCGCTGAAGGTGGAAATGGAAAAGGAATCCGTGGAATTGCTCCCAATGTGAGTATGATGATTCTTAAATACTATGATCCTAAAGTCGCAGTGAGTGACAATTTAAAAAATACCATCTTGGCAATTAATTATGCTGTTAAAATGAATGCCAACATAATTAATTATTCTGGAGGCGGTACTGAGTACAGTCAGCCTGAAAAAAATGCAATTGAGGGCGCGCTCCGTAAAGGCATTCTTTTTATAGCTGCGGCTGGAAATGAAAAAAATAATTCTGATAAATACCACTACTACCCTGCCGATTATGGACTCTCTAATATAGTGAGTGTAACCGCAGTTGATCCTGGTACTGAAGTTTTAGCTTCTTCAAATTATGGAACTGAAACAGTGGATATCGCAGCTCCTGGACAAGCCATTCTCTCAACTTTACCTGAAAACAAATATGGCCCTATGACAGGAACTTCGCAAGCTACAGCTTTTGTAACAGGTGCGGCTGCATTGATAATGTCTCAAAAAAAATCAAATCAATTTACTGATATTAAAAAATACATTCTATCAACTGGCGATCAAAACTTAAGCTTAATCCAAAAAACTCGTACTTCAAGACAGCTTAATCTGTTTAAGGCGCTTGCGATGCTTGATGGAGGTATCTCTATCACTGGAATCACAGCCGCTAATACAGTAAATATGAAAGGAAGCTTTAATTCAGACCCAAATACTCAAATCAAAGATCAAACAGCTGAAGTGTCTACATTTGGAAAAAGCCTCCTAGAAACTCTTAGCCAAATGCAACCAGAGAATGAGGCTCGCGAATAGACTTATTTACTTTTAGTGTCGTAACCAATGCCGCCCTGAAAAAGATAACTGAGACCTACCCATAAAAACATCAGGGCTGCAGCAAAACCGATAAAGTTTCTCAATCCCAAATTAGAAATACCAATAACAAAGAGGATGATGCTCGATATTGGAGCTGACCAATAGAATATATATCCCCAATTAATTTCATTAAATTTTTGCACAAAGGCAGAGTTTTCTAATTGAGTCGTCATTTTATTCAACATTGAGGCTTCTCCAGTTCCTATCTCTGAATTGTGAGCGACTCTCCATAAAACTTCTTGTCTCATTTTTTTGACAAATTCGTTTTGAGGTTGCGCTTCCAAATACTGTTCATATCTATAATGTGCAAAAGACAAAGCCTGAACAGATTCACATTCACTTATAAATGCTTCGTGTTTTGCATGATTGTCAAAATCTAAAAGTAATTCCTGCCAAATTCTCACTAAAGAAGGGAGTGTTTTAATACCTTCATTTTTAAACGAAAGATCTCTCACTTTATCAAATATAACTTGGCAACTATAACACTCATGAGCATTAATTCCATTTAAAGAACCACACTTAGGACAACTTTTTAAGTGTCTCTCATCATTGGCTGAAAAATGGGTTTTTTCTTGCGGATGACGATCAATAATTCGAGTCTGAATATTTTCTGCATTTAATGCTGGATAAGTGAACGTAAATTTAACTCCACAAATTTGGCAAATAAAGTGAGGTGATGAACTCTTGATTTCACAAACATTAACTCCATAGAGTTTGGAACAAGAAGGACAACGTATTTTAATTTTTTCATTTGATGGTCTCTCAGTCCCTGCGAGCTCACCCAATTGAAACCTCACTTTTTAAATATTCTTATCATTCAGAACTCTCTTATTAAAACTTAATAAAAAAATCTATTTTGTCGCTCAGTCGTGTGATAACAATAATATCATGAAAAGAATTTTTGAAATTATCAAGTGTAATCGTTTATCTATTTTATCTGGTTTCATGATTGGAACAAGCTATATCCCCATTCCTCCGTGGGCTTTGCTGTTTTGTTATACTTTTTTATGGTGGCCATTTGCCGTAGAATCTCATGAAGACAAGGCTCAAAAAGACTCTTCATCCCTCAAAAAAGTCTTTTGGGCTGGTTGGTGGACTCAATTCACACTTTCTTTAATTGGTTTTCATTGGATCATCATCACGGCCCATGATTTTGGCTTTTTACCATGGCCAGTGGCGCTGGTTGTTTTGCTTTTGTTTGCAGGATTTATTCATCTTTATATTCCAATGGCTCTTACATTAGCCCATTATGTTCATCGAAAATTTGAAACTCCACCCTTGTTGAGATTCTTTAGTTTTGCCATCTTTTTAAGTCTTTTTGAGTTTCTATGGCCAAGTATATTTCCGTGGCATTTGGGATATGTGTGGATGTGGATGCATTCTCCCATTGCTCAAACGGCCGATGTTTTCGGTTTTCTCGGACTATCACTCATCACTTATTTATTAAATGCTTGTGTAGGAGCTGGAGTCTATTGTTGGTTAAAAAGTGAAAAGCAAAAAACCATCGCTTTTGCATCTGCTATTTTTATCACATTAGCAACTTTGCATTTTTGGGGTTTAGAAAAACGAAAAGATTGGAATCAAACAGACGCCCAAGTTACAACTCTTTCTGTTCAAGCAAATATCGGCAACCTCGAAAAATATTATGCTGAAAGAGGAACTGGTTACCAAAATGACATTCTTCAAAAATTTATAGGCCTTTCGCGTCGCGGAATTGAATCAGATCCTTCAGTTCAAATCGACTGGATGATTTGGCCTGAAGCGGCCTTTCCTGACTTTTTAGACAATCATTACAATAAAACTGTGAGGCCCTCTTTAGTAAAAAAGTTTGTCAGCGAAGTTAAAATACCCCTTTTCACAGGTGCTTATTCAAAAGACCCTGGCACCAGCGCAAATAGACTCTCTTACAATGCTTTATTTTTTGTAAATCCCATGGAAGCAGAGCAAGAAAAGCCCTATCGAAAAACCTATTTGCTCGCATTTGGAGAATATTTACCCTTTGGCGATATGTTCCCAAAACTCTATGAGCTTCTCCCTTTTGTTTCTGAATTTGGGCGCGGCAAAGGCCCGCAAATCATGAATGTGAATATTCCACATTTAAATGAAAAAATAAAAATTGGCCCACAAATTTGTTATGAAAGTTTAGACCCTCATTTTTCTGCAGATCTCGCAGCCATGGGCGCAAAGATCATATTGAATGTGACCAATGACTCTTGGTTTGGAAAAACTTTTGAGCCTTGGCAACACATGACTATGACTTTAGCTAGAGCTATTGAGGTCAGACGCCCTCTTGTGCGTGTGACCAATACAGGAATTACCACAGCCATTTTAGCCAATGGAACTGTGCTAGAAAAATCCCCCCTTCATGAAGAATGGACTGGAATCCATGAAATCTCCTTTTTAAAGGACCCTCCACAAACTTTTTACACAAAATATCACTCTTATTATGTTTGGATCATGCTGGTTTTTTTGATATTACTTCTAGCCTATGGAAAATTTAAACAAAGACCTGCAAAATCTTGATTGGTTCGAAATTTTAAAACAAATTCAGTCTTCAGCAACGTCCTCTCTGGCTCGAGAAAAAGTGCTGCAAATCAAAGCTTGTGAATCCCCTTCACAAGCTGAGAAGACTTTAAAAGAAATTCAAGATGCTATTTTAATATTATCTTATGGGGAACGTCCCTTTATGGAAAGCTTGGATCTTTACTTTCCATGGTTTTCTCGCCTCAAAAAAAATGCCGTTCTCAAAGTTCTTGAATTTAAAGACCTCAGACACTTTTTAGTTGAAGTCTTAGCCTTGAGAGAAGTTTTAAAAAGAACGAACACTGCTTGGGGGCATCAGTATCTTCCCAATTTATTTGATCCTGAAGAGTGTCTTTCAGCGATTGACACTATATTAACTCCCTCTGGCGAAATTCGCATGGATGCCAGCGAAACTCTTTATCGCCTCTTTAAAGAAAAAGAAAATCTCGCACGCAATATTCAACACACTCTTGATCGATTAGTGAATGACCACGACATGACGTCCTTTTTGCAAGATAAGTACGTGACCACTCGTGAAGGACGCTGGGTACTTCCGATCCGTGGAGGAATGAAATCCTTTATGGCGGGAGTGATTCATGGAAGCTCTCAAACTAAACAAACTGTGTTTATGGAGCCAGAAGCGATTGTGCCTTTAAATAATCGTTTAAGAATGGTCGAAGTTGAAATCGAAGAAGAGATTGAAAGACTTTTGATTGAGCTTTCGACTTATTTATATGGCCATGTGTTTCCGATTGAGCAAGCGAAAGAAATCCTCGAAGTGGCAGATTTAAGATTTGCCCAAGCTCAGTTCAGTCAAAAAATTTCGGCCACTCACTTTGAATTTTGCGAAAACGACTTTTCACTTCTTGAAGTGAAACATCCCCTGATGCAATTGGCGCAACTTCACCAATCGACTTTAAATCCATCATCTAAAGGTGCGGGCAAAGTTGTTATTGCCAACAATGTTCACTTAGAGTCCCCAAAAACGATTCTTCTTTTATCCGGACCCAATGCGGGTGGTAAAACCGTTTTATTAAAATCTATTGGCTTAGCAGCTCAAATGGCTCGTTGTGGTCTTCCTATTTGTGCCTCTCAGGGATCCAAACTTCCTTTTTTCAAAAATATCGTGATTGGTATTGGAGATTCTCAAAGTGTGGATGAAGAACTCAGTACTTTTGCCGCTCATTTAAAAATTCTGAACAATGCTTCTGAATTACAGGGCTTTAATAATCTTGTATTAATTGATGAAATTTGTGGATCTACTGACCCTGAAGAAGGCAGTGCTTTAGCAAGATCTTTTATTGAGAAGTTTTCGGCTCATCATATTTTTTCGGTGATCACTTCACATTTAAGCCCTCTTAAAGCAGGTTGGGATGAGAACTCTTCTGTTGTGAACGGAAGCATGGAGTACGACTCTCAAACCGGGAAACCCACTTATCAGTTTATTTTGGGGATTTCTGGGGACTCTATGGCCATTCAAACGGCTAAAAGAGTGGGCATTGCCCCTTCTATTATTGAACGATCTTTGGAATTACTTTCTCCAGCCACAAGAGCTCGTTTAGCAGGGCTTGATGAAATTGAAAAACTTAAAGAAGAATTGCATCACTTAAGAGACAACCTTAAAAAAGAATCTCAAAAAGCTCAAAGTACAAAAAATAAATACGATGAGATGATCGCCAAATTTAACCAAGAAAAAGACGATCTCTTAAATAAAGAGATTAAAAAAACACAAAAACAAGTGGAAGAACTGATTTCACAAGCCAAAGTTGAAAATACTTTTAAACGCCACTCAGAACTTCAAGAAATTAAATTTAAACTTCCTGAAATCGTCAAAGGAAATCAGCTACCAAATATGAATGCTCCTGTTGATCAAGGCGCTATTTTGACAGCTGAAGACTTTGGCAAACGTTATCCACCAGGAAGCAAGGTTTTTGTGAGATCCATTGGTCAAGATGGAATTGTTCAAAGCGCCCCTAACGGAAAAGGCGAGTTGATGATTTTAGCCAATTCCTTACGCTTAAATATTTCTTGGAAGGACTTAAAGGGACCAGATCAACCTCAAAATCCTACAAAAAATATTTTACGCAGAACTTCTGGTTTTGCGGCTTCTCAAAGCAGTGCTGTGGATTCTGATCGCACTTTAGACCTCAGAGGCAAAACTGTGGATGAGGCTCTCGGTGAAGTAGAGTCAGAATTAGATCGCGGATCTGAACAAAAAATTGGTCGCCTAAAAATCATTCATGGTCATGGAACGGAAGCTCTCAAAAAAGCTGTTCGCATCTTTTTAAGCAGAAGTCCTTATGTCAAAAAATGGAAAGCTGGAACTAAAGAAAACGGTGGCGACGGAGTGACTTGGGCTGAATTTTAAAAAAGATTTTGAATGTTTGACAGAGCTTAAAACTCTGTTCATCATTTTAGAATGCAACAAATAAATTATACAGCTCGGATTTTTCTCATTTTAGTTGTGGCTTTTTTATTTAAACCGAATTCCAGCTCTGCAGATTATGGAGTGAGAGATCCTGGATATTTTAACTCTCGCTCCGTAATGGGACAGAGTTCAAGTCTCCTGATCAAAGGAATGGGTGGCGCCTGTTTGGCCATGGAAAATCTAGTAGATTCCATGCCCTGCAATCCCGCCTTTGTTTCTAAGGAAAAAAACCCTCGATTGCTTGGCAATCTGATGATTTCAAATGGCTATGATAATTTAGATAAGGTGCGAATTCTTTTAAATCAAAAGCCAGGGCTTGATAGTGCTCGCTCACTTTTACAAGGTAAACAACCACTAGATATTGAATTCCAATCAGGAGTCACATTTTTTTCAAATAAACTCAATGGAATGTATCAAATGGGGCACTCACAACTTTATTCAAATATGGTGGGTGATGTGAATCCAAACATTCAGTTAATGACTTATTCTGGAGAGACTTTAGTTTTTCAGTGGGGCACTGAATTTCAATCAAATGTCTTTTTTGGTCTCACCGGTCGATATAGTAATATTAAATTTATCAATAAATCTTTTCAACTCTTTGATGTGGCGACCGAAGAAGGAAAACATCTTTTAGATCCGGTCACTAGATCTTTTGTAAGTTTTGATACGGGTTTTGGTTACAAAACCTCTAACTTTACTTTTTCCTATTTGATTCGTGGATTTTCGGAACCGCAAATAGAAGCTCTTGGTTTGGGCGAGCCCGATCATCAAGTCGGTTTAGTTTACACTCCAATGAATGACATCGATGCCGGCAAAATAGATCTACTCCTTGATTTTAAAAAGAAACTCGTCAATGCAGGGATTAAATACGAGTATGGAGTGATGTCTCTTGTTGGAGGAATCAATGATTATGGTTCTTCGGCAGGGATGTTCTTTTTTATTAAAAAAATGTTTTCTGGAATTGTTTTTTCTAACACTCATTTACCATGGAAGAAAAATGAATCTGTTAATTCAGTTTTTACTCAATTTGGCATCCAAATTTAGTTCAATGATTATTTTTAATATTATTGCCTTAATGTTTTTATTGATAAGC
>JBIIER010000062.1:0-3508 GCA_044237745.1 Pseudobdellovibrionaceae bacterium
ATCAGAACCCCAATGGGAAAATCTAAAGCTGGTGCTTATAGAAACGTTCGAGCTGAAACTCTTTCGGCTCATTTAATGACTTCTATTTTACAAAGAAACTCAAAAGTGAATCCTCAAGAAATTGAAGACATTATTTGGGGATGTGTACAACAAACTCTTGAGCAAGGTTACAATATCGCTCGTAATGCTCAACTCTTGACTGAAATTCCAAAAGGGGTTTCAGCTCAAACCATTAACAGACTTTGTGGATCTTCTATGACCGCCATTCACATTGCGGCTCAGGGAATTTGGTCTGGACAGGGTGATGTTTATTTATGTGGCGGCGTGGAGCACATGGGTCATGTGGCCATGACTCACGGGGTGGATTTTAATCCCGCGCTTTCTCTAAAAACTTCAAAAGCTGCGGGTGCCATGGGCTTAACAGCGGAGCTTTTAGGTCGTATGCACGGGATCACTCGCGCTCAGCAAGATGAATTTGCAGCGGCTTCTCATAAAAAAGCTGCCACTGCGACTGAAAAAGGATTTTTTAAAAACGAAATCGTTGCAACAGCGGCTCATGATGAAATGGGCGTTCCGATGTTTTTAAATTTTGACGAAGTGGTACGTCCAGAAACAACAGCGGAGTCTTTATCAAAACTTCCTGCGGTTTTTGATCCTAAGAATGGAACAGTGAGTGCGGGGAATTCTTCGGCACTTTCTGATGGTGCGGCTTGTGTGCTTGTGATGAGCGAAGCAAAAGCTAAAGCATTGGGTTTAAAACCACTTGCTGCGATTAAATCAATTGCGGCTACGGGTTGCGAGCCAAGCATTATGGGTTATGGTCCAGTGAGTGCCACTAAAAAAGCTCTCACTCGTGCGGGTTTAAAAATCACTGATATGGGTTCGATTGAACTCAATGAGGCTTTTGCGGCGCAATCTTTGCCCGTGTTAAAAGATTTAGAACTTTTAAATTCTATGGATAAAGTCAATCGTTACGGCGGAGCTATTGCTCTTGGACATCCACTTGGTTGTTCTGGCGCCCGTATTGTGGGAACATTGGCGCATCAGTTAAGAGACCACTCACAAAAATACGGATTGGCAACAATGTGTATTGGTTTGGGTCAAGGGATCGCGACTGTTTTAGAAAATCTTGATTAAGGTTTTTTAGATTTTATTTTTTAAATTTAAAATCTTTTTTGATTAAAGTAAAAACTCAGGAATTCTTTTTAGGGAGAGTTTCTGAGTTTTTTTTATTTTAAATTTCTTATCTCAAAATGCATTTTCAATATTAATAAAATAAATCAACTTCCCGTTAAATTTTTTATGACCTTTAAAAATCCAACTTTATTTAATCTCCCCCCAATATCCTGACTTTCTAATATCTGCCAATCCCGTGGTGTTGCTTCATCCATCCACTTAAGAAGGTTTGAGTTAAAAGATTTTGTCCAATTAGGTGAATTTTTAATCATTAATTTTGGCAATGCATGCTTAACTGCTAAAGATGTTTCTCCTAATTGCGACATGACAAACCAAATTCCATATAGATCTTTATATTTCTTAGCCTCACTCACTCGCTTGATAAAAGTTAATCCCTTGTGAAATACCCAAGCTTCTGGCTTTACAACAGTAATTTGACTGCCACTTGGAAGGGTTAAAGGTGTGCCCTCTTGCAAACTCATTTCTATATAAGAGAGAGCCTGTGCACTGACTCCAGCTTCTTTAATAACTACGACATCTTCTTTAGTTCTTGATTTAGCATCAGTTAAAAACTCAACTTCAATTTCAACCTCATTAAAATTTCTTACGTAGCTTTCTACAGCAGGTTGAGTAAGCGTTTTCATTCTCAGTTCATAACCATGATCCATTAGGATCTGAGAGATTTTTTGAGTGCTTGTTTTTATTGGTTTTCTTGGAATAAGATAATCAATATCTGTGGTACCTACTGCGCCCGAATTGGCTTTTGATAAAATTAAATCATACAGAACTAATGCAACGCCACTACCAATTATGATCTCGTCATTCCATTGACTAAGAATTTTTGATAGATCTTCTATTTAGTCAATTAAGATTTTATTTTCTAAAAGCATATTCAAGATCCTTCCAATCGCAGATATCACTTAATCCAGATTTTCTAAAGAGAGCTTCAGCCTGCTCTATACCTCGTATTGGAAAATTAAAAAGATCCAAAAAAGTTAAAATCATGAAGGCATCTTTCCAAATTTTATTTTTTGGTTCTAGTCGCATTTTTTCAAATAACGCTGAATAGTAGGGTTTAATCAAAAATAATTCATATCCACGATCCATCTCTTGCAGATCAAACTTTAATACCAATTTTGACAACTGATCCCATTCGGGCAAATAAAACTCTTTAAGTTTTAAATTTGTACTCCTAACATTAAATAAATCTGCACAGGCTAAATGCAAAGCAGGTACCAACCCCAATTCTTTAGTCTTGGTCTCAATTCCAGTATTTGCCATAAATCCTTTAGTCTTGGTTTTTCTAATAAGGCTATACATTTGAACCCAAGTTCGTAAAATTTTATCAGGGGCTTTTAAGTAAAATTTTTTGTTAGTCCTCAAACCCTTTGAAACAACTAGACCATTAAACTCGAGTTGTCTTATGACTTTATGAGCCAATCCCAAACTGATTCCAACTTCTCTCGCGGCCGCATTGATTGAAAAACCTTGTTTTTTTAAATGCTCACGTTGCACTAATAACCAAAACAATAAGAGTGAGGATTTATTGCTGAAGATATCAATCTCTATATTTACTTCTTTTAATGGATGAACTAACGATTTTGCCATACTATTCACTTTATCATGCTATTCACTATAAAGTGAATAGTTATTTATAGTGAATAGCTAAATCAAGCCTTAATACTAAAAATTGACTTTAAAAAGCTGTTTGATCTAGCGGGTTTAATAAAAAATTTGCTGGTTCTTTAAAAGGGGGTACACGTCAAACAGCACTTTGTTTTCCAGGAGACGGTGAGTTATTTTTATTTATTAAAATTATTTCTTGACGACTTTTTTCATTCGTAAAATGCCTCATTACTCACTCAATTATATCTATTTATTTAAAACAAAAATCTAATCGTAAAAACGTTTAATCAAGAGCTTTATAACGCTTTTAAGAGCGAATAATAAATCTATTTAAGGCTCCCTAAAAAGGGAAGAAAAAATCCTGTGCTATAAGTATTCACATCAAAAGCTTAGCAAAAAAAGGAATCTTCCCCATGAGCATCACCCAAATGAACGAAAACATTCTTCGCCTTGTAAAAAACGAACGTAAAATTACGGGCGAGATTTTAAGTGCGATTCTTCAGTTTTCTAAAGTTGGGGGTCATCAAAAAATGGGCTATACGACCATGCACCAATATCTCACTCGTGCGGTTGGCTACTCCGACGACCAAGCTCATCGCAGATGGAAGGCCGCACAGTTAATGGATCAATTGCCAGACTCTCGTCCAGTAATTCAAAGTGGGGAATTGAATCTTTCACAAGCCGCGGCCACGCAAAAAGCGATTGA
>JBIIER010000020.1:0-44395 GCA_044237745.1 Pseudobdellovibrionaceae bacterium
GCTGCAAGTGGCACAAATTAATTCTCTCTTGGCAGAGCAACTCACTCACTCAAAAGTGAGTTCTGAATCTCTATGGATCAAGCAATTTCATCCGATGTCGAACGAGGGGGATATTGTTGGAAGAATAGATCTTGCGGCCCTCAAACGAGGAGAGGGTTATTCTTACAACAGATCTGGAAGTTTAAGTTCTAAAGATGTTTTATTTAGCTTGTTAGATGAATTTGAAAAAGCTCCTCCCGCAGTGAGAACCTCTTTGCTTTCTTTATTAAATGAACGTCAGCTTTTAGATGGAGACACTGTGGTGAACTCCTCTCTCATGGCCGTGGTATTAGCCACAAACTCGACACCGAGTGAGTTTATGATGAGTCAGGGGGATTTTTCTACGGCATTTCCGATCTATGATCGTATCCATGAAAAAACCTACAGTTTAAATAAACTTTCGCCTCATGATTTGGCGGAGTTTCATCAAAAAATTTATCTTAAAACGCCGTTTAAAATTAAGAGTCCACTTTTAATTCATCCACTGATTGAGTTTAAAAAACGATTTAAAATTAAGAATTATGAAAAAATCCTTCTCACTCAAATTCATCAAGAATTTATGAGCGAAGCGGTTAAAAAATCGGATGCAGAGAGAACCATGCATTTAGTTGATTCACAAAATTGGCCCGATTTTTATTTAAACACTCGTGGAGAAAGTTCGCGCTCTTTAATCTCTGCTCAGGTAGAAGAACTCCCAGGTGTGATTTTGCTCGATCGTATTTTAAAAGGTCAAAGTCTTGAACAAATTAAGGATCAGGGATTTCAGTTTGATTTAATCGATTTAGAGTCAGTCGCTCAGCTTTACCTCACTCATAATTCTTTTATTGAGATTCGTCATGATTATGATGTGCAAGGGCTTTTAACTTTTAAAGTAATTGAAAAAGATTTATCTGCTGTCATTGATCGATTGGACGCGAGAGAGCAAAAAACTTTTGAAAATCTTAAATGGGAAGCCGATTTGATGGCCCAAGTGCTGAATCGCTCTGTGCAAAATTTTATGAAGACTCAGGCGAGAGTTCTTGCGCAGCACCCGGAGCTTTATCCCTCGGCTTTTTCGAGTGCGACAGAACGAACAAGATGGCTTAAAGCGGCGGGTCTTAGTGATGATCAAATTGTGAATCAAAACCATAAATAACAGACCACTAAAGATTTTTAAAAAGAAAGGAGGAAATCATGAGATTATTATTGAGAGTGACACAATTTTTTATTTTGTGGATGATTTCCTTTGTTCTCAATTTTAATGCCACGGCTCAGGTGAATTGTAGACAAGTTTTTGGAGTCCAAACAGTTAGCAATCGCCCAGTGACTGAATTGATTTTTGAAAAACTTAAACAATTTGATTCTGATTATGGTTTAACCAATAAAAATCACCCTCGCAATCATGTTCAGGGCAATATCAATGCAATGGGTTTAGTTGAGAGCAAAATGCAAGAGCTCTTGCCAGTTTATAAAACTACTAAATTGATGCTCACGAATTGGGATCAAAATCCTCAGGCTTTGCAGCGATCTTCTTTAAACAGAATCTACCAATATTTAATTCAATCGGTAGAAAATAAAAAACAACAGGAGGCTCGTTACTTTCAAAATCCTCTTTATTTGTACTCAGTTCGAGAGAGTTTGCAAAATATTTATAAACTCTCTTTAAAAATCGATGAGAGAGAATTTGAGAAGAGAGAACTGGAAAAGAAAAAAGAATTAGAAAGTAAATCTCAGGATTCACAAAATCCTTTAAAAACAATGAATTCTCCCCAAGATTCTCAATCAAAGGATTCTCAGTCTTCTGTGCAGGTTCAAAATAAAAATTCAGACCCCTCTTCGCCTTTAAATAAATCAAATCAAGAGGAAAAATCCCTTCAACAAAATCGTCCTCCTCAATCAAAATTAGATGAAGACTCCATGGACGACTACCAAATTTTTAACAAAGATCTTCAGGCCAATTCTGAGAGTGAAAATACAAAACCCGTTTATGGGATTGTGACTTCAGCACCGGTTGCTTTAAAGGTTTTGGGAACAACAATTTTTGATGTGATCACTCCAGATGGCAAGCTCACTAAAAATGCCGATTTAAGATCAAAAGCTTCTACTCATGGGCGCTTGTCACAGGATTTAGTGCAATTGAGCTTTCCTAAAAATCATTATCTGACTTTTAAAAATGAGCAGGGTGCTAAAGAGCTTTCAATTCCATTGCCAAGCGGATTTGAAGCCGTAACTGGTCGCTATCAAATTGATGGTTATGAGTTTGAAGTGGTCGAGGTATTTTATCAGGAATTTAAAGTTAAAGCCATTCATCCAAATGTTTTACCACCAGAGGTTTCAATTTGGTTGCAGCATATTCAGAGTTTTTCTCTGAGTATTGTTCAACGAGAAGAGCTTACAAAGCCATCAGGAATTTTAGAGTCCCAATGGCCAGACCATATTAAAATTGGATTGGGCAAAGCACAAGAGGAAGGTCAATCTAATCCTTTTAAAACTGCAGAGTCGTTGAGTTCTTGGTTTCAAGAAAAGGGACCTTATTTATACAACAGCCGCACTCAAAAAATGGCAGATCATTTTGATGAAGTTCAAAAAAACCTGGCTCTAAAAAAACATCTTCCCTTTGCTCTCGCCATTGCTCAAGAAAAAATGTTTAATTGCGACGGAGCCGCTTTGTTAGGTGTCACTCTGTTAAGAGATCATTTTAAAATTCCTGCGCGCATTCGAGCGGGCAGAGTGGTTTCTGGATCTAAAAAAGATCCTCATGGGCATCCGATTAATTATGTGGATCTTAATGATCCAAAGCACGCATGGGTTGAAGTCTTTGTTCAAGGCAAGTGGGTGCCTTTTGATTTTACTCCAAAAAACAATCAGCCAGATCCCGCTCCAAGTGGTGGAGAGACTAAAAAATTAGACCCTGCCAACGACCCAAGGTTTGTTCCTAAACCACAGGATGTTAATAAGGATAAGAAACCAATTGAGGATGAGTCATCACAGGATTCCGCAGATCCTATGGATAGTCTTCAACCAAAGGATGCTCAAGATAAAAATAAATCCAATGGAAATTCAAAAGCTGAGATCCCTCAAATAAAAGAAGCAAAAAAATCAGATACAAATTCTGATTTTTATAAACTGCCCTCTCATTTTGATTCACCATTAGGTCTTTTTGCACAGCGATCTCTTTATAATCACCTCACGGAGTTTAAAAATAAGGGGCCAGTGAATGTGATTAAATCAACTTTTGTTAAAGGTGCTGAGTTTTTTCCGTTTAAAAAATATTTTGATAAAGCTAAACTTGAGCTTCATGTGGCTTTAGATCCTTATTTTCGTGAAAATGATAAACCCATTAAAGATTTACTCATTGAAAGCAAAAATAATATCTACAGAGACCCCGCAAACAGTTATCAAAAGTTGCAATTGATTCAGCATTATTACAAAGTTTTGGGTAAGTATCAAAAACTCAACTCTGAAGAAGTTCAGTTTTTAAAGTCCCTCGATAAAACTCTCAAAGAGATGGCGCGCTTTAAACATCCCGAATCAGCACAGCAAAGTTTGATTAAGAGTTTTCTAAATAATCTTCCAGGTCAGATTATTAAAAAATCAGTCCTTGAAGCTTATCCAGATGCCGAAAAGTTAGGGTCTATGGATCAAAAATCTCTGTTTAAAGATCTCGTTGCCGGAAGGTGGCAAGGCGCTTATCAGGCTAGTTTAATAAATAAACGCTTTAATTTTTTCTTAAATGCAGAAAAGGTTTTTCAAGAGAGAAGATTGCAAACTCTATTAAGAAGTTTTCAAAGAGAGAAAAAGAGCGAGGGCATTGTTGCTGCGAGGATTCAAGATATTGCAAATTTTCAAAGCTGGATTTTAGATCCAGAGTACAATGAAGACCTCTCTATGACAATGCTGTCAAAGCTTCTTAAAGATGAACAGTACATGATGGGTCATCGGCAGATGATATCTATGCCGGGGCGTACGGCACCGATGAATCGCAAACACACTAATGTGTTTTTTGATATCAGTGGATCTATGGAAGGAAATAAAGCCAGAATTCAGGCCTCTGCCATTGCCGCACTTGTGGACAATGCATTGAGTGAAAAAGATCTTTTTGGAAAGCCTCTCCATACTGTGATTTTATTTCCATTTGGCGATAAGGTGAAAGAGGGCATAGTGGTCGAGAGTGCTGAACAAGCACAACTTGTGATTTCTGATTTTTTAACAACGCCAACTTCTTCTAAAGAAGGCACCAAGTTTCAACCATGTTTTGATAAACATTTTGAGGTGATTCATAAGTATGCCTCAAAAGAATATGTTAATTCGCAAAAAGCTTCTAAATTAAACCTTAAAAATGCCAATATGGTTTTAATTACTGATGGAGAAGCTGAGATTGATCTTGATAAAATCCAACAAGATTTAAAAGATCTCCCAGACGGAGTGAAAACATTTTTTAATCTCGTTACGTTAGGGAAATCAGCGAATCAAGATCTTCAACAAGCTGTTAAAATGATCCAAGCATCTAAAGCTCATACAATGATTACTGAAATCGATGATTCAGAGATGCAATCATTTATTGATGAGTCTCAAACTCCTCAAATTGAAGAGAACGCCTTTGCTTATGATCGAGCAAAAGGTCCTTTTGATATGGAACTCATCAATTCTGTTTTAGCTTTAAAGCTCCCTGTTATGGAAGACCAAGAAGTGATTCAATGGGCTTCTTATCTGGCTCAAGATATAAAATCTCAGGAAGGGATTAAAGTAGGAAGCAAGCAATCTCCTACGCTCAATGAGATTGGCTATGTGATTGAACTTTTTCAGAGAGAAAATCTGGATTTTAAAGAAAGACAATGGATGCTGGCAATGATTTTAAAAAATTACAGTCATTGGACAGGTCATTCTTTAAGTCACTTAAGCAGTGTAGAAGAAAACATCCTCTTAAAACTCGTTGCGGAGTCTCAGGGGGGCTATAATTAACTCATCAAGACTTGAGAGATTCACAGTTTTTATCTCTCGTGATGAATAAGAAAAGCCATTTTGTAAAAGTAAAAAGTTATTAAAAAATAAATGAAGTTTAAAAAAAAGAAAAATAAGGAGAATTTATGAAAACAGTAAAAGGTCAAAAAATAGCTCGATTGCTATTGTTAACCACAATGTTTAGTTCCCTCGCTTTTGCGGGTCCTAAAAAAACAAGTCCAATTATTTTAAGTTTAGACGAAATTAGAGCCGCTCAAGAGCAGATCTCTATCGTTTCGAAACAAACAACAGATCGTAATGCTGTTGCTAGTCTCATCGTGGCTCAAGATCGTTTATTAGCAGCACAGGTTCTTTTAAAAGAAGTAGTTTCTGGAATTGAAAATACAGAAGGCACTCAAAGCCGAACTCGTAGAAAACCAATTGATCGTCGTGATAACTTTCGTCCATCAGAAAGAAATGATTCGAGATTTCACCCAGCTCAAGGAAAACTCATAAAACTTTATAACTCTGATAATTGTAATAAAGATTTATTAGGTTCTGTGGGACGTGATATGAATTGTTCTAATTTTGAAAAAGATGTTATTTGGGCCGTGAGTGTAGATGGTAAATGTCTCAATATTACAGATGTACGTGGAACAGCTTTTTGCCAAAATTATCCTGCTATTCATGAAGCAAAATCCTTAGAAATCTATGAAGATGACTATTGCCGCAAAGATCTTATTGCGATGATTGATGAAACCACTGATTGTGACACTTTATCTGGTTCAAGAAGGGCCTGGGGTATTAAAGTGAATGGGGCTTGTCAGAATATCAACGACATGCCTTTAAAATCAGCTTGTGAGCGTTTTAAAAGTTTATCGATCACTCGTTCCCCATTTTAGTTTTTAAAAATTTTTGAAATCTCTTAAAATGAAACCCTATTAAGATTCTTAATAGGGTTTTTTTATGTGTTTTGGTGCCTCAAAGAAGGTGCCCATTTACGTTACTTTTTAAATTTTCTTTTTAAAAATCCATGAAATTTTCTTAGAACTAAGAATTTGAGTCCTAATTTTAGAACTCAAAACGCTCTACACGAATTAAATAAGGAAAGAGGCCTTCTTATCTTTGGTCCCTGGGTTGCAATTCTGGCTTGTGAATTAATAACAAGGAGTCCCCATGAAAAAGTCATTAAATAAAAACTTAGTTCCAAAAAATCGCCGCAGAGATAAAATTCTCAGCTTAAGTTTTTACTGGAAAAGTTTAGTTAACAATTTTAAACCCCAAGCTACAGTAGAAGAGTACCTCGAAATAGAATGGAGAAATGAGCTCAATCGCTATCAACATTTACCACCATCTGCTTATTCATACCCAATCCATAAAAGTTTCTAATTCTGCCCTCCTGTCTAATTTTCAAACAGTTCTAATTTTCAAAACCCACTGAGACCTCATTTAATAGCTCCTTAAGGCTCTGATCATAGGTCTCATTATTGCAATCCTCACCAAAGGGCCCTCTCTTTTTTAGGGCCAGTTTATTTGGTGAAGGATTGGGCAATGAAAAAAATCATCTTTATATTACTATTAATTACCAATATTCATTCAATGGCTCAGGCCATTACCTTTAATTGCTTTGGTTATTCTAATGGCAATCTCTTTGAAGCTGAAATAGCAGGGATTGAAAAATTAGAGCTTAAACAAAGAGTTCTCAATCCATCGCTTGATTATTACAAAGTTTGGGTCAGAGCAGACAAATCTCCAACAAGAATCTTAATGTCTGATAGTCATACCATAGAGCTTCGCGGATTTATCAACCCCATTGAATGGTCATTAAATCAAACGAATACCCTCTTTGTATTGGGCGATCTTGAATCTTATTTAAGAATGAGTTTTGACGGCCAAATGATGTTACAACTCAATCGTGCCATGGTTAAACGTTTGGAATTTGAAAAAATTAGCAACTTTGAGACTCATATTGATATGAGATGCTACGATAGACTTTAATTCTTTTAATTTATGAGAGTTTATACTTTTGCGTTAATCCTCATTTACTCTTTTATTTCCTTCATTTTTTCAAGGGCCCATGCGGGCTCTAGCTTTTTAAGAGTTGGCACTTACAATCTTCATAATCTTGAAGACACAGAGAATTTAAAATCAGATTTTGAAAAATACTCCGATGTGGATATATGGGGTCTGCAAGAGGTGATGTTTGAAAATAAACAACCTCTTCATTCTTTTCATAAAATCATTCCTAAAATTTATACCTATCAAGTGGCGGAGCCCGTGGCTTTTGTAGAAGGAAAAACTTTTGAGGGACATGTTATTTTAAGTAAATATCCCATTGAATTAGCAGGAGTCATTGCTCTTCAAAGTTCCACGATTAAAAATCGTGCGGCCCTTTATGCCATTATTAAAATCAATGATCAGAAAATATTAATTGTCGATACAGATCATAATGTGGATTTTTTTGAAGTGGGATTTAGAGAAAGAACTTTAAATCTAGAAAGTCTTTTAAAGGGAGTTCATGCACTCAATTTTGCTGGGCCTACGATTATTTTGGGAGATTTTAATACAGCGGATTCTTTTTTAAATTGGAGTCGCGGATTATCTGGAGCCGATGAAGTGGCACTCACACAGAGATTTTTTAGAGAGCAGGGTTATCAAACGTCCGAGTCTGGAGAACCTAGCTCCTATACAATTTCCAAATTTGGAGTGGAACAGCAACTGGATCATCTCTTTTTTAAGAATATTGAGTCTTCATTGCCTTGGTACCGTGGAAATGAGCGAAAAGGTTCAGATCATTTCCCGATCTATATGGATTTTAATTTAAAATAAATTAAGAATGGATCTCACGATTCATGAGCGCTACTTTTTTAGCTTGAAGGGCTCTGAATTGAATCAGTTTTTGTGAGAGTTTTTTTTGCGCGCTTCCATCTAATGACGCAAAAAGAATTTTTACAGCCAAAAGTCCAGCATTATAAGCATTATCTATGGCCACTGTTGCCACAGGAACACCTTTTGGCATTTGGGCAATACTCAAGAGAGCATCCAGACCTTTAAGACTTCCCACTGTAACAGGCACGCCAATCACCGGAAGAATGGTAAGGGCTGCTACCATGCCTGGAAGGTGAGCGGCGCCTCCAGCCCCTGCTATGATCACTTTAAATCCTCTTTCAGCAGCTTGGTGTGCAAACTCTTGCATTTTTTCGGGAGTTCTGTGAGCCGAAACAATTTCTAAGTGATAGGGAATTTCAAAATCCTCGAGAACTTGTGTGGCTTCCTTCATGACTTTTAAATCTGTTTTACTTCCCATAATTACGGCCACTACTGGCTTGGGAATCACTGCTTTAGATTGAACTTTGAGTTTTTTCATGAAGGTCCTTTCTCGGAAAGCTTTAAATACAAGATTCTAAATTAAAATCAATTAGAGTCGAACTTTTTTTCTTTCATTCAGTGCTTTTTCTAAAAGCAGGTCTGGGGAATGATCGCTTGTAAAATTGATATGCCCCATTTTTCGGTCTTTGCGATTTTGTTGTTTGCAGTACCAATGCAAGGATCCTTCTAAATTGCCTTCAAGTGTCACTGGTTCACTGGACTGGCCTATTAAATTGACCATCGCAAAATGTTTAACCACTAATTGCGGTTGAGGAACCTGATCGCCGATCACACATTGAAGATGCATTTTAAATTGGTCGATTAAAAAACTATCCTGAGTGTAGTGGCCGGAGTTGTGCACTCGAGGAGCGATTTCGTTCACAAGCAATTCTAAGCCTGTATCAAAAAACTCCACACCCATCACGCCTACATAATGAAGTTCATTTAAAAATAATTTGAGGGATTCAAGCATAGATTCAAAGCGTGAGTGATGAGTCGGTCCAAGAACCCAATCACAGCGCCCGCGCTCTTGCCGAGTTTCTACAAGGGGATAATGTATAAAGTGACCGTATTGATCGCGACCTATCATCACCGCGAGTTCTTTTTGAAAGGGAATGAGTTTTTCAATGATAAAATTCTGCTCTAAAAACACACTGAGAGCGAGTTTGTCTTGAGTGTTTTTAAGGGGAGTGTTTTCAGTCGCTTTATTTAAAAAGTTCGCAATGTCGGTTTGCTGACGAATAAAAAAAGTTCCATAGCCATCATAACCACCCACACGTTTTTTAAGCACCATTCCTTGAGGCCATGTTTGCAAAATAGTTTCTAAAAAAAGTGAAGGACCTTGAGATAAATCACTTTGCGAAAATGCAATCATCTCTGCTGTGGGAATTTGTAATTTAATAAAGAGATCTTTTTGAGTTTTACGATCTTGCAAGAGCGACATTGCAGCAGGAGGTGGGAAAATATTTTTTTTAAATTTTTGAGCAAATTGCTCGAGCATTTTTCCGTCGTAAAATTCGCTTTCTAAAGTGATCAAATCCACTTTTTCAAAAAAAGATTGGAGGGCTTCTGGATTGTGGGGATTGCCAACAACATGGTGATTGCATACATTTGCAGCAGGATCCTCTGAAGATTCAGATAGGACCCATGTTTTGAGGCCAAGCTCATGAGCTTTTAAACAGAGCATTTGAGAGAGCTGGCCTCCACCGAGAATGCCAAAATTAAGGGCCTGAGTGAGGCTTCTCAATTGACTTGAAACAGGATTTGAAAATGAAGGATCTGAATGAATCTGGGAGGAATGCATATTTTTTGATTTCATGGCGTGCATCTTAAGAGTTTTTTCGCTCGGCTGACAATATTTTTTTGACTCATGTCCAATAAACAAGCATGAAGATCCCATGCATAATTCTGAGGCTCCCTTATTAAATTCACAGGTTCCTGCGTTAGAACAAATTTCAAATTTTCCATTGTGTATGGCGCCAATGGTGGGTTTGACACATGTGGCACTCAGAGCTGTTGCAAGAACTTATCTCCCAGAGGGGGCGCAAACCCTTTGGCCCACAGAAATGCTCAATAGTCGCAGGTTGCCTCATGAGGATTTTTCGAAAACCCCTGAAACGATGCGAGCTCCCATCGAAGATGGACTTGTTCCACAGATTTTAGGCAATGAAGAAGCTGCAATTCAAAAAAGTATCGTTAAACTTAAAGACTGGGGCGCAGTCGGGATTGATATCAATATGGGTTGCCCAGTGCAAAAAGCTCTTAAACATAATTATGGGGTCTCTTTAATGGGAGATTCCGACTATGCCGCCGATGTAGTGCGCATGGCGGTGCAAAGTTCCAATCTTCCAGTGAGTGTAAAGCTGAGAGCTGGTGTGCAAAATGATTTTAATTATCTCGTTCAATTTGTAAAAAAAATAGAAAACGCTGGGGCACAGTGGATTTGTTTGCACCCGCGCACAGCTGAGCAAAAAAGACGCGGTTTTGCAGATTGGAATCAGATTAAAGATCTGAAAAAACAAATTCAAATTCCAGTGATTGGCAATGGCGATATTCAAACGGCAGAGGATGTTTTAAGAATGCTCCAAGAGACAGGTTGTGATCGTGTGATGTCTGGCCGCGCACTGGCAGCAAGACCCTGGATGTTTTGGCAAGTGGGAGAAAAACTCGGATGGGCCCCTCCTGCAGGGAGAACTGGTAAAGCTCCTTCTACTAAAGAAGAAGAAGGGCAAGAATACGGTCGATGCCTTCTTCAATTGATTCAAGAAATGAAAAATTATTTTCATGAAGACTTAGCTCTCAGAAAATTGCGCTTTTATATTAAGACCACCAGTGTTTGGCTCTTGTTTGGCCAAGAGCTGATTTCTATTGTGACGAGAGAAAAAACTCTTGATGCAGTGGAAGCACAATTGGCGAGGTTTTTTTCTCAGCCGGTGGAGATGGTTCCTAAAACAGAGCTCAGACAATAGGCCTGCCAATAACAAACTATCTTACAATCGCTGCGCCTTTTGTTTAAGTTTTTGACGCCTCAATATGCTCAGCTGGATTCAGCCGCATCTCAAGCTGGCATCCTTATTGAATTCAGGTGCTTAAGTCCGTTTATTGGGGATTGTTTAAAAATTAGAGGGTTGTTAAAAATGGTCGAATTCAGTTTCAAAAAAATGCACCGTTTGGTTTTTTTGATTTTGTTTTTAATGAGTTTTAGGGGGCAAGCTCAATTGAGTTGCCAATCGTTATTTGTAAAATCGACCCAAATCTTAGTCAATGTAGAAGCTTCCCCAGAATTTAGATTTATCAATCCTAAATCCCCTTATCTTTTTTCTGAGTGGATCCAAAAAATTAATAGTCAATTATCTCAAAATGTTAAAATTCCCAAAAAAATCACGCTCAATATAGCTCCCTATAATTTTGAACCCGAGGCCAAGCCAGAAAACTATCTGATTCATATTGGAGAAAGATTTGCGATTGGGAACGAAGAAAAAATTTATTTTAAAGATCCCTCATACAGTTTTGCTATTTTAACTCATGAGTATGCGCATATTTTATTTTATGAAAAGTCTAAAGAAATGATCTCAATGGTGAGCGATTTTAAATTTATCAATGATCAAAAAGATATCTTAATCGATCAATTTAATGTGCTTCATAAAGAAAAAGTAAAGTTGTTATTTCAAAAAAGTCAGGATCTTGATGAAAAATCATTAAATTATCTTAATGAAAGAGAAAAAGAAGTTGATGCTCACTTTAAGGAGCTAGAAATACTTATCAAAGAAATGTTTAAAATCTATAAATCAGCAATCGAGACAATGGAAAAATACTATCGGAGAAAAAGTCCTTATGATGAGTTATTTGCTGATGTCGTGGCTATTATGATTAAAGATGATCCTCAAACAATCAGTAAGGCGCTTTCTTTAAACGGAAAAGATCATTTCATAGGAACGCCTAAAGAATTAAAATTAGCCACGCAATATAAAAAAATCGAAAATAAAAGACGTGAATTTTTAACTCATATCACTCGATATGAGAATGCTGATTTTTATTCTCCTCATGGGGTTTTTGCGCAAGTGCGACAGTTTTTATGGGAGAGTTACCTGAGGCGCCCAGAAGTTAGATACCGTCAAAGAAGTCTTTTTATCAGTAAAACCCTCGATTCGATTTTAAAAGAACTTCAATGGACTCTTGATGAATATGAAAGCTTAAGTAATCAAGACTTTCAGATGCTGAATGATCATTTAATTCAAAGACTCCGAGAGGATTTAAGAGAATTTGCTCCAAAAAATATTAATCACGAGTTTTCACGCTCTGAATAATATTTTCAGGATGTTTTTTGTTTGCAAATATGTTTAATCTCTCTCCTCTTTAAAAAATAATTTCAAAAAGTTGGTATTATGACTCAGAAAAAGAAAAAATTAGGATTAACAGCTTGGATTTTTATAGCGCTTTTTTTAGGGCTAATTTTAGGGGTTTGGTTCCCGAATATTGCTTTAGCCATTAAACCTTTTAGAACTGTGTTTTTAAATGGAGTGAAGTGTATTATTGGTCCGCTTATTTTTTCTTCCATCGTTGTGGGAATTAATTCTTCTGGCGGAATGAAAAATTTGGGACGATTAGGATTTAGAGCTTTTGTGTGGTTTGAACTTGCGACTACAGTCGCTTTAGCGATTGGACTTTTATTTGTAAATTGGTTGCGTCCTGGGGATGGATTAACTGTGGGTCAACAAATAGATCCCTCTGTTGCGCAGGCGGCACAAAATAAAATGACTCTAGCTGGTTTTATTGAGCATTTAATTCCGCATAATTTTGTGGAAGCAGTTTCTAAAGGGGATGTCCTTCAGATCGTGATTTTTTCTGTGATCTTTGGTGTGGCTGTTTTAATGGCGGGTGATAAAGGCAAGTCTGTGCTTCATTTTTGTGAGGGTCTTTCGCAAGTCATGTTTAAATTTACAGAACTTGTAATGGCATTAGCTCCAATTGGTGTTGGGGCTGCGATGGCAGGATCCATTGCGGAACACGGTTTAGAAGTTCTGTTGCCGATGGCAAAATTAGTGGGAACTCTTTATTTTGCATTGCTTGTTTTTGTGGTGATTGTTCTTTTGCCTGGTTTATGGTGGGCGAGAGTCAATATTAAAGCTTTTTTACAGGAATTAAGACCTAGTTTAGCTCTCGCTTTTGCGACCACTTCGAGTGAGTCAGCATACCCGGGCGCATTGCAAAGTTTAGAAAAAATAGGAGTTCCTAATCGTATTGCCAGTTTTGTTTTACCGATGGGCTATAGTTTTAATTTAGATGGTTCCACACTTTATTTGGCGATTGCCTCCGTGTTTGTGGCTCAAGCCGCACATATTGAATTAAGCCTTGGAACTCAGCTTTCTATGATGTTGATGCTGATGTTAACGACTAAGGGGGTTGCAGCAGTGCCGAGAGCTTCTATTGTGGTGTTATCAGCAACGCTCACGGCTTACGGTCTCCCATTAGAAGGCATCGTGCTTATTATGGGTGTCGATGAATTTATGGATATGGCGAGAACGACTGTGAACTTGTTAGGAAATTGTGTAGCAACGGTTGTGCTCAATCGTTGGGAAGGCGAAAAGCCTTTGCACTTTCCTAAAAATGCTTAACAAAAGTAATTTATAATTTTTTGGAATTGAAAAATATTAAAATTTTCAATTCCAAATATGAATCAATTTCTCAAAATGAACTGACTCATTCTTGTTCAGTTTTTTAATCATTCCCCAATCTTAAAAAGAGAATTCCAAAAACATTTCAATTATTGGATTGCTTTGGACTATTTCTTAAATAGCACTAGACTGATTTGTTCAATAAAGTATCCTTAAGAGAGGATACATATCTGAGTTTGTGACGAGGAGTTTTAAGTGCCTTTTAAGATTCAGTTTAATCTTCAAAAAAACTTTCTTATTTTACAAAAATTCATCACAATTTGGATTTTTTTAATTCCGCTTATAACTTCTGCAAAATTAGATTTTTGCAATGATCAATTTTTTGTGGGTCATAAAGTGATTTGCTCTGATGGGACTGACACGTGTTTTGAAAAACTAGTGCAGAATCAGTTTCATAAATGCATGGAGAATATTTGTTATTCAGATGCTCTTTGTGATCGTAATTCTCAAACAGCGGCCATTAGATGTCGCCCTTGTGATTTGAGAACTCATGTGAATTGGAGTGAAGACTCCTGTCAGTTTTTATTGAAGCAGTCTCTGCTTGAAAAAAGAGTCATTCCCTATGAACCATTGAGTTGCCCAAACCATAACTTTGATAAACCTCCGGTGACGAGCTTAGAGTCAGATTCAAAATGTGTATCCTTTCAAGATCAAACGGCCAGATGTAAAAACACAACCGACGGGCGCATTTGTAATTTTTCTTTGAGTCCTGATCTAAAGGATCTTAAATGCCAGTGGGCACAGTGCAACCTTAAAAGTAAATTTGATTGCGATCTTGCGATTCAACAGCAATGCGAAAAATCAGGAAACTGTGTGATCCCAAAAGAGATTTCTCTGCATAATCAAGCATGTGATAAAGATCCCACGTTGCCGGGATGTAACTACTGTGCTGTGCAAATTTCAAAATCGGCGGAACTTAATGAAGCTCTCGATTCTGCAGAGCTAAATTCAAATGCTTATATTCAATTTAAAGTTTCTCCGGAGGTCCAGTCGGCAAAATACAATTGCAATGGCCAAGAGATTCAAAACTTAGATTTTTCATCGGCTCAGTATTTAAAAATCAAAATTACCCAAGATAATTATTCTTGTTCTCTTTTTTATAAAACCAAAAAATATATTGGAAGTTGTAAATCCAACATAGTTAAAATCAAAGAATGTGATCCTAAATTAGGTGGGTGTTTTTTTGGAAACTCTCCGATTCTCTCTCAAGCAAAACCTAAAGAAGATCAAAAACAACAAGTTGTTGATAAAAGTTTAATAGCATCAAGTCATGAAGTGAGAAGTGAATTTAAAAGGGATTTTTACAGAGAATTTTTAAGAGTTGTTTTTAAACCAAAATCGATTCCTAATTACTCCTCAAAATTACAAAATCAAAGAATGCCAAGTTCTATTGACGAATTTGAAATCCGAACGGACTTTAATGAAGAGAGACATGCAGTGACGACTTCAGAAATTATTTTGAGTCTTCCAATCACCCCTCTTGTTGAGATAAAACCAGAAGCCAATCCTGAATCGTTAACCACTCCTAAGGCAGAAGTGAAGCAGGAATCAAAACTCGAGTCGTCCTCTCTCACCATCTTAACTCCTCCGGTTCTTTCTGAAATCAAACTGGAAGCAAAAGTTGAAGAACCCAATAAACAAATTGTGAAAGAGCAGGACCCAAGTAACTGCGCAGTGAACCAGTATTTTGATAAAGTTAAAAAAGCATGCATCAACACTCCCATTCCGACATGTGCGGTGGTGATCTCCTCTGTAAAAGAGACATCCAAAGCCTTAGAAATGGTGGTGGAAGGGTACGAGGTTCAAGCCAATATCCAAATTGCGGATGTGCTTTCTGCGGATTTAATTTGTTCTGAAATGAAGGTGGCAAAGCCCTTAGATCTCAAAAACACTCAGCCCTTAATCCTTAAGCCCGTTAAGGATATCAGCTGCCGAGTGAACTATGTGAATTTAAATTCAGTGAATGGGTTTTGTGACTCAAATAATGTAAAGTACATTCATGTAAAATAAAATTTGAACTCACGTTTAATGATTCTTTTAACGAGTCAACTTTTTACAATTGTAGAGGGTGTGATTGTTTTCATTTTTAATCAATCTAAAGGCTTCATGAAATGAAGTCTCCCGGAGTTTAAAATAAGTAAAAAGATGTTGATTATTGAGTTTTGAAATCGATTTAAAGGATTTGAACTCAGATAAAGTGTCTTTATCAAAATGGAACTCTTTAAAAATTTCATCGGCATTTCTAGAATCAAGATCAAGGAGAGTAGGGTACTCTAATTGAGTCACATACATTCTTCCGCCCAATAAAAGAGTCATGGTTTGATCTGGTAAAAGTTCGAGTTCTATTTTTGCACTTTTTGGATCTGTACTTATACAGACTAAATACTCTCCACGGATACACTCACCGCTATCCATAAATGTGTAACCCTCATTGCAATACATGGGAGCCGTGTGAGCTAGAGGGGACGTTAAAAAGCTGAGGATTAAAAAAGTGAATATGTTTTTCATTTTGATTCTTTCAATGACATGCATTTAATTACATGCATTTATAGATGAGGTCGTTATTGGTGCTTTTAATAAATCTTAAAGTTCCGCGAGTTCCATTTTCCTCAGAAGTCATAAGGGTAAACACCACGCTATGGGCGCTATCAGTAATTTTTGATATTTTCATTTGAGAGAAGGTGTCAATACGTAGACCATAATCTCTCTCTAATTCGCTGGCTTCTTCGGATTCTACATTAAAGGCAGTGGCTTCTTCCATTTTGGCGTAAGTGTCTTTATAATAATCAACAAAAATGACTTCGTTATTAGAGAAGATTTTCATGAGTACGGGAATGCTTAAGTGATTGTTGCTGGTGCACATATAAGTATCTGAGGTTGGGTATCCGGCATAAGTGATTGAAGTCATTAAGAGCGAAAATATTGAGATCATTAAAAATTTAAACATTTGAACTCCCATGCATATTAAAATTAAGATTCCAATCACTCAACAATTGCAAAAGGGCTGGAATCCTTAACTTTAAAGACTGCAATTGTGAAACCAATTCAAGTTGGATGAGTAACCTCTGAAAAGCACTTTAAAAAGAGGGCATAAAATCTTAAAGTCCCTTTATGAGTGGGTAACGGTCGAAGTGTTAAAGAGTTAGATAGCTGAAAACTCTCTAGACAGTGAATGTTTTTATAGGGATGTATTTTTAGGGGTTCATTATTTAAAGTTCACGAACCAATCTAAAACCAAAATCCATCACATAAATAAAAACTCGATCGCCTTTTCTAAAAGAATTTTTAGATTCTTGAGGAAGTGATCTAAAGCTTCCACCTCGCATCACAACTTGAAGGAGGGAGCTTCTGTTAATACTTGTATGTGGATCGCGTCCACCCTTTAAAAGTTCATCAGAAGTCCAGCCATCTGATGTGAACTCCCAAACATTGCCAAACATATCATAAATAGGTTTTCCTAAAATAAAGATAGGTTTTCTGAGTCCCACGGGTTGTGTGGAGGTGCAATTCCCAGAAATGCAAGCGTAATCATCAATATTCTTATCCAGAAAAGAAAACTCAGCATTGGTAATACCCCTGAGCGTGGCTACGTATTCCCATTCTGCATCTGTGGGAAGTCGATAACGGGCTCCTCTGTGATGGTTAGGAAAGAGTTGCTTGAGTTTTTGTTGAGTCGCGGGATCATCAACAGCGGAGACTTCATTGAGGGAGCGAATCCAATAATCAATGTCCTCAAAACTTCGGTTGACGACTGGAGAATCTTCAAGAACAAATCTTGTGTGTTCGGTGGAGATTTTTTTACCAAAAGGGAGTTTTTCTGCGGCCATGTAAGCCACTTGATCCCACATTTCTCGAGTGGTAGGCACCGACATCAATTCAAAGGGTCTCGAGAGTGTTACATGAACCCTTGATTTAGACATTTTAAATGAACCTTCGGGAACTTTAACAAAGTTAATAAAAGGAGATCCATCGTCACGTCTTTCTTTAACATTGAAACGTCTTGAAGATGTTTGAGTTTGAGTTCTTTCGATGTGCTCTGCCCAATGGGCTTTTCCGAGGAGTTTGATATATTCAAGATCCGTAAAACCATGATGATCACGAGATTTTAGATTAATTTTTAAATCATTGATCAGCCAATCAATGACTTCTTCTTGATCGTGAAGAGCCGCAACCACGAGAGTTGAATAGCCACTGGAGTTTTTTAAAACAGGCTTATAAAGCTCAAGGTATCTAAAATCCTTTAAGAGTTTGAGATTGCCTTTTATGGCGGCCTCATTCCATTGGTCTGTTATTTTATCAAAAAATTTAAGATCTCGAGGGTGATGAGATTTCCTCATTTCATCGAGGTCTGAGGCAATTTCAACAAATTCACTTGGATTAAATTTGGGTAACTTAAAATTAAAGGAGTTGTTTTCAACCATTTGAAAGAGGGACTCTATAAAAGCTTTTTTTCTGATTAAAAAATCTGAAGTGGGTGAATTTATAATATACTGTAAGGAGTTTTCAAATTCATGCTCTTCAAAAAAGTGAAATTTAGTGAGAGCCTTCATTTGCGGTCCTAATTCGATGTAATGAAACAAATATTCAACTAGCTGAGGATTTTTTAATTCTTCTAAAGCTTGAATTTTTTTATAAAAACCAAGGAGATTTTCTCTGGGTCCCTTCGGAAAGAGTTCACTTTGAGTGTCCATTAAATAGAGATAAAAATTATTTTTTAAAGACTGTTGAGGAGAATGCGCCCACTGATCCATTTCAGAAAGAATTTGGCTTCTCTCGACGTCATTAAAGAGATGCAGTTTTTGAAACCAAATATTTATATTTTGTTCCAGTGTAAATAAATTCACGGAAGCTTGTTTGCGAATATTAAATGCGAGGCTTTTACTTTCGATAAAGTGATTTAAATCTTGTTTGAATTCATTTAAACTAAAAAGATTAATTTTTTCTAACTCTCGGGCCACAGCTGAACTGTTAATGTATTTAATGAGATCTAAGGGTTCTGCAGAAGTTTTAAGTTTTAAAAAGCTTTTGACTAGATTTGATTTTTCTAAATTCACAGGGGCATAATTGGGTTGATAGCTTTTGCCAGCAGAAATTTGTAGGTTTTTATTAAAATTTTGCGGATCAATAATTTTAATATCAAGGGAATCATAAGCACGTGAATAAGCATTTTCAAATTTATATGAATTCACATGGGGTGTAAAACTCCATAACTTATCCTGCAATTGAGGAAGGATTTCTTGTAAAACAAAATGGCGAGTGACATCCATATTTGAAATCCCATTGTGATCTCCAATAGATTCAGGAAGACCTAATTTATATCCATGCTCACCTAGACTCATGGCCACGGCTTGGAGAAAATCAGGCAAAATTTGATTAGGAATATTTTGAATTTTATCTATAAAAGCAATGGGCTCTTCTTTGTGAGTTTCATGATTTTTAGCCGTTCCAAGTACAATCGTCATCTGCCCATCTGATCTATTGGCTGAATCCGTAATAGTGAAATAATTAAAATTTGGATCCAGGGCTTTTGAAAAATAAGTTCTTGTTGAACAATCTGATCCGCCTACGCAGGATCTAAAGGGGGCTTCTTGAATGGATAAACTTCTCACTCTTAAATGTTCAGTTTCCTCAGATTTAAAAGATCCCTTGAGGACTTCTTTTTCTAGCTGTTCAATGATTTGATGGGGATCTTCATTTTTAGAATATCCTCGTGGGTAATCAATGTTTAGATTGGCCTGTAGCTCATTAAAATGGTTTTTAAAGCCCAATTGCATGGCAAGGGTGTCTCTTTCATCCAGAATTCTTTTAAGACCTTCAATTTTTTCTAGAGCATTTTTACTTTTTAATAATTGAACAGTGGCATCGTTAGAAAATCCCACTGTGTGCACTAAATCAACCATAGCTTGACGTATGGGCTGATTATTGAAACCTCTTGGTCCCATATACTCTTGCATTTTATTAAGTGCCTTAAATAAGAGAATAACTTTAGTATGGTAAATGACATCATTATTTTGAAGATCTTTGATTTGTCCACGGCTAAGACCTGAAATCAATTGATTGATGGAATCCTCAAATTGCTTTTGTGCTCTATCAATAAGATTTTTTTGATGTGCTTTTGAAATATTATCAGGAATTTGAGTGTCATGATGATTTAAAAGTTTTTTCCAATAACCTAAATTAGCTTTGATTTGAAAAAGATTACTGCGAATTTGACCAGCCGTTTTAATTTGTGAATTTACAAATTTAGAAAGTGATTCAGGGACATCATAAATTCTTTGGAGATGGTGGATCTCGTACTCTTTAAAATGTGGCTTGCGCAGCTCAGGATGTTTTTTAAGTTCTTGAGTGACAGTATTCAGAGTTTCGTCATTAAGAGGAGTGTTTGGGTTTCCAAAATAGAGTTTTCTGTATATTTCAAATAAATCAGATTGCTCAGGATGTAAAATCATTCCTTGAGTCATGGCTTTACTGAAACTTTCTAAGTCATGAAATGATTGTGAGTCTAATCTTATAGGAATTTCTTTGAGATGTGTTTCTTGGTTAAATAATACATGAGGCTTGTTTATAAAGATAACATCACAGAGTTCGGCTGAATGAGAGACAGAACTCATTAAAGAGAGAAATATGGTAACGACTGACAACTTAAAAGATTGCATATTTATTTCCATTTTTTGGGGATCCTTACAAGTCTAAAGCCATAATTTCCAAATTTTGCCTCAGGATCAATTCCACTTGAAAAGCCAACTAATAAATCAAAGTTGTCGCCAATAAAACTTCCACCCATTTCTCTGAACTTGTTATCAGAGATTCTTGTCGACACATTTCCGTGGATATCATAGATAGGTTTACCAAAAAATAGGTTTGGCTTTTTTTGACCTACTGGGTGAGTTCTAAAAGCTGAATTTCCGGCATACCAAAAGTATTCTTCGGCTTGATTAAAATCAGTGCCAAAATTATAACTCCTATGATTGTATTCCACGCTCGCTAGACCAAGCATGGAGTCCACACTCAAATATTCATTTTCAGTTGGTAATCTATAGAGATCACCACTTTGATGTCCCGGAAATATCTGCTTAAGTTTTGCCTGAATAGAGGGGTTGAGGCTATTAGATAAAGTATTGAGATATTCGATCCACTGTTGCGTTTGATCATAACTGACATTTGTTACTGGGAGATCCTGTCCTACATTAAAAGAAGGGTTCAATTTAATTCCAGTATTGATGTATTTATCATAAAGTGGAACAAGGCTTTTCACTTTAAAATCAATTTTAGTTCCTGGATTCAGCGATTGATCAGAGTATATTTCTAAAATCTCTTTCCAAACTTGTTGTGTTGTATGAACAGACATAAATTCAAAGGGTTTAGTCACGATAATGAGTTCTTTTCCAGAGAAGCTATAATTTTCATATTTTCTAATCACAAAATTTGATGCAGGAATCTTAACAAATCCAATAGAGGGTTTGCCTTCAGGATAAAAACGGTTTTGTTCAAGTTCTCTTTCAGAAACTGCAGGAGAGTCAAATTCAGAACTTGGAAGATGATCTATAATAATTTTTAAGAGTTTATTTCTTCTGAGTCTTCGTGCCAGATCTATGTTTGTAAAACCCAAAATATTTTTATCATAAAGATTTGCTTCAGGTTTTGTTATAAACCACTTAAAAATTCGAGGAGTGTCCAAATAAATCAGTTGAGATAAAAAAGTCATTCCATTGCTATCTCGATAATTAAATTCCAGCAGCTTGAGTTGATAGAAAAGTTCAAGGGCATTTTGGTCATCTTTTTCAAAAGCTTGAGCTTTTATGTCCTTTAAATTTGTTTGAAATTTAGTTTTTCTTTGATCATTTGAGTATTGCCATTGTTGAATTTCTTCGCTGAGCTGCTTAAATTCTATTTGATTGAATTGGGCTTTAGGAAAGCTAATTCCATCCACTTTTGAATGTAAAAGTAAAATTTCGGTAAAAGCTGTTTTGCGAATTTGAAAGGGTAATTCATTTTGGAGCGCTAGCTCTTGAAGATCGGCAGCATATTCTTTGAAAGTGTAAAAACCGCTTTTTGCTAAACCTTCTACAACTTGACTGCTTAAACAAAATTTTAACACCTTATTGGGATCAGACGATTGTTTGAGATCAAGAAAATATTTGATAAATTGCTTTTTATTAAGGTCTTCTTGAGCCAAGTGTGGATCATATTGCTGACCAGGATTTATTTTTAAGTTTTCAGCTTGTAAATTAAGATTATAAATTTTGAGGTTAAGACGATCATAAGCACGGCTGTAACTATTTTTAAATTCATAATTATGAGGATGAGGTTCAAAATTTAAGAGAGAACTCTTAAGTTGAGGTAAAATGTCTTCTTCAATAAAGGTTCTTGTGACTTCCATATTCGAAATCCCATTGTGGTTTCCTAATATAGCGGGGATTCCTAAAAGATAACCTTTTTCAGATAAACTCATGGCCACAGCTTGTAAAAAGATAGGAAGCTGGCGGTTTGGAACATTTTGAACTTTATCTATAAAAGCCACTTTGACTTCTTTATGATTCCTTGGATCTTGAGCCGTCCCTAAAACAACTGTCACATGTCCACTGGAGTGATATTCGGAATCTGTCATGGTGAAATAATTAAAATTGGGATCTAGGGCTTTGCTAAAATAAGTTCTAGAAGAACAATCAGAACCACCTAGGCAAGACCTAAAGGGAGCTTCTTGAATCGAAAGACTTCTCACTCGGAGGGATTCTGATGATTCCGTTGAGGAGGACTTCTCTAAAACAAGCTGCTCGTAATTACGGATTAAATCGTTGAGGTCTTCATTTTTAGTAAAACCACTAGGGAATTCTACCTCAAGAGTTTTTTGTAGTTCTAAAAAGTGACCACTGTATCCTAATTCCATGGCAAGAGAGTCGCGTTCATCTAAAATTTTAATGAGGCCTTCGATCACTTCAAGACCATTTTTACTTTTAAGTAAATTTTGAGTCACTGGATTTGAATAACCCACATTATGAACGAGATCCACCATGGCTTGTCGGATAACCTTGGTGTTTCTGCCATTTTTTTTCATGAGCCCTTCGATGGCATTTAATGTTTTAAACAGAGTTTTAGTTTTTTTGCCAGATCCTTCTATGTCGTAAGATTGATCTGCAAGTATTTGTTCATTGGCATAGGAAATATAGCTATTGAGTTCTTTTCTAAATAAATCTTCTGAGTATCTTTTGGATTCCACGGGTAAATTTTTAAACACACTTGTAAAATCTAAAAGTTTTTTCCAGTAGCCAAGATTGGCCTCTATCTGAAAGAGATTGCTTCTGATTTGTCCCGCAGTTTTAAATTGAGAGAGAACAAATTTAGAGAGGGCTTCAGGAACTTCGTAAATTTGAAAGTGATAAGAAATTTCATAATCTCTAAAATGGGGTTTTCTCAATTCTGGATGTTTTTTGAGAATCTCATTCACATCCGATAAAGTTTGATTATTGAGACTCACTTTTGGGTCTCCAAAAAACATTTTTCTGTAAATTTCAAAAAGATCATCCTGATTATCTCTTAAAACAAGCCCTTGAGTCATGGCTTTTGCAAAAGAGTTCAGATCCGTAATTTTAAGTGGATTGGCAGAAGGAATTTGTGGGGTCTGAGTGGAATTAAAAATATTTTTACAAGAAGGATGTACTAAAGCTTGAGAGGCAATGACCTCACAAGAAAGAAATACATTTAAGGGTATAATAAATAACAAGAGTTTGAGATTACTCATGTGTTCTCACTAACCTAAAACCACGGACTTCTTCGCTGCCACTGGGGTTGTCACCACTGCGAGTGTCATTGCTTAAAATTGAGTAACTGTTATAGTAGCTTCCGCCTATAACAGTTTTAGTTCTGCCATTGGAATGGCCTTTTGGATCCACCCCTCCTGCAAGGGGAATAAAATCATCTGCGACCCATTCTTCGATATTGCCTTGTAAGTCGTAAAGGGGTTGACCATAAAGTAGAATAGGTTTTTTGAGACCCACGGGATGAACTGCTTGGTTGGAGTTGGCGTAAAACCATGCATAATCCCTTAATTCTTCGTTGTTCACACCATGAGAATTGGCTCCACGAGCAAGGCCGCTGAGTCTTGCGGCAAAGTTGCGTTGAGCTTCAGTCGGAAGACTGTAAACATCGCCTTCTTGGTGACCCGGAAAGAGTTTTGAAAGCTTTCTTTGAATTTGATTGTCTTTATTTTTAGACAAAGAATTTAAAACTTTCAGCCAATCAAGAATATCAAAGTATGAAACTTGTTCAACGGGATTAAAATTGCCTGAAGAATAAGATGGTCTCAGTCTGACTTGGGGAGTCTCAATGATATTTATTGGAGTGTCTATTTCTTTAAGTGGTTTTTTATATTTACTTTTTGATTTTGAAACTGGAGCTGCAGGTTTTGGATTGAGTTCCAAGACTTCACGCCACATTTTTTGAGTGGTCGCTGTAGACATTAAATGAAAAGGCTGGGTGAGAGTCACTTTAAAAAGGTGTCTATTTTCATCCCGCATTTCAAAACTCCCCTTAGGGATTTCAACAAACCCAAAGTAAGGTGTGCCTTCAGGATAGGTCTCTGTTGTATGGAGAGTGTTTCTTTCAGGGATTGGAGTTGTCTCGATCTCTAACTCAGGATGTTTTTTAAGAATAAGATTGAGCATGTCTGTACGACCCAGTCTTTTGGCAATTTCTAAATCAGTTAAGCCGAAGTTGTTTGTCGATTTGAAATTAATTTTTGGCTTTGTAAGGATCCAGTTTAACACTTGGGGATTATTATTAAAAATAATTCGAGATAATACCGAGAAGCCACTTTCATCACGTTGATGAATATCAATAAATTTTAATTTCTCTAAAAGTTCAAGATCTTCTATAGATCCAAATTCAAGGGCCTCTCGTTTAAAAGAATCCAAAGACTCTATAAATTTTCTCTTTTTATGATCATTTGTTTGCTTCCATTGAAGCATCTCTGCACTCATTTGTTTGAGCTCTTCTTCATTAAAATGATCAAGTTGAGTGCTTACTTTATTAGGGACATCGCGAATAAATAAGCTCTCATAAAAAGAGTTTTTGCGGAGATTCAGGTCGAAGTCGTGGTTATCCATGATTTTTTGCAACTCGTGATTAAACTCAGGAATTGTATAAAGACCTGATTTTTCGAGTTGAACAACAAACTGAGTGCTCGAAATAAATCTCATCAGCTCGCTCGGATCTTGGGAGTTTTTAAGATTCAAAAATTCTTCAATAAACTTATTTTTATCTAAATGATCCGGTGCTTGTTTGCTTTCGTAACTTTGACCTCTGTTCAATTTAAAATCAGATTTTGGAAATTCTAAATCAAAGACTTTAAGATTTAACTTATGATCAGCCCGAGAAAACACATTTTTAAATGGGTACTGGCTCGGGTGCTGATGAAATTGACTTAATTTTTGAGTTAATTTTGGCAAAATATCCTCAGCCACAAAGTGTCTGATGGTATCCATATTTGAAAGCCCGTTATGATCGCCAATATCTTCAGGGAGACCTAATAAATATCCTTTTTCTTCAAGGCTTAACGAAACGGCTTTTAAAAAGATAGGAATCTGCCGATTAGGAACATTTTGAATTTTGTCGACAAGAGCGATTTTGACTGTTTCTTTATTTTCAAAGTCATAAGCTTCTCCAAGAACCACAGTCACATGCCCGCTCGAATGATGACGAGCATCTGTTAAAGTAAAATAATTGTAGTTAGGATCAAGGGCCTTATCAAAATAAGTTCGTGAAGAGCAATCAGATCCTCCGAGACAAGAACGGAAGGGGGCTTCTTGAATAGAGAGACTTCGAACTCTTAAAACATCAGAGGATTCTGATCTCGAATATTTTTTTAAGACATCTTGTTCGAGTTTTTTAAGCGTATCAGTAAGGTTTTCATTTTTAGAAAACCCAGTTGGGTAATCCACATTGAGAGAATTTTGCAACTCTTCAAAGTGGCCAGTATAACCAAGATCCATCGCCACGGCATCTCGTTCGTCTAAAATTTTCACGAGCCCTTCGATTTTATCCAGACCATTTTTGCTTTTTAGAAGAGCCACAGTGGCTTGATTGCCAAAACCAACAGTGTGAACTAAATCGACCATGGCTTGGCGAATATTTTGAGTCTCTCGACCTTGATGCTCTAACTGAGATTCAAAGTGTTGGAGAGTTTTAAAAAGAGCTTTTGCCTTTTTTTGATAGTCTTCGTTTTCGTTTCTGAGATCTGCTAATAACGACTGATTGTGGGTTGAGATCAAATGATTGAGTTCTTGTTTAAATAAATCATTCTCTCTTTTAAGGGCTTCTTTTTTAGAAGTTCCATTTAATGAATTTGTATTCATGGGAGCATCTTTAAAATTGAGGAGTTTCTTCCAATAGCCTAAATTGGCCTCGATTTGATAAAGATTGCTTCTGATTTGACCTGCCGTTTGAATTTGTGAATGCACATATTTTGAGACAGATTCGGGCACTTCATAAACTTTGATTTCGGTGGTGATTTCGTACTCTTGAAAGTGAGGTTTTTTAAGTTCAGGGTGGCTTTGGATAATTTGTAAAACTGAGTTTAAATTTTGTGGAATGGTGATTTTAGGATCGCCAAAAAAAACTTTTCGATAGATTTCAAATAAATCGGCTTGATCTGATTTTAAAAGAAGTCCTTGAGTCATGGCTTTGCCAAAAGAGTCTAAGTTCCCAATTTCAACGTTTCCATTTTCTAGATTCTGCGAAGAGATTGAATTTGATTTTTTTAAAAAGACAGCGTTGCAGTTGTTAACCGCAAAAACAACATCACAGCTAAAGGCACCAAAAAGTGTCATTAGAGTCAGAATGATTTTGTTTATTTGTTGAATCATACAAGCCCTTCTCAAATGTGGAGTCATCTCAATTTATTCAATAGTAAAATTTAAATCTTTTTTTCACGCACTAATCTAAAACCAATGGCATCACTGCGAACATGGTCGTACTCACCAGCTCTGCTGCCGTTCACTAAAAACTCTCTGGATCTTTTAAAACTTGAACCAGGTACTGAACGGTAACTGTTGCGAGCCGTTGTACCTGAGCCATCTCCAATAGGGTCCACACCCTCTTTAAGTTTGTGCCACCAGTCTTTGGTCCATTCAAAAACATGTCCATGAAGATCGTAGATGGGTTTTCCAAAATAGGTGATTGGTTTTTTAAGCCCTACTGGGTGAGTCGTTTTATCTGAATTTTTAAAGTACCAAGCATAATCACCCAAATCATTAAAGGAATTACCATGAGAAAAATTGCCTTCAGCAAGTCCACCCAGCTGACCTACAAAGGCCAATTGAGCTTCTGAAGGTAGACCATAGACATCTCCTAGTTGATGATCTGGAAAGATCTCAGCAAGTTTTTTTTGAATAGTTTCATCATCTAAATTTGAGAGATCATTTAAATTTTTAAGCCATTCTGAAACATCAATGTAGGACACGCTTTCAACGGGATTAAAATCGCCCTTAAATGAAGAAGGTGATAATTGTAAATTTGCATTTTCTGGATTTACAGCAGATTGAAACTTCTGAGGAATTAAAGTTTTTAAATGAAGTTTCACTCGCTCTTGCTGAGTCATTTTTATCGCCGCATAGAGATCAAGGACTTCCTTCCACATTTTTTGAGTGGTCTCAACTGACATAAGGTGAAATGGTTGGCTGATAGTGACCTTATAAGTATGGTTTTGGTCATCTTTCATATTAAAAGTACCACCAGGAACCTTTACAAAACCAATAAAGGGTTTTCCTTCAGGATAGATTTTTGATTTATTCTCTGAGAGACGTTCAGGCACTTGTAGCGAAGTCTTATTTTGAAGATCTGGCATGTGCATTTCAATAGCTTTAATAATATCTTTGCGATTGAGTCGGTAAGCAATCTCAAGATCTGTCAATCCTAAATGATTTTTAGAATTTAAGTTCAAGGTATTTTTTTGGAGCAACCATTTAGCGATTTCTACATGATTATAGTAAATCACCTTAGATAAAAAGGAGTTTCCGCTCTCATCTTTTTGGTGAATATCTATAATACCAAGTTGGGTTAATTGATCTATGACCGATAAATCTCCCAAATCTAAATAAGATTTTTTAAATTGTTCTAATTTAAAAATTAATTTTCTTTTACGTTCATCATTGGAGTTTTTCCACTGAACTATTTCAGAGCCCAATTGCTTGATTTCAGATTCAGAAAATCTAGACAGCAAAGATAAGTTAACACCTTTAGACACGCTCAGAAGGAGTTTTTCAAAAAAAGCCGTTTTTCGAATGTTAAATGGCAATTCAGACTTTTTAATAATAGTCAGAAGCTCATTGTTAAAGCTTGCCGATGAATAGATTCCATATTCTTCGAGTTGAGTGACAAAACTTGAGCTTGTAATAAATTTGAGAAGATCTTTAGGATCATGAGAGTTTTTAAGATTAAGAAACTCCTCAACAAATTTTTCTTTATTGAGATTTTGAGGAGCCATAAATTTTTGATACTCTTGACCAGGAGTGATCGAGAAATCACCCGCTTTATAATCAAAATCATTGAGATTGATATCCACAATTTTAAGACTTAAAAAATCGTAAGCTCTTGAATAGGTGTTTTTAAATTCATATTTATTGGGAATAGGCTTAAATTTTTCAAAAACTTTGTTTAATTTTGGTAATACGTCGTCTTCTAAATAACGGTGTGTGATGGCAAGGTTGGTGATTCCGTTGTGATTGCCTAATTCAATTGGAAGACCTAATAAAAATCCTTTTTCTTGAAGAGTCAGAGCCACTGCTTTTAAAAAGAGTGGGAGTTGACGATTTGGAACATTTTGAATTTTATCAATAAAGGCCACTTTTTTGACGTGGCCATTATCTCTATCTGTCGCTTGACCAAGCACCACAGTGACATGACCACTGGAGTGATTTTTAGGGTCTGTCATTGTAAAGTAATTAAAATTAGGATCTAAGGCTTTATGAAAATAAGTTCGTGAAGAGCAATCAGATCCTCCAATGCAAGATCTAAAAGGAGCTTCTTGGATAGAAAGACTTCTCACTCTGAGCATATCAGAGGATTCAGTTCGTGAGGGGCTATGCAGGACTTCCTGTTCTAAAGAATGAATTCGTTGCAGAAGGTGATCATTTTTTGTAAAGCCGGTTGGAAACTCGACTCCTAAATTTTTTTGCAATTCTTCAAAGTGACCTGCAAAGCCAAGTTCCATGGCTACGGCGTCTCTTTCATCGAGGATTTTAGTGAGACCTTCTATTTTTTCGAGACCGTTTTTGCTTTTTAAGAGAGCCAAAGTGCTGGGATTCCCAAAACCCACATTATGAACAAGATCCACCATGGCTTTGCGCACAGGAAGAGTGTTTTGATCTTTTTGCTCCATAGAGGCTTCAATAGCTTGAAGTGTTTTAAAGAGAGCGAGGGTCTTTTTTTTGTAATCTTGACTTTCGTTTTGTAAATCAGCCAGCAATGTTTGGTTGGACTCAGAGATCAACTGATTTAAGTAAAGCTTAAAATCCAAAATTGAGTTTTCTGAATCTTTGACAACAGAATCTTTGTTAGAAGACTCTTTATAATCTAGTAGCTTCTTCCAATACCCCAGATTGGCTTCAATCTGAAAAAGATTGCTTCTGATTTGCCCAGCGGTTTGAATTTGCGATTGCACAAATTTAGCCAGAGCGGCAGGGACTTCATAGATTTTAGTCATTGAGGCGATTTCGTATTCACGAAAATGCGGTTTTTCGAGTTCTGGATGCTTTTCAAGCTCAGAAGTGACAGATTTAAGATCATTGTTGATCTTAACATTTGGATCTCCAAAATAAACCTTACGATAGATTTCAAATAAATCGGATTGTTCAGGGTGAAGAAGCATGCCTTCAGTCATGGCAAGACCAAAGGTTTCTAAATTGTAAATATCTCTTAATTTAGAATTAGAATTTACAGGACCTTTTAAAAAAAGAGGCCCACAAGTGCGCTCTGCAGTGATTTCTGCATGAGCGACCTGTGAATAATTCAAAATGAAAAATCCAAGTATGAACAGAGAATTTAATTTATAAAATTCTTTTTTCATTAATGACCCTCATAAATTTCAAACCCGCAGATTTGAAAAGTTTCGAACCTCTAAAAAAACAAAAAACTTTTGACTCATTCATAGCTGATTCATTCACAGATGAATTTATAACAGATGAAATTTTTATTTAAAGATCACCTTACACTGCATTTGCTCTGGATTAATTTTTTCAAGACTCACTTTATCTGATGGAACCTGCGTATTTGCAGACCAATTTGATTTATTAAATCGATCTTTTAAAAGTTCTTGCTCAATCGAAGAGAGTTTATTGCCTTTGTAATACTTAATAAGAGTTTCAAAATCTTCTCCTGTTAAGCTTTGTTTTTTAACGAGTTGAGCTGTTAAAAAACGCACAAGGCCTTGATGATCTGTTAAATACTGACGGGCACTTTCTTGGGCTTCGGTGATTTCTTTGATCACGAGTCCATCAAAGTATTCAATTTTCTTTTCGCTTCCGATGAGGTTTCCATCTTTATCAAGATTTGTTCCCCACAATTCAGAGTCGAGCCCAGATTCCACATAAAAGTGAGCGATCATTTTTTTCATTTTTTGAAAGTCAGAACCCCAGCCTGTGTCTGAAGTAAAGCCAGCCACTTCTTGAGAAACTCGACCTCCCACAATACGAATCAACTGGTCTTTAAGTTCGGCCACACCAGAACTTTGCTTTCTCACTTTGTCGTAGGCAGCATAACCTAAGTACTTCATATGATCGCCAGCAGATCCTGGTTTGATCGTGACATATCTTAATTTTTGACCTGAGATTTCAGGATTGTTTAAAATCGCATGGCCGATTTCATGAAACGAAACTTTAACAAGTTCTTCCGCATCTGGTTTGATGCTGATTTCTTGTTTATCTAAAAGATTATTAGTGAGTTTAGCAAGAACAGCACCGTTCGATTTATCTTTTAAAATCACTTCCACATAAAACTCTTCTTTGACGTGTTTTAAGTAGTAATGTTTTTTAGATCTTCCATCGACCAGATTGATTTCCACACTTCTTGTAGAAGCATTGTCTTCATTCGTTCCGCTTTCTAAAATAGCCGAAGTGATGAGACCTTGGATTTCGCTCTCAAATTTATTGCGGAGAGATCTTCCACCTTGATCATGATTAAAAAAGACTTCAGTCGTTGTTTTCAAGACATGATCTGGAATAGAAATTTCGAGTCCAGGGAATTGTCTTTTAAGATTCTTAAATCCTGATTCTAAAGTTTTTCTCGCAATGGCCATGGTCGATTTATTCAAGAGGGGTTTAGTATGAACCACGAGTTGGGCTCTTCCTAAAATCGCTTCTGGAAATCCTCTTTGGCGGAGTTCTGCACGAACTTTAGATTCATCTTTTAATTTATTATAGATGGATTCACGCATGTCATCGCCTGAAACACCAAAGTAGTGATCTTGTAAATCGTTGCCTGTCATCCAAATCACAATTTTAGAAAGATCATAGCGGCGGCCTGTGTTTGAGGACGTCCAGTAACCTTCTTCAATAAGATTATAAAATTTAAACAAGATTTGTTCACGTTCAGCAAGGCTTTTGCCACCCGCATTTGAAATTTCATCAAGCACTAAAATTCCACCATCTTTGATTTGTAAAATAGCTTTTTCAAAGAGTCCCATTTGATCTGACTTCACAAATTGCGGACTGGATCCAAAAATTTTAGTGAGGTCTTCTTGTCGAGAGATATCACCCATCGGAATAATTTGCGCTTTTGTGGGCGAACCAAAAAGTTCACGAGCTAAAACTTTAGGAGTTTCTGTTTTACCCGTTCCCGTAGAACCCACAGTGATCACAGTGAGGGGTTTGCCAGTGGGAATGACTTTCCAGTTTCGAATGGCATTGATAGATTTGCTCACAAGCTCTTCTTGGCCATAAATATCTTTATTAACTCTTTCTTCAAGAGTTTTTAAGTCTTTCATGTCCTCAGCAGAGAGTGCTTCTCCTGAGCCTTTAAAACTGTGATCTTTGATTTCAAGATTTTTACTAGGAGTTTTGACTGAAAAAGCCCAGTTTCTCTTTGCACCTGATTTAACAATATCCACAGTGAGGTCTTTATCGGTGCTCACTTGTGTGATTTCACCAAAAAATCTTTCGATAGAACGAGAAAGATCTCTCAGACCATGCTCTTTATTATAAGACTGCTCGGTAATGTATTTCATGGCCTCTGGCGTGACATGAATGTCCATTCCATTGCGTTCTTTAAAAGTTTTTTCTCTTTTTGCAAATTCAAGTTTTGCCACTTCGTAGGCAGAATCGAGACTTAATGGGTTGGCAATCACATAGGTTCCCATACGATTGACGATTTCAATCGGTAATTTGTATTTGCTATCGGCCGTGGTGTTGGCAGTGAAAAGATCTTTAAGATCTTTTTGTGAGTAAGACAGCACGCGACGTTTGATCTCTTCATCAGACCACTCAGCATATCCTTCAGGAAATATTTGATTCACACCATGGTTGCTTGTGGCAATAATTAATAAATTTGGAACTTTGACTTTTTTGCCTTTTCCATCTGTCACTTCGCCATTATCAAAAAGATTCATGGCTAATTCTTTGAGTCTTTCAGGATGCATTTTTTCGATTTCATCAATCAAAAGAACACCCCCAAAGCGACCCTTACCTGGGTTTCTCATCCATTCAACAAGAGTTCCTGAACCCATGGTTTCTTTAAATCCTGCAGATCCCGGGCGAGCTCCTAAAAGACCGGTTAGAGAAGTCCCTTCGTCGGCAAAGGCAGAGCCATCAATTTTAAAGAATCTTTGTTTGCCGCCAAATAAAGCTTCGGCAATGTTTTCTGCTAAATAAGTTTTTCCAACTCCTGTTGGTCCCATGAGAGCAATCACCTCTGGACGATCACCAGAAGATAAAAGTAAATTTCTATAAACAGAGAGTGTTGTGTCGATCATGGCTTCTTGGCCAATGATAGTGCCCTTAAGTAAGGATTTTTTGTCGTTTAAAAAATGATTAATATCTTCAAGATTTTGAGGGTCCGCAGGAATTTTAGTTCGTTTTTTAATAAAGGTGAATAAATCAGCTGCCGTGATGTTTCTGTTATTGGCAGCATGAGATTCGATGGCTAAATCAGTCATTGTTTTGATAGGACCATCAGGACGTGAGATGTCTGGTAAAACCTTTTTATAATGCTTCACCACTTTAGAGACCATTTCGTCATCAATGACCACATCATAGCGGTCTTCAATAATTTTTCTCCAAGATTGTTTAATGATTTGAATGGTTTTTTCTTCTGTAAACTCAGCCACACCAATAGGTGCAAATCTTCTCATCATGGCTTCGTCGGCCCCAAAGGCTGATTGGAATTCTTTTTCAGTCGTCGCGCCAATAAGGCGAATGCCGTTTTCATCAGCGGCATCCATGGATGTTTTTAAAACATCCCACATTCCAGATTCCACGCTATGGATTTCATCAATAAATAGAATGATAGGTTTATTTAATTGAGTTTCTAATTGTTTAATATTTTGAACGAGGGCTAAAGCCGCGTCTTCTGGTTTTTTACCGAGTAATTTTAAAGCTGAGGCTTCGATTTGAATGATCTCAGCTTGGGCAATTTCTTGACTAAAGACTTTTCCGGTAGGGATTTGACCCTGAACAATCATTTGCGAGATTTTTTCGACGACTGCCGTTTTACCCACACCGGCTTCACCTAAAAGTACGGGGTTCTTACCTTTAATTCTAATAAGAGTGTTGATGGCTTGTTGAGCTTCTTCTGTTCGGTCCGCGATGGGTTGAAATTTCCCATTAGCTATTTTTTTGCGAACCTCATCAGTCAGGAGTCGGGGGTTCACGCTAAGAATGATTTTACCTGCATTAGTCCCATTAAGAGTTTCTCTAAATTGTGCCTGAGCTACGCCTGTAAAACTCAAACAAACGCTTAAAACAAAGACAGTGACAATGGGTTTCATCACATGACGAATACTTTGACAGTGTAAAGGAGTGGATTTGAGAAGGATTTGATTATTTTTGGGATCCCTTACAAGTCTTTGTTTTTTTAAAACATCTTTCATTTAGTGGCTCCTTTAGATAGTCATTTTTAGCGCTTAAAATCTTTTGTGTGGAAGCATGAAAACACACACATCAAAAAATTAAAGATCAAGAATTGAGCCAATTTTTATGAAACTCCCCAAAGAACTCATGGGCATAGAACTTGAATATTGAATACTCATTAGTTGAGGAGATATTTAATGAAGCTTAAGTTTAAGATCAGCTTATGGGCCCTCTTAGGGTCACTGCCAAACGGAGTCCTTATCGATTCTGCTATGGCTAATAATGGGGCTGGATCTGGAACTCAAATTCGCTGCGAAAAACTCTTTAATCCTAAGACTCAAGAGTCTCTGATTTCAATAAAAACTCTCTTAACAGAAGACATGTCTGACCTCGATAAGTTCGGGGAGGCCATGACTAAGGGAATGCTGTTAAACCCTCAACAAGTCGATTTATTCACCCTCTATCGTCAGCTCTATTTTGGGGATCCAAATACCCCAATTGCGGGGTACGCCTTATCTAATGTTAATGAAATCTTAAGAATATACCCTGAACTTAAAAAGCCTCCTTTTAGGGAGTATGAGATGAAGGAACTCACAAAGTTTTATGAAGCTCCAGAAAGTCTCAACCAACATTTAAAGTCGCAATTTCAAACTGTGGGTCAGATTAGAAGTAATTTGTTTCAAGTAGAGGCAAACCTTGGTTATTGGAAAAAGATTTTAAATTATCAAGAGCCCGATTTGCCACAGAACTTGAGCAAAGATGAGCTTAAAATTTATCATAAAAAAGCCAAAGATCATTTCGAAAAATTTCTCAGTCGATTAATTTCTAAAACAAATAGATCCTTACTTGCAAACTTACAAAGTGAAAGTGAAAATTATCAAGCTAAAGTAAAAGCCCTTTTTAAAACACTTTTGAGAATTGAATCTTGGCTTTCTCAAAAAGGTAAAAACACTCAAATGTTGCGACAAGCGATGGTCGATCTAGTTCATACGGCGGGGTATGCAAATCCGTTAACTCAGGTTCTTTTGAAAAGTAAAAATGGACTTGAAAAAATAGAAGGTCTTAAAAGAGTTCTTGATGAAAGAGACTCTTTAGCAATGGAACTTGGTTATGAGGGTCACTTTGATCAATTGCAATCTGAGTTGCATATTTTATTTCCCACGGGGCTTTCTAAAAACGAAAATCCTTTTCATCAAATTGAAAAGCTAGAAAAAGAAGTTTTGAGTTCTCCATTTAAAGTTCACGACTCATTATTGATTCGAGTCAGAAGCTTATCGCTGCAAGAATCGCCTTTTAGATCCTGTGTCGGAGGTTCTGATTGCGCCTCTCGAACTTATTTTAGCAAAGCTCTGGATCCAAATTTTTATTATTTTACAATGACTGATTCGGAAAACAACTCCAGTGGACATGTGACTGTTGTTCTAGGAGAAGCAAAGGATTTTCAATCTCATAAAACTTATAAAGTGGCCTTTCTTGATAAAATTCAAAATGTTCCGAATCACTCTCTGTTAAATTTTTTAACCGCGGTTTCTAAAAGTCTTTCAGAAAAAGGATATTATTTAGGTATTCCTTTAGCGGTGGGCAATCATAATGGAATCTCTAATATGGAGTCCTTGCGGCACTTTGTAGAAAAAGAAATGCTTCCGATGCTTTCTCTTAAGTTGTCGATGTTTAATCCTCATCCTCATAAGTATGAATTTAAAAATGCTTTTTCTCGGGCCTACGATAAACTTGAAATGAAGTTATTTGATCCTAGCTTATTTAAAATAGAAGCCGAGATCAATCCGGGCCTTAATTATGAGGCTTTCTTTGCGCCACCGGATCTTAATCGAGAAAAAATGCTGATGAATTTTTTAAAGCTCAAAACGTCTACTGATTTAAAAGATCTTCAAAAGTATGTCACAAGCACGAGTGTTTTTATTGAACTCATTAGAAATCACTCCATGGAATTTGTAGAGCTTGAAGCTGATTTAGTGAGAATTATTAATGATAGGTCTCTTCCTGAACAAATTCGTAAACAAGCGGCCTTTTCTATTTTTATGGTCGATATGAACTTTAAAAAATGGTTAGAGACGATGGCCTTGTTTAACGAAACTGAAACTCAGCAGATTTTAACTGAAATGAATCAGTGGTCTAATTCATCCAATGCTCTCAAGAAAAAATTTGGTCAAATTTTGAATGAATATAAAGATAAAATCTTTTTAGATGAAAAAGTAGAAAATCTCTCTGTTTTTTATCAAAAATTAAATTTAGTTTTTAAATGGAAAAACTCCACTAAAGAATCCGATCTCAAAAAATTTATCGGAATTGGTTCTCTTTCCTATTCTTTTGAAAAGTTTGGTCTTTTTAAACGAGAAGAATTTGAAAATTCGCTACAATCTATTTTTATACAAAAAAAGATCTCTTATGAATTAAGAAAACAAGCCTTTTTAGAATGGCTTGTGATTAATTCCGAACGTCTTAAGTTTTCTACTGATTTTTCACAATGGAATGAAAACGAAATTAAAGATATTTCCGCTGAAGTCATTAAATGGGAAAATTCTCCCAATGCGAGATTTAAAAAGTTCTACGGCAAAGTGGTTGAGACTTGGACTCAAGCTATCTATAAAGGTGATCTAGGAGAAATCCAAAATCTTGAGAAGATTCATTTTTTTAATGTAAATTCTAAAAATCTGAGCGGCTTTGCTGCAATCTTAATTGCAGCTCATGTAGAACAAAAAAATATCATTGATTGGATGTTAAAAAATCCTCAGCTTGATTTGCAATCTCAAGATTCTTTTGGCCATAATCTCATCGAACAAATAAGATTATTAGGCAAAGCAGAGTTAGCTGAACGGATTGAAGGAAAACGTCCAGATGTTGCGACTCAAAAAATAGTGGTGCATGAAAGACAAGAAGATGGAAAACCCCTAAAAGCTTTTGTAAAACTCCCGCCAGGTAGTTTTATGATGGGTGATTTGCGAAAAATAAAAGTCACCATCACTCAGCCGGTTGAGATGATGTCGACCTTGGTGTATCAACAACTTTGGGTAGATATCATAAAGTTGTCCTCTCAATTTACAAACTCCAAACTTCAAAATTTGGTGGTTTATCCTTCAAAATACTCCCATGAAGACAACCCTGTTGAGAATATTACTTATAAAGAAGTGAAACTTTGGATTGAGGGACTCAATGAATTATCGAATATGAATTCAGAGGTCGTGCAAAAAATTTTAGCGCAACTTTTGCCCAACCATCAACTCGGTGATTTTTACAGTTTACCGACAGAAGCAGAGTGGGAGTATGTGGCGCGCTTAAGAGGCTTATCTGAAGGGAAATATCTTTTTGGAGCCACTCTCAAAAATTTTGGAGATTATGCGTGGTATTCAGAAAATTCTCATTATCAAACTCATCCTGTTGGACTTAAAAAACCACTTATGATTAACGGACAGCCTATTTACGATATGCTTGGAAACGTGTCACAATGGATGGCCAGTCGAGAAGATATTTTATTGAGAGATCCCTATCCCTTTAATCAAGGAGATGGGACTGAGCAAGAGGCCCGCGGTGGGTCCTACTTTTTTAATGGCCCACAACTTGGAACAAGTGTGAGCATTAGTTATAATGTGAGTGATAGATACTCTTCATTGGGCTTTCGATTGGTGAGAATCAAAAAGCCTCAATCAGATTAAGCAAGAATTTTATCAAGTTCGCCGGCTTCATCAAGAGCTGCTAAATCTGTGTAGCCGCCAACAAGTTTACCTTTGATAAAAATTTGAGGTACAGTTCTCCAACCAGTTCTTTCTTTAAGCGCCATTAAGGCCTCTGGTTTATCAGATAAATTGATCTCAACAAATTGTAAGTTCTTACCATTCAAAAGTCTTTTTGCAGAAACGCAATACGGACAAGGCGTTGAAGTGTAAATCACAATTGTGTTTGCATCTTCGGGGTGGGCAATAACATTAGTATCAGACATGGGTTTCACTCCTTAAATGAGATTCAAATTCCAAGGGATTAGTTAGTACCTTTAGCTTCTGAAAGCAAGCCTCAGCTTCAGGAAGCCCCTTGCGAGCTTGGCCTAAAACCTGTTTGGTGCGAGCTGTGGCAAAATGAGAGCTCGTTAATTGCTGATTGAGTTCAAAGAATTTTAATAAAAATAGACTCAGAGAGTTCCAATTTAACATCGGGTTTTGATTCTTGATTTCTAAGAATATAAAGGGGTTGGCTATGGCTCCTCGGCCAATCATGACTTGCTCAGAACCTGAAACTTCTCGACATTTTAAATAATCCTCGCGAGTCCAAACCTCACCATTAGCAATAATCGGGATTTTAATTTTTTCGCGAATGCGAGGAATCCATTCCCAGCGAGCGGGTGGGGTGTAAAAATCTAATTTAGTGCGCGCATGAACAGTGAGCCATTCAGCTCCGCCGGATTCAACCGCAAGAGCATTTTCTAAACACTCACTGGGATCCTCAAAGCCTAAACGAATTTTTGCCGTCACTGGAGTTGAAGAGGGTACAGCCGCGCGAACAGCGGAAATGATTTTAAAAAGTCGGTCAGGATTTTTTAAAAGCGTGGCTCCTCCGTCATGATTATTCACCGTGCGAGCAGGGCAACCAAAATTAAGATCAATGCCACAAGCTCCTAGCTCTACAGCCTTGGCTGCATTTTCTGCAAGGGGATTGGGGTGGCCCCCAAGAAGTTGTAAATAAACAGGCACCCCAGAACGTGTTTTAGAGTCCGTTTTTAATTCAGGACAATTTTTATAAAACAAATGATCGGGGAGTAATAAATCCGTCACTCTTAAAAACTCCGTCACGCAATGATCAATCCCACCGATTTCAGTGAGAATGTCTCGCATTGCAAAATCTACGACGCCCTCCATAGGGGCTAAGTGGAGTTTCATTTTTTAATGGATCCTTAAAGGTTGAGTTCAGGTTTAAGAGATTTAGTTGCGAACCCTGTGCCAAGTTCCTCAATAAATTCAAAGTGAGTTTTGCTCACCGGTTGAATCGAAAGACGTTGGCCTTTTTTAAGAACCAACATGTCTTCGAGTTCAGAATAATTTTTAAGCTCTTGAAGGCTGATAAAGTTTTTAAATTTTTTAACAAAACTCACTTCCACACAATACCAGATAGGATTTTGAGGATTGGCTTTAGGATCATAATATTCACTTTTTGGGTCTTGAGCAGAAATGTCAGGCACTGCTAATTTTGAAACCTTACCCAATCCAGCAATGCCTGAAGGTGTGGCATTTGAGTGATAAAAAATTACCCAGTCCCCAATCTTCATGTCTTTCATCATAAAGTTTCGGGCTTGGTAATTTCTGACACCTTCCCAAAGAGTGCTGCCATTTTTTTTAAGATCATCAATAGAAAAAACATCTGGCTCTGATTTCATAAGCCAGTATTGAAGAGGTAAAGCTTTGGAATTATCTTTTGATGTAGGATTTTTTTGCATATTGAGTGTCCAAATTTTTTTGATGATGGGTAAATTAAATGAATCTTCTTATAGGAGGGAACTCTCCAAAAGTCCAGTTCTCTCTCATTGGTAAATTAAACAAAGATCGAATTGAAATTATGTAGATGAATGTCAAAATGAATGATTTAATTTTAAGGTGTTAAATCCTAATTTTAGACTGAGGAATTCATGAATTTATTGAAGTATTTCTTGCTCGTGTCTTGTTTAATGGGAAGTTTTTTTGCACAAGAAGCGCACTCTCAAGTGAGAGGGGCTCGCAATTTTTTTCATATTCAGGGCGGTTTTGGTATTATTTCTATTGATCCTCAAGTAGAAAATGAAGTTAAAAAAAATGGCAATATTTTAGGCGTTCAAATGGGTTTTGAAACTTGGATTAAAAGAAACGCTGTTATTTTAGGAGCGGGATTTAAAAAAACTCAAGCCAGTGGTGAAGTCGATGCTACTCATCAAGAGTTTATCTTGCACAACCCTTATCTCGATTTAGTGATTAAAAGAATTCCTCAAAAAGGTCAGCCCCTCAGTTTTGGTTTTTGGAGCCAATTAGTGATGGGTAAAGTCGCAGGTCTTAAATACTACGAGAGAGACACCTTTCAGTTTGCCCCTTATGTGGGTGGAATTGTGCAATACCGTATGCCTCAAACCAGTGGTGCTGATCTCATCATCAGTTCAGGGGTGCTTTATCAACCTGGCATCGGGGGCGTGGCGAGTTTTGTCATTCCCGTGCAATTAGGTCTTTCTATGCCAATGGGATCGCCAGCGCCTCCTCCAAGAAATGCAGCTCCAGCAGTTGTTATTCCATCGGGACCACCTCCAGTAGCTGTAACACCCGCTCCTCCATTAGCTCCAATTAAGGCTGAAATTGTTGTGGGATCTGATATTTTTGTTTTTGAAGTAGAATCAGATGAACTCAGAGGAGGAGCGCAAAAGTTTACTAAAGAATTAGCGCAAATATTAATTGCCAATGCTCCGAGTTGGAAAGAAGTTGAAGTTGTGGGTTATTCAAGTCCACTTGAGCCCGATGAAGTGGCACAAAGAAGATCTGAAAAAGTGCGACAAGCCTTGATTGCAGCAGGAATTCCTATAGGACAAATTAAAGTCACTGCAAATAAAAATAAATCTTACTCCCAAGTTGTTAAAGGCGCTCCACAAAGAGTGGATGTGATTATAGCTTCTTCTGAAGGAACTGAAGTTTCTAAATTAAAAACAGTCGTAGGACCACTTCAAGAAAAATGGGCTAACTTGAGTTATCGTTTTAGACATCAAGCTTTAGGTTTTGAATTGGGTCATGATTATCTCACTAAACCCGCACAAAAAATGATCATTAAGATTGCTCAAATTTTAAAAGATAAATCTTCTGAATGGAGTCAGCTCGTCATTTATGGTTATACGGATGCACTTGGAATTAAATCTGCAAATGTAAAGTTAGCAAAAAAACGGGCGGCAAATGTTTTGAATATTTTTGCGAAACAGGGTCTTGATCCAAATAAAATGGAAGCTATAGGAATGACAGCAGAGTCTCCTGCAAAATCTGAGAATCCAGAAGAAAAAGAAGAAGTCAGTCTAGAATCCAACCCTGAAGATCGTCGAGTAGAAATTGAAATCATGGGCATTAAAAACCGTGAAGAACTCGACCGTTTAATGGAAACTCTCTCTGAAAATTAAACTGAGACTTAACGTCCCTCACAAGGTCTGGAATACGATTCATTCCACTTAATTATAAGCGCCGACATAATTTATATGTGGGTGCTATGTTATTTGTAGATATATAAAGCAATGACTAAAATGAAAACAGTCAGAGGGAGTTTTTATGTATCAACTTGAAATTAATGATCTCGCAAAACTACAAGTTCAAAGCCGCAAATATCAATTTAATTATGCAACAGATGGAACTCAAGCCAACCCCCTTGAAGCGACTTTTGCAGCACTTGCTGGTTGTGCAGGCGTTTATGCCATCAAAGCTTGTAAAAAGCTCAATAGAAGCCCTTTAGGGATTAAAATTTCTGGAAGATCTATGACTAAACTTGAGAACCCAGGTGTTGTGAATAAATGGATCACCACAGTGCAATTTCCTGATGGCTGGGAAGCTCAAGATAAAGAGACTGTTCTTGCAGAAATTCAAAAATGTGCCGTTAAAGAATTGATTCATCATGGACCTGATATTGAATTTATCACTCAAGAGGATGTTAAAGCTTCAGAAGCTGTGATTTAAGGCAAAAAAAAAGATCCAATTTTTTAAGTTGGATCTTTTTACAATAACAAAGAATTAATTAATTCTTATTCAGATATAAAATATAAAATACTAAAACCACTTTTGCACTTGCAAGCGGGCCCAAATATTTTCAAAAGCCTTCACGGCAGATTTTCCGAGAGCATCTGAAATTTTATCTTGAAGAGATTGATGTTTTGAAAACTTCACTTGAAACACAGAGTGAGTTTTAGAAAAATTCAGCAAGTAATCATCACTTGTTTGAATTTCATCCACAAGATTAAGTTTAATAGCCTGCTCACCGTACCAGTGTTCACCAGTGGCAATTTTTTGAATGTCTAATTTAGGGCGAAATTGAGAAACAAAATTTTTAAAAAGAACATGAGTTTCTTCGAGTTCTTGTCTGAATTTTTCTTCTCCTTTAGGGGTGATTTCTCCTAAAAGGCTGATCGTTCTTTTAAACTCACCCGCAGTGTACTCTTGATAATCAATATCATTTTTTTTCAATAAGCGATGAAAGTTGGGAACCTGAGCAACCACGCCAATAGATCCTACAATAGCAAAAGGAGCCGCTAAAATTTTATCAGCCACGCAACTCATAAGATATCCACCAGATGCTGCCACTTTATCTACGCAAACAGTGAGGGGTATTTTATGATTTCTTAATCGAGCCAGCTGAGAAGCTGCTAATCCATAACCATGAACCATGCCTCCAGGGCTTTCTACACTCACAACCACTTCGTCTTCTGGAGTGGCAACTGTGAGCACTGCAGAGATTTCTTCTCTGAGTTGTTCAACTCCGGTGGCTTTTGTATCGCCTTCAAACTTAATAAAATAAAGTTTCTTTTTAAGGGGAGTTTTCTTTTCGAGTTCTTTTTGTTTTTTCTTTTCGGCTTTAAGTTCATCTTTTTCTAAAATGTGCTCTTGCAGACCTTGGGCGTAGTGTTTGAATTTTTCGTGAAGAGGAGTGATTTCTAATTCAGACTTGTGGTTAGCTTTTGAAGACAGCACCGCAATGAGAATCGCAATAAATGCAATTGCGATCACAATGAGAAAAGCCTCTGCTGCAAAAACTCCGATCTGACTCCAAGCACCTAATGAGTGGGCAATATTTGCGATATTTGGTTCCATGCAGTTCCTTTTAATTTAATATGATTTGATTGAAAATGATGTCTATGCTCTCTCAAAGTCGTGGGGCTGTCAAAGGTCGAGTTTATAAGTGCTTCTTTTCTGCGAGTGGGAATTTTTGAAAACATCAGGTAAACTAACTTTATGAAAGTTTTAATTGTTTCTTCTCTCTACATTTTAGCTGGGTTATGCACTTTTTTTTGCCATTTTGGACATGCCGAAAATCGGCTTAAAAACTTTAAGGATTTTCAAAAAGAAGTGAAGGATTTTCATGCAGATCGCATGAAGGGCTTTAACGATTATGAAAATAATGAAAAAGTCTATGATAAAGAGAGAGATGCGGCTAAGAAAGAGTACTTAAAAAATCGTCGCACATCTCGCTCAGTTTCTGATGAAATGGGACCAGAATACAAAGACTGGCGCAAAGATCGCATCATTGAATTTCAAGAGTATGGTGAAGAACGTAAAACCTATATCAAGCAATTACCCAAAACACATGAGCCGTCCAATCTTTCTGAGATGGATGAATTAGATCTCAGAGAGAAAGGACCAAGAGCTAATTATAAAAACCGCGCTCTTTATGGATATAAACCACGCTATAAAAAATCAGATATGGGCAGTGGTGGATCAAGTTACAATGGTGGAAATTTTATGGGTGATAGTGGAGGAGGTTCTTCTTCTCCTACAAACTCTGGAAGATCTTACGTGCCTCGTCGATCCAACCAAGAGGAAGACATGGAAGGGGAAGAGAATTTTCCACCTCCTCCAATGGATGGTGGCGGTTCAGGTCAACCGATGATCCCTGAAGAGGGTGGCGGGAATGGCGGCGGAACGAATAGCAGCGGCGGGGAGGGATTTGTACCTCCACCTCCACCACCATCTTTTGATGATGAATTGCCACAATTTTAACTTCAATTAATTTAATTTGAGAGCTAGGATTTCATGTAGTCTTGGCTTTCTAGCCCAGTGAGTTTATGAATCCCTTTCATAAAGTACCAGAGAATAAAAATCATAAATACAATACTTGGAACCATGATAACTGCAAAACCAGCAGAGGTCATTTTTGCAATCTGCTCATTGAGCAGGGCCGCTTGTGCTGATTTTTCAAGTAAAGGATCAATGGGAAGAAAAATTCTTATAGCAATATAGAAATTAGCAACAGCGCTGAATGCAAAACTCAAAGATAGCAATTGTGTGCAAAATTGAAGATGTTTGATAAAGGCCCCTTCATTAGATTTATCTTTAAGGCTCGCATCGATTTTATCTAAATCCATCAGTTGAGGGTTTAAAAACATCGTTTTAATAAAAGGATTCTCGGTAAAGCTAGAAGCATAGACAAAGACGCCCACTAAAACAGGAAAGGCCGCTTCTTTGATAGCAAACCAAATACCTCCCAAGCCAAAAAGCGCTAAGGTACCTGTAACAGAAATATTAATGAGCCCCAAAGTGGAGAACATATTGATCTTTTTTTGACGATAAAAGTCATAAATTCCATAAGATAGCGGAAAGGCAAGGGCTAAAATAAGGGCGGGGAGGGCTCCCATTTTTTGGGTTAATTTATCGAGAATTAATACGGGAATCAGGACATTGATGAATATATTGATAAAACCATTTTCTTGTTTTTTGTGCGACGTTGCAGGTTGAGGGGTGGTTTCGGTATTAGACATTCTGTTTCAAGTCCTTTCGAGGCCATTTGAAATCTAGGGTTTATTTAGATTAATGGCTAATTTGAGAGAGAAAACGGCTTTGATTATCGTATCTATTTTGGGTTTTTGGTAGGATTTTTAGATCTAATAAGACACAAAATTACAGAAATAATCATTTTTTTCTTTGAAACGGAGCCAATATAGGGGTATGTTGCACCTCTCTATAAAAAAATGAAAGGGAATTATCATGAAAGCTATTCTTGCTACAGCAATTATCGCATTGGCGTTTACTACTGGTTTCACATGTTCAAAAAACACTCCTGCTGAGCCTACAGCTACTCCAGCTGCTCCTACTCAAGAGCAAATGGCTGCTCCAGCTGCTGCTCCAACTGAAGGAG
>JBIIER010000033.1:0-11612 GCA_044237745.1 Pseudobdellovibrionaceae bacterium
TAGAGATTCAGTACTCACTTTTGAGTGAGTGAGTTGCTCTGCCAAGAGAGAATTAATTTGTGCCACTTGCAGCTCCGAGAGATGCTCTAGTTCTTTTGTAAAGATCAGTCTTGAGATCATGGTTTTAGCAGATCCAGGTGGACCAAAAATCATCACATTTTTATTATTCAAGATGGCTAAATAAATAGATCTCACCGTGCTCTCAGCCCCTTTAAAAAGATAAGAAAACTCTTTAAAGCTTTTTAATATTGATTCCGCTGCGAGTTCCTGAATTTTATCAGTATCTTTTATTTGAATAGCCTCTTTAATTTTTTGATTTAAATCTTGTCCTTGGTCTTTAAATTTTGTGAGTTTAGATTGCAAAGGTTTGAGATCCACCTCACTGGAACTTTTTTGACTCAATAGTTGAATTTGCAAATTCACCACATCAATAAACTCTTGATGATAATGGGCGATTTCTTCAAGTTGCTTTTTAGGAGACTCTCTCAAGGGAGCATTTTGCAAAATATCATCCAATCGCCCAGCTAATTGGTAGGCAGGAAAAGGATTTTGCTTTTGGAATTTTTTATTTTGAGCTAACTCAACGTGAACTCTTTTTAAAGTTTCTTCAATGTTTTGATATTTTTGAGTCCGCGCATTTGCTGTGACTAAGGCAATATCTTGAGGATCTAGTATAATTTCTTTTTTAATCGCATCATTATTGATCACCAATTTATTTTGAGGGTCTAAATAAATTTGTCTGACTTCTTCTGTAAGAGCACTGGTGTATTGAAACACCCGTGTGTAAGGATCATAGTATCCCACTGATAAGTTGTAATTTTGAAGACGCGTTTTTTTACTATTAGAACCTAAGATCGTAAAAGGATCCTTTTCAACTGCTTGAACAAAAGGGATTCGAACTCCCATTTGCGGAGCAATTAATTCTGGCCCCCCTTGCAAAAGGGCTGGCGCTAAATCCACAAGATCTTGGGCGTTCATTTTAACTCGTAAGTGTTCAAAAGGAATGCCCATGATTAATTGACGAGCCAAAAAGGCTGATTGCCAAATTTTAATCACCTTAGATTGATTACGTGTGGATCCTGAAAATGGGGGATAAAAAGCCGGAGCTAACTGAGTGCCTTGCACTTCTTCTTGAGCTTTGACTAAATGTTCTGTGTAACGACGATCTAAATGAAGAGTGATGTCCGTCATGGCGTGGAGCACTTCTTTAGGAATCACCACTTTATTAATTAAAGGATGAAGTCCTCTTAAATCAATGACTGTAAATTTATTTTCATTTTTGGCTTTCTCAGCTTTTTCGATCAACAAAAAAGCATCGAGGGGATTGGCAGAAATATTAACGGTATGAACTTTAAGCGCAAAGCGATCAATCATGGCTCTACGTCCCCCGACTTCGTGAGGGAGTGCTTGAGCAATGAGTTCACCCAAGGTTGCATTTGTTGTAGCCGCAACCGACTCTAACATGGTTTGAATGATCTTATTACCTACAAGGGCTTGGCGTTCGTTTAAAATCGAAAGCAAAGTCATTTGAAGAGACACAGGAGCTTTTTCTAATTCATCCAGTATCGCATACATATTGGCTTCATGGATGAGAGCTTTTTTGTAATCAATCTCGTATTGTCCATCGCCAATAAATTTAAAAGGATCTGGACCCCCAAGAACCTTTGATTCACTGAGGGTGGCATGAAACTGCTGCGTAAATATTTTTTGTTGTGGATCTGTTAATGAGGAATCTTTTTGAATGATCTCTAAAAGTGCTTTTTGGAGCTCATAGCTCTGTTGATATTTATTTAAAAGTTCTTGAGGATCTTTTTTATTAACTGCATTGAGTTGAGCTTGATAGACTTTTCTGAGAGCCAAAGTTTTTGCGCCTCCACCTGGACCATCGATCAGGATGTTTTCGTGCGCCAAAATGGCCGTGAGAGAATAATACAAAACATTTTCCATGTTATGAAGACTTGAGAGAAGATCACCAACACCGAGGCGAGAAATTTCCCATGAAGCGTTCAGGCGATTGATATCTAATTCTGATTTTTCATCTACAAGTTGAAGTTCGCTTAAAACATTTTTGGTGTTTAAAACGGCATTGAGTTCTAAATTTTTTGATTGAAATAGCTGATGGCATTGAAGATTTTGAGCGTGACTTTTAGAGGCTAAAAAAACAAGAAAAGAGGCTAAAACAAGACTCAGGAATGTTGCAAACTTAAGTATTCCGAGCGATTGATTTAATACTTTCATGAGTCGGCCTCCAAATTAAAGAATTCCTTCTCTGAGCAAAGAGCAATTCGGAAGCCAGATAACTTTAAAATTTACAATAGAACTTCAATAGCTTAGCCCCCCAAAAATTCATTATAAGAGGACTTCAAACACCTAAAATCCGTATTTGGCCCAGACTGGCTAATTCTTTGACAGTTCTATAAAAAACTCCTGATTTAACACTTGTAAGGCTCAACCTTTAATTTAGATCGGACTCATGTAAAAGGAAAATGAATGATTGAGATTGGATCTTATACAAATAAACTAGGTCACTTTTACTTGTGCAGACAATTAAATTGTATTTTAAGTTTGATTGTCTATAAAACTCTCTAGGAATTAAAATTAAAAAGTCCATTTATAAAATTAATTGCGATATGAGTTTATATGAATAAAATGTTGGGATTATTTTTTGGAATTTTAGTAGGATTATCTAATACCTATTCAAAAAATACTAACTTTTATTTTCCTTCAATAGTGGCTAACAGCAAAAACGGGGTTAGCTTTAAAGATCCTCTTGTCTACCGTTCTGAGGTGGAAACTTATTTTACTAAGTTCCACCCCATGACGGAAACTGAAATTAACGCGCAAAAAGATCAAATCAAACAAGTTAAGGAATTCATTCAAAATCAAATCCTTTTTAAGCTTAATGAAATGGATAGTGATTGCGACAGCACACAATGCTCTACAGATCCGCAAGTTGAATTAGACAAAGCCCTTGAATGCCTCAAAGCTCTTGAGGACACCACAGATAAATTTATTTCTTCTGAATTTTCACAAGAACTTTTTAAAGATTTCATGAAAGAAGAAATCACAAGATGCCACTTTGATGAAAATGGAAAATATGATCCAAAGGCCTCTTCTAAATGTAAAAAAATAAGTTTAGAAGCCCTTATTTCTAAAATGAAAAACGGAGCAAAAAAACTCAGCACACTTAAATCCTATGATTTTGGGACCCCATCCAATGGAGCCTCTCTTGAGAGCAACCCATCAAGCTCAAGAAGTTTTATTTCAAGCAATTTATTTTCTATAACTAAAAACCCTCAAGAACTTTTTTGTGGACTTCTTCAGTCCGAAAAAATGGTTTCTTTAATTAAAAATCGTCAATTTTATATCAGTGATAATGATTTTTCTCCCCACGGTTATAAATGTGAAAAAATAGTCCTAAATCCAAAACAAATAAGCTATGTGATTCACCCAGGTGGGTTTAGAGAAAATCTCAGTCCCGAGGATTTAAATTTTATTAAAAACTACCAACCAAAAATTCATTTTAAAAAAGATTTTCAAACCACTTCTGATTCTTCTAATTCTGATTCTACTAGTACTAAAATTATGTTATCTGAACCAAAATACTCTCTTCTCACCCAATATTGTGGGATTTTTAACTCTCCTGAAATCAAAGAAACGATTCTTAAAAATCAATTTTATTTCAGTTCTAATCCAGAATTAAAAAAAGGTCGTTCCAACTACTGTATGGAAATCAAACTCTTTATTCGTAAGAATACAGTGAATTCATCAAAAAGCCCCTTCAGTTTTGATCAAAAAAATAAAAGCTATATCATTGATGAAAGCGGCAACTCGAGAATGTTAAAAGAGGCTGACTTAGAAAGAATTCTCAAGGCTTTCCGCATCCTTTAAAGTTACATTTTTTGTTCTCTGTCTAATAAATAACGATTAAACACCTTAAAATATTGATCAATTTCAAGCTTTGAGGAGGGCATGAATCTTGAAGACCCTCTATAGAAATAGCAGCAGTGAACTGGGGAGCTTGGGTGAAATTCTATTTATCATTATTATTCTTTATCTTTCAAATAGTCTGGAGCCAATCCGCTCCCGCCCAATCTCTTGAAACTCAAACGAACGTCAAATGCTCCCAAACTTTTTTTACACCCTATAAATTGGCCATCCAAGATCTTTTAAAACTTGAGACCACCTTATCGACCGACTCTCAAGTATTGTCTGACCCAGCTTATCGCTTTATGCTCATCGAAAAATATCAATCTGAACTTAAAAATCTTCAATCACAATTAGGATCTGTATTTGTGGATCTTTACAACCTTGAAAAAACAAATTTTATAAATTCAAGCCGCACTCTGATCCAACAAAAAGCTCGCACCAATCAGCAAAAAAATAAAAAGGAATTAGAAATCAAACAAAGCACTGTTGAGCCTTTTTTATGGTCGCAAAAAATGATTTTTTATACGGTGATGCCTGGTCAATTTAAAATGGGCCAGCCCAAAGCCCATGTGGAAATCACCAAACCCTTTCAAATGATGGCCACTCCTGTGACTCAGTTTATGTGGCTCAAACTAAAATTAGCCATGGGAGAAAAAAATCGTAAGATGCTTATTCCCTCTGGATTTAGTAAAGGGTTAGAAAGCGAACAGCTATTGATTGATGGCGAGTATTATGAACTCAAGCCCCATCATCCTGTGGAGCAAATCACATGGGAAGAAACCACAGATTTTATTGAAGGTCTCAATCAGCTTTCAAATTCTACATCTGAACAAACTCAATCCATGCTCAAAAAATTAATTCCTGATCATCATCAAGGCGATGAATATGATCTTCCGACAGAGGCTGAATGGGAATTTGTCATGAAGAATCGTGGCCGATCAAAAGTTGCTTATTTTGATAAAGTGGATGAAAGCGAACTTAAACTCTATGCCTGGTATGATCGCAATGCTCAAAAACAAACTCATGCCGTGGCTCAACTCCTACCACGAATTATTGATGATCAAACTTTTTTTGATCTTGAAGGAAATGTTTCTGAATGGGTTAAAGACATTTATGGTGAACTTAAAGGTGGAACGGATCCCCAAGGGGCTCTTCCAGAATCTACCAATATTGCAAGATCTCATCGCGGGGGTTCTTGGGAAAACATAGCTTTGTATTTATCGAGTGGAAGCCGCAGCAGTATGAGACAAAACCTAAAAAACGATATGATTGGGTTTCGTCTCGTTCGTCGCTTAAAATAATGACTCCTTATTTTTGATTACCAAAAAATAGTGACACAACCATCTCCACCATTACCACCTAGGAAGCTATGTTCTTTTGAGGGAGCTCCCAGTCCGTTGGCACCACCGCCGCCACTACCGCCGCCGCCGCCACCGCCACCAGGCCCACCATCGATTCCCAGTGCACTTCCAAAATCTCCACCGCCGCCGCCACCTGGAGGACAATTTGCTGTCTTGTAAGAACCACCAACTGCCGTGTAGCCCACATAACCATTTGTACCAAGTCCACCATCTTTACCGTTGGCTAAGCCACCAGTTCCATCTCCACCGCCACCATTAGCAGTGGGGGAATTTGTGTTCTTACAATCCATATTCGTTTTGCCACCCACATTCACTGTTCCAGGGATGATTGGATTCGTCGTTCCTCCAGCTGCGGTTCCAACACCCACAACTGAAGAAGCTTCGGCTGCTATAATTTTTGAAGCTGTTCCATTATAGCTTGTCGCCGCCAAGCCGCCTTTACCCACTTTAACAGTCAACACATCTCCTGCTTTAACAGCTTTAGAGCCTTTCCAAATTTGTCCAGCTCCTCCGCCTTTTCCCGCATAAATGTGAGTGCCTCCAACAGCACCGCCACCGGCTTGAATTCCTAATGTTCCTGCTGCTCCCCCACCTCTGATCACAAAATTAAGTGAGCTCACACCCGCAGGAACTGTAAATGTTCCCGAAGTCGAAAATGTTTTACTGTTTAAATTATCAGAAGCATAACAACCTTTGATCTTTGTTAAATCGGTACCTGATTTAGGAGTCATTGGCACACAGGTTTTTCCATCTGCACTTGGTTGTTGATTAGCTGGACACTCTTCACAACTTGAAATGGTGAGAGTTCCCGTTAAGCTAAGAGTTTTCTTAGTCGCATTGTAATCACAACTGCGATATTCAGACTGCCCCGTTGCTGTACAATCCGTGATGTTTTTCACATAACGCATTTTATAAGCTGGAGTCGACTCACCTATTTTAACAGGAGTTGCTATTTTAGTGATTGAATCTGTAAAAGTACATTCTGCTTTTTCACAAGCACCTTTAGCATTTAAAAAGTATCCAGTATTGCAACTGTACTCACAGGATTTAGCAGCATTGCAACTTTCAAAATGCACGAGTGTGGTCTTCGTGCCCGCCACAACATTTTTATTATAGTTCTCACACGGAGAGGCATTTGCAAATGTGGCAGCAAGACACTGATTAGGAACACATTTTGCCAGTTTGGATTTATCAAAGGCATAGAAATCAGCACATTTTGTACATTTGGCATCGATCGCTCCATTTGAACACACGCAGGCATTTTTATTGGAATCATATGTTTGTGCAGCTCCACAACTTGGAGCACAAGGACCCCATTTTCCATCAGCCTGACATGTTTTGACTTGATCCGCTCCTCCAGATGTTTTTGGACATGCCGAGGCTGGTGAAACACTTTGCGGAGTGCACTCAAATAATTTCACTGAAGCAGTACAAGCATTTGCAACATCTTTGAGAGCATTGTTTTTATAAGTGATATCACAATTCATATCTGTAGTGCCCATCACGAGTCCCGAGATCGATGGACTTGTTACCGTCAAGGCTTTAGAAGCACTTCCATTGCATGAGTAATTTGCAGAAGAAACATTCGCTAATTTAATCGTCGAGACTAATTTAGTGTTCGTAACGAGTCCTGCACTAGAAGCCTTGGCACTGGCTTTATCTGATAAATAGAATTCACAAGTTGGAGGTAAAATACAGACTTTAGTTGTGACTGCATTCACTGTTTGATCATCAATTAAATAAGGTAACGTACAAGCAGTGATTTTGCATGTTTTATCACAAGTTTCGTTTTTACCTGTGCTATCTTTTCGACACGTTTGCGTGCCCGTTGCATTTTTATTTTTTGGATCAGTACATGGTTTTTCGTAAGCTGGTGGTTGTTCTTTACACATCCAAAAGCAGCATTCATCTTTAGGATCTCTCTCACTGCTTGAACAATAGTTCGCCCAAGGTTGACCATCCGCAAAACTCACATAGCAACCATCACCTTCACGTTTTGTTCCGGCAGGGCAACTCATTCCTGGATCTGTTGCTTTGGCAGTTTCATAGCCTTTAGGACAAGCATTGGCTACCCAGCCCCAGTCTCCGCCGATATCGCAGTGTCTTCCTGGAGAAAAAACAAATTTAGGAATACACTTACCTGGAGCGCCACCTGTGCCCGCTTGGTATTTATAAGTGGTCGGATCACATTGATATTCACACTGATTGCCTGCTGTACAAGTTTCTACAAGCACTTTAGGTTTCGTGTTGGTTGTTAAATTGGCATCGAGTTTACTATCACAAGCTACAGCATTGGCTGGAGTGGTGTTCGCACAGGTATTTTTAATACAAAGAGTTTTTGCAGCATTTATGACAGAGTACTGATCACACTTAACTTCGCAAGCTCCCCAAGTTAAACCAGTAGCTGCGCATTTTTTAGTTTTTGTTCCATTAGTCAGAGTTCCACAACTCGCTTCTTCATTCGGATTGCAAATATAAGCTTTCACAACATTTGAAGTGCAAGTCCCTGCTATATCCACAATGTTTTTATAGTTAATGGTGCAAGAGTAATCTTTAGCGCCCATTTTTAAAGAAGACATCACTGGACTCGCCACATTTAATGATGTCGACGAGCTCATTCCCGTACATTGATAAGTCGCTGATTTAGCATTAGCTAACTTCACAACACCGAATAAAGAAGTTCCGCTCATAGCTCCATCAAGTGGTGTGCTGGAACCACTCGCACCTGAAACAATCGCAGAGCATTCTACAGCAGGCACATCTTCACATTTTTGAGTGCTTGGATTTAAATACTTCCCTTTAATACAAGTATTACATTTTGGATAATTAGTGGCATCATTCAAACAAACATCTTTAGCACAACTTCCATTGCTCTCATGATAACCCGTATCACATTTAACCGTGCAAGCTCCCCAAGACATTCCATCGGCAGAACAAACTTTGGTGCTCGTACCATTTGAAAGAATCACACAACTTGCAGATTTATTAGGAACACATATTTGAGAAAGCACTTTATTTGAAACACACGAACCCGCAACATCACCAAAATCTTTATAGTTAATCGTGCAAGTGTAATCGGAACTACCGATAGTGAGACTACTTAGCACTGGAGCTGAAACTGAAATTGCTGTTGCTGAAGACATTCCAGAACATTGATAAGTGGCTGACTTGATATTTGTCAGAGTCGCTTTTGCAAAAAGACTTGAGCCATCAACAGCTTTTGCAAGCGGTGTGCTTGAGTTGGCTTTATCTGCTAAATTCAATGTGCAACTTGCTTTTGGAACAAGCACACATTGTTTACTGCTGTTTAAATATTTGTCTGAAGGACACACATCACAAGTTGGATAATTAGTGGCATCATTGAGGCAAATATCTTTAGCACAAGTGCTGCCATTTAAATGATATCCTGTTTCACATTTAGTCGTGCAACTTCCCCAAGACATTCCATCTGCCGCACAGACCTTAGTTTGTGTGCCATTGCTAATGGTTGCACAACTCGCTTCTGCATTTGGAGCACAGACAAAAGAAGTCACTTTATTAGAAACACAAGATCCCGAATTATTACCAAGATTTTTATAATTAATTGTGCAAGAAAAATCTTTGGCTGCAATTTTTAAATTTGAAATAGCAGGTGATACGACGGAAAGATTCACCGCCGAGTTCATTCCCGTACATTGATAAGTTGCTGATTTAGCATTGGTCAAATTAACTGTTGCAAAAACAACGGCTCCATTCACTAGACCTTTTACTGGGGTCGGAGAATTAGCCACTTCTGCTAAATTAAGAGAGCAACTCACCGTTGGAATATTTTCGCATTGTTGATTAGAACTATAATATTTTTCAGCTGAACAAATATTGCAAGTTGGTTTATTGATTGCCCCATTACTACATGGATCTAACTCACAAACTCCATTTTCAACATGGTAACCAGCATCACAATTAATTTTACAATCACTCCAATAGAGTCCATCAGCTGAACAAGTTTTGGTACTCAATCCATGAGAAACAGCTAGACAATTTGCCGTCGAATCTGGTTTACACAAATAAGCAGTCACTGAGTTTGATTCACAACTTCCAATGACTCCGCCAAAATCTTTATAATTGAGGATACAAGAATAATCTTGTGTGCCCATTTTTAAGCCACTTATAGTTTTGGCAGTGATATTAAAAGTGGTTGGATTGTTCATACCCGTACAAATATATGTCGCCGATTTAGCATTTGTTAAATTAATGAGTGGGAACAAACTCACACCACTGAGTGCTCCCTTAAAAGGAACATTTGAATTTGCAGAATCTGCAATATTGAAAGAACATTCCACTTTTGGAGAAGGAATACACTGATTCGAGGAATTCAGATATTGACCAGTTGGACAATCTTTACAAGTCGGAAATGTAATCGCCCCATTTTGACAATCAGTGATTGGGCAAGCTTCAGTTGCACACTCAATGAGGTCTCTTGGTTTCTCTTGAAGATTGCAATATTCATTTTCAATGGCAACTCCTCGAGCATCCTGACAGATAAAGGTCATTTTTTGAGTGCCTTTTAACCCACACGCTTTAACAGAACAAACGCCTTTATCTTTTATAATCCAATCAAAGGGTCCTGGATATTTTATTAATACTTGTTGCGTGATTATGACAGGTTCTTTTGAATTTTTTGAAATCAAAGAAAGTTGAATTTGATAGGTACCTGGTGTTTGATAAGTATGTTGAACATTTTTTTTAAGTCCATTTAATCCCGTATTTTGAAAATTATCTTTTTTAGAATTTTGATTATCACCAAAAGACCAAGAAAAACTATTAACTGACATGCATTCATCTATTCCAACGACATTAAAATTCATTGGAGATCCTACATAACCCATTTGAGATCCTGAAATAGCCAATTTGGAAAGTGCTGGGCATTCTTTGTTAACAACAAAGGAAACTTTTTGATGAAGATTATTAAAACAGGGAACTTGGTTCAAAGAGCTAGAATCTATTTGTGCAAGATCAACTTCGACAGTTTGAGTTCCAAGTTTTTCTAATTTAATTTTAATTGAATCTGCGTTTTCTACTTTCTCATCTGGTAATACCCAAATTGGTTTAGTAAAATTAAATATATTTCCTTTTGAATCTTTATTGTCGATAGATAATTCAATTTCTTGACCCGGCAAAAATGAAAGTGAATTGGAGGGATTCATAATAACTTTAAATTCTCTCAGGTTACAATGACTGCTAGAATTTGAATTCACCATGGACGATTGATCTTGGTTTTGAGAAAAGTTTACGGGAGTGCAATTGTGAAAGCTAAACACAAAGAGAAAAAAGAAAAAAAGACCACGAAGTGATCTATTTAAAAATGACAACATACTAAACCTCCCCAAAAGTCCAGTAACGTCTTTTTATTTAATCATAATTATAATAAGAATATTTAATAATAATTAATTTTTCTCAAAATGAGACAATAATATTATTTATAATTATAAGAATCTACATTTGATCCTATTAATAGTTGTAGTTATTTGCAAATCATGACAAAAACTTCATACGAATAGTGGCTAGAAGTGGCTCCACCCTGTCGACCTCCTGATCTACAGTCTCCAATGGGACTACAAGATTTTTTCTCTAAAAGAAATCCATCCTTATAAGTTATATGTGAGGAAGTTGTGCAATTAGATGAAATATAACTAGTTTGTTGATCAGCGATTGTGCTCTTTCTTGCAGTTGTTTTTTGTGCAAATCCTATGACCCAAGTTCCAGTTGTCCCACAGCTTGTACCATCTGGTGTTGGTACTGTTCCATCTGGACATTTTTTACAAGCAGAGTTGAGCAAACTTCCAGTTAAACTTAAAACTTTTGTAGAAGCATTATAAGTACAAGTTCGAGTTTCTGAGACACAGTTTTTAACATCACTCACAAATTTTGCTTTAAAAATCGGAGATTTTGACTCTCCTATTTTGATAGTCTCAACTGTTTTCGTGTCTGCATAAGTCAATGAGCATTCTGCTTTCTCACAAACACCCTTAGCATTAAGGAAGAATCCCTCATTGCAAGAGTACTCACAGGAGTTTGCCGCATTACAACTGTTTGAACTCACCAACGAAATCTTAGTGCCTGACTTCACATTTTTATTAAAGTTCGCACAAGCGCTTGCATTCGTATAGGTTGCAGGAACCGCTGGGCAAACATTAGGAACACATTTTGCCGGTTTTGATTTATCAAAGGCCGCATAAGTTCCGCAACTTGTACATTTTGCATCCGTTGCACCATTGGCACAAACACAAGCTCCCTTAGCGGCATCATATGTTTGAGAAGCTCCACAACTTGGAGCACATTCTC
>JBIIER010000063.1:0-3254 GCA_044237745.1 Pseudobdellovibrionaceae bacterium
TTCATGCCATGCTTAAACAAATTAAACTTTACGCCATGGCCTTTACAATGATGGACACTAAAACAAAATAAGCTCTTATAAATAAGTTTTATTGAAGAGTTTTTAAAATTTCTGCGATTCTTGAACGTGAATGTTTAAGAATCGTTTTGAATATGGGAATAAAATATTTTTGAGCCTTATCAGAGGGCTTTTTTGTAAAGAGATGATTGAGAATCTCTTGCTCTCTTTGAGGGTCATGACTTTTAAGTTGGTTCTCCGCTTTAATCAAAGCAATAGACTCTGCAATGCTAAATCTTTTTTCGATAAGCTGGAGGATTTTATGGTCCAGCTTGTCGATTTGAGTTCTTTTTTGCTTTAATTTTTTAAGATCCGTTTGTTTTGATTTTGGCTTCATAATCATAACTTAAAGTTTACAGCTTAAGAGGCTGTGTTCTGCAAGTTCTCCGTGCTGAGCCACTGAATGGTCGAGTTCTAAATAGTATCTACCCGCGCCACCATGAGCTGCTTCAACAGCCTCACCAGTTTCTTTTTGAATAGAAACAATTTTAGAATCGAATGAAGCCTTCGGAGTGATCACCTCAAGAGTGTCTCCCACCAAAAGTTTATTACGAACTTCTACAATCACGCGACCATCATCAGATTTTTGCGTGATGCCCGCAAATTTTTGCGAGAAGTGTCTTGAAACAGAATGATTGTACTCTTGCGCTTCATGAGTCGGTTGACCCATTAAAAAGCCTTTATGGTAGCCTCTGTTAGCCACTTTATCGAGTTCCACTAATAATTGCGGATTAAATGGTTTGCCAGCCTCAGCGTCGTTCAAAGCTTCTCGATAAATTTTTGAAATCATCGCGGCATAGTGAACTGATTTAGTGCGGCCTTCGACTTTAAATGAAACCACGCCTGCATCTTGAAGTTCTTTAAGATGTTCGATCAAACAAAGATCTTTGGCATTCATGATGTAAGTGCCATGTTCGTCTTCATCAATACGGTAGAATTTTCCTTTATCACGAAGGTCTTCTAAAAAGAATTCAGCTTCTTCAGCCGTAGGTTCTGCTTTATGAACATTGTATCCATAGCGACAAGAGTTATCACAAACACCTTGGTTGGCATCACGATGACTCATGTAATGAGAAAGAAGACATCGGCCTGAATAAGCAATACAAATTGAACCATGAACAAAAGCTTCAAGTTCAATATCAGGAACTTTTTGATGAATTTCTGCAATTTCAGTGAGGCGAAGCTCACGACTCAAGATCACACGAGTGACCCCTTGCTTTTGCCAAAATTTTACATTTTGCCAGTTCATGCAGTTAGCTTGAACACTTAAATGAATCGGAAGGTGAGGATTGATATCGCGCACGATCATCATCAAGCCTGGATCACTCATGATGATTCCATCGGCATTGAGTTCCATCATTTGCGCAACATGTTTTTCAAAAGGTTTTAATTTGAGATTACGAGCAAAAATATTGGCCGTAAGATAAACTTTTTTTCCCATGCTGTGGGCTAATCGGATCCCTTGGTCGAGATCCTCAAAAGTCATTTCGTTTTCACGAGCTCTTAAACTAAATAACGGAACCCCCGCGTAAACTGCATCAGCTCCATAATGAAGAGCGTACTGCAGTTTTTCAAGGGATCCTGCCGGCATCAAAAGTTCTGTTTTCATACTCAGATCACACCTTTTTTAAAAAGACCCCTAAATTGAATTAGTGGTCTGCAATAGTAGCATGGATACGGTGAGAATCTTCGTTGTCATCCAGATGTTGAAGAAATTTTTCAACTTCTTTTCTTTGTTCTTCAGATAAGTCTGTAATGTTTTTTGCTTTATACGACAATTCAGCAGTAGATAAATTCCAACCGCGACCAACTAAATTAGTTTTAATCACATCAAGTTCTTCTGGGTTACCATAAAACATATAAGTGTCCCCAGTTTTAAGAACTTCGTTGGCGCCGGCTTCAATTGCTTCTTCGTCTGGGTCAAATTGTCCTGGTTTAGTGCCTTCAAGATGCGCCACGCGTTCAAACATCCAAGCCACACTGCCAGATTCACCCATCACACCATCATGTTTTTTAAAGATGTTGCGGATTTCAGGAGCTGTTCTGTGTTTATTATTAGTTTGGCACTCAACCATCACGCCAACGCCATGAGGGCCATAGCCTTCATACATCAGCTCTTCAATGATTTCGCCTTCACCAAGGATGCCTTGGCCTTTTTTAATCGCTCTTTCAATAGTGTCTTTAGGGCAAGAAACTTCTTTTGCCGCATCGACAGCCATTTTGAGTCGAGCATTGTGAGCAGGATCCGGTCCACCGAGGCGTGAAGCCACTTGAATCTCACGTGCGAGTTTTGTAAACATTGCGCCCTTTTTTTGAGCGTTTTCCACCATTATTGAATTTTTCCAAGATTTTCCCATAGGCTCTAGAAATATCTCTCCGCAGGGGGTTTTGTCCAGCCGAAAACTCGCCACTGCGCGGAGTAATGTCTCTTTTAGTTGGGTTTTGTTTATTAAAAAAAGTGCTACTAAAACAGGGTTTTAATTCTTTTTTGCACAACCCAAATGCTGGCTTCGCCATTTTTGAATTCTTTTAGAGCGACCAATTCATTTTGTTTTAAAAAACTATTTGAATCGATAAAATAAACCCGTTCTCCGTTTTCATTATAGAGGAGCTGAGTCTCACCAGGATTTCTGAGGGCTTCTTCGGGGCTTTTTGCAAAGTCATTAAATAATTCTTTGGGATTTGATTTGAGTGATTTTAAAAACTTGTTTTGCATTCTTACTGAATAAATAAAGGCTGAGATGATTAATAAAATAGCCATAAAATCTGGATTGTCATTAAAAGTTTGCTTCCCAGAAATTATTTGAAATAAATGAATCAACCAGCCAAGAGTTAAAAAAGCGACTACGAATGTATAAAGATTTAAATAAATATTTTTATTAATTTTTTCCATAATCTCTCAATTTCTAAAAGTTTGAACTTGAGACTTATGGATTGCAATTCAGGTGCCCTCAAGGACAGCCTCTTGGAGATTGGAATGATTCGATTTAATAAAAAAAGAGTGTCGAAATTATGAACAGAACTCAAAGTTTAAACATTAGCGGATCTTTGAGTTCTGTTTATTAATAAATAAATTCAAAACTTAATTACTGAACGGAAAGCTCAATAAAAAAACGGGAGTCATCAGGCAATGTGAATGGGATCACTAAACTCGTAGAGCCTGCATTTTTTGGAAATACCAAAGCTCCGTAAACAAC
>JBIIER010000064.1:0-3140 GCA_044237745.1 Pseudobdellovibrionaceae bacterium
AAGTATGAAGTATGAAGTATGAAGTATGAAGTATGAAGTATGAAGTATGAAGTATGAAGTATGAAGTATGAAGTATGAAGTATGAAGTATGAAGTATGAAGTATGAAGTATGAAGTATGAAAAATCCTTACCCCAACTTAAATGGTCAATACTTATTTAGTTTTATTTTTTGTTTAAAAAAAATCTTAAAGGCCGATTTAGGGAAGCTGAGAATACTTAGAATTGTAAGGATTTTTTTTAACTTGTTTAAAGAAAATTCAATTTGATGAGTTTTGTATGTAATAAGCAGAAAATAGAAAGAAGCCACTTTATCAAAACTTAAGTGGCTTCTGTAAAATGAAATATTACTTAAGGGCTTCGCGGATATATGCAGAAGATGTATCCATAATCCAAACTACTGATGCAATAACAAGAATAATACAACCAACCTCTGGCCACATTGCTTGACCGAAATACTTGATCAACATCGTACCAATACCACCGCCTCCAACAAGACCAATGATAGTCGCCATTCTCACATTAATATCCCATCTATATACTGTGAATGAAATATAAGGAAGTATGACCTGAGGAACAATTGCATACCAAATCACCTGAAGTTTGTTGGCTCCAGTCGACATAATACCTTCGATAGGACCTTCATTAACAGTTTCAACCATTTCAGAATATTGCTTAGTTAAGGACGCAATTGAATGGATCATTAAAGCCAGCATTCCTGCAAACGGCCCAATTCCAACCCAAACGCTAAAAATAATAGCCCAAATTAAAGCTTCAATAGAGCGAGTGATATTAAGAATGACTCTAATAATAAGATAAACCGCAAAAGCGGCTGGGTGCTTCATGATGTTTTTGGCAGCTAAAAAACTCAAAACAAATGCAATAGGTGTCGCTAAACACATCGCCAAGAAAGCCATAAAAATAGTTTCAATAACATTCATCACAGCTCTTGGAAGTAATTCAAAGTTTGGATGACCCATTCCATTAAATAGTCTTTGAGCTCCAGCAAATCCGTCTTCATTTAAGATTTCAGTCAAAGAAACTTTAGTTTGAATAGCTGAAATTACCACAGTGACTACAAAAGCTATTAAAAACTGCCATCCCCAAAAAGATTTAAAGAATCCTTTATCATGAACTTGAGCTTTTCTATAAGGAGGCTCAAATATTAATTCACCCAATGTACGAATATTTTTTGAGTTAAATAAGAACGAAATCGCCATTCCAGTAATTAATAAAACGGCAAAAACGATGGCGTTTCTACCTAAATTTAACTTTTCAGCATCTGATGGATTCAATCCGTAAACGAGAACAACAGCAGCAAGATAAGCAAAAATAACTGCATCAAAAATACTTCTTTTAATCATATAAAATTTCATGAATGAGTCCTTCTTAACTTAGAGATAGATTCAATTAACTTAGTTGATATGAACTTGTTTTGCGCCTTCGCCGTAGATTTTTTCGAACCACTCTTCAGTGATATCGTTAGGGTTGCCTTCAAAAACAAGCTCCCCACCTTTAAGCGCAATCACTCTAGTTGCATATTGACGAACTAAACTCAAAAAATGAAGGTTACAAACAATTGTAATACCTAACTCTTCATTCACTTTTTTTAAATAATCCATAACAGTGTGACAAGTTGCTGGATCCAAAGAAGCTACAGGTTCATCAGCAAGTAAAACCTCAGGATCCTGAGTTAATGCACGTGCTATAGCTACACGCTGTTGCTGTCCACCTGATAATTGATCGGCTCTGATGCGGGCCTTATCTGCGATACCAACAAGTTTTAAATATTGAAGAGCTTTTTTTTCGTCTTCAGAGTGAAAAATACCAAAAATACTTTTAAATGTAGACATCGCTCCAAGACGACCCATTAAAACATTGCTGATTACAGAATGTCTTGGGATCAAATTGAATTGTTGAAAAATCATGGCAATTCTTTTTCTTAAAGAGCGAATCTCTTCTCCTTGAACTTTTGAGATATCTTTTCCGTGAAAAATCACTTCGCCAGAAGTTGGATCATGAAGTCTATTGATGCAACGAAGAAGCGTTGATTTACCAGAACCACTTAAACCAATAACAACTAGAAATTCACCCTTTTTAACATCAAAGCTGACTCCCTTAAGAGCTTGCACTCCGTTTGGATAAGTCTTTACTAAGTTTTTAATCGATAAAATTGGTTCTGACATTTTTTCCCCTCTTAATAAATCTTTAGCAATTCAAGTTTTATTTAAACTCTATTTAATAAGATCTTGAGCAGATTTATTTAAAGTTTTTAACATGGCTCTTACAGAATCATAATCTGCATCAGTAGCTTTTTTAAGAGAATCCACTCCGTAAATAGCTTTGAAAGCAGCTTTACCTTCTGGAGTTTCAATAAATTTTAAAAATGCATCAGCAATTTTTGTTTTTAAATCTTCAGGCATGTCTTTTCTGAAGATAATAGGGTCATTTGGAATAGGCTCAGAAAGTTGGATAATTTTGATTTTAGTCTCAACATCGGGATATTGAGTTTTTACCAACCTGCGTGCATCTTGGATTTCTCCATCTGCAGTTGGTGAGTAAAAAGTGGCTCCAGCATCAACTTGACCTTGATAGATCATAGAAACAACAGAATCATGTTTCATTGCAAATACAGTCTCAGAAGGATCAATTTTTTTATCTTTTAACATTTTTAAAGGTAGCAAATATCCTGAAGTTGATGCTGGATCTACAAACGCCACTTTTTTACCTTTTAAATCATCTACAGATTTAATAGCACTGTCTGCTTTAGCTAGAAATTGAGATTGATAAGTTGGAGATCCATGTCTCAATACAGTCAATTTTGCTTGAGCACCATATTTTTCGTTAGCTAATACGTAACCAAATGTGTTGATAGCAGCAATATCAGCTCTTTTTGTTCCAAAAGCTTCTACTACAGCCACATAATTTTGTGGAACGGCCACTTCAAATTTATAGGGAGTGTTTTTTTCTAAGAAATCTTTAAAAGATTTTGAGTTTTCATCGATAACCTTCGCATCTACAGAAGGAACGAAGAATAATTTAATAGGATTTTCAGCAGTCCCCAATTCAGCTTTTTTAGAGGTACAACCTACCAATGAGAAGCCAAAAAGAGCCACAATTAAAAAACCAGTTAACAGGTAATA
>JBIIER010000065.1:0-3084 GCA_044237745.1 Pseudobdellovibrionaceae bacterium
CAATGGAATTGCCGCTACGAGTCTGATCTGGAGCCCTTGTGGAGCTAGCGTGAACCTCCGTGCAAATACTTCAATGATGCTCAAAACTAATACATATTTAGCAAGTGCAATGTCGACAGTGGATACTGCGGATATCGCAGGCGGCTTAATTTACCATATTCAATGGAGACAATGTCATTAGCCACCAGAGCGGTTTTTAGGGAATTTCCTTAAAAAATAAGCTACTTAGAATAATTTACTTCGACTTTCCCCAGAGTTCTTTGAGAGGTCACCTTGCAAGAGTGCAGTGTGGCCTCTTTCTGTTTTATAAAAATGACCTACTTCATTACACGCCAAGTCTCAGAATGGCTATTTTATCTCAAATAAATATCAATTTGCCAATTTGCTAACTTACCCTTAGAGTCTTCCTTGGACTTTTTTTGGGACCTTGGGTATTGACTCACCCGATGGTTTTTTGACGCGCCGTCATTATTACGAAAATATAAAAACAAGTCTTAACAAAACAAAAACTGAATCAAGTTTAATGAGTCAAAGAAGATGAAGATTTTATGATAAAAGTATTAAACGTACACACTCAGGGTAAAAATGTTCTCGCAAACCAAAAGCTTTCTGATGCACAAAAAAGTGAAATCAAAGCTAGAGCAGAGCAAGCAGTAAAAACTGTTTTGGAAACAAAGCCGGGTGGCCTATTAGGCTTAGAAGCTCAATTAGCAGAGTACGCATCAACAACTTCTGAATCTTTAAAGTCTTTTAAAGCTCGTCATCGTGAGTTTGTGATTGTGGGTATTGGTGGTAGCAGTTTAGGTATCCAAGTACTTACTGAGTCTTTTAATCGTAAGAACTTTCATTTTATTGATAACGTAGATGCCTACCATGTTGAAGAAATGCTTCAAAAATTTTCTAATATCCACGAAGTGGGTTGGGTATTTATCTCTAAAAGCGGTAGAACTGTAGAAACTCTTGCAGCTCTTGAGTTGATTCAACAATTTGCAACTGAACGTTCTGTGTCTCTTCCTCAGCACTCGTTAGTAGTGACAGAAAAAAAAGAAAGCGATCTTTATAATTGGTCACAAAAAAATGGAGTGTTGTTTTTTGAAATTCCATTAAGCGTGGGTGGTCGTTTTTCTGTTCTTTCAGCAGTAGGATTAGTTCCTGCCGTGTTGATGGATTTAAATCTTCAAAAAATTCAAGAAGGTGCTTTAAAAGCTTATGCTGATAAAGAAACTCTTTTAGCTTTAACTCAAGCATCATTAGAAAGCTTTGCTCGTGATGAATGGGTGACTGTTTTATGGAGCTACAGCTCTCGCTTAAAATCTTTTGGTTTTTGGTGGCAACAATTATGGGCTGAGTCATTAGCAAAAAAACTCAACCGCAAAGGTCAACCAGCTTTAAGAGCAAGCACTCCACTTCCGTTGGTGGGAGCAACAGATCAGCACAGTGTTTTACAACAGGTGATGGAAGGGGCTCGCGATAAAATGGTCATGTTTCTTCGTGTAGAAGAAGCAGAAAAAGGCCAAATGACTTTTCAAAAAACAACTTTGTCTGAAACAAAGACTTTGCAAGGTAAAACTCTTGGCACTCTTTTAAAGGCAGAAGCTGAAGCCATCCAAAAAGCACTTACTGAAGTGGGTGTTCCAAATATTTCTGTTCAAATCCCTGGATTAAGAGAAGAAAATGTGGCTCACTTATTTATGTTCTTTCAATTGTTGGTCATGACTCTTGGAGAAGCCCTGGATATCAACACGTTTGATCAACCAGGTGTGGAACTCGGAAAAATCATGGCTAAACAAATTTTAGCTGAAGGTTCTAAATAACAGACATATTTGGGGAGATAAACTGTCATGAAGACACTTTTAATATTATTAGTTTTATCTTGTTCTTTGGTTGTAAAAGCAGGTTACACCAATAAAGATCTCTATAATTACGATGATCAGTTTCATAGCTCAGCAGAGTTTATGTTTCAGAATATGATCAGAAGCGATATCCAAGATGGAGCTATTATCGCTTCGCCATCCAAGCAAAGCCCTGATTATTTTTATCACTGGGTTAGGGATGCTGCGTTAACCTTAGAGTCTGCAATGGATATGTATGAATTTGGATATTTAAATCCAGATCAAAGACACAAAATGCAGAATTTTTTCTTAAATCATTTGTTGTTCAATAAAAAACTTCAAGAGCGCGCACAGGCAGCTGAGGGTTTGGGGGAACCTAAGTTTTCTGTGGATGGATATGTTTATCCTGCTCCATGGGGTCGTCCACAAAATGATGGGCCTGCTTTAAGAGCTTCCTCTTTAAGCCGTTTGTTAGCCATTGCACTCAATGAAAAATGGCCTCAAATCGATCAAATTAAAAAGTTTTGTTATGAGAGCTCATTAAAAAATAATTCTCTCATTAAATCAGATTTAGAATACACAGCTCATCATTGGAGAGATTTTAATTTTGATTTGTGGGAAGAAGTTTCTGGATCTCATTTTTACACTTTGATGTCTCAACGTAAATCTCTTGCGATTGGTGTTCTTATCGCTCGCACTTTTGGCGATTTAGGAGCAGCTGATTTTTACGGAAAACAACTTGAATTGGTGAACAAAGAATTAGAAAAATTTTGGGATCCAAATCGTCAATTTATTATGGCGACTGTTTTTGTTAATGCTGATCAATTAGAAACAAGTGGCGCTGTTCCTTACAATCCAGCGGGTCACCAAAGTAACAATCGCGGAAAATCTCAGTTAGACACGGCTGTTCTTTTAGCAGTCCTTCACTCAAATTTAGACGGCGGAACTTTTTCAATCATTGATGATCGTGTATTAGCGACATTTCAAAGATTAAAAGATAGCTTTTCTTCAATTTATACTGTGAACGGAAAAAGATCTGATTTAGGAACAGCTTTTGGAAGATATCCAGAAGATACTTATAACGGATATGATACAAATGGCGCCGGAAACCCATGGGTTTTATCTACTGCTGCAGCTGCAGAATATCTATATAAATTAGGTATGGCACTTGAAAGACAAGATATGATTCATATTAATAGTGTGAATCAATCATTCTTCACTCATTCATTAGGTTTTAGAACTTTAAGAGTGG
>JBIIER010000021.1:0-40570 GCA_044237745.1 Pseudobdellovibrionaceae bacterium
AGGCACTCCTGTAACGACTCAAAGTTGTACCTACATTGCACCTGTAGTTCCTGTTCCACCCGCTTGCTCTTACACTTATACTCCGACACAAGTTTGCCAAACTAATGGTACTCAAACTATCTCTGTGGCCACCAAATCTCCCCTTGGATGCACGGGCACTCCTGAAACTATTCAAAGCTGTGTTGCTCCTCAAAATCAGATTTGTCCAAGTGATCAATTGTTTTCAATGGCTCAACAAAAATGTGTCTCTGCCTGCTTTGGCAAACAAGCTTATTTACTTGAAGAAAGAAACATGTCGAACGACCAAACTGCACAAATTTCTTTTGGTTATAATGCGATTGTGGGAGTTCAAATTAATTTTAATGGAGTGACTCATCAATTTGGACAATGGGGAATTCAAGAAGGGCAAGATTTGACTTCTTTAGGAAGCATGATGCAAAGCTCTGCCAGTTATCAAGATTTTGTTAATGCGTTCAATGCTTCTATTAATGCGAATCCCGCCATTGCCGGAAAATTATCAGCCTCACTTGGAAGCAACTTCTCCTTCATTTTATACAATGGAGTTCAAACAACAGGACAAGAAATTTTACTCAGCGGGAATGGCACTTTTACGAATCCAACAAATGGGACTTTTTGGTTTTCTCCTTATGCTATGATACCGAGCAGTCATCAGTTTATTTCTAAAGTCTATTGCAAGGATCAATAGAACCTCTCTTTTTGTTTAGAGTTTCGACGATAATGACAATTTACCTCTGAATTTATTTTTTCCACCCCCTTTGTCTTAAGGGGGGACTATGCTAAATTCCCCTCTTCATGTTTCCTATGGATTGGGGAATTTCTATTTTAAATCGCCTCTCTTGATGGGAACTTGAATGATGAATTCTTTTTTTACAATCCTCTTAATGCTTTGTTTTTCTGCGACCTCTCATGCGGGATGGTTTGCTCAAATGAAGAAAAAATTCAGCAAAGGACCTGTTTGTTCAGAGATTTTTATAGAGGAATACAATCACGCCCGAAATTTTATTCAAGAAAACCCCAAAAAACCCTCAGACGCTGAATTATACGCCCCTCCCCTCCCTCTAAATATTGAACTCCCTAAAACTCGCAACGAATGGCTTCGCAAACCTTACCTTTTGACTTCTAAAATTATGAGCTTTGTCAAGGGTGAACAGTATGGATACGCTCTCCATAAAGATTTTTATGGGCGTAAGGTGATTTACCTCGATGAAGAAGAACGAAAAAACTATCAAGTGTTTATTCAAAATGGGCTTCTTGTAAATAGATGGGGCAAAAGAATTTGCATCGAAAAATGCAGAGGTATTTTTGTGATGTCTCTTTATGGAGATATTTATTTTTCAGACAAGCCGGTTTACACTCAATTTCATCACACCAGTTTTTTAGCCGGCGAAGATGTGGCCGCTGCTGGCGAACTTAAAATTAAAAATGGTAAAATCCGCTCTGTGAACAATCTCAGTGGACACTACCGCCCCACTTACGCCCATGTCTTTCAGTTTCTCTTGGAGTTGCAAGCTCAAGGAGTTCAATCAAATTATAAAATTGAATTTTACGACATGACCGGCAACTACATGTATGACTACCGCACCGAAAAAATCCATCAACCCCTGCGCAAAGCCTCACTTAAAAAAATCGCCAAAGATCCCACTTGGGCATTTAATCACATTGGTCCGGTCCCTTGGGAATTACTGGTTTCAGATGACATCATTGATGAAGATTTAACCGATGAGGGGCTTACTGATGATGGGGTTTCAGATAATGGTTTATCGAGTGAAACGATTGAGGAGTCGCATTTAATTTCTGAGTAATTCAAAATAAAATTTGAGGACAGGCACTTGAATTCTAATTATTTTAATTCATAAAATAAAAGTATGAATGAAATAAAAAAAGAGACCTACAAAAGTTTTCAAGAGTTTTGGCCTTTTTATCTCTCTCAACATCAAAACCCTCTCAATCGCAAACTCCATATTGCAGGCACTTTAGTCGGCCTTTCTGTGGGATTTTTTTTAATTTTAAAAAAACAATTTCTAGTGGGTGTGATATCAGGACTCACAATTGGTTATGGTTTTGCCTGGACAGGTCACTTTGTGTTTGAAAAAAATCGCCCTGCTACTTTTAAATATCCCATTTACAGTTTAAGGGGCGATTTTAAATTGCTTATTTTAACGCTGTTTAAAAGAGATTTTTAAAATAAATATAAATCCATTTCTTATTTTAAAAATAATTTAAAAACATTAAATCGATTAAAGAAAGTCAAAAATTATTCAAAGCTCTTTTAATAAATGAAGCTGAAGAAGTTCTGAGTTATTATGGAGCCACCGATATGAGACCCCTAAGCTCTTCAACACCCACTGGTGGTTTTGATAACCAAGGAACCGCATAAAGTTGTTTGCAAAGACCCTCATTAATTCGTTCGATTTGCTTTTGCTCTCCAAACAAACGCTTTGTAAGAAGGGGATCCGTTGTTCCAGCCATGAGTATACTTTTATTTAAAACCCAGGCGTAGGGTTCAATTTGTGCACGTCGGAGATCTTCCTGCAATTCTGCGGCTTGTGAAACTGGAGTGACTTCTGGAAGAGTGACTATGATAATTTGTGTGTAAGCGCCATCCTGAAGGCGCATCAATGGCGTTGTTACTTTTCCTTTAAGTTCTTTTACAATTTGTCGATGATAAGCACCCGTTGCATCCATCAATAAGAGTGAGTGACCCGTTGGAGCCGTATCAAGCACAACAAAGGAGCTTCTAGCCTCTGCAACGACTCTTGAAAAAGCATGAAACACAGCAACTTCTTCAGTACAGGGAGATTTTAAATCTTCAAATAATAAAGCCTTCTCAGCTTGGCTGAGGTTTTTTCCTTTTTGAGCCATAATTTTAGCAACATATTTTTGTGTCTCTTCGATGGGATCAATTCGACCCACCTCAAGATTTTGAACCTTTCCATTGAGAGTCATTTCAAGATGTGCCGCAGGATCTGTTGTGTTGAGGTGAACGGATTTTCCTCTTTGAACAAGACCCACAGCAATGGCAGCCGCAATTGAAGTTTTTCCGACTCCCCCTTTGCCCATGACCATAATAAGTCCGTGATCATTTTTTGCCAATTCATCTGCAAGTTTATCAAGCCCCAGTGGTTTAAGTTTATTTATCATTGGCTGATGCACATTATTTAATTGAGAAGGAATCGAATCCGATGAAAGAAGCGCACGCAGTGCTTGAAGCCCAATGGTATCAAATCCTCTTAAAGGAACTTCGTCTCTTAAAAGTTCTCTCAGAGCAATGGGCATTTCAGTGAGAGCTTTTAGCCCCTCTAACTCAATGGACCTTGCGATCAAATCTTGATTATCACTTGCACGAAAAACAGCATTAATCACGAGTCGCTGGTTGTAAAAACCGAGTTCTCGCAATTCAAGGAGGGTTTTATTAGCTTCAACAAGTGAACTTTTATCAGGACGCGCAACAAGAATCACAGTAGTTTTTGAACCATCGATCAGAGCTTCGAGAGCGGCTTTAAATCTAGATTCTTGCATTTTTAATCCCGAGTGTGGCCCTAAGCAGGAAGCACCTCTGTCATTATCTTTCAAAAATCCTGTCCATGCCTTTGGCAAACTCAAAAGTCGGATCGTGTGTCCAGTGGGAGCTGTATCAAAAATAATATGATCGTATTGAGAATTCTCACCCACCAAGTGGCCTGAAAACTCATCAAATGCTGCAATTTCAGTTGTGCATGCACCTGAGAGTTGTTCACGCACGGTAGATTTTTCTTTAAGAGTTGCTTGTGGAGACATTTGTTCTAGCACGCGTGTACGATAAGATTCTGCCGCATTGGTTGGATCTATATTTAGGACAAATAGTTTTTCTGCACCAGGAACTTTGATCGCTTGATTACTTAATTGAATTCCGAGCATTTCATCAAGATTTGAGGCTGCATCCGTGCTCACGAGAAGCACGGACTTTCCTTGATCAGCAAGTTTTAATGCAACAGCTGTTGAAAGAGAAGTTTTGCCCACCCCACCCTTACCGGTAAAAAAAAGATATTGAGTGGGCTTTTTCAAAAAGCCAAGTTCATTAGTTGAATTCATAAGCCCTCCAAGTTTTTTCACTTTTACGTTAGTTTTAAATTTTAGATAAACAAACCTGAATTAAAATTTACCAAAAAAAAGGGATTCCCCTTAAGAGAATCCCTTCCTTCGTTTGGAGAAAATTATCGAGAACAATTATAACTGAGAGCATTTTTTTTCAATAGATCGCTCCTTTGTTAAGGAATTGGGTTTGCAGTTGATGGAATCACAGCTCTTTGTCCTGTAGTGAGAACAATCATTGTGCGGCCATCAAGTTTATAATTTAAAGCTGGAGATTTAACATAGAAGAATTTAGATTCATTGCCACCAACCATCACCATACTGCCTGCGCGAACAAAATTAAATGTGACAATGGCACCAGGAGCTACAGTTCTTTGAGCCGTTGCTGGGTTTACAAAACCTAAGCCATCTGGTCTCCAATCCACTTCAATTCTTGGTGTGCTTGCAAAACTATAGGTTTCTACTTTGGCTACGATTCCGTTCAAACCTGGTTTTGTATCACGAATTCGATAATAAAAGTGCAAGTGACCTGCACGATTGGATTTGACGACTCTGTTTTGTAAAGATCCCGCAAAGAGGACCGCCCCTGTAGGCGTTCGAATCACAAACGGAATCACCTTATCATATACAACTCCTCCTGCTAAATCCGCTTCCACTGAAGCCGGAGTTCCGATAAGAGGAACTGGACCACTTCCAGGAGGCAGCGCCGTTGAAGCTAAGCCAGCACCAGAATAGGCAAGAGAAAGAGCTATTAAACTTCTTTGGAGTGTTTTTAAAATTGTGTGTTTCATGGAGAAACTCCTTTTGTTGTTAACCAAATCCTACGCCCAAACACCCTACTTTGGTCAAAACCATAGAACTCCTAGAGCTCAAATGAAACTCTGTATAAATCCCTTTTGTGATTAAAAATCTCCATTGTTTGATTTTTAAAACAATCATCCAGATTCGAGTAAAGTGGACACGAGTCTACTTTACACCGATTAAAAAAAAATTTAATTTGAGTTAATTCAATTACAAATAGTAGTTTATTAAAAAAGCTTTCTACACCAAACAAAATAAACCACTCCCCAACCACATAAAGTGGCCAAGTATTTTTTAAAAATAAGCATGAGGCTGTTAGGGCGGTAAGGGGATATTTTTATTTTTTTAAAAAATGAGTTCGGAGCGCAGCCGAAGTCAAAGACGAGGCGAGCACCGTATGTCTGAGCTTTTTTTAAAGAAATAAAAATATCCCTTTACCCGCCCAGACAGCCGGCCATCTCTAATTTTAAAAAAGACTAAAACTCAGTCTCTTTTTGACATCTCAACGGGATTTGATCATCTGGAAGTTTCTCCATACTCTCTCCACCAATTGTGTAAATATAAAGATTATTTGTTTTAGCTTCCTCTAAAATAGGAGTTCCTAAAGTTAAAATAATTTTATCACCTGATTTTGCAATACCGTATTGAATCAACATGCGATCCACTTGTTTAAGCACATCATCTTGCGAAGTGTAGCTCTCGATCGGAAGAGTTTGTAATCCCCAAATCAATTCCAAGCGATTTAATGTGTCAATCTTATCAGTCACAGCAATAATACGAGCTTTTGGTCTGAAACCAGAAATTATATTTGCAGTTTTACCAGTGGTTGTTAAACAAACAATCACAGAAGCATTTAATTTAAGAGCACTCAAGCAAGCACTCGCACCAATGGCACCAGCAACGCTTAAAAACTCATTCTCCAAAGAAATATGATAGTAATTTCTTTGTTCCTTTTCCACTTCTTTAATAATCTCATGCATCGTACGAATACATTTAAAAGGATGTTTACCACTCGCACTCTCCGCAGAAAGCATCAAGGCATCAGATCCATCTAACACTGCATTGGCAACGTCAGTGATCTCCGCACGAGTTGGACGTGGGTTCTCCACCATCGACTCAAGCATTTGCGTAGCAGTAATAACTGGTTTACCTAATTGATTACAAAGTTTAATAATTCGTTTTTGAATTCCTGGTAAAAGACTTTGTCCTACTTCAACAGCCAAATCGCCACGTGCCACCATCACAGCGTCACTCAAACGAACGATCTCTTCTAAGTTTTCTAAAGCTTCTACCATTTCGATTTTTGCACAGATTTTTGTAGAAAGATTTTTTTCATCAATCATTTCTCTAAGACGACGAATGTCTTTTGCTTGTCTCACAAAGCTCAAGGCCACAAAGTCCACTTGGTTCTCTAAACCAAACTCAAGATCCTTTAAATCCTTCTCAGACATGCAATCGACAGCAAGCTTTCCGCCCGGAACATTCATGCCCTTACGGTCTTTTAAAATCCCACCAAAGATCACTTCACACTCAACATCTTGGTCTTCAACAGAAAGAACTTTGAGCTCTAATAACCCATCATCCAAAAGGATTTTTGTACCTTTTTCACAAGATTGCGGAAGTTGTTTAAAATCGCTCGGAATAAGACCCGGTTTACCAACCACAGGTCTTGTGGTGATCACCACTCTATCGCCTCTTTTGATTTCAATAGAGCCATTTTCAAACTTACCGACACGAACCTTTGGTCCTTGTAAATCTTGCAAAATAGTCACTGGAGCCTGTAAATCACGGCTCAATCTACGAATAATTTGAATCACTTTGAGGTGATCTTCATGGGTCCCGTGTGAAAAATTTAAGCGGGCCACATTCATTCCGGCTCTAATGGCCTTTTCTAAACTCGCTTCATCTCGTGTAGAGGGTCCTATCGTGGCAACAATCTTAACTCTTCTATCTGCAAGCATTTAATTAACCCTTCTTTTCATAATTTGAAACTCTACTCATGAGATTATTTAACTCTAATTGATGGCGCTTTGTAAGGCGTTCCATTTCATCCTTATGCGCGTCCTCAAGTATAACAATTTTGCCCTGATACTTCAACTCCATAGACTCATTATCAAGCTTATGCATTTTTTCTCGTTCGAATTCTTTGACTTTGTGACTTTCCACCATACGTTTTAATTCTTTTTTATGATTCTCGTCTAGCTTATTTATCTCATTTTCAAAATTTAGCTTTAAATTTTCCATCTTTTTTTCTTGAGTTTCTATCGTATTTCTGATTATGGCTTCTTTACTCTGACTGAGCTTCTTCATATCCTCAAAAGCCGTCTGTCTTTGATTGATCAAAGTCTCCTTAAAGCTCCTTTTCATATCTTCCATGCTCTCTTCATTGTACTTCATCAATCGATCCTGGATCTCTTCTGTATTTTTCATATTTTGACTAATTCTACGATCCGTCACATTTTCAAGATCGGCTAATTTATTCTTATAATTGGTTTCAATATTAGCACGATCTTCACGATTAATTGTTTTCATCAAATCCATTTTACTTTGGAATCGACTGTTCGTGAGTTCAAAAAGTTTTTTATTCTTATGATCTACTGTGTTTACTATTTTTAAAGACTTCTCTTTGGCAGCGCCCATGGCCTTATCGCGCTGATCCTCTAAATCTCTGAGTTTATGTTCATAAGCTTGAATCAGATTATTCTTTTCAGTACTGGCTGAAGATTTTAACTTAATAGTTTCATTTTTAATTAAATTTTTTAATTCACGAATTTGATCATTTTTTGATTGAATTTGACTCTCAAATTTATTTGTCACTTTATTTTGAAAATCTTGAGTGATATCTTGCATCTCATCAATTTTATCTTCTAATATATCTTTCACTCGAGCACTTTGTTCTTTTCTTTCTTGTACTGCTTGAAGATTCTGATTCTTTAAAAGATCTTGAGCTTCTTTCTTTTCGTTCATAAATGTATTCAAAAAGTTCTCTTCTACGCGCTCTTGAGCTGTATTAAAAAAAGCTCGATCACTTTTAATTCTTCGCTCATATTGTTTAACTGAGTCTTTTTGCTCCTGATCTGCTTTAACTCTATCCAGTAAATTATTTTTTCTAATAAAATCAATTTCTGTTTGATATTTATTTGTAACTACCTCTTTATTTTTTTCGATAGCTTTTTGCATTTCTTTTGCAGAAGATTCTTTAAGTTCTTCCATTTTTCTGTCTGCAATTGAGTTATCTGTTGATAAATTCTTTTTAAGAACCTGCATCTGCTGTTGATGTGTTTCTTTTTGCAACTCAATTTCTCGATCTTTTGATTTAGCAACAATATCAATATTCTTTTCGCTCTCTTGAGTTTTTTTACGCATCTGCCCCAAGTAGGCATTTTTCATTTCATTAATCTTTTTTTGATTTTCTACATCACGATGATTTAAAGCTTCCTTAGACTCTGTTTTAAATTCATCAAACTGCTGAGAATAACCTCTTTTAAGATCTTCAATTTCTTTAGAATGTTGCTTAGATATTTTTTTTAATTCTGCAGCATGTTTTTTATTATTATCAGCTTCTCGTTGATTGTATTCCTCACGAGCCGTTCTGACTTGATCATTGGTGTTGCTTCTATCTGATGCAGAAATAGTAGACATATTCTCCTCCTGAGAATTCAAAGCTCATTTCATGCTAACACAGACTTTTTTTGATTCCTATGGGACTTAAATCTAAATGCTATTCAGCATCACTACGATCGTCGAGATTTTCTAATCTTTCATTCAAATTAGAAATAACGGGAACTTCAGGAGGGAGAAGTTCCTCAGAAAATAGTTTTTTCTTAAATAATTTTTTCATTTCTTTACGTTCTGCTTCTTTATGACGAAGGGCTTGTTGCTTAGCTTCTTCTTCTCTTTTTTGTCGGAGCAATTCTTGTTCAATCACTATTTTGTAATATTCTTGTGCCTGTGAAATAGCTATTTGGTTATTTTTCTTGATGGTTTTTAATTCTGTTTGCAGAGCTTTTTTACTAAAATTGAAGGATATTACTTTCCATATTTTTAATAAAGGTTGTGTCGCCCAAGGTTCAATTTCTGACAAAAAGGTTTTACCTTCTTCTGTCACTGGACCCATCTCAATTTTAAATCCAGAGGTTAATTTTTTGGGATCCATCTTATCTACACTTACAGAGACAAATCCTTCAATGACATAAATTTTTATAAAACTTTTTGAATCCCTCTCAATAAAATAAACGCCTTTTTCAAATTGAGCTTCACCATATTCAGAAACAAAGATAAAAGATTTTGGGATATCTAAACGAACTGTACCTTCGATTAGTTGAAGTTCATTCTTTTTTTTAAGACACCCTACAGAACGAAATAAAAATCTTAAATCAGTTTCATCAGATTTTAACTGAAAGTCTTTTTGAAGTGATTTAAAGTGACAAGGAAACACCTTATTATCTAGACAATGGGCGGGATCCTGAAAATCCAAAACCTCATCCTTCTCATGAACTTCTGCTCTGAGTAAATTTGGAGCTGATAATATTAAGATCCAAATTATTAAAAACTTCATGCATTACTTCTCAAGTCGATCTAACATCATTTGAGTCTGATTGATTAAATCCTTATTAGCATAAGATCTCTTAATCAATCTGTAAACCTCTAAAGCGTCTTCTTTTCTATGTCTGATTTCAAAAACCTGGCCCATTCTCAACATGATAAAACCAGTCGACTCTTGCTCAGGAAATTGTCGCATCATTCGATCCACGACCTTTAGACAGCCTGGATAGTCTTCAATTAAAAAATAACTCTCAGAAAGTAAAAATAAAGCATCAGAAACTTCTGATGAAAGAGGATATTTCTCTAACAACTCATTAATGACTTCAATTGTTTTAGCAAAATTTTTGTCTCTAAAATAATCTTTTGCTTTATCCAACAAAGATCCTGAAAAATCAAATTTTGTTTCTGAAGCCGGTTTACGTAAAGTTTGTTTAAATTTTTGCACAAATTCATTATCCGAAGAGCTTGCAACAGCTGAAGAATCCGGAAACGCTCTGGCCACTTGTTGTTGAAAATTTCTAAATTCATCTACTAAAAGTGCTTTTTTAAACTTTTGAGTCTCAACTTCTTTTTTTAAGCGAACAACTTCTTCTTGAGTTTCTTTTAAGCCATTGTATTGATTTTTAAATAGATTGTACCCTTGAAGAAGACCCAAGGTTATGACTAATACAAAAATCAAAAAAAGAAAGTTATTCCGCATGACTTATTTATCGGCTGATCTCAAAAAAAATTGACTCCTTTTAATCAGGACTTAAGTTTAACTTATTTGGTTTTTTTGCAATTACTATCTCAATATGAAACACTTTAAGGAGTTCTTAAAATTCAGGAGGCATGTAATTATGGAAAAAGGATTTTTCCAAAGCAAACTTTCGCAACCTTTAGATATGATTTCAATGGATCAAGCTTTTAAAAATGAGATCCCAACACCTGACGAACTTCCTGAAAAAATAGATCTTTCTTCTCTATCTGAAGATCAAATTAAATCCGCCACTTTTGAAAATCTCATCTCTCAAAATGAAGACCTCATGAATCGCCTTAAGGTGAACTTAAGAAGACTTTCAACATTAGAGTCTGAAAATAAAAAAGTGATTGATGAAAATCAAAAACTTAAAATTTCTTACGCCTCTATTTCTGATAAACTCCTTGTGTTTAAAGAAAAAGACTCCTCTTGGAAAGAAAAAATAAACTTTTTTGAAAATCAAATTAAAGAACTCAAAATTGAAAACGCAGATCTCATGACTAAAATTCACTTTTTAGAAAGAGATCAACAAGAGTTCAAAAATGCAGTAGAACAGCAAAAGAAAGTTGAAATTCAAAAAATCCAAGCTGATTTTAGAATTCAAGTTGAAATGCTTGAACAAAACATCAATAATTTACTCCCCCTCAAACTAGAACTTGAGAGATATAAAAAGTATCAAGATAAGATCAATCATCAAGTAAAACCTTATATTGAGAGTCTTAAAGAAACAGTTCAAAAGCTGCAAAAAGAAATTGATCACAATAAATTTGAGATCAACATCAAAGACACTCATGTTCGAGATCTTAAAAATCAAATTCTTGAGATCAGCAAAAATGCCAAACTCCAGATTCAGGCTTCAGAGCAAACCCATGTAGAGCTGATCAATCACTATGAAGTGCTCAAAAAAGATCTTGAAAGAGAATTAGTTCACCTCACGGAAACCTCTAAGTTTTATGAATCTAAAATAATAAAATTAGATCAAGCTCTTGAGAGAAATGACTTTCTTGAAAACAAAGTGATTGCTCATCAAAGAGAAAAAGAACAAATGATTGCGCAGTTTGATTCTGAAAACGAAGAAGTTCGCTCTAAAATGGTGGAATTTCGTCAAGACAATCAAAGAAAAGAGCTTCAAATCCAACAGTTGACCGAAGCTAACGAAAAGCTCTCCACAGACATTAAGCTCCATAAAACATCTCATGATTTGATTGAGGGTCAATTGGAGTCATTAAGATTTTTATATAATGAAAAAAATGATGAAGTAGCCCAACTCAAGCAGTCTCTGAATGCTTTTGAAAAAATCAATTCAGAGATCAGCCAAAAACTGCATGAGCTTAGAAAAAAAGAAATTGAGATCTTTTAATTGTTTTCGCCAAATGAAACGGGCTCAACAATTGTTTTTTCGATAAAATAAGAGAGTGGATGACTAAAGCTTTGAAGAGCTAAATTCTCATTTTCAAAGAATGGGAATTTAGGATCATGAGTCAGTTGAATTAATTTTTTAAATTCATAAGCCACACCACAGAGTCTCACATCATGCTCTTTAGAAAGCTCGACAATCGTATTGATAAAAGGTGTGATTCCAGAAGATCCCACAAACGAAAGTTCATTGAGATTAAATACCACTTTTTTTGCTTTAAGTTTTTCAAGGCATGAACGTCTAAAGATTCCAGATTTTTCGATATCGAGTTTACCTTTGAGAGTTACTACTGTGATGTCACCTTGATAAGATAGTCTTGCTTCCATGCGCCTACTCCTAGTTGATAAAAAGTTGAAGATTTAAAATCTTTGAACTTCTATCGTCGTATTCTCAAAAAACTAAAGATGACCAAAGGGCTAGATTTTATTAGATTCGATTGTTTGTTGATAACTTTTAGCGATTTTTAGTAGGTATCTAAAAGATAGGAATCCGAGAATATCCAACTTTTTTTTTGGGGGGGGGATAAACTGATACTTTCCCCGAATTATCTGTTCTAAACGGGAGCATATTCAAAAATTTGGGAAGACTCTTATCTTTTAAAAAGATGAATATATCTTAGTTGTGAATTTCAATGATTTACATTGTTCTCAGATTTCTCTTTCCATGCACTTTATGCAAAAGCAGGAGAATACAAAAGTGTCATTAGATTAATATTTCTTAAAATTATTAATCACCGCGGAATTAACAATCTGATTTAAATTGCAAATCTCTTATTCTAATCTTAAGCCAACTAGATAATCGCCATAATATATAATCGTAACTGCTTTTTGAGTAGCTTTTGCTGTTAATGCGATGGACGTCAAAAGCCGTACTTGCTCTGCATGGGATTGAAACTTTTTGATATAAAAAAGGGAATGGAGATACAGATGATCAAAATTCGGTTGTTTAGAAAAATCATCTGATGCTAAATAAGCAGAACTGTAACCATTGTTAGCTTGATAACTATTACTAGAACATATAACCTTTAATTGCGATCCACCAAAAGATTCTTCAGTATAGTTGAACAATTTTTGACTTTTCCGTGGGTCTGTATTAATAATCTCTACTTTTAGATTAGCTGCACTACATAAAACTTCAGAGGCTTCTACAAACGTAGACAAGAAAATCAATGATTGCACAAGGATAAATAAAGATAACTTTCTCATAAAGAATCTCCTAAGAGTAAATAGTTTACAATTGCTAATACTTGGTTTGTTTCTTCCGTGGAATTAGTTGTGGTAATTGATGAAGCTGGCTGATCTTGCAAAATTAAAACCTCTGATTTTATAGATTCACTTGATTTACGGCAGTTTTGAAAAAAAAATACTGACGGAATAGAAATTAAAAAGAATAAAATATAGATTCTGATTTTCATGATTTTTGAATAAATATTCAACTGCTCCACCCAGAAAAAAATTAACTTGCAATATAAAATTACAAATACAAAATTCAAAATCCAATTACAAATTAGTTCCGCCATTCAAATATAGCCTATGGTCTTGCCTGCTCATAAAAAGAACAACTTTGTTTGCCTTTAAAATAATCGAGATGGTCTGGACCAGCAAAAAAAGCCAAGGGGATTAAATTTTAGCTTATAACTGCAATTCCTAAGACACAAATTATGCTGACAAAATAAAAACTCACTGAAGATTATGTTACAAGCTAAATTTAAACTCTCTCTAACTTTAAAATAATGAGCTTTTTTCAGTCCTAGACCTTAATAAATCTCGCTCTTATTCCGAATGTTTCGTTGTAATCGTTTACACAAGGATGAGATATGTCTGATCAAACTGAAAACAGCGAAAATCACTTACAGGAAGCGCCAAAGGCGCCGCCAACTGCTGCCTCATTAGAAAAGAAAAAAGATCCTTATAAGAAGCTCAAAAATTTTATTGAGATTCTCAAATCCCCAGCCACACTGGGAGTTCTACTCACTTTATTTTTCATTTATATATCCATGAGTTATTACAAAATTCGTGATGATGTGAGTATCGAAGAATCTGACAGCAATACCGTTTACCGAATTTTTAGATTCTTAGACTCTAAAAATATGGATTTGCGATTTACTTTCCGTGGTCCTGAAGTGCCTCAAGCAAAAATTGCTGTTCTTGCGATTGATGATAAATCTATTGGAGAAATCGGTCGCTGGCCTTGGGGCCGCGATAAAATGGCCACACTTGTAGATAATACGATGAGCTATGGAGCTAAAGCGATTGGCTTCGATATCGTGTTTTCTGAAGAACAAAAAGATTTAGCCGCTCAAGCCTTAGAAACTGTGGAGCAAAAACTCGGCAAAAGAGTCACCAAAGAACTTGCTACAACTATTGCTGAAGAAAAAAACAAAGGTCAGTACGATCAAAAATTTGCCAAAGTAGTCACTAAATGGAAAGACAAACTCGTTTTAGGAGCCTTTGCTGAAGCTGGAGAAATTGATCTCGAACCCTATCAAAATTTTTGTTTTAATGAAGCCTTTAAAAAGTCTCCTTTTTATGATGTCCTTGAAAAAGAAGAACTCCCTCCTTTTGTGATCGATTCTGTTGAGTTTTATGGTCAAATTGATTTCACTTCGGCACTTAAACCAGTTTTTGAATCCATTCGCACCAAAACTGTTGATTCATCACTCAAAGATATTTTTCAAAAAAACTCTGTTGAAGAATTAAATTCTCAAGATAAAGCTCGACTCGACTCTGAAATAGCAAAAGCCTACCGCTTTTATTGTGCTCGTTGGTTAACAGCTAAAGACGAACACATCGAATATTATCGAGACAATTGGGAAAATATCTTTAAATCTATTAAAGAATTTAAAGGACGCTCGTTTGAACATTCTATTGAATTTTTTAAAAATACCAATGCCGTTCATCCGATTCTTCCAAAAATGCTTCTCACTGCTAATATAGATGCACTTAAAAATGTGTCCTCTCACACTTCATTATTTAACGCAGTTCTCGATAAAGACGGAACTCTCCGCACTTCCCCTCTTCTTTATCGGTTCGGCACTCAATTTATGCCTTCTTTAGCTTTACAAACTTTTTTGACAGCAGAGAGTCTTCAAGGACATTTTCAATTAGAGCTTGATCATCAAACAGGAAATCGATTTGTTAAAGACGTGAATGTTGTGAACCCTGAATCTGAGGCTTCATATAAAGTCCCTACAGATTCAAGAGCGCGTATTTTGATTAATTACGCAGGACCACAACAAATGTTTGCCCACGTACCAGCCAGTGAGCTCTTTACTGATAAAGAAGACATGGTCATTAATATCAAGAGATGGAATCCTGAATATAAAAGATGGATTCCTACAGAAGAAAAAGTTAAAAAGGCAGATTTTATAAAAGATCGCACTTTTATTGTCGGCGCCACAGCCGTGGGTGTTTATGATTTGCGCGTGACTCCTTTTGAAGAAAATTATCCTGGGGTAGAAACCCATGTGAATATTTTAAACAATCTTATGACCAAAAACTTTATTTACGTTCATCCAAATGAATCAAGTTACATGCTCATCGCACTCCTTGCTCTTGGTCTAGGGATGGCTTTTTCATTGGCTCACCTGAGTGCCGTCAGCTCCCTTATTTTGGGTGCTGTCGCTATTATTTTAATATTTATTTTTGATCAGTTTATTCTGTTTAAACACGGCTATATTGCCACCATGTCATTCCCTTTACTTTTAGTAACGACTGAATATGTTGGCCTCACCTTTTATAAATACATTACGGAAGAGCGCAAAAAGAAACATCTCAGAAGCACCTTTTCAAAATACGTTTCTCCAGCCATTGTGGATGAGATTTTAAAAGACCCAGAAAATATAGAACTGGGTGGTAAAAAAATGCGCATGACGGTGTTCTTTTCTGACGTGCGTGGTTTTACAACTATTTCTGAAAAACTAGAGCCTCAAGTTTTATCAAAAGTGCTGAGCGATTACCTCACCCCGATGACTCAAATTGTTTTTGAAAACAAGGGGACTCTTGATAAATATATGGGCGATGCCATCATGGCATTCTTTGGGGCTCCGATTCATTATGACGACCATGCTAAATATGCTTGTCGTTGTGCCCTCCAGAATATTGCAAAACTTAAAGAGATTCAGCTGGAATTTAAAAAACAAGGTTATCCTCATATTGATATCGGGATCGGAATTAACACAGGCGATATGTCTGCTGGAAATATGGGCTCTGACATTGTGCGAAGTTATACTGTGATGGGTGACTCTGTGAATTTAGGTTCGCGTCTTGAAGGTATTAATAAAGAATATGGAACGCGCATCATCATCAGTGAGTACACCTATGAGGATATCAAAAATGATTTCAGTGCGCGCGAAATAGATTGGGTGCGTGTTAAAGGAAAGTACCAACCGATTCGAATTTTTGAATTGCTGAGTGAGGGTGCACCACCTGAAGAATTTCAAGAAATGTTGGAACACTACAACAAAGGATTTCAACTTTATCACGAAAAAAAATTTGGTGAAGCGATTGAAATTTTCAATTTGGCTTTACAAGCTAAGCCAGATGATCCAGTCTCTCAATTATACATTGAAAGATGCCAGGATTACTTAGCGGAACCACCACCAGAAAAATGGGATGGAGTTCACATCATGAAAACAAAATAGCCTGGCAATTAAGGCTAGGGTATTGTTGAAACAACTTGATGATTGCACCGGATTAGTTAAAAAATTGAAACTGAAACTTTTAAATCTCATAAGATTATGTTTCATTATTTTATTTTTTATGAGCGTCCCCACTCAGGCGCGCTCAGCTCAAACCAAACAGTTCAGTTCTAAAATTCAGGGTCTTCTTTTAAATGCTGACAGCATGTTTCGAGATTCTGAAAAAGGCACCCTTGATTTAGTGGGTCATGTGCAATTGGTTTTTAATGGCCAACATATTCAGTGTGAAGAAGCTCATCTCGATTTACAAAAAAAAATGCTCGAAGCCAAAGGGAATGTTCTTTACACAACCACCCTCTCTACTATTGGAGCCGAAAAAATTTCTATCAATTATGAAACAAATCTTGGAATTATCCATCATGGATACGTTGAGTCAGGACCTGTCATCTTTCAAGGGGACCTTATCAATAAAACGGGTGACAATGAATTTCTCGCTCTTGAAGCTGACTACACGGCCTGCAATACTTGCCCTCCAGCTTGGAGTTTTTCTGGCAAAAGCATCAAAGCCCAACTGGGTGGCTATGCTTCGATCAGAAATGCTTTTTTAAAATTCGGGGGAATTCCTGTTCTGTGGCTTCCGTATTTAATTGTTCCTTTAAAAAGTGATCGTCAAAGTGGATTATTAATTCCTACTTTGGATTTTTCGGCCACTGGGGGTCTTGCGATTGCTCAAACTTTTTTTTGGGCCATTTCACGCAGTCAAGATGCTTCTCTCACTTTTAAAAATTACGAACTAAGAGGTCCAAAAGGACTTTTAAATTATAGGTATGTTTTATCTGATAAAAGTTATGGAGAAATGGATGCAGGCTTTATTAAAGATAGAGTCTTTGCCAAAGATCCGCGTTTGAATAAATTTAGAAATCCCCTTTCGCAAGGGTCTGATTACAAAAGATGGTTTTTAAAATACAGTCATTATTATGAAATGCCGGATGAGTTTATTCAGCGAACCCAATTAAATTTTGCCAGTGATCTGCACTATCCGCAGGATTTTCCGAATGAAACTAAAAACCATGGCGATAGCGCCATGGAAAACCGAGTGTCCCTCACTAAAAATACCGAGAATCAGCATTTTCTTTTTGACACCTCTTATTTTGTAAACATGCTGCAATCAAATCCCTTGGCAGATAACCGCAGCGCGGTTCATCGGCTCCCTGAGATTCATTATTTTCAAACTCCACAACCGCTTGCGGACACCGATTATTTGTACTCATTAGATTTTAATTATACGAATTTTACCCGCTCTGGAAATGCCTATGATGACATTACAGAAATCACCAATGCCGATGGCACTAAAAGCCGTTTTGTGAGCAATAATAAAAACTCACCTTTTTGCGAAAAAGAGGCGGACTGTGTTTTTACTAATGATGGAAAGTACAATCCTGATATTGATTTGATTCGAACAGGACAAAGGTTTGATTTTAAACCCACTCTTTATCGCCCTTTTCATATTGGTAAACTCATTGACGTGATGCCGAAGCTTTCTTACCGCGAAACAGATTATCAATTTTCTGTGGGTTCTAACTCCCTCAACATGAGACGCTATCTTCGCACAGAGATCCGTGCGCGCACGACTTTGAGCCATGTGTATGCACCGACGGCAGAAGAAAGTGCGCTTTCAAGCAAGCAGTCTTTTCAAAGTCGCTACAAGCACGAAATTCAACCCGAGCTCACCGCTACGGCCATTCCGTGGATAGATCATCAGGCTCATCCGTTTTTTAGAAACAAATCCCAAATTCCTTTTTACAGCCGAGAAAATATCAGCGATGCCGATCTGGTAGGTGCTTATGGTATGCAGTATGATTACAATGATCGTATTTATGATCGCAGTCTTGTGACGCTTTCGTTAGTGAGTAAGTTGACTGAAAAAAGATGGGTTTCATCACTCCCCTCTTATCGCCAGATTGCTATTTTTAAATTGGCTCAATCTTATGATGCTTACCAAGCCAGTCAAAAAAAGGTGCCATGGAGTGATATCTCAGCCTTGCTCGAATTGCGTTTGGATCATTTGCAAAGCTATACGATTCTGAATTACTTTCCTTACAAAAAAGTGACTAATTCTTCTTCGAGAATTCGTATTAATGATGATTCTGGAAGATTTTTTCAGGTGGCCCTTGTGAGAAATTTTACGATCTCTCCCACGGAGCCTGTGAACTACAACACCCGTACAGAAGATTATACTTTTTCGAGCGGGGTGAATTCTAAGTACATTAATTTTTTGGGTCAGGTTGTTTATGATGGCAACTGGACTCACAGTAAAAATGAAAAGAAGATTAAATCTTGGGCCTACGTGGCGCAGCTAAAACCTCCCGGAGATTGCTGGAGTCTTTATTTTATTCATGATCAAGTGACTGGTGGGGATACGAACTTTAGATTTAACTTTGACTTTATCTTTGATGGAAGAAGCTCGACTTCGCTCAATCAATCTATGCTCGAAAATTATGGGTTTTAGTTTTTAGAACAGGGAATTGTATTTGAAAGAGGGGCCTTGTTCGGAAGAGGGCGGGCCGGGGATTTTTTTATTTAAAAAAGCTCGGACATGCGGTGCTCGCCTTGTTGCATTTGCTGAAAGTTAAAACTTTCAGCGCAACTTCGGCTTGCGCTGCTCTTTGGCTTCGCATTGAACTCGTTTTTTAAACAAAAAAGATCCCCTCCCCCCCTCTTCTAAAACGCCCACTCTTCAAAAAAAATCTAAAAAAACTTTCAACAGCCCTTTTACATGATACTAACTCCATTTAACCTCCCTGGATTGGGGGGCCAAATCAAATGGTGATCAAGAAAAACAGCTTTGCTCATTTCAGATTTTTTTTGATGCCTTTAATGGCCACTTAAGTTAGTAGGAATGAAAAATTTTATGAAACTTTTAATCAATGCTCTAATTTTAATAATTAAGTTTGAATCGCCTGCTGATTCTTTTTTTGGTGCTGAATTCTTAACTCACGAACAAGCTAAAAAAATGGAGTGAATTAAAATTTTACCCTTCAAAGTTTAAATTGGGCACTGAAAAAGAAAAAGGGGCAATTGACCTCCCTCCCCTTTTTTTTAGCACCAGCGTAGCTCCCCAAACCATTTGCAGCTCTTTTAATTTAAATTCCAAAATCTTATTTTTAAGTTTTGTATTGATCGAGGGTTTTGGGGGGATCTTTTTTCTTTAAAAAACGAGTTCGGAGCGCAAGGCGAAGTTGCGCGGAAAGCAAAAGCTTTCCGCAAATGCAACGAGACGCGCACCGTATGTTCGAGCTTTTTTAAAGAGAAAAATCCCCCCAAAGCCCGCCGTTTGAAACAAATTTCTAATCTGAATTCAATTTAAATTAAAACTGCCAAGTATTGAGTTGAACAATCGCCCCATCAATATGGCCCGAATTATTTTTTAGAGGAATAATTTGTGTGAGCTGCTCAGATCCGGACATGTTCAAGTAAAGACCTAGACCAATCCCCGCATACAAGCCCAGAGAAGCCCCTCTCGCGATATTATTCATGCTGCTCGTAGGATCTTCTGAAAAAGCCAAGGTCGCAGCTCCCACAAGGGCTCCTGAGAGTGTTCCGTAAACACAACTCATTAAAAAATCTTTCATAGGCTCAGCCTGACTCTTTTGAGGAACAAAAGAAAGTGCACTAAAGAGGATCACGGATAAGAGAAATGAAGTCATTTTTTTTATAGTCATAACTCTATTGACTGAATTTTTAAAAGCGAAGTCAAATAAGAATCCTCATTAAACTAAAAAATCTTCTATCACACTCACTCTTGCATTTTCATCAACCAGTGCTAAATGCACACGCCAAATTTCTTTTTGAGTCGATTGAGAAAAACTCGAAGACCTATTTAATAAAAAATAAAATGCTTTTTCTAATCGCTTCTTTTGCAAATACGAAACCGCATTCATAGGGTCTAATTCTGATTTAAATGATTTTACTTCGATAAGGATGTTTTCTTGAATCCTGTCTTCTTTAATTCGAGACATCACAAGATCTACTTCCGCAAACGGAGTCTTTAATCTTGTATATAAACACTCATAACCTCTTGCTTCAAAATATCTTTGCACAATAAGCTCTGAATCAATGCCCTTTTCTTGCTTAGAGACAGTATTCTTTAACGCCCGCGAAACTCTTGCGGTGCCACTCTGTAGGACCATTTTTTGCGATGGCTTTTTTATGGAGCGCTGTGGCGTAACCTTTGTGTTTTTGAAAGTCATAGGCAGGAAACTCCTTACCGAGATCTAACATAAACTGGTCACGTTCTACTTTTGCAACGATCGCTGCCGCTGATATTGGAGAAACTCTTAGATCACCCTTAATAAAAGTTTCCTGAGCTATTCTAACATCTGGAATTTTAAATTTTCCATCAATCATTAAAATACCCGGACCCTTTGCAGATAAATTTCTATCCTTCCAAGGGGGTAAACCTAATTCTTTTTGAGCTTGCTTCCAAACATCTTCCACAGCACGCTTCATTGCTAGTAGCGAGGCTTGTAAAATATTGATCTCATCAATTTCTTCAACTGATGCAGTTCCAATACCATAAAAATGTTGTTGTTTAATGAGATTTGAGATTTCTGGTCTTCGTTTTTCGGAGATCAGTTTTGAATCGGTGAGAATGTCCCGAAGGGAATCATTCTTTAATATCACGGCCCCAGCGTAAACTGGGCCCGCAAGACAACCACGCCCAACTTCATCGACACCGATGATAGGGTTGGGCCCGTATTTTTTCCAATTAACAGGTTCTAATTCAAGCATAGAAGCTTAATTAGCAGCCGTAGCTTCTCCAGCTTTTTTAATTGAAGCCAATTCAGATGTAATTTTCGCAGCTTTACCTTTAAGATCTCTTAAGAAATAAAGTTTTGAACGACGAACTTTACCATGGCTTATAACGGTAACGCTTTCGATTGCAGGAGATACGAACGGGAATGTTCTCTCTACGCCTACACCGCTAGACATTTTTCTAACTGTAAAGTTAGATCCGTTGCCAGCACCTTGAACTCTGATAACGATCCCTTTATAAATCTGAGTTCTTTCTTTTTCGCCTTCTTTTACTTTAACAGCTACTTCCACAGTATCACCAGCTCGGAAGCTTTGGATTTTTAAATTTTTTGGAATAGCTGTGAGTCTTTTCACAAGATTCTTTTCTACCTTTGGTGTGCTATCTGCTGCTGCTGTTTTTTTCTTGCTAGTTTTTACTTCTGTTTTAGCCATAACGCTTCCATCCTCTAGTTTTTCAAATATGAGTTAACGCTTCTACCATGGACCCATGAGTCGGTCAAGACAGATACTTGCTGCAGACCGCACAGATAAATGACGAAAATCCAGGGGAGGGGCACCCCTGATCGGTTCCAAAACCCCATTGCACGATTTTAAAAAATCCTCGGTCAGGCCAGAACCCGTTCCCCAGAGGAGAAAAACCGAATTTCCAGGGGTGTGAAGGTACTCTTTGAGGGCCTTAAAAGTCCAAGAATCCACATTTTCTATGGGCCGAGCATGGGTTGCCACCGTAATACAATTTGTTTGACCCCAATCTTTGAGAGCTGCATCCACGCTTTCAACAGCGCTCACATGGCTCAAAGCTTTTTTTCGAGAGGGGTTAAATTGCGAACCTTCGCCCACTCTCCAGTGATCCAAAACTCGATCTACAAACATTTGCTGATCTTTAAGTGGGTGAATTATATAGTATTTATCGGCTCCATAGACTCTTGAAGCTCTGGCAATATCATGAATATCAAAATTAGTGATATTAGTGGCTACGGTTTTTTTAGCCCTGTCCAAAACAGGGTAATGCACAAGGCCCACAGCCAACTTGGGAACATAAACCATTTTTAACTTCCTCCGGTTGATTTTTATTTTTCTTAAAAATCACAGAACTCATATTGATGAATTCCCGTTATTTAACAAACTCAATTTTACTATTTTAAGATTCTTTTAAGAGCGGAGGAAAATCTTCTAGGCCCAATATTTTTTTATCTTCACTAGATAATTTTTTCCAAAACGCGTTAAGACTTTTACATTTTTCTTTATAAAAAAGATTCCCCTGAAGCAAATCAGGTCGTTTTTTAAGGGTCAGCAAAAGACCCACTAAACCCCGCCACTCCTCAATCAAGGCATGATTCCCACTTAATAAAACATCGGGCACTTTTTGGAGAACCTGTTTCTCATCCACAAATTCTCGCGGTCGAGTAAAAAGAGGCGCCTCTAAATACCCACAAGAAACACTGTCCTTGAGAGCCGAAGACTCATCCCCTAAGACTCCAGGAATAAATCGAGCCACAGAGTCAATAAGAGCCAAAGCCCCTATCTCTCCCCCACTCAAGACATAGTCGCCAATAGAGATTTCTTCATCCACAAATTCATTCAAAAATCTTTGATCCACGCCCCCATAGCGACCACATAATAAAGTGACCGCTGGAAGTTTTGAAATCTCTCTCACTTTTGCATCCGTCAGTCGAGGTCCCTGAGGCGATAAATAAATAACAGTTCCTCTCTCATTAATAGACTCAAGAGATTTTTTGAGAGGTTCATAGAGCATCACCATTCCATCGCCGCCCCCAAAAGGACGATCATCCACTGTGCGATGAACATCACTGGTAAATTGACGAGGATTGATCGCTTCTAAAGAAAATAAATTTTTCTTTAGCGCCTGCCCGACCACTCCATGCTGGAGAGCTTCTTCGATCATTTGCGGAAAAAGAGTGATGACTGAAAATTTCAAGTGAGATTCTCCAAATCTAAAAGCCCCTCAGGTAAATTCATTCTGAGTTCTTGGAGATCCCAATCAATTTTTTCAACAAAAGGCTCTACATAAGGAATTTCAACTATTTTTTTAGAAGGATGACACTCAATAATCAATAAATCTTGAGCTCCATTAGAGGAGAACTCCACGATTTGACCAATCAGAGTTTCGCCATCATAAACTTTAAAATTTAAGATTTCATCGAGATAAATTGTTTCGCCTTTATCTGAAACTAACAACTCTTCAGGAATAAAAAACTCTGCGCCTTTTAGTTTTTCAGAGGCATTGCGATCATCCACACCTTTAAGCTTGAGTCGCAAACCCTCCTTAAACCATTTCACACTTTCAACTTCAAAAAACTGCATAGCAGAAAAGGTCGAAGTTAAACCACAAACAGTTAACTCCTCTAACCACTCCGCCTCGCCTGAAGGAATATAAATATATAATTCCCCCTTGAGACCATGAGCATCTTTGACTTTTCCTAGTTTACGAAAATTTTCTGCAGACTGTGTATTCATACATTTTCTTTCAATTTATTTTTAATAATTGATGAAGAGCTTTTAGCAAAAAAAAAGGGCTTTGACAGCCCTTTTGAGTGATTACAAAATTTGAATTCTTAAATGATTATTTGATAAGAACCGAAATAATTTTTTAAGAGTCATTGAGTAATACGAATTTCTTTTTAAACATCTCGTAAAGTTGAGATTTTTTAAAGATTCTCAACTTTGATAAAACTATCTAAATTTAACCAAGAACAAATTATTCTACAATTTCAAGAACACTTCTTTTTTGTAGTTTTGTGCTTGCCGCATTTAAAATTGTTCTCATAGAACGTGCCGTTCGACCTTGCTTGCCGATCACTTTACCAAGATCACCTTTAGCAACCTTGAGCTCCACAACAGTCGTTTGCTCTCCCACAATCTCATTCACTTCAACTTGATTGGGCTCGTCTACAAGAGATTTTGCCATAAATTCAACAAGATCTTTTAAATTAGAATAATCCATTATAACCTCTCGATTGATCTTCTTACATTTTAAGTTCTCTTTGAGATTTTGACCTAAAGAGAACTCCGAGACAAGAATTAGTTTGCAGCGGTTTCAGCTAATTTAATAACGTATTTTACTGTATCAGTAGGTTGTGCACCTTTGCTGATCCAATCTTTAGTCTTAGCAAGATCAAGAACAACTTTTTTGTCTTTTCCACGAGGTGATGGGATGTAAGTACCTAATACGTCAATGCACTTTGAAGTTACATAGCGACGAGAATCAGCCACAGTAATACGATATTTTGGGTCATGTTTTGCGCCAGTACGTGCTAAACGAATAACGACAGCCATTATTTCTCCTAATTTTCTTTCTTTTATACGTTCTTTTATAACGTTAATTTCAGTGCCTCGTGAGAGGCTTTTCATTGCAATTTCATCTAATTTTAAACAAATTACACAATTTAAGTTACCGTTTCTACAGGTTTTGCAAGCCTAATGCAAGCTTAAAAAGGGAATTTCATGCCACCTTTGCCCATACCCATCTTCATCAGGCCACTCATCATCTTTTTTGAGTCTTCAAATTGCTTGATAAAACGGTTCACATCTTTCACTTCCGTGCCCGATCCTTTTGCAATTCTTTCACGACGTGATGCATTTAAAACCTTGTGATTACGGCGTTCTTGGTTGGTCATTGAATGAATAATGGCCTCAATCTTTTTAACTTCAGCATCTGGTGGGGCCATGTTTTTCATTTCCTTCATCAAGGAACCCATGCCAGGTAAAAACTTTAAAAGACCTTCCATTCCACCCATTTTTTTTAAAGTTTGAATTTGCTTCAAAAAATCCTCGATGGTGAACTCATTCTTCATCATTTTTTGAGCCTGCTCTTTAGCAGACTTCACATCTATAATATCTTGAGCCTTTTCAACGAGACTCAAAATATCGCCCATATCTAAAATACGAGACGCTAAACGATCAGGATGGAACACTTCTAAAGCAGATACTTTTTCGCCCATACCAAGAAATTTAATTGGAATTCCAGTCACTTCACGAATACTGAGTGCCGCCCCGCCTCTGGCATCCCCGTCTACTTTAGTTAAAATAAGACCCGTCAAACCGAGTTTTTCATGAAAGCCCTGAGCCACATTCACAGATTGCTGACCCAACATCGCGTCAGCCACAAGCAGGATTTCGTGAGGAGCCCAGATTTTTTTAATATTTCCAAGCTCAGTCATAAGATCTTCATCAATTTGTAAGCGACCTGCTGTATCCACGATCACAACTTCGATCATGTTTTCTTGGGCCCACTTTTGAGCTTTTTCGAGGATTTCTTCAGGTTTTTGACCTATTTGAGTGGGATAAACTGGAAAATTATTTTGCGAACCCAAAACCTGCAACTGATCAATCGCCGCTGGACGATAAATATCCGCAGGAATCAAACCCACTTTTTTTGCAAACTTTTGACGAATATAAAGAGCGAGCTTGGCTGCAGAAGTGGTTTTACCAGCCCCTTGCAAACCCACGAGAAAAATAACAGCTGGTTTTTCTCTGAGGTTAATATCTACTTTTTCGCCACCCAAAGTGGCCACAAGCTCATCGTGCACGATTTTAACAAATTGCTGGCCAGGATTAACACCATCAAGGACATCTTTACCAAGTGCTTTTACTTTGACTTTGTCGATAAAATTTTTAACAACTTTAAAGTTCACATCGGCTTCTAAAAAGCTCATGCGAATTTCTTTGATCGCTTCTTCGATATTGCTCTCAGAAATTTTATTTTGGCCCTTAATTTTTTTAATACTGCCGAGAATTTTTTCCGATAAATTTTCAAACATAAAATTGCTGCTCCCTTAATCGCTCTCTCTAAAAATTTCTCAATTCAAATCGTTTGTTGATTGTGCCCTTAACTTCTAACTTTTGTCTAGTTTCTCAAAAAATGATTTTCATTCTTAAAAAACTTCGCTTTAATGAATTTATCAGATCCGCACAATTCTTCTAGAATTTCCCCATTAAAATTATCTTGCTCTACTAATACTTGTTTGGAATTCAACGTCTGGGTTTTCTTTTTTAGCCCAATTTAAATCCCATTCCTGATTTAATAAAATAACGGGTTGATCAATCATATCGCGGTAAATTGTAATATTCCCTTTGAGTTGATCCACTGGCTTGCCGTCTTTAGTGCGAGGCCAACGAGCCACTGAATAAGGAGCTCTGAGGAGTTTTACATCCAAATTGTACTCGTCTTGCAATCTATGAATGAGAACCTCAAATTGAAGTTCCCCAACCACACCAATGATAGGATCTTGAGGACCTACTACAGGATCAATGAAAAGCTGAATTGCTCCCTCTTCAGAAAGCTGCTTTAAACCATCCTGCATTTTTTTACGTTTCATGGCATCCAAGACGCTCATACGAGCAAATAATTCTGGAGCAAACTTTGGAATGTCCTCAAAAAAGACTTTTCCTGAGCTGGTTACTGAATCCCCAATACAGAAGTTCCCTGTGTCGTTCACCCCAATGATGTCTCCTGCGTATCCTTCATCCACAGTTTCGCGATCTCCCGCCATAAACTGATTTGAGTAAGCAAGGCGAATCTCGCGCCCTAAACGCATGTGTTGAACCTTCATGCCCCTCTCAAATTTACCTGAACAAACGCGAATAAAAGAAACTCTATCGCGATGGCGTTTATCCATGTTGGCTTGAATTTTAAATACAAAACCTGAGAAAGGAGCTTTTTCAGGATCTACAGAAACCCCGTCTCTTGTTTGGCGAGGTTGTGGACCTGGAGCATAGAGGCAGAAAAATTTAAGAAAAGTATCCACTGCAAAGTTTTGCTTTGCAGAACCAAAAGTCACAGGACTCACTTTGCCTGTTAAGAATTCTTCGACGTCAAAAGGAGGAAGTACGTTTTCTACGATTTCAAGTTCTTCCATCACCTGTTCGTAGGTTTCAGGGTCTAAAACTTGTTTAAAAATAGGATCTAAATAGCTCTCAACTTTATAAACTTGCTCTTCGAGCACGTCTTCACGGCGTTGATCGTAAATAATAACTTCTTTAGTCAAACGATTGTAAATCCCTTTAAAACGAGATCCAATCCCCAAAGGCCAAGTGATAGGATAGCAATTCATATTGAGAGTTTTTTCGATTTCATCAATCAAAGTGAGAGGAGCTTTACCTTCGCGATCTAATTTGTTCACAAAAGTAAAAATAGGAATGTTTCTAAAACGACAAACATCATAAAGTTTTTTAGTTCGGTCCTCAACACCCTTGGCAACGTCAATCAACATCACCGCCGATTCAACAGCCATCAAAACACGGTAAGTATCTTCAGAGAAATCTTTATGTCCCGGAGTGTCTAGGAGGTTGATTCTTAAACTTTGATAATCAAAACTCATCACTGAAGAGGTGATCGAAATCCCCTTCTGACGTTCTAACTCCATCCAATCGGAAGTCACCGCTTTAGTTCCGGATTTACCTTTGACCTCACCTGTTTCATGAATGGCGCCCCCGTGAAAAAGAAGTTTTTCTGTTAAGGTGGTCTTACCAGCATCGGGATGCGAAATAATCGCAAAGGTGCGGCGGCGTTGAATTTCTTTAACATCAGATGGTGACAGGGACATAATTTAAACTCCTCAAATAGCGCTCTCAAAACGTCCTAAGTAAGTAGTTGAAAATATAAATAAAGTCTAATTTAAAAACTCCAGAACGGGAAAAAAGATTGATCGATGAAATTTTCTTTGAGAAGAAAGGAGAAGACTGGATACGACAAGGGAACATAGGAAAACAATTAAAGGAATAAGGCCTACAATTAATCCGAAAAACGGATGTAACTGTCCGAAAAGGCTTATTTTTGACATCACGGCGGGGCAAAATGGAAAAAATCTTTAAAATTCTCAAACAAGCGGGGCAAATAGCTCTTGAAGAGCAAAAAACCCTCAAAACTCAGGTTAAAAAAGATGGAACCATTGTGACCAACGGGGATCTTGCTGTCTCTCACTTTTTAGAAAAAGAATTTAAAATTCTCTTTCCTGAATACGATCTCTTTTGTGAAGAAAATTGCAGCCAAATCCCTCAAAAAGAGAAAGTCATTATTGTAGACCCTATCGATGGCACCCAAAGCTACAACCGCCGCGAAGACACCTGGTGCATTCTTGTAGGTTTCACTGAAAATCTTAAACCCACTCAAGGTTTTATTTATCAACCCGTGACCGATAAAATGTTTTATGCCAGCAAAGGCCAAGGGGCCTTTTTGCAATCTCCAGAGGGAACTCAAAAACTCAACCAGGCAAGAACAGGACCTCTCAAAGGCATCACTTCTTTTAAAGATTACGGTGAAAACGATTTTTTTAAAAAACAAGGCATCGAACAAGTGGATCAAATGTTCTCAGCAGCTCTAAAAATTGCGAAAATTGCCAACGGTGAGTATGACCTTTACCCGAATTTTCAAAAAGGCTGTTCTATTTGGGATCTTGTGGCTCCACAGATTTTACTGGAAGAAGCTGGGGGAACTCTTGAGTTTGCTTCACCGACTCCTTACCAGTTTCAAACCCCTTCACTGAAAGAAAGATTCTGCGCTTACGGAGCTCGAATGACTCCCCTTCAGTGGTAAGAACTTTGATTTTCTTTTAAGAATTTCTAATAGTTGACGCCATTTGGTAAAAAATGCTAAACCGCTCCTTTAATTTTGAGCTATTAAAGGAATCGGTTTTATGGAATCAAGTGCTAAAAGTGCGACACAAAAGTATTATGTTTCAACATTCTACAACTTTCAACATATTGAAAATCCAGAACAGGTTAAAGCGGAACTCAAAGACCACTTTAATAAAACTCGCATTAAAGGTTTGATGATTTTAGGTCACGAGGGTTTTAACACTACGATGTGTGCTCTCAGTGCGGAATCTCTGGAAGCCCTCAAAAAATACATTATCGAATATTTTAAATGCCCAGGAATTCTCTTTAAAGATAGCGAAAGTCATATTGAACCGTTCAAACGTCTTTCTATTAAAATCAGAAACGAAATTGTGACTTTGGGAACTCCTGAATTGGTGCCAGTTTCTCGTGAACACTCTCACTTAAGTCCTCAACAATGGAATGATGTTCTTCAAAAAGAAAAAGATTTTTTACTGATCGATACGCGCAATTGGTACGAAACTGAAATCGGAACTTTTAAAGGGGCTGTTAATCCTGGTATTGATGTGTTTACTGATTTTCCTAAATTTATCGAAGAAAAAAATATTTCTAAAGATAAAAAAATGCTTATTTTTTGCACAGGTGGAATTCGTTGTGAAAAAGGGATTTTAGAACTTGAGAAACAAGGTTTTAACAATGTGTTTCAGCTTGAGGGCGGGATTCTTAATTACTTAGAACAGTTTCCAAATAGCGAGTACGAAGGGGAATGTTTTGTCTTTGATCATCGCGTGGCTTTGGATCAAAATCTTCAACCTTCACAAGTTTTTAAACTCTGCCCACACTGTGGACAACCAGGAACTTTAAAAATTGATTGCAGTGAATGTGGTAAACAGCAAGTTATCTGTATTGAATGTCATAAATTAGAAATCAAAAAAGAGACTTGCTCTAAAAACTGCGCGCATCACTTTCATCGTAAACAATTAAAAAAAGCTTAATAAAACAGAAGGAGCTCTTTAACTAAAGAGCTCGACCGACAAAATTAGGTATTTTGTTTTCTTTTGTGTTTTTTAGAACGTTTTTTTGATTTTGAGCCTTTATCTTCGGATTCTTTCACTGGAAGCCATTCTTTTTTTGAAAGTGGGGCCACATAAGCATACTCTGCTTGGCCTTCTGCTTTTTCTCTCACAGCTTTAAAAACTAATTGATCATTTAAGTGAAGTCTAAATCCCTCTGGAAAGACACAAGAAAATAAGCCTTCTTTAGGAGTGTTTGAATCTGAAGACGATGTTTTAGCTGCTTCAGCTGAATCTTTAGAAGGAGCTTGAACAGACTCTTCACTGCTCACGCAGTTAACATTAACAACTTTGTTTTTACCGCGAAAAACCACGAGACCTAAAGAACTCTCTTTGATTGTTGGATTTTCGAAATTAGCATCTAATAACCAAACTTTTGCTTTTTGCTCTTCAAGAATAAGTTCAGTATGAAATGAACCTGGCATTTTAATAAAACCACCATGAGGACCTGGCTTATCCATTCCGTGAGCTTCAGTCATTGAGGTTGTAGCGATTGAAAATAATAAAAGTCCAAATGCATGAGTCATCAAAGTACGAGTCATCAAAGAACTTTTCTTAGCAAATAATTTTTTTATGATCATGAGTTACCTTCCTTGGTTATTTGTAAGATCCTTCAAAACGTTTCATGTCCTGATCAAAAAATTGTATTGAGTTTTTGAGATGAGATCAATACCTCATTTAACTATTCACTCAATGAATTCATTAATTTGAATTCAATTTAATGTACATCTGTTCATTGAATTTAAGTTCCATGAAAATAAAAATTTAAAAAACATGAATGATTACAATTGATCTTTATAAAGAGTGGCGCCCTGCTCGAGAATTTTAACAAGACTCTTTTTGAAGGTTCCAACATCTTTATTTTGCAATTCAAGGTTTTGAGGAACTCCGTTTTTGCCCACTAAGAGTGAGTTCTTTTTAAATTTTTCGATAATTCCCGTGAGATCTTTTGCGATTCCTGAGTTTTCTTGATCCTCAATGATAATTCCCACCTCGCGATTTATTTTTTCAGAACGAGGATCTAAATTATAGGTTCCTATCCATACTGTTTTATCATCTATCACCGTGGCTTTAGCATGAGTCGTGTGCACAATGTTGAATTCATAGAGCTCAATCCCCAAGGCAATCATTTCGTCCTTAGAGTCTCTATAGCCCGCCTGAGCTAAAATATTATCCGTCGACTTGAGCGAATTGGTGACGATGGTAATCTTAACCCCTCGACTTCTTAATTCCTCAAATAAATGACGTAACCGAGGTGTAGGAATTAAGTAAGGCGAGAGGATAAGAATATTTTTTTTAGCCTTGTTCATGGCTTTATAAATCTCTGTACTGATCACTTGGTTTTTTTCGCCCACTTCTCTATCAGCAAGATTAGAGACAAAGCGGGCTCCCGTCACACGTTTGGCTTTTTGCAACCAATCATGAGAACTTTGGGCTAAACTAAAATTCAATCCAGATTCAGGATGAACTAAAAGTTTATTAAAACGATCCACTGATTTTTTAATATCCTCACGACGTTGCTGCTTGTTGTATTCGCACTGAGCATTTTCATCATTGTAGTCACATTCTTCATCTAATTTTTCAGCATCATACTCATGAAGTGAAAAGGGCTTTACATTAGTAAAGTTATTCCACAATCGATCAAAATAGGTACGAGCCTTGGCAGCCACGGGTCCTTCAATAAGAATATCAATATCAATAAAATTACGCTCTTTATCTAAACCAAAATACTTACCAGCCACATTGCGACCTCCGGTAATCATTTTTTCTCCGTCAATGTTTAGCATCTTTCCGTGATCACGATAGAGAAGTGTAGAGGGCTGCAAAAGATTGCCGGGGTTAAAAAGTCGGAACTCAATATTTAAATTTCCGTTAGCATCACGACACGTCTGGTAAGCCGCTGCCACCGTGACGTCTTTGACCCAATGTGAAAGCGCATCCATGAGCACTCGAACCTTTACGCCTCTTTTAGAGGCCTGACAGAGCTGAGCAATGGCCGTAGTGGCAGTGTTGTCATCTGTGACAGAAAAATATTCAACGAGAATTTCTTTTTTGGCTTGTTGAATAAGATCCATGCGGGCCTGAAGTGCTTCTTGATCAGAATCTAAAATATAAGCGCGCTCAGCTCTTGCAAAAGAACTGCTTAAGATCAATAAAATATAGAGGAAGCTCGCACTCAAAATTCTTAACATTTATTCACTCTCTTTAGACCTGAACAATTTACTTGTTCAGCCCTTCAACAATTTGTAGAGTCAGATGAGTTTTTTTCACTGATCTTTTTTTGATGACAGGCAAATGTCTTCAAAAACTCTTCATGTTTTTTAAGAGAGCAAACTCTATGCCCAGCTAATATCTTCTTACGCAGCGAATAAAATAAGGAGTGTCTTTTACAGTATCAGGATCTGTAGCTAAATCCACTTTATCACCGAACTGTTGACCATTGTTAAAATTTTGAATGTAGGCCGATGTGGCCCAATCTGGCCATTGAGTTTTTATTTCAGTCGAACTCCAGTAGTAGGCAGGAACTTCAAATCCCCATTGATCAATATGTTTTTTTCTAAATCCACTAATTCCCAGATCGCCATAGGCTCCAACATAGTCACTGCAAGCAGCCATTCCATTGTGATTGTAAGATTCTTGAGGATAAACATTGCTATTGGTGGAGTCTCCATATTTTTTAGATAAACAATAAATATAAGCCAGCTCTGTTTTTGAAGGTAAAAACCAATCATCAAATCCACCCACATTTAAGTTAGCACAATAAAGAGCGGCAGCATGATAGCCTCCCAAGTTTTTTAATCTCTCTTGATCAACAGTGCTTAAGGGAGGTGAAAATGAAGACGTGACTTTTACTATTTCTTGCGTGGCTTCTTCACCACTTTGGCAAGTGACTTTTTTAATATCTGGATCAGTAATATCCACACACATTAAGGAACTCACCTTAGTATCAACACCCAAAATGCTATTGGCATCTGAAGCTAAACTTATCACATTTGGAATATCATAATAATTATTGTTTCCATCATTCCATGTTTTTTGCACAAAATCTAAAGCATCTGAGTTTTCAGAGCAACTCGGCGTGAAGTCTTCGTTCACATGAGAGGTGGAATGACCATTGAGCTGTTCATAATCACAAGCTGCAGGCATCACCATATAACGTTTATACTCTTCATCAAAATATCCTGCGTAGATAGCACCACCCACAACAGTTTTACCCACTGTTAATTGACTATTGGTATCGGTCGCAACAGTTTGATCTTTTTCCATAAGGTCAAAGATACCAAAATCAGGATTCAGAGTTAATTTAATTTGTATATAATGACCTAAGCCATCTTTAAACTCTAGATTGTTTGTTTGCTTTAATAAATTTGATTTTAAATCTGGAGCTAAATATTTAAATCCTGTTTCATCAATATTTGAAACTGCGCCCGTCTTTCCTAAGTTTTTTGTGAGCACAACTTGCTTATCTAACAGGCTGGTGACTGTATCTTTAGTAAAGCCACCCTCGACAACAAAAGTTGATTCTTGTTTTGCAATTAAATGAAAAACATTTTGTTTTATTTTAAACTCAGGAAGAATTTGATAATATTTTAAAATTTTTCGCACATGTAAACTGTCTTCGACTGTAACGATCACAGAGCCCGTTGCTAAAGCTCTCAATTCAAATTGATCACCTTGTGACTGAGAGGTCGACATCTTTGTGGGATCATTGACACTGATATAATAAGGAGGCGCTCCGCCGGTGACCACAAAATTAATTTTATCTTTAACGGATAAATAAAAAGTTTCTTTTAAATTAATAACAGCTGATGGAAAATTACTCGCATTGTAAGGCTCCACCAATTGTTGAGTCACATTGAGAGTCCCTCTAATGTACATTTCTAATAAAAATATTTTTCCTTCTGCATCTTTCACTTCAATGATTTCTTTTAAATTTTGATACGAAGGCAAAAAGCTAGGAACTTGAAATAAACCATTTGCATCCACAGTCCCTAAACCATTCACGCTTCTAAATGTGTAAGGAGCGACTCCTCCCGTGACTTCTATTTGCTGTTGTGATCCTAATGAAATTGATTTTCCATAAGGCTCCGCTCTTAAACCAGAACTCACTTTAATTGTGCCTTGAATACTTCGTGATTGAGCATCCGTGACTTGGACTGTGACCACATCATCTGCTGTCGATGAAGTGTAATATCCAGTGTCTGAATCCAAGGTGCCACTTCCCGCAACAAGAGAGTATTGATAAGGCTCATAACCACCCGAAACTATAAACTGAAAACCATCACCTTTTTTAATATGGGCCTGCTTAGGAAAAATATTAAGAGCACTTGCTATTTTTAAAAATGCATACTGAGAGCGTCCAGATTGATCTGTCACTTTAACTATCGAAGTTCCTGGAGAAGGAGGCGCTCTGAATTCAACTTGCGTCACACGGCCATCTAAACGAGCCACAGGAGTGATGTCACCATTCACCACAGAAAAATTATAAGAGTCTCCTAATCCTAAAAATGCAGAGATGACTGTAGTGCTTCCCACTTCCACAACTTTAGACTGTGCTGCAATTTGAATTTCTTGATAAGGCGACAAGACGTCTACCATTAACTTGCGAGTGATGTTATCAGCATCCGTCACTTTGATCAGAGACATTCCGTATTGAGTGGTTGATTGAAATTCGTTTCCTACAAATTGACCTGACCCCGAGAGTACACTCCAAGTATAAGGTTTTTTTCCGCCGCTCAAACCAAGTTTTGTTTTTTGATTTGAGTACACAGAAAAACTTTGTGCATAATCAAAACTCAGTGCTGATTTAAATGTGGGTGTGGTTTCAATTTGCGCCTGAGCCTCTACACCGTAGGGAGCTTTTGCTTTGACAATTGCAATACCACCCAAAGTATAAGGTGTAAATTTAATCTGATCTGAACGACCCGTGACTTCTTCGAGCTTTCCTCGTCCTCCAGCTAATTCGTATTGGATTTGCCCTTGCAGAGATGAGGGAATTCCCGTCAAAGTGAGAGTCACTGCAGCGGCTTGAGTTTGTGTGATTGAGGTTTGTGTAAATGCAAAACCCGAAGTCACCGTGATTGTTCGAGTGCTTGAAACTCCCGTTTGATCGGTCACTTTGATTAATGTGGTTGAGTTATGCAATCCTGCTGTGAAAATCCCTGTTGTTTTATCAATGTTGCCCTCACCAGATTCCACTTTAAATTCGTAAGGCCCACGACCACCAACAACATAAAATGGAATTTGACTCATAGTCATCGCTTGAGTGATTTCAGGTAATAATTCAAGTCGCTGAACCACTTCAAAATTAGCATAGAAAAAATCACCTCGTTGATCTTGCACGGAGAGAATCAGAGATCCTGCTAAGGACCCCACCGTAAGAAGCCCTGTTGTGGCATCGATTGAGGCATCCCCTCTGAGAATTTTAAATTGATAGGGGGCAACGCCTTCTTCAACAACAATTTGCACAGTTTGCCCAACGGAGATAACTTGAGACTGAGGAGAGGCTTTAATTCGATGAGGGATCACGATGATACGGCTGGTGCTAACGACCTTGCCTTTCACCGAACCGAAACAACCTCCCAAACAAAAAGAGATTGTGATTAATAATAAAATAAAAAAAGCTCTCACTTGCATATTAACTTTTTCGGAATTTGAGAGCTAATACTTTAATTTTTCTAAGAAATATAAGAGTTTTAAATTGAATTTCTAGACTGATTCTTAAAGTGAGAATCTCATTATGAGATTCTCACTTTAAAATCACTTTTAAATTACTTATTAGGAGAGGAAGCTTCTTCTGATTTAGGACTAAAGTCTTGGATAATTTTTTTAAAGTCGAGCTTGAGTTTTTCAAGCTCACCACTGTTTTTTAATTTAATGTACATATCAATCGCACCTTGCGTGGTGTTCATATCTGCATAGAGTTGGCTCATCAAAACGACTTGCGGTAATTTTTCAAGATATCTGAGTGGCAAAGTTTGAAATAATTTTTTGAGATTGGCTTGATCCTTAATGATAATTTCTGACATATGATTCACGAGATTAATCACAATCACTTTTTTATATAAACGTTTATCCGTTTGATTATTTGTTAATTTGGATTCCACTTCAAAATAATGGCGGAGCATTGTATCTTGAATGAAGTTATTCTCTACCATTTGAGTCAGTTCCCCAGTGAGCTCAGATGCAGCATTAGGATTAGTTAAAAAATCTGCGTCTAAATATTTTGATCCCATATTTGAATTTAAAAATAAAGCCAATTGATTGAGAAGCAACCAATCTGATTTATTAAATAACAAATGGGGTTTTAAATCTTCCTCACCAGAATTCATTTTTATTAAAAATGGTTTTTTTATAAAACCGAGAGCGATCATGTGCTGATTAAAACCATTGGCTATAGAAAGAAACGCTCCAAAATCTTGATCAAAATAATCAATGGTGGAGTTTTGGATGAAATCAATAAACTTTTTTTGTTCAGCAGGTGTGATATCGATAGGTTTAAATTGAGCATCCACCAAGGGCACATTAGCCATGTTCTCAAAAATTTGAGACTTCATAGCTAACAAAAGAGTGTCACCACCACCACCCACAACGGTTCCGCCAGAATCAGCCATTAGGAGAGGTTGTTCCTTAGGTTTGTTTTGAGCTTGAACAGTTTTTTGAGTCAATGGTGGAATTTGTATATTTAAAGCTTTTAATGTTTTTATGGGCATCATCAATAATGATGTGATTTCAAAATTTTGATCCTGATAACCGTTAGCTCCCAAGGCTTCATGAATCAAAAGGTATCGATTGGCTTTGTCAGGAATAAGCAAATCTTCCGCAAACATGATGCATGATGGGTAATAGGCCGCTTCTTGACGAAAATTAATGGAACCACTTCCATAAATTCCATCTTTAGCTGGCATCACATAGCTTGTGGTATTGGTAATTTCTTGGATAAAATCTTCGAGAGATTTATTATTTTCAAATTTGAGATCTTGGTACTTCATGCGCTCAAATAATAATTGAAAATCTTCTTTAATAAATTCTTTTAAAGGCTTGCCCTGCTTAAGAAATGCAGGAGCTGCTTCTGAAATCCATGGGCCTTGAGAACAATCGTAATTGATAATGTCGGCCAAACCTGTTTGGGGGAGCCCTAATAGACTCAAAACTAAAAATAAAGATGAGAGAAATCTTAGATTTTGAAATTTACTTGGATTCATTAAAACCACCTCGTTTTGCTCTTTGTTTGCAAGCGAGGTGCCTAATTGAATTAAGCCCAAAATCCCCTAAGATAAACAAGAGTGACCTCAAGATGTCTAGGTTTTGGGCGAGGGACATTTTAAGTATAAAATTAAGAGGGTTAACCCTAATGGAGGAGGGTACTGACAACTCCCTCTGGAGTGATTTTTTTAAGGGCATTATGTCCCGTATCGCTCACATAAATATTCCCCATAAGATCCAAAGCTACACCATATGGACCACTGAATCCTTCGTCATAGACCGTGATGTTTCCATCTGGATCGATTTTTTTAATCACATGATTGCCCGTATCAGCCACAAAAACATTTCCTAAAAAATCTACGGCCACCCCACGAGGAAAGCTATAGCCAGATCCAATTCGCGAAACCTCTCCATGAACGGAGATTTTTTTGATGGCGTGTTTATTAGTATCTGCCACATAGACATTGCCTTGGACATCAACAGCAATTCCATTAGGGTCTTCCACTTTAGACTTTAAAGCCGCAACCTCTCCTGCTGGAGATATTTTTTTGATCACACTATTGCCGGTGTCACTCACCCATAAATTTCCAGAAGGATCAACGGCGATCCCGAAAGGATAACTCAAACCCGATCCAACTGATTGAGTGATTCCATCTGCAGAGATTTTTTTAATTTCACTATGGCCCGTATCCGCCACATAAACTTGACCTTGAGAATCTACGGCCACGGCATTGGGATATTTAAAATCTCCACCTATTGTGGAAAGTTCTCCTTTGGAGTTTAATTTTTTAATCTGATGGTTTTCAGTATCAGCGATATATATGTTTCCGAAGTGATCCACTGCCAAGCCATTTGGTGCGTTTAATTCGCTGGCATGTGCAAAATATTGAGTTGATAAAATAAAAAACAAAGGAATCCATGCAAATATAATTTTTTTCAAGTGAGCCTCCTGGGGTTTTGATTAATCACCTGGATTCCGCAGGTGTCATCTAAAATTTAATGACGTGGAGCAATTCCTAAAACTCAACCAAAGTAGTGCTTAAAAAGGAATCAAATTGAATAAAAATTCAGTTCCTTTAAAATTACGAGAGGGTTTTAATTTAAAAAATTTATTCTTTAACCCAGCGCGGAGGAAACCCATGAGTGGCTTTAGTCATAAAAAACGTATTGGATTAGGATTAGGCATTGGGTTGCAGATGGGGATTATTTATTTATTCACCTTTCAACAACCCGCTAAAAATACTCCAAGCGCTGCTCCTGAACCCGTTGCCATTGCTCCGGCAGCAATTCCAACTGCTCCTGCTGCTAAAGCTACTCAGTTTGCACAACGACCTAAAAAGAAAACTCAACGCTATTCATCTAAGTCACAAGCTCCTAAAAAAACTGTGGTTCAGGCGCCAAAGATAGAGCCTTCTCGCGCTCCTGCCTCACAAAAAGCATATCTCAATTCAGAAGTAAGAATGGAACAACTCAAATCTTTTTTTAACAATTGGGGACACGGTGGGGAGTGGGAGTACAATCTTGATGAAAACTCTTTTCCGACCACTATCTCAGCACCTCAAGTGGCGGGACTTTTGGGAAAACCAGAGATCGAGTTAAAATTTATTCAAGAATTTATGTCGGCTTTAGGGTATGAAAAAGAAGAAATTCAAATGGATAAATCTACCAAGCATAGCGGAATGTTTATTCAGAACGTGCAGGGTTTTGAAGTCTATGGGGGATTTGTTCAGTTGTTTTATAATTTTGAAGAACAAACTCTATTTATGTTAGCTTCACACATTAAAAACATTCAAAATCCTCGTTTAGATATTGTTGTCACCAAAGAGGCTCTGCAAAAAATGTTGCAAACCAGTTATTCAAAAATAAATTTTGAAGACAAACCAGAAATTTATTTACATGAGGATAATTCGTCAGAACTCGCTTGGATCGTTACGGCTACAAATGCTCAACAAAAAACTTATCGTTTGTTATTGAGCACTTTAAACGGAAGCGAAATTGATCGCATTCCGCTGTTTATTCAAAACTAAATTTTATTATTTTTTGGGAGCCTGCTCTGCTTTTTTAATAATAAATCCAATGATAGAAAACTGAGATAAAGGATATTTTGTTATAATCCCCTTGTAAGCCCGTGTGATTTGAATCGCACAGATAAAAGCAAATAGCAGTTTCACTGCAGGTAATATTTTAGTGTACAGTAAAAGCATTGTCTCGCTGTTATTGTAAAGAAATTCTTGAGAGTATAAATTAAAAAGAAAGATCGGTTGTAAGCTCAGAATAAAATTAATTAAAAAACAGAGGATGGTAAAATCTAAAACTTTTTTAATCTCTCCTTGCATTTCTTTTTGCTCACTTTGATCTGTAATCCAAAAATAAATTGCTGCCAAAAAAGTGACAAACGGAACATAAATCCCTAAGAGTGCCGATGAATGCAAAAGGGTGTTCATTTTATTAAATTCTTCTCTTGTTTGTCTTATATCTCCTCTTTCACTATCTGTTTGATTATTATGATTGATTGACTCTTGTTGGCCTAATGAGTTTTCTGAAATATTTTCTGGCATGGGGTTTCCTTTATTTTTAATTCCTCCTTCTGCAAAAAGAAAATCAATCTGAGAATCGATTCTTTTGAATTTTATTATTTCAAAATCCGACATTCGAAAATTCGGACTGATTTTTGAATTTTTAAGAGTAAAAAATTTTGATTTTATAATAATTAACTTCTCTGTTTGAGACCTTTTTAGAAGCGTGGAATAAGTATTCACAATGAAGAAAAGGAGTGTTTTATGAAAATCTTTTCATATTTATGCACGATGTTTTTATTCGCACAAATTGCACAAGCGGCTGTGGAATTTGAAGTTCAACCTCTTACAATTAGAACTCAAGAACAAGTTATTGGTGTGGATCTTGGGCAAAATAAAGCAAAGGCCATTATTTTTACTGGAGAGGCGGCTCAACAAATTGCACAATCTGCAGGAAAACGTTTTTACCCCAATAGACAAATGATTATCATGACCGGGGATGAAGTGGATTCGTTTATCAGCCCACTTGCTGCTGTCACCTATGGCACTGGTAAAATGGCTTTTTTAACCGGAGCGGGATTTGCAGGACTGGGTCTTGCCTTGGGAACAGGTGCTATTTTAGCAGGAACTGGTGTTGCGTGGGTTGGCACTGTGATCGGATTTACTATTGCTAAACAAGTCATGTACTACACAATTTTAGGGTCATTAGGAACTGCATACGTGGGAACTGCTGCGGGTTTTGAGTTAATGAAAGTTCCTTTTTATGTGCTCGGCGGAACGCTTGAGTTTTTATGCTCAATTCCTGGATTCTTTGGTCTTCCACACTGTGGATTTTAATTTGAACTTTTGAAGATAGTTGCAAGAAGTGAAGACTCGAGCACTCAAGACGGGAGTGCACAGGGGGCGGACGGGAGAGGATTTTTTTCTTTCAAAAAGCTCAGACATACGGTGCTCGCCTCGCCGATGGCTCGTCTGCGCTGCTCTTTGGCTTCGCATTGAACTCGTTTTTTAAAGAAAAAAGATCCCTCCCTCCCCTCCCCTGACACTCCCTCTTTACTACTTAAATACCTCAGATTCAAATCCATTGATTCATCTTCTCCAATTGTTGATTGATTATTTGAAAAAATAATAATTTTTTGAAATTTATTTTTA
>JBIIER010000066.1:0-2993 GCA_044237745.1 Pseudobdellovibrionaceae bacterium
CTCGAAGTTTTAGCAGAAGAATACAATGAAAAAGATAATAAACTCTATGGACGTTCTAGCCAAAATAAGAGTGTTTATTTTGATGGTGATCCTAAAGCTGTGGGTCAGTTTGTAAAAGTAAAAATCACTAAAGCAACGCCTGCTGTGTTACGTGGGGAAATGGTTTAAGTATGAGTACAAAAACAGAAATATTTTTTGAATCCCCAGATTTTAATGATGTAAAAGCAAAAGATAAAGACCTCATTCGTTTTTATCCGTATGGTCTTAGTTTAACGACGGATTTAAATCGTCCCTTTTTACTTTTGAGAGATGATTCAAGAGAGATCACTTTGCCAGTGGCGGTGAGTCCTATTGAAGCGGGCGCGACTCTTTCTCAAACGGCTAAGGCGAGTGGCTTGATGTCGAGCCCTCATCGTTTTGCGGAGATGTTGCTTTCACGATTAAATATTCATATTGAAAAATGTGTTTTTATTGAAATCAAAAATCACAGTCAGTTTGTAAAACTCATTGTTAAAGGTGAAACTCTTTATTCACAACCAGAAGAGTTTAAACTCCGTGCTGAAGAAGCCATGTCTCTTTGTGTTTATCATAAAATTCCGATCTATGCCACGCGTGCATTTGCGATGAACAGTCGTATTTTGCATGCAGAAGTCGATGCCAGCGAAAAAAATATGTTCATGGGTCGTCAGATGGTCGATCGCACCACAACTTATTTAATGTAAGAAGGTTTTTATGCCAAAAGTAATTCCAGTAAGAGGTTTCACTCCAAAAATTAAAGAGGATGTTTATCTGGCTCCCGGTGCCTGCATTATTGGTCAGGTAGAAATCGGGGAGCGCAGTTCGATTTGGTTCAACACGGTTATTCGTGGAGATGTTGAGCCGATTAAGATTGGTAAAGAAGTGAATGTTCAGGATGGAGCTGTTTTACATGGAACTTATGGCAAGGCTCCTTTAACAATTCATGATCGTGTGACTATTGGCCATTTGGTGATGTTGCATGGTTGTGAAATTGGTCAAGGATCTTTGATCGGTATGGGAAGCATTGTCATGGATGGAGCTCAAATCGGAGAAATGAGCTTAGTGGGCGCTGGGTCATTGGTGACTGAGGGATCTGTGTTTCCTCCGAAATCCTTGATTGTCGGGCGTCCTGCAAAAGTCAAGAGAGCATTGACTGATGAAGAGCTTAAAGCGTTGAATCATTCAGCTAATAATTATTTGCTCTACAAAACTTGGTACGAATAAAAAAATAGATAAAAAAAGAGAAATGTCGCTAAGCATTTCTATTTAATCAATTAAACATTTTGGCTAGACTCTTTAGCCAAACAACTCAGCATTACTCGAGGGCCACACAATGAAATCATCTGAATTTGAATACGCATTGACGTTTGACGATATTTTATTAGTTCCCCAATATTCGGAGATCACTCCGAATGAGGTGACGACACTCACTGATTTTGCAACAACTGATTTAGGTCGTGGAGTGAAATTACAAACTCCAATTATTTCTGCGGCGATGGATACAGTGACTGAAAACAAAGTGGCGCGTATCATGGCTCAACTGGGTGGTCTTGGTATCATTCATAAAAATCTCTCAATAGAAGCTCAAGCCCTTGAAGTTGAAAAAGTAAAAAAATATGAAAGCGGAATGATCACAGATCCAATCACATTGGGTCCTGATTCTTCAGTGGCAGAAGCCGTAGAATTGATGAAAAAATATTCTATTAGTGGCGTGCCTGTGACTGTTAAAGGAAAGCTTGTTGGAATTTTAACCAACAGAGATTTGCGTTTTGAAAACAATCTCAATCAACCTATTAAAAATTTAATGACTCAAGAAAAACTCGTGACAGCACAAGAGGGAACCACTCTTGAGCAAGCGCGCAGTATTTTACAAAAATATCGTATCGAAAAACTACCAGTGGTGGATGCTTCTATGAATTTAAAAGGACTCATCACGATTAAGGATATTGAAAAAGCCAAAGCTTATCCTTCAGCAACTAAGGATTCTAAAGGATCTTTGATGGCGGGTGCAGCGATTGGTGTGGGTCCTGAATCTATCAAGAGAGCTGAGGCTTTGATTGCAGCTAAAGCAGATTTAATTGTGGTAGATACAGCTCATGGTCACAGTAAAAATGTGATCGAAATGGTTAAAACATTACGTAAGCATAAAGATGTTTTAATCGCTGCAGGAAATGTGGTGACTGAAGAAGGCGCCAAAGCTCTTTTTGAAGCGGGTGCAGACGTTGTTAAAGTGGGAGTGGGTCCTGGAAGTATTTGCACCACTCGTGTGATTGCAGGTGTGGGCATGCCTCAGCTTTCTGCCATTATGAAGTGTTCGGCAATTGCTAAAAAAATGGGTAAATCAGTGATCGCTGATGGCGGCATTAAATACTCTGGCGATATGGTGAAGGCTCTTGCATTAGGAGCTAACACTGTGATGATCGGAAATCTTTTAGCGGGTGCTGAAGAGAGTCCGGGCGAAACTATTTTATTCCAAGGTCGTACTTATAAACTTTATCGTGGTATGGGCAGCTTGGGTGCAATGGTTAAAGGATCTAAAGATCGTTATGGCCAAGCAGATGTGGCTGAAGAAGATAAATTAGTGCCAGAGGGAATCGAAGGAAAAGTTCCTTACAAAGGAGCTTTGAGCGCTATTATTTATCAACTTATTGGCGGCTTAAAATCTGGTATGGGATATCTTGGAGCTCGCAATATTGCTGAACTTCAAGAAAAAGCAAAATTTGTACAAATCACTTCTCAAGGACTTCGTGAATCTCATGTTCATGATGTGTCGATCACAAAAGAAGCTCCTAATTACAGACTCGAATCATAAGGAATTTAAATTATGAAGCCGGTTACAAAACATGGTATTGCCGTTTTAGATTTTGGTTCTCAGTTCACGCAATTGATCACGCGTCGTCTTCGTGAATTAGGATATTACTCAGAGATTTTTCCTTTTTCAGTTTCTCCGGCTCTTTTAAAAGAGAAGGGCGTGA
>JBIIER010000067.1:0-2929 GCA_044237745.1 Pseudobdellovibrionaceae bacterium
TTATTCCAAATTAAAAAATCCACTTTTAACCAAGAGTGGATTTTTTTTATTTTACACTTCCTCCATAAAGACTCAATTAACTCAAAGCTCATAATCAAACCACTTACTCAAACCAAAAAGTAAAGAGACCTCATCCCAAAAGGAGTGGTGGGTCCACTTATTTAACAAAGCCTTATTAAAAATAACTTAAGCTCGACCCCGCAAAAAATCACGAGAGAATTTAGAACAATAAAATAAAAATAAGTCAGCGTAAATAACTCTTCATCGGACCTCACCCTAAAAAAAGAGGGGAGAGCGAGCCACATAAATCATATCGTAATGGGATTTTTAAAGTGAGCGGATAGTAACTTAACATAAGAATGTTTTAAAGTGGGAAAATAAAAAAACTAGACTAAGTGCTGGGATCTAGAAGTCTTTGGTATAATTAAATTAAAAAAAACAGCTTAAAAAGAATTTAGGTTTCTTTTTTGAAATTGAGTCCTTAACATACAGGAAGGGAATTTATTTATTTTGTACGTAAATTAAAAATAATGAAGGAAAAAATTATGAATTTTTTAAAAACGATAGGTTCTGTATCACTCGTTGCTTGCGGCTTAATGATGAGTGTGAATGCTTGGGGTGTTGTAACTAAGGATATGTGTAAAGGATTTGTGCCTGCAAATACAGCAAAAGCTACTCTTATTGAATGTAATCAGGCAGGTTTTTTATGTGCCAAGGATAGTACAGGTTTAAATCAAAAGTGTACAAATGATTGCCCAACTACTAAAATGGGTAAAAGCGCTAGATGTTATCAGGATGAGAGTGCTTCTGGGGCTGGAACTTATGCTGGAAAAACTTTTTCTGTAGTATGTAAAGCTGGAGCTATCGTAAAAAGCACCACTACTAAAATTAAAATTAGTGGTGTTGATACTTATATAAACGATGCAGATACTAAAAATATATGGGGTACCCCAACTTGTAGCACAAGTTGTTTTTGGGATGCTAGTGATGACTATTACACAGTTAAAATTTCTGGTAAAAAACATGTTGCTAGTCTTAACAATCCAACAGCTGGCCTTAGAACTTTTCCAGGTGATAATAAATCTTATTACTACTATACAGGCAAAGAATGCTCAACTATAGTAGAATTTAAATGTAGTTCTGGCAACTTTAGTAGAACCATGCCAACAACTAAAGTGTACAGAAATTGTGTACGGAAAAACGGTGATTGGGACGAATCACCTGCTGAATGGTCAAAATTTCCTTGAGTTTAAGTCAATCAAAACATAATCTGTGTAAATAGGTTTTTTAAGTTTCTCCCCGCACATGTGGGGAGTTTAAAAATGAAAAAGAAAATTATTTTCGTTGAGCCAATTGAATGTAGGATTAGAATTTTATTCCAGATGAAAATTCTAACCTTGGACAAGATTCTAATACAAAAATTTAATAGAATCTCGATTCCTTGCAGAAGAAACTTTATTTGATTTTAGTAATTACGATCCGACCTAACATAAAGGTTATCCCCAATAATTCAAATTTATTTCATTCATCGAGTTTAAAGTAATTTAATTAAAAACCTCGTAGGTTCGTTTTCTATAATTACATCAATTGCAGATCTCAATTCATCTACTTAGAAGTTTTTCGATTACATCCACTAATCAAATAGGGCATCAATTGGTTTGATTGAAACAAGTCTTGAGTAAAATAACATCTGCCATCTCCAAATCCTAGATTTTCGTAAAACATAGCTATTATTACCTATTAAGAATAATTTTTTATTTTTTACTTTGCTTGGGTTTAAGGAGATTAATTATCAGTTCGATCATAAATTTTAACATTTTCATAATCCAATCCAAAATGTACTTATTAAATCATAAATGGGATTAATTTATATTACTCCCCCCTAACGTCCATATCTCCCACCTCACCCCCACATTTCCATTGTCACTCGCCCCTCGCATTTAGATAATATTCTTATGCAGAATCAACAACCAAAACTCACTCACAAATTCAAACTCACAATCCTCATCCTCTTGAGTTTCAATATCCTTTTCTTGCATTCTCCTCACATCCACGCGCAAGAAACCTGCACCACTACCAATTGCGACGACAAAAAAAAGAATCTGGATCAAAAAAATAATTATGCTCAAGAAATAGTAAAAAAACTCGATGCCAACAAAGTAGCCAAGCAAGAGGCTGAGGCTAAAAAAGAGTCGTCGTTAGTAATTAAATTAAATTTAAATATCGCAATGGGTAACATTAAAAAACAAACTTTGGATGAAGAAATCATTTTACTCCAAACAGAGATTAAAAAATGCGAGGGAGAAGCTTGCAATGGCAAATAATAATTCTAGTTTTAATCAAAGGTTTTTTAAAAATTTACTGATCTATCCAAAAATGCAAATCAAATACACTTTGTTTAACGTGGCTATTTGTTTAGTGCTCATTGTTGCTTATTCCAGCGTGTTTTATGCCTTTATTAAAGAGAACTACTTTGCCTTTATCGAACTCGGCTTTTTAGATGACGCCGTTAAAACGCAAATGTACTCTGAACTCCATAAAGTTTATCAAATTCTTTTTGTGAGCTCCTTTTTATTTTTAATACTCATAGTTTATGTGAGCATTAGCTTCTCGCACAGAGTGGCGGGCCCCATTTATAAAATGACTAAAGTCCTTAAAGAAATGCGCGAGTCCAATGCTGTTACAAAAATCTCCCTGCGCAAAAACGATGAGTTTAAAGAGCTGTGTGAAGAAATCAATATGGTGATTAATCAATTTATTCAAACAGATCAAACAACAAACTCTCAACAAAATAAAAACAAGCAAGAGTCTGCCTAATGATGCAAAAGTGGCCCTTTAATTTTAAAATCTTAATCATTGTTCCGTTCATGATGATTTTGGTTTTATCAGTTAAAAGTCAGGCCGCTGTTGATAATGTTTATACAAATCC
>JBIIER010000022.1:0-35787 GCA_044237745.1 Pseudobdellovibrionaceae bacterium
TGCTCTGTCTGTTAAATCCAGACCAGAAGAGTCTGTTTCAGGCTTAAGTTTAACGACATCGTTTTTGTAGCGAATAAAGCCATTAATGTTCTCTCCAAGGGGATGTCCAAGTCTGAAGGCCCCTCCCGTTTTATTTTCAAAATAAGAGTCCCTATTTGTAGTGCTTTGATAAAGGTCAAAACCTAAAGACCAAGGAGTGTCGTAAAAGTAGGGTTCCGTAAAATTAAGATCATAAAAGGAACCTATTTTATTCATATTTAAAGAAGCACCGAGCTTTTGACCTTTACCTAAAAAGTTGGATTGGTTGACTTGTCCTTGAAGGGTGAAGCCCGTTGCACTTCCGTAACCAGCACCCAATTGAATGGTTCCAGTGTTTCTTTCTTTAACTACGATATCAATATTTAGAACATCAGGCTTATCTTGGGGAGTTGAAGTTTTAAAAGTCACCTCATCAAAAAAACCAAGTCTTTGGATATTTTCGTAAGATTCTCTTCTTCTTGTTTCATGATAAAGTTCGCCCTCTGTCACTTTGAGCTCTCGTCTTATAACTTTATCTCTCGTTTTGCTATTTCCAATCACATTAATTTGGCCAAAATAAACTTTGTTTCCTTTGTCGAATTCAAAGGTAATATCGACCTTTTTTTCGGTGTCGTAGGTTTTAATTCTAGGAATCACATTGGCAAAAGCGTAACCCAAGTCACCATATTTGGCTTGAAGTTCAGAAATATCTTTTTGGAGAACTTCAGAAGAGAAGTTTTTATTTTTAGAAAGCTGAATGGATTCTGCAAGCTCTTCTCTTGGGTAAAGAATGTCACCAGAGAAATCAATCGCACCTACTGCAAATTGCTCTCCTTCTTCAATTCTAATTGAAATATAGATATTTTTTTTATCTGGAGTTACATAAACCTGTGGGCGATCAATGCTCACTTTAATATAACCCTCGTTGAAGTACATAAATCTTAGAGCTGCAACATCTCGATCAAAAGCTTCTTGTTTATAAGCTCCTGATCCTGACATAAAGCTAAAATAGCCACCTTCTTGAGTGAGCATTTTAGATTTTAAAAAACCATCTTTGAGATGATTATTTCCTAAAAAGGTGATTTTTTTAACTTTTACTTTTTCATTTTCATGAATATCAAAAGTCAGCTTAGCAAGATCACCGGTTTTATTGTCTGGAGCTGTGACATCTTCAATTTTAGATTCTACACGAGCTAAAAAGAAGCCCTTGTCTTCATAAAGTTTTTGCAGCTTTTCAATAGCTTCTTTTACTTTAGATTCATTGAGGATTTCATAGGGTTTAATTCCTGAAGCTTCCGCAAGTTCGTCATCTTTTAATTCAGAGTTACTAGTGTAATTGATTTCAGAAATAGAAGGTTTTTCTGTGAGTTCATATGTTAAAACCCAGTCAGCGCCTTCTTTTTTTCTTTGGATTTGAATATCTTTAAAAAATCCCATTTTAAAGAGCGTGCGGATGTCGTCTTTGATGGTTTTTTCGTCGTAAAGCTCTCCAGCTTTAGTTCTAATTTTTAAAAGAATGGCATCTTTTTCGATTTTCTTATTGCCTTGAATCTCAATTCGTAGAATCTTGCGTGCACTGTTTTCTTTGCTGATTTCTTCAGCATCAGCTTTAGCAAATGCAACCGTAGAAAACCCGCAGAATAGGCCAATTAAGAGAGAAATTAAAATTGCAATTGATTCCAACTTGGAACTTTTTAAAAATCCGTTTAAAAATTTGAGCATATTTGCAATGACCCTTGTTCTTCAATGTTTAGGAAATCTAATTTATTTAGACAACTTAAATGCGTAACCTAGACATTGAATCTTGTCAAAAAAACGCGAAGAAACACTAAGTCATAACTCCATCTTGAACTCTTAAGACTCTGCCAAAACGACTGGCAAAGTTGAGATCATGAGTCACAACGACTAAAGCCATGCGCTCTTCCCGGTGAAGTTTAAAGAAAATATCTTGAATCGCTCTTCCGTTAACGGAATCAAGGTTTCCAGTAGGTTCATCTGCAAAAAGAATTTTTGGAGAACGAACAAGAGCTCTTGCAATAGCCACTCTTTGAAGTTCTCCGCCACTTAATTGATTAGGATAATGACCAAGTCTATGAGAAAGTCCCATTTGATCTAATTTAGCCGTGGCTTTAATTTTAGCTTCAGATTCAGGAACATTTGCTATTAATAAAGGCAACATTACATTTTCTAAAGTATTAAATTCAGTCACAAGGTGATGGAATTGAAAAACAAAACCCATTTCAGTATTTCTAAAAAGTGAGAGTTCGTCATCATTCATTAAAGATGTGTTGCGTCCATCAAAAAAAAGTTCCCCTTCAGTGGGGCGATCCAATGTACCTAAAATATGCAGAAGTGTGCTTTTGCCTGATCCAGAGGCACCAACAATTGCAACAGCCTCTCCATTTGTAACTTGGAGATTTATATTTTTGAGAATTCTGAGTTCATCAGAACCTTGAGGGTAAGTTTTTACGATGTTGTGTGCTGATAATAAAATTTGATGAGGAATATATACTGAATTACTCATATCGAAGTCCTTCCACTGGCTCCAATTTAGATCCTCTGAGTGCAGGGGCCAAAGTTGCAATAAAACAAATTCCTAAAGTAACGATAGAAATCACAATATAATCCGACGGGCGTATTTCGAGCTCGATAGAATTTAAGTGATAGACTGATTTTGGGAGGAGGTCCCAAGTTTTCATCATCCAAGTGAGAATGTAGCAAAACCCCCAACCAATAAAAGTTCCGCCGGTGAGTCCAAGGCAGCCGATTAAGATTCCCTGAAAACTAAAAATTTGAATAATAGATTTTTTAGGATAACCAAGTGCTTTTAAAATAGAAATTTCGCTGTATCTTTGCACCACGCTTATAAATAATGAACTTGCGACATTAAAAGCAGCAGCAATAACGATGATCAGTACAACTAAGAAAATAACCACTCTTTCCATTGAAACGGCAGCAAGCAGGTTTTCATTGATATCTCGCCAGTCTTGAATCCAATAGGGCCCACCTAAAGCTTCAGTAATTTTATTGCCGACTTCCCTTGAAAAATCTGGATGCGTGAGTCGCAAGATGAGTCCTTGATACTTATCTCCGATTTGAGCAAGATCCTGCATTATTTTTAAGTTGGTAATCACAACCCTCTCGTCAAACTCAAGTTTTCCGAGATCTAAAATTCCTGCAACTCTAAGAGTTGCAACTCTTCTTTGAAATAATGAGGGATTAAGGTCATCTGAAATTGGGAGAACGACTTTAAAGACTTCCCCAACTGTGAGTTGATGTTTTTCAGCAATTCCTTTTCCGATGAGGGCATTGCAGACTTCACCTTTGTCAGGAATTATTTCGTTCTCAATATTATAAGTCCCACTTATAAGACGTGATTTAATCGCAAGAACTGAGTTGATTCGATCTGGGTCAACTCCTTGAATCATCACTCCAGAAAGAGCTCCTTTATACGCTAAAATAGCTTCTAAGCTTAAAAATCGTGAAGATGTGAGAATTCTAGAATCAATTTTTTTAAGACGATCTTCAAATTCTTGCCAATTTTCACTTTGGCGACCTCTTTTATGAACCTGCAAATGACCAGCAACTTCTGAGAGAGTTTTTTTGAGAGTTGTTTCAAATCCACTCATGACTGCCATTGAAACAATGAGGACTGCGACACCGAGAATTAGACCCGCAACTCCTAAAATAGAAGCGCTCGAAAATAATTGTTTACGTGAAGTGAGCAGTCGCCAAGCAATCCAAAGGGTTGATCTTATTTTCATCTAGTTCACCACGGGTTGAGTGATTTGTGATTTTAAATAGGACATTATAAAGTCATCTAATTCGCCATTCATCACATCATCAACTTGGCTTGTTTCATGTTGAGTGCGGTGATCTTTTGCCAGTTGATACGGATGCATCACATAAGAGCGAATTTGCGAACCCCATTCATTAGCTTTTTTGCCAGCCTCTTGCTCCTCTTTCTTTTTATTTCGAGCTTCGACTTCTCTTTCATAGAGTTGAGCTTTTAACATTTTAAGAGCTTTATCTCTGTTTTGAATTTGGCTTCGTTGTGTTTGGCACTGAACGATGATTCCAGTAGGTAAATGGATCATTCTCACGGCTGAATCTGTTTTATTAACGTGCTGTCCACCGGCTCCGCTGGATCGGTAAGTTTCAACTTTGATATCATCAGGTTTCACTTCAATTTTAATATCATCGTCGACGTCAGCCCATACGAATACTGATGCAAAACTTGTATGTCTTCTTGCGTTGGAGTCAAAGGGGCTAATTCGCACTAAGCGATGAACACCTGATTCGGCTTTAAGGTATCCATAGGCATAAGGGCCTTCAATGAGTATCGTAACGGATTTAATTCCGGCTTCTTCTCCTTCGGTCATCTCTAAAATTTCAGTTTTATATTCATGTTTATCAGCATAACGAAGATACATTCTCATGAGCATGGCTGCCCAGTCAGCAGCTTCAGTGCCACCGGCGCCAGAATTGATGGAAATATAGGCAGAATTTGCATCAAGCTCGCCACTTAAAACTCTTTTGAGCTCTAATTCTTGGGCGAGTTTATTGAGTGAGAGGACTTCGTTTTTAACCTCTAAAAAACTTTGCTCATCTTGAGCCTCAACGGCCATTTCGAGCAAAACTTGAGCATCTTGAAGTTGATTATAATAGTTATCAAATTCTCCAACAGCTTTTTCGAGGATGGTTTTTTCTTTATTAATTTTTTGCATTTCATCGGGCTTTTCCCAAACGCTTGGGTTTTCGGCAGCCATAGCCAGTTCTTCTAGACGTCTCTTTTTACGATCGAGGTCAAAGATACCCCCGAAGTTCATTCGAAAATTTCTCTAAATCAGAGAGTTGTTTTTTATATTCACTAGATTCTGTAACCAAAGACATGAAATAGCCTCACTTTATAAAAAGTGATCCTACCATAAAAATCGGTATATGAGTCAAGTCAGCAGCTCATTATTCTTCTGCTTGAATATTTATTTCGTAGTCTAATGCAGAATTTATTCCTGACCAAATGAGTTGATTGTATTCCGAATCATTAGGAAAAATAAACGGGTTCTTTGAGGTTTGAATCATTTCTAGAGAAGTTTTAATCACATCATAACTTTTATTTTTTCGAAGAGAGTCAACAACAAGTCTTTCGTGATTATCAGGTTTATTTTGAAAAGTCTGAGTGGTGCTGTTGGTTGCAATTTCAACTAGCAATTGACTTCTCGCTGAGATGATTTCTCTTTTGGCAGAAGCTGCAGACCAGCAACTGGCATTTATAAATACGAGTTCTTGGCCTTTTTGATTTTCTCTTTCTCTCATCCACTGACCAAATTCATTGGTTGAAATAGGGATTTCTTTGCCGTGTTGTTCTGGAGCAATCTGAGAAGGATAAAGAATGTAAACTTCTTCTGTCATATGGTTTTTTAAAGTTCTTGCGCCCTTAATCAAGATATTATTTTTAGCAAGCCAAATGACTTCATCATTCCCGCCAGAGTGAGCCTCTTTGACTAAATAATCAAGTTGTCCATTTTGAATTTTTTGTTGAAGCCAAGATTTTCCATCAGCAATTTTTAGCTTTTCAGTGGGAAGCCAAATTGCCTGGAGGATGCCATCAATTATATTTAATGTGGATCTAGGTTTTTGAGGTATTAAGGGGCCAAAGTTAAAACCCTCTTTTGTATAATATGAAACTATTTTTGCAACGAGTGGTTCAAAATCATTAAGGAGGTTAGAACTTAAGATAAATGCGCCAGAGAGTTTTTTGTCGCTCCAAAGTTGATCGTAAGATGGTGCGGGTGAAGTATTAATATAGTGGCTCAGGTCAGTGATTTGAGCTCTTCCTATTGCATGAATATTTTGATTTTGCATTTTCCAATCATAATTAAAATTATGATTTTCATCCAATTTAACCTGAAATCCTGGAAGATCTTTGAGGTAAAAACCATAAGGACTTTGAGATAAGTCGTCATGATCAATGGGTTGAGTGGCCAGAATTTGCGGATTGATGAGATGACCCTTTCGACTGAGAATTAAATCAGTTCGTGGTATAGAAGGAAGGTCGAACATGGGCTTAAGAAACTCTTTCATGAGATTTGCAAATTTAGAAGGATTCACATCTTCATAACTAGAAGTGAATCGAATCGTATTGGTAAATGTGACAGCAAAATTCTCCGCAATTTGATCTCTCACGGATTCTTTGAGAGTTTTAAAATAAGGGGTTAAATTTTGGAGGTAAGATTTCATGAGTTCAAAATTTTGGGAATCTAAATAAGAAAAGAAATTATTGATTGAAGATAGTATCAAATTAGATTTTTGACCAAACTCGGGGAGAATGGTGATTGAATTTAATAAGCTCTTTGTATTTGAGTAAATTTTTGGATTTTCGATCAATTGAAAAATTAAAGATGTATTTTGCTCAATAATTTTTTTAGGAGAAGTTGAGTTAATTAAGGCTTCAATTTGGTGGTCCTCAATAGCTTGAAAACTCACTTTTATAAACTGGGCTTCACTTCCTCCAGCTAAATCCAATAAGGGAAAGTAAAATTGTTTGTTTACAACTGTTGTGTGCGTGAAGCCAGATATGGGCTTGAGGATTTTCGGAAGTTGGATGAAATGCCTAAGTTCTAAATCATAAAACAAGATATTATTTGATTCATATGATTTAACGAAAACTCCTGATCCATCAGAAGCAATGGAGATTGATGATATTTTTGCAAATTGAAGTTCTTGTTCAAGAGCGCCATCTAATTTGTAGATTCTTAAGGTTCCATTTTTATTGAGTGCAATGAGTTGTTCAAGTTCATTTGTGAAAAAATTAAAACTTGAATCTGTAGAGTATTCTATATTCAAATTTTGAGATTTAATGAGTGGTATTTTAAAGCTTTGAAGTCGGTCATTATTTAAATTGAGGGTTTTGACTTCTCCAGTAAATTGATCGATGGTGATAAGATTTTTTTTAGGAGTTAAAAAGCTTTGATAATTGTTTAATGAGAGAGTTTCAAATTTTGAAGGATCCTTTAAATTAATTTTAAAATAGCTCGTTTTAAAGTCATTATTTTGGGTGTTCACTTTTTTAACCACAAAAGTACCAGTTTGAGCTGGAAGATATTCTATGACTTTTTTAGGATCTAACTCTAAAAGTTGCTCATAATTATTTTTAATATTTATGAGTTGAAGCCAATTTTTATTTTGTAAAGAATAAGCAAGTAAAATTTTATCTGAAAAAACAATGAACCATTTATCATCTTCAGTAATTGTAAATCGGTAGTAACTTGTGAGGAAAGGGTCGTTTTCAATAGCGGGTATAGTGAATTTATCTAAGACCACAGTTCGGTTATTTTTATTTGTAACCAAAGTAATGTCAGAGGGGTTATTTTCTAAGGCATTTTGCAAAAATATTTTATCAAAACTTAAGTTTCTCGCAATTGGAAAACCTAATTTAGCATTAGTTAAAGTAAGAGTTTTTGGGCTGTATAAATCTCTAATGACAATATCAAAATCGCCATTCTTTAAAAAACTATTCAAATCCGCCTGAACAATAATTCCAATTTGTTCTAAAAGAGAGGCTTTTTCTACAGAAATGGGACCACTTAATCGATAGGACTGATTGGCATGAGCAAAGAGACTAAATTGAAAGAAACAGATCAGTATGAGGCTAAAAAATAAAAAACGAGTAGTTGTTTTAGATTTGAAAACTTTGGTATTCATACAGTTGGCGCCTCATGATTTTGAAGATAAATAAAATAAAGTTTTATTGAATTTAGGTTTCTTCAATTAGGGAGCAAAATGAGGGCCGTAAGTTTATATTATAAAATGAATCTAGTAACTTAAAAGTGTTTATCTTTTTGACAAGAGACCCTACTGGGCCAGCAGTTTTTCAAAAACTGAATCTTGAATTTTAAACATGATTTGAGCTTCTTTTTTACTTTTTTCATGATCATAGCCCAGAAGGTGAAGAATTCCATGAAGAATCATGTAGCCCAATTCATTCTGAAAACTCAATTGATGCTCTTTTGATTGCTTTTTAATAACTTGAGGGCAAATGACAAGATCGCCAAGAGTTGTTTTATCAAGGCCCTGAAAACTTAAGACATCTGTTGCATAACTTTTTTTACGGAATTCGAAGTTAAGTTTTTTAGCACGAGGGGGATCTAAAAATACAATGGTGAGATCAATTGGATTTTTATTTTTTTTTAAGATCTTTCTTTTTTGCAATTCAGTTTCAATTTGATGAGTCCATTGAGTGACAAATTTTTTGGGCATGCTGATTTCAGATTCGTTTACAAAAATTAAATTGATCATAAAAGCTTCTTTAAGTTTTGAGGGGCTTCGGAGGCACCGCCACCTGCGTTTTTAGGGTAATCAATTCTTTGATGATAAACGCCGATAAGAATTTTATTAAAAGCGGTTTCAACTTTAGAGAGATCTTTAAGGGTTAAGTTGCACTCATCCAACTGGCCATCCATAAATTTACGTTGGATAATATTTTTAACAATATTTTGAAGACGAATGGGAGTGGGTTCATCTAAGGATCTCGCTGCGGCTTCAATACTATCTGCTAACATGCAAAGAGCTGCCTCTCTAAATTGAGGTTTGGGCCCAGGGTATCTAAAATCATCTTCTTGCACTTCAGAAGAGCCATCTTCTTTAAGTTCAAGTGCTTTGTTGTAAAAATAAGAAATGACTGTAGTGCCATGATGTTGAACCATTCCATCAATAATGGGAGTTCCAAGATGATGTTGTATGCCCATTTCTACACCATCTTTTGTATGAGCAATCAATAAAGTTTTACTCATAAATGGAGAAATATGGTCATGGGGATTATTGCCAGGTTTTTGGTTTTCAATGTAATAGTTGGCGTGTTCCATTTTACCAATATCATGATAATATGCCATCACTTTTGCCAGCAAGGGATTGGCTGCAATTTCTTCGGCAGCAGCTTCGACCATGTTTCCAACCATCATAGAGTGATGATAAGTGCCTGGGGCTTTCATAATCATTTCTTTAAGTAGTGGATGATTTAAATTGCTGAGTTCGAGAAGTTTTACGTCAGTGGTGTAATTGAAGATTGTTTCTAGAATAGGAACTAGAACCATAGTAACCATAGAGGAGAAAATACCTCCAAAAAGTCCACAAACCATTCCAACTGAGAGTTCATTCCAAAAAGCGGGGCTTTCGTAGTTAGAAAGAGTGAGTATAAGTCCGATGACTACTGAATTGATAAGTCCAGTTCGGATTCCTGCAAAATATATTTCATTTCTGGTTTTACAACCAAAAACACCTCGAGCAGCAGCAATGCCACCTGCCAAAGTTACAATCATAAATGGAAAATTAAAATTCACCATTATACCCAGAGCAAGAGCTAAGAAAGCTGAAAATAACCATACAACTTCACCAGACTGAATCAAGAGACCCACTAACATGGGGCCTGCGGCAACGGGTGCTAAGTATAAATAGACCTCTCTATTTAGAGTTGAGCTAAATTTCATGACAAAGGAGGTATCTGTTACATAAATAAAAATTTTAGAAATTAAAACGACTGTGAGTGCGACAAAGCCCATAACTAAAAGATCTTTGCCACTTATTTTAACTTTATTGAGTGAAAACCTTTTTAAGTAATTAAAAAATACAGTTAATATAAAAACAAATAATAAGCCCGCACAAAAAGCTAAGATATTTTTTTGTTTTTCGGATCTTAGTAAATTGACCTCATCAAGAATTTGAAGCTGCTCCGGTTTAACAAAATCACCCTCTTTAATAATGAGATCATTTTTTTTAATTGTTAAAAAACTCGTTTGAACCGATTCTGTCGCGGCCTTTTTTCTGAGCTGAGTTTCTTCAAATTGTGGTTTAAGATTTGGTTTTAGGAGAAGTTTGATAAAGACTTCTAAATTTTCACGATCTTTTTGGGTTAGGGTAGTTATTTTGATTCCGTTATCATAGTCCTGATTTTTAGATTTTATAAAACCCTTAAATAAATCATCTGAAATCAGCTCCAAGTGATCTGCTATTGAGGTGTCTAGAACTTCATCTCTGTTGAGGGCATAATCTGGTCCATAAGAATGATCTTTTTGTAAGTTTCTGACAGTCAAACTATGGTCTTGAGCTTTTAAGTATTTTTGTGGGGCTTCAGCAATTTTGAGTTTTGACCAAGTATCTACAGCTTGGATAGTGATATTTTCTAATTTGGGAGAAAACTTATTTTTTAAAAGCCATTCGAATAAATAATCACTGAGGTGTATTTCAAGAATATTTTCAAAAATCTTTTTGTTAATTAAAAATTCTTTCTCAAAGATCTCTTCAGCAATGGGGTCTTTTGGGGGTTTATGTTCTGCTAGGTATTTTCGCATTTCCCTAAATGCAGAGTAAATTTTATTAGTGGATTTTTCAAAACTTGAAGGGTCGTATTCATAGATAAAGGGAACTTCATTTTCTGCTTTAAATTTGTTTTTTAAGGTGGCAATTTGATCTGTCATTTGAAAAGTGAGTGGAGAGTAAACAGATGTGGTGGCCTTTTCTCCGATGACAAATGAATGATTAAAGTTAAAATCTAAAAAGAGAATTTTAGCTAAAACAAAAGAAAATATAAGAACAAAGAAAAATCTTTTTAGGTTAAATTTTCTGTTTAAAACATACCAAATTTTTCCGAGAGCATGGTTATCAATTCCAAGTTGATCAACCCAGTCTAAAAACTTAAGACTGGGATCCTCATAATTATGTCTTAAATGAGGTTCGGACTTGCCTTCCTTTGCAACAGGAAAACCAAATAATTTATATAAATAATCTCTAAAAGAATTCTTATTACTCTTTGGCATAAACCCACTTTAGAAAAATTAGCTTTTCATTCAATCAAAGGCGCTCAATCTATCTTAAATTAGAAAAATGAAAAAGTCTTTTTTTTCATTTATATCAGAGAGGATTTCAATTCTTAGTCTTGTATTACACTTGCCTTATTAAAGACTTTTGTTTTAAAACCGAAGTCCATACTGATTTGAGGCTATAATAGCATAAAACGGGAGAGTGATCATGTCCAAATTAAAGCTAAATTCTACTTTATCGACACTTCGACATGTAAAAAATAGACAATCTGAAGAGGTGCTTAAAGAATTTTCTGATTTAGTTGATGTGGTGTCGTCCCTTAGATCACCCAATGGTTGTCCATGGGACAAGGAACAGACCCATCAAAGTTTAGCTCCCTATGCTTTGGAAGAGACTTGTGAAATGATTGAAGCTATTGAAAAGAATGATATGTGTCATTTAAAGGAAGAACTCGGAGATGTCCTGTTTCAAGTGTTACTTCACAGTGAAATGGCTGAGGAAGCAAAAAACTTTACTCTCAATGACGTGATTCAAGGTATTAGAGATAAAATAGTTCGAAGACATCCTCATGTTTTTGAGGATTTACAAGTTAAAGATTCTGCAGAAGTTATTGCGAACTGGAATCAGATTAAAAAAATTGAAAAAAAACAGGATAAAAAAATCATGAGTTGGGGTTTGCCTCCTGCTCTACCGGCTCTGCAGACAGCTTATAAAATTGGCTTAAAAACACAAAAAGAAGCTTTTGATTGGGATCAACCAAATCAAGTATTTGAAAAAGTAAAAGAAGAGCTTCAAGAGTTACATGATGCCATACAGTCAGGCGATCTTAAAGAAATTGAGCACGAAATGGGCGATGTTTTATTTAGTTTGGCTCAATATGCTAGACATTTAGGTATAGAACCAGAAACAGCGGTAAGAAAAACTAATCAAAGATTTGAGCAAAGATATTTTTTAATGAAAGACTTGATTGAAGAAGCTGGCTTAGATTGGGAAAAAATGGGCACCTTTGATAAAGAGATTTATTATAAAAAAGCCAAAGAAATTTTAAAGATCAAGGGATTAAAATAATCAGATTATTTCTTTTTAAATAGATTGGACATGGCAGATTTTATGTCATCTGAAAGACCATCATTTTTTGATCGTTTCATTCTATTTTCTATATTTGAAAGCTCTCTTCGAATTATGAGGAGAGAAGAATCCATTAATAGAGCTTTTTCTAAAAGTTTTTTTGCAGCAAAAAGTTCACCTTTGTTTTTTAGAAAAAGGGCATTTATATAGAGATAATGAGCATCATATCTTTGTTCCAATGGGACTTGAGCTAAATCCAAATCAATTTCTTTAATAAGAGGAAGTTTGTCGGGGCTTGAATCAAGAGTTCCAATTTTTGCCCAAACTATATAGAGTCTGATGCTATTAAAAGTAGGATCGATTTTATAGATACTCATTAAAATATTTAAAGCTTTAACATATTGAGATTGCTGTAAAAAGTCTTTAGCTTTTTCAAATTCTTGATGCAATTTAATTTTATTGGAGACTTCTTGCAATTCAGCTTCTTTTTTAACTTCAGAATTATTATTAGAATTTTTAATTAATCGAGCGGCTTCTAAAATAATATCTCTCACTTTTTCATAGGAAGTTTGGAGTTCTAAGTCAGAGGACTTTGGATCCTCTCCAATAAACTTTAAAGCTTCTGATTCAATCTGTTTAAGACTTGAAGTGTTTATTCCAATAATATTGGCAAAGATTTCAAAAACTTGATCTGGATTTTTTGCTTGAATTTGCTCATTGAGCATTTTTAAATTCATTGTTCTATCAGCGAGGAGATCACTTTGTTTTTTACCAAAGATGATGATTCCTTTACAGAATAAATAATGAAGAGCTTTAAATAAGACTTCGTCTGTCCATCCACTGGTTTTTTGAATCTGGCTAAGTGGTGCACCCGATGTGACAACTTCAATAAAGTTATCTAATTTTTGAATGAGAGGCATTGTGAGAGCTAAATTATCTTTAGAGTACAATCGACCTTTTTCTATCGAATAATCACTCCATTGAGTGTAATGAGCCTTAAGCCAACTTTTTGTGAGCTTTCCGGCTATAAAATCATGGAGGAAGTATTCAAATCGTTCAGAATCTAAAAATGGATAATTCATATCAACTTCTGTTGGAACAAAATTTAACTTACAAGAGCTATCTATAAGTGTTTTTGAAAGTCTAATATTCATTTGTTGAGCAACAACAATTTCAAAAGCATGTGGGCTTAGTAAATTATTTTGTACAAGGCTTTCGCCCATTTTTTTTGCAAAATTAAGAACGTAGTTATCTAAATCATCTGGATGGATGTATCCACCTTCAATGAGAAGTTTTCCTAGAAAGCTTTCTCTGTCAGTCACATCAACAGAAACAATGTTTCCGCTTGAAAATGAAACACCCGAAATATTTCCGCGATTATTCACAATATTTAAATGTCCTGAGGTCTTAGTCTCTACCAATAAACTGTATAGGAATGGCAGGTCAAATCCATGAATTTCATCAAGAGCTTCTATAACTTTAATTTTCTCTCGGATGGTAATATTTTTTTTAGAGAAAAATTGGTATAAAATTTTACGAGGAGGTAAAACTTCAGTTTTTTTTGTAGTGCCTGTTGGCTCAGAAGTGACTTTAGAAACTTCTGTATTAACTTTACTGCTTGTTTCTGTTTTGCTGTTATTTTTTTCAGTTTGAGTTTGAATCTGAGATTGTGTCTGGGTAAGTTTTGTTGAGCTTGAAAGGGCTTTGTTTTTATTTGCAGACGGAGGAGGGAGTTTTGAGGCAGTTAACCCTGTAGCTTCTCTCGGTGTGTTTTTGAGTGTTTCTTTAAAGGGATCTTTTGTTAATTCTTTAACTGTTTCTTTAGCAAATTCCTTAGGCTTTTCTATAGTCACAGGTTGTGGATTTATAATTTCATTTTTTTTAAAATCCATTTGTGCAACTATCGCAAATAAATCTTTACTCTCGAAAGGTTTTTTTAAAAATCCATCAGCGTCGCATTCAGCAATGGAATCTTTGATAAAGTTTTTATCTGTCAGTATGCCACTCATTAATATAATTTTTAATTGCTGACGGCTATAATCCGAGCGAATTCTTTTGCCAAATTCATTGCCGCTCATAGAAGGAAGAAGACAATCTAATAAAACTAAAGAGATCTGATTTTTTGCAATCAGATCCAAGCTTTCTTCTAATTTAACGCTCACAAAAACTTTGTAGTTTTGCTTTTCAAAAAGTCTTGTTAGAACCGTTTGAAGTTGAGTGTCGTCTTCTACAATTAAAACATTTTTTGTTTTCACAAAATCCCTATTTTATTTTAAAAACTTAAAATATTTAGATTCAATGACGTCCATTTCCATTTCATGACCTTCTGGATCTTTAACACCCTCGGGGATTTTTACTTTTCCATCTGCAAACTCTTGGCCTTGGGTAAAAAGAATATTTTTTTCAAAACCAGATTCTTCAGAATAAAATGGAACATAAAAAGAAAGAACTTTGCCGTTCGCAGGTAAAAATCCTTCTACCATATTAATTTGATCTACAATAATTTTAGGGCACTTATCATATACGATGGATCCTTTTTTATCTGTGCCGATCCATTTGATCCACTCTCTGATGCCACAGGAATTGATGCTTTTAATGCCTTCTAAATTCATGAGGATTTTATTGAAATCAGTAATTGGAAATTTTGAAAAATCCACATCTTCATCAATAATTCCAGTGATCGTCACTTTTATAAGATCGCCTTCTTGGGTCATCTTAATATCAAACTTTGACATTTATTCCTCCTGTGTCCATAGGATTAGTTTTCTAAAACTTGTTCTTTACCTTCAAATTTACATATAAAAAATGTAATATCATCAATCAGTGGGGCTTTTTCTCTGTGTAAGATGAATTTTTCAGAAATTCTTTCGGTTGCTTTTTGAGGAGTTGGAAAATCCTCATTGGCAGAAAGAAACGCCTTAATAAATTCGCGTTCACCCCATGGTTCTTGCTTTTTATTTTGAATATCTGGAATGCCGTCCGTATAAAATAAAATGGAATCATCCACATCTAGCTTAATTGAGACTTCATTATAATTAGTCTCTCTACTTTGTCCTAAACGAGGATTGTTGACATCATTTAAGGGAATGAGATCTTTCTTTTTAGGTGCTGTCGTTCCTTTTTTAAGTAAGTAAGGAGCTTCGTGACTGGCATTAGAATATACAAATTCTTGGGTATTAAGATCAAATGATGCCACAAAGAAGGTCATCATGATTCGACCTTTCGACACATCGTAGATTGCTCTATTTAAAAGACTAAGAGCTTTTCCTGGTCCACCATCAAGTGTTTCAATAATGGTCGCTGCAGATTTGGCAGCACTGGTAATTAAGGCTGCTGGAGCCCCATGGCCAGTTGCATCTCCAATCCATAGAAAAATCTTATCGCCGATACGACAATAGTGCCACCAATCTCCACCGCACTCACTGGCTGGTTCGTAAAATCCTGCGATTTTAAAACCATCAATATTAGCTTGAGAAGCTGGAAATAGTGTTTCTTGCACAGTTTTAGCAGTTTGAAGTTCAGATTCCATACGTGCTTTAGAAGCAGTTTCTAAAAGTAGACGTGATACCTCAGCAGACATTTTATTAAATGAGTCAGCCAAGCTTCCAATTTCGTCAGTAGAGTTAATTTTGATACGAAAGTCGAATTTTCCTTCGGCTACTTTTTTTGTGGCTTCAAAAAGAGATGTAAGGGCAGAAGTTAAAGATCCAGAAGCAAAAGTACTAATAATGGATACGAGGGCAACGAGCATACCAAAAAACCAAAATGACTTTCGTTTGAGTTTGCCGATAGCTTCATATGCCTTTGATTCCTGAGTCGTAGTGACCACCATGAGATCACCAAAAGAGGATTCTGCATAACCAATTAAAAAAGTTTCACCATTGGTATCTTTAATAGTTGTTACTCCAGCTTGGCTACGTTCTTTTTCCATGAAGGACCAATCAAATTTTTCACTCAGCTGAGTTCCTAGAGTCCCTTCGGGGCCAAAGATCACAGAGCTATTTTGATTCACCAAATAAAGTGATGTTGCCTCCGGAACTTGGAATGTTTCCATAAGTTCACGCAAGTGTGTGACAATTACAAAGATTGTCATTTGCGCATCTTTGATATCTCCCGCTCTTTGGATCAAGATGATTCGATCATCTTTAAAGGGAGCTTTAACAATAGTGTCGTTTTCATCTTTTAAGGCATCATCAAGCCATTTACTGAGTTCTGGAATATTTTTAAATTGATTATTAAATTCACCCTCAGTTTTTTCGACGATGGCTTTATTGACAATTTTGCCTTCTTCTTTTTTATAGGCACTCATTGCGACTAGATTTAAATCGTTTTTTAAAATCACAGAACTGATTTCACTAAAAGTATTTTTATTCAGAAAATCTTGAAAAATAGGACGGCAGTTTTTTATGATAGCATTAAACTCAGAAAGCACTTGAGCCGAAAGCGTTCGTGAGACTGTTGAGGAGGATTCAAATATATAAGATTTTTTATCATCTTTAAATGTTGTGATCGCGACGGTCAGATAAGTACTCAAAGTGAGTACTGGAATCATTGTCATCAAACCTAAAATTTTATATTTTAATGAAATACCTTTTTGAGCTGCCATGTGAATTAGTATCTATTAAAAAACTCCTGTAATCTAGTCCTGTAACCCTTTAATCTAGCTGGGACTTAAGTCAAAATTTTCAACAAATTTTAATCTTACAAACTTAAGTCCGTGAGTAATCAGACTAGATCAGCCGATGAATTCCCTAGGTGAAATAAATGGGTTATTTAAAAAAGACTGACATTTTAATTTTGGCTATTTCAGCGGCCATATTTATATTTTCATCGTATTTACTATACGATGATTCTCTTTTATTTCAGCAAAAGATCACCTCTGAGTTTGAAGAGATTGGATTTATCTCACAAAAAGTTAAAGACGTTAGAAGAAAAAACTCCACCAACTTTATGTGGCTACCGATTCGTGAAAACGATAAGGTCTATCAACATGATAGTTTATTTACCGGAGATGATTCAACTGCTCAAATTACATTTTTAGATGGCACTAAAATTGATATTTCAAGTAATTCATTAGTCGATCTTAATATAGAAGAAGAGCAAATGAATTTAAATTTAAAGTTTGGTAATTTCGTCGGTCAAATCGCGCCGAATACAACTTTAAATTTAAAAACAGGTCAGGATACCGTTCAATTGACGTCTGAAAAAAAGACAGGTGCTGCTACCAAAGTTGAATTGAAAAAGCAATTGGGTGGGGAAGTTAAAGTTAAAGTTATAGAAGGTAAAGTCAATATCTCTAAAGATCAGGTGATAAAAGCGCTTAATATAAATGAACGATTAGAGCTTAAAGAGCAAACAGATCTAAGTAAGATGGGTGTTGAAAAAATAGTTTTAAATCCTTGGATCAGATTTGATGCGGCACTTAAAAGTGAGTACAGATTGAGAACCAATGAAGTGACAAGTTTTAATTTTGTTTGGGAAAGAAATCCTGATATTCCACTGAGTCGACTTGAATTTGCAAGTGAACCTACTTTTAAATCTCCGCAAACACTTTATGAAGGAGCTGAAAAAGTATTTAAATGGGAAAATCTTCCTAAAGAAGGAAGAACATTTGCGCGTTTGGCGGCAATAGACAGCGACAAAAAAATAGTTGCGTTTTCAAAAACCATTAAATTTGATTTATACTTTATAAAAGTGCCCTTAGTGACGAATCCTACAGAAGGGCAAACATTTAAAATTAAGAAAAATCGTGATGGCGAAACCATCTCTTATGATAGAGTTAAATTTGAATGGACTTATGAAGTTCCAAAGTGCCAGTATGAATATGAGTTCTCAAAAAATAATTTATTTACTGAAATTATCTCAAAACAAAGTAAATTAAAAAAACAAGAGTTTGTGACAACGCCACTTGCAGAAGGCTGGTACTACTTTCGGGTAAGAGCAACATTGCCAAGTAAAGAAGTGACTCCTTGGTCTCAACCAAGGCTGTTAGAGGTTAATTATGATTTGCCAAATGGTAAATTTCCACCACCAGTTTTAGTGAATCCAATTGTGGATTATAAACCTCCAGTATTAAAAGGTTTAGTCGCTGAAAATGATGAAAGCCCAGAGGTTAAATGGAAGCCCGTGGATGAAGCTAAAAATTATTTATTTCAATTTTCTAAAGACAAAGCCTTTACGACCCCAACAGAAGTTACAACTGAGAATCTGAGTCTTTTTGTGAATAATTACCAATTTGGTAAGCAATTCTTTAGACTCTTTTCAATCACGGCAAAGGGTTTAAAATCAGATGCCAGCCAAATTGGTGAAATTAATATTAAGGTGGATAAACCTATTCTTGCCAATATCCCTCAGCTTGATTACATGGCCAAAACATTTGATGAAAAACCGACTTCTAAAAATTTTGAAGTCTCCTGGAATACTGTTCCCCTTGCGCAAAGTTATAAAGTTCAATTTTCAAAAAACGATCAATTTACTCAACTTCAAGAGGTTGTTGCACCAAAATCTCCTGGAACTCTCGTGATTCCATTGCCTGGAGATTATAAGGTACGTGTATTAGCATTAGATAAAAACTCAGTACAGATCTCCGATTATTCGGATCCTAAATCTTTAATTTATACAATGGATTGGCCTTTAAAAACTCCGAAGTTAATAGATCCGTTAGATAAAATGACTGTCTATTTGCAGGATGATTCTTCTCCTTATATTTGGCTTTATTGGGAAAAGGTACCAGAGGCCCTCAGTTATGTGATTGAGGTTTCAACAGATGAGAATTTTAAAAAATTACTTTATCAACAATCCATCGAACCTAGTAAATTTTTAATTAAACAAAAATTGTCGGTTGGAAATATTTATTGGAGAGTAAAGGCCGTCAAAAGAAAAGTTATTTCTGAGTGGTCTAAGGTTCGTTCTTTTACTCTTTATACTTCAAAAGGAGGTTAAAATTGGAATTCAAAATATTTGACACTCTTTTAGAGCCAGTTTTTATCATCAATAATCAATGTAAAGTTATATACTGTAATGAGCCTGCTGTTCAGATCTCAGGCTTAACAATGCGAAAACTTTTAAAATTAAATAGTTTTGAAGAGGCGTTTAAGTTTAATCCAGAAATTAATGTTTTTAAAAATATTGAGGAGATTACAGATCCGACTCCCTATAAGGAATTATATTTTGAGACCCAAGAAGGTCAAAAAGGGAAAGTTCAGATTACTTGTCAGGCTATGTCTTCCGGAAATGAGTCCTCGTGGTTAATTTATTTTAGAGATGTCACTTTAGAAGAAACACTTCAAAAGAAATATCAACAGGAGCTTGAGAAAAAAGAATCTGTGATTAAGGATTTAGAAACGGCTCAAGTTAAACTTCAAGATTATTCAAAAAACTTAGAAGTCATGGTGAGTGAAAGAACTGCAGAGTTAAGTAAGGCTCATCAGCATAAATCAGCGATGTTAAATAGTCTTTCACAGGGATTCTTTGTATTCGGAGAGGATGGGGTTTGTTTAAACATATATTCTAAAGCTTGTGAAACTATCTTAGAAGTGAATCCCTCTGGAGAATTGATTTGGGATGTTTTAAGAGTTTTGCCTGAAAAAGTGAGTGGCTTTAAAAAGTGGATGCTTACTGTATTTGATGAAATGTTGCCATTTGATGATTTAGCTCCATTGGGACCTGATAAGTTAAACATCAATAATTCAAAGTTTATACAATTTGAATATTATCCAATGCGTGGAGAAAATGATAAAATTGAAGCTGTTGTAGTTGTTGCCACGGATATTACAAGTTTGGTTGAAGCACGAATTCAAGCTGAGAACGATCGAATCTATGCTAAAATGATTATTAGTTTAATAAATAATAAAAAAGAATTTGGTTCTTTTTTAAGAGATTCAAAGAATGTTTTTACAGAATTAAAGTTAGAACTTGATAAAAAAGAACTCGATTTGAATTTAATTTTTAGGTCCTTTCACACTCTCAAGGGAGGAGCTGCTTCTTTTGCAATGCAATTAATGAGTCGGGCTTGTCATGATGCAGAGGGAGTTGTGTCTCAAATTTCTTCAGGAAAAAACCTTCCTCCTGATAAACTGGAACAGCTGAAGCATCATACAAATTTGATTGAAAAATTATTTTACCAGTTTCTAGAAGAAAATAAAAAAATCTTAGGAACAAATATTATTGATGGTAAGAGAGTGATAGAAGTTGATGCTGAGAAAATGAGAAAATTTTCTCAAGAAGTGAATAAAATGTCGCCGCAATTATCTAAAAAATTAATGACTCAATTTATGATGGAGCCAGTGGGGAGTTATTTTCAATACACTAACGAAATGATTCAAAAAATGGCTCAAGAATTAGGTAAATCTATTGATCCGGTAGTAATGACTGGAGCGGATACCCCTATTTTATCTGAAAGATACAGCCAACTTTTTGGGACTTTAGTGCATGCATTTAGAAATCAAGTAGATCACGGAATTGAAACTCAAGAAGAAAGAATGGATAAAGGGAAGCCTCTTTCAGGTAAAATTGAGATAGATTTTTTAAAGTTTCAAAAGCAGGATCAGGATTTTTTATTAATTAAAATTCAGGATGATGGAGCGGGAATTTCTCCAGATAAAATTCGAAAAAAATTAATTGAAAAAAATATATCGTCTCTTGGAAAAACAGATCAAGAAGTGATACAAAGTGTTTTTTTAAGTCACTTCTCTACAAAATCAGAAGTTTCTATGACCAGTGGAAGAGGTGTGGGAATGGATGCTATTTTAGTAGCCGCCCAATCTCTGGGTGGGACTGCTTGGGTAGAGTCAAATGTAGATAAGGGAACTAAGTTATTTATTGAGGTTCCTTATTTTTCTGATTTTGAAAAAAATGATCAAAGTTTAGCCTCATAGTTTTGATTATAAGAATTATAAAAGTTTTTTATAATTAGGTATTTATGAAACTATAATAGCCTAATGTCAAAAATTTTGACAGTCACTTTACGTCCAAATGCCATTATATCTAGCTTAGAGTAGGCACCTCGTTTGCTCTAAGGAAATAAGTTACGAAGGCTATTGGAGGCTAGATGAACTTATTGCTCAATGTTATTTTCTTCTTAGGGGTCATCCTTTTAAATCAATCCGGTTATGCTGGAACGTCTTTTGATTACTCAGAAGCAGACACTAATTATAATTCTGCTCAAACGGGGTGTTTTGAATGTCAAAGTGCTTCAAGTGGCTACAATAATCAAAATCAATACCAAACTCAAAATAACGAACTTAAACAAACAACTGCAGAAATTATTAATAATTTAAGTAAATCTATTGTGACCATTAATAGTAAATTTAATTTTTCTGATAGTTGCCATAGTTTTGCCCAATCTTCTAAATTTGGAAAATGGGGATCTTATATCATCGAAGAAATGCGTGCGAATGACTTTGATGAGCTTTACCGAGGAACTTCTGATATTGTAAAAGTTTGTCCAGCATTTCCGCAAATGGAAGATGGAGAAAAAGAAGCTCTCTGGGTTTTAATTATCAATGCGATGTCAAACTTTGAAAGTTCTTGTGATCCTGGTGAAAAAGGATACGGCCCGAACGGCTCATTAATTGGTCTGTTGCAATTGCATAGAGGAAAAGAAAATAAATACTCACATGGGTGTCAGAAGCTAGATGGAAAATCGCCTAGAGATACTTTTAGATGTGGGCTTTCAATGCTCAATGATCAAATTCAAAGAGATGGCCTTTTATTCAGTCCGAATTCTTACTGGGATGTTTTACGCCCAGCAGGTTTAGATCATAAATCTCGCAAAATCAGAGCGGCTATTAAAGCTTATGAAGCCTGTCATTAATTTTAAGATAATTTAAGTAATTCTATTAAAAAAAATTCATATTATATTTGTATGTTATTTTGAGATTAGATATGGATCAGTTGGAGAGTCAGCTGATCCTTTCATTTTTTTAAAAAAAATCATTGGAATCAAAAATTAAATTTAATTAAAGAACTTAGATTGTTCTTTTTCTAATACAAGGAAGGTATCCATGGGTTTAAAATGTCTTTCGATGATATTTCTTACGATGATTCTATTTGTGCAATCAGAATCAAATGCTCAATATTCAATTCAAGCTATTTATGGTGAAGATAATAGAAAAGATATTTTTGACAGTCCCAATTGGGCTAAAAAACTCTCGCCTTCCGTAGCGGCTAAAATCCCCAAAGAACTTATGGTGTCTTCAGGTAATGTGTTTAATGTGACTGGCACGGCTATGCTTGGTAAAAGATATTGTTCAAAAATTCGTTTTGCAGAACAGCATATTATTGCAAACTGCACAGGTTTTTTAATTGGAAATAAATATTTAGCAACCGCTGCGCATTGTATGAAAGAAGAAAAAGATTGTAATGAATTTTATTGGTCATTTGATGTAAGCCTTAAACAGCCCGGAGATGCCTCTTATAGATCCATAGAAGCGGCAAGAACTTATCAATGTAAGAAAGTAGTAGCACGGCAGTTTAATCAATTTGAGGGGCTAGATTTTGCAATTGTGGAACTCGACCGTCCAGTTGTAGATCGTACACCCCTAGAACTTGATTTTGAAACTTTGGTTGATGTGGGATTGCCGATAGCAATGATTGGTCATGCCTCAGGTTTGCCTCTTAAATTATCAGATAATGCTAAAGTTTTTAATGTGACAGATCGTTCATTTCAAGCGGAACTAGATTCCTTTCATGGTAATTCCGGATCTCCAATTTTTAATGAACTCAATGGAAAAGTTATTGGAATCACTTCAATGGGTCATGGGGGCTATGTGTGGGATGGAGAAGGATCGACTTGTAAAATTCCGCAAGTTTGTAAGCCCGGTGATAATTGCTTTAAAACATTACTTTCTAAAATTACTAATTTAAAAGAAGACTTTCAAAAATTAGCTCAATAAAAATATTGAATTTAAAATAAAAAAGGGTCCATTTGGACCCTTTTTATTTTAAGGAATATCTTTTTCTAGAGGAGACTTTAGAATCGTCCATGTCGTTTTAAGCGAATTAGTCGTTTCCTTAAATTGTAAGAGTCCAAAACTTGAATAGTGTTTCAGTTTGTTAGTGACCGTGGTTGAATTTTCTAATTTGGCTAAATGAGACCAAATAATATTTAGATTTTTAACATTATCGACTGCAAAAAAACTTTGTTCTTCATAATTATAAAATTGATTTTTAAAACTCCAGCCTTTTTCGCTAGCTAGAAAACCTCTTAATACAAGTTGAGTTTTAAGCATTTGAGCATGCTGATTTTGAGATCCTAAAATCCAAAGAATTCCTTGACTTGGAATGAGCTCTTTATCGCTTATAATCCTTACGATTGCAGCTTCTCCTTGGGGATTTTGATGTTTATAGAGATTGGAGATCTCATTTGCCCATTGCTCCCAGAGAACTTTATTTTCTGGGTGGAGTTCAATTTCAGATGAAGGAAGCGAGATAGTGATATTTTTAACTTCTCCTAAAATTAAAGCTAATGTTGGCGGTCTTTCTTCTGGAAGAAGCTGTCGAAATGTTTGAAATTCAGGATCCACTTGAACCTTTGTGGGTTTGTAAGAAAAATTGAAATTAAATACTTGGTTTTTATTTTGGAGAATAACTTTTTGAATTTGAGATTCGCCATTTGCAAATACAAACTTAATGTTAACTGGAGAGAAAAAGTTAAATTTTGGTCCTTTACTTTGTGCGAGGGCTAATTTTAAGCGAAAGGGCTTTGAAGTCTCGTTTGTTTTTGTCACTGAATCAGTCCACAATTTAATTTCTTTAAGTTCAATGAGCGGAGCTCCAGTTTGATCTAACCAGGATTGAAAAAAATCATCCAACTTTTGATGAGTCGTTTGTTCAAAAGTAGATTGAAGTTCATTAAAACTCACAGTTTTAAATTTATGGTCTTTATAAAAATCTTTTAAACTTTGGTTAAAAAGTTCCTCACCCAATAAGGTTTCAAGCATTTGAAAAACCATCATGCCTTTGCTGTAACCAACTGCTTGCGTTGTGAAGTCCGTACGTGAAGTGAATTTTCGGAGTGGGAAATCACCCTCTTGACGAGTAAAATCTTGAAAAGACTGAAGTGCTTTTCTGCGGTATTCAGAACCCTTATTAAGATTTTTTTGTTGAGCGTGATCAGCCATAAAATTAGTGAGCCCTTCACACCAATTTCCTTTTTCATAATCGACATAAACGCTATTACCCCACCATGAATGCAGAATTTCATGAGGTAAAGAGGTGTTAAAAATAAACGGCAGTCTAATCACTGAGGGACCTAATAAAGTGAGACCAGGAAAAGCCAACCCTGTTTCAAAAAAGTTTTCTACAACACTGTAGTTTTCAAATGGATAAGGACCAATTTTTAGAGAGTACTCATTGATGTACTGGGGTAAATACTTAAGATACTCTTGGGCAAGATTGGAGTCTTGATTACGTAAATAAACTGCAAGCGCAATTATTTTTTGATCTTCCGTCAAAATTTGAGATTCGTATTTTACATAAGGACCAGCAAAAAGGCTGATTTCTTCAATCAAATTATCTTGAGTGAAAATAGTGGAGTTTTGAGTGAATTCAGTTTTGCCTGGTGAGATTGCTTTCCAGTCCGAAGAAGTGTTTTGAAGAGTGACGGCGTTTTGGTAGGTAAACGGAATGCCCCATTTTGGATACCAAGAACTCTGTTCAAAGAGACTGACTCCATTCAGAGATATTATGCCAGGAGAGTAATCCTCTTGAATGGGATAATAGATGTTTCCTTCATATGAAAGTGAGAAAGTTTTTTGGGGTTTGGTAAAATTAATTTGATAAGTAGAGTCCTCACCGATCTCGCGGATTTTAATGACAGAATAATTTGGGTTTGAAGAGTTCAATACTATTTTGAGATTTTTATTTAATACAAATTGAGTCTGTAGAGTTGGCGCAGATAAATTGATCTCAGTATGAACTTTAAGAAGGGGTTCTGTTGGAGTCATTGCCTGATACTGAGCTTCGCTGATAGGGTTTAGCACGGTTTCCATCTTTAAATGCAGGGCCCATGAAGGAGAAGCTATGAATAAGTTCACCATAATGCTGCAGATGAGTATTTTTAAATAATAAGTGAATCTCGGGCGGGGAAGTTTGAATTTCATATTTGGGACCCTCAGATTGTATGATTCTGAATTAGAGACAGATTAGATATCGTCTTTAGTCAAAAAATCTCCTTCAGTCAAAAAATTAAGGAGACTTCTGATAAAAGATCTTGAAAATTCCAATCAGAATAATAAAGATCTCCTAAATTCCAAGAGAGAGGCCTATTATGAATAAAGTTTCTGACATATTTAACCCTGAGCTTTGGCATGAAGTGAAAGGTTTTAACTTCAAAGACATCACTTATCATCGCGCTAAAGATCAAGGCACTGTACGTATTGCTTTTAATCGCCCAGAGGTCAGAAATGCCTTTAGGCCTCAAACTGTTGATGAATTATACATTGCCCTAGATCATGCCCGTGTTTGGAGCGATGTTGGGGTTGTAATATTGACTGGCAATGGACCCTCTCCTAAAGATGGTGGATGGGCTTTTTGCTCTGGTGGCGATCAAAGAATCCGTGGAAAAGATGGTTATAAATATGAGGGTCAAGAAGGAGTGGATGCGGCTAAACTTGGACGATTGCATATTCTTGAAGTTCAAAGACTCATCCGTTTTATGCCTAAAGTTGTGATGGCAGTGGTTCCAGGCTGGTCAGTTGGGGGCGGTCACTCTTTGCACGTTGTTTGTGATTTGACTTTGGCGAGTCAAGAGCATGCGATCTTTAAACAAACGGATCCTGATGTGGCAAGTTTTGATAGTGGTTATGGTTCTGCCTATTTGGCTCGTATGGTTGGCCAGAAAAAGGCCCGTGAGATATTCTTTTTAGGTCGTAACTACAGTGCTCAAGAAGCTTTTGATATGGGCATGGTCAATGAGGTCGTTCCTCATAAGGATCTTGAGAATGTGGCCTTATCTTGGGCCAAAGAAATGAATTCTAAATCTCCGACAGCAATGAGAATGCTCAAATTTGGTTTTAATATGATTGATGACGGGCTTGTTGGCCAACAGCTTTTTGCCGGTGAAGCTACTCGTCTTGCCTACGGGACCGATGAAGCTGTAGAAGGTCGTAACGCTTTTGTAGAAAAAAGACCCAAAGATTTTAAGAAATTTCCTTGGCATTACTAAAATTGCAAATTTTTAATTGATCTCTTTGTGCAACAAAAGTTGTAATAGGACCTTATTTAATTTCAGAGGAGAGTAGAGTGAAGTGTATCGTTAAAAAATATGGTGGTACCTCTGTTGGGAGTATCGAGCGCATTGAAGCGCTAGCTGAAAGAATTAAAAACGAAGTTCATCAAGGTCAAAAACCGGTGGTTGTAGTTTCAGCCATGAGTGGTGAAACAAATAGATTGGTCGCTTTAGCTCAGCAAATTGATCCTTATTTAAGGGGACCTGCTTATGATATGTTGTTGGCTTCTGGCGAACAAGTCTCTGTAGGTTTACTCTCTTTAGCTCTTGAAAAAAGAGGCATTAAGGCGCGTCCTCTTTTGGCCTTTCAATTGGGGATTGAAACTGACTCTATTTATTCAAAAGCGCGTATCAAGCACATTCGCACCGAAGAGCTCACAAAGTGTATTGAGCAGGGAATAGTTCCAGTTGTTGCGGGATTTCAAGGTGTTGATGAAGATATGAATATTACAACTCTCGGAAGAGGTGGGTCTGATACAACGGCGGTGGCGTTAGCTGCAGCTCTTCATGCCTCTGAGTGTGAGATTTATACGGATGTACCGGCTGTATTTACTGCTGACCCACGACTTGTACCTAAAGCTCGTGAGCTTCAAAAAATTTCGTTTGAAGAAATGATGGAGATGGCCTCTTTGGGTTCTAAAGTTCTTCATATTCGCAGTGTAGAAATTGGCGCAAAATATAATGTTAAAATTCATCTAAGATCGACTTTTGAATTACGTGAGGGGACGTGGATTGTTCCCGAAGGAGAAATTGTGGAAAATGCAGTAGTGTCCTCTGTGACTCATGAACTTAATACCGTTATTTTTAAACTTTACCCAGTTCCACCAGAGACTTCATTTTTATCAGAAATGTTTACTGCTTTGGCTGAAAAAGGTGTTTCGATTGATATCATCACACAGTCTCAAGGTGAAAAAGGTCAGAGACTAGCATTTTCAACCACTCAAGAAGATTTTCCATTAGCTGAGGCAGTCTTAAATGAAAGACTCAAAGGAAAACCTATTGAGAAATCCTTAATGAAGGGGATGGCAAAAATTTCGATTGTAGGAGTTGGAATGAGAAATCATCCAGGCGTAGCTGCGAGATTTTTTAAAGTTCTTGCCTCACAAAATATTGCTGTTCACTTGGTAACGACATCTGAAATTAAAATTTCTGCAGTTATTGATGCTGATAAATTAGAATTGACGGCTAATTTACTTCATACAGAATTTACTCTCGATAAGTAATATTCCCTCTAAAGACGGACTGAAGAATCTCTTTAGTTGTCATTAAGTAGTCTCATTTTAAGAATTTTAATTTATTCTTAAAATGAGACATTCTTATTTTATATTTAATTTTTTTTTGAATTTGTCGATAAAGTAAATATGAGTTTACCAAACGACAGCGCCCAATTAGAAGATGAAGTCATGAACGTTTTGAACGGACAGGGTTCCGTTGGAAATGAATCGTTTATTGATCTTTCGGCCGAACTCATGGGTACAAAGAAAAAAGAAGATAATAACGGATTAGCTGTGGCTGCAGGCGACATGGGTAAAGCTGATACGATTCGCTACAATGTGGTCAATTATATTGTTGAAGAAAAATATGATAAAGCTATAAAGCTGCTTAATTATTTTATCGACCGTGAATCTGAATATCCTAATTTTAAAACAAGACTTCATCGCTATGTAAAACACTGTATTGATCTGATCAATGCTATGAAAGCCAAAAAGAATTTTCCTGGAATGAATTCCCTCACAAGATCTAAACAACAAGAATTGCAAGATAGAGTTATTGGACATTTTAATGAGTTACAACATATCTTAAAAAAGATAGAAGATGTTCAAAGAGATTTAAAAATCCAAGACGTGAAATCTACAATTTGGGTGATCAGAGTTTCAATACTGGCTGTTGCCATTATTGTGGCATGTGGATTTTTAGTGGATGTTATTAAAGGGGGCGTTGGAGAAACGGCCCTCATGGTATTAGATGATGGATACACGCAGATCTTTTTGTATATTTCTAAATTTATCTAAATGATTTTAGTCTTCTTCGGAAGCCTCTCCTTAAAAGAGGCTACTTATAAAAATCTCAATTAATTATTTTTGATTTGTTCGTAAACAGCTTGAAGAACCGGAAGGATTTGACCTCTATCAAGTTTGCGATTGTTTACAAAAATAGTTGGAGTTCCTTCAATTTTTGAATTCTTTCCTTCTTCAGCCATTTGACGAATGAGAGCCATGGATTCAGGTGATTCCATGCAAGCTTTAACCGGAGCTTCATTGATATTTTGAGATTGAAGAGCTTCAGATATTTTATTATCTAGAGCGATTTTATCTCCACCAATTCTGTGAACTTCTTCTTGATGATCAAAAAGAAAGTTATGCATAGCCCAACCCTTTTGACTGACTTTTTCTGCGCAGAAAACAAAGTTTGCCAGCTTACAAGAAACCCCATCACCATTTGTTAAAGCAGAGTTGCAGGTTCCATCTAAAGGAAACGCCTTGAAGATCACTCTCACACCAGGGTGTGATTCAGCAAAAGCATGGAGTGAAGGGTATGCATGTTTACAGTGAGAACATCTGAAGTCAGCAAATTCCACAATTGTCATAACAGGGTTATTAGTTTCTTTTTGAAATGAAAGTCCCTTTGTAAGATCAAAAGTTTGATTGCTAGCAGTCATCCAATCCACCAATGAAGCATTGAGGATAGGTTTAAGCTCACTGAGTCCGTAAGAATCAGAAACCATTTTATTGCCGACGAATGCAAATCCTGGAATTCCGATAAACAAAACAAGAACCCATTTAGCGTCTCCTAAAAGCATATGAAAGTCTTCGCCAATATGCTTTGTAGGCGATGTCATAAGTCCGTTTTTCATAGAAATGAATCCGATGAAGGAAAGGATGTAAGTGCCGATACAAAATAAGCAAAATGTTGAAAGAAAGCTGGCAGAAATTAAACCCATCACGACTGAAGTCAAGGCGATGAATCCATTCAAGTAAAAACCATAACGAGCCATTCGTTCAGGTTCGTCAGCAAAATTTAAAAGACGAATAGAAATTAAAAATAGCAACAGGCCGTTGGTAATAGCGCCCAAAAGAGCTAGAGGAATATCCATGATCGAAGCGTACTTACTTGCGGCAACAGCTTCACAGTTGAATTTACTGCTAATATTACAAAGACTGTTCCCAGACGAAACTCCTAATTTAAGAGTTACGTGTTGTTGGGTCAGATAAATATGAAGCCCTATGGCTAGGACTGTAGACAATAGTGCAATGGTAAGCCAATTTGTTTTTTTCATAGTGCTATTAAACCAGTTTGTTTTTTGAAATCAATCCTTTATCATTTGATTATATGATGAATGACTCAGGGCTGAAAAAAAGTAAAAAAACGACCAAAACGAAGTCTCAATTTTCGTCGCTGACACCTACTCTGAGTCATGCAAAGTGGAAAGAAGTTAGACGGGAACTTTACCGTCAGATTAAAAGCCAAGTTCAAATCCGATTAGGCCTTCCAGAAAAAGAGTTGCTTAAATACGAAAACGAGTTTGAAAAAGAAATCAAAAGCAAAATTTCTCGTTGGAAGCCCATTCTAAATTCGGAGATTTTTTTTAGGACATTAGCTCAATCAAGAATTATATTAATGGGAGATTTTCATGCTTCTCAACAGTCACAAAAAAGCCATCTGAGAGTTTTGCGTGAGCTGCAAAAAAGGCAAATTCCTATAGTGCTAGGATTAGAGTGTTTTGAAACAAAGCACCAAGAGCTGATCAACCAATATTTGGTCGATGAAATTTCAGAAAAAACCCTCTTAAAAGAAACGGGTTGGAAGCAGCGTTGGGGCTTTCCGTGGGAGCATTATGAGCCCATTTTTAAATTTGCAAAGAATCATTTTATCCCGATTTATGGATTAAACTTAAAACATAATGACAAATCTGTTTCTCTCAAAAAGCGTGATGAATTTGCAGCTCTACAAATTAATAAAATTTTAAAAAAATATAAAAAAAATAAAGTTTCTGTTAAAAATTCAGTGGAACCCATTCTGTTTGTTATTTATGGAGATTTGCATCTTGCAAAAAATCATTTACCTCGAGAAATTAGCAAAAAATTTCCAGCTAAAATAAAGTCTTCGCTCTCTCGAATATTTCAAAATCAAGAAGATATATATTTTGAACTATTATCTCAAGGACTCGAAAATAAAGTAGATATTGTTTCGTTTTCTAAAAATGATTTTTGCATTCTGAATGTTCCACCTTGGGTAAAATGGCAAAATTATTTAATGTATCTTGAAAACAGTTACGACATTGAGATGTTTGCGGATGAAGATATTGCCTATGAAGATCATGTTTCAACCTTTGTAAATTTGATTGAGAAACAACTCTTTTTAAAAGTAAAACAAAATGAGATTTCTATCTATACGGCGCAAGATCCTTCTTTTTGGAATTTGCTCAATCAAAAATGTAAACCTGAAGCTTTGAAGTCCTATGAGTGGATGATTGAGGCTTCGATTTCATTTTATATTCCTGAGTTAAAAGCTGGTTATTTAGCTCGTACGAATGTAAATCACTTAGCCAAATTAGCGATGCAGTTTATTTTAGCACAGCACTTAAATGTTAAAAAAAGTTACTTTAAAATGCCTCAACATTTTACGAGAATGATTTGGTGGGAAACGCTCTCTTATTTTGGAAATAAATTAGTGAACCCCAAAAGAAAATCAGACACACTTTCGGATTTAAGATCAACGTTGTTAAGTCGTGGTCCCAATGATGCTGGTTATGAAAGCTTAAAATTAGCACTGGCTCAAAAGATGTTAGAGTTAAAAAAACATCTAAAAATTAAAAATAAAAAAACTTCGTTTAAATTAGGATTTACTCCAAAAAATAAAGGCTCTTACTTAGAAGCTGCCAGACTGATTGGTGCTATTCAAGGTGAGAAAATCTATAATGGATATGTTCAAGAATTACTCAGCATGGAACAAATGTCTGAATGGCTGACTCATTCTTTTGAAGATAAAAATTTTGAAGATTTTTATGAGTCTGCTGTTGAAATGATTGATCGTTTTCCATCTAATTTTAAAAGTAAAAAGGAGAGAATGTAATGAAGCAATGGTATGTTTCTTTGAATTCCAAACCAGCGGGGCCCTTCCATCTTGAAGAAGTAAAACAACTTATTCTCGAAGGTAAAATGAATTCTGGAACAATGGTTTCGTGCGAAGAGAAAATGGACAAAGAGACAATGGGCAAAGAGACAATTGCGACAGATTGGATGCCTGCTTTGCATTTTTCAGAAATTCAAAAAGATTGGTACAGTCAACTTGATATGGGCGTGAATCTTGGTTCCCATTCCGGTGATCAGGCTTCAGAAGATCCAGGATTAAATGATACGATGTGGGTGCTTTTGCTTGTGTTTGAGGGTGATAAAAAACAATTTGGTCCTGTCACAACGGATGAAGCTAAATGCTTGGTGCAGGAATCGCGCATTGATAAACGGGCTTGGTTTGCTTGGCAAGAGGGGTGGACTGAGTGGAAATCTTTGACTCATATCGAAGATTTTTCGTCTTTAAAGCTTAAAAATGATCAAAAAGACCTTCTTCGCAATGTTGTCGAAGTGAATTTTAACTAACCAGTTTCAATTTCTTTTTTTATCTAAAGGGGGCTTTCTGAGCCCCTTTTTTATTAAAGGAGACCTTAAGCTCCTTCTATAAAACATCAGATCACTTCATCTGAAGTTGTAAAAAATAAATAATAACGTATACTTAACATTTAAATAAATGTTCCATCAAGATTTCACACTAAGTGCAGCCATTTAATTTACTTTTCAACTCCTGGATATCTTTTAGGGGCGAACTCGCTGAATCATTAAATAGCTCCCATTCATGAAATTAAAATATGCAGTTTCTTTTAAAGGAAACGTGGCCTTTTCTTGTGAAAAAAAGGATTTTTTGGTATATATGGCGGTTTTTTAAGTCAGGTCCTTTGAAGGCGCCATCTCGAGGAAATCTACAGTTGTTTCCATTTAGTTCTCTTGAAACTCAAGGAAAGTGAAATATGAATTCTCAAACATCTAGTCATTCTCAGAATCCTCGCAGAGTCTATTTTGATAATAATGCCACGACTCCCATTGCATCTGAAATACGCGAGAACATTTCTGTTTGGTTAGAAGCTTGGGGAAATCCTAGCTCCATTCATTGGGCCGGAAGAGCTCCTAAAAATATACTGAGAGAATCGCATCAACGATTGGCACAAGGATTTAATGTTCACCCCTTAGAGATTATTTTTACCTCTGGGGGATCTGAATCAAACAATACGATTTTAAAAACTATTTTTGATGTTGAAACTCAAAAAAATAAAAAGCCCTTTTTTATTACCACCACTATTGAGCATCCGAGCGTTTTAAAAACTCTTCAGCACTTAGAAAGCCTAGGGGCTCGCTTAGAAGTGATTAATATTTCTCGAGAAGGGGATTTTGATTGGGTGACTTTTGAGAAGCTTCTTTTAGAAAAGCCCTCTTTGGTTTCAGTCATGTACGCCAACAACGAAACAGGTTTGATTCTTCCGATTAAAAAAATCACTGAAATGGCTCAGGCCGCGGGTGCCTTGGTGCATACAGATGCTGTTCAAGCCATGGGAAAAATCCCCTTAGATCTTCAGGATCTCGGCGTAGATTATGCATCCTTTTCTGCTCATAAGTTTTATGCCTTAAAAGGCACAGGCATTTTGTACTGCCGCCGCGGAAGTCCTCTTAAGCCCTTGATACTTGGTGGGGCGCAGGAGAGATTTCGACGAGGGGGGACAGAAAATGTGCTGGGTTTGTTTGCAATTAATGAAATGGCAAAAAACTTAGAGACTGTCCTTGAAAAAGGTGAGACTGTCCGCCAGCTTCGCGATCACTTTGAGAAGAGGTTATTAGAGATTTCAGGGGTTTCAGTGACACACAAAGAAGGTCATAGGTTGGCTAATACTTCTTCAGTGGTGATTGAAGGAACAGATGGTGAGACCTTGCTAATGAGTTTGGATCTGAAGGGATTTGCAGTCAGCACCGGTGCCGCTTGCAGTAGCGGAAATCCAGAGCCAAGCCCCGTATTGCTGGCGATTGGACTTTCTCGTGAAGAAGCTCAATCAAGTTTACGAGTGAGTTTGGGGTGGCAGAATACTTTGGAAGAAGTGAATGCTTTAGTAGAAGAATTAAAATCAATTGTGGATCGTTTGCGCAAAATAAAATTGGCTGAAAAAGATCGCAAATAAAAGAATGAAACAAAGAATCATCAAAAGATTCAGAGGTAGTGAATGAGTTTAGGAAGAGTTTTAGTAGCCATGAGTGGAGGCGTTGACAGCAGTGCTGCTGCGGCGATGCTTGTTGATCAAGGCTATGAGGTCATTGGTGCTACGATGCAAGTATGGGATTACTCATCTTGTGATATCGAAGAAGGCAGTGGCACATGTTGTTCGAGCATCGATGTGGATGATGCTCGCAGTGTTGCAGATCGATTGAATATTCCATTTTATGTTTTAAATTGCGAAGCCAAATTTAAAGCAGCCGTGATTGATCCTTTTGTACAAAATTATTTAAAAGGGCAAACTCCACTTCCATGTGTGGATTGCAATACCTTTTTAAAGTTTGATCACTTAGTTCAAAAAATGAAGGAGCTTGAGTGTGATTATTTAGCGACCGGGCATTATGCTCAAGTGATTAAAGGTGATGATGGTGTCAGTCGTATCGTAACCAGTGCTGATGGATGGAAAGATCAAACTTATTTTCTATTCACTTTAGAAAAAGAAATTCTCCCAAAAATTATTTTTCCAATTGGACATTTAAATAAAACACAAGTGCGTGAATATGCTTCTCAGAGAGGTTTATCCACGGCTCAGAAAAAAGATTCTACTGGAATTTGTTTTGTGGGCAATAAGGGTTATTCTAATTTTATTGAATCACAAGTTGGTAAACAGGTGCTTTCTCAAAAAAAAGGTTTCTTAAAAAGATATCCTTCAGGAGAAATCATGGGACAGCATGAAGGCATTCATCATTACACTTACGGACAAAGTAAGGGTTTGGGAATGACTTATCATGAAAAACTTTTTGTTCTTAAAATTGATCCTCAAGATAATACAGTTTGGGTGGGAGAGGAATCTTATCTCTTTTCTTCAGATTTAGTTTTACGTGATGTGCATTTGATGGATTCTCTTCAAGAAGGAGAAGTTTTAAATGTTAAAATCCGTTACGCTCATGTGGGCTCTCCAGCAAAAGTTCATTTTTTAGAAAGCAATTCTCAGAATCCTCAACAAGGAATTCGGGTTGAGTTTTTAGAGCCACAGAGAGCAATCACTCCAGGGCAAGCCGCTGTTTTTTATAGAGGCAAGCAATTAGTAGGTGGCGGATGGATCCTATAAAATATCAAATTCATACTTTTGGTTGTAAGGTTAATACCTATGACACCGGATTGATTCAAAAGAATCTTAAGGTGCAAGGTAAAACCTTTGAAGCCAGCACTCCAAATGAGTCATCTCCGCGTATTCATGTTTTAAATACTTGTGCGGTGACTGCTGAAGCCACCAAAGAAGCAGTTAAGCTCATTCGTCGTTTAAAATCCAAAGATCCTTTTTGCACGGTGGTTGTCACGGGCTGTGGAGCTCAAGTGGATACGGAAGCTTTTTCGAGCATGAAGGCTGCAGATTTAGTGGTGGCAAATTCTCATAAAAGCCAATTGCCTTTTATTATCGAAAAGTTTTTTAAGGGTGAGATTCAAGATAAAGTTTTTAAATCTAATATTTTTAGAAAAGAAGATTTAGAAATGGGTGGGGGTGAAGAAGCTTCTCACACCAGAGCCTTTCTTAAAATTCAAGATGGCTGCAATAGTTTTTGCACTTATTGTATTATTCCTTATGCTCGTGGAAAATCTCGCAGCATTACCATGAAGGATCTTGCTCAACGTGTGAATGAACTTTATGCGATGGGTGTGAGAGAAGTGGTCCTCACGGGAGTTCATATTGGTGATTACGAAGATGTGATGGGATCCACTCAATTTAAACTTGAAGATCTTATTGAGTATCTTTTAATGAAAACACAAATGCCACGTTTTAGATTGTCGAGCTTAGAGCCAGTGGAAGTGACTTCTAAGCTCTTAGATCTTTATGTTAAAAACGACAGACTTTGTCCTCATTTTCATATGAGCATTCAAAGTGCTCAATCTAAAGTGCTTAAAGATATGAAGCGCCACTATGGTCAGCAAGAAGTGATTCAATCACTCAATCAAATCCGAGAGAAAATCCCAAATGCTTTTATTGGAATGGATGTGATTGTAGGCTTTCCGACAGAAACTCATGAAGATTTTGAAGAGACTTATTTGACACTGGCTCAATTGCCTTGGACTAAAATTCATGTCTTTCCGTATAGTGAGAGACAAGGAACTCGCGCGGCGGTGATGGAGGTCAGTGTTCCTGTTCAAGAAAGACAGCAAAGAGCGATGAGATTAAGAGAGTTGAGTCTTGATCGCTTTGAAGAAACGGCTCGAGCGCAAATTGGATCTCTCAAAGAGATTTTACTTTTAAATTATAATCATAAAAAGAAAGCAGAAAAAGTCCAAACTTACATGATGGGCGTGAGTCGCGATTATTGGAATGTTAAATTAGAGTTGAATGAAAAGCTTAAAAGTTTTTTACAGGAGCATGAATTGGCTTCTGGAAG
>JBIIER010000034.1:0-9743 GCA_044237745.1 Pseudobdellovibrionaceae bacterium
AAATGACAAAGGATTTAGCAGCTTGTATTCATGGCGATAAAGTAGCTCCTGAGCATTATTTAACAACTGAACAATTCTTAGATGCAATTGATTCAAACCTTAAAAAAGCTCTCGCTCTTTAAGATCTAAAAGTTTTAAAAACAAATAAAGCCTTCCTATAAAATGGAGGGCTTTTTTTTTATAAAACTCTCCATTGAAGATCTGCACCAGCGCTGTAAAATAAATCGCGCCAATTTGCACGAGTCGCAATTATATCTGCATTTTTATTTTCAGATAAAGATCCCACTTGATCCTGTAATCCCAATGCAAAAGAAGAACCCACGGTGTAGGCTGCAATGACTTCAGGTAAACTCATTTTCATTTGTAAGCGAGCCAACAAGCCCACTAAAGACAAATCTTGAGCAGGGCAACTCCCAGGATTAAAATCCGTGGCCAAGGCCACACGAGCCCCCGCATCGATTAATTCACGAGCGGGAGGATAAGCACATTTCATATAGAGGTCAGCCATTGGTAAAAGCACGGCTGTGGTTTCGCTTTTTGCAAAACCTGAAATTTGTTTTTCAGAAAGCTGAATCACATGATCTGCAGAAGAAGCCTTTAATTGCATCGCAAGATCAGATCCTCCACTGAGACTGAGTTGATCTGCATGAATCGTGATTTGAAAACCCATTTTTTGAGCTTTTTGCAAATAATTAAGTGCGATTTCTTTTTCAAAAAAACCTTTTTCAACAAAGATATCGATTCTTCGGCACAAGGTTTTTTTAAGAACCTGCGGCAAGACTTTTTCTAAAATATATTCAGTGTATTCCGATGTATTTTTAAATTCAGGAGGAAGAGCGTGAGCTCCTAAATAGGTCGAAATTAAATGGGGTGATTTATTTTTTTTAAGAGAGAGTTCATCCACCACTTGAAGCATTTTGAGTTCATTTTTTAAATCAAGCGCATAACCACTTTTTATTTCAAGAGTTGTTACACCTTGTTTATAAAATTGTTGGATTCTATTTTGAGTCAGAGTTTTTAAATCCGCCAATGAAGATTTACGAGTGGCTCTCATAGTAGAAAGAATCCCACCGCCACGACGAGCAATTTCTTGATAAGGCATGCCTTGATTGCGCAATTCAAATTCGTCGGCACGACTTCCTGAAAACACGCTGTGAGTGTGGCACTCCACAAATCCAGGCAAAACAGTTTGACCTTTTAAAGAGACTTCTTTCATACGAGAAGCCTCTTTTTTATTTGCAAAAAAATTTTTTGGAATTTTAGCTGTCTTTCCAACCCAGAGGATTTTTCCGTTTTGAATGAGAACAGCTGCATTTTTGATTTCACCCAGATCCTCTTCAAGAATATGACGTCCCTGTTTTTTCATGGCAGGGGCCATTGTTAAGAGAGACTCAATATCCTTAAAAAGAAGAGGTGAAGCCATTTATTTTGCCTTTCCTTGATTCGCAACGCTTTCAATCGCTTTTTTAACATCTTCAGGATCACCGATAAATTCTTTTGAGTGAACAGAAAGATCTTCGTTCAAAAGATACATCATAGGAATGCCAGTTGGTAAATTCACTTGCATGATTTCATCAGCAGTCATGCCCTCAAGATGCTGCATCAATGCTCTTAAGCTGTTACCGTGAGCCACGATAAGAACTCTTTCACCTTTTTTCAAAGCTGGAACAATAGAATCACTCCATAATGGGAGAACGCGAGCCACTGTGTCTTTTAAAGATTCGCCAGCAGGGATCATTTTTGGATCTACATTTTGATAACGTAATTCAAAACGAGAATGACGTGGATCGTTGAATTCCATTGCTGGTGGCGGAACATCATAGCTTCTTCTCCAGATTTTAACCTGTTCTTCGCCATGTTTTGCAGCAGTTTCAGATTTATTTAAGCCTGTTAAGGCTCCATAGTGACGTTCATTGAGACGCCATGAATTTTCTACAGGGAGCCACATTTGATTCACTTCATCCATCACAGTCCAGAGAGTTCTCACGGCGCGTTTTAAGACTGAAGTAAAGGCGCGATCAAAAACTAAACCTTTGTCTTTGAGTGCTTTTCCACCTTTTTTTGCCTCTTTTAGACCTTGTTCTGAAAGATCTACGTCTTGCCATCCCGTGAATCTATTTTCTTGATTCCACTGACTTTCACCGTGGCGAACGATGACAAGCTGGTACTTAGTAGTACATTTTTCATGCTTTTTAGATTGATCCATGGTCAACACTCCTTGATTTCTATAATTTTGATAGATTTAAGTCGAAATTTATCATACCTTAGGACCGCTTATTTTTTAATATAAAATTTAATTTTTCCCAGATCTTCCAAAGGACTGGGAAGATTTTGCCTCGCATTAGTCAGTGACCGCTGACAATCTTTTTGAAAAAGTGAGAATGTCGAGAAAAATCTTACAATCTGCGCATGATGAGGAAATAAAGTGAGTAAAACAAATCAAAACTCAAATCAGAATTCGGCGAATGAACAACAACAGGAAAAATATTCTGCAAAAAATTATGCTAACAGAGCCAACTTAGAATATGTAGATGGGCTCTATCAAGCTTACAAACAAAATGCAGACTCAGTAGATCCTGATTGGAAAAGATTTTTTGAAGGCTTCGACTTTGCGATTGAAACATCTCCAGCAGCAGCTACTAAAGGTACAAAATCTTCTGCAGCAGAAATGACTGGCCCACTTAATAATTTAGAATTCTCTGTTTATAATCTTATCAATGCGTACAGAGAATACGGTCACTTTGAAGCTCACACCAATCCACTTGAAAACGCAGCAGCTCCTTCTGAGCAACTGAGCCTTAAACGTTTTCAACTTAAAGACGAAGATTTAGATAAAACTTTTCAAGTCGGAAAACTTATTGGCAAACCAAATGCGACTTTAAGAGAAATCATTGCCTTCCTTCGCGCTTGTTATTGCGGTAAACTCACTGTTCAAGTTTCAGATTCTCTTCCTGATATTAAAGAATGGTTTATCAAAGAATTTGAACAAGAAAAATCAAACTTCAAAATTCCTAACAACGAAAAAGTAGACATTCTTAAAACTCTCACTCGCGCCGAAATCTTAGAAAAATTTATTCACACTCGTTATGTGGGTACAAAAAGATTTTCAGTTGAAGGTGGAGACTCTCTTCTTCCGATGCTTGAAACGCTCGCACAAAAAGCTCCGTTGAATAAAATCTCAGAAATCTTTTTAGGCATGGCTCATAGAGGACGTATTAATGTTCTCGCAAACTTTATGAATAAAGGTCATGAGTATTTATTTGCTGATTTCAATGGACCTACAGAACTTGAACACGCTCTCGAAGATTATGATGGCGACGTCAAATATCACTTAGGCCATGTGACTGAAAAAAAGGGTCCTCACGGATCTTGCAAAGTGAGCCTGGCTTTTAATCCCTCTCATCTTGAAACAGTGGATCCTATTATTTTAGGGATGGCTCGTGCGGCACAAAGAAAACTCAAAGACACTAAAGATCGCAAACAAGTTCTTCCTATTTTAATTCACGGTGATGCTGCTTTTGCGGGTCAAGGTGTTGTTGCTGAAACATTCCAACTTTCACAAGTGCGCGGTTACAGAGTGGGTGGAACTATTCATATTGTTGTAGATAACCAAATTGGTTTTACAACAAATCCAGAAAACTCTAGAAGCTCACACTATGCATCGGATATTTCTAAAATCGTGGCTTGCCCAGTTCTTCATGTAAATGGAGATGATGTTGAATCTTGCGTGAGAGCGATGGATCTTGCCCTCAGATTTAGACAAACTTTTGGACGAGACATCGTGATTAATATGGTTTGCTACCGTCGTTATGGTCATAATGAGGGTGATGAACCTGCTTACACTCAACCCATCATGTACGATATCATTAAAAAGCAACCTACGGTTCGTGAGATCTACAGCAAACAACTTGCAAAAGAAACATTGGTCGAAACAGCAGCTTCAGATAAATTTGTGAATGATGAAATGGATCATCTTCAAAAGATTTTTGATGCCACTAAAAAAGCACCGCCTAAAATGAAAGTCTTTAAATTTGAAGACTCTTGGAAAGGGCTTCGCCGCTCTACTAAAGAGGACTTTTATAAAAAAGTAGATACGACATTCCCAATAGATAAACTTAAAAACATAGCCAAGTTTATTAGTGAATATCCTGCGAACTTTCATCCTCATCCAAAACTTTTAAAACTTTTAGAAACTCGTAAAGCTGTTTCTGAAGGTAAAGAAGCCATCGATTGGGGAACAGCTGAACTCTTAGCCTATGGAACTCTTTTACAAGAGGGAACGAGCGTTAGATTAACGGGTCAAGATTGTATTCGTGGAACTTTTACTCACAGACATGCTGGATTGTATGATCATAAAACCAATGAATCGTACATGGCTTTAAAACATTTAAATCCAGAAAAAACTGAGTTCTGTGTTTATGACAGCGTACTTTCTGAATATGCAGTTCTTGGTTTTGAATATGGAAACGCAGTTTGTGATCCTAAGTTTTTAACAATGTGGGAAGCTCAATTTGGTGATTTCGCTAATGGAGCACAGATTGTGATCGATCAGTATCTTTCAAGCAGTGAATCTAAATGGCAACAAATGTGTGGACTCGTTCTTTTACTTCCTCATGGTTATGAGGGACAAGGACCTGAGCACTCAAGCGCTCGTCCTGAGAGATTTTTGCAACTTTGTGCTCAAAACAATATGACTGTTGCGAACCTTACAACTCCGGCGCAAATTTATCATATTTTAAGAAGACAAGTTAAAAGAGAATTCAGAAAACCACTTGTGATTATGACTCCAAAAAGTTTGTTAAGACATCCTAAAGCTGTTTCTTCTCTTGAAGAACTCAGCCAAGGAACTTTTCAAGAAGTTATTTTTGATTCGAGCATTAAAGATCCTAAAAAAGTTGAGACCGTGGTCTTTTCAAGCGGAAAAGTTTACTATGATCTTCTTGAAGAGAGAGAAAAAACTCCTAAAGGACAAGAGCGCACAGCTTTAGTTCGCTTAGAGCAAATTTATCCATTCCCAGATCAACAAATTAAAGAAGTTCTTAAAACATTCTCTAAAGCTAAAAACATTGTTTGGTGCCAAGAAGAACCTAAAAACATGGGTTACTTCCAAAATGTTTATTTTAAATTCACTGAAGTGATGGAGACTGAAGGAATTAAAGGAACTCTTAAATACGTGGGTCGTGCAGAAAAAGCGAGCCCTGCAACGGGTTCTATCTATCGTCATAAAGCTGAACAGGCGGCCATTGTTGCTGAAGCCTTAAAAATTTAGGACTGTAGAGACTGATTATATTTTTTTATAAATTTAAAAAATTGTACTTTTAAAGAATGACATCAAAAACATGACATCAAAAAGTACAACATCAGTATGCAAACCCAAAGTTTGCATACCATCAAGGAGATGAGAGATGAAAATTGAAGTTAAAATTCCAGCCGTCGGAGAATCAATCACTGAAGCGACCATTGGTAGTTGGAATAAAAAATCTGGAGAAGCTGTCAAACGCAATGAAGTTATTCTCCTCCTTGAGACTGATAAAGCCAGCGTAGAAGTTGTAGCTGAGCAAGATGGTGTTTTAACTATTCAAGTTGAGGCAGGCCAAACTCTGCCAATCGGCAGCACAGTGGGAGTTCTTGATACAGAAGCTAAAGCCACTGTAGCGGCTGCAACAGCTGCGACTCCAACTTCAACTTCTCCAGCATCAGCACCTGCGGCTGGCGCCACTGCAGGTTCTGCACAAATTCATCACGATTTAAAAAGTCATTTAAGTCCGGCTACTCAACGTGTAGTTTCAGAAAGAGGACTTGATGCAGCTTCTATTGAAGGAACTGGTCGTGGTGGTCGCTTGACTAAAGAAGACGCTCTTAAAGCTTCTACAGCTCCAGCAGCGGCACCTTCTATCAGCGCAGCATCTGCAACAACTCCAGTTGCTCCTATGGTGACTCCATCAAAAGGTGGATCTAAACAAGGAAGCATTAAAAGAGTTCCAATGACCAACATCCGTAAAAAAATTGCGGAAAGACTTGTTGAAGCTCAGCATACAGCTGCGATCCTAACAACATTCAACGAGATCGACATGACCAATGTGATCGCGTTAAGAGATAAATATAAAGACAAATTTAAAGAAAAATACGGCGTGAGCTTAGGTATGATGGGTTTCTTTACAAAATCTGTTTGCGAGGCTTTAAAAGCTTTTCCTGCCGTGAATGCTTCTATTGAAGGCACTGATCTTGTTTATAAAAACTTTTTTAATATTGGTGTGGCCGTCAGCACAGAAAAAGGTTTGATCGTTCCAATTATTAAAGATGCGGACATGATGACTATTGCCGAAGTGGAAATGGCGATTCGTCAATTTGCACTGAAAGCACGCGATGGAAAAATCACAGTAGATGATTTAAGTGGCGGAACTTTTACCATTTCTAATGGTGGAGTTTTTGGATCTTTAATGTCGACTCCTATTTTAACCCCTCCTCAAGTAGGTATTTTAGGAATGCACAAAGTAGAAGATCGTGCTGTTGTGATCGATAAAAAAATCGAAATTCGCTCAATGATGTATGTCGCTCTTTCTTATGATCATAGAATTATCGATGGTAAAGAAGCTGTTGGATTTTTAGTGCGAGTTAAAGAGTGTATCGAAAACCCAGAACGTTTACTTTTAGAAATCTAATAAAGGATATAATATGTCTAACACTCCCCTTCAATTTGACATCGTTTGGATTGGTTCTGGCCCTGCAGGTTATGTGGGTGCCATTCGTTCTGCTCAATTAGGCTTAAAAACTGCTGTGATTGAAAAAGAAAAAACTTTTGGAGGGACTTGCTTAAATGTGGGATGTATTCCTTCCAAAGCACTTTTAGAATCTTCAGAGCTTTATCATGCTGCCAATCATGAATTTGAAACTCATGGGATTGAAGGTAAAGTTAAATTTAATCTTCAAACAATGATGGGTCGTAAAGATAAGATCGTTAAAGATCTTACTAACGGCATTGCGTTTCTTTTTAAGAAAAATAAAATTGAATCTTTTAAAGGAATGGGTCGCATTTTAAAACCCGGCTTGGTTGAAGTTAAATCAGAAGACCAATCGTTTCTTATTGAAGCTAAGCACATTGTTTGTGCTACAGGGAGCGTGCCTGTTGAACTTCCTTTTTTAAAATTTCAAGAGAACAAAGTTGTTTCTTCAACTGGCGCTCTGAGCCTTCCAAAGGTTCCAGAGAAAATGGTTGTTGTGGGTGGCGGAGTGATTGGTTTAGAGCTTGGGAGTGTTTGGGCTCGTTTAGGTGCCGAAGTGACTGTGGTTGAATACGCCCCAAAACTTTGCCCTATGATGGATCAACAAATGATCCAAGTTCTTCAAAAATCACTGACTAAAATGGGTGTTAAATTTTTACTTTCAACTAAAGTGACTGGCTCTGAAATCTCTAAAGATGGAAAAGTTCAAGTTGCCTATGAATCTATGACTGATGGTAAAGCTGCAAAACTTTCTGCTGATGTGGTTTTAGTTTCTACAGGTCGTAAACCTTTTAAAGAAGGCTTGGGCTTAGAAAATATCGGCATCAATCTTGATAAATTAGGCCGAGTGACTGTGAATGATCATTTTCAAACTAACATTCCTGGAATTTATGCAGTTGGTGATCTGATTGCTGGCCCTATGCTGGCGCATAAAGCGGAAGAAGAAGCTGTCGCTCTTGCTGAGATTATTGCCGGCACAGCTGGACACATCAATTATCATACTGTTCCTTCTGTTGTTTACACATTTCCAGAAGTGGCATCTGTAGGATATTCAGAAGAGCAATGTAAAGAAATGGGTTTGCCAGTTAAAATTGGTACATTTCCGTTTCTTGCCAATGGTCGTGCTAAGGCATTAGGACAAACTGAGGGTCTGGTAAAAATCATTGCTCATGCAGAGAGTGATAAAATTCTTGGTGGACACATTGTTGGTCCAAGAGCTTCTGAACTCCTTGGTGAGGTCGTAGTAGCTATGGAATTTGGTGGCAGCAGTGAAGACCTTGCAAGAAGCTTCCACGCTCATCCAACTCTTAATGAGGTGGTGAGAGAAGCGGCTTTAGCAGTAGATAAACGCGCTCGACAAATGTAATTTTACTGTTCAAATTTTACTGTTCAAATCTTACTTCTCAAATTGAGATCCTTACAAAAAACCCAATGAAGATTTTCATTGGGTTTTTTATTTTGAACAACCATTTAAAATCTCTCTAAAAATAATTAAATTCTAGACTCATCAAAAGTGATTTTTTTTCGAAAAGAAATCATATGAAAGCTCATTTAAAATCAATTCTCCAAACTCTCTTTATACTCATTATTTTGGGTGCTACTTTTTTTATGAGCCGGATTGCTTTTGCTCAATCAACCCACGAAAATGAACAAGAGATTCATGATATTTTTGAAACCCTCACTAAGGGATTTAAAGAACGGACTCAAAACTTTTCATTTTCAAAATTATTTTCAAGTGAATCCTCACAAGCAAGTTGCGATGAAAAACAATCTCAATGGAGTGATTCTCTTCAAGCACTTGCCCCGGAGTACTTTCAAGATCGCAAATCTTATCCTGAAGCAGAACTTCCTAAAACCTGCATTAAATCTTATTTTGAAGTTCGCAAGTCTTTGGATTCAAAAGAAGTCATACCATTTCCTGTTTGCAATAACGACAAAAACAAACTTTTGATCTACAATCTTTTAAATGATTTTTCAGACTGCTTTGAAATCCCACAACGGCCTATATTATCAATGCTCATTCTTAAAGATTTTTACACCTTAGAAAAAACTTCTCCACCTGCTGAATTTGAAATCCTTTATAAAAACAAAAAAAGTTGTCAAAATATCGTCAGCTTAAAAAAACAAATCGAAAAAAACATTACTTACAGCCATTGGATCTCTCAGCTTGAAAGCCACTTTATGAAAAGCCAAAAAAACTTTCAGGAGATCCACAATATGAATCCTGAAAACGAACTCTATGCCCATCTTTACACCCTATCCTTTATCATGGAAGGAAACCTCCTTCAGTCATTGTCTCCTCAAAAGAATCTTCAAATTGAAATGCGCGCACCGGCTTCTGCGCCAGCAGAGTTAGATATTAAAAAACATGTCAACTACCCAAAAAATCTTTTAGACAAGGCTCAGCAAATTCATAAAAAGCTAGAGCAAGCCGAGGGCGTTGGCGTTTGCACACCAGAAAGCTTTCCTTATTAGAGGCTGTCTAGCCTATTGACATCTGTCTAATCAGACTTTTAATTTAAGAATTCAGAGACTTAACTCGCAACTGACTCAGATTGAAACACTTTTCAATATAAATATAAAACCAAAAACGTCACTTAGTCGTTACAACAGACGATTTTAACCTAGTTTCACTTGGCATTTGATTTGCTCTCTAGAAGGTTAAAGGTGGTATTTATGAAAAGGAATATAATCTTCTTATTATTAATCAGCTTGAATTACGTTAATCTTGGATGTGGTTCTAATAAACTTGGAAGCAGCAATCAAATTGCAACGTCTCCAACAACTGGAACTCGCATGATTACGAACTCTGCCGGTAAGGCCCTTGCTGTTTGTAATCGTGGAGACTCACAAGGTCTAAGTGTTCAACTTAGACAATATGAAGATGTTCCTGGCAACCCACGCAATGACTTAATTAGAGTTAAATTCCTCAATGCCCCAACAGGATTAGCAAATACAACTAACTCTTATATTGCTTTTTATAGATGGAAAGCAGATTCAAATGGCGCGGCTGTTCAAGAT
>JBIIER010000004.1:0-171206 GCA_044237745.1 Pseudobdellovibrionaceae bacterium
GGCGGCATCTAAGCCGCCCATACCAGGGAATCCACCCATTCCAGGCATTCCCATTCCTATTCCACCATAGATGCCGCCACCTGGGAATCCCATACCAGGCATTCCCATTCCGCCCATGCCACCCATTCCGCCCCAAGGACCCGCTTGTCCCCAAGGTCCCATGCCAGGCATGTAGATTCCTCCGCCGAGTGGGTTGCCAAAAATACCATTAGGCATTCCAAAAGCTCCGCCCATTCCACCATTCATTCCACCATACATTCCGTATGGACCAAATGGACCAGCCATACCATTAGGACCGTTACCGAATCCACCGCCGCCAAAACCGCCACTACAGCCAAAAGTTCCACCGCCAGTTCCACCACCCGTGGCCCCATAGAGTGCCGCCATCAAGAATGGATAACCATAACCTATTGAAGGATAAGATTGAGTTGGCCAACCTAATTTTGCATTATTTTCTGCCACATTTTTGTTAGCGCGATAACCTGCATAAATACCCAAAGCACCAAGACCGATATTTCCAACAGTCTCCATCACACTGGGTTCTTTTTGTTTAAATACATAACCACTTCCCGCTGCACGGCAGGTTGGGCAGTCAGCTTCTGTTGAAGAAGCATCTTGAAGAGCGCGAGTGTAATCTCTTTGTGCTCTTTTAATAAGTGTTTTACGACGTTCGATTCTTCTTTGTAATTCAATGACTTTGGCTTCCATCTCTTTATGCTTCGTGATGTTTTCGCCTAAATCTTTGATCGCTGCTTTACAAACTGAAATAGATTCTCCAGCAAAATCTTTTAAGTAATCACGTTTTTCACAAACTTTTGGACCAACACCACCCGCATGAGAACGATCACAAGTTTCTTCATTCCAATCAGTTTCTTTAAAAGGAGAAACATCAATTTGACCTAAAACTCTTCTTGGTAATCCGCTTGCATTATTAGCTCCCTCAACTGAATCAGAAGGTTTTACCGATTGCAAATCTTGATCCATCGCAGCTCCGCGACGACCTCGAGAGATTGGAAGCGCGCCAGTTCCTTCATCACATTCAAAAGAGTGATAATCACAGCATTGATTACGTCCTTCTACGTGACGAATGATAAAAGCTGCAAACTCAGGCTTGAGTGCAAATTCAATATCTTTTCGATTGTCTTTTAAATCGCGATCTAAATCTTTTTTATCAGACTTTAAATCTTTAAGAGCCTGCTGATCATCTTTTTGATCTTGCTTTAACTCATTCAATTCATCAGCTTCATCTGTTGCTGCAGGTGCCGCAGAAATCCCGCCACTACAAGCTTGCATGCCACCATACATCCCAGTTCCCCAAGGCGAAAATTGTGCCTTGGCCTGACTGAAAGCCATGATCATGACCATGAAACCCATTGATTTTAAGAGAAAACGCATTTTGTTCTCCTTGAGGCCCTTAATGCCACTTAACTATATCTAAATACTTCTACACACTCGAATAGTATAAACAGATGCACACCTCTTCATCGACATAAATGAATAAATTCTTATGAAAACTGGTACTTTAGGAACAAAAACTAGACCTCTATATGACTAAGATTTTAAGACTTAAATCCTGAGATTTTACATAAGTCCGGTATTCGAATTATTTGATTCGATCTTGAACCTCCTAAAGTAGAGGTCTGGTTTTATGCAGAATGAAATGCTTTTAAATTTTGCAAAGAAACTTTGCTATGAAACATACAGTACACAATTTAAAATTTCTAAAAATCATTTTTGACTACTTGTTAATGCTCTGTCTTTTTCTTTTACTCACTCAAGATACTCAAGCTTTAACATCCACCAAATTAGATGATGTAAAGCCAAAACCAGAAAACAGTTCTATTTTTTATTTGGCTCAAGGGAGCCAAATAAATATCAAAGCGCCTTTCGCTTCTAAAGTTTGGCTTGAAAATAAAAACATCATTAAAGTCAATCCCCTAAATCATAATTGGAATGTGAAAGCCCTCAAACCTGGACATACATTTCTTAAAATAAGAGATAAAAGTTATGAATTTTATATTCTTAAAAACACTGACTTTGAAAATTTTGAAAAATTAAAAAATAAAATCGCAAATTATCCCTCAATGCATCTTGAATGGAATGGAAGCCAAACAATAGTAAAAGGGGATTTATTAAGATTTAAAGACTGGGAAGATCTTGCTCAAGATTGCCAATTGATCACTTGCAACTATGTTTTTGCAGCCAGAATTGAACCCTATTTATTAGAGCAAATTTATCAACATTTTAATAAAGTCTTTTTATCAAAAGGAATCCCACCACTCAAAATAATTTTTCAGCCAGAAGCACAACTTTTTTTGAATCCAGATGAAATCCTTATTCACCAAATTCATCAAATCGTCCAAAAATATGGCATTCAAACAATTAAGCTGAAAGAAAAAATTAAAGAAGCTCCCATGGTGCAAATCAAAATTAAAGTGATTGAAGTTAAAAAAAGTTTTTTAAGAAATTTGGGAATACAATGGCCAGAAGTTGCCTCTGTCTCTTTAAACCAAAAAGCTAACACTGAAGAGCTATGGGCAAATATTCATGGATTTGAAACTAATGGAGATGCTAGCTTACTAGCTTCACCAAATATCTTATGTAAAAGCCAGGAAGAAGCCGAATTTGTTGCTGGAGGAGAATTTCCGATTAAAATTATTAATGGAAAAATTCACGATGTTATTTGGAAAAAATACGGCATTCTTGTGAAATTTAAACCCATTGCTGATTTCTCAGGTCGTATGAATATAAAAATGGAAACAGAAATCTCGCAAATTGATGGTAACATCACCGTTGACGGTATTCCTGGACTCTCCACTCATAAAATAAAAAGTGAGTTCGATTTATATGATTCTCAAACAATCATGCTCTCAGGTCTAATTCGCTCAGATCAATCTAAATCGGCTGAAGGAATTCCTTTTTTAAAAGAAATTCCTATTATTGGTCATCTATTTAAATCACAATTGTTCAAAAATAACGAAAGCGAACTCATTGTTTTAGTAAGACCTGAAATTCAAAATAAATTTATGAATCAAAAAAAATTATGAACCAGGAACTTTTAAAAAAAATTGAAATTATTTTTCAAAAAACTCAAACCTTTTTTGAAGAACGTGAAAATATCGAACTCGGCTATAAAGATTTACAATTGCAAGAATTAGAAAGCCTCATAGAGAAACATCTCAATGGAGAACCCGTAAATATTCAACAAAGGATCCGAGCCGAATTTAATGGTTGGGGCCCCTTAGAGAGCCTTATTCATAATGAACAAATCAGCGAAATCATAATTCTCTCCCATGAAAATATTTTTTATGAACTTAAAGGTCAAATGACTCAATTAGAGGATCGATTTTTAAATAATATAAATTACGTTAAATTTATTGAAAGATTGATTGAATGGGCCCATCTTGAAATCAACCAATTGACACCTTTTTGTGACGGTTTTTTAAATTCATTAAGAATTCATCTGGTTTCACCTTCTGTAACAAAAGACTCGTATCAACTTTGCTTACGGAAACATCGAGAAAACAAATGGAATTTAGAAGAACTCCAAGAAATGGGTTCCATGAGTCCCTCTGAATTAGAAAAAATAAAGTATTATATTTTACAAAAAAAAAATATTCTCATTATTGGCAATACTGGTTCTGGTAAAACTTCGCTTTTATCAGCTTGCTTAAAACTAGCAGATCCTCTAGAGCGAATAGTGATTCTTGAAGACACCTCAGAAATTGAAATTCCCAATAAAATCTCCACAAAACTTTTGACTCGTAAATCGCAAAACTTACCTGAAATCAATTTGCATGATTTGATGAAGCAAAGCTTAAGAATGAGACCAGATCGCATCATATTAGGAGAGGTTCGAGGTGATGAAGCCAAAGATTTAATTTTAGCCTTATCTAGTGGACATCGTGGTTGTTTGTGTTCATTACATGCGGAATCTCCGCAGCAAGCTCTGAAAAGACTAGAAACCTTGGTGCAGTTAGGAGCGCCTCAGTGGAATGTCAAAACAGTTCGAGATCTTATATTTGATTCTATTGATGTGATTATTTCCCTCAATCGTCTTTCAACGGGTGAAAGAAAAATTGAGGGAATTTATGAACTCAGTTCCCTCGAGGAATCGGGAATCCTGGTAGAAAATATTAAAGAGATCTTTGTGGGTTTAAATAAGGATTTTTAATTTGAATAGGTTTTTGAAACTCTACAGGTGGTTCCGTCATAGTTTCACCCTCTTCTAATAAATTACCGGCAACTTTTGGTGAAGCTTCAGCTTCGTGAAACTCAGTCTCATTGCCATCTACATAACTTTCATCATTTGAATCTGAAATAGTAGGATCTGCACTTTTACTCTCTTGGGGAGCGGGTGCAGGTTTATTCATAAAAAATTTATTGGAGATATCTTCTACTAATTTAGCTCTTCGAGTTTCTACTGGATTTCTATAGGTCTGAAAATCATCCACTGTAGATTCTTTTCTGAGCGAACTCAATGTGACTTTATCGGCAAGTTCTGATTTTCCAACGGGTCTGCCAAATGTTGGAACTCCTGGGCGAACAGGTCGCGCATGTTGCATATCTACTGAAGCTATTCTTGCATTTTGAGGAATGATACCGCTGATTTTTTCCACTTCACACCTCCATGTGTGTTGCTTACCATTTGAAAATGCATTCTTCCTGAATACATTTTTCGAACATGAAAGTTATCGGAAGGACCTGAATAAACTTTAGACAGTTTTCTGAATTCTAGTTTTTAGTCTCATGGTTCTGACTTACAGATGAATGATCTCGAATTTTGAATCTCGACCTTAGTAAATAGCTTTGGAAATAAAAAAACCCTTCCGAAGAAGGGTTTAAATTTTTAATTATTTTTTTTAAAAATTACTCATGTTTTTTTAATTCTTTTTTAGCTTCGTCGTTTGTTTTTTCCATAACTTTATCTGTTTTTTGAAGTTCTTTTTCAGCTTTCTTTTTATTTTTTTTCTTTTCTTTTTTTACTGATTCTTTAGTTGATTCTTTTGTTTTTTCGATTTCTTTTTCTGCTTTTGCTTTATCTGCTTCGGTAGCTTCTGTCGTTTTTTTGACTTCTTCTCCCTTTTTATCTTTTTCTTTTTCTGCAGATTCTTTTGCTTTTTTCGCTTCAGCTTCAAGTTTTTCTTTATCTTTGTCTACGGTTTCTTTTGTCTTTTCTTTTTCTTTTTGCGTGGATTCTTTTACTTTATCTGTTTCTTTTTTAAGTTCTTTTTCACTTTTGCTAATTTTATCTCCGAGAGCTTTTAATTTATCTCCTGCATCAGCGTGAGAAACAGATTGAAGAGATAAGCCTAATAAAACAACTGAAAGACCGATGTATTTTTTCATAAAATTCCCCTTTGTAGTTAAAATTATAGATAAACAAAACCTTAATTGAATATCAATGCAAACAACACTCCAACTTAGATTTCAGAACTTTCAAATAGTTAGCTTGAATCATAATAAGAAGAGTCAAAAGACTAGACATAGGAAATAACAAATATTTCCACAAAAGCCTCACTGGTAAAGGTTTCATTCATAATGTGAGAAGTTTTTGACCCTCGTCAGATTCCTCGACGTTCGATTTTGAAACTGCAGTTTTTTCTGGTATGTCTAGTTATGAGACACAACCTCTTACTGAGAAGACTCATATTAGACATCTTTCAATTTAGTTTAATTTTATAGATTCAAGGACTTAGGTTCAAAAAGCAAGTCACTCAATTACAACACTTGCATGGCATACATCTTGATAAGTATTGAAAACAAGAGGTCATTCATGAAAAATTTAATTCTGAATCCATTCTATATTCTGACGTTTTCTATTGGATTATACATTGGCTGTTCTCCTGTTAAATTTACTGCCGATCCCAACTTCAACAAATGTCAGAACTTCACACAAACTTGCATTACTGTAGGGGATATTGATTATTTTGATTATTCTCAATCCATCCAAGGCGAAACCGTAGATATTTTATTTGTTGATGATAACTCTGCTTCAATGTCTGAAGATCAAAGAAATTTAGGCAACCGTTTCTCTTTTTTGCTCGCGAGATTAAGAGCTAAAAACATTAACTACAGAATTGGTGTCATCACTACGGATGTTTCAGCTTCTATCAACAATCCTAAAAGACCTGTAAATATGAATGGCCTTCTTCAAGATGGTAACTTGATTCAATTTGCGAGTGGCGAGTACTTTTTAACTCCCATGAGCCCCAATCCAGAAATTCTTTTTAGTCAAGCCATCCAACGAAGTGAAACCCTTAATTGCGAAACATGGATGCGCTCCCCTGAGGCGACTTCAATGAGAGCTTCCAACAATAATGCTGGCTTTGAAGCTGCCTATAAACAACATTGCCCTTCTGGAGACGAACGAGCTGTTTATGCGGTCAATTTATTACTCAAAAAAAATCCAGCTTCTTTTTTAAGACCTCAAACGCCATTGTCTGTGATTATTATTTCAGACGAAAACAATCGAAGCTTTGGCCATGTGAGAACCAACCAAGCCTCAATGTATGATTCATTTGCTCTAGAAATTAATGATTTACCTAAAACTTTAATTTCAAATTTTTACACTCTTAATGGCAATTCAAAAAAATTAACTGTGCATGCCCTTGTTATTAAAACAGGAGATCTCTCTTGTTTAAATCAGCAAAAATCTCAATTAGGAGCAAGCACTGATGGTAACTTTGGAACCAACTACGAAGAACTTGCAATGGAAACGGACGGCTATATTGGAAATATCTGTTCACCAGATTACAGTTACGAGCTCGGCGAAATTGCCACTAACATTGTAGAGCGTCTGGATAATATTGCAATTGCCTGCACGAACCCACAAAACCTTGTGGTGACCCTCACTCCTCATGATCCCACTTTGGGTTACGATGTTCGTAATAAATCTATTTTCTTTTCTAAAAATATTCCTTCAGGAACCAAAGTAAATCTCAAATACTCGTGCCAAAAACTCTAATATTACATATCTTGTTTTTATAAAAAAAAGGTAGGGCTCTCACCCTACCTTTTTTATTTAAATATTTATTTTTTTAGATATTTATTTTTATAGAGACACAAATTATTTTTTGCTGTGCTTATCTTCCAAAGTTTTTTCAGCAATCGTGCTTAATCGAACGCCGATTTCACTGAGTTGATCTCTATTCACTTCACTTGGCGCATCAGACATCAAGCAAGTGGCTTTGGCTGTTTTAGGGAAGGCAATAACTTCTCTAATAGCATCAGTACCACAAAGAAGCATCACTAAGCGGTCCATACCCCAAGCAATCCCCCCGTGTGGAGGTGTTCCGTACTTAAGAGCCTCAAGGAAGAATCCAAATTTTAATTCAGTTTCTTCTGGAGACATCCCAAGAACTTTAAACATCGCTTGCTGAACTTCGCTACGATAAATTCTGATACTTCCACCAGCCATCTCATAACCATTGCAAACTAAGTCATAAGCTTTGGCTAAAAGTTTTCCGTAAACAGCTTCTTCGCCTTTAATAAAATCTGGTAAGAATTCATCTTGTGGCGCTGTAAATGGATGATGGCGCGCCACCCAGCGTTTATCATCTGGTGAGTACTCAAGGAGTGGGAAATCTACAACCCATAAGAAACGATCTTTAGAAGTATCAATTAGTTTTAACTCTCTGCCTAAATGCAATCTGAGAGTTGAGAGGGCCGCACAAGCCGTGTCGAATTCATCCGCTACGATCAAAGCCGCATCTGCATCCTGACAACCAATTTTAGCAAAAATTTGAGCGAGTTTTTCTGGAGTAAAGAATTTAGCAATTGGAGAATTGATCGATCCATCTGCTTCTTTCTTCATCCAAACAAGACCTTTTGCTCCGCTTTTTTTAGCAAGGTCTGTGAGTTTATCAAATTGTCCTCTTGTAAAAGATTTTCCGTTAGGAACACAAATTCCTCTTACAATTCCTTTTTTAGCCAAAGCATCGTCAAAAACTTTAAATCCAGCTCCTGCTACAACTTCAGCAATATCTTGAATTTCCATTCCAAAACGAATATCTGGCTTATCAATACCATAACGATCCATGGCTTCTTGATAGCTCATGCGGGGAATGGCTCCCACTTCAACATTTTTAATTTCTTTCCAAATTTTACGCAAAAGTTTTTCATTCACTTCGATAATATCTTCTACATCGATAAAAGACATTTCAATATCGATTTGACTGAACTCCGGTTGACGATCGGCACGTAAGTCTTCATCTCTAAAGCATCTGGCAATTTGAAAATAACGATCATAACCAGAGATCATTAACAACTGCTTAAGAGTTTGTGGACTTTGTGGAAGAGCGTAAAACTCACCTAAATTAACACGTGAAGGAACTAAATAATCGCGGGCTCCTTCTGGAGTGCTCTTATAAAGAATTGGAGTTTCAACTTCCAAAAATCCGTTCTCAGATAAGAAAGCTCTCACCATTTGAGCTACTTTATGACGAGTCATTAAGTGAGATTGCAAGCGAGGGCTTCTTAAATCTAAATATCTGTATTTTAAACGGAGCATTTCACTCACATTAGGATCATTGATTTGAAATGGAGGCGTTTGCGCCACATTGAGGATTTCACATTTCTCAGCAACGATTTCGATTTCACCCGTAGGAATTTTTTTATTGATCATTCCATCAGGTCTGTTTTGAACTTTTCCAGAAACAGCAAGAACATATTCGCCTCTTAAATCTTTAGAAGAGGCCGTTTCTGATTTATTCGGATCAAGAACAACTTGAACAATACCTTCTCTATCACGTAAATCGATGAAAACTAAATTACCATGATCTCGTCGTGTTTCGACCCAACCCATGATCACAACTTGTTCACCCACATTCGCCTTACTGAGGCTCCCGCAACGATGGGTTCTTTTTAGTTCTCTTAAAAATTTCATGATATTTCCTTCTTGTTTTAATATCTGTGAATTCAATTAATAAATTTTGCTTTAATTGATCGCTTTATACGAAGCTCACCAATCTCTGTTTTACTTTATATTAGATTGATTTAAAACGTGTTTTTAATAATCCTCTGCGAGTGCCTTTTGAATGACACAACAAGTCCATAAACTGCTGAAATGACTGCGAAAGGTCAACCCCCTCTTTTAAAGCATTTAGTTTTAAAGAGGGAAAAAACTGCTTTGTCTCTCTTAAAATATGACACAAATTGTCCACTCTCGAAATTCGAACACCACTTCAGCCATAAAAATGAGGGATTTTTAAAAAATCAGCTCGCGAGGACTAGCTCTCTAAACTCCTATCATGTAAGTTTAATTGATAAATAAGCGGTTTTAATTTATCTTTCAATTTTCAAAGATTAAACGAGGACAACTCAATGCCAAAATTTAAAATCCATCATAGCTGCAACCACGATCTTGAAACTACGTACTCAAAAATTAAAAAATTTTTGGGAAATGATTCAGATTTTAAAAAAATGGATCCACAAATGGTTTGCAAATTTTTTGATGATAAGAAAAAAGTTTCAGCTGATGGTTCTAAATTTAAAGCAACAATGACTGTGAGCCAAAACCCTAAAGAACCAGAAATCTCTCAAGTTGAAATCGAAGTTGATCTTCCTCTATTGCTCAGTCCCTTTAAAGGTAAAGTTCAGGATATGTTGAGCAAAAAATTAAATAAGCTCTTAGGATAGATATGGCAAAGGCTAAAAGCCCTCTGAAAAAAAAATCACCGAAATCTCAAGTGAAGTCGGTGATACCTGAAATAGTTGATGAAGATTCGGTTCAAAAAGATTTTTCTACCGAAAACGAATCTCCATTGCCTTCAGAAACTTTTGAAGACGAAGATGATCTTCAAGTGCTTTCGGTTCTTGAAAATGAAGCCCCAGTTAAACCTGTTAAATCTCTTGCCACCAAAAGAAAAACCGAAAGCCGAGAAATTACAACTTCAGATCCAGTGGCAATTTATCTTTCTGAAATTCGTAAATATCCAGTTCTTACCAAAGAACAAGAGCAAACTTTAGCCAAACATTATTTTGAAACCAAAGACCCCAAGGCGGCTCAAGCGCTTGTAACCGCCAACTTAAGATTTGTTGTTAAAGTGGCTGCAGAGTACTCAAAATTTGGTGCTAAAATGATCGACCTGATTCAAGAAGGCAACGTGGGCCTCATGCATGCCGTGAAAGAGTTTAACCCCTATAAAGAAGTGAGACTCATCACTTATGCTGTGTGGTGGATCCGTGGATACATTCAAGAGTATTTAATGAAGCAGTACTCAATGGTTAAAATAGGCACCACTCAAAATCAGAGAAAGCTCTTTTACCAACTTCAGAAAGAGAAAAACTCTCAAGAATTTTTAACCACTGAGGGACAATACGCTCAATTGAGCACGGAGTTGGGAATTCCAAAAGAAGAAATCATAGAAATGAGCCAAAGGATACGCGGCAGAGATGTGAGTCTTAACCAACCTTTAGATTCTAACTCCGATAATAGTATTTTAGATTTTCAAATTGGCGATCCTGGCCAACCCGATGATGTCTTGGCTCACCATGAAGACCTCACTATTTTAAAAAATGAAATTGATTCTTTAAAACCTGAATTATCTGCTCGAGAAATTATTATTCTAGAAGAAAGACTTTTAGCTGATGAACCTCTCACGCTCCAAGAAATTGGAGAAAAATACAATATTACTCGTGAAGCCGTTCGACAAATGGAAGTTCGATTGATGAATAAGATCAAAGCCCGATTTAAAGAAAAATCAGGCAAGTAAAATAAATCTAAAAATTAAGAGGGTTCCGCTTCTCCAGACTCAATATAAGTATTGAGTCTGTTTCTTAAGCGAGCTACGGCTTGCGCGTGCAATTGAGAAACGCGACTTTCAGTCACTCTTAAAACTTTTCCAATCTCTTTTAAATTTAAATCTTCAAAATAATAAAGAGAAAGAACTAATTTTTGTCTTTCAGGTAATTCTTCAATCGCTTGAGCCACAAGACTTTTAATCGTCTTCATGTTTAATTGATTGAAGGGATTCGCTCCCTTACTTCCTTCAAGAATGCTTAAAATAGATTTTTTCTCGCTAGACTGAGAAGTGGCCGCTTCATCAATAGATAAAAGGCTCACTGGTTTCACTTGATTAATGAGTGAATGAAGTTCATCCACTGTCATATTCAGAGCTTCTGCAACTTCTTCATCAGTTGCTTCGCGTCCTAAATTTCCTGCAAGTTGTACAATTGTTTTATCTAAGACTTTAGCTTTATCACGAATAGATCTTGGAACCCAGTCTTGAGCTCTTAATTCATCAAGGATCGCTCCACGTATTCTAAATTCAGCATAAGTTTTAAACTTATTATCACGAGTGGGATCATACTTATCAATAGCATCCATGAGGCCAATAACCCCACTTGAAATTAAATCATCCACTTCGATATTAGAAGGTAAACGAACCGCAATTTTTTGCGCAATAAAACGAATTAAAAAAGTGTACTCTAATACGAGTTTATCTTTCTCTTCGGGAGAAAGTTTTCTTGGGCTCTCTTTATATTTTTTAATCTGTGCAGCGTTTTTCGACATATTTTCCCCTCGAAACTCGTATTAAGATTACCAAAGACTCCCCAATTCACAAAGTCCTGAAGATATTTTTTAGACTAAGCGACACCAACAACTTGTTCCCAAAAAAACTGAAGTCCTGATTTATTCACATCTTCTGAGACTGAAGACTGGATTTTTTGTGTCACATCTAAAATTGCTTTGGAGGAGATAGCTTGAGGATCATGTCTCAAAATAAGACGTTGCAACTGCGTAGCTCTTCTCAAAACCACATCTTGAGGAACGGCACCCCAATAATCTAAACTCACATCCATAAAACGATTTACGACATCACTAAAGCGATTAAAGAGAAGAACACCTTCACTCTCATCTCGCACTTGATTGCAAATGATTCTAAATTTATTTTCTTTGTACTCTTTATGGAGAAGTTTAATGAGAGCATAAGAATCTGCAAAACTTGAAGGATCTGGAGTTAAAACCACAGAGATTTGTTGAGCTGCTGAATTTAAAAAGAGAACATTTTCAGAAATTCCAGATGCTGTGTCGATGATCATATAATCAAAAGTGATCGGCAATTCAGAAACACTGTCTAAAAGTTCTCTTCTTTCAAATGCATTTATTTTGTTGAGATCTTGGATTCCTGAACCCCCAGAAATAAGAAATAAATTAGGGCTCACTTCTGTGAGAATTTCACTCATTGTTTTTTCACCACGAACCACTTCACCAAGATGACCTTTAGGTTTCACGCCTAAAAAAATATCCACATTGGCCAAACCTAAATCCCCATCAAATACGAGAACTTTTTGACCTTCACGTGAAAGCTGAAGAGCAATATTTGCTGTCATCGTCGTTTTTCCAACTCCACCTTTTCCTGATGTAATGGCAATTGTTCGAGTGTTTTTAAATGACGAGACTGCGCCTAAGTATTTCATGCTTACACCTGACCTTCATGAGTGATTTTAAATATTAAATCTAAGATTCTTTCTGCAGAACCCATTTCGAAGTCTTCAGGAATACGCACACCCATTCCAAAAGAGTGAACTGGAACTTGAAATCTATGAATAAAGTTATAAATAGTTCCATGAGTGTGTGATTCATCAAGAGCCGTAAAAATCACATCTTCATAGTTAAAAGAACGGTAACGTTTGCCAATTTCTGTAGAATCAAAATCTTTTTTAAGAGCATTCATCACAAGATGATTGGTTGTTTTCACAGAGCGAGGTGGTAAAAGATTTCTCATTCTTTGAACCTCGGCTTCTGTTTTGAGGCTCGAACTCGGAAAGTCCACTAGGATATGATCAAATTTTGCTAATTGCTTAATGATCATATTCCAATCTTCTACACTGCGAATAATTCCAAATGGCACATTTAATATTTGCGCAAAAATTTTAAGTTGCTCAGCAGCACCTACTTTTTGAGTGTCTGCAGTTAGTAAAGCCACTTTTTTACCTTCATGAACTACTAAGTGACTGGCAAATTTAATTAAAGAAGATGTTTTACCGGCACCAGCCACACCCATAAAAATTTGGATTTTATCTTGGTGAGCAGTGTCTGCTACTTTAACATGATTTAAAATGTATCTTGCAACAAAGGCTTCTACGAGGGCTTTATTGCTGATACGTGAAGGACCAATCTCTCTTTGGCCTTCTCTTAAGATTTCACTCACCACTTCAGGTGCCATTCCTGTGTGAGTGAGTTTTTCAAACATATATGACATCTCAAAGGGAATTCCAAAACCCGCACCTGGAAATGTTCCTGAAAAAGTTTGAGGAATCTCTTTAAAATTTGTGAGAACACTTTTAAGATTTTTTATTTCTTCTCTCAAATAATCTAATTCTTGATTTGAGGCCTGAGTCGTTTCTTGAATTTGCGGAAGAGCAACGGCTTGTTTTTTGAATAATTTAGAACCAAAAGAACTCTCTTTAGGTGCGTTTGAATTCTCATTTCTATTATTGACTACTTCATCATTATCATTAAAAGCATTGCGCGCTCTCATCACTGCTTGTCTGATATTTTCATGAGATCTTTCATCTTCTTGATGATCATTATCTATATCAATGTATTTTTGAGAGGTGATGGGCTTTGGCTCCCCTTTGGCTTTTTCTTGACTGCGAAACGAAGTAGTCACTCCACCACCTGATAAATCATGCATTGATTCACGATTAGATGCTTGCTGCGCAGGAGCTGATTTTTTTTGAACATATTTATCGACCATAGAGTTGATAAATATTTTTTGTTGCTTAGCAGGAGATCTTAATAGTTTTTCTTTATCTTCTGCACGCAGTTTAGATTCTACAAATTGTTTTTTATGCATTGTCGATTGAGCCACAGCTGCTGTAATCTCAACACTGCCTTCTCCAATGAGTCCAAAAGATTTGTTATTATCCTTTGCAGAAAGAATAATAGCATCAGGCCCTAAATGGGTTTTCACCATTTCTAAGGCTTCCTTCATTGTACGTGCTTCAAACTTTTTAACGTGCATAAATCCTACCCTGTCATTTGAATATTAGCGACTGACGACACATTGGCTTCCTGAGTGAGCTCATTATGAGAAAGAACGACTAACTGAGGAATAAAACGCGATGTCAGTTTAAATAAATGTCTTCGTGATGTTGGACTAGTTAGTAAAATCGGCTGCCCTGCAATTTCAGGATGAGACTCTACCGTTCTTGCAATATTCCCAATCATTCGACTTGCTGATTGAGGATCCATCACGAGCTGAACGCCCTGCTCAGTTTGAATGAGTGAGTTGGCAATATTTTCTTCGAGCTGAGGACTTAAAGTGATCACGGGGATTTGACCGGTATCACTCGTAAATTTATGAGTAATCGCGCGGGCCATGGATTTACGCACACTCTCGGTAAGAACCTCAACATCTTTTTGTCTTGGAGCTTCATCTGCCAGAGTTTCAAAAATAGTGAGTAAATCTCTTATAGATATACCTTCTTTAAGTAAGTTTTGTAAAATACGAACCACACTACCAAGAGTGAGTTGATCCGGAATAAGCTCTTCAATAACTTTAGGATGAGACTTTTTAAAGTTATCCACCAAGTTAGCCACTTCTTGTCTGCCCAATAATTCATAAGCATGTGTTCTAATAAGCTCAGTAATATGAGTGGCCATTACAGTTGGTAAATCCACCACTGTGTAGCCAGCAATTTCTGCTTCTTCTTTTAGCGTTGGAGAAATCCATAAAGCATCTAAACCAAATGCTGGCTCTTTTGTTGGAATACCATCAATTGACTCGCTCACATTACCTGGATCCATAGCAAGAAGAGCTTCTGGTCTTAATGAACCACCACCAATTTTATTGCCCTTCATGAGCAAGCGGTATTCACCTTGCTCTAACTGTAGATTGTCTCGGATATGAATACTTGGAACTATAATTCCGAGATCAAGAGCAAATTGCTTTCTTAAAGATTTAATTCTCTCCAATAAGTCACCACTCTTATCTGACTCCACCACATTAATAAGACCATATCCCACTTCAAGCTCAATAAGATCCAACGGAAGCATGGATTCAATGCTTTCTTTTTTACTGGCTGAAGCTGCATCTTCTTCTTTTTTAAGAGCTTCTTTTTGAGATTCTTCTTTATAGCGATCAACAACCCAACTTGTTCCACCTAATAAAATTGCCATCACTAAAAATGGAATGGTAGGCAAACCAGGAACCAGTGCCAAAAGTCCAATCACCACACCAGACATAGCTAGAGAACGTGGATTAATGAGGAGCTGACCAGCCATCTCATTACCCATGTCTTTTTCATTATTAGCACTTCGAGTGACCACGATACCGGCAGCTGTAGAAATAATTAGAGCAGGAATTTGCGCAATCAAACCATCACCGATGGTGAGCATGGTGTAATTCTTAGCTGCCGTGCTGAGGTCTAAGTTTTTTTGGAGAATCCCAATTAATAAACCACCCACAATATTAACAACAGTGATGATAATACCCGCAACGGCATCTCCACGAACGAACTTACTCGCACCGTCCATAGATCCATAAAAATCTGCTTCTTGTTCGATTTCTTTACGGCGTCGACGAGCTTCTGCTTCATTAATCAAACCCGCATTTAAATCTGCATCAATAGACATTTGTTTACCAGGCATCGCATCTAATGTAAAACGTGCTGCGACCTCAGCAACCCTGCCCGAACCTTTAGTGATAACCACAAAGTTAATGACCACTAAGATGATAAAGATAATCGTACCGATCACATAGTTGTTACCTACTACGAACGCTCCGAAAGCATTGATCACTTCTCCGGCAGCCTTTGGGCCCTCATGACCATGGGTTAAGATCAATCTAGTCGTCGCTACGTTTAAGGATAAACGAAAGAGTGTAGTTAATAAGAGCAAAGATGGGAATACACTAAATTCAAGTGCTTTTTTAATATAAACTGAAGTCACCAAAATAAGTAAAGAAAGTGAAATCGAAAACGCCAATGCCAAATCCAGTAAAAAAGGAGGCAATGGTATAATCATCACGCTTAAAATACCTAACAAACCTAGGGCAATCAAAAGATCCGCATTTTTGAGATACTGTTCGTTTTTTTTGAGAAATAAAAAGAGATCTTCCATGATTATTTTCTTCTCCTTTTAAGTTTGTAGACATAAGAAAGCACTTCTGCGACAGCCACAAATAATTCTCGAGGAATCACATTTCCTACTTTAACTGTTTTAAAAAGTGTTCGCGCTAAAGGTTTATTTTCAACAATAGGAATATTTTTATTTTTAGCGATTTCTCTGATTTTATCGGCCACTAAATCAGCTCCCTTTGCAATCACCTGAGGGGCTGGCAAATCATCTGAATATCTTAGAGCAATCGCTAAATGGGTGGGATTCGTAATAATCACATCTGCTTTAGGAACAGCATCCATCATACGACGGCTTGACATCTCTCTTTGAATACGACGAATCCTTGATTTAATTAAAGGATCACCCTCTCGAGATTTATGTTCTTGCTTCACTTCTTCTTTGGTCATCATCATTTGCTTATTAAGTTCCCAGCGTTGAAAAAAATAATCAGCAACGGCGATGAGCAACATGATCACACCAATTGAACCTAATATCTTAAAAGCAATGCCCGCAGTGTATTGAAAAACCTCTTGAATACCGTACTGACTAATATAAGGGAGTTTTATGAGTTCTCCCTTAACTAAGGAATAGACAATGGCAGAAATCACCGCCAGTTTGATGATAGCTTTAAAAGCTTCTACGATTGCTTTTAAGCTAAAAACTCTTTTAAAACCTTCAATGGGATTGATTTTATCGACATTCATACTGATCGCATCTTCTACATTGAGAAGACCCACTTGGAGAACAGTGGAGCCGATAGCAATAATCGTGGCCACTCCAAAAACAGGAGCTAATAAAATGACCAGTTTTTGACCGATAAATACTAAGACTTCTCTTAAGTCTCCATCGCCTCTGGTGATTTGCACGAGATTGGGACCAAATGTAAATTGAAAAACTTCATAAATTTGCTGAAAGAAAAATCTACCGAAAATATAAAGGCAGCCCGCCGACGCTAATAAAAAAAGCGCCGTCGCTAACTCACGACTTTGAGCAACTTGACCTCGACTTCGATACTCATCTTTTCGAGCCTGCGTTGCTTCTTCTGTCTTTTCGCCTTGATCGTCAGACAAATCTCTCTCCTATATTGCCTTCATAGCGATAAAAAGTTTTTCCATCATCACTGAAAGTAAACCCTGCATCTCCTCAACATAAAGAGGCATTGATACTATCAGGACTACAATCGTAATCACTAAAGTCACTTGCATACTTGTTACTAAAACGTTGATTTGGGGAACGCTTCTTCCCAACACACCCATTGCTAAATTAGCTAATAAAATGGAAACCACCACGGGTGCAGAAAGCTTAAGACCTAAAACAAAAATATCCTGCCCATAAAGTGCAATATCCCCGTAGGAAGCGACATTAAAACCAGCATCTGAAATGGGAATCATTTTAAAACTTTTTGCAAAAGCTGTAATGAGATGATGATGACCTTCAATCCCTAAAAAAAATAAAGTGGAGAGAGTCATATGAAACTGTTCAAAAACGTTTCCGTTATTACCCATTATTGGATTAAAAAGCTGAGCAGCAGCAAGACCTGAAGACACGCCAATCATCTCACCACCGATTTGAATGGCAAAGAAAAACATTCTAGATAAAAACCCGATAAAGAGCCCTACACAGGCTTCTTTAAAAACAAAAAACACCAGTTGTTCGCTCATTTTTAAAGCTTCTGCATTTGCAATACTCACCAACGGAAAAAGTAAAAATGATAAGACTAATGAAAAAAGAATTTTAAGATGGGCGGGAACAGAGGCTTGCCCAATTATTGGCATAGCCACAATAAAAGCACTCACTCTGATCATCACAAGAGCGAATACAATTATTTTTCCTTCTGGAAACTGTGTCAAAAAGCCCAATGACTACTCCCTTACAATGGTCGAAATACTCTCAAACAAATTGATTGTATAAGTTGAAAGAGTGTCGAGCATCCACGGACCTGCTAAAGTAATCACCACCGCCACTACAATCATCTTAGGAATAAAAGTTAAAGAAGCCTCGTTGATTTGTGTGAGAGCTTGAAAAATACTGACCACTAAACCAATCACAAGTGTGCTCACTAATAAAGGAGCCGCAAGCATTGCTGTGGTTTTAAGAGCTTGTTGCCCGAGTTCAATGATGACGTCCTCTCCCATTTCAACTTTCCTTCCTTGAAAAGTTTTAAAACACTATTTTCAAATTAAATTTTTAAATCCCAAAACTCTTCACCATAGAACTAATTAGTAATGACCATCCATCAACTAATACAAAGAGCATGACTTTAAATGGTAAAGAAATCACAACTGGAGGTAACATCATCATCCCCATGGACATCAGCACACTGGCTGTCACCATATCGATAATTAAAAATGGCAAGAAAATAATAAACCCAATTTGAAAAGCCGTTTTTAATTCTGAAATAATAAAAGACGGTATTAGCACCATAGTTGGAATATCTGCTCTCGTTTTAGGAGACTCCATTTGTGAGAGTCTAATAAAAAGTGAAAGATCATTTTCTCTGGTTTGACCAAACATAAATCTTCTTAAAGGGGTTAACCCTGCATTCAGGGCCTCTTCTTGAGTTGCTTTGCCGGCTAAATAAGGCTGAATGGCTTTAGAGTGTATTTCAGTGAACGAAGGTCCCATTACAAAAAAAGTAAGAAACAATGCCAACCCCACTAAGAGTTGATTCGGTGGCATTTGCTGCACGCCTAAGGCTTGTCTTAAAAAAGAAAGCACAATGATAATTCTTGTAAAAGAAGTCATCATAATTAAAATGGCCGGAGCTAAGGTGAGCACCGTCATGATTAAAATAAGCTTGATGGCATTCACAACTTCGCTGGGATTATCTGTAGTTTTAAAACCCAAGTTCATTGTTGGCAAAGTCACTTGAGCGTGAGCAAAAACTCCTACAAAAAGACTCATTATAAATAAAATCAAACAAAAAGAATTTCTTGTAGAGGGAGTTTTAAATAATTTCACGATTCCCTCTTATTGATTTGAGTCTTGTTTTTACAACATCTTTAATTCCCGAAATAGAAAACTCGTCTTTTTCTTCATTTTCTTTAACAGCATCTGCTGTGGCATTAAAGACACCAAAAGTATTTTTAAAAGATTTAGGAGTTTCTTGAGGAATCTCTTCATCTAAAAGAGCAAGAGATTTTATCAGGGAAATATTCTGATCAGTGACACCAATCAGAATCGACTCCCCTGCAACTCTTATAATTGCGAGACTTTTTTTAGGTCCTAAATAATGTTGAGTGAGAACTTGAATATCTTTTCCTGATTTTTTATTAGGAGAGTTTTGAATGTATTTTCTTAAAAAGAAAAAACCTCCACAACCCAGAACACCTAAAAGCATAAAAGAGAACATCATTCTTTTAACTGGAGATTCAGCATTTGTATTTTTATTTGCAGCCTCTAAATGAACAGGAATTTCAGACTCACTTAATGAATCATTCACCTTTTCAATTGGAGTTTTTGTCTCGTCCTCAGTATTTGCAAATACCGAGAAAGGAGTTATCAAAAATAATGAAAATAAAAAACAAATGACTAATTTCATTTCAGTTTTTCCACTCTTTCTGCTTGCGAAATAATATCAGTTAAACGCACACCAAATTTTTCATTCACAACAACCGCTTCGCCTCTTGCAATGAGCTTGTCATTGACAAGAACTTCCATTGGCTCACCCGCAAGTTTACCTAGCTCAATCACGCTTCCTTGGCACAAATTCAATAAGTCTACGACTTGCATTTTTGTTCTTCCAAGTTCCACCGTCACTCTGAGTGGAATATCAAGAATCAATTGAAGATTACCTTCTTTGGCAGCATCAAGTGTTTCTTTAGGTGCTGCTGTGGCTTTAGCTGCTGTGGCTTCTAACTCTTCCGCGGCTAACTGTTCTGCTAAACTCTCTAAGCTATCACTTGCCATATTTTTACCTCATTACTCTGTAAATAATTTATCTTTAACAATTGGACGAGTTACTTGCACTGCTACTGTGCCATGATGAATTCCATAGTAAGATTTAAACTTTGGAACATTCTCAATCTGAACATCAAATTCACCAGAAGCATCTTGAGTGAGTGGAATCACATCCCCCACTTTGAGATTCATGATGTCGCGTAATTTAATTTGAGATTCACCAAGATTTACTTTCACTTCAAGTTCTGTTTCTAAGAGTTGATCTCTAATTATTGAGGCCCAAAGTTTTTTATCTGTTTGATCGGATTCAATTTGAAAGCCCGTTGCAAGTTTTTGTTTGATAGGCTCAATCGTAGCATAAGGAATCACCACTGTGATTGTTCCATTGGCATTTTCTAATTCTACATCAAAAGTAGAGGCAATGACCACATCTGTAGGTGGCACAATACCTACGAACTGTGGATTCACTTCTGTTCTCACAAAACTACAACCGATTTTTTCAACAGAAGCCCAAGCCGCCTCAAGATCATCAATGGCTAAATCCACTACTTTTCTAACAATAGATAATTCAATAGGGGTAAAATCTTTTCCTTCAATTTTTGTATAAGGGCGATCCGCTCCTCCAAAAAAACAATCTACAAGTGCATAAGCAAGCTTACTCTCGATCACTAAAAGTGATGAACCTCTCAAAGCATTAAAACGAAGCACGCTCATACAGGTTGGCATTGGGAGAGTATTAATAAACTCACCAAACTTTAAATAATCTGTGGATGCTAAAGTGAGTGAAGCCATTTTTCTGAGTGAGGAAGATAATGAAACCCGAAAAGATCTCATGAATTTTTCATAGATAACATCTAACTGAGGAAGACGAACACGAATAATTCTATCTTGAGAAGTTAAATCATAAACGGTCACACCAGGTTGATTATCTTTAACCTTTACCGACCCATTATTTGCACCTAATTCACCACCACCAACTTCACCATCGGAGACTGCGGCTAACAGGGCATCAACTTCACTTTGCGACAACACTTGATTCATGAAAAAATCCTTCTAATTATAAATGAATTCCGTAAAGTAAACGTTCATGATTTTACCTTTAGTTAAAAAGGCATTAATAGTATCTTTAACTTCTTCTCTGAGCTGATCCTTACCTTCTCGTTCCGCAACTTCTTCATAAGTTTTAGAGCTCAATAGAATGATAATGATGTCTCTAATTTGAGCTTTTCTTTTATCAATCTCTTCTTGAACTTGATCATTGTTTAATTCAAATTCCATATTTACTTTTGCAACTCTTCGTCCTTTAGACCCAGACAAATTAACGATAAACGTTTCTAACGGAAATACTTTTCCGATAACTGCTTTATCTTCAGAAGACTCTTTTACCTGAGCATCATGTTCACCATGGATCACATCTTCCAATTTAGGTTGAGCCGCTTCCTTTTTTTTATTTTGCAGAAGCATAAAACCCACTCCACCAATGGCCAGCATATTGATCACTGCGAGCGCAATTAAGATGATTGGTTTCGACGTTACATTATCTTTTTTTTCTCCAGCACTATCGGCCACGAGTCCTCCTTCAGAGAGTTCACTCTTTTGAGTAAAGCAACTGTGATGCCAACGTACTTTTTATGAATTTGATGAATTTTAATTAGAACAAAGGTCCTTATTCTTAAACCTTTGTATAGGAAGTTTTAAAAAAAAAGGAGCTTCCAGTCAAAGAAGCTCCTTGGGTGAGTCATTTTTTTGACTCATAAATTTAATAAATAATTTAAATTAAAATAAATAAATTATTCTGTATCAGGCAATAAACAATCTTTGATATTTTCAATAATAGATTCTGTGATATATCTGTTTCCAGCTACTATCGCATTTGAAAATGGACTGTAAGAGTTTCCACGATAAGTCGCAACAGTACCACCTGCCTCTTTTACTAAGAGTATACCAGCAGCACTGTCCCAAGGTTTTAAATTGCGCTCCCAAAAACCGTCAAAAACACCTCGAGCTACCTGACAAAGATCATAAGCTGCAGCTCCTGGACGCCTCACTCCTCGAGAAAGTCTTACGAGTTTTGCAAAGATTTGTAACTGTTCTTCTAAGGCATCTTCATAATCAGCAGAAAAGCCAGTTGCTAATAAGGCATCTTTAATATGAGTCGAGCTTGATACACTCATCTTTTGACCATTTACAAAAGCTCCATGTCCTTTAATGGCAGTATAGGTTTCTCCTAATATAGGAACATCAACCACAGCCAAAACAATTTCACCCTCAAGTTCTAGACCAATGCTCACGCAAAAAACAGGAAAGCTATGCACATAGTTTGTGGTTCCATCCAAAGGATCCACTATCCATTGATATTTATTTTTTTCAAAATGACGATCATTTTGTTCTTTTGCAAATGAAGACTCTTCACCTAAAAAAGAGATCCAAGGATAAGCATCTGCAAGATGTTTTTTAATCACATTTTCAGACTCTTGATCCGCTTCACTCACGAGTCCAGCTTTATGTTTATGTTGTACATTTTTAAGCTTTCCTAAATGTTTTAATAAAACTTCTCGACCTTTATGAGAGGCTTCTATTGTTTTTTCGAGGCATTCTTCGAGATTTAATTTTTGACCATTACTTAATAAAATTTCTTTTTCTGAATTTTTTTGCATCGTTTAGCCTTTGATCGGTGTTTTTAAAAAGTCTCATGGATTGATTGACCACATAACGACCACTTATTTAACCTGATACTATAAAAATTGATCCATAGAATCAATAATTGATATCAGTGGTTCATAAATTAATAAGATCAGCAATATATAAAAGAGGTTCTCATGGCATCTGATAAGATCAGTTCTAAAATGGACACACTTATTAAGTTAGTCCTAGTATTTTTTATCGCGCTATTATCTTTTTCCATAGGTACATTTGTAGGAAAAAAATTTAGTGACAATCAACATCGACTTGCACAGTTGGAACCGACTTCACCAGAGAGTAAAGATGAAAGAGCCCCAGCAAGCAATGCTGATCATGATTCAGGTGAGAAATCTGAAACTCTTACTGATCAAGAAGTTGCTAAACTTGCTGAAGAATTTGTAAATGATGAAATCAACCCATCTCCTAATAAAGATAGCCACAATGCTGAAGGATCTGGTCACGATGCACATGGCGCTGTAGCTCATGAAGGAGATACTCACTCTTCTGGTGGCGAACACGACAAATCTGATTCGAAAGAACAAGGTAAAGGCAAACATGAAACTGCGGAACACAAAGAAGATGCAAAATCTAAACACGATGATGGCGAACATAAAGAAGACTCTAAAAATAAACATAAAACATCTGCTCACTCAGAAGAAGCTTCGTCAAAGCATGAAACTGCTGATCATAAAGAAAATTCTGAAGCTCACGGCCATGAAAAACTAAAGTCGGATAAACATGATACAGCATCCGCTAAAGGAAATAAAAGCTCACATGAAGAGAAGTCTTCTGAGCATAAAGAAGTTTCTGATTCTCACCATGGTTCCGCAAAAATGAGTCATGAAGAAGAAGCTCCTGTCAAAGAACACAGAAAACCTGCAAGCCTCTCTAAAGAAATCATTTCTAATCCTGTAGGTAAATACACTCTTCAATTAGCTTCTTATCCTAATGAAACAGAAGCACAAAAAATGACTGACGAGTTAAAAGAAAAAGGCTTTAGTGCTTTTTATATTTCGGCACAAGTAAAAGATAAAAGCTGGTACAGAGTGAGCGTAGGCCTTTTTGCTACTCAAAAAGAAGCTCTTTCTCATAAAGCTGATCTCATGGAAAAAACAAAAGTTAATAGCGCTATTATTCAAAAAATAACTCAGCCCTTTTAATTAAATATTATTTGATAAATCTGAATGTTTGATCTTAAGGTAGAATACTTAAAAGTTATTCTACCTTTTTTTTATCTAAAAAAATAACCAATTGTGAGTAATCCACCCGGCCAAACTTCTTTTTGACCACTGATTGAAAGCATCCGAACCTCTCCACCTACAAAGATTTTCTCTTCTCCATAAAACTTTAAACCAAAAGAAGTCCCATAAAGAAAAAACGGCTTTCCTTTGGATCTTGAACTTTTGCCATACAATTGGGTTTCAATTGTTTCTTGATGAAGACCTCCAACAGATAAACCAAAATAAGGATGCATTTTAAGATCGCTATATAAGTTCCAATGCAACCACGGAACTAGATCAAATTGCTCTTTTTTATAATTAAGACTTAAATTTCCGGACTGGCTTTCGCTCCGACTTAACTCTAAACCTAATGTTAAGTTCGGTGACCAAAAATAAAAACTCGAAAGCACTAGAGGAGATCTGTCATAAAATTCAAGATTTGAATCACGATCATAACGAATCTCTCTTCCAACTTGAACAGAGAATTTTTTGGTAAATTCGTTGACAGGCTTTTTATTGTCAACATTTTCACTGAGCATTAAGGGAATTGAATAAGACTTTGAGCACAAAAGAAATAATATATAAAAAATAATTTTATTTCTCATTGATTCGACCCTCGCTAGAATTTTTTTCTTTTTCTTTTCTAACTTCTTTAACTTTATTTTTCTCATTTACTTTTACAGGTTCTTCTTTGGGAGTCTCTTTAAGCAGCAAGTCTTTATCTGATTTTTCTTTGAGCAATCTTTCTTGATAAAGTTTTTCAGCCAAAGACATTTGAGTGTATAAAAGATCATCTTTAGGAGTTTTATCTGGAAGACTCTCAAAAACTAATTGAAAAAAGCTTGAAGGATTCTCTTTAGGTGGATTTTGACCATCATCCTCGTTCATTTCTTTTATTTTAAAGGAGAGCTTCTCAACTCCTTTTATGACTGCCTTTGCCACTAATTTGCGAGCAAGGTGTATTTCAAGATGATGGCTTTCTGCATACGACTGAGTCAGCACTCTCAAGTTTTTTGCAAATTGCGATCCAAGCTCATAGGATTTGCCTATTAAAATATTTTTGGAACTGTATTTTTCTACGAGTTCTTGAATTTTCTCTGTGGTCCAAAATGTTTCTAATGAGGCCTGAACATTACGAGATTCATCTACAAGAATAGAGCGACTTACAAATTCAGAATCTCCTTTATAAGACCATCCCCAAAAATCTGCATAGCCTTCGTTAACGGCTCTTAACATGATGGAGTAATAAAGATCACGAGAGTTATTTGTTTCAATCTTTCTATGTTTAATAGTTGCCCCAACACTTTGAGTTTCTGGATCGTCAACCTTAAATAAAAACTGTTCGTAGATTTTATCTTTTAGATGTGGGTTGTAATCTATTTTATGAAGAGCTTCTTTTTTAAGCTGATTTTTTTCTTTTTGAGATTCACTCTCTAACGCCAAAGCATTGGTTGTTTTTAAAATAATCCCATGAAAAATGGCATGAAAATGTTCATGGGCTAGTACCGACCCATTGATAGAGAGTGGGAGATATTGCAAACTATAAGGGACAACCAGCAAGGCTCTAATATCCCCATCGTACATGGCATTGTTTTGAGCGTAGCGACCGTTATTCTCGAGATAATGAACAGAAACTCCCACATCAAATGGCCAAGGAGTGAGCCCCTCAATTCCTAATTGCTCATCGTATTTTTTAAAAGCCTCAAAGTGAGCCGTGATTGAAAGCAATTCAGCAGTAAGACTATCCTTCGGCACCCATTTTCTTTTTTGAATGTTTAAAAGATTTAAAGACGGCACTTCTCCAGTGATTTGCCCCTTCTTAATTCCAGGAGTTAGATAAAAATTAACCACATTTGAAGACACAGGCTTAACACTTTTATAGGAATGAATGTCTATCCACTCCAATTCATAACCGCGCCCTTCAGAATACCAGGGGATTTGAAATTTATTAGTGGCATTCGTTTGATACTCAGGCTCTTTAAACTGAGGCACACAGGCCACAAGGATCCCTGTGAAAATTACAAAACTTAGTTGCAAGAATGATTTAAGGACATTCATTTTAAAATTCATGAAATACATAAATCCTTCTTTAAAAAAGAGAACTTTTATAATTAAATAAATGCCATAGGAGCCTCTGCGTTAGGCTGTTCAAGACTTCTAGAAAAAAGACTTGCAAGAGGCAAGGATTTCGGGCGAATTCACTCTAGAATGCATGAATGCAGAATGCTTTTTTGGAAAGAACTCACGACTGTCTGGATGTTTACTATGCTTGAAAAAATTACTAAGTCACTGAACCCTCCTCAAAGGGAAGCTGTTCAACAATTAGAAGGCCCTGTTTTAATTCTTGCTGGAGCTGGCTCAGGCAAAACAAGAGTTCTCACTCATCGCATGGCTTATTCCATCGCAACTGGCTTTGCTGGGCCCGAAGAAATTCTCGCAGTGACGTTTACCAATAAAGCGGCCAAAGAAATGGAACATCGAATTTTTGGAATTTTGATGGATCTAGGAATTCCCGTGCATTCGCAATTATGGATCAGCACCTTTCATGCATTTTGTACGCGCGTATTAAGGGAGCACATCACTCTTTTAGATTATAAACCCTTTTTTGGTATTTATGATTCTGCAGATCAACTCTCGTTGATTAAAAAAATCATGAACGCTCTAAACATCAACGACAAAATGTTTCCTGCTAAAAACTTTCAAGCTCGTATCAATGGAGCTAAAATGTTAGCTCTGTATCCAGACGATATTGAGCGTAAGTCTAAGCATATGATGGATCAAAAAACTTTAGAAGTTTATCGCCACTATGAGGACGCCATGAAAAAATCAAATAGTTTGGATTTTGGCGATCTTCTCCTCAAAGTTTATGATCTATTTAAAATGTATCCAGATATTTTAGAAATGTATCAAAATAAATTTAAATTGATCATGATTGATGAGTATCAAGATACGAATCGCATTCAGTATCTCCTCGTTCATATCTTAGCTTCTAAACATAAAAATATTTGTGTGGTAGGAGATGAAGATCAGTCTATCTATTCTTGGCGCGGAGCTGATATTTCTAATATCTTAGACTTTGAAAAGGATTATCCCAACTGCAAAGTCATCAAGCTTGAAGAAAACTATCGTTCAAGTGGCAATATTGTAGATGCTGCTACTAAATTGATTCAAAAAAACTCTGAAAGAAAAGATAAAACTCTTTTTACATCTAATCCCAAAGGGGATCTGATCACGGCACGTGAAGAAAAATCTGAATATGATGAGGCTCGATTTGTTGCCAAAGAAATTGAGAAGCTCCTTTCTACAGGAGCTCAGCTCCAAGATTTTGCCATATTTTATAGAACCAATGCTCAATCAAGGGTCTTAGAAGAACAGCTCCGCACTCATTCGATCCCTTATAAAATTGTCGGCGGAATTCGTTTCTATGAGCGCATGGAGATCAAAGATATTTTATCTTACATGAAAGTGGCGATTAATATTAATGACGATATCGCACTGAAAAGAATTATCAACACTCCAGCAAGAGGCATTGGTAAAACAACGATTGATCAATTAGAAGAAATTTCTAATTCCAAAAAAATCTCTCTCTATGAAAGTATTGAAGAAGCTGTTAACACAAGAGCTTTTAATGCAGGCACTTGTGGAAAATTACGACGCTTTTATGACCTCATTCAAACACTTTCTGGTCAGGCACTGCAATACAATCTTTTAGACTTTTACTCTATTGTTTTAGAATCTACTGAGTATTTACTTAAATTAAAAACCGATGAATCTCCAGAGGCACAATCGCGTATTGAAAACTTAGAAGAGTTGCAAAATGCAATCTCTCAATTTTGCAATGAACGTGGAGATGATGGAACATTACAATCCTTTCTTGAAGAAATGGCTTTAGTTTCAGACATCGACTCCTTAGACACTTCAAACAACAGCGTGACGATGATGACTCTGCATATTTCTAAGGGTCTTGAGTATCCTTATGTTTTTATAGTGGGTTTAGAAGAAAATTTATTTCCAAGTGCGCAGGCACAAGGCGATGAAACTGAAAAATCAATTGAAGAAGAGAGACGCTTAGCCTATGTGGGCATCACTCGGGCTCGTCAAAAGCTCTACCTAACTCATGCACGCCAAAGAAGAGTTTGGGGGCAAGAGCAGTTCAACCCTCCTTCTCGCTTTATTCACGAAATTCCACGACAGTACATTGAGTTTCAATCAAATATTGAAGCCCCAAAAAGTTTTGCCAGCCGCTATGGTTCTGATAGTTCATCTAGTTTTGGCCAAACTTCTTCTTTTGGAAAAGCTCCCCAAAAGTATCCACATTATAATGCTTCTATGAATGACGAATCTCAAGAGTTTCCTGATTATGAAAGCGGATCCTCAATGGATAATGGCTTTCAAAAGGGCATGAAAGTGAGACACCCAACATTTGGACCTGGTTCGATCTTTCAAACGGAAGGCAGTGGAGAGCAGCAAAAAGTGAGTGTGATATTTGCAGATAATACCGTTAAAAAGTTTATTGCGAAATATGCTCGCTTAGAAAGAATTTAAATAGTGAAATCTTTTTGTTTAGCAGACTTTGTCTGCATCCATTCATCCATATAATCAGCAGCATCGCTTGGTGTGGTGATATTTTGACTAAGAGGTTCAAGATACTCACCCACCACTCCATCCCAACCTTGATAGGTGTATTTACCAGGCTCACGGTGGATTTCAAATTGAGGAGCAAATCCAACTTTGCCTCCTCCTCCCGGAATATCTAAAGATAAATTCGGCATCGCTAAACCACTAAGAGTTCCCCACAGTTCTTTTTGAATGTTTAAAGAATCTTCAAGACTGATCCGAAGGTGATCTGTGCCATTAGAGGGATCACATTGAAACATATAGTAGGGCTTCACTCTGCAGTAGAGGAGTCTTCTAGAAAGAGCTTGCACAATGGCTGGATGATTATTCACCCCATTCAATAATACCATTTGATTAAATACTGGGATCCCATGATCGACTAATAACTCTAGGGCCTCTTTGGCTTCAGCAGTCACTTCTCTAGGGTGATTAAAATGAACCATTAAATAAACGGGTTTATATTTTCTAAAAATTTTAGCTAGTTTTTCTGTCACACGCATAGGGCAGACAACAGGCATTCTCGTACCTACTCGAATGATTTCAACATGATCAATTTGCCTTAAATCGTGAAGAACTCTTTCTAAGTGGTGATCACTTAATGTGAGCGGATCCCCTCCACTTAAAATAACTTCTCTGAGACCTTTTTGCGAAGCAATGTATTGCAAGGCTTTTTCGTATTCTTGCTCTTTAATAAAAGCCTGATCTTGCCCTGTAAAATGCTTGCGAGTGCAATAACGACAGTAAACAGAACAAATATCTGTGACCAAAAATAAAAGCCTATCTGGATAACGATGAATGATACGAGGGACTGGGTTGTTCTTTTTTTCAGCCAAGGGGTCTTCCATTTGCTGAATTCCTATGGCTAATTCTTGAGATTGAGGCATCAGGATTTTTCGAATTGGGTCATCAGGTAGACCATTCATCAGAGAAGCATAATAAGGAGTGGCTCTGATATTAAAAATCTCTCGTCCGCCTTCAAAAGCCTCTAACTCATTTGCGGTGAGAGGAATTCCATGGGCTTTAAAATCCTCGCAAGTTTTAAAACTTTTGCGAAGTTGCCAACTCCAATCCATCCACTGATCCGCATTGGAATCTGAAAAGTTTTTAGGGATAGATGTTTTTTTAAATACTAGCTTCATGCCCTGCACTTAACACTGTTATTTGAATCCTGTAAATTAAAAAGCCGAGTTTGAGTGTGCTGTCTAAAATTTAGACATGATAATTAGGTAAGATCGCTTTAAATGGCGGGATCTGTTTACAAATTATTGGCATCGAGTTTGTAACCTTTTAGAATTAAAGCACTCTAGGAGGACCTGTGAAATCATTTAAACATTTAGTAATTTTAGGACTCTCTACCCTCTTTGCTCTTCAGCCGCAAGCTTGGGCTCAAACACAAAAATTAACTAAAAAAGTTGCCGCCCCTCCCCCTCAAGAAAGTGGCTTTGGCAATAGTCTCACTTTTATTCAAATCCAACCAGCATACGATCAAAGAAAACCTCTCACCATTATTGATGAAAAACTCTCATACGACTTTAATGATGATTGGTCTTCAACAGTGGGTTTTACTTTTACTCACATTATGAACGAACCCAACAATCAAAATGCAAATAGAATGGATGATATTTTTATTGATGTGACTCGTGCAAATATCCCACTTGATTTTGAAGATGATACAAAATTAAGTTTGTCCTCTGGTTTAACTTTACCCACAAGCCAATCATCAATTGAGTCAGGCTCAAAAGGTGGCATTTATTTTAATCCAATGATCACTAAAAAAGTGCAGAAATTTACATTTTTAATAAGTAGTAACATGATGTTTTTTGCGCAAAAAACTTCTCCAGATTTTTATATCGAAGAGAGCGATGGAACAGTTTTTGAGCCCTATGATTCAATAATTCAATATGAAAACATGGGTAAGATCTCTTATAAATTATCAAAATCTTTTACCTATGATGTGACTGGAAAATACTTCCAAGGTGAGACTGCTAAGGGAGATTTATCTAGAACTTATAATATTTCTACTGGATTGGGTTTTAAAGTGAATCAAAATATAATACTTAAAACGGCGATAAGAACTTCTGACAGACCTGATTCAGAAAACCCCATGTTTAATTATAAAAACTCAAGCTTAAGTTTAGTGATGAATGTCTCTAATTAGGTCAATGAATGGGCGCTTAGATTAAGCGCCTGTCACTTGATTGCGGCCATTTTGTTTTGAAAAATAAAGAGCAGTGTCTCCACGCTTAAAGAGATCTTCCCAAGTTTCGCTCTCTTCTTTAGTAGCCACTCCAACTGAAACAGTTACTTTTATTTCTTTTTGTTCAAATTTAAAGAGATAAGCTTGAACAGTAGCTCTCAATCTTTCGCCAATCTCAAGTGCTGTTGCATTTGAAGTCGCCGAAAGAATGATAACAAATTCTTCTCCACCATAACGAGCAAAAAAATCATTGGAACGAACCACTTGTGAAGTCACAATTTTAGCCAGTTCAGAAAGAATAAAATCCCCCGCTGGGTGGCCATAACCATCGTTAACTTTTTTAAAGAAATCGATATCAAAAACAATCAAACTTAACTCTTCACCAGTTTGTACAGCCCTTTTAATAGCTTCAGGCCCTCGCTCCAGTAGTGAAGCTCTGTTATGAGCTTTAGTCAGAGCGTCTATAGAAATTCGGTTGTTCATAGCTTGAAGAGTGGCCGTTTCGTTACTGCCTCTTTCTAAAAACTTAAAAACAACACTGCCCGTTTTAATCTGATCATTATTTTGCAAGCTTGTAGGCATATTGGCAACAAGAGGAAGATCGTTAAGATGTGTTTTATTTGTCGAGCCTAAATCAGTGATCGTAACATGTGTCACTGTGAACATGCTTGCAAGAGAAGATGTTGATTCAATCTCTGCACTCTCAATAGAAATTCTTGCATGTTGACGCGAAAGACTTCTGTCATCAATGGCAATTTGACATTCAGAAGATCGACCAATCACAAATTCAGTACGATCATTTAAAAGCCATTGCTTTCCCATTTGGCTGGTTGGCCCAATCAGTAATACCAAAGCAGGAGGAGCATCGCTTTGAGACTCTCTCAATGATTTTTTAAGAGACTCTTCACTAATAACATTTGTTATATCGATATTTTCTTTTGGTTTAGACATAGAATTATTCTAGCCAGTTTTCTCTTAAAATGACAACTTTCCTTCTTATTCTCGAACCAGATCCAGACTCGACTATAGTCAAAGTGAAGTTCTCATTAAGAGATGGCAACATCTTCATGGATACGATGAAATCCCATCCACTCCTTAAGCCTTCCTCGTGGACGACCGCCATCAGTAGGATACTCAATGAGCACATAGGTTAACTTGGTGATTTTGCCTAAGGACACAATATCTAAAGATGTAATTTCAGTCCAAGTCCCCGTATTAAAATACTCTTTATCATGGGTCCATTGACGGTACTGATAAACATGTGAGTGACCAAATATTACTGTATGTACACGATCATCATTTAAAATCTTTTTTGCTGAGTCTCCAAGATCTGGAAACACAGCACTTTCTAGTACAACCTGCATGATTCGTTTTAAAGGCCAAGAACGACGAGGATCTTTAACAAAGAGAGCTCTTAAAAAATATTTACAGAGTTGCAGTGCCGCATTGACCATTAATTTAGTTTCATTGAGTAACCCCCAACGAACCATCTTATTAAAAGGCCTAATTTTATCAATATGCGGATATTTATGTTTGATTTTTAAAACGAGCTCTACAAAAAAATGAGAACCAAAAGGTAAATTTAAAATTGGCTCAACAAGATCTTTTTTTAAAAAAAACTTTTTAGGATCTAAACGATTGGCCGCTTCCATCATATGACCATGTTCAATATGAACACCATCAAAAAAATAAACCAGATTTTTATAGCGAATTGAAAAACTCACTATATCATTCAAATACTCTCGACACTTGGGCCACAACATTGCTTGGTCATGATTACCCACTACATAAGTGATTAAATTACCAGGCTTTTGAGCAAATAACCTTAAGGCTTTAAAAACCTGAGGATGTCCCTCTACAATAGATTGTAATACTTCAAGTGAAATTGACTCTGTCAAAACTGTTAAAAAATGACCACGATAATCAACTTGGAGAAAATTTAAAAAATCGCCATTGATAATGAGCTCAACTTCGTAATCTTTAAATTCTCCAGAAGAATGATATTGAATAAACTCCACGAGCTTTTCACTAAAATAAAATTCTTCAAGAGGATTTATACCACCACCCGGAAGAAGACGGCCTTTTCCTAAATGCAAATCACTAATAACGACTTTGATTTTTTTAACAGGCGGAGTTTCTTCAGAAGAAAATTCAGAATTAAAATTCTGCGCATCTGTCTCAAATTGAGACGCAGATTTTAAATTCGTATCTGAAGAATTTTCTCCTGCTATTTTTCCCGGACCTGCATTCATATTGATTATTCAGCCTTTTTATTTTTTAAATCTTCATCTTCTTCTAAATTCGACAAAGCCAGTCTCAGAGCTCGCACCGTACGCTTCACTTGCTCTTGATTCTCATCAATTGTCTTATTCAGGTCATAGGCTCTAGATCTATAAGAATCGACTTCATCTTGAATGTGATCGAGACTTCTTTTTAATTCCAAGATTTTCTCATCCTTAATTTTCACTACAGCCGCTTTTTCCATCTTAGCAAGCTCCAAACGATTCTCAAGTTCTCTCTCTCTGATCCGGATCTTCTTAAAGTCCTGACCTAGACGAACTTCTAACTGCTCGACCCTTTGTTGCAGCTCCTCTACTTGAGTTTCTCTTTGCTGTGCGATTTCTTTAAGTCGTTTTTTTTCTTCCTCAATAAGACTTTTCTTAAAGAGAAAATCTTTTTCCATCTCTTTGATTTTTAATTCAAGTTCATCTTTTTTCTTTTTAAAAACCTCACCCGCAGATGCTAATTCCTCATTATCAAATCTCAATCTATCGATCTCTTCTTCTAATACATGAATTCGAGATTGAGCAATTTGTAAATTTTCTGCCTGTGCTAATGCGGCATCAAAATGATCAGCTCCTATTTTAGGTCCTGGGCCTAAAGATCTAGGTAAAGTCCTAGTTTGTTGGCTATTTACCTTATGTTGTGATGCTGGATTTTCTTTTTTAGAGAGCTGTGTGCTCTTTTTTGAAGCCTGAGTACTTTGTAATTTTTTTTCTACAGAATTTGATTTTGTCTGTACCTGAGAACGTACCAAGCTTTCTTTTTGCAATTTTTCTTCAGTAAGGACCTCAGTTACGAGTTGAGAGTTTTCACTGACAAGACTTTTATTTTGCAAACTCTCTTCATCGTTTAAAACTTGATGAGTGATCTCACTTTTTTGTGAATCTGTAGACACTTCAAAATTAACATATTCATTCATATCCTCTTTTGAAGGAGGAAGTTCATTCACAATGATCACATCTTTATCTTTAAGTACAATCGTACTTTCGTCATCCTCCGTTGGCTTTTCAACCTTTAAAGAGGATTGAGTTTTTTTAATTTTAGAACTTGTATGATTATTAGTTTTTCCGTTTTTATTATTCGCAAAAGCTTTTCTGAGTTGAGCGTATTTTTCGGAATCTTCTTTTTTTTGTGATTCTAATTTTTGACGCTCTTTAAAAATCCCTCCCCAAATAAAATCCTTAGAAAGGGTTTCATCTGGGTGAACTTCTTCAGAATTATCCTCTTCATTATGGACAGAAGGATTTATAGAGGATGTATTTGTATTTGCTGCACTTATGATTGAATTAAACGAAGGAGACGTCACAGTTTGCTCTGTGCGTATATTGGTAAGTTCCTTCATCAAATGATCGGCTAACTGATCCGCAGCCTTTTTTTTCTTAAATACATTTGTCATATACTTAAGTATCGGAAACTTTTTATTTTTCTTAAGCCGAAGATCTCTTCAAAACAACCTTAAAGAGATCTCCATATTTACAAAGCTAATTTATCAAATTGAGACAACTCGATCGTAATCAGACATGCGACTCAAAACATGTTCTTTGTCGGCTTTAGCCAAAGACTTAAGACCAAAATCCTGGATTGTGAAGGATGCTAACATACTTCCTTTAATACAAGCTTTTCTCATATCTTTAATTGTAGGAACTCTTTCAAGACTTGATAAATATCCAAAGAAGCCACCCGCAAAAGTATCACCGGCACCAGTTGGATCTACCACTTCTCTCACAGGATAAGCTGGTAAAATAAAATAACCTTCTTCTTTGGTGTACATCACAAAGCCATACTCACCGCGTTTGATCACAACAGCACGTGGACCGTACTCCACAATCTTTGGAGCTGCTTGAATCGCAGATTGAGTGCCTGTAAACATTTTAGCTTCGCCCTCATTAATAAGAACAACATCTACTTTTGAAAAAACCTGTTCAAGAACTGGTTTTTTAATGGAGATCCAAAAGTTCATGGTATCGCAACCCACAAAAAGTGGTTTTTTAATTTGAGACAAAACCTCTAATTGAAGTTCAGGCGCAATGTTTGCCAAAAAAACAAATGGAGTTTCAGAAAAACTCTCAGGCAACTTTGGATTAAAATGTTCAAAAACATTTAATTCCGTTTTTAAAGTGTGAGCTTCGTTCATGTCTTCTTTATATTCGCCAGCCCAAAAAAATGTTTTGCCTGGAACTTTTTGCAGCCCAGACACATCTACTTTACGATCCACTAAAAGATCCATGTCTTTTTCAGAGTAATCTTCTCCAACAACACCAATCACTCTCACTGGTGAATACAAAGAAGCGGCTAAAGAAAAATAATTTGCAGAACCACCCAAAGTTTTATCCACTTTACCATAGGGTGTTTGAATTGAATCGTATGCAAGACTACCTACTACTAAGATGTGCGACATGTTTTGTTCTCCCCAATTTAGAATTTGAAATATCCATTGTTGTCGGATGTTCTTTAAATGCTGATGTTAATTGTCCGCAGGCTGCAAAAATATCTCTCCCCATAGTTCTTCTTAAAAGAACATGAGATCCTAAGCTGATCAGCTCTTTATGAAAAGCTGCGATGGTCTCATCACTAGGTCGCTCATAATCAGCACCTGGATGCTCATTAAAAGGAATGATATTAATCTTACATGGAATACTTCTGGTTAACTTATGAAGCATTCTCGCATGTTCAATTTGATCTGTAACACCTTTAAGTAAGACGTACTCAAAAGTAATATGATCTTTAGTTTGTTGGTGATAATCACGACAAGCTTTAAAGAGATCTTTAATAGGCCATCGTTTATTGATAGGCATCACTTGTTCGCGAATTTCATCGCTAGGGCCATTTAAACTCACTGCAAGTCTGACTTTAGCATCAGCAATTCTCCACATTTCAGGAACCACTCCTGAAGTAGATACTGTAATGCGTTTACGAGATAAATTAATACCCCAAGGGCTGTGAAGAACATCAATACTCTTAAAAACAGCTTCTGTATTATCAAGAGGCTCGCCCATTCCCATAAAAACAATATTAGTGATTCTTTGAGTGTCGCCCAAGCTGTCTTTAGCTCTCATGAACTGACCTACAATTTCTGCAGCAGTTAAACGACGCTTGAGTTTTTGCTTACCTGTAAAACAAAATTTACAAGCCATATTACAACCAATTTCGCTCGATAAACAAAGAGTCAAACGATCTTCAGCGGGAATTAAAACGGCCTCAACCGTATTGCCAGAACCCATATCGAATAAGAATTTTTGAGTGCCATCTACAGATTTAAGATGACTAACAACTTCAGGCATTTTGAATTGAATAAGATCTGCATACTCCGTACGAAAATCTTTTGAGAGGTTTGTCATCTCATTGAGATCAGTCACTCTTCGCTCATAGACCCATTTATAGATCTGCTGTGCTCTGAATTGCTCTTTACCCTGACCTTTAAAGAAATCTTTGAGATCTTCTAAAGTCATTCCATAAAAATTTACGGGCTCTAATTTAGGAGATTCTGTAGGAGTCGTCTGATCTATACTCATTTTTTCCTCTTATAAAAAAAGAGTCTTATAGCATAGATTTTATGATTCTACTAGAAACAATCCCGAAGGATCGAGAATTTTTGCTCAAGAATACAGCAAAAAGGCCGCTTATCCTTCAGTGTTTAAGATATAGTCAACAAGGTCTTCCATGGAGCAAGGGACACAACCCACTTTACCTACTACAAAGCCTGCTGCATAATTAGCCAGCATACAAGACTCTGGCAAACTTAAACCCGCCACTAAAGCGAGACTCAAAGCAGCTATGACAGTATCTCCAGCCCCTGTCACATCAAAAACCTGACGTGCAAAAGTTGGAACTTTAAGGATCTGACCTTGAGAAAAAAGACTCATACCTTCTTTACCCCGAGTGATCACAACCTCTTTGGCTTTTGTTTTTTGCAATATTTCATTCCCAATTTTTTCAACTTTATTGGGAACTTCTCTGATGTCATCAAAGTTGAGACCAGAAAGGGCAATGGCTTCATCATAATTAGGTTTTATAAGATCAGCATTTTGATAGAATTCCGCTGGGTTAGCTCTATGTGGATCGACAAAAACTTTTTTGCCATGAGCATGAGCTATTTCAATCACCTTTTGTACCATATCTTGAGAGATCACACCTTTAGCATAATCTTGCAAAATCACCCCATCGCAAGAGGGCATAAGGTCTTTAAGTTTTTGCACTAAAACAGCAAAAGATTTTTGCGATAAGTACTTACGAACCTCATAATCCACACGCACTAAGTGATGGTGTTGAGCCATCACTCTTGTTTTTTTAGTGGTCGGACGAGTTTCATCAGTGACTAAATTCTGAGTATTGATACCTGCACTTTGTAAAAGCTCTTTAAGTTGGTCGGCTGTATTGTCTTGACCTACAACAGAAACCAGAATGGCTTCCCCACCAAGGCTCACCACATTTTGAGCCACATTGGCGGCTAATCCGAGTCGCCATTCTTCTTTTTCAACTTCTAAAATAGGAACAGGTGCTTCCGGGCTAATTCGCTTAACCTGACCTAAAACATATTCATCTAAACCGATATCACCCACAATAAGGACCTTACGACCCTTGAGCTTAGGTATGTCGTTTAAAATTTTCTGTTTATCAGTATTTAAGGAAGCATCTATACTCATGTTTCTTCACTTTTCTTTAAATATTTTCTTTAAATATTTAATTTAAATGTTTAATTTATAATACACGAATTCTTGAGTAATTGTACAACTCATCATTTAACAAATTTCGAACACAAAATCCAGGGTCAGTTGACTCTTTATCTAAATAAGATTTAGCACTGATACACTCATTATAAGAATAGAAATTTTTAATTTTACCCTCATAATTACCATTATTTTCAGTAGCTTCCCTTAAATAATACATGCGATAGCTTTTTTCAAAGCCCATCATTCTCACCGTCTGACTTTGAGGATCTAACATTTGACACTGTACCAGCACCACAGAATTTTGAGCAGTTTTTAAGTATTTTTGCAAAATTGATTTTTGAGATTCGCACTCATTTAAATTCATCAATCCAATATTAACAGGAGTCACGGCGATTTTTTGAGTGCTGTAAAACAAATAGCCATCAGTGCCTGAATACACTTCGTTGCCGTTATTAAATTTAATCAATTCAGAAACAAACTTTCTGTAGTCTGTATCCACAAAAGTAGTGTCAATAAATGAAATACCGTTGAGTGTTAGCTTCGGAATCCCAATACTTTCAATTATCATTTTTACGTGATTATTTTTTTGAGAAAACAAATCAAATTCACACTGCGCCGAAAGAGACTCTAAACCTGTGAACTTTTGAAACTCAGCTGTTCTCGTAGCGACATCTGCAAAACACTCTTTCATAGATGGATAAAATCCACGAGATAAACTCGTAATGGTATCTAACATTAAAGCTAAATTCGCCGTGTAAATTGGAACTTGAAGGGCCGTAGTGTTGTACTCGGCTGAGATATTGAAAAACTTGTACTTAACACCGGCTCGCTCAATTTCAAATTCACCTTCACAATTAAAATTGATCACCTTTGATTTAAGATCAATTTTTTTGAGAAGTTTTTCTAATTTTTGCCCCATATTGCGGGATTCTTCCTGACAAGTAAGATTTTGCGCAGGAATTCTGACACGATAAAATTTATTTTGATTAAAATTTTCAGCTTTTAAAAACTGTCCCATCAAGGAGCCTAAAATAAACACCGAAAGAACACTCATCACTTTTGCTTTAAACATAATTTGCCTCACAAAAAGACTCATTTTAATTAATGAGTTTAAAATGCTTTATAAATTGGAGGAATAAGTTAAAAGATTCAACTATTAATAACAGAATTCTTAATTCTATTTACACATCTTTAGATGGAGACTAATTGGGCTTTTGAACAAATATTTGCTTTTGTGGATCTATCCAAATTAAGATATTGGCATGAACCCAACGTCGCACCATATCGCGATAAGAAGTCGAATCCACAGAGCTTACATAGGGAGTTTCTGAAAGACTCAAACTCCATTCTTTTTTATCCACTCCACTTAAAATACTTAACAAGACCCTCTCTTTGTTAATATCTAATATTTCAAATTGGACTTTTTTTAAATGCACCTTGTTTTGAGGGGGAGATTGACTCCAAACCAAATTTTTTTGAATTTTCAAAGTTGATTCCACAAAACTATTAAGCAGGATTCGTATGAACTCCCAATCATATGAAATTGGTAAAGTGCAATGATTGCCGTATTTTAATCCAACAGAATCGTAAGTGGATTTATATTTCAAAACATTTTTTAAAGGATTCACTAGTAAATCTTCTGAATTATAAAGAACTAAAAAATTGGATTGATGTGCCAATGTGGGATTCAACTCATTGAGTTTCCAAAATTCTGGATTTTGCTTAACTAAATAGTTATCTAATTCTTTAAAAACACTTGTTTCATTTTCAATAATTTCTAAAGAGCTTGGCCTTTGAATCTCCTTATTTTTTTTAAAAAGAGATTCCAGCCTTCTTCGACTCCATAAATTCACCACAGTTTTTTTTAAATAGTTTTCTTCTAATCCGGCAACAGATTCTTTTAAATCAGCCACTGGGCAAAGATTTAAAAATCCAGAAATTAATGCCGGTGCTTTTTGCATTTGTGACGCTTGAAAAACTCCCTGCCCACCCAAGCTTAAACCCATTAAAAAAACCTGACTGACTTTTTTTGACAGAGGCTGCTTGGGATCTTTAAGCAAACGTGCTATTTCTATATTTTGCAATCCTTCTTCAAAGCCACCCATTACAAAATCTTGATTAAAATTAATGGAATCAAGTCCCGTTGAGTTTCCAACTACGAGAACATGATAATCACTTTGCTCAAAGAGCTGCATCATTAAAAATCTTTCAGGATACATCTCTTCGATACTCGAAAAAATTCCTGCACGAATAATAATTAATGGCCTTTTTTTTGATCCTGATTTTAAAGCCAGTAGAGCTCTTGTTTGTTGAATTTTTTGCTGAGGATGTTTTTTTGAAAATTTTATGAGCACTCGATGAAATTGTGGATGATTTTGAATATCCAATCTCATATTCAACATATTTAAAATATTTGTCATAAAAAATACAGGCTGAATTTTAAATTCTTCTTCACAATTTTTTAAAACATTTTGAAGCTTCTCAGAGTATTCTTGAGAACTTTTTGCATTTTTTAAATTTTCATAAATTCGATCATAGCTACAGAGGAGGTTTTTTACTTCTTTTTTAACCCCAGTAGGAGCCCATTGGTTTTTTTCTCCCACAAAAAAACTCCACCAAAAGGGATATTCTTTTTCGTTACCTGGACCTTCGTAGAGTTGAATCTGAGGGCTCTCAAACTCAACTGGAGACACCATTTTAAGTGAGGATTCAAGAGCAAAACCGCCCGTACTCTGCAAAATATTTAAAAAGAACAGGGGGAGTATTAAAAATTTCAGTTTTTTTATTGTCTTTTCATTGTGCATCATAGACGTTCATCATCGACTTAACCCTCACTTTTGTCTAGACTGGATTCTCGTTTTAAGGAGATTTAACATGAAAGTTATCGAACCCCATTTAAGCGGCCCCCTCTTTCAAAATGCTATACAATCATTAGAAGAGGCCGGCAAAATTATTAATTGCGATTCAAATGTTATGGAAAGACTTAAAAGACCAAAACGTTGTATCATCGTAAGCGTTCCAACTCGAATGGATGACAAATCCATTAAAGTATTTACTGGATACCGTGTACAGTACAATACCACTCTTGGACCTTATAAAGGTGGTATTCGTTACCATCAAAACGTGGATCTTTCTGAAGTTGTGGGTCTTGCGGCTCTGATGACTTTTAAAAATTCTGTTCTTGGTCTTCCTTATGGTGGTGGTAAAGGGGGCGTGACTGTTGACCCTAGCACTCTTTCAAAAACTGAAAATCAAAATTTAACTCGTCGTTTTACAAGTGAGATTGGTCCATTCATCGGCCCCACTAAAGATATCCCAGCTCCAGATGTTGGTACAAATGCTCAAACAATGGCCTGGATGATGGATACTTATTCTCAAGAATCTGGTTACGCACAACCTGGGGTTGTAACAGGAAAGCCTATTGAAATCGGCGGATCTGTTGGAAGAAATGCGGCTACTGGATTGGGAGTTATTTACGTCACGGAAAGAGCTTTTGAAACAAAACAAAAATCAATGAAAGGCGCATCTATTGCCATTCAAGGTTTTGGTAATGTGGGTTCACATGCCGCTCAATTTGCCTTTGATCGTGGATCAAAAGTTGTGGCAGTGAGTGATGTGTCTGGTGGTATTTTTAATGGTGATGGACTCAATATTCCTGAAGTGATTGAGTACGTAAAAACAAATAAAGTTCTTAAGGGCTATCCAAAAGCTCAAGCCATTACCAACGAAGAATTACTTTTCTTACCAGTTGATGCTCTTCTTCCTTGCGCACTTGAAGGTCAAATCGACATGCACAACGTAGAAAAAGTAAAAGCTAAAATGATTATTGAAGGCGCTAACGGACCTGTGACAATTGATGCCACTAAAGTTCTTTATAAAAATGGTGTTTATGTTGTTCCAGATATCATCGCCAATGGTGGTGGCGTGATTGTGTCTTACTTTGAATGGGTTCAAGACATCATGTCACTCTTTTGGGATGAAGACGAAATCAATAAAAAATTAAAGACAATGATCACTCGTGCTTTTGATACTGGCTATCATCTTCACATGGATAAAAAAGTGGATATGAGATCTGCAGCAATGGCTGTGGCCGTTCAAAGACTTGAAAAAGCCATGTTACTAAGAGGTTTTTACCCAAGATGATCACTAAACCTTGGCTTTATTTAAATGCAGCAAGGGCCCATGATTGGGCCCCTTTATTTTTAACTCTCTATAAACTTTTTCCTAACCGAAAAACTCCTGAATGGAAGTCCTTTAATTGGAAAAATCTCCAATTTAAAAATCGTTTAGGGATCGCAGGTGGAGTCGACAAGGATGCTGAATTTTTAGATGCTTGGTGGAAGATGGGCTCAGGTTTTATTGAACTTGGAACAGTCACCCCTCAGCCTCAAGAACCTAATCCTGGTCAAATTATTGATCGTGATAATGCTTCACAAGCTTTATGGAACAAAATGGGATTCCCATCAGGTGGAGCCATTGAGTTTCGTGCTAATCTTTTACAAATCGAAAACTCTCCGCGACAAACTCCTGTATTTATCAATATCGGAAAAAACAGAACGACTTCTTTAGAAGAAGCGCATTTTGACTATGAAGTTCTTATTGATGAGCTCAGCGACTTAGCAGATGCTTTTGTCATCAATATTAGCAGCCCTAATACGGCAGGACTCAGAGCTCTCCAACAAGCTGATAATCTCAAAAAATTTTTAGCGCCCATTATTGAACTTAATAAAAAGAAATTAAATTTACCTCTCCTCCTCAAAATCAGTCCTGATAATTCAAGAGAAGAATTAGCTGCAGTCATTAACACCGCTGCTGAAGCTGGCATTTCTGGATTTATTTTGACAAACACTACTATCAAAAGAAAACCTTCCATGAAGTTTTCTGCTGAAGGTGGCGTTTCTGGCGCACCACTCAAAGAGCTTTCTATTCAAAATCTTAAATGGACTCTCGAAATTTTAGGTAAACATAGAAATAATTTTTTAATTGTCTCTGCTGGCGGCGTTTTAACGCCAGAAGATGTTGCGGAAAGATTGCATTTAGGCGCTGATCTTGTTCAAATCTATTCTGCACTTATTTTTGAAGGACCTGGTTTTTTTCAAAAAGTTGCAAAACATGTTTTAGGTTAAGAAATTAGGGTATTCATGAACGAAGAGAATTCAAAAGCACGAAAAAAAATTCCCAAAAAAAGCCACTGGATTCCAGTGGTCGCTGGCTTTCTTAAAAAAGATGGCAAAATTCTCATTGGTCAAAGACCAGAAAATCATTCTCTTGCTGGTCAATGGGAGTTTCCTGGCGGCAAAATTGAATTGGGAGAATCTCCTGAACAAGCTCTCGCAAGAGAACTTTATGAAGAGCTTGGAATTGAAGCCACTGTGGGCTCCTTAAGATTAGCTTGTTCTCATTCCTATGGAGATGTCGGAATCTTAATTATGTTTTTTGAAGTCCCTTTTTGGAAAGGGGAACCTAAACCCATTCATCATCTCAAATTAGATTGGGTCCAACCTCAGGAATTAGAAAATAGAAATATCCCTGAGGCCAATAAAAAAAATCTGGAAAGAATTTTTAATACATTACGCAGCCACGATAAGGGGGAAGGGTGTCACGCTTAATTCTTGTCTCACAAAAAATCTGTCCACAATTTTGGAAATTAGCGACAACTCTTTCTGCTCAACACGATGTTCTCGTTTTAACAAGTCGAGATGAAACTTTTCATGACCCCGATATGGATCAATTTAAAAATTTAAAAGTGATGCGCGTTTTTAAAAGTTGGTCCTGGTCTGAAGCCGTTTCTTTACTCCCAATTACTTTTTCTCAAGACCCACAAATTTGGCACTTCTGGGAGCCAAACGATAAAAATCACAAAATAAAATCCGCCTATTTTGCAATGGCTTTTTTGGCTAAGGCTCAATTGAAAGATAAAATCGTAATTTCTCTTCAGGCCATGAAATCAACACCTTCTTGGAGCGAAACTCTTCAATATTTTATGAAAATCAGCGATGCTATTTTAGCTCCTGATTATGAAGAGCTCTTAAAAACAAGAGGCATTCTCTTAAGAGCTAACCGTAAAGCGGTGATTCCCCCTTTGCTTTCTTATGGATTTGAACATCTTGAAAATAATCCGATGGAAGAAAGCCTCATTCCTCAAAAACAAGATGAGCGCATTTTAGTGATTCCACAATCTATTGAAGTGTTTCACCAATGGAAACAATCTGAGCGTTTTATGCAAAACCTCCTCAGCTCTCCTAGAAATAAAATCGTGTTTGTTTCTCCAGACCAAACTCTCAATAGTCGTGAAAGAAAAATGTGGGAAAACACTTTAATGAGATTAGGTATTCAAGATCGAGTGTTTATGGCTCCACAAACGCTTGAGAGATTTTTTCAAGTCAATCACAGAAATCAGCCTAATCAAACAGCCATCATATTAGCTGGTCAAAGACATGCGGATATAGAGCTTTATCAATTTTTAGCTATATCTTTAGAGTTCAAAGTTCCACTTCTTTTGGATATTCAACAAGTGGATAGATCTTCTTTTGTTTGGCAAAAAAATAAAAACTGCTGGGTGGTTTCAAAATACGAACTTATGGAGAATATTGCTGAGTGGGCAAAACGTCCAAGTTTTGAGCTCCCGATTTTTAACCAGCAAAATACTGAATCAGTATTTGAAAAACTTAGAGACCGTTCACTTAATGAATTAAATCGATTGTATTCACAACTGCTTTACTCTGATACGGCTCTTAACGTAAGATAATATTATGGCGAAGCTTGCTGTTCCTGAAAAACTCAATATCCTACTCACGGCTTTTAATTTTCCAATCCTAGGAAGAGCCTCTGATCAGGGTTTTTTGTGGCCCTTAGCTAAAGGCTTAGCTGAAAATGGTCATAAAGTAACAGTGATCGCAGCTAAAAGTCCTTTGGGCAAAGCTGAAGTATTAAGAGATCATGTGCGGGTATTTTATCTTCACGAGGGTTTTCCTAATCTCTCACACCTTCCTTTTAAAGAAGCTGTATTTGAAAAATTTCAGGAACTTCAAAAGACAGAAGCTTTTCATATTGTTCATAGTATTGATGACAGCGCTTACCAAATAGCTCTTCATAAAAATAAATATAATTTACCTGTTGCTTATGATGTTCAGGCTACTGAGATCTCACAAATTTTTAATATTTTAGGCATGAGTCAAGAGACGGTAAGATCGCAAATCTCTACTGCTATCTCTGTAACTTATACTTTTTTGAAAACTTATTTAGGTAAAGATCGTAGAATTTTAAATTCTGCCAATGGTATTTTTGTGACAAGTCCCCAACAAAGGACCGCACTTGAAAGATATTATCTTTATCCGGATTTTCATACCTACACCGTTCCTTATGGACTTGAAATCGGAAACCTTACAGCCAGAGAAAACACCTCAAATCTTTATCAAAAACTTTCTCTCCCGGAGGATAGTCATATTATCCTCACACAATCTGATATGACAGATTCAAGAGAACTCACCAATATCTTTTTAGCTTTTGAAAAAGTCGCTATTAAAAAACCAAATGCCTATTTAATTGTTTTAGGTTCGGGTCCTTTGCGCCATAAAATCGAATTTGAACTTTTAAATTTAGCTTTGGGCTCTAAAGTGATTATGCCAGGAAGCCTCAAAGCAGAAGAAGTTTCTGAATATGTGGATCTGGCCCATGTCTATATTAACTTAAACTCTAACACCACAGGTTTTGAGTCGACCATGATTGAAGCCATGGCTCAAAAAAAGGTGATTATAGGATCTGAAGTGAGTTCTATTGCGAACGTTGTGGAAGATGGAATTGATGGCTTTTTATTAAGACCTGCAGACACGGAATCCCTCAGTGCCCTTCTCTTAGAAATCTTCTCTAATATCTTACCAGTCCATGAAATCGGCGAGCGCGCTCGACAAAAAGTGGTGAATATTTTTGATGTTAAAAAAATGATTTTGGCTCTAGAAGAGGCCTATGTGCGCATTTTGCAAAATAGTGGTATTTATAAATAAATACCAACCCCTTAACGCCTAGTGTTAAATAAAATTCTCTTGTTTCCAACTCTAGAACATTCTCTATAATAAAAGTTAGCTTTAAGAAAAACTGCATCATTAGAACAACTAAGGAATTCAACCATGACTAAGGCCGATCTCATCAATTTAATTTCAGAAAAAGCCGGTATCACTCGCGTGAAGGCTGAAACTGTTGTGAATACTATTTTTGACTCTATGGTAGAAGCGCTGATGAAAGATGACCGTATCGAAATCAGAGGATTTGGCTCTTTTGTAAATCGTAAATATGATTCTTACAAAGGAAGAAACCCAAGAACTGGTGAAGTTATTAATGTGGGCGAAAAAAAGCTCCCATTCTTTAAAGTTGGAAAAGAACTTAAAGAAGACATCAATCAAGGAAAAAAATCTAAGTCTGAAAACGCTTAAGGTTTGTGAAGAAATAATTTCCATTCACTGAAGTTTTTTAGACCCATTAAAGCCATAAATAATCTTTCTAATCCCATGGCAATGCCTCCAGACGGAGGCATTCCTGTTTTAAGCATCTCGATAAATTCTGAATCTAAATCAACGACTGTTAAGCCATTTTCTTTTTTCTTTTTTAAATCTTCATTGAATCTCTGAGTTTGAATATCTGGATCATTGACCTCATGAAAGGCATTCGCTAATTCCATACCCTTCCAATACAACTCAAATCGCTCTCCCCAACCTTCAGCATTTAAGCGAGAATAAGCCGCTTGTGAGGCTGGATAAGAGTGCACAATCATGATTTGCTCTGGATTCCATTGATATTCAATTTTTTCGATAAAGATAAGGAGAAAAATCTCATCCCAAGAAAAACTCTCTGCACGCTCTTTATTTATGAGCCCTAAATCACAAGCCAATTTTTCTAATTCTTTTTTAGATGTTGTGGTTGTGAGTTTAAAGTTGAGTTTTTCTAAAAACAATTCAGCCATAGATTTTTTCACAATTTGTATTGGCTGAACATTTTGAGTTTTTGACATTTTTAAATTTAAGAATTGAATCAAATCACAAATATCAGCCTCAATATCTTCAAGACCCACAAAAGCTCGATACCATTCCAGCATAAAAAATTCTGGTTGATGAGTCTCCGAAAACTCTGTATTGCGATAGCTTTTGGCAATTTCATAAATTTTTTGAAATCCTAAACCCAGCATTTTTTTTAAATGCAATTCAGGACTCGTTGGCAAATATTTTTTTGTTTTACGAGAACCAAATTTTAATTCCACTTCAAAGGACTCTAAAAAAGGCTCTGTTCCAGGACAGGCCACCAGAGTGGGTGTGTGCACTTCTAAAAAATCTCTCTCTTTAAAAAAACTTCGTAAATAAAATAAATAATCACCCCAAAGTTTTTGATAACTTAACACTTGTTTTGAAAGTTCAAAACTTCCTTCATGAGGGGCCATTAATATAACTTTGTTTGTATCTGATAAATGGATGGCTATAAGATCACCCACTTTGAGAACTTGAGAGGGCTTATGTGATTTTATTTTGTCTTGAAAAAAAAGATCATTCACTTCGAATTTCGTACTTTGAGAATCTAAAATGATCTCAAGGCTATTTTGATCTCTAATGGTGAGAGTCTCAATTCGCCCCAACGAGTAGGGAGTTGGTAAGTCACGAACTGCTGGGTATTTAAGCCAGCAGTTTTTTAAGTAATCTGTTCGAGAGGTTGAATTCACAATAGGTGTTGTCATTGAGAAGAACCTCCTTGGGTGCTTACTTCATAAAAATATTTTCACATCGAGCTGGAACTTTTTTAATTCCTAATCCTAACTTCACTAATTCCTTAGCCGTTACAGATTCGTTATCAACTAGATCTTTTGCAATATTTAATGCGTATTTTAAACCCACTTTTTTGCTAATAGTTGCAAGTGTATGAGAACTTCCTGCTTCTTTAAGCATATTATTAATGATTCCAAATCCTCGATTGAGTGAAATAAATATAAAAGGAAATTTAATCCCCTTCTGAATAGCCCAAGCCACCCAATCCTCTACTTTTACGCCTGACTCTAAACCATGTTTAATATTTAAAACTTTGGCGTCTACAAGAGCTCTGAATTGAGTTTTTAAGAGCAAGTTATGAGCCTGTTCACTCAAATCCCAAAGCGATTCTGTAATAGTTTCGGGTTTAAGTAATTCAACAGCAACTCCTAAGGCTAAGGCTGCACCTTGAGTCGTGGAACTAATTTGTCCACCCATTCCAAAATCAATTAAATTAACTTTTGTTTCATCTTCACGAAACTCCACCATGAAATTTCCTTGATGAAGATCTGAATGAAAGAATCCAGACTTAAAGAGAACTTCCTCAATCCAAACTTCAGCTACAAGCTCTGCCACGGCCTTTTTCATTTTAGGTAAAACACTCTCGTATTGTTGACTGACTTTTTCTAGTTTTTTACCAAACACCATATCTTGAACCATCAATTTAGTGGGAGTTGTTGGCCAATAAACTTGAGGCACTTGAATTTTTAAAATGTTTTTATATCCACCGAGATCAACTGTTTTTGAGCCACGGTAAACTCTATAACCCATGTTTTGACGATCCACCGTAGCTTTTAAATCCAACTCGGCAATAATTGTTTTTGAAAGATCTTCTACTAAGGGAGTCAGCTTTGGAAGTCCAGATGCCAAGTACACATGATTGGAATCTAAAATTGGGGCGATTTCAGATAAAATTCTTTTATCCTCATAAACCCTTTTTTCAATACCTGGCTTTAAGAATCTCACAACCACACTTTTGATTTTGCCATTCATTCTCACTTTAGCTCTGTGAACTTGAGCCATCGTTCCGACCCCTAGAGGTTTTAACTCATAACTAACCCAATCATAATTAGCTCTTTCTGATTCAAAAATATTTTTTACAACTAAATCTGAAACTGGCAGGGTGCTGCTTTCAAGTTTTTGAAAAACGATGCGCAAGTCTTCACTCAAGCCCGATTCTCTTCCAATCACTTGCAATAACTTTTGAAATTGAGGACCACTGCTAAGAACCATTTGGATAAATTTATCTTGATCACTCATGAGCAAGTTTTGTGAAAGGATATTTGAAATAATTTGTTTTTTACTATCTATATCCATTCTTGAAAAGTACTCAGTTAACACCGTTTCAATAAAGACTTGATGACCTTTATTTTCAAAATTAACTTGGTCGCTCGATGCAATTTGCTTTCCGATATTTTCGATAGAAGTGATGGCCACATGAAATAAATCTTCCGCTTCTTTGAGTGATAACTTCCAACCAATATAGCCTTGAGATTCGCTTCCAGGTTTTAATTTTCCATCAGAGTGAGCTTGAAGATAGGCCTCTTTTTTAAGTTCTTTAAGAAGATTTTTAACAAGCACAAAGAATCTAAGTTGGAGACTGCTCACACTGTCTTCAGCTTGATCTTTAACTTGATCGTATTGAGCAAATCCCTGAAGGAGATAAAAATTTTCAATTTTAGCTTGAACACGTGGACTCTGAGAAGAAACAATGACCTTAAAACCATGTTGAGAAGTGTCTTTCTCAAGTAACTTTAAATCTTCAGATAAAAAACCTGTAGAAGGAAACTGTCCACGGTAGTTTTCTAAAAACTCTTCAAAATTTTTAACATCTTTTGTTGGAATAGACTGTGAAAGATGCTGATCAAAATAATCTACAACTTTTTCATGTGCCCCAGAATATTTATCGGCAAAATCTGAGAAATCTTCTTCAGCTTCAATTCCAGGTGATTTAGATAAATGACTTTTGAAAAAAGTAAGGAACCTTTTATAAAGATCAATTTTTTCAAATTCTGTTTTATCGATGGATTCTAAAAGATAACTCGCAATGACTCTTTCTTCAAAACTTAAAAAAATCTCTTTAGATTCTAAATTTTGTGATCTCAGTTTTTTTATTGAATTAAGGGAACTTTTAATTTCTTGAAAGGACTTCTTATGCTGAGAATCTCCCCAAACAAAAGTACTACTTAAGAATAGACCCGCAAAGAGGGTCCATTTGGCAATCCCTTTCTGAGGTCGAATCATATTCATCACTTGAAATAATTCCATGGTGCTTCCTTTAAATACAATTACTACAATCGATTAGTACTCCATTGCAAATTTCTGAGGATTGAAGACTCAGAGAGTGCAACGCTAGATTTCCTGCGAATCTCATTCCAGATTAAATTAATTGGAACTGCTTGTAATTAAAGTGAGGATTTATTTTTTAAACCTATTTACACGATGAGAGTTTTGACATCTTCCGAATTTTGTCACAAATAATTTAAATAAACTTTCAGGAGAACCGGCTCATCACTCCTGAAAGCATGTGTGCGTTAACTCCAATGATCGAGAAGTTCTTTCACACTTGAACAAACAATAATATAGTCCTGATGATCCTTAGTTAAAAAACCTTCTTTAACTGCATGATCCACGAATTCTAAAAATTTATTAAAATAATTATTTATATTCAAAATATAAATGGGCATTTGGTGATAACCCAGTTGCTTCCATGTGAGAATTTCATTGAGTTCATCAAGAGTGCCAAAGCCTCCAGGCAAAACCACCACTTTATCAGACAAAGCCTCCATAGTCGCTTTACGTTCATGCATAGATTCAACCACCCTGAGTTCGGTGAGATTTTGATGAGCCACTTCGAGTTCAACTATTTGTTTTGGTATAACACCAATGACTTCTCCTCCTAGGTCGAGACAAGCATCAGCCACAGTACCCATCAAACCGACTTTGCCACCACCATAAATGAGTTTACAGTTTTTTTGAGCAATCGCTACACCCAACTCCTGAGCGGCCTCTTCATAGAGAGGAGAGTTTCCACTTTTTGATCCACAAAACACACAGATATTTTTATTTTTCATGCGAATTCCCTTTTTCAATAATTCCCATTATCAGAAGACATCTTATTTGGCAATTTTTCAACTTGATTCCCTTAAAATTAAGGAGCTAAAATTTAACTGCCTTTCATTGTATTTTTATCTTCAAATAAAAAAAGAAATGAGATTCCAATGCCCGAAATCAAACCTCTAAGATTTTTAATTGTCGACGATGAGCCTGAATTGGTTGAATTAATTTCTCTGATGATTGGATTTTCTTTTTCAGCTGATTTTACCTTTGCCTACAGCGGAAATGAGGCCATTGCATGCCTAGAAAAAAATGAACCCTTCGATATTATTCTCTCTGATTTCAATATGCCCAACGGAAATGGTCTGACACTCTTTAATTTTGTAAATTCATTAAAATTGCGACCCTATTTTATTCTGATCACAAGTGACTCTCTTAATAAACATCCAGAATTTAACAATCAGCCAAAAACAAAATATTTAGAAAAGCCTTTTACTGAAAACACTATTAAAAAACTTCTCTCTGAGGTCATTCATAGTCTCCGAATTAAAGTTCAAATCGCTCCAGAATATATAAGCTTACCTCTCGAAACTATCGCTAAGGTCAATAAGTTATCAAAACCCTTATTTCTCAAAATCAGTGATGATAAATTTATCAAAATTTACCACGAAGGAACCGTCTTTAGCCTTTCTGAAATAGATAAACTAAGAATTAAAAATATCTCCAAACTTTATGTTCAAAATCAAGATTTCAATGAACTTGTGGCTGATCTCAAAAAACGTTTAATGAATGATTTTTTAATCGGAAGCCTTGCCGGTAAAGAAGTCGAAGCTCTTCAACTTTCTGCCATAACACAAACTTTGATCACTAAATCCATCAAAAGCATTGGTTTTTCGGCTGAGACTCAGGCTTTAGCATCACACAATATTACATTGATTCAAAAGCTGATCGAAACAACTGAGGCCATTCCCAATGTCTTTAGCTTAATAGAATCGGGAGAACATGAATACGGAGCCACCCACAGTTTACTCATAAGTTTTATTCTAGCTGATATGTGCAAAAAAATTCAATTTTCTAACGAGCATGCTCTCCAATATCTTACTTTAGCGGCTTTTTATCATGACATTGGACTCTCTGAGAGCTTTATTTTTAATGAAACCCACTACTCAAAGGCTGCTCTCCATAACTCTCCCATCAATAAAGAATCCACTAAAATCTTTCTTGATCATGTTCAAGAAGCCATGGCCACCCTATCTAATTGGGAATATTGCCCCGAGGAAGTCTTAAGAATTATTAAAGAGCACCATGAACAACCAGATGGAGAAGGCTTTCCTAACAAACTGCAACCCTCAGAAATTGGGGAGCTTTCAGCCTGCTTTATTGTAGCCCATGAAATTGCGGAATTAATGCTAGCCCATAAAAATAAGCCCACAGCATTAAGATTCCTTATGGATCTTGAAAAATTCTATGAGCCACAACCCTACAGAAAAATGTATTTAGCGGGACTCAGTTTTTTATCGAGCAACCCTTAAAAACCTCCTTTGAGCCCTCTTTTTGAACCCTCAAAGGCCCCCTAAAATTTTTAACTCTCGGCGATAAGAAATGCCTGTTGATAATTATTGTCATTTTTATGCTTGAAGTTTTTAATTTATTGAAATTTATTTAGGGCTAAGAAGCTCACTTCATGAAGACACACTATAAGGAGACCTCATGGCACAATCAAACTGGGAACTTTTAAAACGCCTCACAAGCAATAAAAATTTCGAAAAAACTTATCAACAAGAGTTAAATAAACTCACTCACATTGTTAAGTCTTCTCCTTGGGCTCCACAGGCCGAAACTAACATTAAATTTATCGAAGCTAATTATAAAAAATTAGTACATTCTGTTAATAAAATTGATCACCAAGTAAAAACTGAAATTGAAAAATCTCTTAAACAACTTCAAAAAACAAAAATTACATGGATGGAAACCCTTGCTAGCTATAAAGCTAAGTTGATGGATCAAAAACAAAAATTAACTGAAAACATCCCACAAACTGTTAAAAAAACTGTGGCTAAAGCGACTACTAAGAAAAAAGCTGCCGTTAAAACAGCTCCTAAGGCACCTAAAGCTCCTAAAGCTAAAAAAACAGCTCCAAAAGCAAAAGTTACTGCAAAAAAAGTAAGCAAAGCTCCTAAAAAAGCGGCTAAAGCACCCGTTAAAAAAACGGCGGGTCGTAAAAAGAAATCTACTAAGTAGTCTCTAGCTCTCATAATAAAAATTCTGACACAGAAATAAATGTCAGAATTTTCATTCAATAATTGATGCCTTAGTTTCCCTATGTTAGCCTCCTGGTCATTAAAATCAGGAGGTAATATGTCTCTTAATCCATCTCTCTTTTCTACTCACGCTGAATTTCAACAACGCCATATTGGCCTTCGCGATTCTGATATTTCAGATATGCTTAAAACTTTAGGATTTTCAAATCTTGAAGAAATGACTCATTCAGTGGTTCCTAAAACGATTCAACAAAGTTTTCCCACAAAACTTTCTGATGCAAATCCAACAGAAGGCCTTTCTGAATTTGCAGTCCTCAATAAAATTAAATCGATGATGTCTAAAAATAAAATCTATAAATCATTTATTGGATTGGGATATCACGACACCATTACTCCTTCAGTCATTCTTAGAAATATTTTTGAAAATCCAGTTTGGTACACTGCCTACACTCCTTACCAAGCGGAGATCGCTCAAGGTCGTCTTGAAGCCCTTCTTAACTTTCAAACAATGGTTTCTGATTTAACTGGAATGGAAATTTCTAATTCTTCTCTTTTAGATGAAGGAACCGCAGTTGCTGAAGCCATGACTATGGCTTATGCCTGCAGTAAACTTAAAGATGTTCATGCTATCTTAGTTTCTCCCAATCTTCATGCTCCCTCTTTAGAAGTTTTAAAAACTCGCAGCGAGCCCTTGGGCATTGAACTCATTATTCAAGATCCTCTCACTTATGATTTTAAAAAACCTGTATTTGCGATCTTTGTTCAATATCCGCAAACAAATGGTAAAATTGAAAACTACAAAGCTCTTGCTGATAAAGCTCATAGCCAAGGCACTCTCGTTGTTGCTGCCACCGATCTTCTCTCCCTCACTCTTTTAACTCCTCCTGGAGAATGGGGTGCAGACATAGTTGTAGGTAACACTCAACGCTTTGGTGTGCCACTCGGTTACGGCGGTCCTCATGCTGCGTTTCTTGCTACTAAAAATGATTTTAAACGACTCATGCCAGGTCGTTTGATTGGCCTCAGTGTGGATACACAAGGCAAACCTGCTTTACGTCTTGCTTTACAAACTCGTGAACAACATATTCGTCGCGAAAAAGCGACCAGTAATATTTGTACAGCTCAAGTTTTATTAGCCAACATGGCTTCTTTCTATGCCTGCTATCATGGCCCTAAAGGATTAAAAGCCATCGCAGAAAGAGTGCGTGGTCTCACTTATGTTTTAGCCACAGGTTTAAAAAAATTAGGTTATGAACTCACTTCAGAAACTTTTTTTGATACTGTCACCGTTAAATCTTCACAAATTCCTGCGATCACCACTTTGGCTGAAAAAGCTGAGATGAATCTTAATTACTTCACTCCTGGTCAAATTTCGATCAGTGTGAACGAAACTACAACTTCTGCTGAGATTGAAACTCTTTTAAATGTTTTTGCAAAAGTGGCTTCAAAATCGGCTTCTACATTTAATGATCTCTTAAAAGAGACAACGATTCAATGGCCTCAAGAACTTGTAAGAACAAGCTCTTATTTAACTCACCCTACTTTTAATTCTTATCATTCTGAAAGTGAAATGCTTCGCTACATTCACACGCTTCAAAATAAAGATTTAACTCTCACTCACTCAATGATTCCATTGGGATCTTGCACGATGAAGCTAAATGCTACGACTGAATTGCTTCCAGTAAGTTGGCCAGAGGTGAATAAGCTTCATCCTTTTGCTCCGCTCAATCAAACAACTGGTTTTGTAGAAATGATCAAAGATTTTGAAAAGCAACTTTGTAACCTTACGGGTTTTGCAGCGATCTCACTCCAACCTAATGCAGGTTCTCAAGGTGAGTATGCTGGTCTCTTAGTGATTCGCAAATACTTCCAAGCTAAAGGCGAATTAGAAAGAAGCATCTGTTTAATTCCAAGCTCTGCTCACGGAACAAATCCTGCAAGCTCAGCCATGGTGGGAATGGAAGTTGTTGTTGTTAAATGTGACGACAAAGGAAATGTTGACGTTGCTGACCTTAAAGAAAAAGCCGCACACTACGGAAAAAAATTAGCTTGTTTAATGCTCACTTACCCTTCTACTCATGGAGTTTTTGAAGAAGCTATTCTTGAGATTTGTAAAATCATTCACGATCAAGGTGGCCAAGTGTACATGGATGGCGCCAATATGAATGCCATTGTCGGTGTTTGCCGCCCTGGAGTTTTTGGTGCGGATGTTTCGCACATGAACTTACATAAAACTTTCTCAATTCCTCATGGTGGAGGTGGCCCAGGTGTAGGACCTATTGGAGTGGCTGCACACTTGGCTCCATATTTACCAAAACATTCTTTAGTTCCATCATGTGGACCTCAAGAGGGTATTTCAGCAACCACTTCTGCTCCTTGGGGAAGCGCCAGCATTTTACCAATCTCTTGGTCTTACGTGACTATGATGGGTCTTGAGGGACTTAAAAAAGCCACTCAAGTGGCCATTTTAAGTGCGAACTACATCGCTAAAAAATTAGATCCTCATTATCCTGTTCTTTATAAAGGTGCTGAGGGTTTAGTGGCGCATGAATGCATTATTGATTTACGTCCTCTTAAAAAGACTTCAGGCATTGATGTCTCTGATGTGGCAAAACGTTTGATGGATTATGGTTTCCATTCTCCAACAATGTCATTCCCGGTTGTAGGTACTTTGATGATTGAACCCACTGAGAGTGAGCCAAAAGCAGAACTAGATCGCTTTATTGATGCGATGATTGCCATCCGCAAAGAGATTCAAGCTGTTGAAGATAAAAAAGTAGATGCTGAAAACAATCCACTTAAAAATTCTCCTCACTCAATGGAAATGGTTGTAACTTCTGAATGGAAATTCCCATATTCTCGCGAAGAAGCTGCGTTTCCACTTCCATGGATTAGAAGTCATAAATTATGGCCAGCTGTTGGAAGAGTGGATAATGTGCATGGAGATCGACATCTCATTTGCTCATGCCCTTCGATTGAAGAATATAAATAGAAGAATTTAAATAAATGACTCAAGCCAAACTCAAAAGTTTTTTTGTAAGACTCGATAAGATGGGAGATTTGATTTCAACACTCCCCTCGGATCAATTTCAACAGACTTCTCCTCAGACTTCTCCTCAAAGAGAGGTCTTTTGGTTAATCTCTAAGGGTCTTGAAAATGTGATTGAGTGCGCTGATCCAAAAAGAAATTATAAAAGTTTTGTGATTCAATCAAAAAGTTGGAAGCAAACTTGGAATAACTTTTTAACTTTTTTAAATTTTCTGAAATCAGAAAAACCTGATGAAATTATTTTTTTCTACTCTCCATGGTGGGCCACTTTAGCGGCTTGGCTCGCAAAAGTGCCAGCTCGCGGTGGTCGACTCAGTCAGTGGCATCAGTTTTTATTTTTAAATAATGGAATTCGACAAAGTCGCTCTCAATCTGATAAACATGAGGCTGATTATAATTTTGAGATCGTCAAAAAAATGCTTCAACTGCCAGAGGACACTCCAACGCCTCTTTTAAAACTGACGTCAAAAAACTCTCAGGATTTATTTGATAAACTTCCGCTTAAAAAATTTGATTACTATGTGATTCATCCTGGAATGGCTGGCTCAGCACTCAATTGGCCCACTTCTTTTTATAAAGAATTGATCCATCTATTGATTCAAAATTTTAAATCCGAACGAGATCCTCAAAACTCAACAATGCCTTCTAAAAAAATTCTGATCTCGGGCACCGCCTTAGATAAAAAGTTTTTAGATGATCTCAGAAGTGATTTTGAACATCACCCACTTGTTCTGTGGGGCGAAGGTCGCTTTAATATTCCGCAAATGATTAATTTACTTGAGCACTCAAAAGCCGTGCTCGCACCAAGCACTGGAGTGGTTCATTTAAGTGCCTGTTCAGGAGCGCCTACCGTGGGGATTTACAGCCCCATTCAGGTTCAAAGCCCCCTCAGATGGGCTCCAAGAGGCCCCATTGTGACCACAATCACCCCAAAAAACATGGACTCTTCGGATATTCCTTGCCCTGCTAAACATCATTGCGTAGGAGGTTCCTGTCGATTCTTTCCGTGTATGGAAAAAATCAGCGTGAACCAAGTTTACAATGAACTTAAACAGATCGAGAAGTAAATCCTATGAATTTCAGTCCTTCAAAATTTTCACTGCCTACTCAATTTGAAAAAGCCATTCAAAATATAGCTCAAAAAGAAGATTGGAAATTAAAAACTAAAAGCCTCTCAGAAGATATTTTAAAACTTTCTGATTACTTTATTGCCAATCCAGATAAAGAAACTCCATGGCGAGAGGCTTGGGCCCAAAGAGCTTACCTCACTTATTTTACTCCGCTTAATTTGGTGCGCACTCAAAGAGTTATGGAACAAGGACTGAAAGTTGATTTTTTTAATCAACTGGATCATGTGGTGGAGTATGGATCTGGCTTAGGAGCAGCTTCGATTTCAATGCAATTAACAACAGCTCAATTTAGAGATTGGACTTTTATTGAAAAATCCACTCAAGCTCAAAAGTTGCATCAAACTTTACAAAAAGAATTATTAGAAAACACAAACTCAAATTATCGCTGGCAAAATGAGTTTGAAGTGCATAGCAAATATCCGCAAAAAACTTTGGGATTATTTTCTTATGTTTTAACAGAACTTAAAGAATTGCCAGAATGGGCTTTGGAGCTAGAAGCCCTTATGATTTTAGAGCCTTCTACTCAAGAAGACAGCCGCAATCTTTTAAAACTCAGACAACAACTCATTGAAAATGGTTATTCCATTTGGGCACCATGCACTCATCAAAATGAATGTCCTCTTTTAAAAAATTCAAAAACTGATTGGTGTCACGATCGTATTGCTTGGGAAATCCCTTCTTGGTTTAAAGAGATTGAAGCTTATTTACCGATTCGCAACAACACCCTGACAACAAGTTATATTTTGGCGCGCAAAACAGCTCCTAAAGTAGATATGACTCAATTGGCTCGTTTAACCGGTGATTCTATGCAAGAAAAAGGAAAGAATCGCCAAATGATTTGCCAAAGCGATGTGCGTGAATTTGCTGTGTGGATGCATAAAAATTTTAAAAAAACAGATTGCCCACAATGGCCAAGGGGCGAGCTCATGATGAAACCGCAAAATTTTAAACTGGTCTCTAACGAAATCAGACTTGAAGAAGATTTAGTTCCATTTAGTTCTTAAAATAAATTTGATTCTCTAGAAAAAATGGAGTTAGATTCCCACCTAGCTTTAATTTTATACATTTCAAGAATTCTCGTTCGCGCAATTTTTTATTAGGAGTTTATACCCCATGAGTGCATCAGAAAATGTTAAAAAAACCCCGCTTGCAGAAGAACATGTTAAACTCGGTGGCAAAATGGTCGACTTTGCTGGATGGTGGATGCCAGTTCAGTATAAAGGACTTAAAGAAGAGCACCTGAATGTAAGAAAAAACGTAGGTTTATTTGATGTTTCTCATATGGGAGAAGTCCGCGTTCAAGGACCTAATGCACTGGCAACTTTAGAATGGCTAACAACAAATGATGTTGCCAAACTCAATGATGGAGAAGCTCAATACAGCCTTCTTCCAAATGACCAAGGCGGATTGGTTGATGACATTATTGTTTATTGTTTGAAAAAAAATGAAGACTATCTTGTTTGTGTGAATGCCTCTAATACTGATAAAGACTGGGCTTGGATGAGTCAGAATAACCGCGGCGCTCAATTGACCAATGAGAGTTCTTATTGGGGACAAATTGCGGTACAAGGACCAAAAGCTGCCGAACTTTTAAAAAGAGTGAGTGGCATTGACACTCAAACTAAAAAACCATTTTCAATAGTTCCATTCACTTTAAATTCTAAAACTTGCTACCTTGCAACGACTGGTTACACAGGAGAAGCTGGGGCAGAAATTTTTGTTCCTGCAAGTGAAACAGTTCTTCTTTGGAATGAACTTTTAAAACACGGAGCTGATCTTGATGTTCAACCAATTGGCTTGGGCGCGAGAGACACTCTTCGTACAGAAATGAAGTACAGTCTTTATGGTCATGAGATTGATGACACCACAAACCCCTATGCAGCGAGCCTTGGCTGGGTTGTAAAACCTACTCAAAAAGATTTTATGGGTAAAAATATTATTCTTGCAGCTAGAGAAAAAGGTCTTACTCAAAATCTCATTGGCTTTAAACTTTTAGATAAAGGCATCCCCCGTCAAGGCTACACTTTGTTTTCTTTTGACAACAAAGAAATCGGCAAGGTAACAAGTGGAACACTCTCACCAAGTCTTGATGAAGCCATAGGAATCGCTTACTTAGACACTTCTTTTTGCAAAGAAGGCACTGAATTTGCGGTGGATATTCGTGGACGTAAAGTCAAAGCAGTTGTGGTTAAAACTCCTTTTGTAAAAAAATAAAAAGAGAATTTTCCAGATTTTACAGGGCTTAATTTAAGTTGAAAAAGTCATGGAAATAGAATTAGATTTCTATGATTTTTTATTATGATTTTTTGGATGAGTTTTTTAATTAGTTTTAAATGTTTGTTTATTAGACACAGATAAAGCACAAAATTTAGCATAAAGAGGAGTTTTCCATGGCATTTTATATTCCTGAAGATTTTTACTACAGCAAAGATCACGAATGGGCTCAAGTTGATGAAAACATCGTCACTGTAGGAATTACAGAGTTTGCACAAGATGCTTTGGGTGAAATTGTTTACGTAGAACTTCCTGAAGAAGGCCAAAAAGTGACTCAAGGAGAAACTTTTGGTGTGGTTGAGAGCGTAAAAGCTGCAAGTGACCTCTATGCTCCTGTTTCTGGAACAGTGATCGAAATCAACAATTCTTTGTCTGATGACCCATCTGTTTTAAATGACGACCCTATCAATCAAGGATGGCTGATCCGTATTGAAATGGACTCTGAAAAGGAACTTGCTAACCTTATGAGAGCTCCAGAATATAAAAAATTAATCGCTGAATCAAAATAAGCGGTGCTTTTTTAGTATTTTTTGAATTTTTCGATGGTTATTTTAAAAAAACTGTTATAAGGTCCTTGAAATCTTATTCACAGTTATAAGATAACTTCTTTTTTAGTTGTTACTTTTTTAGTAGTTACCTGCCCGGCTGGTGAAATTGGCAGACACGCTAGACTTAGGATCTAGTGCGAGAGCGTGGGGGTTCAAGTCCCTCGCCGGGCACCATTTTCAATATAACTTTGAATAATTTAAATATAAAAGGTCATCCAAAAGATGGCCTTTTTTTTTGCCTTTTTCCAACTCATTTTAAGGAGAATCCATGGACGCTCATTATAACCAAGTGATGAATGCTAGAAACCAAATCCAACAAGAAGGAACTAAACTTTATTTTGCATACTCTGGAGTGTTGGATAAAGCGGCTTTTAATCAATGGAGAATTGAACATTCGTATGAGTTCTTCAATCTTCCTGAAGGCCAAGTTGTTGCAGCTCAAGATGTCGATCTCACTTTTGATTTTCCTTCTCGCTGGTGGGGCGGAAGAGTGGCTGGTTTAGTAGATCAATCGGGAAAATCTGTTTATGGTCTCTTATTTGAAATCCCTGTAAAAGATTGGCCAGTTGTTCAACACAAAGAAGGTGTTGTCACTGGCATGTCGATCGAAAGAACTGTTAAAGTAAAAGTGGGCGATCAAATCATTGAAGCCATTGCTTTTACAACCTCTCCTGCTAGAGCCAGTCAATTAGGCCCTGTGAGTGAAGCTTATGTTGAAGCTCTTGTACGAGGTGCTACTCAAGCTGGTTTGCCAGCTGATTATATTGAGAGTCTTCCTCTCCGCGCTCAGTAAGTTTTCATCAATTTTTTTATAACCATCACCTCTCTATTAAATGGGTGATGGTTTATGACCGAGAAGTCTTAAAAACTCGTCATCTTAATGAATCGATTAGATTCAGGCTTCAGCCAAATCCTTTAACAGAGCCCATTTGAAGAACAATTTGACTTTATTAGATAATTTGTTCATTGTGCCCCAAAACTGAAACCCTCAGTTTTAGGTCCGCCACGAAGACAACGGTGGACAATAATAAATCAAGCGAACCAATAAGAATTAATTCTGATTTTATTGGTCTCCTTCAATAAATGAGTCCATTCATATTCAAAAAGTAGGTGTATAAATGTCTTCTGTTAAATTTGCTGATCTGTCTTTAATTCCACAACTTCAAACCGCCCTTAAAGAATCTGGTTACGAAAAACCAACTCCAATTCAAGCTCAAGCAATCCCATTGCTTTTAAAAGGACATGATCTGTTAGGGATCGCACAAACTGGAACTGGTAAAACGGCGGCTTTTTCTCTTCCTATTTTACAATATCTTTTTGAAAAGAAAAAAAGACCTGCTGCTAAAACTCCACGATGTTTAATCCTCACTCCCACTCGTGAGTTAGCTATTCAAATTCAACAAAGTGTTGAAACCTACGGCAAACATCTCAACTTAAAATCTTACGCTATTTTTGGAGGCGTTGGACAAAACCCTCAAGTAAGAGCCTTACAAAGTGGATTAGATATTTTGATTGCCACTCCCGGAAGACTCTTAGATCTTTACAATCAAAGATTTTTAAATCTTAAACAATTAGAAATTTTTGTACTTGATGAAGCCGATCGCATGTTGGACATGGGTTTTGCTCCAGATATTAAAAAAATTCTTCCTCTATTACCTCAAGAAAGACAAAACTTGTTTTTCTCGGCAACAATGCCTCCTGAAATTCAAAAACTAGCTTCTTCAATTTTAAATAATCCTAAAACGATTGAAGTCACACCTCAGTCAACAACTGCTGAAAAAGTAAAACAGCAGGTGATGTATGTAACTAAAGAAAACAAATTTGATCTGTTGTTACATGTCCTCAAAAATCCAGCTCTTAAAAGAGTGTTGGTGTTTGTAGAAATGAAACACGTTGCCAGCCGCTTGATGGAAAAACTCATCAAATCTGGCATTTCGGCTTCTGCGATTCATGGCAACCGTTCTCAGTCGGCTCGTCAAAATGCTCTTGAACAGTTCAGAACAGGCGAAGTCAGAGTGCTATTTGCAACTGACATTGCTTCTCGTGGTATTGATATCGATGAAATCTCACATGTGATTAATTTTGATATCCCACATATTCCAGAAAACTACGTTCACAGAATTGGCCGTACGGCTCGTGCTGGAACTGAAGGTATTGCGATTTCATTTTGTACTGCAGAAGAAAAATCTTTTATTTTTGCAGTTGAAAAAATCAATCGTCAAAAAATTGAAGTGGTTCTTGAACACCCCTTCCATTCTCAAGACATCGAAGCTTCTACAATTATGAGCGTGGGAAAAGCTAAAGCAATTCTAGAGAAAGTTCGTGATTCTCACAAACAAGCTCAACGCAATCACAAGGGTCCTCGCAAAGGCGGCCCTCGTCGTGGCGGAGGTGGCGGCGGTGGTCCACGCAAAGGTGGCAGTGGTGCCGGTGGCGGCTCTGGTAGCAGAAGTAGCGGCCCTGGTAACAAAAGTGGCGGCCCTGTCCGCCGTAGCTTTAGCGGAGGCGGAGGCGGATCTGGAAAAAGAGGATAATCTAATAGTTTAATCCTTTTTTGAATCCCTCTTGAAATTCATTTGGCAAATTAAAAACTTCCATCTATCTTTTTTGGCAACAAGCCCTCACTGATTGAGGGCTTTATTAAAATGGAGATAGTTATGAAATGGATTTTCAATAAAATATCTAACAGAATTTTTAGTCTCATTTTTTTTAGCTTCCTGATCTCTTCAGCTATATATCCCATAAAAAGTTTAGCTAATTTCCCTCAATCAAATTCTAACAATGTTACTGCGAGTGGTTCTTTTGAATCTGGCGAGGAATTTACAAGCCTGCAAATTCAAGGACGTCTCTTTGTGGATTGTCCGGGAGCAGATGGCCCTGCATTTGGTTCAACAAATTGTAATCTTGATTATTTAAATCCTACAGGCTTTACAGCATTTGTAGGTCCAAAAATTGAGTCTGATAAAGTGAGCTTAGAAGCCACTTATGAAAATGGCAGCACCAGTAAGATTCAATATCTTCCTTACAATTATAAAAATGGTGTATCGACTCAAAAAATCAATTTATGGACTAACACTGTTTTTCAAAGACCCTTTTTAAAGTTAGGCAAAAACTCCGTTGAGTTTAAACTCTTTAAAAAAGGCAAAATAGTTGAGAAAGGTAATTTTACAGTTAATGTCCTTGAAGGTGGATTTAAAACTTGCCCACGCAGTGGTTATTACACTTCTCCAACCTCTGCAGATTGTTCTAGTCCACAACTCCTCTGCAATCGTTATTTTAACGAGCATAACTACTGCCAGTAGGAGTTATATTAAGTTTAGTTATGACAAAATCCTTTGAGATGAACTTTGTTAACCCAAGAATAAAAACCGAGAGAAGTGCTATAACGTGCGTTGATGCCTGAAATTTTTTGATTTGGGCATTTTTTCTTGAGTTTATTTAAAGCAGACTCAACATAATTGGTATCAAAGGCAAACCCCATAATTACTTGTTGCTCACCATCTGATTTAACTTCAGTTACTTTTTCGCCAACCTGAAATTCAAAATCTGAAACTTCATACTCGTGCACTGAATGTGCACAACCAGAAAGTAAAATCAGAAGTCCAGATATATAAATTAAAAAATGATTTCTCATAATAAACTCCCCTATTTTACACAATATCCTTGAGAAGAAATGCGGTAGGTATTTGCAAAACCTGGGAAGTAAGTAATTTGTTCTGATTTAGTTAAAATCCCTTCAACTTTACCTTGAGGGCATTGCAGAGCGAGTTCATTCACCATGTCGTTCACAAAATAATTATCAAAATTAAATCCCATAAACACAAATTTTGAAACTTCATGATTCAGAGAATGAGAACGATCTTTAGGAACTGGAGTGATAGAAATCGAATTTAGAGAAACACAACCCGTTAAAAAAACTAAAACCAAATTTAATACTAAAAATAAATTTTTCATTTTAATGCACTCCTTTGCCTGTTAAACAATAACCTGTAATTTTAACGATCTCACCACTGGCCACTTTGTAATCTGCAGTTTCTCGAATACTCATGAGGCCGCTGATTTTTCCTGAAGGGCATTTTGCCATCACATGAGTGGCTAACTTATCCGCATAAAATTGATTATAAATTGGATTGCCAGTACGAGGACCCATTTGAAAGAGATTGATCAAATTTTTGATGGCTTCAATATCATCTTGAGTTTTTTTGCTACCTGTAAATACTTTTGCAGTATCGGCAGTTTCATTCACATTAACTCCGACTTCAGAAGCAAAAACTTCAAATTTATGACCTTCTAAAACAGTTTTAGAATCAATAGAGGCAATATTCACTCTATGCAAAACTGCACACCCTGAAGCCAGCACCATGAGGGAAATCAATAAAATCCTTTTCATAAATTCCTCTAATTTTAATTTTTCAGACATTCAAAACTGATTATATATTTTACGATCTATTTATCAACAGGATCTTTTTGAGTGGTTTGTTGAGCCACTTGTTGTGCCGGTTGCTGAACAGGTTGCGCCTGAGTTGCTTGCTGAGCGATTTGCTGATTTTGCTGATGAGGCACTTGATTCACCGGGGGTTGTTGAGGTGACAAATCACGAGCTTCACCATCAACTTCATTCATTGCATCTTTAAATCCTCTGATAGCTTTACCAAGACTGGAGCCTAATTGAGGTAATCGAGAAGGCCCAAAAAGAACGATTAAAATAATGGCTAACAATAGAATATGCGTAAAACTTAAACCACCCACAAATCACCTCTTTAATATTTATATTAAATCTACCATTTTGATCTTAAATGAATTTTTATATGAATTGAATCTATTATTTTATCTCAGTGAGTTCAACCCACTCAAAATCTCCATTATATTTTAAGGCCTGAGTGGCATCAAACCAACTTCCTAAGTTAATGGAACGAATCTTATGATTCAAAATCGTTTTTTCAAAGTCATCCCGTACATGCAAGTGCCCTGAAATCACATAATCAAAAGGCTTTTCTTGAAAAACTCTCTCAGCATGCTCGCGCACCATTTTAATTAAGAGCTGTTCATAGTTTTTTCGAAAAGCCCCAGAATGCTTGCGACTTTGTTTAGATAAGTTTTCACCCACAAACTTCCAAAATCTTCCAGGTAAATGATGAACTGCCCATTCTGTGAGTGGATGACGAGCAAATCTTCGATATTTTTCATAAGAAATATCATCTGGATTAATAAGATCCCCATGTTCTAATCTAAAAACTTTATCTTGAAGTTGAATATATTGAGGTTCCTCATAAACCTCTACGCCCATGCTTTGCCAAAATTCTTTGATATGCATGTCGTGATTGCCTTCAAAATAAATCACTTTTACTCCCCTTTGAACCAACTGCTCAATGGGTTTAATAAAATCCATAAAAGGTTCGGAAAACGCGCGATGTGAAGAAAGCCATAAATCAAAAATATCACCCAGCAAAAATAAATGGGTCGGTTGGGATTCTTCAGAATTTGTTTTGTTTAAGAGAAAATGCAAAAAGCGCAACAGGATCTCTCCGTTGCGCTCTTTAAGGTTTTTTAAATGGATGTCTGAAACGAACCAAGCTTCCAATTAATTTTTTGACCCTTCGTTATTTAAATTAAAAGCCTGTTTTTTTCTGATAAAAGCAGGAACTTCTAAGTTTTGAGTTGAAAACGGTGTGTTTAACACCTCACGAGCCATGCGACGAGCTTCTTCTAAAGAATCACTTTCAGACATGCTCATCACTAATTGTTCTGGCTGCTGTTGTTGATACTTAGCTTTTAACTCTTGAGTCTCACGGAACGCTCTCACTTTAGCTAACAATAAATCTCTCGAAGATAAAGATAAATCTGAAGCCGACTGCGTTTGAGTCATCACTGGAGCTGCAACAGGAGCTGCAGGCGCCACTGGAGCGGCCTCGATAACTTCTTCAGCAATCATCTCTGGAGCAGAAGCAATTATTTGCGCTACTTCTTCAACTGGAGCCGAAAGAATTTCTTCTGTTTCTACAGTTTCGATAAAAAGGGGTTGCTCAACCTCTAACTCTACAGGTGCCGCAGCTTGAATCACTTCTTCTTGAACGATTTGCTGAACTGGTTGTTCAACATTTAGCTCTACATGAGTGAATGTTTGCGTAGGAACCGGTGGTAATTCTTGAGCCGGAATGATTGGCATCACTGGAGCCACAGGTGCTGCTGCAACAGGCGCTACAACTGGAGTTACAATCGGAGCTGCCATCACTGGAGCTACTGGAGTCACGATAGGAGTCGCGATGGGAGCGGCCATCGGTGCTGCCACTGGAGCTACGGGTTGTTGCCAAGCATAGACTGGAGCTGCAGGAGCTACAGGTGCTGGAGAAACTACCGCTTGTGGAGCTTGAGGCATCATTTGTTGTTGCGGATAGTGAGCCGGTTGTTGATAAGGATTTACATAAGTTGTTTGCGGATACGGCATTTGCGGCTGAGGAGCCATTTGTGCCGGTTGAGCATAACCCATATGTTGATTCACATTATATGGATTGTGCGTTGGTTGATGTTGAGGAATCGACTGATGTTGAACATGCGAATGCTGAGTTTGAGCATACTGAGTGGCAACAGTTGGATTCAAAAATTGTTGAATTTTTTGAAGAGCCGCATCGTTAGCAGTGGCTCTTGCATGTTGTTCAAAACCAGTTGCAATCACTGTGACACGAATCTCATCTTGCATAGATTCATCAATCACCGCACCAAAAATAATTTCTGCATCTTCATGAGCCGCTTCAGTAATGAGAGTCGAAGCTTCATTCACTTCATGCAAACTTAAATCAGATCCACCGGTCACATTAATAATAATGCCCGTTGCACCTTCAATAGAAATGTTCTCAAGAAGGGGAGAAGAGATGGCTGCAGAGGCTGCTTCAACCGCACGATTTTCGCCTTTTGCAGAACCCGTTCCCATAATTGCCATGCCTTTGTTGGCCATAACAGTGCGAATATCTGCAAAATCTAAATTGATAAGACCTCTGATATTAATAAGATCAGAAATCCCTTTAACTGCTTGAAATAAAACTTCATCCGCTTTTTTAAATGTATCTAATAATGGAGTGCGGTCTCCAGAGACTGCTAATAATTTTTGATTGGGAATAACAATAAGGGTGTCTACGTTTTCTTTTAATTCTGCAAGTCCACCGTCTGCATGCTTCATGCGACGTTTACCTTCAAAAATAAATGGACGAGTCACCACACCAATAGTGAGGGCTCCTAATTCACGAGCAATTTTTGCAACAACAGGAGCACCACCAGTTCCTGTACCACCGCCCATACCAGCAGTGACAAAAACCATGTCTGAACCTTCGATTTTTTCTACGATTTCATTATAAGATTCAATCGCTGCACGACGACCAATATCTGGATTCGCCCCCGCTCCTAAACCTTTTGTTAAGTCGATACCTAATTGAATTTTACCAGTCGCTTTGTTGGCTTTGAGGGCCTGTATGTCTGTGTTTGCGATAACAAACTCTACACCACTCATCCCTGAATCGATCATTGTAGAGACAGCGTTACTTCCTCCTCCGCCGACACCTACAACTTTAATGTTTGCACCTATGCTGATATTCTCATCTAACTCAAACATACTGTTCCCCCGTTGTATTGATCTTTTAAAAATCCTTTTTTAAAACATATCTCCAAAAAGCTCCTTAAGCTTTTTAGAAAATCCACTCAAAGACTCGGCAAGAAAATCTCCATTTTCTATATCCGAATGGGCTGTCTTTGTTTGGCTCAAACCGTAGAGCAATAATCCAGTGGCTGTTGCATATCCCGCAGAGCGCACTAAATCTGTTAACCCTCCAACTTTTCCAGGGGCACCTCGACGAACTGGAATATCGAAAACAAATTCTCCCATTTCGATCAATCCATCCAATTGACTGGCTCCTCCGGTGAGCACAATTCCTGATCCCAGCATGGGCATCAGACCAGACATTCTCATATCATTGTGAATTAAACTGAGAGCTTCTTCAGCGCGTGGTTCAAGAACCTCAGCTAAATCTCTCTTTAATACTGTTCGCAGCTTCCTACCGCCAACACCTTCAACGTCAATGGTGTCCTGATCGTTCACCATTGCTGCTAAAGCACAACCATATTTTTTCTTTAATTCTTCCGCAGAAATTTGCGGAGTTCTTAAGCCAATGGCCACATCTTGAGTGAAATGAAATCCACCCACAGGGATTTGAGAAGTGTGAGCCACGCTGCCGTTGATGAAATAAATTAAATTAGTGCTATTGCCACCAATATCGATGCAACAAACACCGAGGTTTTTTTCATCCTGACTTAAAACAGCCATTGATGTTGCTAATTGATCGAGTACAAGCCCCGCAACTTTAAGACCTGCTTTTTCTGTGCATTTAATTGTATTATTAATCGCTGTTTGACCACCAGTTACGATATGAACTGAAGACTCTAAACGAACGCCAGACATTCCAAGTGGATCTAAAATTCCATCTTGGCCATCTACTTTAAATTCACGAGGGATTACGTGCAAAACAGTGCGGTCCGCAGGAACCACCACCGCTTTAGCAGCTTCAATCACGCGTTCAATATCAAAGGGTGAAACTTCTTTGTTTTTGATAGCAACCATGCCTCTAGATTCAAATGATTTAATATGTAATCCAGAAACACTCACCCAAACTTTATCGATGGAATAGCCCGACATCAACTCAGCTTCTTCACGAGCCTTTCGTATAGATTCAGTCGTCGCTTCGATATTAACAACAACACCCTGGCGGATCCCACTATTTGGAGCCGTTCCTAAACCAGCAACGTCAATCTGACCTGCTTCATTTAAAACACCCACTATGATGGCTACTTTTGAGGAACCAATATCAAGTCCCGCAATCACTGTGTTTTTTACCGGCTTTGTTTTTGAAATTGATGCGCTCACATTCCCCGTCCTTGGACGAGAAATTACCCGTCCCCAGACTTCAGCTTAGGGGAGTCTTACGCGGCTTGACAAGAACTTTCTTAGACAACGCAGAGTCAATGACGCAAGCTTCTATTTTAAGCAAACGCCAATGAAAAATGTTCTTACATGACCCTAAAATTTGGCTCTCATTTGTTATTGCTCTGTAGAGATCTCTTCAACTTTTTCATTCTTTTCGAGTTTTAAAATGACCTTTTTAGATAAGTTCGCATCAATAAGTCGCGGCTTAATATCATGACTCTTCACATAATCTAAAACCTGACCGACGCGTGCACTTTTAAGAGAAACTTGCCCTTCTCCTAACTTAACTTGCAAACCTTGATCAACCATCTGAACCCAAAATCCTTCTTTTTTATCATAAAAAATTTCAGAGATTTTTTTTTGTGAAAAACTTCCTTCTGGGGGAATTTCTTGAGTCATCTTAATAGCTTTTTTTCTTAATTCTCGATCCGTTGAAAAAGAACTCTCATTTAACAATATCACATCAGGCGCTTGATGAGCCTCCACGGCTGTTAAGAGACTGCCGTTTTCAATTACAGGAATCAACTGCGTGCCTTTAACTAAAAGAAGTTTCACCGCTTGAGGTTGAATCGTTATTTTTAAAGCTTGTGGCCAAGATTTTGAAATATGAAAGTTAGCAATCCAATCGCGGCTCTTTAATTGTTGACTGATTTTTTTAAAATCCAAACTTAATAAAGATTGCCCTTTAAGATTGTTTAAATCTAATTTTATTTTTTCTAATAAAGGATCAAAATAATTTTTTTGATCAGGTGTTTTTTCATAAACAATCACCACATCATTGATGTTAAAAAATCCTCTCTGATTTAAAACCCTCAAAGAGTAAAAAATCAGCCCAGGAATGAATATAAAAATAAGGGATAATTTAATGGCTGTGATTAACTTAGGATGTTTCTTCATACCCCTTATCTTAATCCAGTTCTTAATTTTGAAAAGTCCAAACTCGATCTATTGCGAGATTTCTCCGATATGAACAACCTCAGTCACTAGATCAAGGCCCTTCTGAGCTTTCACCGTTTTTTGAACATGCTGGATTAAAGACCATATATCAGAGGCCGTTGCACCCCCGAGGTTCACAATAAAATTAGCATGTTTTTTTGAGACTTGAGCCTGGCCAATTTGAAATCCCTTAAGACCACAACTATCTATAAGTTGAGCCGCCTTAAATCCAGTTTCAGGAGGGGGATTTTTAAAGACACTGCCACAACTAGGCATATCAAGTGGCTGTTTACTCAAACGCAATTTATTAGCTTCTCTCACTTTTTCTAAAACAGATTCATCTTTTGGAGACAGTGGCCAACTCAAACCCACCTCAACAATGACCCCTGGACCCCAGCCTAGGCAATGACGATAACTCCAGTCCAGTTCTGATTTTTGAAAAACCTTTGAAGCCGGAGTTCCAGAAGAAAAATCCAAGACTCTGATCCAGTCCACCAGCTCGACAAACTCTCGAGGAGAAAAGTTCTCAGCCACACCGGCATTCATCACCACGCCCCCACCAATGTCTCCTGGGAGTCCTGCTAAAAAAAGGGCTGGTGAAAGTTTGTATTTTAAAAATATTTTTAATAATTCACTCTTACTCGTACCAGCAAGTGCAGTGATTTCTAATCGTTGAGAATCTGATTCTTTAATTTCTACTTTTGAAAATTTTTTGAGGCAGATCACCAACCCTCTGACTCCTGCATCAGAAATCAGAACATTGGATCCTCCTCCTAAAATCGAGACAGGTAACTTTTGGACTTTTGCAAAATCAAGAGCCTGCAAAAGCTCTGATTCAGTGGAGGGCTCTGCAAAATAATCTGCGATTCCTCCCACTAACCATGATGTGTATTTTGCTAAGCTCTCATTTTGTTTAATATCCACAGTTGTTGACCTCAATTAATTTTTTATTTCAGAAAAATGATTCAGAACTTCCATTCCCACTTTCCATCCGTCACCAGCGCCCAGAGTTAAAAAGATGTCTCCCGTTTTTAACTCTGCACTTATTTTTTGTGCAAGTTGAGCATCTTTTGGCAAATACTGAACATGAGAATGTTTGAGTTCTTCTGCAAGTTTTTCTGAATCCACACCTGGGATTGGAGACTCTCCAGCTGCATAAATATCTGTTAAATAAACTTGATCCGCTTGAGTGAAGCAAGTGGTGAATTCATGCCAACAATGTTGAGTTCTTGAATAACGATGCGGTTGAAAAAGCACCACTAATTTATTATCTGGGAATTTTTCTTTAAAGCCCTGCAAAGTGGCGCGCACTTCTGTGGGATGATGACCGTAATCATCATAAACTTTAATTCCTTGAGCTTCGCCTTTAAGTTGAAAGCGACGATCGACTCCCTCAAAATCAAAAATGCCTTCTTTGCAAGATTCAAAAGAAAGACCTGCTGACAAACCCGCAGCAATAGCGGCTGTAGCGTTCAAAGCATTATGGCGCCCAGGAGTGCGAATTGTAAAATCTCCTACAAACTGGCGATTTCTAAATAAACGATCATTGCGATACAAAGTGTAATTTCCGTTTTGACCATCAATAATCAAATCGTTTGAATTTTCAAAACCGTAGAATAAAATTCTTTTGGAATAGGCTTCAAATAAATGACGAACCAAAGGATCATCCCCACACACAATGCACATTCCGTAAAAAGGAATTTTGTGTGCAAAATCATAAAAAGCTTTTTGTAAATTTTCGAATGATTTATAATAATCTAAATGGTCCGAATCGATATTAGTAATAATTGCAATTTCAGGACTGAGTTTAGCAAAGCTGCCATCACTTTCATCAGCTTCTGCAATGATCCATTCTCCTTCCCCTAAAAATGCTGTGGATTTAATTTTTTCAAATCGTCCACCCACTACAATTGTAGGATCAGTTTTTGCTTTTAAAAATACGGAAGCCACAAGACTGGTGGTTGTTGTTTTACCGTGAGTTCCAGCCACAGCGATACCACGTTTTAAACGCATGATCTCAGCAAGAGCCTCTGCTCTAGGAATTAAAGGAATCTGACGTGCTCTTGCTTCAGAAATTTCGGGATTTCCAAATTGAATGGCACTAGAATAAACAACCACATCAGCATCACCGATTTGAGTGGCTTTGTGACCTTTGTAAATTCTTAAACCTAAAGTTTTTAATCGTTCTGTGTTAGCATTTTCGGAGAGATCGCTTCCTGAAACAGTTGCGCCCATATTGTGTAAAAGCTCTGCAAGCCCACACATTCCGATACCACCAACGCCTACAAAATGGAATTTGCTTTTTTTAAATTTCATAAGAAAAGAAACTTATCTCAATCATAATTAAAGTCAACCTGACTTAATCTTTGACACTTATTCTAGCGAGAGAATTTTTACAGTGAGATTTCTACATTGCTAAAAGAAGGACAACTCGATATACATTGCGAATGGCAATTCTCATCAGTACACAAAATTTAGCGAAGTCTTTTGCAGGTAAAACTCTTTTTAAAAATCTTTCATTCGGAATCAATGAAGGCGATAAAGCTGCTTTGGTCGGCCCTAACGGGGCGGGCAAATCAACTCTCATGAAAATTCTCATGGGAATCGTTGAACCTGATAACGGACAAGTGATTAAAAAAAAATCTCTCAAAATTGGTTATTTAGATCAAAAACCCGAATTTAAAGCCACTGACACGCTTTTTAGCGTTTTAGCAGATCAACTGGAACATCCTGATGAAGAGCTCGGCGCCATTTATGAATGGCTTGGCAAAATGGATCTTTTGCAATTTGATGAAAACTCTTTAGCAACTTCTTTATCCGGCGGATGGCAAAAAAGATTAGCACTCGCACGAGAACTGATTAAAGGTCCCGAACTTTTGATGCTCGACGAGCCTACCAACCACTTAGACATAAGTTCAATTTTGTGGCTTGAAGAATTTTTAGTTTCTCAAAATGTGACTGTTTTTATGATCACCCATGATCGACTTTTTTTACAAAGAACATGTACTAAAGTTTATGATTTAGACCCCCACCTTAAACAAGGCTTGCTTGTTTCTGAAGGAGATTATGTTCAATATTTAGAAAATAAAGAGCAACTCCGTGCACAACAACAAAGCACGCAAGAAAAAATGACCAATACTTTTAAACGGGAGACCGAATGGCTACGTCGAGGGGCTAAAGCTCGACAGACCAAACAAAAGGCACGTATAGAACGTGCTGGTGATTTGAAGGAAGATTTACAAGATCTGTCTGCAATGAATCGCCAAAAAATTGTCGGAATTGATTTTGGTGAATCCGGAAGACAACCCAAAAAACTTATTGAACTCAAAAATGTTTTTAAATCTTTTGGTTCACAAAATATTCTCAAAGATTTTTCTTACATCATTTCTCCAAACACTCGTTTGGGCCTCATTGGCGATAATGGCGTCGGAAAATCCACTTTAGTAAAACTCATTACGGGAGTTGAAACACCAGATTCTGGAACCATCACTCAAGGTGATGCTGTGACCGTGTCTTACTTCGAACAAAATAAGCAAACCTTGGACCCGTCAAAAAGTTTGCTTCGCAACATTGCTTCAGAGGGAGATTACGTCGATTTTCAAGGTAAATTTATTTATGCAAAAAGTTATTTGCAAAGATTTTTATTTCACACCGAGCAAATGGATCTTCCAGTAGCCCAACTTTCGGGTGGAGAACAGAGTCGATTGAGAATTGCACAAATGATGTTAACTACATCTTCAGTCTTGATTCTTGATGAACCAACGAACGATCTAGATATCGAAACTTTGGCGGTTTTAGAAGAATCACTCAAAGATTACAATGGCGCTGTGATTTTAATCACTCATGATCGCTATTTTATGGACCAAGTTGCGACTGAAATTATGGCCATGAACAAGGATGAAAATGACCAACGTCATATTCAAAAATTTGCTGATTATCTCCAATGGGAATCTTGGTTTGAAAATAATAAAGATAAAAAACCCGAAAAACCCGCTCCAGTAGCCACAAAGATTGAAGTTGTAGAGACCCCTACTAAGATGGAGAAAAAGAAAAAAGTGAGTTTTAAGGATAAAACTGATTGGGAAAATATCGAAAAAGAGATTGCAGAATTAGAGCAAAGACTAGAGAGTTTGAAGCATCAAATTTCTGACTCCCAGAATGCCTCGAATCCGAAAAAACTTTTGGAACTTACGAACGAACTAGCCTCTGCGGAAGCCTTGCTAGAAGCCAAATTCGAACGATGGGCTGAGTTAGACGCTTTAATGAAAGGCTAGAAGACCAAAGTACATTTATTTTTCGCTCTATTGATAGGTATCTTCTTATTTGAAATAATTAAGGAATGTTAAGAAGATACTTCTCAAAATTCACCATTTCAAAAATGGTTTATTTAGTTTTATTTCCAATCATGTTGGGAATGTATTTTCTATTTCCAAATTCAGCGCACTCAAAGAGCAAACCAAAAGAAGAAAATTTTACTTACAAACTCAAAAGCACAGAAGATCTTTCTTGCTTGCTTTTCTCTATTGGAGCCCTTCCCGTAGAAGGTGTAAACGGTGCCTTAGATGAGTTGAAAAAATACAACTCACCTAAAATTTTTAATAAAAAACCTGTTAACTACGATGAAGACTTTCCGACCGTAGAAAAATACGATCTAAAAATTCCACCCTATTTGCTCCGTTTTGATTGCAATATCACGGCTTTTAATCGCGAAGTGAAGATCAAAGAAAAAATATGCACCAAAAAAGATTTAAGCCAATACCTCACCAAACATCCTTACTGCGATAGCAATTATCTCCTTCCGGGTTATGGAGAACAAAGAAAAATAAAACGTCTTTCCGGAAAGTACATCGTTCAGAAAAAAGACACGATCTGGATGATCTTAAAATCTATCGGCGCACTCGAGCCTGCACGTGTGGGCCAAGAACTTAAAAAAATTCAACGCGACAATCCTAAAGTGGATCTCGAAGATCTCCAACCAGGCGAGAAACTCTTTTTGATCAATATGCCTACAATACTCTCATGCAACGTTGAGCAAGATGAATTCTTAGAAATTAAATTCAAAGAAAAACTTTTTGGAAAATTGGGCGACAAACGTGCTGTCGAAATTTACAACAAATGCCACCATCCAAATCAACCTAAATATGACCCTATCACTCATAAACTCATTGCTGCGGAACCACCTAAACCTGTGGAAGTGGTTGAGCCTCCTTACGTGAAGCCAGATATTTATTTGCAAAAAGAAACTTACCTTGAACAAAACAGCTACCTCTCTGTGCTCAACGAAGAGGAATGCAGTGGGGAAAGATTTAAATTCTATATCGAGCAACAAGACAAGATCGACACTAATGCCCTGTTGTTAAAAATTGGTGCCAATCTTTCAACGGCCCAATCGGAAGACAAAGACGCACTCTCTAAAAATCCGGACCTAGAAGGTTCGATGATGCAAGATATTGCTAAAATGCAAAAAGAAATTAAGTACCTCAAATACCATGAGCGCTGGATGGATTTTGCAAAAACAGGAGTCACTGAAAAATACTCCTTCAATGCCTGCGCAAAAAATAGCAGTCGTGACGAAACCTATGTGGCCGACTCAAATAATGAATTTCAGTACACCGTCAAAAACAATACGAGCTCCACAGGTTCAGTAATAAAAATTAACAAGATCGAAAAAAATAAAAATAAAAAAATCTTTAACGTAGAATTTGAAGTTGAAGAAGGCGATTTAGTTTTAGGAAATGGTAAAGCCCTCAATACCGATGGCAAAAAATTAGAAACCAGTTTTCAAATTAAGTTTATCATGAAGGAAGAAGCCCTTGCGGGTTGCGCCCTTTTGCCTGTGTTACAACGGGAAATGAACTTCTTCTCACCAATGCTCTGTGTGGATATGGGAGCCCCTGGTGAAACTCAATCCATCAAAGTCACTGATGAACTCCCTGTCGCTCCAGTTGAAGATCCAACAGTGGCTCTTCCTAGCAATGAGACTGCAGCAGAGCCTCCAACTGAAGTCGCAGAACAAAAAACTGAACTTCCTCCAGAGCCAAAACAAGAACCTGCCGCGACAGAAGTGGTAAGCACACCTGAAGTCACCACTCCTCCTGTTGTTGCAGCTGACGCTGTTGTTGCAGCGGACGCTGTAGCCGCAGCAGAAACTCCTCCTGAGCCAGTAAAAAACGAAACCGCAGAAACAACGCCTCCACCAGCCGTTGAAAATCCATCTGAAAAACCTCCCGAGCCAAAAACAGTGGTTGCTGCTAATCAACCTGCTAAACCACCTTCTAAGCCACCTGCTGAAGAAGCACCTCCTCCACCTCCACCAGTTAAAGTTGTGGAACGAGCTCCTGCAGCCATTACTCAAGAAATGGAGATACCATATAACTACGATGCGGGTCCTTATGTTTGGACTGCTGGTTTGACATCAGGAAGTTTTTCGCAAACAGTTCCAAAACTAAAACCTTATCAGATCACAAAATTCCAAAGTCCTACTCTGGGTCTGCATTTAGATTTGGAACACAAGGAGGGATTAGCAGGAACATTTAGCTTAACTTCTGGAGCGATTTCACAAAACAATGTGAGCATCAAAACGAATGACATTACGATCAAGAGCCGATTCTTGCTCAAATATTTTGAAGAATGGTTTAAAGATCTAAGAATGGGACCTCATATCGGTTATGATTACTTTTCGAATGTGATTAGAAATCAAGAACGCTCGTTCAATAACAGCACTCAAACTTTATTTGTGGGTGGTATGGGTAAACTCTTGCTCTTTAAGCGTGTCGAATTATCTGGAGCTTACAACTACGGAATTATCGGCAAAAGCTTTTATGAAGGGGTCCGTAATCAATATCAAATTGGATTTGGTTGGGTCAAACGTAACTCCAGAAGTTTTAGAGTTGAAATTAATAAAATCGATTACACTTACAAAGCCACAGACACACATCAGTACTTCTTTAGAACAGATTTTATTTATGAGGAATTCTTTTAGATAAGCAACTTCAATCAGATAATTTTTATTACAAACCCGTTGGGTAAGAAGGCAATGTGGTTAAAATTAAGTTATTAAGATCCACTATCCTCCACTTAAAAAGTTGCCCATTAATATTTACATTTGCAGAGTTGGCCACTGTTCCACAGCCTGTAGCTGTTAAATTCGTGCTAAAATTAATGCAATCACGGTAGGTGGCATTTACTATATACTGATTGTCTGTGGTCAAACCTGTTAATATATTCACCCTTGCGCCCACAACATTGTGCTTACCTAATATTTGCAAGTTCACACTACTCACACCACTGTAAATTCTCACTAAATGTTGAATAAAAGAAACTCCATCGGCAGAAATAAAACGATAGGCTACTTTTTCTCCAGAGCAAACTAAGCTATCCGTGCAAATCGAAAAAAAATCTAAATTGCGAGATTTTGTGAGGGGATTTTCTTGATAATAAAATTCTGTTTCTCGCGAATTTATATCAATGCGCGCATAAAGGGACGAGATGTAGTCACTACTATCACAGTTAAATTCAATCACTCCTAAGGCATTTCGATTTTTAAAAATCTTCATACGCTTTTGATAGGCTTCATCAGGATTTAACGGAAAATGCGACGGTACAGTCATTTGCGGTGCTTCAAAAAAGAAGTCATAGCTGCCCTTATCTGTAATCGTGATTGAATTCAGCGCTGGGATATCACTACATTTTTGAAAGGCCTCTTTAAAAAGGAGTCCACCCCACTGACCTTCTCCTAAAGTATCATTGAGTAAATTTAAATACCCATAAGAGTTAAAAGCCGATGTATAATTTGTGTCAGGTCCCGTCATTAAATGATAACCGAAACGTGCATATTGAGTGCGTCCGATTTTTTGACTGATATTTATATTAGAGGGATCAATTTCAGGAGCGACCACTTCTGTTTCTGGAGTGAGGCACGTGGAAACATTAGAACACTTTAAATTCATCTTTGAAAAAATTGTTCCTTTAGAAGCCGGAAAGCTGGATTGATTATTGGATGTTAAACAACCCGTTGTTAAGAAACCCATTAACAAAGTAAAAATAATTACTGCCAACATCAGGATTGCTGACAATGAAATCATTCGACCGAGAACGATTCGATGCGATGAATTTTTTGGGCTAACCTTTACTTGTGTATCCAATCTCGCTCCTTGAGGGATCACTATAAAAACTTTTTAAAATTTCATATTAAGGACAATAAGCAATACTTGAATTCACATTTAAATTTGCAACTGTTCCATCGGTAATCTCAGTAGGTACTGAGGTACTCCCATTGTATTTCCATTGCATAATTTTAGCCCCATCAAGTCCAAAAATGTAGGGTTCGCTATTAAACATGGTCATTGTATTTGCTTGAGCAATATTTGTCGCATCCGACAAATTCACTTGGGTCACACTACTTGGATTGCCACTATAAATCCACAACTTGGCAACTTTATTTCCTGAGGCAGTATCATTTTGATATCCACTAACATAAACTGTAGAACCAGTTACACCCACTGCGAGTCCATAAGAAGCTTCAACTTCATTCGTTGAATTAGGAAGAAACACAGCTGAATTAGCAGAGTCGGTAAACATCCAAAGCTTTGCATTTCTAATTAGCGAAATAGTATTTGGATCATTAGGATCCAATGCCACTTCTTTAAACTCATTTCCAGCTGCATAAATTGAAGATCCAGAAGTATGTAAATTATAAACCACTGCATCTTGGCTTCCTGATGAAAGTGCCGTTGCAGCTCCAGTAGATCCATTAAACTTCCAAATTGTCGCAACCATTTTACCAGAAGAATTTTTTTGATATCCTCCGAGATAAATCGAACCACTGAGAATCACCAATGTGTTTGCCTGTGCATCAAAACTACCATCGGAGATACTGTATTCCACAGGAGTACCACCTGCTGTGTATTTCCACAATTTGGCAACATTGAGTGTGCCCGTATAAACAGATCCCGCTATATACATTGTTGAACCAGACAATATAATGCCTTTAGCCTCTGAAGCCGCCCCATTATTTAAAGTGACAGCAATATTTGAACTGCCATTGTTATACCATAAAGTCGCTTTAGCTCTATTGTTATCAACACCTACTGAATAAGCAGTTCCTTGATAGACCACACCGCTATCAGATCTTGCATTAGTGCTCCCATCCGACAAATCAGTTTTAGTTAAACTCGATGAGCTCTTCCAATAGGACGCTTGAAATTTAGTACTTGGTTTTGAACTCCCAAATAAATAAAAATCAGGGCTTGCGCAGTTCAAATTTGCTGGAGTCTCAATAGGAGCCGTCGTTGTGGAAGATGATTTTTTCTTAGAACTGTCACAACCCACGCTCATAAAAATAGAAAGTGGCAATAATAAAAATAAGATTTTTTTAAAAGATGTTTTATTCATTTGAGAGCCTCCAATTAATTCAAAACATTTTATCAATTTAGCATCCTACCTGAAAGTCCAGTTTATACTTTTCTATTATAAGAAACCGTTTACACCTTGGCCACTTACAGAAATTTGACTGCTTAAACCTGATTTTGTACAAAACGCACTACCGATTGAGAATACTGCAGCCTGAGAATTAGATCCAACAGACATTGAACCGGCCGTACCATTTCTCAAGTCACATGTTCCCGAAGTTGCCATTATAGCTAAGTCAGCATCACCAAAATTTACGTCTACATTATTTCCAACATGAAAGTGATCCAACTTATAGACAACGCGTACGAAGTATTGATTTGTATTACTTGCCCATGTTGTTCCTGGAGACGGGAAATTTGGATAACTTCCTGAATAGTTTGTGGTCACAATTTTATCTGAGTTACTAGTTATGGTGGCTTCCATATGAGATAAATCAAGTGGACTTCTCGCCGAAGCAGAGGATGGTCTAATAAAGACATGTAAGAGAGCTCCTACAAATAAATTGTCTTTATATAAAAGTGGGGTGTTGGCAGCTGTTTCTAATATAATTTGGTTATTCGTATTACTGATTGCATAAGCTAAATCCTTAAAGACATTACCTGCTGATTGAGTCACACTTGTAGTTGTTGTTATATTTAACATCGAAGTTGGAGTAATTGAACCACCAGGAAAATTACTCACTCCTGTATTATCAACAATTAAATCGCCATAAGTAAGACCACTATGTTTTAAATAAACTGTTCCCGCACCACCACCATCACCGTCAGTTGTATCACCAGATCCTCCACGTGCACGCACCACATTTTTAAAGGCATCAACAGATGCTGTATTTGTAGGGTATGCAAAATTACCGCCCCAAGAAGCAGAATTACCTGTAGTAATAATAGCTATACGACCACCGCCACCGGCACCAGTTCCAGAAGCTGGAGAGTTTCCACCATTAGCCGAAATAGCAGCACCGCCCGCAGTTCCTGCCATTCCGGAACAGGACATTTTAATTGAGCCTCCGGCAGAGCCATTTCCTCCGTTAGCAGTAATTGTTCCACCTGTATTTATTGTGCATATGCCACTTGAATTAACAATAACAACTCCTCCTCCAATAGTACCCGCAGGAGTCCCCGCGCCTGGCAAGCTTGGATCTTTATAATTATCATACGTTGGACCTGCTACTGGCACTGCATTTGATGACAATCCTCCACTTCCACCATGAGAAGCCCCTGCATAGAAGGATCCATTTGAAGTAGCAGCTAAATATGTGGCAGGACCTGCTGAACCATAAGAATATCCAGCCGGATAACCTTGCGATGAAACATTTATAGTCCCACCTGTTAAATTAAAGGAGTTTACATTAAGTGTGAGTTTATAAATGGCTCCCGTAGTAGTGGCACTCCACTGTTGGAGTATCCCATTAGACATTGTAAAAACACCGGATGTAGCATTAATAGTTGTAACTTTAGTTGTACCAAATTTAATATTCATGGTGCCATTGGAAGTGAGTGTTGGGGTTCTAACTACAGTTGAAGTGTTCGTTGTTCCATCAACAGTTAAATCAGTTTGCCCCGTAATTGCAGTATTACAAGTGATTGCAGCACCTGCATTTAAGGCCACAGACCCAGTTGTAGAACTTAAATTAGTGCAAGTAATATTTCCTGTAGCACTTTTTGTGAAGTTCCCATTAGCAACAATATTTATTGCACTCACATTTCCTGTAGAACCAATGCTGATCGTATTATTAAGAGCTTTTAAATTAGTACAACTTGAAATCGCCGCCGCGCCACCAACAGTAACTGCACCGGCATTAGCTATAATATTGACACAAGCAACAGATGTTGGAGAACCATTAATTGTGAGTGCCCCAGTCGTTGCAGTGATATTAGTACAAGAGTTCACCGTGCCACCAGAAATAAGAACATCAATATATCCAGTCAGATTTGCATAGCTCACAGTACCAGCTGAAACTGAAATTGAACCCGCACTTGAAGATAAAGTTGTACCGCTGGAAGTCCCACCGGTAATAGTAACATTATTAACTGCTGAAGCCGTTGTTGATGAAAGAGTTCCACCAGAAACCGCAATGGTATTAGAAGAAGAAAGTGTTGGTAAAGTAGAAGCCCCACCCGATTGAGTGTAAGTGCCCGTATATAATGAAACGAGATTGAGAGTTCCATTTTGTACTGAAACAGAATCAAATGAATAGCTTCCACCTGTTCCATTTCCAAAAGTTAAGTTGGCATTATTTAAAGTTAAATTAGATCCATACTTAGACATTCCTGAGCCCGTTGTTTTGAAATCAATGAATGAATTATTAAGCACAATACCCACGCTTGGATTTGCTAAAGAACCTGTTTTAATATAAACGTCTCCATAAGTTTCAATAAATGTATTTGAACCTACTTCTAAATAATCAAGTATATCAATGGATCGATACGTTTTAGATACTAGACTGTAAGCAGAAATATCTTCTGCCACAGTTAATACATTTGATGTATTTGCAGTCACAGTTAAAATTTGATCATCACTCCAAACAGTTGGAGTTCCATCAACTAAGTTTACATCAGGACGCAACTGAACTCCTTTAATCCAATTATTATAATTTACTGAAAATACAGGAGTGGTTGCTGTATTTCGTTTCGGAGCAGAAATCTTAGAAGCTGTATCCAATGTAATAGTTTTAGACGCTGCCGTAACACCTGTAATAGTTCCTGCAAAAGAAAGCAATGGAGTTTTACCCATGCTTGCATTCCAAACAACTGTTGAACCATTATCGATTAATAAAGCACCATAAGTAAGACCACTGTGTTTTAAATAAATCGTTCCTGCGCCACCGGCACCATCCGTATTATTGGCAGCATTATAAGCTCCACCATAAGCTTTTACCATGGCTTTAAAGTTAGTTAAGTAAGAACTTGTTGGAAACATAAATGAACCAGCCCAATCACTGGATCCATTTGTACCAGTTGTAACAATGGCGATACGACCACCGCCACCGGCACCAAAATGAGAGCCCTGACCATCTCCACCATTTGCAGTGATGGCAGAAGCAGCAGCAGTTCCTCCAATGGAGCTACATGAAAGGTTGATAGAACCACCAGCTGATGAAATGCCTCCATTAGCATTAATGGATGCTCCCGTATTAATAGTACATGCACCCGATGCCGTTAAGAGAACAACACCGCCACCATTATATGATGGACCTGAACCACCCGGTAAAACTGGATTTCTGTAATCATCATAAGTTGGACCGTATAAATTGTAACCAGGATTTATAACACATGTATTACTCCAATCAGTACAGTATGGATCTCCACCAGTTCCACCATGAGAACCCCCACCATAAAAAGTATTTGAACTTGCAGTAGTATAAGCACCTAAAGTCGTTGTTGGTGTGGATGTTGGTGCATAACCATAATAACTTGCTGGATAACCTTTAGAACTCACATCAATAATGCCCGATTGGAATGTAAATGAACCTACATTTAATGTGAGTTTATTAGTTGTAGAACCTGTTGAAGCTGGATGAGTGAGTGTGCCACCATTGAGAGTAAATGCTTTGGATCCGCCAGATAAAGTGATGTTACTCACATTTGTAATTGAAGTCGTAGCGGCACCTATTAAAGATAAATCACCTGTAATATTCATTGCCGTAGAAGTGAGTGTTGTGGCAGCTGCTTCTGAAATGCTCACATTACCTGTCACATTCATATTTGTAATCGTTTGAGTCGGCGCTGTTAACATAGTGACGTTACCAGTGGTATTAAAATTAGTGATGGAATTACCTGTAGAAGTCATAGAGACATCACCAATCACAGAAAAACTAGCCATTGAAAAATTAGTCACACTTGAAGTCGTCAAATTTTTATTCATTTTAAAATCGCCAGTCAGTGCAAATGTAGGAACAGTGCTTAAGGTCATTGGTTTTTGTGAGAAGAAATCATAAGAATAAAATTTAGCATTATTAAAAGAAATATTTCCTGCACCCGATGGAAGACCATTAGTGATCGCTACATTTCCATAAGAGTAAAGATAAGCGTTTCCTGAAACATCGATATGATCAAACATATCAAGAGATCTAAACGTTTTATTTGTTGCATAACTACCTACTGATGAAGTCATCGTGAGGGCTGTATCTGTGTTGGATTGAACTTCTAAAATATTTGCAAAATCATCGGTAAAATCACTCGCTGTTCCATTGTTAAATGATACATCTGGAATCACTCTCATGCCTGTAAATATATTAGCATGATTGGTTGCATTGAGAGTCATAGAACTTGCCGTGATATTTAACACTGATCCAGCAGAACTGCTTAATGTTGTTCCACTTAATGAAGGCAATAAAGTCATACCAGCATATGTAAAAGAACGATTTTCATTATTCAAAATGAGGTATCCATAATTTTGACTGCTATTTTTTAAATAAATCGTACCAGAGCCACCAGGGCCTGCAGTTCCTGATGTGAAGTTTCCACCAACAACAGTCAGAACTGATTTAATGGTTGTAAGATTTGAAGCCGTTGATGGATAAACAAAATTATTAGACCAATAAGTGCTATCACCAGAAGTCACGATCGAAATACGACCACCTCCGCCGCCGCCAATATTGGCGGCCGAACCAGCTCCACCTTTAGCACTGATAGCACCATTAGCAGCTGCTCCAGCAATCGCTCCCAAATTAAGATAAATACTGCCACCGGCACCACCGCCGCCTGTAGTCACAGCACTTGCTGCTCCATCAGCTTTTATACTTCCAGTGGCACCCACAGTGAGAGAAGATGTTGTAATAATAACAACTCCTCCACCAGCTGCAGCGACTGAACCACCACCCGGAAAAGTTGGAGCTCTTAAATTACCGTAAGTTAAACCTACAACTCCAGTGGATCCATTTCCACCTTGACCACCATAAGAACCACCAAATCTACCTGTTGAAGTTAATGGAGTGGTCGAAGTTGTCGATCCATATGAGTAACCAGCTGGATATCCCAATCCAGTCACATCTATTGTTCCTCCATTAATAGTGACTGAACCTGATGAGGCATTAATATTAAGTTTTTTAGGAGCCGCACCAGCCACTGAAGCTGGATGCAACATTGTTCCACCAGTAAAACTTAAAGAGTTTGAACCCAAATTAATATTTTCAAAAGAAAGATGCGGTGCTGTTGAACCTGAAATTGTGAGACCACTTTGACCATTATAAGTTGCAATCACACAAGAACCACCCGTGATGCTACCAGTTGATTGAGCATTTAATGTCGCAGCATTAATAATACCTGGTGAAGATAAAGATAAAGCTCCAGTTGAAGTGATGGTACTTGAAGAATTTCCGAGCGTTCCACTCGTCACTGTGGTTGTACCACCCGAATTAATAGTCGTTGCAGATAATGTTGAAGTAGTCGCAACACTTAAGTTTCCTGTTGAGGTCACTGTTGTACCAGTAATTGAAGAAGATGAAGATAAACTTAAAGCCCCACCAGAGTTCATTGTTGTTGCATTCACTGCAGTTGAAGTGGCACTGATATCTCCTGTAGAAGTGACTGTTGTACTTGTCACATTAGCACTTTGAAGTGTCAGAGTTGTAGCTGATGTAATAGTTGGCGCATTGACTGTTGCATTTTGAATACTGAATGCACCAGAAGTTGTAATCAATGATCCAGCTACAACACTTCCTGTCGTAGAGATTGAAATGGATCCCGCTTTTAAGATCGAAGATCCCGCTGGATAGGTTCCAGTATTTAAAGTCACAGAATCAAAAAGTGGATACGATAATGCCGCTCCTTGAAATCCCAAAAATCCATTTGTTAAACTAAATGGAGCCGTAGAAGTTGTAAATGTTCTTGCAAAATAAACATCCCCTACTGAATCCACAGTAGAGTTTGCAGAAATCTCTAAATAATCAAATAAATGAAGTGTTCTAAAAGATTTTGGCAATGTCGCAAATCCAGCCCAAGCCGTATGAACAACAAATTTTGTTCCAGCCACATGACTCGTAATACGAAGTGGATTATCATCTGTTAAATCATTCGCAACACCATAATCTGTTGATGTATCTGGTCTTATATACGAACCCACTAAGAGATCATTATAATCAGTCGTATAAGCAGGAGTTGACGTGAGGGTCGTGGTTAAAGTTTTAGAAGTTGCATCCGCAGCATCTAAAGCTGTGACTGTACCTTGAACTCCCGGAAGAACAGTTAAGCCAGAGTTTGCGTTCGTCGTAATAGAACCATTATCAATGATCATTGCTCCGTTATAGAGATCTCCACTTTGTAAAAAGATCGTTCCAGCTCCGCCACTTCCATAAGCATTTGTTGTCGTTCCACCTTTAGCTTGAATGTGAGATTTAAAATTCGCTAAAGACGTAGAATCTACCGGAAAGAGGAATGAGTCTTTCCAGTTAGTGCTTGATTTATCGTTAGTAGAAATAAGTGCGATACGACCGCCACCACCGGCACCATAATTTGTATTATAAGCGTCACCGCCATTAGCTGAAATTCCTAAACCAGCAAAAGCCCCACTAAAGCTTTGGCACTTCATATAAACTGTTCCACCCGCAGCAGAAGCCGCTCCGTTTGCATTGATCGTTCCGCTATTGAGAGCACAATTACCCAGGGTTGCCGTTAAACGAAGTACTCCACCACCATAATTAGAAATTCCCTGTGCACCAGAACCGCCACCTGGCAATGAAGGATTGCGATAATCATCAAATACATAACCGACAACCCCACCATTACCTGCTCCACCTTTTCCGCCGTGTGTTCCACCACCATAAACTGTAGAACCTAAAACAAGGGATGGAGTGCCCGTTGGACCAAACGAATAAGTAGCCGGATAACCCAATCCTATAAGATTAATCGCTCCTCCATTTTGTTGGAAGGATCCCGCTGTGATCGTTAATTTTTTAAGAGCACTGGCAGTACTTACTGGATGTTTTAATGTTCCACCATCAATTTTTAAGAGAGCTGTGATATTCATAGCTTCGCTAATAAATGTTCCCTTTGTGAGTGTAAAATTATTAGCATCTACAAAAGTTGATTGCACAGTTCCAGTTGTATTTATCGTAATTGTTTTTGCAGAGTACATTCTGCCAGAACCATTTGGACCAGTTAAACTAGTTGTTCCTGTCACATCAATATTTTCTGAAGATCTAATAGAAGTAAAATTAATATTAGAGGCTCCCGCGATTGTAACACCTCTTCGCGCATTCATATCTGCAATATTTAAAGTTACATCCGTCATCGTGATTGGACTTGAAATTGAAGAAGCTGTATCCATCACAACTACATCACCTGCAGATTGAAGAGAGGCCTTACCATCAACATCGAGGTAATCAAAGATATCAATAGAACGGAATGTTTCTCCATTTAAAGAAGATGTTATAATGCTATCTGCATCTGCAGCGACAGTAAGAATTGTGTCAGTGTGAGAAGCAATTTGTAATAAATGATCATCACCATAATTATCAATGGTTCCGTTATTAAATGCAGCCGAAATAGCAGGTCTTAAATAAAGCCCCTTATAAATATTCGTATAGTTAGCAGCTGGAGATCCAAGTGCTGAACTCGATGTTAAAGTTAAACCATTTACTGAAGTCCAAGTTCCTGTAAATGAAGGGAGATAAGTGTAACCTAAATAAGACTCTGATGCAGAAATCGTGCTGTCATTATTAACGATCATTAAACCATAATTAAGACCACTGTGTTTTAAGAAAATCGTACCGGCTCCACCTGAACCAGTGTAAGCATTTGCTGCATCTTTTTTACCACCAAAAGTTTTCACCATTCCTTTAAATGTTGTGAGTGCAGCCGTTGAAGCAGGGAATGCAAATGTTTGATTCCAACTTGTATCTGAGCCTGTAGTTTCAAGAGCAATACGTCCACCGCCTCCGGCAGAAATATTTCCTGATCCTACACCACCACTTGCTAAAATCACACCACCTGAAGTGAGAGGGTTACCAGTAAATGATTGGCATTTTAAATAAATCGATCCACCCGCAGAACCTGTGCCACCGTTGGCCTTAATTAATGGAGAAGCTCCATCTATTTTACATCCAGTTGTAGAAGTCACCTTTACAACTCCGCCACCATAGTAACCCGCAGTATTGCCTCCACCCGGAAAGTTTGGAGCGCGATAATTATCAAATGTTTGGCCGGAGTAGTTACCTTGGCTTGTGCTCCCACCGCGACCACCATGAGAACCACCACCATAATAAGTAGAGTTCGTACTACCAATACCTGTATTTTGCACATCACCATTAATATAACTGTAACTTGCGTAGTATCCCAATCCAGTCACATCAATAATTCCAGTGCCACTGAGTTCAAAATCATTAACAGTTATATTTAAACGTTTAATCGCAGCTCCAGCACCTGAACCTGTTGCTGGATGTTTGAGCGTACCAGCCGTCATTGTAAATTTACCATTCACTGCATTGATAGACTCTGTTGTTTGCGTGCCCGCAGTGATGTTTACATTACCTGCTGAAGCCGTCACACTTGCGGTACTCAAAGTTCCAGCAAGACCAATATTTCCTGTTGTTGAAGCGAGGGAAGTAGATGCTGTTACATTAGATGTTGAAGCTAAGGTCATACCTGTGGCTGCAGATATAGAAGGAACCGTGAGAGTTCCAGAAAGTGAAACTGAACCTGCAGATGAAGTCACCGAAGTAACAATAGAAATTGAAGTGCCCGAAGCAATTGTCATATTACCAACAGAAGAAACTGAAGTAGTTCCATTTAAATTAAAACCACTTGCAATACTCATTGTTCCTGAAGTTGAAACTGTTTTAATACTTGAAATAGTACCCGCAGTAAGGGTCATATTTCCTGTTGAGTTCACAACTTGATTAGAACCTGCAGCATTAATGTTTCCTGAAGTCATTGTAAATGCTGAAGTCGTTTGCATTGAATTTAAATTTAATGTTGTACTCGTCATTCCAATATTTAATGGACTGAAAAGCTTAGTCACATTTAAGACGGAATTGGTGATAAAATTTAAGTCTTTTTCTGAATTAAAATCTACCGACCATAACTTGCTATTATTGGCCATTTTGACAGTATTACCTGTTGTTGCAGCTGTATTCACAATCTGCACATCACCCAAAGAATAAAGTTGAGAGTAATTATCTAAGTCCATAAAATCAAAAATATCAATAGAGCGAACAACGCTTCCTGCACCAATAGAACCTGATGCATCATTAAAGTGAATCACTCCATCAGCTGCAGGAGTATTCAGAACAGTGCCCGCAGACAAATGTGAATCTAAAGTTAAAATATTGTCATCGCTATAATTAGTCGCTGTACTGTTAGTGAATGTGATGTCAGGTCTGAATCGAACACCTTTATAGAGATTTCCAACATTAGTTGCTGATGAACCGGTGAAAGCAGAACTTAAAGTTACAGAGTTTGTCCCCACAGAACCCACAGTTCCAGTAAATGAAGGCAAGATCGTTTTACCAGCGTAAGACTCAATAGAAGTGGTGCTGTTATTAAGCAATAGAACACCGTAGTTAATACCTGGATATTTAACATAAATTGTTCCAGCAGCTCCAGCACCTGTATAAGGTCCATAAGAAGCATCAGGACATCTAACTCCTCCATAAGCAGTAATGATCGATTTAAAGGTTGGTAAATTTGCAGTGACTGGGAATGCAAATGAACCCGTCCAATTAGTTTGATCACCACCAGTGGTTTCAAGAGCTATACGACCACCACCACCACCAGATGTATAATAATTTGTAGAATAAGTGATACCCGCACCACCGTTAGCTCTAATAGCTCCACCAGAAACAGTCGGAACACCACTGAAAGTAAGACACTTTAAGTAAATGGAACCACCAGCTGATCCCGTTCCTCCATTTGCTAAAATGGTTGCAGAGGCTCCATCTATTTTACAGCCAGTATTAGAATTTATTCTGACAACACCACCACCGCGATAACCCCAAGGATTTCCTCCTCCCGGATAATTTGGTGAGCGATAATTACCATAGACTTCACCAGCTTTGGCGCCCCAAGGATTTCCTCCGCCTTGGCCTCCATGCGAACCACCCCCATAATAATTCTGAGATCCACTAGTTGTCGAAGTCGTACCTAGAGTTGCATTTTGCTGATCATTATCTGCATAGCTGTTAGAAGCATAGTAACCTAAACCCGAGACATCGATAGATCCAGTGCCGCTGAGCTCAAAATCATTTACATTCACAACTAATCGTTTTACCAAATCTGAATTTGCAGACGAACCCATCGTAGCATGTTTTAAAACACCCGCAGTGATTGTGAGTTTTCCGGTTGTAGCATTCACGTTATCTGCATAAACAGTAGCCCCTGCTATGTTGATATTGGCATTAGTAGTGATCGTAGATGACAAATTAGAATTTCCGAACGTACCACCATTTAAATTAATGTCGCCGTTGGCAGTCAGAGTTGGATTGGCTCCTGAAGGAGTGTAACTACCACTAGTTAAAACAAATTTACCAGTGGCATTAATCATATTCGCATTTAAATTAGAAGAGCTACTGATATTGATATCATAAGGAGAATAGTATTTAGACACAGTTACAATAGATGAGTTCAAGAAATTCATTTGTTTTTCTGTATATAAATCAACCGCATTAATTTTACTTCCATTCGCAATGGAAATAACATTTGTTCCCGCAATATTTGGAGAGTTGAAGACATAAATATCCCCAAGTGAACTTAACCAAGAGTTATTATCAAGATCCATGAAATCAAAAATATCAATGGATCGAGAAGTGCTTCCCGCGCTGATTGAACCAGACGCATCATTAAAGTGAATGGTTCCATCAGCAGCTGGTGTATATAAAGTGGTTCCCGCAGCAAGATGTGAATCCACTTTTAACACATTATCATCGCTATAATTAAATGTAGTTCCATTATTAAATGCAATATCAGGACGGAAGCGAACTCCTTTATAGAGATTACCTGCAAGAGATGATGCAGTTCCTGAGACTGCAGAACTATACGTTAAAGAATTAGCAGCAATTGTACTTACAGAACCCGTAAATGATGGAAGAATTGTTTTTCCGGTGTATGACTCAATAGGAGTGGATCCATTATTTAATAAAATCATTCCATAAGTTAAACCTGGATAGGTTACATAAATTGTACCAGCAGCACCAGCTCCCGTATAAATACCATAAGTGCCATCCGAACTTCTCACTCCACCTAAAGCTTTAACTACTGTTTTAAATGTCGCAAGATTAGAACCAATTGGAAACCCAAATGATCCGGTCCAATTTGTTTGCGTTCCAGCTGTGGCTTCGAGTGCAATGCGTCCACCGGAACCACCAGAAGAGAAGTAGTTCGTTGTGAGTGTTCCACCACTCCCACCATTAGCTTGAATAGCTCCGCCACTTGTTGTTGGAGCTCCAGCAAAAGATTGGCATTTTAAGTAAATAGAACCACCAGCTGAACCCACATCTCCATTTGAAAAAATCGAAGCCGTGCCATCTATTTTACAAGCTGTGTTCGAAGTGATTTTAACAACTCCACCACCCCTGTTTGATCCCCAACTTGAAGATCCACCAGGATAAATTGGAGCGTGATAATCATCATAAACTTCACCCGCTTTTGCACCATAGCCGTTACCACCACCTTGGCCGCCATGAGAACCACCACCATAATAAAATTGCGAACCATTTTGAATATAATTTGTAGCGAGAGATGTATTTTGAGTATCACCATCGGCATAACTCATACCAGTGTAATATCCTAATGAAGACACATTAATACTGCCAGTTCCACTTATTTCAAAATCATTCACAGCAATAGTTAAACGTTTCACTAAAGATGAGTTAGCTACGGTTGCCATCGGTGCGTGTTTTAATAAACCAGAACTGATCAGCAATTTTCCTGTTGTTGCATTCACATTATCTGCAGTCACAGTTGCTCCAGCTATTGTGATATTTGCTGAAGAATTTAATGTTGTAGAGAAACTTGAATTACCTAAAGTTCCGCCATTTAAGTTCATATTTCCAGTTGTAGATACTGATGGAGTGGCACCTGTTGGAGTTAATGTAGAACCCGCATTAAAAATTAATTGCGATGCCGTGTTTAAGTTATTCAGAGTCACACTTGTATTGGCCATTGAAATATCAAGTGCAGAATAAAGTTTTATCACATTAAGTGTTGAGTTCGATGAAAAATCCAAAGCTTTTGCTGAGTAAAAATCAACCGCAGTCAAAGTACTATTATTTGCTAATTTTAAAATATTTAATGTCGGAATTTCTGAAGTTATATTTACATAAATATCACCTATTGTTGATAACGTAGAATTATTATCAATATCCATATAATCAAAAATATCTAGGGATCTAATATTGCTACCATTAACAATATTTCCTGAAGCATCATTGTAATGAATTGCACCATCCGCCGCAGGATTTGTTAAAGTTGGATTAGCTCCAGCTGCATTTGTATCAAGAGTGAGAACGTTGTCATCACTATAAATATATGGAGTGCTCTTATTAAAAGTAATATCTGGGCGGAACCGAGTTCCTTTATACATATTACTGACTGTTGTTGCCGCAGTTCCAGTAAAACTACTTAATGTGAGAGTGTTTGTACTGATTGTACTCACTGTTCCAGTATAAGAAGGTAAAATAGTTTTACCATTATATATACTCAAAGGAACTGTGCCATTATTTACAAGTAAAACACCATATGGGAGAGTTGGATATTTAACAAAAATAGTTCCAGCAGCACCTGCTCCTGTATTTGATCCGTAAGTCACATCGGTACTTCTTGTTCCACCAATTGCTTTTACAACACCTTTGATCGTCGCTAAATTTGCAGAAACTGGGAACAAGAAGGAACCTGTCCAATTTGCTTGAGTTCCTGCACTCGTTTCAAGTGCGATACGTCCACCACCACCACCAGAGTAATAGTTTGCTCCTGAAGTGAGACCATTTCCACCATTCGCATAAATTCCACCAATAGTTGTTGGTACACCACTGAAGGACTGACATTTTAAATAAATCGATCCACCTGCAGCAGAAGATTCACCATTTGCTAAAATATTTCCTGTTCCGTCTACTTTACAAGCTGTATTAGAAACAATTTTAACCACACCGCCACCGCGATAGCCACCAATGCCGCCTCCACCTGGATAAATCGGCATTTTATAATCATCATAAACCTCACCTGCTTTAGCTGCTGCTGCAGTATTACCGCCTTGGCCACCATGAGAACCACCGCCATAATAAGACCGAGTAGAGACGGCACTTGTTGCGCCCAAAGTTGCGTTTTGCATATTGAGATCTGCGTAACTGTAATTTGAATAGTAACCCAAACCAGTCACGTTAATACTTCCTGTGCCACTCACTTCAAAATCATTCACAGAAATGTTTAATCGTTTCACCAAAGATGAGTTAATAGCTGTTCCCATAATTGCATGTTTAAGAACACCATTACTGACTGTGAGTTTACCTGAATTTGCTGTCACAGAATCTGTAATAACAGTGGCGCCACCAGATATAATAATATTTGAAGAAGAAGAAATGCTTGCAGAGGTGTTCACTTCACCTAAAGTACCTCCACTGAGATTCATTTGACCTGTACTTGAAAAAATTGGATTTGTACCAGTTGGAGTTAACGTTGCCCCTGCATTAAAAAATAATTGAGAGGACGTTAAAAGATAATTCAATGAAGCCGTGGTATTTCCCATTGTGATATCAAGAGCCGAATATAGTCTGCTTAAAATTAAAGTGGAGCTTGTTGAAAAATCCAACGCTTTGGCAGAGTAGACATCCACACCTTCTAAGCGACTGCTGTTTGCAAGTTTAATAATATTGGTATTCGCAATATCTGTATTATTGTAAATCGCGATATCACCTAATGTATAAACATAAGAAGTGTTATCGATATCCATAAAGTCAAAAATATCTATAGATCTCAAATTATTTGCAGTGCCTGTTGGAATGTTTCCAGAAGCATCATTGTAGTGAATAGCTCCGCTAGCTATTGGAGTGTATAGAGTTAGACCATTCGAGTTATTAGTATCAACTGTTAGAACATTATCATCGGTATAAACATTCGCTGTTCCATTATTAAAACCAATACTTGGTCTAAACTGAACGCCTTTATAGAGATTAATTGTCAGTGCTGATGACGAAGCATTCAGAGCTGAGAGTACAATAGAGTTGGTGTTGATCGTACTGACAGTTCCTGTAAAGGATGGGAAATATGTTTTTCCTGTGTAAGTTTCATAGGCAAGATTATTATTATTGATTAACATCACACCATAAGTCAGTGCTGGATATTTTGCAAAAACAGTTCCTGCACCACCACCACCGGTGTTTGTATCTCCCAATCTAGATCCACCAAGAGCTCTGACAGTCGATTTATAATTTGTTAAGTTTGCTGAAGTCACTGGGAATGCGAATTTTCCAGACCATGAACTTTGTGTGCTTCCTGCAGAAGTTTCAAGGGAAATTCTTCCTCCTCCACCTGCAGAATAAAGAGTGCTTACGCCATCACCACCATTTGCAATGATCGCGCCCCCAGTTGTTGTTGGACTTCCTGATATTGTTCCGCAAATTAAATAAATGGATCCGCCGGCTGCACCCGCTTCTCCATTTGCTTTAATCAAAGCAGTTCCATCAATTAAACAACCTGTATTAGATTGAATTTTAACAACGCCACCACCACGATTTGATGAAGATGGATTACCGTTACCAGCTCCTGGTAAACTTGGTGTGCGATAATTATCATAAGTGGCACCTGATTGATCACCACCCGTAGAAGTGTCTCCACCTTTACCACCATGTGAACCACCAGCAAAATAACTACCTCCAGCCACACTGGCGATAGTGCTATTTTGCAAATCAGAATCAGCAAAGCTCATTCCGCTTGTGTACCCTAATCCAGTCACATCGATTTTTCCGGTACTGCTAATTTCAAAATTATTTACTACAATATTTAGTCTCTTAACTGGAGAGCTATTTGCGATATTACCCATCGTCGCATGTTTGAGTGATCCCGAACTGATTGTTAATTTTCCTGAACTTGCAGTGATGGAATCCGCAATCACGTTAGCTCCAGAAATTGTCACATTGGCTGAAGAAGCAAGGCCAGTAGAAAATGTTGATAAACCTAATGTCCCACCAGATAAATTCATATTACCCACTGATGTAACCGTTGGATTTGCACCCGTTGGAATTAAAACCGCTCCCGCGTTAAAATTAAATTGCGAAGAACTGAGTAAATAATTAAGAGTCACAGTGGTGTTGGCCATTGTGATATCAAGTGCAGAATAAAGTTTAGTTAAATTAGCAATTGTAGTTGTAGAAAAATCTAAACCCTTAGCTGAATAAAAATCAACTGCTTCAATTTTTGAGTTATTTGCAATTTTAATAATATTTGTATTAGCAATATCTGAAGAGTTATTTATGGCTATATCACCCAAAGAGTAAACCCATGAATTCGTATCCACATCAAGATAATCAAAAATATCTATGGATCTTAAATTATTTGCAGTACCAGTTGGAATATTTCCAGAGCTGTCATTATAGTGAATAGTGCCATTTGCCGCTGGAGTGTTTAAAGTGAGTCCATTAGCTGCATTGGTATCTACAGTTAAAATATTATCATCAACATAATTATTTGTTGTTGCACGATCAAAACCAACACTAGGTCTAAATAGCGCACCTTTGTATAAGTTAGCTGCCATTGTCGCAGACGACCCCGTAATTGCAGAAAGAGTTATAGAATTTGTACCAACTGCACTCACCGTTCCAGTAAAAGATGGTAAATATGTTTTTCCAGAATTTGCATCAATTGGAATTGTTCCGTTATTGATCAGCATCACTCCATAAGTGAGAGCTGGATATTTTGCAAAAATAGTTCCGGCGCCACCGGCACCTGTATTAGTTGTATCACCTAAGCGAGATCCACCTTGAGCTTTGATAATACTTTTGAAGTTCACTAAATTTGCTGTCGTCACTGGGAATGTAAATTTACCAGTCCATGAAGCTTGGGTACTTCCAGTATTAGACTCTAAAGAAATACGACCACCACCACCTGCAGAGTAAGCTGTACTTAAGCCATCACCACCATTAGCAACAATAGCTCCACCAGAAGTTGTGGGACTTCCAGAGTAAGTAAGACATTGCATATAAATGGATCCACCGGCAGAACCAATATCACCACTGGCTTTAATCAAGGCTGTTCCATCGATCAAACAACCTGTGTTAGAACGAATTTTAACAACACCACCTCCGCGATAAGATGCAGAAGCATAACCAGATCCTGCACCCGGATAAGTTGGTGCCCGATAATTATCATAAGTTGTTCCTGATTGATCGCCAGCAGTCGCGGTGTCACCACCTTTACCTCCGTGAGAGCCACCGGCATAATAAGAACCACCAACAGTACTTCCTAACGTTGAGTTTTGTTGATCTGCATCCGCATAACTCATACCGCTGTAGTAACCTAATCCTGATACGTCAATTTTTCCAGTGCTACTAATTTCAAAATCATTAGCATTAATTGTGAGTCTCTTAACTAAAGAAGAGTTTGCCACATTGGCCATCATTGGATGTTTTACCCAGCCAGCTGTAATGGTCATTTTGCTTCCCACTGAAACATTCTCTGTAGTAAGAGTTCCACCTAAAATATTTGTGTGTCGATCCGAAGTCACATTGGTTGAATTGACGATACCAGAATTAAGAATAAAATCTCTGTGAGCTGTTAAATTAGTTAAGTTAGTTGTTCCAGCTGTAATTGTTAAATCTTGTCCTGCAGTAATACTTGTTGCAGTTAAAGTTGAATTACTCAAAGTCATATTATTAGAAGCAGAAACACTCACTGCAGAAACAGTAGAATTTGTTAAATTAAAATCTGTTGAAGCTGTGATAGTATTCGTGACAGTCAATGAAGAAGAACCCGTGATACCAATAGAACCTGATGAGCTTAATGAATCAATGTACAAAGTTGCAGCATTAATAGTCATATTGTTATTAGTTATAGTCACACCGGTGCCATTATAAGTTGGGTAATAACCAGCTGAGTAAGTCACATCTTTTAATCCAGGAATTAAAGATGCAGTTCCAGAGAATGAAATCGCCGCATTGGTCATGTCAAATTTTCCTGGAACATTGGCATTTTTCAAAGCCCCATTGAGAACCACAAGATCCCCATTGGTTCTAATTAAAGCATTTCCGTCAAAATCAACATGATCTAAAATATCTACAGATCTAAATGTAGGAGTTCCTGTAAAAGTAGGAATTAATCCATTGGTGCCATATGAAGTCGTTGCATCAAATGGATGAACTGTCATTACTGGTTTACCACCAGAGTAAACATGGCTATCAACATCTAAAAGATCTTCGTCTAAAATATCAGTGGCAGCACCTGTATTAGTGCCTTTTGAAGAACTCACATTAGGTCGAATTCTTAAACCTGCCATAAAATTATTGTAATTAGCATCTACTGCAGGAGTTGAACTTCCTGCTTGAGTGAGAGTTAAAGTTCCTGTGTCAGTTCCATTACCAGTAGAAGAATCTAAAGTTCCCGCCATAGATAAAAGTTCTGTCCAACCTACTAAGTTATTTGTTTTAGCAATCGATGGAGAATTATCTACAATTAAGGCTCCAAAACTTTGGTTTTGATGTTTCACAAATATTGTTCCACCAGCTCCAGAACCTGAAGTTGCACTTGCGTAAACACCACCTTGAGCTTTAATTTTTGTTTTAAAAGTTGCTAAATTTGTAGTTCCATATGGGAATGGAATATTCGCTCCCCAAGCAGTTTCATCACCTGTTGTAGAAATCATAGCAATACGTCCACCGCCACCGGCACCAGAATTTGCATTGATAGAATCACCACCAAGAGCAAGGATCGCATCATTTGCAGGAGTTCCAGAGAAGGATCCGCAGTTCATATAGATGGATCCACCGGCAGCAGAAGTTTGACCATTAGCTTTGAGTGTTCCAGTTGATGTCACTGTACATGCACCCGTCGCCACAATTCTAATAACTCCTCCACCTTTAGAAGCCGTTCCGCCGGCGCCCGCACCTGGTAAAAATGGATTGCGGTAATTATCATAAGTTGGACCCACCTTAGTCACAACGGCAGAAACTTCTTGTCCACCTTTACCACCATGAGATCCTCCCGCATATCCAGTTCCAGTACCAGAACCAAGCACTGTTGATGTTCCACCACTTGGAGTGAATGAATAGTTAGCAAGATAACCTAAACCAGAAACATCAATTGAACCTGATGAAATTGAAAAGCTTCCAGTATTGATTTGCAGTCTTTTTACATTCGATGAATCTGTTGCTGGATGTTTTAAAGAAGGTGTTGTTCCCTCAATAGAGAAGGCTTTTGTAACGGTCATGTTTTCAGTGATGAGAGCTCCACCACTTAACGTAAAGTTATCTTGTGAATTAAAATTAGTACAAGTGATGGTTGAGTTTGTTAAGCTCATCGCTAATTTAGAATTCATATTGGTACAGTATGAAGTCGTAATTGGAATTTGAGTTCCGCTTGTTGATAACGAGCCATTTGTAGCTGTCATCGTTAACATATTAAATGTTCCGTTAGTTGTAGAAATATTTCCGTTTCCAGAAGTCATATTTGTAAATGTAAAAGTACCATCTACAGTGGTGATATCACCTTGAGCTGTTAAATTTCCTGGAGTTGCAATCGAAGTTAAATTATAGGTACCAGCACTTGAGTTAAATTTTCCGTTGAGGGTGACATACTGAGAAGTTAATGTCCCGTTGGTAACCTTCACATCCATTTGCGAAAATAAATTTGGAATATAAACAGTCGATGTGTTGAAATCTAGTTTTTTCTGACTCCAGAGTCCTGCATTGTTAACTCCTAAAGCTGTATTTTTAACAACTGTCATTGTGCTATTTAAAATAGTCACTGGAAATACCGAGCTCTCTGTATTGAGAACAAAAATATCTCCATAAGTTTCTAAAATTGAATTATTACTCACATAAAGTTGATCTAAAACATCCACAGATCTAAATCCATTGCCAGCAACTGCTGCAGAAACATCTTCAGAAATTGTTAATACATTTCCTGCATTTGAAGTGACCGTTAAGACGGAGTCATCTGTGTAATCTGTTGGAGTGTCTGTCACTCCTGTTGAAGATAAATTAGGACGGATTTGATAATTTTTAAGATAATTATCATAATTAGTTCCAAGCGGTTGATTTGTTGAAGTCACAGTCAATGTGAGTTTTTTATTGGCAGCATCGACTCCATTGCTAGAAATAGTTCCGTAAATAGATGGAATAAAAGTTTTACCTAAATTTGCGTTGCTCGTAACATTATCATTATTAACAAGAAGAGTTCCTTTGGTAACACTTCCACCTGAAGAATATTTTAAAAATATTGTTCCAGCTCCACCAGATCCAGCAGCACCTGCAGTCCACGCTCCACCAGTTGCTTTTACCATTGATGTGAAATTACCAAATCCTAAAGTTGAATCTGGATAAGAAAACTTAGTTCCAGTTGCCCAATTAGAAACATCACCCGTTGTTGTGATAGATATACGACCACCACCACCACCACCGTAGAAGGCAGATGAAGGAGGAGCGGCACCACCAGAGGCAGTGATTGCTACATTTGTTGCTGTTCCACCAACAGATCCACACTTAAGATTGATAGTTCCACCTGCGGCACCTGTTTTACCATCAGCATTGATACTTGGAACAGTGGCACTCGAAGAATTAAATAAACAAGCTCCCGTTGCATTGATCTTAACAACACCACCGCCATTATAAGTTGTTCCTGCAGAAGCTCCTCCACCTGGAAGATTTGGATCTCTGTAATCATCGTAAATGGATCCGACTCTGGTAGAATTAACAGCCGCTTGCGCACCAAAACCACCATGTGATCCACCTGGATAATAAGTACTACCACTCACCACTTGGAGAGAACCTAGATTTTGTGATGGACCATTGGGGCCATAGCCATAACCTGGTGTAAATCCTAATCCACTCACATTAATAGTCCCACCACTTAAAGTCATCGCACCTAAATTAAATGTTAAACGTTTGATAGTCGTTCCATCAGTTGGTGGATGTTGGATTAATCCTGCACTTTGGGTAAAAAGATTTACTACAGAAATATTTTCTGATGTTAATGTAGTACTGACTCCACTAAATGTCATATTATCGCCCGCAATCATATTTGGAATGGTCGCAGTACCAGATGACATCGTAATATTTTTACCAGCATTAAACGTGGCCGTACTTGTAATCGTAGCACCCGTAATATTCATATGACCTGTTGATGTAACGAGAGTTGCCCCCATATTCATCACACTTGGAGTGCTAAAAGTCATATCTCCACCGGCATTCATAACACCAGTTCCCGTAAAATTATATGTTCCAGAATTGAGCGTGATGTTTCCACCCGCATTGACGTTTGTCACATTAAAGGAATTCGAAACACCTAAATTCATAGTAATGTTATTGTCTGATTTAAGATTGACTAATGTGAGCTTAGAATTATTCACATCAATTGATTTCGCAGTCGTCCAATCAATAGCATCAATCACACTATTAGTCACTTTAACAACACCTGTGTTTGTTTCAGAGCTGTCAATGACAACAATATCACCATTAGATTTTAAAACTGAATTTCCTACAACTTCTGCATAATCAAAATAATCTACAGATCTAAAACTGTTGGTAGCAGAAACTCCCGAAGGAACTGCTGTAAGAGTGAGAGAAGTCGAATCATTAGTATCTACTTCAGTCACATAACTTGTTAATAAAAGATTCGGTCTTAAGAGGAGTCCTTTATACAAACCAGCAAAAGCAGAACTTAATGTAGGGCTTGAAGTTACAGAAACAGTTAATTTTGCTTCATCAGCAGAGCCTGAAGCTCCCACAGCGGTCACAGTACCAGACATTGATGGCAAGAAGGTTGTTCCAGAATAAGCGTTTGAAGAAATAGAATTATTATTTACAACCATCACACCGTAAGTTAAATTTGGATGTTTTAAGAAAACAGTTCCGGCGCCACCAGATCCATGAGAACCTGTTCCTTTGGTTCCACCAAAAACTTGCACGATATTTTTAATATTTGTGACATCCACATTTGAACTTGATTGAAAACTAAAAGAGTCAGTCCAAGAATCTTTTGTACTAGCGGCTCCTGTATAAATGGCAATTCGTCCACCACCACCACCAGCTTCAGTGGTAGCAGAGGCATCTCCACCATTAGCTGTAATTGCTGAAGCTGAAGTTAAACCACCACCAATGGTTCCACAATTAATCCAAATAGAACCTCCGGCAGCACCGTTGGCACCATTTGCTCTAATTGAACCTCCAGAATTTACTAAACAAGCATTGCTCACAGAAATTTTAATCACACCACCACCAGAACGATTTGCAACTGGCGAACCTGCTCCTGGGTAGATTGGTGCACGGTAGTTGTCATAAGTGGTTCCTACAGTGGCAGAAGCAGAAGTTGTTCCGCCTAATCCACCATGAGAAGCTCCCGCATAAGTAGACGAAACAGATCCAGAAGCTAAATTGGTAGCTGCCACATCTCCTGCACCATAACTGTTTCCAGTTGGATAACCTAAACCAGAAACATTGATTGAACCAGTTCCACCAATCGTAAAGTTTTTAGCAACTAAATTAAATCGTTTAACACCTCCAGCACCCGTTGTGGTTGCAGGATGTTTGAATGTTCCTTTAGTGAGCAGAAAATCATTTGCAACATCGATTGACTCAGTTTCAAGGAGTCCATTGGCTGCAGAAAATGACATGCTTCCACTCACCTGAATTGTAGTGGATTTAATATTCGTATTATTAGAATCCCCTAAAAAGTTAAGGTCTTTACCAGTACTCATAGAAAGTGCTGTCATGATTCCATTAGTATGAGTCTGATTATTGATAACAGTAATTGTGCCATTTGAAATAGTATTACCTAACGTTAAACCAGAACTTGAAAAATCATGATTCACAGTTAATGTGTTCATGTTTAAAGTACTGTCCGTCATATTTAAATCATTGTTAGTCGTGAATGTTCCTAATTTCAAAAAGCTGTTAGTCATATTGAGATTGTCGGCACGAGCTGTTGTGTCTGACATGTAAGTACCCACAGCAGAGTAACCACCATTTAATGTGATATCACCGAGATCAGGATAAATTTTTGCATTACTTCCAATAAAACTTATAAATCCATTGGTATATGAAAGCTTACTTGTATGACCTTCTACCGTAGGATCCGCAATCGAACCACTGGCAACATAAACATCACCATATGATTGTAAAATTACGTTTGCTCCAATATCTAAATAATCAAATAAATCAACTGATCTGAAGGTTGCTCCAACACTAGAAATCAAAGGTTCATTAGATTCAAAATAAACGGAAGTATTACCTTTGACTGAAATCACGCGATCATCAGCAAGGTTGGTTGCTGTATTATTTGAGTAACTCACATCTGGACGAATTCTCATTCCCACGAAGTAATTAAAATAATCAGTACCTAATTTTGGAAACGAAGACAGACCCGTTGCACCCGGAGTAATCTTGGTTGATGTCACAGCCTCAATTGTTCCAGCTACAGAAACAAGATGAGTTTTACCAGATAAAATCGACATAGGAACATCATTATTAAAAACTAAAAGCGCTCCATAACTTAAACCAGCATGCTTCACATAAATTGTACCAGCAGCACCAGATCCCGAATTAGCACCACCGCTTGCTCCCCCATAAGCACTCACTATGCTCTTAAATTCATCTAAACTTATTGGACTATTAGGAAAAGCCGACGAACCAATCCATGAAGTCCCATTATCATTAGTAGTCACAATCGATACGCGACCACCACCACCGGCACCATAATTTGCAGTGGCACCATTACCACCATTAGCTGTAATAGCTCCCGGAGCTGCAGAACCTGCAATATTTTGACAATTAAAATATACAGATCCACCAGCACTGCTTAAATCTCCATCCGCTTTAATAAAACCACCAGAGTTAATCATACAATTTTTACTAGCTAAAACTCTGAGAACGCCACCACCATAGAAAGTATCTACACCCACTGTACCGCCAGTTAAAATACCAGCACCACCGCCTGGGTTTTTTGGATCACGATAATCATCATAGACTTCTCCTGGTGTTGCTGTGGCGTTAGAATTAAATCCACCTTGACCACCATGAGATCCACCACCAGCACTCGTAGAAACTATTTTAGCTCCTAATCCTGTGCTTAAACCTGCAGAAGAAAATGAATATCCTGCTGGATATCCTTTTTTAGAAACATCAATTAAACCTGCATTAAAATAAAAATTCTTACAGTTAAATATTAATTTTTTCTCTACGATTGGAGAAATCGTGCTTGGAGGATGTGTAATGGATCCACCACTCATAGAAAATGAGTTCGTAATATTCACATTTTCTGTCGTAATCGCACCACCCGTCATTGTGATATTATTATGAGCTGTTAAGCCAGGAGCACTTAAAGTACCACCCGTCATAATGATATTAGAAGTGGCATCAATACTATTTGTTGGACTGTCTAGAATAACCGTTCCACTCGTAATCTCCACTGTTGTTCTAGAAGTCACTGCAGAAGCCGTTAAATCTGCATTTATATTCACTTGGTTCCCACCTACAATATATCCAGGAATAAAATAAGAACCACTTGCTAAATTAATAGTCGCTAAAGAAGGAGTGATAGTAGCAGAACCGTTAAATAAAAAGAGTCCATTAATAAATGAGAGCGCTCCTCGAGAATTTGGCACAGGACCATCGAGGATAAACATATCTCCACTACTTTCTAAAATGGCATTTCCAAAAATCTCAATGTGATCAAAGATATCAATAGAACGAAGAACATCTCCTGTATTCACTCCAGTAAAATTAGCTTTTGCTGTCAGAACCGTATCTGAATTTGTACCTAATTGAATGAGATTATCATCCGTTAAATCTGTTGGCGTGAAATTATCAAAATCTACATTTGGTCTAATTCTAACATCCGCTAAAAGATTAGACATCTCATTAGTCTGTGCTGGACTAATACTGCTCATCGAAATTGAATTTAAAGTGACCGCTGAAACTGTTGCTTTAATAGAAGGAATCACTGTACGACCAGATAAAATATTTGTTCCGATTTCAGCATTATCTACTAATAAGTCACCAAATCTATGATTGGCATGTTTTAAGAAAACGGTTCCGCCACCACCAGATCCTGCAAATGAGAATGCTGAAGCACCGCCAATTGCTTTGACTCTGGCTCTAAAATTAGTAATTTTAGTGGCATCTTTTGGATACTCAAAATTACCAAACCAAGAAATTTCATCTGAAGAGGTTTGCAATGAAATACGACCACCACCACCGGCACCATAATATTTAGTCGTTGAATTTCCTGCGGCTCCCCCATTGGCTGTAATCGAGTTAGTTCCAATATTACCGCCAAAGGCTCCACATTTTAAATTAATTGTTCCACCTGCACCATAAGCCGCACCATTAGCATTAATAGATGTTCCAGATTTAAAAATACAACCACCATTAGCCGCTAATTTAAAGACGCCTCCGCCTTTATTTCCACCGCCGCCACCACCTGGATATTTTGGATCCGCATAACTATCAAAAGTTAATCCTGAAGCAGCCAAGTGTGGAAGCATATTAGGTGTGCCACTAGCATTTCCTCCACGGCCACCATGTGAACCACCACCATAGTAATTACCACTCGAGGTCGCAGCTATTCCAGCAGTAGAAACTGAACCTGATGGAGTTCCAGTATTTGAATAACTTTGATTAGAGTCATATCCTAACCCACTCACATTGACAGTACCACCTGTCATGGTAAATGAATTTGCTTTAATATCTACTTTGGCAACAGCCGTCGTCGTTGAAGCATTGTGTTTAATAGTTCCACCAGTGATATAAATATCACCAAAAGCTTTACCAACAGTTGTGGCATCAAATGTAACAGTTCCTCCTGTTACGTAGATATGTTTTCCTTCGTTTGCACTTGTGATCGTTGCATTTCCAGAGTTAACAATAATAAATTTAGTAGAATTAAAATCAATTGTTTTACCGGTCGCCAGTAGAACATCAAGAGATTGATCCACATATGTGACATTATATGTGAGAGTCATTTTAGAACTCGCATACATTTCTAATGTATAAGCACCTTGTCCCTCATCTTTAAGTTTCACACATTGAGGAGAGTCCACTCGGCACTGACCCCCATTCATAAAAGTCACACCCGGTTGTTCAAAAAATATTTCAACTGTTTGCCCAGGTCCAACTGTTAAACCTGATTTTTTAGGAATTACAGTAATGGTTGCAACAGCAAAACCATCACTTGGAACATAGCTTGGTGCATAGATTAAAGAACTTTCAAAAGCTTCTGGAACATTAATTGCCGAAGAACAAGCAGAGTTGACAGCACCAGCAGGTTTAATATTACTTGCAACTGCTTTAAGATAAATCACTCCTGATCCTAAATATTTTAAACCCGAGTAATGAACCATTCCTCCAGAAGTTTGCTTAGGATTTAAATCTCCCAAAACTCTACCCTCAGCAGGAATTGTACATCCATTATCTGCATAAGCAGTGAGAGTAATATCTGCAACTGTACCCGTCGCTAAATTTGCAAAACCATCTTCAATTTGAAGTGCTGGTTGAGTAGAAAAAGCCACGCCCCCAACTGCTGTTGATGGAGGTTGCACAACCCATCTTAAACGAGTGGCACCATTGGCAATAACGTTTATTTGAGATTGTCCATCAAATAATCCTGCAGTCGTTGCTTTAACTGTTTCAACTGTAGTATCCGGAGCTTTGATAAAAAGATTTTTATAACTTTCACCTTTATCAAAATTAATAACTTCAACAAGAGATGTACAACCTGAATCCCAATAAAATTTTACTTTATTTGAGACTAAATTCACCACTGTATCTTGCAACATAGGAGTCATATTATCTAATTGATCGGCCGCTCTTAATGTTAACGAAGTACAAATAGCGTATTCCATAGTTACATTGGCAGGATTAAATGCCATTTTAACAAGGGGGCCCGGAATCACTGTATTGAGTTGCATTGCAGAGGCAAGACCTACTGAAGTAGAGGTGACTATAAAGTTCTCATTATAATTAGATTTAAAATAAAAGTTTTTATTAATAGAACCTTTTGTAATCGTCACAAAATTTACAGGGATATCAGAACAATCAGATTTTGCATGGAAGCTCACATTTGAAGAGCCCGTTGCTAATTGAACCATTCGATCTGAAATTTCATAAATTGGAGTTCCTTGGTCATTTTGAATTTCAATAGTCACTGGTGGAGAACATTGCCCCGCAGGCACTGCAAGTGCTGTATTTTTATAAACTAACTGAGAAGCCGGTTGAGTGATTGTCACATCAGCTTGAGTAAAGTTTCCTAAGGTATCAATAACACGAATAGTAGCAAAACCCTGCATCATTGGCGACGTATAGTAACCAGAAACAGAATCGATTGTACCTCCACCATTAAAGACACTAAATACATAAGGAGGAACCGCTCCAAAAGCTTCAAACATAGTGCTTTGACCTGCAATGATCGTTACATTTTTTGGACTAATAGTAATTGGAGCATTCACTTCTACATTTAATATGGCTTCATTATCTAGAGCATCTTTTACGCGAACATACTCCATACCTTGAACTTGTGGAGCCGTGTAGGTTCCTGCCACTATTGAAATCAGACCACCAATTGAAGGAGTCACAACTTCGAATGAAAAAGGAGGCACACCCCCTCTTACCATAGTTCCTAAATTAAATGAGTTACCAACACCTAATTTCACTAAAGAAGTCGCCCAACTTAATACCTCACGCACATCAATTTCAGCTGTGGTCTCATTTGGGGTTGGCAATGTGGAGTCTGTTAATTTAATAAGTGCAGCGCCCGTTCCTTTTAAAGAAGGAGCCTGATAACCACCCGTAGCAGTGATCGCACCTTCTCCAGAAACTAACGAGAAAGTATAAGGAGGAATACCACCCACTGCTTTAAATAATTTTGCATTTCCAACTGCTAAAGTAAATGAGGCTGGAATGATCGCAAGTGTACCACCTGTAAACTCACCAATCATTGCTTTAGCTTCTACAGATAAATTCACTCTATTTCCAACGGCATCTTCAACTTTAATACCCACAGATTCACCCGTTGCTGAAGTATCTGCAGGAGCCATATATTGAAAGCTTGAAGGAGTGACTTCTAAAATAGTACCACGACCCGAAACTAAGACAGGAGTTTTAAGTGGAGTCACCCCACCTATAATATTAAATTTTTGCACAAGACCAGAATAGACAGTTGCAGTAAATGGGCTGACCGCTAATTTATCAAAAACTCTTAAATCAAGAGTGGCTTTATTATTACTGGAATCACTCACAATTAATTTAGCTGTGCCCAAAGCAACACCTAAAATATCTGCTCTATCTTTTGAAGTAGAACCAATAGAAATTTTATCTGCACCTTCTACCGAGAAAGAATAAGGTGGAATTCCCCCATCAGCAACCGCTGTGATCTCTTGAGTGATCATGAGTGAACTTGAAGGAGCTGTTAATTTTAAACTCGGATTCACTTTTACGAATGCTGTGATTGAATTACCTGCAGAGTCGGTCACTCTCACGTCTTCTTGAATACCTATAGTTTTAGATGCTGGTGAGGAGTATGTGATATTTCCGGCAGCATCCACTGCCACAATCCCTTGAGGGTTCGCAGAAGAAATGACAGCTTTAAAAGGACCCGTTCCACCATTCACTGTAAAAACTTGATTTTGATTGTAAAGAATAGTGGCATAGAGTGGATCAATCCCCATTCTTCCCACTTTATAAAACTGACCCGATGTTTTATTACCAGTGGCATCTGTAAATCTCACACTCACTGGATCTGGATCGCCCTCAACAGATAACATAAATCCGTTACCTGATTCTAATTTGATGAGGTTAGCTTTTCCTTCAAGAACTTTTCCTGTGTAAGGAGGGTTACCTCCAGAAATTTTAATCGGAGTCGAACTAAACATGGGAACAGAAGCTTCTGAAGGAGTGATTTTAAGAACACTGTTAATACTGATATAAGAATAAGCTCTTTGACCTGCAGAATCTGTTAACTCCACAATTGTGGTGCCGACGGATGATGGAGCTTTAAATACACCCGTAGAGGAATCAATCGAGCCACGATCCACTCTAAAGTGGTAAGGACCCAATCCACCCAAAGCTTGTAATTGAAGAGATTCACCTGGCATGACTGGAGCATTATCAGGAGAAATTGCTAATGGAGATGTGACTGTCACCGTCGAAGTCACTTGCTTCTCAGTAGCATCGGTCACTCTGATAACAACTGCTTGAGCGTTATCTGGGGCCTGATACTGAATCGTTCTTCCTGTAGTGTCTTGAGAAAATGGAATAATTTCTCCACCACCAGCAACAATTGAAAATCTAAAAGGAGCCGTTCCTCCGTTAGTTGCTAAATAGGCTTTTTTATTGGGAGCAATAAATTGAGAAGTTGGAGATAAAATTAAATCTGGATTAGATCCGCCATCTGAATACATCACCCTTGGAGTTGTATTACCCAAAGAATCTTTAGCTTCAACAATCGTAACCCCATTAAAAACTGGAGCTGTAAAAAGACCTGTTGTTGGAACAATCATTCCACCACCAGCACTTATGTTATAAGATATTGGCGGAATCCCTTGTCCGGCAGGTAATAAAATTGTCTCAGGAAAGTTTGCAGTCAAAGTTTTTTGCAGAACCTCAAAACCGATCGGACTCCCAACAGTAATTTGTGAGGTGCTGATATTTCCGGCCGCATCCACAACTTGAATATCTGTTTTACCTTGCGATTCTCCAGCAATGAATAAACCATTTCCTTCAATCGTTCCATCGCCATTTTTTACAGAAAATTTATACGGAGGAATTCCCCCTTGAATGCTAAAAATTTGATTGTTCCCTGGTAAAACTTTAGCAGCAGTTGGCAACAAGTTAACGGCCTCAACAACATCCACTGAAGCAAAACACCATTTTTGAGAAGAATCTAAAACTTGAATCAGAACACTACCTGGTTTAAGCGAAGTAAAATCTCCTGACTCCGCACTGATAGTTCCTGGTCCCGAAGCTATTCTATAAACATAGGGAGGACTCCCATACTTAGCTGTGAACTTAACAACATTCCCTGCCGCCACAGTGGCCACTGATGGAGTGATTTCAAAATTTGGTGGTGGACTTTTTAAACTAACAACAGATCCTCGATATTTAACACACGAAGTGAGGATAAAAATTGAAAGCAAAAGCAATGTTGCTGAAACAAATAATTTCCGGAAAACTGCAAAAGTAGTTTTCAGAAATTGATGATGAATTTTATTATGTAAATCTTTTTGTGCCATGGCTTACTTATCGGCACGAGATGGTGGAATCTTTAGTGTTTAATTAAATTTTGTCTCAAAATAGTGCATAAGTCTGCCTAGTTTAATAAGACCTTGAGCTAAAAAGACTTTCCCAAAGTCCTGTCTCAAAATTAAATTAGGCTCATTATTTTTTTTACAGGACTGGACCCGACTCTTCTCAATCTGAAACAATTTTAAAAACTTTTAAATAACTGATCTAAAAAAATAATAGATCCCATGATGAGAATAAACCATCCAAAAGATTTTTTAAGTTGTGTTTCAGAAATTTTTTGCTGCACAAAATTGGCAATTCCTAATCCCAAAAGTGACATCGCAATGATTTGCAAAAGTAATTTCCACGGAATAAGCTCTGGAGATTGGCTCACAAAGCCTACAAAACCAATAAGAGAATTGATTGAAATAATTAAGAGCGATGTGCCCACCGCGCGTTTCATTGCAAGTCCAACAAAAATAACTAATGCCGGAATGATTAAAAATCCCCCACCAGCACCTATAAATCCACTGATCAGCCCCACAATCAGTCCTTCAAAAATCAAAATGATATTTTTAGTTTTCTCATTAAATCCTGCAAATAAATTAAAACTTATTTTTTGAATCATTGAATAAGAGGCCAAGATCATGAGCACTGCAAACAAAGCCATGATCAAAATGTTTTTTGAAATTTGCATCTGACCTATTTGAAATACGACTTGAGGGATACGAGGCATTATCAAGAGACGAGAGATTGAGACTCCCATCATCCCAGGAATGACAAATAAAGTGGTGACTTTAAAATCAATGAGCTTATTTTTAAAATAAGAAGTGCTTCCAATTAAGGCTGTTAAACCAACTACAAATAAGGAAGACCCCGTAGCCACATCTGGATTTACTTTAAATAAATAAACCAAAATAGGAACCGTAAGGATTGAGCCCCCTCCGCCCATCAGCCCTAAAATTAAACCCATAATTAAACTGGCTGATAGACCTAAGAGAGCCATAAACTATTCCTTTATTAAATAAGTTCTAAATTATTTTTCTGTTGGAAATCCAAGCTCATTCCAAAGAGACATTCCACCGTTCATAGAGATTGTATTTTTATATCCAAATTCATGACTCATCAATACAGCTTGAGCGGATCGAACACCACCTCGACAAACAAAAACTATCTCTTTATTTTTATCGGGCATTTCATTTAAAAATTTCATTAAGGGTGGCCCCAAAGTTACTAACTGGGAGCCCGCAATGTGACCAAGCTCGCCTGTAAATTCTTCGTTGGATCGAACGTCAATAATATAGGCTTCTTTAACCAATTTAAGAACTTCTTGAGGACTCACTTCAGGCACTTGATTCATCATTTTGGGATGAAAGAGTTTTGGATCTTCCAAAATTCCACATTTTAAATTTGCAGGAACTGATTCTGCAATTTTTTTAGGTGGAGGAAGTTTAAGATTATTCATTATATTTGCAAATTGCTCTTGAGAAACTCCAGAGCTAATTCTCGGATTATGATTTTTTTCAGCCTCAATTGTTGAAACCGTCATTCCTTTATAATCATGTCCTGGATAAACTTCAGTTTCTAAAGGAAGAGCATAAAGTTTTTGAGTGATGCTTTCATACAATTTAAGTGGAGAACCTTGTTGAAAATCAGTTCTTCCTGCTGATCGGATCATTAAGCTATCACCCGTAAATACTTTTCCGTCACAATAAAAACTCATACAGCCATCAGTGTGTCCGGGAGTTTCTAGCACTTTGATTTCAAAATTTCCAAATTTAAGAATTTGACCTTGAGTTAACTGAAGGTCTGCACATTTATTTTGTCCATGCACACTTTGTGCAGTTTGAGCTCCAGTGAGTTTTCTGAGCTCTCCAGCCCCAGTAATATGATCTGCATGAATATGAGTGTCGAGAACATATTTTAATTTAAGCCCGAGCTCATTCAAAAGCTTATAATCTCTTTGTACATACTCACGAACTGTATCAATCAATACAGCTTCTTTGCTGTCTGGATCAGCTAGTAAATAAGTATAAGTAGAAGTTTCAGGTTCAATCATTTGTTGAAATATCATTTTTGATTTTTTGCTCATAGTAAGGCCTCCTAAATGACCTCAAAAAGTCTCTTTATGTTTATTAACTTAACAGTTTTAGATTTAATCAAAGATGTTCTAGAACATATTTTTGAGAATTATTCTAGAATTTTATGAGCGATGGTCTCTGCGGCCTGAGGCACAAAAAAAGTATGAACTTGAGTCATCATTTCAGCTCTTTTTTGGATATTTATTTTGAGATCATCCACAAATTGAATGAGATTTTCTGCATTCAATAGTTTTTGCTCTAATAAGATAGCCGCATGCTTATCGGCTAGAGCCAAAGCATTCTTTTTTTGATGATCATCCGCCGCCGTTGGAAGCGGTATAAGTACTGAGGGTTTCGCACAAGCAGCGAGCTCAGCCACTGTACTGGCTCCTGATCGACAAATCACTAAATCAGCCCACTGATATTTTACATCCATATCATAGATAAAAGCTTGAGCTAAAATATTATCCTTAAAAGGTGCCGGTAGATTTTGATATTGTTGTGAGATTTCTTCAAAATCATGAGGGCCCGTTTGGTGAATAATTTTCACGTTTTCGAGCCAATGAAGAGAAGAAGGATTGTTTTTTTGAAGGCTTTCTAAAATGGTCGCACTCACCACTTTATTAATGGCCCTTGCTCCCTGGCTCCCTCCAAAAATAAGAATCTTAAAATCTTTATTTGGCTCTTGAGCAACTGAGACCTTCAATTGACCAATATTTTCTAACTCTTTTCTAACTGGTAATCCCACTTGATCAATGTTTTTTGATTTTAAAAATATTTTAGATTCATTAAAAACCACAAAACATCTTTGTACAAAACGAGAGAGCCAGCGATTGGTCATTCCAGGATAAGCATTTGGCTCCCAAATCATCGTCTTACAATTCAAAAACGGACCCAAAAAACTTGCCATCAAAACAAAGGGACCAGAAGCATAACCACCAACTCCTAAAACAGCCACAGGCTTTAATTCCAAGAGAAGCTTAATACATTTTAAAAAGGCTAATGGTAAACCAATGAGAGTTTTAAGAGGGCTTAAAAAAGAACCCGATTGATTGAGTTTACCTACTGAAATTAAATGAAGAGGAAACCCCTCACGAGGAATAATTTTAGTTTCTAATCCAGAAGGCGTACCTACAAAATGAATTTGAACTTGAGGATCAATTTGTTGAAGAGCTTTGGCAATGGCAACACCAGGATAAATATGTCCACCTGTTCCACCACCCGCGATCACAATATTTTTTTTAGAATTTACATTCACTTGATTCATAAAAAATTATTTCTTCCAAGATCCTTGTTCATCAACTATCGCTTCAAGATTTAGAAGAAGTCCCAACATAAAGCAGAGTGTGACCAAGGAGCTTCCACCATAACTCAAAAAAGGCAATGTTAACCCTTTAGTAGGCAATAATCCCATCACCACTCCAGAGTTAATAAAAACATTCATGGCAAAAATCAAAGAAAAACCAAGAGCCACAGATCTTCTAAATAGATCTTCAGTTTTAAAGGCTACTTGAAATCCCCGCCAAACTATAAATCCGTATAGCAAAAGTATAGAACAAAAACCCACAAAGCCCATTTCCTCACCTAGAACAGCAAGAGTAAAATCAGTGTGCGCTTCAGGTAAAAAGAATAACTTTCCTTGTCCTTGACCTAAACCCACTCCCCAAAATCCACCCGAGTGAAAACTCAACATACTTTGAATGGCTTGAAATCCTTTTTGCTCAGGATCTTCCCAAGGATTTAAAAAGGCTAAAATACGAGCGCGACGATAAGGTACTCTCATGACTAAAATATAAAATGCAGGTAAAATCACTAAAAGAGATGAAACTACGTATCTCCAACGCATTCCAAAAGCAAATAACAATGAAAGCGCCACTACTACGATAATTGCAAAACTTCCAAAATCAGGCTGCTTTAATAACAAAGCCAATGGAATTGTAATCAAAAGGAGAAGGCCCCAATGAGGTAATTTATTAATCGATGAATCTTGTTTAGAAATTAAACTCGCAAATAAAAGCGGAAAAGAAATTTTAAGTAATTCAGCAGGCTCAAATCTCACACCAAAAGGCAATTGAATCCACCTTAAAGCTCCGCCCACTCTCACTCCTAAACCTGGAACATAAGTTGCGGCCACACCTAAACCTGCAATGCCCCAGAGGACCCATCCCCATTTTTCGACCCAATCAAAAGGGATTTTTAAAGTCAAAATCAGAACGATCACTGATATGAGAGCAAATAAAAATTGTTTTTTAAAAAAATAAAGACCATCTCCTAAGGATTCAGTCGCAAAAATATAGCTAGAGCTATAAACTTGCACCAAGCCCACTCCAAGAAGAGTTAAAATGCACAAACAAAGTCCACTGTTGAAACTTTTAGGAATCATGGATCCCAAGTTAAAATTTTGAAACTTAAAATTTTGAATCTTAAAATTTCGATCCTTGGTGAAACTTTGCTGATTCATTTTTATTTCAATTCCTCGTCTTCTTTGGCTTTAGCATCTTTTTTTGCAGCATCAGCAGAAGTTGCTTTTGCTTGGTCTCCACCTAATGAACAACAATACATAATTCCAACATTTTCAGAAGGAGTTTTATAGTTAGTGATTGTCATCCCTTTTGCTGGATCACAACGTTTAGCCATTTCAAGATTTAATTGAACTTCGATATCTGGAAATAATTCTCCATTGATATAATCGCAGTAGATTCCCACTTTTTGAGCTTCGATACGATCTCTCGCAGCTTTGCGATCTTTCATGGCGCCAGAAGCACAACCAGTTAAATAAAGACCCACTAAGCATAAACTAGAAATAAGAGAAAAAGATTTGATAAGACCTTTTATAAAAACCATGTGTCATCCCTTCCTTGGAAACATGAAAAATGATTCGAGAGAGCTTCAAGCTCTCTCTCAAAAAAGTGTAGCAATCTTTGCTACCAAGCGCTAGCTTATCGATTAAATTTTTTTATAATCGATTTAAAATAATTTCCACGTTCTTCATAATTATCAAACATATCCACACTTGAGCAGCCCGGAGAAAGAAGAACAATATCTCCAATCCTCGACTTTTGGTAAGCAATCATCACCGCTTCTTCAAAAGTACCGATCAAGAATGTTTCAGAAAAATCACCTAAATCTCTGTTAATACGTTCTTTAGCTTCACCGATCAGGATCAAAGTCTTAACTTTTCTTCTCACTGGAGTGCGAAGAGCTTCAAAGCTCAAGTTATTATCTTTACCACCGGCAATCAAAATCACATTTTCTTCAAATGTATCTAAGGAACGAAGAACCGCATGGACGTTAGTCGCTTTAGAGTCATTATAAAATTGAACTCCGCCTACTTTTCTCACGTACTCAATACGATGAGGAAGACCCGTAAAATTATCAATAACATTTTGGATAGCTTCATGAGTGGCTCCATGCTCGCGAGCCGCTAAAATAGCTGCCATCACATTCTCAATAGAATGTTTGCCTCTCATTTTAATATTTTTAACTGAGTAAGATTCAATTTCAGGGCCCGTACGAACTTTTACAGTCGTACCCATAAGAACCGCTCCACCAATATTCATAATTTGTGGTTCTAAAGCTGGTTTACGAGAGAAATAAAAAATACGTCCACGCTGAACCGCAGGATCACGAGCTAACTCAACCACTGCATTGTCATCAGCATTTAAAATGCTTGTCGTTGCTTGATTTGTGTTTCTAAAAATACGACGTTTAGCATTTACGTAATCTTCCATAGAACGGTAACGTTCCATGTGGCTTTCAGCAAGATTCATAAAAACAACATTGAGTGGAGTAAAGTCTTCGCACATCTCTAACATGAATGAAGAAACTTCTGCGATCACTACAGATGCTTTTTCTCCAGTTCGTAAGTACTCAGTCAATGGCAAACCAATCGCTCCACCCACCCAGCACTTTACGCCAGAATCTGTTAAAAAAGCTTGAATCAAACGAGCTGTCGTTGTTTTACCGTTAGTACCAGTTAAAGCAATGATGGGCTCTTTAATAAATGCAGAAACAAACTCAAGCTCACTTGTGATTTTAACACCTTGATTTCGAGCGTATTCAAAAATATTTAAATTAGAAGGAACTCCCGGACTTAAAATTACTAAATCTTGTTGTAAAAAAGATTTTGGACTGTGCCCACCAAGATCAAATTTAATATTTAAGCCTTCTAATTGCTCCATTTGAGCCGAAAGCTCAGGCTTTGATTTGTGATCCGTCACGGTCACTTGAGCTTCGTGCTCAATTAAAAACTTGGCCATTGAAACCCCAGTTTTACCAAGGCCCACAACCATAATTTTTTTATCTTTCAACTGAGAAAGTTCAGTGAACATATGCATAATCTACTACCTCAACTTTAATGTGCTTAAAGACAATGCCGCCAAGAGAATCGAGAGAATCCAAAAGCGCACAATAATCTTTGTTTCTGTTAAACCTTTTAATTCAAAATGATGATGGATAGGAGCCATCTTAAAAACCCGCTTGCCTGTTAACTTAAATGAAATCACCTGAGTGATCACAGATAACGCCTCAATCACAAAAACTCCGCCTAAAAGTGCCATCAGTATTTCATTGTGAGTGAGCACAGCCATAATTCCTAAAAATCCACCTAAACTCAAACTTCCCACGTCACCCATAAAAACTTGAGCTGGGTAAGTATTAAACCAAAGAAATCCCAAACCAGCCGCAACGATTGTTGCAGCCACAGGTGTGAGTTCTCCAGCACCAGCAACATGGGGAATAAGAAGATAATTGGCAATTGTGTAGTGACCCGTTAAGTAAGCAAACAATGCTAATGTCGCCGCACTCACCATCACTGGAACAATTGCTAATCCATCCAAACCATCCGTTAAATTAACAGCATTTGCCGTGCCAACTACTACGAGTGAAGCAAAAGGAACATAAAACCAACCCAAATCAATAAATAAAGTTTTAAAAAAAGGAACATTAACGACGGTTGAAAAATTATGGTAATGAATTAAAAATGCCACCACTCCACCGGAGATAATAAACTCTCCTAAGAGTCGAATTTTACCAGAAAGTCCTCGATGATTTTTTTTAGTCACTTTTAAAGAATCATCAATATAACCGATGGCTCCAAAACCCCAAGTCACTATCAAGGCAGACCAAACAAGAGGATTGAACATATCTACCCATAAAAGACAGGGAATAAGTGTCGAAATTAAGATCAAGCCACCACCCATTGTCGGCGTACCAGCTTTTTTTTTGTGAGATTGAGGGCCATCATCACGAATACTTTGGCCAATTTGTTTAGCCACTAACCTTCTAATAAAATACGGGCCCCACATCCAGCATAAAAGAAATGCTGTAAAAAATGAAATAAAAGTACGAACTGTGATGTAGTGAAAAACATTAAAGATCGATGCCGATGGGGCCATCGAGTAAAGCCATTGATAAAGCATGATGGTATTCACCTCTTAATTAAGATTTGCGCGCGTGATGGATGTGTTTCTTTTAGCATACATATTTCACGAATAGCAAGAATTATTTTATAAGTACTTGATTTTAATAGGTTATTTTGGATTAAATTGAATTGGATCAGCGAGCATCACAAAGCGTTCTAACTTCATTCCGCGCGAACCTTTGACTAAAGCAGCATCACCTTTTTGAAGAGATTGCGCCAGTTGACGAGCCACTGAATCATCAAACTCAGAACTTCCTTTGTAGTGACCTAAATAAGGAGTTTTAGCCAATCCTTTAGCAAAAGATTTTTCATCAGCGCCAATGAACCAAATATCATGAAAGCAAGCATGACCCGCCAACTCACCAAGTTCCTCATGAAGCTGAGGTGAAGCTGCTCCCATTTCCAGCATCTGCCCAAAAACACCCACTCTTCTTCCATCGTTCTTAATCAGCCGAGCATTTTCTAAAAGTGAACGCATGCTATCTGGATTGGCATTGTAGGCATCAAAAATAATAAAGCCACCCGATTTAAGAGGAACTCTTTGGTTACGCCCCCAAATGGTTTGGCAATGTTTTAAGCCTTCTTCAATATGCGTATGATCTAATTCGGCAGCTAAACCAATGCTTGCTGCAGCCATAAGATTAATAAGATTTTGTTTTCCAAAGATAGGAACCTCAAAAGCTACCTTATAACCATTAATATGTCCCTTAACTTTCATTCCTTCAAAACTGAGTTCTTCTAACTGAAAAAAAACATCCGCTTGCGGATTTTCGCTCGAAAAAACAAGAGAAGAACTTGTCTGAAACTGATCATACATTTTTAAAGTGTGTGGATTGTCATAGTTAAAAATTCTTAAAGCATCAGCTCGAGAAGCTTTATAAATTTCTTCTTTAGCTAAAGCTATATTTTCGACAGTTTCAAAAAATTCAATATGTGCTTTTCCCACACTTGTACAAAGGACAATATCAGGATCCGCAATTTCACAAAGACGTGTGATTTCTCCAGCGTGATTCATCCCCATTTCAACGAGAGCAATTTCAGCTTCCGGTGGCTGCTCTAACAAAGTGATAGGCACTCCCCAATGATTATTAAAACTTCCTTTAGAATAATGAACTTTTTTAAAAGCTCCCAAAACTGAAGCTGCAAATTCCTTAGTGGTTGTTTTACCATTTGAGCCCGTAATTCCCACAATAGTAGCAGAGTTAGATTGTCTTTGTGCAGTCGCTAATTCTTGCAATCCAATCAAAGTATCCTCTACTTTTACGATGAGAGTTTTTGGCGAAACCTGCTGAGAAAGGGCTTGTTGAATTTCAGCATTTAAAGAGCTGTGACATAAAATAAGACCTGCACCTTTTTCAATGGCTGACTTGATAAAATCATGTCCATCAAAAACATCACCCTTTAAAGCGACAAACATTTTATTTTTTAAATCTTTGCGAGAATCCGTTTCGACACCACTGAAGATACGATTTGCCCCTTCATTTGAATTGAAAAGAACTCCTCTCGTTGCTTGAAGTATAAAATCTAATGAAAATTGAGGATTCGTATAAGAATGATTTAAATTCATATTGAAGATTCCTTTCAAAGAGAAGATCTCATTAAAAAAGCTCTTAGCAGTTAGTAGATATTTAAAGGTTGCCCGAGAATTTTATAGGGGTCATGCTTTATATTTTTTTAACAAATATTTTTCTGCTTCTTCGTAGTCACTAAAACGAATTTTATCAGTTCCTATAATTTGATAGTCTTCATGCCCTTTACCTGCAATCAATACCACATCTCCAGAAAGCGCTTTTTCAATGGCCATCGCAATAGCTTGAGATCTATCAGGCTCCACTAAATATTTTTTACCAACAAATCCAGATTGAATTTCATTGAGTATTGATTGTGGATTTTCAGTGCGTGGATTGTCTGAAGTGACGATCACAAAATCAGATAATTTTTCTGCGATCTGAGCCATCTGAGGACGCTTGCCCTTATCTCGATCTCCTCCACATCCAAACACAGTCCAAATTTTTGGAGAATTCGCATGAACACCCACAAGACTTTTCACCGCTTGAAGAGACACTAACACATTTTCTAAAGCATCTGGAGTGTGAGCATAATCAATAAAAACATTGGCTCGTGAAGAGGGAGTGTCCAGAATCACTTTTTGCAAGCGACCTGGAACTCCTTTAAATCGGGCCACTGATTGAACAAGATCTTCAACTTTAAGTCCTTTAGCAATGGCGACCCCAATTGCCGCACACATGTTTTGCACGTTATGCTCACCAATCATGGGCAAACTTAAATGAAATTCTCCTTGAGGAGTTTTAAGTTTAAAATCTGTGCCTGAAAAATCTATTTTTTCTATTTTATATTCTAAATCGGCATCTTCTTGTCCATAACTTAATAAATGAACACGATCAGGAATGCGAATTTTACGCCCCCAAGAACTCATCGTATTAACAACTGCATAAAGTGGACTTTTAGTGCTCTGATCTAAAAGATGTGAAAACAGTTTTGATTTCGCTTCAAAATAAGCTTCCATGGTTTTGTGATAATCTAAATGATCTCTCGTTAAATTTGAAAACACAGCCACGTCAAAAGCCACACTCTCAGCTCTTTTTTGATCTAAAGCATGGCTCGAAATTTCCATCGCAAGAGCATCAGCTCCCGAAGTGAGCATTTCGGCAATTCTTTCTTGGAGGTGAATAGGATCTGGTGTGGTCATCGCACTCGGCCATACTTTATCTTTTAAATGGTGATCAATAGTTCCAATGACACCCACGTGCATATTGGCTGAATTCAGCAAATGCTCAATCATGTAAGTCATCGAGGTTTTACCATTTGTGCCAGTCACTCCCACACAAAAAAGTTTTTCAGAAGGGTGATCATAATAACCACTCGCAAGCTCATCTAATGCGGCTCGAGCATCAGCCACATAAATGGCGACACAATTTTTTATTTTAGTGAAAGCTTCATCAGAAAGATTTTGTGAAGCTTCTAATGTTTTTTGATACTGTTCAATAAATTTTGGCAAATTAGAAAAAACAATCGCATTGGCCCCATTTTCAAAGGCCTGCTGAATAAAATCATGCCCATCATGTTGATTTCCTGGTATGGCCACAAACACAGAATCTACAACAACTTTACGAGCATCTTGAGTAAGGAGCTTAACCTCTGTCACATGGGTTCTCTGCAAGACTTCTTCTGAAGATTGAATATCAGAGCCTTTCATGCTGATCACCTGATAAGAATTTGGAGCTAAATTTGAAAGCAAGTCATGTAGATTTTTAAAAATAGTCATAGAACATTCCATCAATATTTGTTAATGATAATTCGCTCATCAAAGGTGAGATAAAATATAACTTGTAAATATTTTTTTTAACAGTCTTTTTGACACTCTTTTACAGAAGGATTTCACTATGCGACGAATTGGCCAATTAGAATGTGTTGAAATTTGGAACCCTGAAGAAAATTCCCACAAAGAAAAACCATGGGTCGTTATGTTTCACGGCTACGGAGCTGATTGTAATGATCTTGCCCAGCTTCCCAATTATATTCCCAATGCGGATCAATTTAATTGGTTATTCCCTAACGGAATTCAAAGTGCAGATGTAGGTCAAGGAATGTCTTTTGGAAGAGCCTGGTGGCCCATTGATGTCATGGCCTTGCAAGTTGCGGCTATGAGAGGCGAGACTCGAGATCTTAGTAATCAATTGCCTGAAGGTCTGGCTTCAGTTCGTAAAATAGTTTTAACGGCTCTTCAGCAATTAAAAGTACCTTGGGATCAAATTATCTTAGGAGGCTTTAGCCAAGGAGCTATGTTAGCTACAGACATTTATCTTCATGCTCCCAGTAAACCTGGTGGACTGATGGTGTTTTCAGGAACAGCCTTGGCTGAATCTGCATGGCTCCCCTTATTGCCCCAAAAAAGTGGCGAAAGTTTTTTTATGTGCCATGGTAAAAATGATCCTATTTTATCTATCAAGGGCGCTCAAAAACTAGAAACATGGCTCACGCAAACTGGAGGAATGAAGGGACACTTGGATACCTTTAATGGTGCCCATGAAATCCCTCAGCAAGCCCTGACTAAAGCTGGTGATTATTTAAAAAATTATCTTTTAAAATAAGCCCAATTCTGGACTCTTTTTTTACAAAAGAGTTCCGAAAAACTCAGTATGAAAAATGACGTTTTATACAATTGTTTTATTAAAAGACTGACTGAATTTGATGACCGCAACGAAAAATCTGAAGAACTTGTTCAAAAAGTTGTGGTCGATTACTTTCTCCATTTAATGGATGTTGGACATATCCCTCAAAATATGCTCGATTCTGTTGAAGAGCTTCTCGTTGAAGAAGTTTGGGAAATGTACCGTAAAAAAACTTACGGATCTGCCTCTGTTTCTAACTTCAGAAAGCAAATCGCGGCCCCAGAACTAGACGACTCACAAAATAAACAAGGACGCAAATCCAGAGCTTCCTAATGAAACCCTATATACCCATTTTTGCTATCATCATAGGTGTGTTAGGAATCTTTTTATTAGGAACCCCTCACACTGTTTGTGACTCTCAATTAGAAGTTCTCAAAGAAACTGGAAAAGGTAGAATTTTTCAGTTTGAAGGCAAAAAACGCACTCTCAACTCAAAATTTCCAAAACAAATAGAAAACTGCAAATTAGGCAATAGCCCAGGAAGTTGCTTTGAACTTTTTGCGAATATGCGCAAAGTGATTCTAGATCTAAAACATCTTTCCAGCGAGTGTTTAATTCCTGCAGGTGAAATCTCTGAAGTAAACACTTCTCTCGTAGAAACCCTCATCCTCCTCACACAAATAGCAGATTCTATTCCTATGGAACCCAATGCAGGAGAAAAATTTGGCTGGCTTTCAAAATCAGAAGAAGCTTTATTTTGTGATATTAAAACATTTTTAATTCGCGCCCACGAAGCCCCAGAATTTTGGGAAGAATTTGAGCAAACAAACTTAAAAAAAATTCCTCAATTTGAAAATAAAGCTAAGTCACAAAGCTTTGAACAAATTAGAGGAAAATCTCTTTATTCAATAAATTGCCCAGATGTGTTTTAACACCTGGGCTAGATAACTATGTTAGGTTGTCACAGTTAATTTGTCTCGTTTAATTTGTAACTATTAACGTTTTAATTGGATAACTTCATTTAAGAGCTCATCCGTAGTTGTGATTGTCTTAGAGTTGGCTTGGAAACCCCTTTGGTTTTGAATCAAGTTCACAAATTCAACAGCTAAATCCACTGTAGATCTCTCAAGTGATTTGGCAAAAATCTTACCACGACCAGCTCTTCCAGCAACACCCACTGAAGGAGTTCCAGAATCTCTAGATTCTTTAAATCGGTTACTACCCACTTTTAACAAAGCTTCTGGATTTTCAAACTTAGAAACAGCAACCTGCCCTAAATCTTGAGCTTCACCGTTTGTATAAAGTGCCGTTAGAACCCCATCATCAGAGAACGAAAGTGACGTAATAGAACCCGCTGCAGTACCATCTTGTGACCAAGAAGTTAAATTCGACTCTTTACCATATTGTTTAGTACCATCTAAGCCTTTTCCTCCACTCGCGATATCATCACCAAAATTCACTTTAATTGTTTGGTTTTGAAGAGCACCACCCTTAAAGTTAAAGTTACTTTCTGCGACTTCCTGAGTATCTAACTTACCATCAACATTAAAAGATAATTTTCCTTTAATGACCTGAGTTAACTTTCCTTCTTCACCACCGGTAATCTCTTTACCTTCAACCATCCCACGGTATTCCCAATTACGATCGGCTGTTTTATTAAAGAAGAAAGTTGTTAAATGCTTATTACCTTGAGAATCGAAGACATCCACACTTGTCGAAAAGTGAGAAGTTGTGTACGGCTCTTTTGCATCAAAAACTTTATTAGGCTCTGCACGGCTATCTAAGTTCAAATCTAATTTAATGAGCTTAGTGGCATTTGCTGGAATTAGGGCTCGAGGAAATCTAATGTCATTCATTTTATTCATGATCTGACCATGCTCATCAGACTCATAACCTTGCACTCTTTGTTTATCATTAGAAACAAGGTATCCATCTCTATCAAAGTGGAAAGAACCATCTCTTGTAAAAGAATCTCCATCAGGTCCCTTGAGTTTAAAGTAACCTTCACCTGAAATTGCTAGGTCAGTGACTTTTTCAGTCGGATCCACGTTACCTTGAGATAAAATTTGATTAACGGCTCCGAGATTAACCCCTCTACCAACTTGGTTACCACCCATTAAGCCTTTAAGATTTTTTGCGATCGCATCTTGAAACTCTGCGCGAGAAGCTTTGAAGCCCGTCGTGTTGGCGTTGGCAATATTATCACCCACCACACCTAACGCTTCACCTTGTGCTGCTAATCCAGATACACCTGTATATAGCGAAGATAAAATACCCACTCTGACCTCCATGTCATTGCAGCTTCAATCAATCGGCTGCTTTTTTGGAGGGCTTCCTCTACGAGGACCAGCCCTTTATTATTAAATTTTTAAAACACTACAACTAAAACTTATATTTTTTTTAAATCACAATAGTGCTGTCGATATTGGTAAAAACATTTTCTTTTAAAGATGTTTTATCCACAACGGTCACTACCGTATTATTTTTAACACTCACTATCACTGCATTATCGTTCATCAACACCAAAGAGTCTTTAGAACCTTTGGCACGAGCTTTTTGAACCGCATCTCCTAACCTCTGGATGTCTTCAGGATTAAATTTCACCCCGCGACTTTGCATTCTCTCTATAGCGTGATTTGAAAACTTCAATGGATCAGCTACAGCGCTTCCAGTTGTCGGATTAAAATTCTTAACACCTCCTTGTGTATCGAACCGATCTAAAGTCTCTCTAAAGCTCACTCCAGTTCCTGAATTCCTATTCAGTCCTGAAGTCCCAGGTTTCACTAGGTCTTGATATCCGTTAATCCTTTTTAAATCAATTTTTGCATCCATCTTAAGACCCTTGAGTTTCTTTTAAAACTTTTGCCATCATTTCTGGTGACATTCCCAAGCTGTCCATCATTTGCGGAGTCCCAGGCTTAGCCTCTGGAGCGCCTCCTAAAGATGCATCAACTGATTTAGAATTAGTATTATTGACATCACCCATTGTGTTCAAGTCCTGACTTTGCGGAGAATTAAAATTCTGGTCGTTACGATTAAGACTTGGGTCAACAATTTTTCTCACATCTCCCATTCTGACGGTCTGATTACCAATCAAAAGAATAGGTCCCTCTGGAGTGTAATTCACTCCTGAGATCACTCCTTGAAAATCTGTCTTCACAGAAAGTTTTTTTCCTGAAGAATTTTTACCTTCAATAAAAAAGTTATAATCACCTGTAGGAACCGCCATCCCCTTATCATCAGCGCCATTCCAGTTCAGTTTGATTTCTCCTTTTTTAAGATCATTGTAAGATAAACTTCTCACAATCTCTCCTAAGCTGTTTCTTACCTTGACACTTAGTTGAGTGGCATTATCCGGAAGAGTGAATTTAATATCGTGATCTTTATCTCCTTTTAAGCGAGTTAATTTAGCAGAGTCACCGGCCACACTTTTTCCTATCAAAGAAAGAACTTGAAAGTTCTCTCCTGGTTTTTGCGCATTTCTAATATCTGTTAAAGTGGTGTTCATGTTTTGCATTTGCTCTAACGAACTAAAACTTGCAAGCTGTGCGGCCATCTCATGAGACTTTAATGGACTTGTTGGATCTTGATGTTTCATTTGCGCCAGCATTAACTTTAAGAAAGCATCTTTATCCAATTTATCATTTCCAACGGTTCTCATTTTCTTTTGCGGATCCACATAATTAGGATCCGCAATTTGATTAAGAACATCACCTAAATCTTTATCGCCAAATTTGTCTTGATCTTTCGCACTCACAGTAAGAGCTTTAGATGGTTTATCCATATTATTCTCGTTACTTTTTCCCCATGTATTCACTGTGGCTTTAGGTGCTGAACTAATCATATCTTCTCCTCATCCTTTAGGCGACTAAGTTTAAGCCCGATCCTCTCATGTTAGCTCGAGGTCTCAATCCTTGAGAAGCCGCTGGTTGAAGAGGTGGTACTGTTTTTTGAGATTTATAGGAATTAATTCCTGTCATCTCATAAAAAGAATCTCCTCTGCCACTCCAAGAATTCTCTCTGAATTGACCCATGAACTGACGAGCTTGTTCTCTCGCATTTTGCTGATTAGAAAAATCCATCTGTTGTTGAGCCGTATCTCTTGCTGAATGAGTCACATCCACTCTCACATTTTCAACTAAAAGTTTATGTTGTGAAAGCTGACTTTTCAGTTCTGAGATTCCTCCTTCAAGAAGTTTTTTTGCTTCATCAGTTTGTGCAGAAAGCGCTAAATTAACTTTTCCATTTTCTACTAATACTTTTAATTGAACTTTACCTAATCCCTCAGGATTCATTTGCACATTCACCTCTCCGCCACCTTTGCGGATCATGTACTGCGCTTGGTTCAATATTTGTTTAATATTAGGATCAGTCACTTCAGATTTTTTTGCATTGACCGAATTCAAATTAAAATTTGAAGTGATCTTTGCAATATCTGGTTTTTCACGCACTTCAGACGATTGACCAAAATGTGTATTCGTGAATTCACCTTGATTTTTATCTTCCGTTTTATCCTGCAATTTCATATCTGAAGTTGCCGCTGATTCTAATTTAACATCAGATTGTGGTTTAAAATCTTCAACAGAACTTAAGTCACCCTCTTCAAGATCTAGTTTTTCAAACTTATCTTCAAAAGACAACCCTTGAGGTCCTTTATTCAAGGAATTCAAATTTATATCCGAATTTAACTTAAATTCAGGATTTGATTTGATCATTTCTGTACTCAAGTCGAGGTCACTTTCTAGATCCTCAAACTGATTTACTTTTTGTTCACCCAAGTCAGCTAACTTTTGTGCGGCCAATTTGATTTCTAAAAACCCTGGAGAGTTTTTAAGTTTTTCATAAATTTCCGACTCACGAGCATCTAATTTTAATTCTTGAGCAGTAGGAATAAACTGTTCAACTTTAGAGTCCTCAGTTGTTACATTTAATCCATTCACTCCAAACTCAGAAGCCTCAACTTCTTCATTTGAGCTGCCAAATATATTATTTTTTGCTTGCAAGTTTTGTCCCGCAGAAACATTTCCATTTTTAAAAGTCGAAGCTAATGGATTATTTCCAAAATTAGAAAATAAATCTGCATCGTTCGTATTGTTTGAAACATCTCCCTTGAGAACTTGACCAAATCCAGCAGTTTGTTCGTTAAAAAGAATTTGACCTTCTTGAGAAGGAGCTTTTTCAGCAAAAAGTGAGATCTGATCTCCCTTCTTACTTAATCCAAAAAGCCCACCTTGATCTTTAACTTGGAGTGCTGGTCCAAGCTTTCCATCAATCTTTGGTGCCACTTGTCCTTTTTGTGAAAACCCACCAGCCATTAAAATTTGATCCTTAGCTGAACCCTCAGCGGAGTGATTAATTTTCATTTGGTTGGCTTCAGACTCATTGTAAGTTGAAATCCCCTGAGGACCACTTTGCATTACAGAAGATGACTTTTGAAAAAAGCTTTGTGATTGACCAATAAGAGGCTCATTGTTGAGCACAGGCTTTTGTTGATCCTCTTCTGCATTCATTGAATCTTGACTGATTGGCAATTTAAGAACCGCTAAACCACTCATTCCTTGTTGAGAGAATTGTGATTGCAGTCCTAAAGATGCATTAGCCAGCAGATCTTGTTCAGATCCAGTGGCCTCTTCATCAGAAGATGACTTCATAGCTTCTCGTGCTACTGCCATAGGATCTATTTTAAAATTAAAAACTGAATGATGCTCTGATTGTGGAATCAATTCAGAATTTAATAAATTATTTTGATCCAAATTCAATGAATTTTGTTCATTTGTTTTTTCTGCAAAATTAAATTTATCAGCAAACAAAGAATTGGTCTTCAATGCTTGATCTTCACTCATCATTTTGGATTGAGAATCTATCTCTGAAAAATTCTTTTCTTGAATTCTTTCAGATTCCATCTCAACTCTCGATGAATGTTGTTCAGATTGATCACGAATTGAGGACTTTTCTGAAATATCTCTTCTTGAATCTGCTCCTTTAAAAGTAGATTCTTGACTACTATTTTCAGAAGAGTTTTGAGTGCGAGAGTTTGTTGTTGAAAACTTATTCTCACGGGCTTCCATTCTTCTTGAGGAAGACCCTTCAACTCGGTTTGCTTTTGACTCCACGATTCGCGTGGAGGATTTGCCCATTTCACTCTCTTTAGAGTCCATGATTTTGGGCATCTTTCTTTGATGACCTTCTGTAGGAACTAATTTTTTAGGTACCTCTGGTCGTTCCAGTTTAGAAAGTGTGGATTCAAATAATTTATCATTTGAATCTTTTCCGGGAGATAATCCCCCATCTTTCTTACCGTTCAGACCGGTAAATCTTTCTTTAGCTCCCAGAGATGACATCATATTTGTCAACTCTGATCTCACTATAACCTCCTTGTTATATATTTTATTTCTGACTCACTACCTTTTCTTATATCCTGCATATTTTTCTGAAAGCACTTGAGCCTTTTCTGGCTTAAGTAAATTCATAATCTCTGCAGCATTTTTCTTTTTCATTTTTCCTAAGACTTCAACCGCTAAATCCTCATCAATGGTTTCAATAATTTTAGCCGCATTTGAGGGCTTCATATTGGAATACATTTGCACAAGGGTATCCACTTTTTGCTCATCCACTTTAACTCTATCTTCAAGAGTCGTAGAAATCTGACCACGAGTCTCTTCAAGTTTTTTCATTTTAGCTTCAAGCTCTTTTTTTTGATTTTGCAATTCAGCTTCTAAGCGATTAAGTTCTTCTTCTCTTAAATCAATTTCTTTTTTACGATCGTTTAGTTTTGCAAAATGATCTATGTCTTCTTTGGTCCATTGTTTTCCAGAAGACTCCGCGCCACCTTCTTTGGCCATATCTTTAGCAGCATCTTTGGATTCTTCTTTGGAACCATCTTTATGTTCGCCTTCTTTTCCTTTTTCAGCAGAGGCCTCTTTATTTTCACCTTTAGCGGCTTCTTCTTTTCCTTCTGCTTTTTTGTCGCCTTCTTTTTTATCTTCTCCTGCAGGTTTAGATTCTGCTTTTGCAGACTCACCTAAAATTGAAATTTCAATTTTAGTTAAATAACCTTCAATCTGATCAATATATTTTAAAGCAACAACGGTCACAATTGTTCCAACAACAGTGCTAAAAATAAGTTTCAACGGAACTAAATTTTTATTCTTTTTTGTAATAAGTTTTTGACTGTTGAGTTTGATTTCTTTTTCAATTTCTTGAAGCAGTTCAGCTTGTGAATGATTAGAATGGAGCATCCTCTCTCCCGCTTGGGAAGAAGCTTTACGAGCATTCTTAAAGAATTGATCGTAATTATTAGCCATCCTTAGCACTCCTTTTTTTTATGATGAATCCTTCATCATTTTCATAAGATTGAGTAATCAATCTTGCTTTAGAATAACCTGGTTCAAAATATTTAGCAAAACTTCCTAAAAATTCTCGACTCTTCTTGGGTCTAATTTGAATCTCAAACTTCCCCTATTTAAGTTGAGTTTTTTTTGTATCTCATAATAGTCATCTCATCGAGTTCTTTTTGCTCGAGGTAATTCATTTCTTCTATAAATTCTTTTTGTTTTTTCTCTTTTAGTTTTTCAATAATTTTATATTCTTTAGTCGTAGCCATAAGGTCTTGTCTTTTTTGCTCTACAATTTGCAAATGTTTTTGGATCACTTCTTTTTGTCTGGCTATTTTAATTTCCTGGCCTAATTTAAATTCATGGACCTGTTGCCAGGCTGGGGCTTGCGACCCGCCCTGTTCTATATACTCTTGATTTCTAAAAAAAGATTCATGAAGTTCATGTTCCATTGTTCTTAATTTTTCAACTTCAACATTTAAATTATAGGTGGCTTCTTGAAAAATCTTTTGTGCCAGATTTTCAAGAGTTTTTCGGTGCTCTAATACTTTTTGAAGATTAAATTTAAATTTCAAAAAAGATCTCCAGTTTATGAGATTTTAAATGATCTCAAACATTTATACGTTCATTAAAAGACCTTGGAGTTGCCTTAAAGTATTCGTAAAATTGGTTGGTTCTTCAACTTTTTGTCTTAAAAAATTATTGATTCCATCAATCACTTTTACAGCCGTATCAATTCTTGGATTAGATCCTGGTTTATACGCGCCGATATTAATTAAATCTTCAGCCTCTTTATAGATGGCTAAATTTTCTCTTAATTTTTGCGCTAATTTCACATGCTCAGGTTGCGAGACGGCTCTCATTACCCGCGAAGAACTTTGTAAAATATCAATCGCCGGAAAGTGCCCTTTTTGTGCCAGTGATCTTGATAATACAATATGTCCATCCACTATCGAACGAACCGCATCGGCAATAGGCTCATTCATATCATCCCCATCCACTAAGACGGTGTACAATCCAGTAATACTACCTTCATTTTCAAAGGATCCTGCGCGCTCTAAAAGTTTAGGAAGTAACGAAAACACACTTGGAGTGTAACCTTTAGAGGCTGGTGGCTCTCCTGCAGATAATCCAATTTCTCTTTGAGCCATCGCAAAACGAGTGACTGAATCCATCATCAATAAAACGCTTTTTCCTTCAGATGAAAAATGCTCCGCTAATGCGGTTGCCACAAAGGCTCCTCTCATTCTTAAGAGAGGACTTTGATCACTCGTCACAACCACAATCACTGTGCGCTTCATTCCTTCTACGCCTAAATCGTTTTCAATAAACTCACGAACCTCACGACCCCGCTCTCCTATGAGCGCAATCACATTAACGTCTGCATTCGTGTAACGAGCCATCATCCCTAAAAGAACCGACTTGCCCACACCGGAACCCGCCATAATACCCACACGTTGTCCACGGCCAACAGTGAGAGTGCTGTTAATAGCACGAATCCCTAAATCAAGAGGTTCTCTGATGGGTCTTCTGCCAAGAGGATTTCTCACTTCATTATAAATTGGAATTTCTTGAAAAAGTTCGACTTCTGGTCCGTCATCTAAGGGATTCCCTAATCCATCAACCACTCGCCCAAGAAGTTGATCAGACACTCGAACAGAAGCATGTTGTTTGACTAAAACTATTTTTGCACCCATGGCTACGCCGCGAATTTCACTCAGTGGCATCATTAAAACACTTTGATCTTTAAAACCTACAACTTCGGCAAAAAAAGATCTTTCTACTCCCTGCGGAAAAATCTCTACCACACTGCCTAAACTTGCTCCTGGAAAATACCCTTTTAATATCATGCCGCTGACTTCAGTGACTTTGCCACTATCTTTTGTTAAGTGAACACTGCTGATGATGTCATCGTATTTTTTGAGATTGAGTTCGTTTTCCAAGCAATTTACCTATTCTTTTTTTTAAAAAATTAGCTGGCCACTTTGTCTGAAGATTTTGGAATGGCTTCATAAATAGATTGCCATAATTTATCCACTCGCTCTTCAACTCGCGCATCAATTTGACCGTAGTTTGTTTCTATAATGCAGCCCCCAGGATTGACATCTTCTGAAGGATCAAACTTCATATTTTTTAAAAACTGCAACTCTCTTTTAGTTTCATTTTTAAGATTTTCAATAAATTCAAATTGTGCCGGCGCCACTCTCACTACAACTTCTTGTTCACTTTGTAAGCGTGATGAAACATCTCTCAGAATTTCTAAGAGCACTTCTGGATTTTCTTTAAGCTCTTTGTGAGCCAAACGCGAAGCCATATGAAACAAGAGCTTCATAAAATAAGTTTCATGATTTGAAATAAGTTCCATTTTTAAATTTTGAATGCTCGCAAAGAGAACCTCTAAAGCATCTAATTTTTCGTTGATCTCTTGAGTGTTTTTATTAAAAGCTTCTTCTCGCCCTTCTTCTAAACCTAATTGATAAGCTTCTTGATAGGCGTTCTCTTGAACTTCGTGAAGTTTTTCTAATACTTTTTTCTCAATTTTATTTTCAATATTTCGTTCTTCAATTTTATCAATTCCAGTTTGCACTTTCACTGAATCATTCATCGCAAAATCATTTTTTTGATTGTTTTGAATTTTAATAAAATCCAAAGCCTCCACCGGAGCACCCAAATCAATACGTGGAGGTATAAAATCCAAAACTCTATTCGTCGCCAATTCGCTTTTAATGATTTCTCTAAACAAGTGCATCCTCCGAACCACCACGAGCAATGAGGATCTTACCTTCAGCCTCTAATCTACGTGCTATTGTTACTATCTCTTGTTGTGCACCTTCAACATCCGAAAGCCTTGAAGGCCCCATATTACCCAAATCTGCTTTTAACATTTCAGCAGCACGAGCTGAGATATTTTTAAAGATTTTATTTTTAATATCATCGCTAGAAGTTTTAAGAGCCAAGATAAGTTTATCATTTGGAACTTCTTTAAGAAGAACTTGAATACCCTTATCGTCCACTTTAGAGATATCATCAAATACGAACATCAACTTACGAATCTCTTCTGCAAGAAGAGGATCTTTTTCTTCCAATCGAGACATAATAGAAGTCTCAGTCGTTTTATCCATCACGTTAAGCATATCAGCAACTGGTTGAACTCCCCCAAGAGCCGCTTGTTCAACGGTACTCATAGAAGCTAGCTCAGCTTTTAACACGCGATCAATTTCAGAAATAAGTTCTGGAGCTACATGATCCAAATTGGCAATTCTAAGAACCACTTCAGCTTGAAGACTTTCTGGAAGTCTTTTAAGAACTTCGCCTTTTTTCTCAGACTCTAAATGAGAAATAATTACTGCTACTGTTTGTGGATGCTCGTTTACCAAAAAAGAAGCTAGAGATTTTGCATCGACCATCTCTAAGGATTCTAATGCTCTTCCAGATCCTGTGACAACGTTCAGGCCACCTAAGATTCCACGCGCTCTTTCTTCACCAATGGCTTCTACGATGCTTTCTTTTGAAGACACGCTTTCAGAAAAAATATATTCTTGGGCTTCTGAGATCATCTCGTAATATTCTTCAAGAACTTTTTTAGTAATATGAACAGGAACAATTCTGTATCGTCCCATCACATTAATGAGCTTACGAATATCGCCATCATCCATTCTTTTTACTAAAATTTTTACAGCATCTTTTCCGATGTAATTAATAAGAATAGCTGCTTTTTCAAAGCCTTTTAAGTTATCAAACTCAACAGTATCAGGTTTGTATACTTTCATACTCTAGCCATCCTTTCTTACAAGCCATAAACCAAATGCATTGGCGGCTTTTTCTTCGTTTTGTGACATAATTGCCATAATACGATCTTTAAGAAGTTCGCTCTCAGCCTTATCTGGATCCACAGATTCTGCCAGCACAGGTAAGGCGGTGGTCATACCAGGTAAACTATTATCAACGGTTTGTAATTCTTCAAGCTCTTCAATAGTTCGTGGTAACATATCTTCCACTGAATCTTGAAAACTGTCCGTAATCCATTGCATGAAAGGTCGCACCACAACGAAGAAGAATAAAGCTAATCCAAAACCTAACAACGCCCACTTAAAGAGAGCGTGAATAAGTTTTCTTCTTTCTAGTGACGTTAACAATCTATCTGCTTCAGAAAAATCCTCTGCAATAAATTGTATGTTCTCAATCTTAACACTGTCGCCTCTTTGTTGATTAAATCCGATAGCGCTTTTTACTAGAGCTTCATATTTTTTCAGTTCTTCAGGAGTCCGTTCGTTCCATTTAATATCAAGAGTTCCATCTTCTTTTGTTTTTGAACTGGTTGTTCCATCAACTAATACTGCCACAGAAAGACGCTCAATATTTCCAGCGCCTTCTTTGATATTTTTAATTGTTTTTGGAACTTCATAATTAGTCGTTTTAATCTCTTTTTTAACGTCTTGTTTAAATCCTACTTGTCCCGCATCTTCTGCTCCAGGTAGATTGGAACGAGAACCCGGAACACCCGCTGGATTGGTACGAGACCCATCCATGGCTTCCTCTTCACTTTGTTGAGATTTAATGGCTGTTTTTTCAGGATCGTAACTTTCTTCAACAGATTGAATTGTACGACCATTTAAAGAAGCTTCCACTCGAGCAATAACCTTAGCCTGCCCCACAGCCTTAGAGAGAATAGACTCAATTCTCTCCTCAAAATCTTTTTCAATTGTAGATTTGAGTTCTAAAATTTCTGATGTCGCAGAAGTCGATGCATCCGAAGATTTAGTCAGCATCTTTCCTCTATCATCTACAACACTGACTTTATCAGGATCCAAGCCTTCAACAGCACTAGAAACTAAATAACGAATACCTCTAATTTGATCTGAACTTAAATTTTTTCCAGGGTAAAGTTCTAACACAACAGAGGCAGAAGCTTTTCCACCTTCTTCCATAAAAGTTTTCTTTACAGGAAGAGCCAAAATAACTTTTGATTGTTTAACAGATGAAAGAGTGTTGATAGATCTCATCAACTCACCTTGAAGAGCTCTTTGATAGTTAATTTTTTGAGCGTACGAGTTGGTTCCAAAATCTTGCTTATCAAAAAGTTCTAAACCTATACTTCCCATTCTAGGAGAACCGATTTCAGACATTAAATTCATCTGAGTGGTATGAAGTAGTTCTTTAGGAACTGCTACGGTTTTAGCATCATCTCTTAATTGAAAAGGAATATTTTTTTGATTCAACTTTTCAATGATTGATGTCAATTGCTCATTTGGAATATTAGTTAAAAGAGTCACATAATCTTTACCAGAGACCATCATCGTTAAAATCGAAAATGTCACGAGCATGATCACAAAAACTGCAATGATAGACAGCTTTTTTGCCGGTCCTAAGCTTCTGTAAAATTCTTTAAACTGCGCAAACAGCGTTGAAAATAACTTTCCCAATCGAATCCTCCCGAATCCTTAAAACTAAACCTGCATTTTCATGATATCTTGATAAGCATCGATCATTTTATTTCTTACCTGAACCATGACTTTTAAAGCGATATCTGCTTTTTCAGCTGCAATCATCACTTCAGCGATATTATCTGTTTTGCCTGAAGCTAAATTTTGAATTGACTTATCTGACTGCACTTGCAATTGATTCACTGATTGTATCGCATCCTGAAGCGTGTCAGAAAAACTCTTACCCGAGGAGTTTAAACCTTCAGTCTCTACGGGATTGCGGCCAGACGCACCTTCTATGCGTCCACCTTCTAAAAACTTCACTGAATTTGAAACTGTAAATCCATCCATCGAAAAACAATTCCCTTCGTAAAAAGTAAGTGAGTTAATTTATTTTAACTCTCTCTTTGGGGGCATTTCTACAACCTTTAATCACTCTCTTAAATTTCTATACTATTGGCTCTTTTTGAGATCTATCTGCCAATTTCAAGAGAACTCAATGCCATATCTTTTGCAGCTTGCATGGCACTGACGTTAGCTTCATAACCCCTTGTAGCTTGAATCATATTGGTCATTTCTTCCATGAGGTTAATATTAGGGTAGGCTACGTAGCCTTCTTCATTAGCATCTGGATGATCTGGTTCATATTTTAAAAGGGGGGCTTTGGTATCAGAAATAATATCTGTCACCTGGACTCTTTGAACTTCAGAACCTGGAGAATTCACTCCTAATATCTCACCAAAATTTTTTGTCTCGGGAAGAGACTCAAAAACTACATCCTTTTTGCGATAAGGACCCCCTTCAGGAGTTCTCGTTGTATTAATATTTGCAATATTACTCGAAATTGTATTCATTCGAGTTCTTTGGGCAGCCATCCCGCTGCTACTCACTCTAAAACCAGATAAAAGGTCAGACATGATTATCTCCCTTCACTTGCAGCATACTTAATGGCTGCTAATTTTTTATTAATAAGAGTTAAGGCTGCTTTGTAAAGAACAGCGTTCTCCGACAGAGTCGACATTTCTTTTTCTAAATCTACCGTGTTGCCATCATTATTTATCGCACCATCTGGATTTTCATAAATTTGTGGTTTTACTTTAGACATAGATCCACCACCAACTGAAAAGTGCTCACCACTTGAAGTGGTCATACTTCTCATTCCATCAATATCTAAAGCACGTGAAAGTGCCTCTTCAAAATCAATTTTTTTAGCATGATAACCAGGTGTCTCAGCATTCGCTATATTTGAAGACGTTAAATTGTGTTTCAAGAGCCTCATACTCATTGAGGTTCCTAAGGCGTCGGTGGTTTTATCAAATAAATTACTCATGCTATCCTCCTATCGAGACATTGCCGGTATTCGTTTCATATATTTTTTATATTCCCCTTCCCATTGAGAACCTTTGAGATTCTCTTGAGCGAGGTTATACCAAAAAATATTTTCTTCTTTTTTTAATTCATCCCAAGTAGCCGCTGCTTTTTGCAAATCACCTTGATCAAATTGAATTTTTCCGAGACGGTATCGAATAGAAGGCATTTTCTTTTTAGTTTCATAGGAACTGAGCAACTCAGAATATACGTCTATGCACTTAGGAATTTCTTTTTGATCATAACGAATCTGACCTAAAAGCTCTAACGATCTTTGATGAGTCAGGGGATCTACTTTACCAGACTCTTTCATGAGTGTGCGGACTTTTTCGAGAGACAGAGCCGCATCTTCTTTTTTATCAAGCTTCATTTCCATTTGAGCTAAATCTAAGTAAGGCTCTGCCATCAAGAGCGGCATCCCTCTCCAAACGTTTAAAAGTTCGGTTAAATATCTAATCGCTGATTCTGAATCCCCTTTTTGATCCATTAAAAAGGCTGCTAATTGAATTCTTTCAATTTGTTCTTTTTCTTTCAGTGCATCTGGTTTTTTAATACTTTTTAAATACTCATAAGCTTGCGCATATTTTTTAAGACCAATCGAAATACTTGAGAGCCTTAAATTTAAATGATCTTCTGTTGGAAGAGATTCAAGGATCGCTCTTTTTTTAAGTTCAGGAGTTCCTTTGAGTGAGTATATTTTGTTGAGTGTTTCACGATATAAAACTTCAGCTTCTTTTGGGACACCTGCAAGTTCGTAACTGCGCGCAAGATAATATTGAGTATCTAGGCGATTTGATCCACTCATCCAAGCACTCTTTGAGTATTTACCATGAGTTTGCAGGGCTTTGATAAAGTTTCCTTCTTCAACCTCATTTTTAAACATGGCATTTACATTTCTTACAATTCTTGAACGAATCAATTTTTTATCTGATGTGGTGGGATTGTTTTGATAAAATATAGAAAGCAAATCGATAGACTTGTCATAATTTTTTCTTTGTGCATATCCATCTGATATTAAGATAGTCACAAATTGATTAATTTTAGCGAGCTCAGATTTTTCTGTCAGCTTAAGAATCTCAGCAATTGCTGGCTCAACCTCTTTATCTTTCATGTCCTTCATCTTACGATTGACGAGTCTCACTCGAGCCACCAAGGCCCCTGGCTTATCTCCATATCTGAAAAATGTTTCCAGATAAGCACCCATAATTCGAGATTCATCGGCTCCAAGAATTTCTAAAATCTCACCAATTCTGGTCATTGAGTAACCTGCATAAGAATGCGATGGGAATTTTTTTAAGAATTCACTATGTATATCTAGGGCTTTTTTATATTTTTTGATACCGAATTGAGCTTCAGCTTGGTTGTACCAAGCGTTGGGATAATTTCCACTTTGATCTGGATATTTTTTGAGAGCTCTCACATATTCATCATTAGCACGAATATAATTTTCATCAGAATTTTGCTCAGCATTCGGCATATTTGCTTTTTGAAGAAAAATATCTCCTTTTGAAAAGGCCGCATCGTAGCGGGCTTTAGGAGACACCCCTTCTTTTTCTAATTTATCAGCTATTGCGTAGGCCTCACTGTATTTTTTTAACTTTAAGTAAGCTGTTTCAAGAGCAAACTGAGCAATATCTCTATTGGGAGAATTTGGCAGAACTGTTAAATATTTTTGAAACAAACTCAAAGTTCCAAGAGCATCCCCAGAATCTAATTTTGCAAAACCCATCAACAACCAAGTACGTTCCGCAAGTTTACTTTTTGGAAACTTATCAAGGGCCTCACCATATCTTAACATTGCAATATCAAAATCAATTTGATTTTTTTGTTCTAGGTACTGATTAAAATGAACATCTGCTGACATAAAGCTAATCATTTCAAGATATTCTGATTTAGGGTATTTCTCTAAAAACCATTTTAGAGTTTTTAAATAAACTGCATATCTTCTTTTATTGAATAAAGTTAATAATAGGCGAGCTTCCTTATTTTCTTGATTGTCAACAGGCTCGATTTTATAGACAGGTGGATGTTGGAGAATATCATGAAGATAACTCATTTCAATTCTTAACATTGGATAATCAATATAAATATTTTCTAACGCTGCTAAGATGGCAGATTCTTTAATTTCAAAATCTTTCATCGAGAATCTTTCAAAATTTGGGTCTCCCCCATCAAAGATTCCTCTTTTTTTAGCACTCGCTTCTGCATTTTTTTCGTTCTTTGGATCTGGAATGTCGACTTCTGAAACCACTTCTTTGTCAGACTTAAATTCATTCTCAATTTTAGCATCTTTTGCGACCACTAAAATATCTGAAGTAGCAGGCTTTCTATTTGCTTTAGGTGGCACCTCATCAGCAAATTCATTTATTTTTTCTGGCGTTTTAGGTTTTTGAACTTTGGCATGTTTGCGGTAAAAATCTATAATCAAACGCGAGGGCTGATCCGTTAAATAATCAAAGCTTTCTACATTTTCAGCTAAATCAAATGTCACACTATAACGATTATCTGGACCAGCTTTATCAACATTAATTTTTTTAATAATGTCTGACTTAAAAGATCCTAATTCTTTAACTAATTCTTCTGAAAAAGGTTCAATCACTAAATTTATTTTTTTTGAATTACTTTTTGCAGCTTTACTAGTTTTATCAACAGGATCTAACTGATAATTCCATTGCTCTCTTCCCTGAAATTCTAAGTGAACAGCATCTCCTGAAAATACAATTTGACCATCAACTCCATTAGCTGAAACTTTGAAGCTCAAAAAGAAAATAAATAGAAAATAAAAAAACTTTGAAGAGTACAAAAAATCCTCCTGTAAACCTTCCTGTTAAACCTATAAGCACAATAAGTGCCATACAGATCTTAGTCTTATTCACAGACTCAGATAAAATTTAGGCCCCTCTTAATTTTTTTTTTAAACTTTAAAATTTTATTTTGACAAAAAAATGACATAGACTTTCAATTATACTACTGGGAATAAGTCTAGGAATTCTAATCAGTTCTCGAGTTTTATACGCAACAACCGATACCTTATTAAGTTATTTTTTTAAAAAAAACTAAGGGTTTTATGAACATTATTTTCTCCTTCATTACATTGATCATGATTCCAATCCTACTCTCAGGTTGTGTTTCATTGAGTATTGGCAATGATAAAGTGACTAAACCTAAAGGTGTTATTTACTCTGCACCTTCAAATCCATTTTCTTTAGGAAAAACAGATTCCGGAGACAATCTCTGGATTAGCAAATCGACAGGTAATTCCATCAGCTTTTTTGCAGAATGCAGCACTGGCTTAGATAAAAAATTAGAGACTCTTGAAAGTGATTCTCTATCTGTTCTCTCTCATCCAGAAATAATTTCTCGCAGTAAAGAAAACTTCAATGGCCGCGATGCTCTGATGACAGAAGCAAAAGGCACGGTGGATGGTGTTCTCATTGGCATTCAAACACTGAGCTTTAACAAAAATGGTTGTAGCTATACACTCACTTATGTAGGAATTCTCAGTAAACTCACTTCAGAAAAAAATCATTTTACGCAATTTATCTCTCATTTTAGAGCACCCTGATGGAAACTCTCGCCAATCCCTTAATTAAAATGTGGCATAAGCTCCTCAATTTTATGGGTGGTATCTCTTTACTTATAAAAAATATTTTTCAAGAAGTTTTTAGAAAACCTCACTATCACTCCTTAGTGATTGAGCAAATTTACCAAACAGGGATTAGATCTTTTCCATTAATTTTTATCACAGCCTTTTCAATAGGAATGGTGATGACTCTTCAATTTGGTCTAAGTTTAGCTAAATTTGGAGGTCAACTCTATGTTCCCAAAATAGTATCACTCTCCATCCTCAGAGAATTAGGCCCTGTATTTACAGCTTTGATGTTAGCGGCTCGTGTGGGAGCTGGATTTGCCTCTGAAATTGGATCCATGGTCGTAACTCAACAAATAGATGCTATTCGTGCTCTGGGAACTTCGCCGATAAAAAAAATAGTGATTCCTAGAGTCTTAGCTTGCTTGATTACAGTTCCCATTCTCATTTCATTTGCTAATATCGTTGGAATCGCAGGTGGGATTCTTATTGGTTCTACAGAGCTTAATTTAGATCCTCATTTTTACTTAGAAAAAGTTCTGATGACCCTTAAATTAAAAGATTATATTACTGGTCTTGGAAAATCTTTTTTCTTTGCTTTTTTTATTTCGGTTCCTAGTTGTTATTATGGACTCAATGTTTCTGGGGGAACTCGGGGCGTAGGACTCACTACAACAAAAGCTGTAGTGACCTCCTCAATTTTGATTTTTGTTGGAGATTTTTTTATTACAAAACTCTTTTGGATTATTGAAAAGTGGATTTAAAATGAAAAATCTTATTCAAGTTTTAAATTTTAAAAAAGCCTTCGAATCTAAAGTGGTTCATAGTGATATTTCATTCACTGTAACTAAGGGTGAGTGTCTAGGTCTTATTGGTGGCTCTGGGGCCGGCAAAAGTGTTATTCTCAGAAGCCTCATTGGGCTTGAAAAAGCAGACTCAGGACAAATCATCATTAATACTAAAAATATCACTCACTTTTCTGAAAAACAGTTTGTGGAATTAAGAAAAAAGGTCGCTTATGTTTTTCAAGGTGGCGCTCTATTTGATTCGATGAGCGTTTATGAAAACTTAGCTTACCCACTCAGAGAACATACCAAAATGACAGAAAATGAAATTCGCGAAAAAATTCTTGGTGTTCTTGAAGAATTTGGTTTGGCCGGTAACGAAACTCTTTATCCTTCTCACTTATCAGGAGGGATGCAAAAAAGAGTGGGTCTTGCAAGAGCCATCATTATGAATCCTGAAATTGTACTTTATGATGAACCCACTGCTGGATTAGACCCTTTTAATACTAAAAAAATTAATGAAATGATTTTAAGACTTAAAAAAAAGGGCGTCACTTCTATTTTGGTGACTCATGATATGTCGAGTGCATTAGCCGTTTGTGATCGGATTGCCATGATCATGAAAGGGCGTGTGATCTCCCAATGTTCTGTTGCTGAAATTCAAAAACAAGATCAGGGACTTATTTCACAATTCATTCAAGGCGAAATTGCATAAAGGAGAAGGTACAACATGGAATCAAAAGCACAAAACACTAAAAAAGTTGGCCTTTTTGTGACCCTCGGATTAATTGCCATCTTAACAAGTATCTTTATGCTGGGTGGAGCTAAGAGCATATTTAAAAAATTTATTTCTTTTCATGTTTACTTAGATTCTTCACAAGGAGTTTATCCAGGTGCTGTTGTGAGTTTAGGTGGAGTTGTTGTTGGCAATGTCTCTACCGTTGATTTTTTAGACACTGAAAATAAATTAGATTTAGAACTTCTGGTGGATGCTCAATTTCAAAATAAAGTCACAGAAGGTTCTACTGTTGAAATCAGAACTCAAGGAGCTCTCGGAGATAAGTTTGTTTACATTAAACCTGGCGATCGCAAAAACAATGTTTTAGCACCCGACTCACTTTTACCCAATGCTGTTTCTTCAGACATTATGGGTGTTATTTCTGAAAGAGGCAGTGAAGCTGGACAAGTCTTTGAAATCATCAAAGAGGTCAGAATCCTTTTACAAACTATGAATAATGGCAACAAACCTGAGAAAATCTTAAACCATCTTGTGAGTGCCACAGAAAATCTGAATGATATTTCAAAAGATGCCAAGGTACTCATTGCTGATCTCAAAAATCAAAATGGTCATGAGCTTAAAAATTCACTTAAAAAAATCGAAAATATTCTCACTAAAATTGATACAGGTGAAGGCACTTTAGGCGCCCTCATTAATGACCCTAGCTTGCACGAACAATTAAAAGCCCTAGTAGGAACAAGTCCTCGCAAAAAATATATGAAATCTCTGATTCAAGAGACCCTACAGTCTCAAGCTAAATAGATTAAAAATTATCTTCATTGGCCGGAGCAATTTTAGAAACCGCCTCTTTGAGGCTCTGTTGTTGCTCCCCAGCTGGAACACTTCGACGATCCAGCGTAAAGCGCACCTCATAGATGTAGTTGAAACCCGCAAACTCGTTCACTTTGACCTTGATATTATCTTTAATAAACTGCAGATGATGCATTAAAGTTGAACTTCTGACCCAAATATAGAGAACTCCACGCGAATACCCCACAGGCTCAGTATTTTCGGCGATGGTTTTCCCGGTAACGTCACTCCATTTTGCCCAGAGTTTCCATCGTAAAAACTGATGAGAAAGCGAAGTCTTGCCATTTTCAAAAAGACTTTGTAAGACCTCTGAGCTCAATGAAAGATTTTTTTTATTTTTAGGTCGTTGGAATGGGTCAAACTCGTCGTGGCTCATAGGTCTTGAGGTTTATCATGGTTTTTTTAAAAGATGCAAATAACAATATTATAGTTTCAGTCATTGGCGGTGGTTTAGCGGGTTCCGAATGCGCTTGGCAACTTGCTGAAAAAGGTTATTTTGTCCATCTCTATGAAATGAGAAGTGAAACCCAAACTCCTGCGCACCGTACTGATAAATTAGCGGAGATCGTTTGCAGCAACTCCTTTGGAAGTTTGTCAGAAGGCTCTGCACCTCATCAATTAAAATGGGAAGCTTTTCAATTATCCTCTTTAATCTTGCAAATGGGATTTCAAGCACAAGTGCCTGCAGGACAAGCTTTGGGTGTGGACCGAGAATTGTTTTCACAGTTAGTTTCAGAAAAAATCAAATCTCATCCACGCATTAAAGTGATTAATAAGCTGATTCAATCTTTAAAAGATGTTCCTCGTCCAGCAGTTGTTGCTACCGGCCCACTCACTCATGACTCATTAAGTGATGATTTAAAAAATCACTTTGGTTCTGATTTTTGTTATTTCTTTGATGCTATTGCGCCAATCATTGATACAGATTCCATCAATACAGACATCGCATGGAAAGCAGACAGATACGATAAAGGCACTGCTGATTACTACAATTGCCCATTAAATAAAGAAGAGTATTTTAAACTGATTGAAGAAATACAAAAGGCACAAAAAATTGAGCCTAAAGATTTTGATAAGACTGAATTTTTTGAAGGCTGTATGCCTATTGAAGTCATGGTGGACAGAGGACCACAAACTCTTCGCTTTGGCCCCATGAAACCTGTGGGTCTCACTAATCCACGTACCGGTCGATATGCTTTTGCAACCGTGCAATTAAGACAAGATAACAAAGAAGGCACTGCTTACAACATGGTGGGATTTCAAACGCGCATGACTTACTCAGAACAGATTCGTGTGTTTAGAATGATTCCTGGATTAGAAAATGCCGAGTTTTTAAAATTAGGAAGCATTCACAGAAATCTTTTTATCAATTCACCATCAGTACTCAATAAAGATCTCTCAAGTAAAAAGGATCCTTATTTATTTTTTGCAGGTCAAATCACTGGAGTGGAGGGATATTTTGAATCCACTTGCATGGGTCTGTTAGTGGCTCAATATTTAGATCGCAAGCTTAAAGATCTTTCTTTCAATCCTCCACCTCGCGAGAGTGCTTTGGGATCTTTATTAGAAGCCATCACTGATCCAACACGCGCTGCTCACTTTCAACCTACAAATATTAATTTTGGTTTACTCCCTCCTCTTGGAGAAACCATTCGAGATAAAAAAATAAAAAAAGCTCAACAAGTTGAAAAAGCACAAACGGCTTTTAGAGAATGGCTTTTCCAAACAGGAGTTGAGCCTAAGGGAAGTCTGCCTAGCCCTTCTTCAAATTCTGAAAAAAATTAAAATTTTTTCATAGAATCTGAAATCCTCAATTATAAAAGAGTTGAGGATTTTAACGCCCATCATCTTTTGCATCGCAGCTTGCTTCGAGTTTGGTCCTCAGAATAACTCGCGAGCTGTGAAGAACTTAAGACTTAAACAATTATTCTTAGCTTTTGTATTCCTAACCGTAAATGGTTGTGGAGAGTCTTTTTATTGGTCAGATAAAGTTCATCAAGAAGTCATGGCCTCCCTTCAACAAAAAGAAATCAAAGTCCTTATTTTAGATAAACCCTTAAATACGATTGATCAGGATTTACTCTCTTCTTTTGCTCATGAGTTTAATCTTAAAATTAAAACTCAAAAAGTCAGTTCCGAAATGGCGCTCTTTGATAAAATCAAAAAAGGGGAGGCAGACTTGGGCGCAGCCAGACTCAGAAGACCCCCCTTTGATTCTGCAAGCTTTCAATTTGGTCCTAGTTATGAAGAGTCTTCCCTGAGTTTATTTTGTCAAAGATCCCTTCATATCGAAAAATTTGAAGATTTAAATGAACATCTTGTTTTAGTTCCCTACAGAGATAGAAAGAATCCTCTGTTTAATCAAATTGAAAAAATTTCTCCAAAAATTGAATTTGAATTCATTCCGAGCGAAAAAAATCTCGAGAATTTTTTAAAAATTGAAAATAAAAAAGCATCCTGTGTTGTCACTGAAAAATGGGAAGGACTTTTTAATCTTCGACAATTTCCAAATATTGAACACAGTCTTGATTTACCTTCTTATTTTACATTTCAATGGGTTTTAAATAGTAACAATCCAGATCTTAAAAAAGCACTCGATTATTGGCATCAAAAGATCATTCATAATGGAGAACTTCAATCTACTTTAAAGAGATACAAATATCACCTTCTGGCTTTAAACCAAAAAGATGTAAAATTTTTTTCAAATAAAATCAAAAAAGTGCTCCCTCAATATCTCTCATTTTTTAAAAAAGCAGCAGCAGATAATGATTTAGAATGGCAGCTAGTGGCAGCTGTTGGCTTTCAAGAGTCACATTGGAAGCTCGATGCCGAAAGCAAGACCGGCGTGCGTGGACTGATGCAGCTGACCACTCACACTGCAGAGTTCATGGGTATTAAAGATCGCAAAGATCCCCATCAAAGCATTGAGGGCGGTGCTCGATATATTAAAACTCTTCTTAATAATTTACCTGAAGATTTAAATTTTAGAGAAAAACTCGCTTTTGCGCTGGCATCTTATAATTTAGGTCCCGCACACATTAAAGATCTTCAAAGCATTGCTATTAAAAAAAATCTCAACCCTTGGAGCTGGGAATCCATAGAAAAACTTCTCCCACTTATTGAAGATGATGAGACCCGCAATCAAGTTGAATATAGCCCTGCAAGGGGCCTAGAAGCCTTTAATTTTGTCCGAAGAGTCTTGGGTTACTACGAAATCCTCACCGCAAATACATAATCTTAAGAACTTATTATATCTCTTTATTTATCTAATTAAATTGAATTAAAAAAAAAGGAAGTGGACTTATTCAATCCACTTCCTTTTGAGTTTAAAATAAATAATTAATTTTTACTCGACTGTTACGCTTTTTGCTAAATTTCTTGGTTGATCCACATCATAACCTAATGAAGAAGCTAAATGAAAAGCCATCAATTGAAGCGGAACCACACTTAAAATAGGGTTTGTCATCCAATGAGCTTTTGGCAATCCCAAATATCTTTTTGAAATTGTTTTAAGCTTATCGTTTTCTCCAGTCCCAATCGAAATAATCTCACCACCACGTGCGCGGGCTTCTTCAAGATTACTCACAGTTTTTTCATAATGTTCATCAGTCGGAGCCACCATAATAATAGCCATACGATGATCAATTAAAGCTAATGGACCATGCTTCATTTCACCAGAAGCATATCCTTCAGCATGCATATAAGCGAGTTCTTTAAGCTTCAAAGCTCCTTCCATCGCAATAGGATAACTCACTCCACGCCCCATGTATAAAAATCCTCTGTAAGATTTTAATTCCTGTGCCGCTTCTAAAAAGTATTTATCATAGGCAAGCACCACTTCCATTTGCGAAGGCAAATTGGTCATCGCTCTCACACACTCTTGCTCTGCTTCTAAGGTCAGATTATTTTTTATTCTTCCTAAGCCAATCGCTAAACAGTTTAAAACCGCTAAGCTACTTACAAAGGCTTTCGTACTTGCAACCCCAATCTCAGGACCAGAATTCATGTACAAATGCCCATGAGCCTCTCGATCAATTGATGAGCTATGAACATTACACAAACTCAAAGTCATCGCGCCTTTTTCTTTAGCGAGCTTAATCGCAGCTAATGTATCCGCAGTTTCTCCACTTTGAGAAATCGTGATTAAAAGGGTGTTTGGCGGAATCACAGGATTACGATATCTAAATTCACTTGCAATATCACATTCAACAGGAAGACGAGCTAAAGATTCAATCGTGTACTTTGCCATCATCCCAGCGTAGTTACTGGTTCCACAGGCTACGATAAAAATACGCTCAATTTTTTTAAGGGTTTGTTGTGTATGAACCCAATCACCTTCAATATTAATTGTTTCCCTTTGATTGAGTGGAATACCAAAACCCAACGCCGCTAAACGAATCGTCATAGTGTCGATATTAATATGTGGGTCTATAGCATTAGCTACGGCTCTTGGTTGCTCATAAATTTCTTTGAGCATGTAGTGACTGAATCCTTGTTTTTCAACCATTTCAGGATCCCAGTTTAACTCAGTCACTTTCTTTTTAACTGGAAAGCCGTTTGCAGAAAAAACCTCTACTTGATTTTTGCGAATTGAAGCCACTTCAAAATCATCTAAATAAATAAACTTTTTAGTGTACTGAAGCAAAGCCTGCACATCACTTGCTACTAATCCATGCTCATCTGAAACTCCAATAACCATTGGTGGGCCATTCTTAAAGGCAATCATATGATCTGGTTCTTTTTCCCAAATCACCACAATCGAAAAGGCCCCTCTAATTTTTTGCAAAACATTCTCAACGGCTTTATGCAAATTTTGAGATTTTTTAATATCTTCTGAAATCAAATGTGCCACTAATTCAGAGTCTGTATCAGAAGTGATCGTGGCACCTTTAGCCAAAAGCTCTTCACGAATTTCAAGATAATTTTCAATAATCCCATTATGAACTAAACTGATTTCACCCACCTGATGAGGATGAGCATTTCGCTCAGAAGGAGGTCCGTGAGTGGCCCAACGAGTGTGACCAATTCCCAGCTGTCCGGTAAAAACCTCTTCTTGAACCTTTTTTTCTAATTCAATAAGCTTACCTTGCGCTCTCACTCTTCTAATATGACCTTTATCAATAATTGCTAATCCAGCACTGTCATAACCGCGATACTCTAATTTTTTAAGACCAGAAATAATCACATCTTTAGGAGATAAAGGACCATAGTAACCAATAATTCCGCACATAATTAGTACCTCTTTAATATCAAATTCTAAATTAACTTAACCTTGGGATTCTTCAGACACATCAGCTTCTTTTTTGACATAGTTTTCTTTTACATATTGTTTTCCACGAGCCACACCTAGGGCTCTCTCAGGAACATTTTCTGTAATGGTTGAACCTGATGCAATCACCGCATGATCTCCTATCTCTACAGGGGCTACAAATTGAGAATCACTTCCCACAAAAACATGGCTTCCAATTTTTGTTTTGTACTTTTTCTTATCAACGGCGTAGTTGCAAGTGATGGTCCCACATCCAATATTTGTATCTTCACCAATTTCTGCATCACCCAAATAAGACAAGTGACCTGCTTTTGATTTAGCTCCAAAAATCACTTTTTTAAGTTCTACAAAGTTGCCTATGTGAGCTTCTTCACCAATATAAGTCTCAGGTCTTAAGCGGGCATATGGCCCAAGAGATGCTTTTGACTTCACAACTGATTTTTCAATGTAAGATCCCGCTTTAATTTGCACACTGTGCTCAATGGTGCTGTCTGAAATAAAACAATTTGATTCAATCACACAAAATGATCCAATGTCAGTTTGACCTCTTAAAAAAGTCCCTGGATAAATCACAGTCCCTGCACCCACTTTAACTGTGTCTTCAATATAAGTTTGATGAGGATTTAATATCACAACCCCCGCTTCCAAAAGAGAGCGCATTTTTTTAAGATAAATATAGCGAGTCGCTTGAGAAAGTTCGATTTGATTGTTCACACCATGAGAAACTCGTCTCTTACCGGCAATCGTAGTTACTTTTAACTGGTCCTCGATGGCTAATGAAACTAAATCCGTTAAATAATACTCTTTTTGAGAGTTATTATTTCTAATTTTAGGAAGATAATCATTAAGAACATCCCCTCGAACAAGGTAAATGCCCGTGTTAATTTCATTAATTTTTAAAGTGTCCGCAGAAGCATCTTTAGCTTCTACTATGGCTTTGAGTTGACCTAAACTTCTTACGATTCTTCCAAAAGATCCTGGTTTTTTTAGCTTCGTTGTAACTACGGATAAGTCTGACTTAGAATCTACAAAAGATTTCATAAAACCAGTGAGATCTTCTTCTTGAATTAAAGGATGATCCCCATTAATTATAAGAGTGTTTCCTTCGATGGTTTCAATATTAGAAGCCTTCACCGCATCAGCAGTTCCCAACTGTTGAACCTGGGTATGAACTTGAACTCCCAAGGGTTCCACAATTGATTTTACTAAATTAAGTCCATGCCCCACGACCACTCGAATATCTTGAATCCCTGATTTTTTACAAACCTGGATGATTCTTTCAATCATCGGACGACCTGCAACTGGATGGAGTACTTTTGGCAATGGAGAAGCCATTCTCGTACCTTTACCTGCAGCTAGAATAATTACAGTCCAAGATTCTTTGGGCTGTTCCTTTGCTGAACTCGTGTTGTCATTATTACTGGATTCTGGTTGTGAATTCTTAGCTGATTTATTTTCAGACACTCGAACCTCCTCAATCTTAGATTTCTCGCTCTATTTTTATATATCGTGAATAAGATCTCTCGACAAAATTAAAATTTTATACGTTAATATTTTCATGGATTTATGCATAGATTTCAAAGAAAATTGGAAAACAACTCGTTTAGGAACTCCTATATCTATTTACTCCTCACTCGATCAGAAAACTGACCCCATTCTCTTTATTGGTGGCGTACATGGCGACGAACCTGAAGGTGTGGAATTAGCGCAACAGTTGATTAAAAAGCTCAACGAAATCCATAAAAAGATTTCAATCTGGCATCCATGGGTTTTAATTCCCTGTATCAATCCAGACGGCTTTAAAAATAACCAACGAACTAATAGCCAAGGTGTGGACCTGAATAGAAATTTTCCTTGTCGGGATTGGTCATCCGAAAGTAAAGCCTCTCGATATTTTCCAGGCACTCACCCAGGGAGCGAGCTAGAAACGCAGGCCATCATTTCAGCTATTGAGGAATTTAAACCTCAAGTCATTATTCATTTTCATTCTTGGGAACCTTGTATTGTTTATACAGGAGCCCCCGGAAAATCATGGGCCGATGAAATCGCACTCCACTGTGGTTATGAAAGCAAAGAAGACATTGGCTATCCTACTCCCGGCAGTTTAGGACAATATGGCTGGCTGGAAAAGCAAATCCCCGTAATCTGTATTGAAGAACAAGAACACATAAATTTAAAGCTCGTTTGGCCACGATTTGAAAAAAGTCTCTTAAAAATTTTGAAAGTGATGTGATCTTTATGAATTCTCCCATTTTGATCATTTACCCTCAAAAACCACCCATCACCCATTTAGAGTTTGAATGGTTTCCCTCTATTGATGTGGCATTAAAGTCACAGCAGATTCATAAATATGATATTATTGCATTAAATTTAGATTGTTTTTTTTCAGACCAATATAAGTCTCTTTTTCAAAAATCTGATTCAGTCCTTCATATTATTGAGTTGCCGTTAGACACACCCGTAGACTCATTAATTCAATTACAAAGAACTCAAAATTACTTTGCTTTCACGGAATCTTTTTTTAAAGAGCCATTTGAAGAATTGCTCTTTAAAGCATTAGAATCCTCTGCTCAAAACAAACAAAATCAAGAATGGAAAAAACTTTTAGAGGAGCAGAATACTCATCTCACTCAACTGAACAAAGAATTAGAGTTAAGAATTGAAAAAAGACAATCTTACCTTATTGAGGTGAGAAGAAATTTATTTATCACTAATGAAAAACTTGAACTCCTCAAAATAACTCTTGAAGCTATATTTAAATCTCCTTCTATTTCTGAAATAGAAACCCATCTCAACCATATACTTGGCTCTAAATTGCAATTGAGTTGGGTTAAAATTATCTTGCAAGGGGATGCTGAAAAACTAAATTCAAATAAAGAGCTTCAAACTCATTTTTCTGTTTACAAAACATCGCTTCTCTCTGATCAACAACAAATAGGTTATTTAACCTTTTTAAGACCTAAAGGGTTTGAATTTCTTATTGAGGAAAAACAATTTCTCGATCAAATCACTGAAGCCGTTTCACTATCCAGTGCCCGTTTTAATAAAAAAAAGCAGACCGAACTCACAAAAGAAGAATGGGAATCTACATTTAACTCCATCTCAGATCCTCTGGCTCTTATCTCAGAAGATTATAAAATTATTCAATTTAATGAAGCTTACAAAAAGCAAAGTTTAGCCTTGCATAAATCCTCAGAACAGCACGATTCTTCACACCAGAGCTTGATCTGTTATAAAGTATTATTTAATCGAAGCGAACCTTGCACAGAATGCCAACTTGGTAAAAGCTTTAAAAAAATGGGTTCTCATGAACATCAAAGTCTTGAGGTCTTCTCGCAAAATATTTCTGGATTATTTTCTGATTCTCAAAAAAAAATCTACGTCAATTTATACCGAGATATTACTCAAAAACTCAAAATGGAGAAACAGATTTTAGAAACCACTAAAATGGCTGAAATGGGGACCATCGGTAGTAGCATTGCTCATGAACTCAATAATCCCCTAGGAGGAATGCTCTCCTTTTTACAACTCATAAAAATGGATCTTCCTCAAACTGATATTCACTATAAAGATATTGAAGAAATGGAATCCGCCGTACTCCGCTCCAAAGAAATCATCGAAAACCTATTGGGATTTGCTAGAAATCCCCATGAGAATGAATCGCGCGAAATCTTTCTTAAAGAATCTCTCGAAAAGGCACTTAAAATTATTGAAATTCAAATCCTTTCTCTAGGCATTGAAATTCATAAAGACTTTGAAAAATCTGAATTAAAAATTTTTGCCAACCCAGCTCTCTTAGTTCAAGCCCTAAAAAATATGATTCAAGTTTCTATTGATAGCTATTCTGACAAAAATAGACATGAAAAATTATTTAAAGAAATTATCAAAATTCGTTTTCAGGAAAATACTAAAAATAATTTTTGGCAAATTGAAATTAATGATAGCGGATCCTATCCAAAAGAATGGTTTGAGATTTTTAGTCCAAATACTTTATTATATGACAATTTAAAAAAACAAAACCTAGACTCAATCCAGACTTTACCACTGACACTGTCTATTGCAACTCAGATCTTATTTGACCACCAAATTTTGATTGAGCTCAAAGCCTCTCCTACAGCCCCATTCAACCAATGGACTCTTAAAAAATTGAGTTAAATAAGGACCAAAGCACAACCCGATAACTGTCTAGATTTAAATGCCCGCTTTAGTTTTATCATTGGCGATTTTGACAGACCTGTCAGAAAAACTTTAATATAAAAAAAGGATCTCATCTATTTATGGGATCCAGAAAGAACTAACCAGGAAGGAAAGTTCATGCGCAATCAGAATGATTTTCAAAAGAAGTTCACGACCAATCAGATCATTGGCCAAAGCGAGCAATTAAAAAATGTCCTCGATTTAGTAGAAAGAGTTGCCGACTCTGAAGCCACTGTTCTTATTTCAGGTGAAAGTGGTACTGGAAAAGAACTGATCGCAAAAGCGCTTCATTTTAATTCTTCTCGTGCACAAAGCCCTTTTGTTGCGATTAACTGCGGAGCTATTCCTAAAGAACTTCTTGAGAGTGAACTTTTTGGTCACATGAAGGGTGCTTTTACCGGAGCTATAAATAATAGAATCGGTCGCTTTGAAACTGCGGATGGTGGAACTATCTTCTTAGATGAAATCGGCGATTTAGAACCGGCCCTGCAAGTTAAAATCTTAAGAGTTCTTCAAGAGCGTTCCTTTGAACCAGTCGGAAGCACTAAAACTCTTCATGTTAATGTAAGAGTTATAGCTGCCACTAATATTCACCTTGAAAATGCGGTTGAAAATGGAAAATTTAGAGAAGACCTCTATTACAGACTCAATGTCATCCCTATAAATGTTCCAGCTCTTAAAGAAAGAACTGAAGACATTTCACTTTTACTCAATTATTTTATTGAAAAATTTAATAAAAATAAAACCCAAAAATTAACTGGAATCTCTCAAGAAGCTTTAGATCTTCTTTGCCAATATTCATGGCCAGGAAATATTCGCGAATTAGAAAATCTTGTTGAAAGACTTTCTATCTTAAAAGGTTTTGGTCAAATTGAAGTAAGCGATCTTCCACCAAAATATAAAGTGGAAGCCAATTCTCTTCAGCCATTAAACATTCCCTTTAACTTAGAGAATCTTGATTTTAATACAGCGGTGGATAATTTTGAAAACTCCCTCATCTTAAAAGCACTTGAAAAAACGGGATGGAATCGAAATCAAGCAGCCCTCTTATTAAGACTCAATCGAACGACGCTTGTAGAGAAAATCAAGAAAAAGGGACTTCGCCCACCAGATGAAATCAATATGTAAGTCTGATGCGTAACTAGCATAAAAAGAGGTAGCTCATGGCAACTCCTAAAATCTTAAAAAAAGGCGAAGTTCTTTTTAAAGAGGGTGAAAAAATTCAGAATATTCTTTTTCTTCAAAAAGGGAATGTTCAATGCTTTCTTCCAAGAAAAAGAAATCTTGAGCTTTTTAATTTAGGAACTGGACAAATTCTAGGTGAGCAGGCTTTTATCTCTAATGCTAATTATCCTTTCTCTGCTGTCTGTACCAGCGAAGTCACCTTACTAGAAATTCCAGTCGATTTCACACGTCAACAAATCGAGTCTCAACAATCCTTAAAAGTGATTATTAAATCACTTTCTGAGCGTCTTAAAAATAGTTTAGCAGAAATTAAAACTATGAAACTTGAAAAGGATTCTACACCTTGCCCAGACGATCAGATCTCAAAGGCTTTTGGCGCTCTATATCATACAGTCAAACATAAAGGTGAAGAGTCCGCCCCAGGAAGCTATGAAATAGGCTGGCTTCAACTCAAACAATATGCACAACGAGTGTTTCTAGAATCACCAAAGAGAATCGAACAAACTCTTCTACTTTTGGTCAAACTCAAATTTGCCAAGATTGAAAGCAAGAGCCAAGACCATTCAGACTCTTCAGATGAAACTCAAATTATTTCTTTTAAAAATATTGAAGTGATTGAAAACTTTTTTGAATACTTTCAATACTATTACTTTAAAGCTATGAAACCAGATCTTCTCAAGGTGGAAGACACCTGTTTATTAGACATTAAACACCTTCTTATTTGTGCTGAAGGCATGACCACTGATCGCTATGGATTAGTCACTCTAGACTTAACAGCCACGATAGAACGCTTTAAAAATGAATTTGGAATAGCACTCACCAATGATCACTTTACTCGCCTCGAGCAAAAAGGGGTCTTTGCAAAAAGAACGGTTCATGGAGACGGCACATCTGTTCTGCAATTTGAACTTTCTCAGTACAAAAATATTTTTGTTATTTGGAAAATTCTTAAAGAAATTGAAAAATGGAACGACAAGGGTTTTGTGGATATGAGTGAACCTGAATTAGCTCCACCCAAACCTAAATCCACATCGACCACTGCTGGCTCACTCAAATGTAAAAAATGCCAATCAGAAATCAAAGAAGGTCAAAAATTTTGCGGTGAATGCGGCCTTAAGCTCGTAGCCTAAAGCACGCAATCTTTTATTTATTTTTTAACTTATTTTTTAATTTCTGCCATCATCGTGAGCATCTCAAACATCACATCCATTCCCATTAATGATGTAATATCTGAATGATCGCTGGCTGGCAGAATTTCAACAATATCTGCGCCAACAAGATTGGGCACATTCATTCCCCTTAATATTTTTTGCACTTCATAACTTGTGAGCCCCCCTGGAACTGGAGTTCCCGTTCCTGGAGCATAAGCAGGATCTAAAGAATCTATATCAAAAGTGATATAAGTAGGAATCGTTGAAGGGGCTGCATTTAATTTGTTTTTAATGATTTTGATAAAATCAGATAATGAATTTTCTCTCACATCATCTATTGTAAATGCTTTGAGATTGGCTTTATTCACAAAATCTAAATCTTCTCCCCCTGCTAAAGGACCACGAATTCCCACCTGAAAGCTCATTGAAGAATCCACTAAACCTTCGTTCACTGCATGTCTTAAAAAAGCTCCATGGTGATACTCACAATTCCAAGCTGCAGGATAAGTATCCAAATGAGCATCAAAATGAATCAGTCTTAAAGGCGTTTTATAATGTTTTTTGAGAGATCTTAAGATCGGCAATGTGATTGAATGATCCCCTCCCACAGCTATAAATTTTTTATTCAAACCTGTGAGTTGATCGATAAATTTTTCTATTTTTTCATAAGTCTGATTTTGATCTATAGGAACTGTAGGGCAATCACCAATATCAGCGACTTTTATTTTTTCAAAAAAATTGATTTCTTTAGCTAAGTGAAAACCTCTTCCTAAACTAGAGACTTCTCTTAATTTAGAGGGTGCAAAGCGAGCTCCAGGCCTGTAAGAAACTCCGCCGTCGTAGGGAATTCCCAATAAAGCCACTTCATAATCACTTTGGAGAGGCACATAAGGCAGCCTAAAAAAAGTTTTGATTCCAGAATAACGGGGAAATTCTCTTCCGCTTAAGGGTTTGTAATCCATGACTCAACCTTTCTTTTTTTTAAGATTGTGAATTGAATTTTTCTCAAGGGCAAGCAAGATAGTTCCTAAACAATGAATAAAACCTTATTCTTATTTAGTGTCTTGACGAGGGATAACTTCCTTAGATAAATCCCTCCTTAAGGAAACCAATTTATGATAAAAATAACCTCATCGACTTACAAAAAAGCTCATCAACAACTTTTGCAGTGGTATCATAAAAATAAACGCTCCCTTCCTTGGAGATTAGATCAAGATCCTTATAAAATTTGGCTCAGTGAAGTGATGCTTCAACAAACAACTGTGGTTGCTGTTATTCCTTATTTTGATAAATTCTTAAAACTCTTTCCAAACGTAAAAGTACTTGCGAAGTCACCGATTGAACTTGTCCTCGAAAATTGGGCTGGTTTGGGTTATTACTCACGCGCAAGAAATCTTCATGAAGCGGCAAAGTTTTTTGCTAAAAATGGATTTCCACAACAAGCTATAGAACTTGAAAAAGTTAAAGGAATTGGTCCCTACACCTCTCGCGCAGTAGCCAGTATTGCTTTTAATGACCCTGTGGGAGTTCTTGATGGCAATGTCATTCGTGTGCTCACAAGATACTTTGGACTTAAAATTAATTGGTGGGAAACCGCTTCTAAAAAACTCCTCCAATCTATGGCCGATGAATTAGCTCAGAGAGGAGATTCTGGAGCGACCAATCAAGCACTCATGGAATTAGGTGCTACGATTTGCACTCCCCAAAAAACTTCTTGCCCCCTCTGCCCATGGGCTGCGACTTGCCAAGCTTTTGAAAAAAATATGGTCAAAGATCTTCCACTTAAAAAACAAAAAAGAAGTTCTGAGATTTGGCTTTGGAATGTTCATCTTATTGAAAAAGATAAGAAGCTTGCACTCACTAAAAACGATTACCTGCCTTTTTTAAAAGGCACTTATATTTTTCCTGGAACGGCTGAAAAACTTTCTGCCAAGCCTGAGGATTTTGACCTCAACCACTCTATCACACACCATAAAATCTATATTAAAATTAGTACGAATAAAAAAAATAAGCTTTTAAAAGAAACCCTCTTTGTTCACCCACAAGAGATGGCAAAAATAAATCCGTCCTCAGTTTTAAAAAAAATCCAACAAAAAGCCAAAGAGCTCAATTAAAGTTTAAGTCTTAGATTCTAGACTTTAGTTGATTGAGCACAAGGTCCTTCGTCAGTTAAAATAAGAGCGAAGCTTTTATTTAATCTATAGGAAGGGACCTTATTATGCGCTTTCCAAAATCAATCTCGTTATTCTTAGGACTCTTCATCATTCAATTCAATTCGCTTGTTTGGAGTGCTCCGCATCCTGCAACCAGCTCTTCACTCCTTATTAAAACTGATCAAAAGTTTTTTAACCATTCTTTATTTACTTTAAAAACTGAAGGCACTCAGTGGGTGAGCATCTCTCACTCTCAGGATGATATTTATAAATTTGTTCCAAATTTAAAAAACCAAAATTCTCAATCTGGCAATAAAAAGAAACTTTCAGAGCAAGCTTATATGTCGGTTCGCAGCCATAAAATGAATCCCAAATACAACTTAGAAGGCTATGCCAAATCTTGGGTTAAAGAGTATTCTCAATATGGTTTTGATGTTTTAGGTTCTAGAAATTTTGATCAAGTGGGTTTTAGTGGTTTAGTGATTGATTTAATCCACAAAAAAAAATCAAAACAATTGCGACAAGTTCTTTTTGAAAAAGACAAACAAGTTGTTGTCTTTACTTGTACGGATGAAATGGAAACATTCAGTCAATCTATTCAGAGCTGCAATCAAATAGTTCAGTCCTTCCGTTGGAAGTAAAAAAAAAGAGGATTAAATAATCCTCTTTTTCTCAAACATTCAATTTTTTTTAAAAATTAATGAACTGTTTTAGTTGCTGGCAAAGTTACTAGCAAGTCAGCTTCTTTTCCACCACAAGTTGGGTGTCCAAAACCAGCAGCACTCTTACCATCTTTGATATCATAAATAATTTGATCGTTTTTAGTTGGAGCCACACCAGCTGGAACATAATCAAGATCTAAAACATTTCTAGTTTTCCAAGCAATGTTATGATCTGCACATGAAGAGTCTCCGCTCACACCAAGTCCACCGATTAATTCACCAGTAGAGCTGTAAAGAGCCAAACCACCTCCAAATACGTTTACGCCACCAATTCTTTTTCCTACCATTGGATCTTTTGTTGTTCCAAAAGTATTGCTCTCACCAGCATAAGCCACTTTAGTATCTACAGGATTGCTTTCTTGAAGACCAAAAAGACTTCCACCAGGTTGAACTGCAGAAAATAAATTAGCAGTCGATAAAGCTAAACCTTTTAAACTAAATGCATTCGCTGTATTAGCTTTTTGAGCAGAGATCACACGACTTCCTGGCCATTGAGAGTCAACAGCTTCGCCAGTGTAAGCAACTTGGCAAACAGTTCCGCTGCGGTCTACGATTGTTCCCCACATCTCAAGATTAAAACCACCATTAGCTTCTTTACGAGCTTCAATGAGAGCTTTTTTAAGAGCTGCATGATTTGGTAATTTTGCACAATCATCTTTTGCAAATACAGAAGTAGAACTCAAAACTGTTGCAACTAATAAAGCTTTTTTGAAAAACTGTTTCATCTCAATTGTCTCCTCTAACCCGCTCAAGGGCGCTGAGTAATTTTTTTATAAACTTACTCATGATAATTTGATTAATTGAGGAGGCAACTAACACCTTGAGTAGGAGACTTCAAGGTGTATTTAAAATTGCGAAGAGCATTAAAAAAAATTACTTAGACGCAAACATCTTCTTAAAAAATCCAGAGATTTTTTGAATCACAGTTTTCTTACTTCCTTTTCCTCTTGTGTAAGAGTGAGAAGGTCGCGAAGAAGATGTTTTTGAATGTGATTGTGAACCACGAGAATGGCTTGATGTAGAATTTGCACCCACTTTAACGTGAGATGAATTGGACTTCTGATGTCCTGTAGAACTTGAACTCGCTTTTCTATTTGAACTATGACGTTGAGAAGAACCTCTCTCATCATTTTTAGCATGAGTCGGCTTACGATGAGAAGAGCTTGAAGAACCTTCTTGTCGAGCTTGCTTTTCATGATGTGGCTTATCTGATCCACGCTTATCAGCATGATGCCCACGTTGAGAACCTTGTTGATGACGACCCTTCGAGTGAGAAGATTTTTGATGCCCACCTCTTGATGAACCATCGCCCTTATAAGACGGCTTACTACCATGAGCATTTTCTTCTTGAGGGTAGTATGAAACATCCCAATTAAGTGGTTTATATTCTGTCACTAAATCTGTGTTTTCTAAAAATTGCACATCTAACTTGTGGTGCAAATAATCTTCTATTCTCGAAAGATTTTCGACATCTTTATCTGATACAAAACTAAATGCCTGACCCATGGCACCTGCGCGGCCGGTTCTTCCGATACGATGAACATAATTTTCAGCATCCTGAGGAAGCTCAAAATTAACAACCATATCAACGCCTTTAATATCTAAACCACGAGCTGCAACATCAGTTGCCACTAAAATATTTAATTCATTTTGAGCCTTAAACTGTTCAATCACGCGATTGCGTTGCGCTTGACTTAATAAACTTGAAATCCCCATTGCAGGAAATCCATTGCTCGTTAAAAACTGAGCAATTCTCTCTACACTGTGTTTGAAGTTACTAAAAATAATAGTTTGTTGCGGCTTATGAATTTTTAAAAGACTGATCAAGTGAACTGGTTTTTCATCTTGTCCAATATGAAAAATACAATCTTTTACATTTTCAGCTTTAGCTTGATCACGACTCACATCCACTTCAACAGGTTCAGCACCAAATTGATAAGCTGTATTTAAAACATCAAAATTAAGAGTCGCACTAAAAAATAAAAACTGACGTTCACGAGGAATTCTTTGCAAAATAAATTTCATGTCTTCTTTGAAGCCCATATCAAACATACGATCGGCTTCGTCAAAAACAACTCCACGAACTTGCTTAAGATCGATCACATTTTCTTTAAAGAGATCAATCAATCTACCCGGTGTGGCCACAATAAACTCAACACCTTTGTGAAGCATTTCTTTTTGTTTATCGTAACTCATGCCTCCGTAAATAGCGCATCCTTTAAGAAGGTTTTCAGATTCCTCAGAGTTCCCCAATGCAGTCACATTTTGCAATACTTGCTCTGCAAGCTCTCTAGTAGGAACTAATATCAAAATAAAATGATGAGGCTTCCAGTCTGCAAAGCCACCAGCTTCCCCTTTTTTTCCTCTTAAAATACGGTCCATCATAGGAATTAAAAAGGCGGCAGTTTTACCAGTCCCAGTTTGTGCTAATCCTGAAACATCCTTACCTTCTAAAATTAAAGGCATTGTGGCTGCTTGAATCGGAGTGCACTCACTGTATTGGAGTTTTTCAATATTTTGCTTAAGTGATGGTTGGAGAATTAATTCTGAAAACTTCAAATTCTTTTCCTGTTCGAAATAACCTTGATCACAAAAATCTCGGCAATTTATCTAAAATTAAATTAAGATCTTATTACAACATTTTTTAAATTCGAGCTTTGATGATCTGGTCAAAACTCTCAAGCGCCCAATATACAGCAAACCCTTACTAGAGTCATAGACTCTATGCATTATTTTTAAACTCTAGGATCACTTTTAGGAACTCTTTGGGCTTTTCAGCGTGGATCCAATGCCCAGATTCTGGAACCACAACCCCTTTTGCCATCCTATTTCTTCTCAACATCTCATTAAATACATCCTCTGAAAGGTCTTTGGAACGCTCCCCTCGTACAAGCAAGGTCGGCATATTGAGATTTTCCCAATCAAACCAACGAGGTTTCACGCGGCCTTCAATGAGACTTTGAATGATCGCATGCTTAGAAAAAATCCAATCAACCAAACCCGTGTCAGGGTCAACTTTTAAGTTCGCATAAAAGAATTGTCCTAACATATTGGGGTTATCACGACCCTGCTCTTCTGCTTTTTGTAAAAATTCTCCCATAAAAAAGTTTTTTGCTTCATCTCTTGACACAAATGGCACAGGCACCAAATCCAATAAGCTTTTAAAATGCTCGACAGCCCCAATATCGCCATCTGGGCCAATATCCTCAATAATGAGTTTTTCGACCATGTGTGGAAATCTATGCGCAAAACTCATGGCATTTCGACCCCCCATAGAATGTCCTACTAATATAAATTTTTCCCAGCCAAGATCTTGGGTGATTAAAAAAAGATCATCCGCAAAGTCCTCAGGAGAAAAACCACTCAAGGGTTTCATAGATTTGCCATGACCCCTTTGATCATAAGTTAAAATCCGGCTTGGATTCTCTGCATCTTTTTCTAAGGGGAGCGTTATTTTTTTCCAATTGGCTCCATAGCCCATTAATCCATGAAGAAAAACCCACTTAGTCCCCAACTCAGGACCAGTAATTTGATAACTAAACTGATCAATATACGACATATTCGTCCTTCCCGTTGACCCGAATGATCTTTTTAGACATATTCTGCCATAATGGGAATTACACAAAAACCACACCTACATGCAAACTGGATTGATACAAACGCTTGGGAAATAGTTGAAAAGCTCCAAAAGAGCGGTTTCAAAACCTATTTAGTGGGTGGTTGCGTCAGAGATCTTCTCTTAGGACTCCATCCCAAAGACTACGATATCGCCACTTCTGCGATTCCCCAACAAGTGAAGAGAAAAATTCCCTACAGTTTTATAATTGGAAGACGCTTTAGATTAGTTCTTGTTCGAAGAGCTGAGCACCAGTTTGAAGTGGCAACTTTTCGCCGCAATATTCGCCCTGACGATGTAGAAGAAGGTGAAATTCAACCTGAGGGAGATAATTTTTTTGGCACTCCAGAAGAAGATGCTCTTCGCAGAGACTTTACAATCAATGCCTTATTTTATGACCCCCTCACTGATCAACTCATTGATTATGCAGATGGATTAAAGGATATAGACAATCAAATTATTCGCATTATTGGCGAGCCAGATGCTCGTTTAAAAGAAGATGCCATTCGCATATTACGTGGTGTTCGTTTAGCTCATAAATTAAATTTTGTCATTGAGCCAAGCCTCCGAGAGTCCATGAAGCTCAATGCCTCTGCTTTAGCGACTTCAGCTCTTCCTCGTCGCAGAGAAGAGTATTTAAAAATTTTAAGATTGCACGATCCTTCTCGCGCTCTTCTTGAACTTCATGATCTTGGAATTCTCAAAGAAGTCCTTCCGACTTTACATAAATTATTTGAAAATCCAAAAGCTCAAGATATTTTTCTCCAATACATTGATCAAATTCCTCAGTTTGTAGAAGACTTGTCTCAGCCGGTTGAACTTTTTGGATCTTTAATTTTAGCTTACGTCCGAGCTCTTGTAGATGATCCTTTTGACTTTAGCATGTTTGATGATGAAGACAGCATTCCCGCAAATTCAGAAAATTCTTCCCCGAGTTTAAATTCATTTATGAGAGATGAGTTAGGGATGTTTAAAGCGGAGCAAATTGATGTTTATCGCTGGCTAACTTACCCAAAAAACATCGCTGAAAAAATCGAGAGTTTTAGAAAAAAGGGACCACGAAGACAACAAGCCTTTCTTTCACATGACGGAGTTGAAAAAGCTTTGCGCTTGAGTAGAAAAGATTTTTTATTGAGCCCGCATGAACTTATGTTCTGGCAGGAACAAGCTGAAAAATTAGAAGTTAGGATTGTTTTTTAATTTGTTCGACCACAAATTTACCAATTCTATTCAGCGGTAAAACTTTATCAATGGCGCCAATATTTATAGCTGCTTGAGGCATTCCAAAAACAACACATGAGGCCTCATCTTGCGCAAAAGTAGTCGCTCCCATTTTTTTCATTTCCAAAAGACCACTGGCGCCGTCTTTACCCATTCCCGTGAGAACCACTCCGACAGCATTAGATCCAGCATATTTTGCAACACTTTTCATTAAATAATCTGCTGCAGGTCTTACTCCATGCATGGCAGGTTCTTGATGAATTTTTACCAAATAATAGCCACCACTTCTCACAATTTCCATATGAAAATTCCCGGGAGCAATGAGCACTAAACCAGGTACTAACTTATCTCCATCTTTAGCTTCTCGAACTTCAAAGGGAAATAAAGTATTTAAGTTATTTGCATACTGTTCTGTATAACCAGCTGGCATATGTTGAACAATCACTGTTGCAGGAATATCCGGTGGAAATTCTTTAAGAACCACCTTGAGCGCTTCTGTTCCACCAGTAGAAGAAGCTATGGCAATCACTTGATGAGTTGTTTTATGAAGAGCTGCTGAGTTTGGGAGTGGATTTTTTTTACTCGTTTGTTGTGGTTTTGAAGAGATAAAATCACCAGGGACAGGCATCCGAGCAAGTGCTACAGCTTTAACTCTTGCTTGGATTTCTTTGGCCATTTCTTCCATAGAATTTGTGACATCTAATGATGGCTTCTCAATGATATCAACAGCTCCAACTTCAAGCCCTCTTAATGCTGTTTCAGATCCTTCTCTCGCCAAACTACTTACAATTAATGTGCGCACCGGAAAGTGCTTCATGACTTTTTCTAAAAAACTGATTCCATCCATTTTAGGCATTTCGATATCAAGAGTCATTACATCTGGCTTGAGCTCAACTAATTTATCTCGTGCTTGATAGGGATCAATTGCGGTGCCGACCACTTCAATTTCAGAGGTCGTTAAAATTCTTGTGAGCAATTTTCTGATCACAGCAGAATCGTCAACAACTAGCACTCTAATTTTATTTGCCATGATTTTTTCCTCTTAACATTAAATCTTTTGAAAAACCGCTCTCGACATCGACTTCAATTGTGGACTTCTGATATTTCCAGTTTCAGAGTGCCCAATAATTAAATAACCACCTGGAACTAAGCTTGAAGCTAAGTTTTCAATCACATTTTTTGTTGTGGCTTCATCAAAGTAAATAAGGACGTTTCGGCAAAAAATAACATCAAAGCCCCTTTTAAAATTGTAATCATCTTTCACTAAGTTAAAAGGTGCAAACTGAACTAACTTAGCAATCGAATCCTTGGCTCTATAAAAGTGATCCCCATTAAATTCTTTATGTTGAAAAAAGTTTTGCTTTTGCATTTTAGTAAGTCCATCCATCTGATTTTCAGCGTAGACACCTTTAACGGCCGTCGATAATACTTTCAAATCAATGTCAGTGGCTAAGATTTTAGAGTTTTGCAATTGCGTGGGATTTAATAATTCATTCAACACTATTGAAATCGTGTAAGGTTCTTGACCCGTACTAGATGCTGCACACCAGATACGTAAACTCTGAGATTCTTTAGATTCAAAATGACCTTTTAAATATTTTTTCAAAAAATCAAAATGTGCATCTTCTCTAAAAAAATTTGTTTTATTTGTAGTTAAGGCAGAAATAAATTCATTAACAACTTCAGTTCCACCTTTATTGAGAACCACTAAATACTCTTCGTACGAAGAGAGCTGTCGATTTCGCAAAATTCTCGCTAAACGATTTTTAACCAAAGCTAAATTTTTACTCGACAATGGTAAATTAACTCCAGCCAATTCATACATTTTTTTTGAAAAAAAGGTAAAATTCTTATTACTGAGTTCTTCATCAAAAACACTGACTTCTTGATCTAAATTTAAACTTGCACGACTCATGCTGCCACCTGTCTTTCAAGTGAAGAAGTCATTTGATTAGCCGTGATTGCGGTTGGATCTAGAATTAAAACAGTCCTTCCATCACCCATAATAGCAGCTCCACCCACTTCAGGAATATTAGCTCCCGTATGAACTGTTTTAACCACCACTTGAGCTTGACCTAAAATTTCATCCACTGGAAAACAAGAAACTCCATGCAGGGTTTCCAAAATTACAAGAGTTAAATTATCAGATCGTCTCTGAGCACTTATTGATGTTTCGTATCCCTCATAGGACTTTTTAATTTCACCGAGAACTTTATCTGCATTTAAAACTGGAAATAAGTTTTCTCTTATTTTGACGACCTTATCACCATTCATTAAATGTGTGACTTCAGAACCAGGCACTTGAACTAATTCACGAATAGAATAGATTGGTATAATATATTGATTGGAATCAATCTTAACCACAATGCCATCTGTAATGGCCGCAGATAATGGAAGACTTAATCTAAAAGTCGTTCCATGACCTAACTTACTTTTCACATCTATTTTGCCGTTAATTTTTTCTAAATTAGTTTTGACCACATCAAGACCAACTCCACGACCTGACAAATCACTTATTTTTTCAGCCGTCGAAAATCCTGGCATAAATAAAAATTGAAAAACCTGTTCATCACTCATTTGAGCCACATTCATATTTGGAGTGACAAGATCTTTTTCAATGGCTTTTTTGAGGATTTTTTCGCGATCAATCCCATTCCCATCATCAATAACTTCAATCACAACTTTACCTCCAGATTGCTGAGCAAAAATTGTAAGCGAGGCTTGTGCTGGTTTATTAGCAGCTTTTCTTTTTTCAGGAATTTCAATCCCATGATCTAAAGCATTTCGTACAATATGAACTAAAGGATCACTTAATAAATCAAACACGTTTCTTTCAACTTCAGTATCTTCCCCCTGAAGTTTTAATTGAACTGATTTATCCAGTTGTAAACTCACATCACGTACAATTCTTTGTAGTTTGGTAAAAAGTGCCTTGAGAGGAGTCATTCTCATACCAAGAGTTTTATCGTATAAATCTCTCACATTTTTATCAATTTGATCTATCACACTGGCCGCTCGCGTGCTTTCAGAAACTCTAAAAGCATCATCGTGAAGCAATTGATTTTTTAATACAACTAGCTCACCAACAATATCTAAAATATTATCAAGTCTATGAGCATCGACTTTAATAATGCGAGAATTCTTAGCTTGAGATTTATTTGATTTATCACCTTCACTAGCTTGAGCTTCGGATGCCAAAGATTGTTTTGAAACCACTTCTTGGACAGATTCAATTTTAGAACTTAGATCTGATACTTGAGAATTTTCAAAATTTTGAGGTTCTTTAGTATTTAAGGATGGCATCAATTCAGAATTTTCTAAACTCACGTCTTCACTCGACTTAATTTCATTTTCTAAATTTTCTTGTGAGGCATCAGAATCTCCATGAAGATTGCCATTTAAACTTAACGAAACTTCTTTCAGTTTTGTCATATTAAAATGAGTCACAGCTTGTGGATTTTTTTGAAGATTCAAAAAACATTTTCTTAACTGATCGGCAGAGTCTAAGCAAAGTGTCACAATTTCAGGAGTGAGTTTTTCAGGGTGAATTCGTAAATAAGATAAAATATCTTCAAGGCAATGTGTAAATTCCGTAATCTCTTTAAACCCTAAAGCACCTGCCCCACCCTTGATAGAATGGGCTACACGAAAAATCTGAGACATGTCTTTTTCAGGACTGTCTGAGCTTTCCATATTGACAAAGGTCTCTTCAAAATCATCTAAAAGACCTAATGCTTCTACAAAAAAATCTGCATAGAGCTCTTCAAAATCCATAATCAATCCTTTATCTTAATATTTTTTATTAAGAATTTCATTTGCACTATTTATTAAGCCGTTTTTTTACCATTCTCAAATCTCATGAGAAGAATCTTTTTTTTAATTAAACGAATTTCTTTAAGTTGATCTTCAGTTAAATTTTTATCTGTTTCTAGTTCATCAAGTTGAATTTCTAATTCCTTTATATGTATTCCTAACTCAAGAGCGAGTTTTGCTTTTTCTTCGAGTACATAAATATCAAAAGGCTTATCAATAAAATCAAAGGCTCCCATTCTTAAAGCCCTTACAGTATTAGATTTGTCTCCATAAGCAGAAAGCATAATAACAGGAGTGTCATAACCGTTATTTCTAAAGGCTTCCAAAAACTCAAGTCCATTCATGATAGGCATATTAATGTCTGTAATAATGGCACAGATATTTTTATTGATGGCTTTTTCTAAACCCTCTTTACCATTTTCTGCTGTTACAATGGGAACACCAATTTCAATAAGCGTTTCTACAACAGCTTCCTTGACATCGAGATCATCTTCGATGACGAGAATGCTTGGTAAAATACTCCTATCTCCTGAGACAGAAAATTTGCTACTCACACTAAACTCCTTGTGATTTTCATTCATTGGATTTATCGGATTTATTTTTATGAAACCTCGGCTTTTGACTTCAAATTCCGAAAAACTAGTTTTTAGTCTTTAATAAAAATGGAGTGTCTCATTATGAGAGGCTCAAAATGATAAACTTACTAATACTTTGCACAACTTTAGTCTTATTAAAAAAGTCCGATACATTAAACAAGATCTCAGTCGAGGAGTCATAATGAAGTCATTAGAAGGACAGTATCTAACTTTTTTATTAAAATCTGAAACCTATGGAATCCCTATCGGATGCGTGCGAGAAATCAATCGCGTTGGCGAAATAACTCCAGTTCCAAGAACTCCAGAGTTTATTAAAGGTGTTTTTAATTTAAGAGGAAAAATAATTCCAGTTATTAACCTGAGAGAAAAACTCGGCATTAAGGCAATTCCCTTTGATCGTGACACTTGCACTATTGTGGTTGAAACAGAGGGTGGACAAATTGGATGTATAGTTGATGCTGTTAAGGAAGTGGTTACATTAAGTGAGAACCAAGTTGAACCTCCTCCGCAATTTGGACAAGGAGGTTCGCAATCTGTTTTAAAAGGATTAGGAAAAACTCCCCAATCCATCATTATATTAATCGATATCTCAAAGGCTTTTTCTATTGAAAACATGGAGCAGGTCACCCAGCTCCAAGATGTTCAAAAAGAAGCGGCTTAAATTATTTTACTAACTCAAGGGCTGCTTTTGTAGCTGCTTTAAAATCAATGCCATGCTTTTCATAAAGCTCTTGAGCTAAATAAGCACTTTGACCAAAGGAACCACTCACTCCGAGTGATTTCATCTGAAACTTCAAACCAGCTTCGTGTAAATTTAAAGTTAAGTTTGCTGCATAACCAGAATTTTTTTGATGATCTTCCACTACAACAATTTTACCTTGAGCTTTTGCAAGAGCCTCTTTAAAAGTCTCTACGTCTAATTGATTCATGATCGAAGGATTGACTACGATAGCTCCCACTTGAGATTTTTCCAACTCTCGAGCCGCTAAAAGGGTTTGATAGGTCATCGAACCTGGGCCCACTAAAACCACACTATTTTTAAATTTATCACTTGAATCAGCAAGAATTTGCGATTTACCAAGTTTATATTCTAAGCCCGCTTTATAAGTTTTAGGAAAGTTTTCTCTCCCTAAGAAAAAGATTCGGCTTTTGACTTTGTGGCCTTGAGTTTTTGCATTCACCCATTCTTCCACAGCTTGATAAACTAAACTCTCAGCTTCCTCACTAGAAGTTAAATTGATCAACTCCACATCTGGAATTGATGCCAACATCGAATAATAACTTAAAGCTTGATGAGAAGCTCCGTCAGCAGCATCTTGAAAACCCGTATGAGAAAAAATACCAATCATAGGTGCGTGAGATAAACTGGCCATCGTTAAAGGTAATGCACCTTTAGTCACCCCAAATTGTGCAAAAGTATCTACGACCGGAACATAACCAGTCAGAGAAAATCCAGTAGCAACAGAAACCATGTTACTTTCGGCAATTCCCACATCAAAAGAATAATGAGGATATTCTTTTCTAAATGCAGCCACACCAGTGGAGCCAGGTAAATCAGAGGTAATAGAAACCACAGGGAAACCATTTTTACGAGCGCGGATTAAGGCTTTGGCTACACCCACTTGAATTTTTTCTTCAGGACCAAAAATAGGTTCTGCTGCTTTTGGTTGTGCGGCTTCTTGCTCAATCATTTCTGCAATCCAACTTTGAAATTCAGAAGGAACTTCATGGCCCTCATAAATTTCATTGATAAACTCAGGAAGCTCTTTTGGACTTTTAAGAGGAAATCCATGACCACCTGAAGAAGACTCTGCCGTTTTTTTAGTTCCAATCCCTTTAATGGTACGAGCGTGGATCACGATGGGTTGTTTTGGATTTTGCGTCACTTCTTTAACTGAGGCTTCAATCACAGAATAACAATTTTGAAGATCATGACCATCTTCAACCATCACAACTTTCCAGCCCAATTGAGAGAGAGATTTAAAAGTTGGCTCCATAGAAAAAGAATCTTTATCAATACGCCCAGAAAGCTTTGTATTGTTGTCACTAATAATAAGAACAAAAGGTGCCAACTTACCTTGTTGAGCTAACCCCGGTATGGCAGCTAATGCTTCTTTAGCTTCGCCTTCCATACAAGCCCCATCAGAAATAGCTGTAATAGTTACACGACTTCTTTCTGCCAAAGCATCACCCATAGCAAGTCCTTGTGCTTGCGGGAGAGCGGAACCTAATGGTCCATTACTTAATAAGACTCCTTCTGGAAATAAATGAGCTTCACCATGGCCAGATAAGGGACTTTTAATGGATCTAAAACCTTTGAGTTTTTCAATGTTCAGATCTGCAAAGCCATAATTTGCTTTCAAAGCATAAAGTCCGTTTTCACAATGACCAGCATCATTAATTAAATTAAATAATTCATGCCAAGGCATATTTTGATTCACAGCTTGTGAAAAAGCAAATGCATGTAAGCCTGACATTAACTCAGAAAAAGCCGCAGGACCACCGTAATGCGAAGCTGCCCCTCCCATAACTGCATTCATATCCATGAGTGCAACCATCGCTCTTGTAGAACGTGGATCTACAGCCAATACATCTTCCCCTTGATGATTTTTTAAAGTCACGAAAAACTGGGGTTTTAAGGATGGATTGCCAGCTAAGTGATTCTTGACGGTCATCATAATAATTCTCCTCTGAATGTGCCTTATTTTTCGAAATAAATTCATAACACCGAGCAAGAGATTAGGTCCATGATTTTCGATTGAATCTTTGCGTCAACTTTGCTTATACTTTTTTTTACAAAATTAGGACAAAATTATGCCTCAAAATACATTCTCTCTAACGTCATTTTCTGCCACAGAACAACAGCTTACAGAAAAATGGAAACTCATCCCCAAAGTAGACTTGCACCGTCATCTTGATTGCTCAATGCGCTGGAGCACTCTCATTGAATTAGCTCAACTCAGTGGAATCTCAATGCCAGCCACCGAAATTGAACAAAAAAAATTCTTCTTAGTCCAAGAGCCCATGATTGATCTTGAAAGCGTACTTAAAAAATTCTTAATGTCTCAGCAAGTTTTAGCAACAGAATCCATATTAGAAAGACTCGCTTTTGAAGCCGTTGAAGACGCTTTTAATGATGGAGTTAAAATTCTTGAACTCCGGTACTCACCTACTTTTATTGAACAAGGACACCCACAATTAAATTTTGAAAAAATTCATTTAGCTTTATTAAAGGGAATGAACAAGGCCTGCGCTCAATACAATATCATTGCTGGATTAATTCTCATTATTCAAAGAACTCTCCCTGTGGCTTCTGCTGAATCAGTCGTAGACTTTGCCATTGAACATAAAGATTCTCTCATTGGAATTGATTTAGCTGACAATGAAACTAATTTTTCTGCTAAAAGTTTTCAAAATTGTTTTCTACGTGCCACTCGAGCAGGAATTCCTGTCACTATTCATGCAGGAGAAACTCCCACAAAAGAAGCCATTCAAAACGTCAAAGACTCTGTTGAGCTCCTAGGTGCCAAACGCATTGGGCATGGCCTGCAAATTTATCAATCTCAAGAAATGATGTCTTGGATTCAAAAGCATCAAATCCCTTTAGAGATTTGCCCGATCAGCAATTGGCTCACTCAAGCTATACCTAAAATAGAGGACCACCCACTTAAAAAACTTTATTCTGAGGGCATTTTAACAACCCTGAATTCAGATGATCCTGGAATATTTGGAACCACACTTTCTATGGATTGTGCGGTCACAGAACATAGATTGCAATTTTCACAATCACGAATAGAGTCCTTTTTTGATCTTTCTGCTCAAGTGAGTTTTATTGCCCCTCAGTTAAAACAAAAAGTTTGGCCTTCTCTCAAATTGAATTCTTAATTTTTCGCTATAAGGAATTAATATGACCACAAATGTAAAAACAAATACTTCTCAACAGTCCTCTCTAAGAACTGAAATCTATCCTCCTATTCAGCCCTACAACACTGGTTTTATTCAAGTTTCTAACTTGCACAAAATCTATTTCGAAGAGGCCGGCAATCCCAACGGAGTTCCCATAGTATTTCTTCACGGTGGACCTGGGGGTGGTTTACATCCAGAGTACCGACAACTCTTTGATCCTAGTTATTATCGAATCATCCTCTTTGATCAAAGAGGATGTGGACAAAGCACTCCTTTTGCTGAACTTAAAGAAAATACAACTTGGGATCTTGTTTCTGATATGGAAAAAATCAGAACTCAATTGAAGATTACAAAATGGTTTGTCTTTGGTGGAAGTTGGGGAACAACTCTTGCCTTGAGTTACGGTCTTCGCCATGCAGATAAAGTTTTAGGTTTTATTTTAAGAGGAATTTTTCTCTGTCGCCCTCATGAAATTAAATGGTTTTATCAAGAGGGTGCTGACAAAATATTTCCTGACCTTTGGGAAGGTTTTCTAAAACCCATTCCTGAAAATGAAAGACATGACCTCGTAACTGCATACCATAAAAGGCTCACCAGTTCAGACTCAAAAGTTCAACTAGAGTGCGCCCTTGCATGGAGTAAGTGGGAAGCTGCAACTTCTAGATTGCTGATCTCTCCAAGTGCTGTAGAAGCTTTTGATGATGCTCAAGTGGCTCTTCCATTTGCGAGAATTGAATGTCATTACTTTATCAATAATGTATTTTTTGAAACCAATAATTATATTTTAGAAAACGTTCAAAAAATGTCGCACATTCCCTGCAAAATTATTCATGGTCGATATGATATTGTATGCCCAGTTGAATCTGCATGGAGTCTTCATAAATTGTGGCCAAAATCTGAGTTAGAAATTATTGCAGATTCTGGTCACTCAATGGGAGAAGTGGGAATTCAAAAAGCTCTCGTGAAAGCCACTGAGTCTTTTAAAAAAATATCACATCATTAAATTTTTATAATAATTAGAGCGAATCTTTATGAATTTTCTTCTCGTTAAAAAATTTCATAAGATTTGCTTATAAATAAAAAAAGAAAATTCATATTGTTTTTACCCCCCAATCTGTTTAATGAATAGACAAGTTAACAAAGAAGGGCACATTGAGTCCTTCTTCTTAAAAATCATAAATTATTTTCATGATTTTTAAGCAGCATGGGGGTTTTATGAATACAAAAGAGAATCATACTAAAAATAATAACATTAATACTTTGTTATCTTTTAAAAAACCCGTTCTTCAGTGTCTGGCTCTTTGGTCACTAATTGGCCTCAGCGCTTGTGCCCCAAGCCAGCACGATACAACTCATCAAAAAGTTTCTCATTCCGCGCATTACAAAAAGATTATTGGAGGCACTAAAGTTGACGCTTCAGAGGATATGAGCAACACCATCGTCGGATTATATGATACAAAAATGAAAGCTATTTGCACCGGTTCTATAATTTCTGAATCAGTCATTCTGACAGCAGCCCATTGTGTAGATAGCGGAGCTGAATCGTTAAAAATTATTTTTTCAAATGATTTAGCTGCAAAAAACATTATTTGGAAGTCTGTTCAGCATACTCAAGTTTCTGATTACTGGAAAACACGACAATTCTTAGATCAAGATACTGGGGATATTGCCCTCTTAAGCTTTACTGGTGGTCTTCCTCCTGGTTATCATCCTGTCAAACTTCTTCCTCATCAAAACACTTTAAAAATTGGCGATGAAGTCACACTTGCAGGTTATGGAATTTCAAATGGCGTAACGGGAGAAGGAACTTTTGATCTTAAAAAAACTACGGTTCAAATTTCTGAAACTAATTTTGGAAAAACAGAAGTTCTTTTAGACCAAAGAAATGGCAAAGGAGCTTGCCATGGTGACTCAGGCGGACCAGCTTATGCAAGTGTTGATGGACAACTTTACTTATTTGGAATTACAAGTAGAGGTAATGATGATCCTAATAATGATTGCTCACACTTTGCCGTTTATACCAATGTTTTAACTTATTCTAATTGGTTAGAAAATACGAAAAGTAAAATCCAAATTGGGCATCAAGCAAAAAAATAAATCCTGACTCAAATTCATTTTATAAAAAAAAACCGAGAAGAATTCTTCTCGGTTTTTTAATTTAAAGTTCTAATATTTTTTTTCTTTACAGCGACTTCGAGACATATCGCTTTTAAGAAACGTATAATGCAAACGAGAATTATTTTCTGCTATTCCTTGCTTCTTTAAAGTCGAAACATTTTTTTCGCGACCAATAAATAAATCAATGCGTCTACCTGAAATTATTTGGCCAATATCATCTGCAAACCATTGCCCATTATGTCGAGTGCCATCAGGTAAAATCATTCCAACTGTTTCTTGAATTTTAACAATACTCCCCAAGGGAATAACTTTTGGATCGACCGCAATGGATTTGAAAGGAATTAAACTACAACCCGTTGACCCTCTCCCAAAGGGTTCCTTAATTACGGTAAAACGGGACGTTCCCAATTTAGAACCAACATAATTTAAAATCCTTTTATCCAGCAAAACTCCAGTTCCTTCCATCAACAGTGCTTTTTTAAACCTTGGACTCACTAGCGCTAAAACCTCTCCATCCATTGACTTCACCGCAGAGGTTCTTGCCTCCCCCTCAAAATCTTCCTCATCAATCACATAATAGTAAGTGCTAAAGATCGTAAGAGGATATGAATTCACTTCTTGAGCCTGTTCTGTCTCCTTTGGCTGAACCCTTACTTCAATTTTGCGATCTTCTTTGGCAGGAATTTTTGGTGCTATTTGAGAATGTTCAATTTTTTTTTCAACAACAGATTCTTTTGACTTCTCCTTAACTAGCTTACCTTCCGTTCCCTTGCTCGGAATAGGTTTTTGTTCAAGGGTATTCAGAGAAGAATTTGCAGGTTTATCTGTTGATAATTTTCCTTTGGAATAACTCACATTCTTTTTTGAAGAGGATGCTTCTGCCGGTTGATTTTTTTCAGAAACAACTTGCTTAGGAATGTCTTTTTCAAGTGTTTCATTCACCTGAAAAGGAGGATTTTTTTGATTGGGAAGTTGATTCTTACAACTACTTAACAAAAGCATAGAAGCAAGTAATGTAATGATTAATTTTTGATTCAACATGGTGATACCTCCAAGGTTGAAAAGAGTTTCAAGACTTTATTAGCAGTCCTCTAATTGCACAATGCAATCCCTAATAATTTGTAAAACT
>JBIIER010000035.1:0-9465 GCA_044237745.1 Pseudobdellovibrionaceae bacterium
CTCAGAAGTTAAGTCCTCTTGCGGCGATGGTATTGCACACGAAAGTGTGTGGGAGAGTAGCGCGATGCCAGCTTTTTTTTCTTTTCTCTATTCTATTTTTCTTATTAAATCTAAAAATTTATATCTTCTTGAAAATCTATTGATCTTATAAATTCAATTTCATTTTTTATTAATTCAATAATTTCTATTTTATCTAAATTGTCGTAGCACATTATTTCTTTATGGCATTCCCTTTTCCAACAGGGATTACATCCAGAAGAAGTTTCTAGTTTTTTACCTCTACCATACAATTCTATTTCTTGGGAACAAGTAGGGCCAAACCATGCGATGACTCGTTTCTTAAGTCCAATCGCCATATGCATTCCAAGACTGTCGCCAGTAAAAACAATATCACATGCATTTGTTGATATGAGTCCTTTGCGAAGTCCATTCTCTGTTTCAGAGCAGATGATATTTGGATTATTTTCAGCAATTTGATTGTTTCGAAGAGTGTCTTCAGGGCCACCAAGTAAGACAATTTTAATTTTTCTATTCAATTCAAATTCATATTTTTGAATTAGGTCTTCAATGATTTCTTTTTGAAATTTTACAGTGAGTTTTTTGTTTGGAATAATATTACTGCAACCAGTATTGAATCCTACAATAACTTCATTGTTTGGGCTCCAATTTAATTTTAGCTTTTTTGAGTCTAAAATTTCTTGTTGAGTTAAATAAACTGAATATTCATTATTGGTGTATTGTCCAAGTTCTAAGGATTCAATTAGTAATTGAACTTCTGATTTTTGATTTTCAAAAAACTTTTTTTGATTTGATAATCCTAATTCCCAAAGTTCAATTGCAGCTTCTGTAGCAGGAATAATTCCGCCACCACGTGGGTTATTCTTAAATCCAAAAATCATTTCTGATTTAATGTTATTTAAAATACTCATAGCTTTTGTCGATTTATCAATAACAAATGTAATATCAAATTCTAAAGCTCCAAGAGCTAAAATATTTTCGAAATCAGATGTTAAAACTTTATCAATAAGTGGATGAGGTGAAAGTAAATAGTTTCCTGGTTTATCTGTAATCCAAGTTATATGACTAGAATGATATTTTTTTTTGATGGCTTCAAGAATACAAGTGGCTCTTAGTACTGCACCGAGGGCACCCAGGTGAATAATTAAAATTCTATTTTTTGGAATATCTTTATGAGTGCAACCGTTATGGCAGTTATCAGCAAATCCACATGGCTTGTAACCGCTAAAATGTCTGCATTCAGTAGGTGTATTTGAGATAAATTTATCTAGATTTGAAATCTCTGATTTTAAAGTTGCTGATTCCTTATTAACCGATTTGATCCTTGGTAACATTTTTCTAATCCTTAGAATAAAGCACATCAAGTGAGTGATTAATTGTATTCTTATATAGAATATAAACTAATTATTCTAAGGGGCAATGAACTCTTAAGTTCCTGGTATGAGAGATATGACTTCAGTCTTGATTGTTCCGATTTTAATTTCAGATTCAATTTTAACTACGAGTTTTCTGTCATCATCAGTAAGCCACATATAAATATCGCCGATGGGCTTAAAGGCACCTCTAGCCTGAATATCTGGTTTCACTACAATGGTATTAAATGTACCAGCTTCAGTTTTAATGGTTTCTTTTCTTAAACCTATACCTTTAAAGATTTTTGTTTGTCCATCATCAATAACTCTAAACTGATTAACTGATCCTACAGTCCAAGGAAAAACCCTCATATAAAAGACAGCACTAAAAACGTTTTGAGAGTAATCTGAAACATCCCATTCTTGTTTTCTTTCTTCAGTGCCATTTTTTTCAGTGTATTTTTTTTCCCAGTATTGAGCTTTATTATTTGCAGCGTTGTAGTACCAACGACTCTCTTTAAGTTGTCCAGTTTCTTTGATGTGAAGACTAAAAACACTAGGAACGAGTGTATCAAAATCTAGGTGAGTTATTGCGCTGTCATCAACACTGTAAAGTTTTGTGAAAGCTGGGTTAGATTTGAGTGCTGTAACAAAAGTATAAGATTTACGTCCGTTAACATCAGCAAATGGTTTAACTTCTAAGGTGAGTTGCCCAGCTTCAATCCTAAAATATTTAACTGAATGAACAACTTTTTCTCCCACTTTATAGGGGTCAATAAGTGGTCTTCTACCATGAAATCCATTTTGACCTTCAATTTCTGGGATATGGATGACAGAAGAAGTTTTATGATCAGGACTTGTTATTTGAGCGTCATTTGTTTTTTGAGACTCTTTTTTAACTTTTTTTTGAGAAATATCAGTAGTCTTAGCTTTTTGTTTTGAGTTTGCTTTTTTAGAATTAGAATTAGAATTAGAATTAGAATTAGAATTAGAATTAGAATTAGAATTAGATGCTATAGTATTATTAGACGATGGACTCTTTTGCTTTTTCTTTTTACTTTTTGAAGCGCTTTTTGTCTGATAATTTATGCTATCAGAGGAAGTGGGTTCATTAGTAATTGAGTCTTTTTTATCCACTGAAGCTGATACTTGTTCTGAAGGTTTTTTATCTTCAGAGAGAGCTTTAATTTCAACTTGAGAATCAAATTCGTCGAGTCTTTTAAGTTGTTCAGATTTATCAAATTTTAAGAATGAATGTGAACATGAAATTATGAGATTCAAGAAAAGGAGAGAAATTACGATATTTAAAAAAATCGTAAATTTTTTGTTTCCTTTAAAGCTCGTTATATTTATTTTCACTCCAACCCTTCCATCTTTTGTGAATCCACATCCACTTATCAGGATGCTTTTTTACAATGCCTTCAATATAATCATTATACACTTGAGTCATATTGCGAAGATAATTCTGTTTTTCTTCTTCAGTTTCTTTATGGGATTTATCTTCGTCGGCAAGTCCTCTTGGAATTAAGGGTATCTCAGAATCGAATACAATATGAGTCTTGTTCTGCAAATCTCTATAAGTATAAACTGGAATTACAGGGGCCTTTGTCTTTAACGCAAATAAAGCTAGACCATAGGCAGTGCCAACTCGGTGGCCAAAAAAGGTGGTATCTATTCCATAAGGTGGTCCCATATGTTGGTCGATAACAAAAATAACTCCTTTGTTCTCTCTGCAATTGCGTAAAATTTCAAAAGCCGTTTTGGGGCCATGGGCTTCTATAAACTGACTGCCGTGCTGCCCTCTAATTTGGAACCAAATATCATTAGATAACTTATTGCTAAATTTTTTAGTAATCACTGAAATAGGAATCCCTTTTAGGGAAATCATATTAATCGCCATATCGCCGTGGCCAACATGCATGCTTAAAAAAAGGATTCCTCGGCCTTTTTGAAGGGCCATTTCACAATGCTCAAGTCCATGGAAAACAATATTTTCATCCATCCATTTTTTATCGAGCAGGGGAAGAGTAAAGGTCTCAAAAAAACTAATGCACAAATCAATCAAGCTAGCTCGTCCAATTTGAATCTTTTCGTCTAAAGTGAGATCCGGAAAAGCAAGAGTCAGATTGTGTAAAACGATTTTTCTTCTAAATCTAATGATATCAAACCAAAAGATCCCAAAGGACTTTCCGAGGAAATGTCTAATGAACTCAGGAGTTATAAAGAGCAAATAGCAAAAACATTTAACGCCAAATTTTATTAAGTGATTCATAGAATAATTCCAAGTCCGATTGGGGAGCAATTCCTAAATTGAGAATAAAAAATTTATCAAAATCTTCATTGAGTTCTTTTAATTTTACGGCATCTTTTGCGGTCGTAATAATAAAATCAACTTCATTTATTTTTTCTTTAAGAAGTTTTAAATCATTTTTTGAATAGTTATAATGATCTTCAAACTTTTGGTGCCAAAGAATTTCAGCATTGATTTCTTTTTTAACCAAGAGTTCAAATTGCTCGGGTCGACCAATACCAGAAATTAATCCTAATTTAGTGCCTTGAAACTGCTCCAGAGGAGCTTTTTCTGAAGTTCTTAATTGGATCACTTCATCAATAATGGAATGAAAGTAAAATCTAGGTTTGTTAGCAGGAATTAAGCTTTCTAAAATTTTTAAGGATTCTTCAGATACAAAATTGGACTTAGAAATAAAAATGGCATCAGCCCGGGATAAGTTAAAAAGTTCTTCTCGAGACCGACCTAATGGAAGCAATTCATAATTAGACAAATTCTCAGTCGCATCAAGCACCACAATGTCTAAATCTCTATGTAAAGCGCGATGCTGAAATCCATCATCTACGATAATAGCATTTGGGTTTTCAAAATGTAAAAGTTCAATGGCGCCTTGAGATTTAGACGGACCAATATAAAAAGAAGAGTGAGGGTGGCGACTTGCCAACCAAGTGGGCTCATCTCCAAAAAAAGAGGCAGCTTTAGGATTATTAATGACATCTACTTTTGAAAAAGTTCGGCATTTTGATTTATAGGCTCGGCTAATTACAGCAACTTTTAAGTTATGGCTTTCTAAATATCCAACCAGCCAATCAACAATGGGGGTTTTACCTGTGCCACCCATCGTAATATTGCCAACACTAATGACAGGCTTTTTAACCTTAATTTGATCGATCCAGCGGTTGTCGTATAAAAAGTTTTTGATATTTACCAAAAACCCATAAATGTATGAGATTAATTTTTTGATTAGAATCATTTTAAATATTCCTCAACAATTTGTGCAACTCTGACCGTAGCTCCTTTTTCTCCCAATTGAGTTTTTAATTCAGCGAGCTCAAGACTTTTTTGTTGAAGAAGATTTTTATCATTAATCCAAGGAATCACAAGACTGCTGAGTTCATCCACGTTCGCTTTTTCTTGAAATCTTTCAGGTGCGACTTCTTTATTTAAAATCAAATTTACCAAGCCAAAGAATCGTGTTCCTTTGACTAAAAGTTTAGCAATAATTGCTGTGAGCCACTGAACCTTGTACATAATGACTTGCGGTTTATTGAGCAAGCCAACCATAAGTGTTGCAGTTCCAGAGGTTGCTAACACGACATCTGCAAGATGAATCATTCTAAAAGGATCATCCTTAATCATGATAAAGGGGATATTAAAATCCTCTAGATATGGTAAGAGATTTTCTTTTTCAAAAGTAGGGGCTACCATAATTAAGATTTTTAAGTTGGGGCAGTTTTTGTAAGCCCTTTTAGCCACTTCAAGCTGAGTCGGAAAATTAAATTTAAGTTCAGAGTTTCGACTCCCTGGCATTAAACCTAAGATGACATCATCATCGTGAACACCAAATTTTGAGCGTCGATTTTTTAGTTCTTGAGGTTCAAAAAAAGCAGGATTTAAATCATCTAAAAGGGGATGCCCTACAAATTCAACAGGCACGCCGGCTTCTTCATAGAACTTTTTTTCAAAAGGAAAAATCACCAGCATTTTGCTAACATACTTTTTAATAGTTTTAACTCGACCTTTTCTCCAAGCCCATATTTGGGGAGAAATATAATAGAGCACAGGAATATTGAGAGCGTGAAGCTCTCGAGCTAAACGAAGATTAAAGCCAGAATAATCCATAAGAATGGCTGCTGTAGGCTTTGATTTTTTACACTCTTCAACTATGTTTGAAAAAATAGATTTTAAAAACTTATATTTAGAAAGGATTTCGAAGATTCCTAAAACAGACATCTCTTCTGCTTTACCAATTCTGCGAACTCCTAGAGATTCCATATTTTGAGTGCCAACTCCAAAAAAATCAATTTTATGTTTACGCCGAGAAAGCTCTTCTAAGAGTTTTTCAGCATATTGGCCGCTCGAAGCTTCGGCAGCCACAATTAAAATCTTTTGAGAAGATGGACTATCAAATGCCACTCAAAACACGTTCCACTAATTCCAGAGCATGAAGGCCATCTTCGCCAGTCACCTCTGCTTGAGTTTTATCAAGAACAGCTCTTAAAAAAGCTTCAGTTTCTTTTTCTAGAGCATCCCATTTAGGAGCTATCCATTTTTCTACTAAAAGTGGCTCTTCAGCACGAGCTGAAGGAGTCATTTTTTCGATTTCGCCACTGGTGAGATTGGCGAAAAAATAATTATTTTCATCATAGATTTTAACTGTGCGGGATCCACTGGCAGCGACTCTGCTCACTTGGATTCTTGCTTTAAAACCAGACTTAAATTCAAAAAAAGCAGAAGCTACATCTGGATTTGAAGTGACATAAGCTTTAGCAAAGCCTTCAACTGATTTAATTTGACCTGGTTTTTTATTATTTGCAGATGCAAATTGCTGCTCAAGATTTAACATTAAATCAATATCATGAATCATAAGATCATGAAGGACGCTGACATCAGAGCCTCTGATTTTAAAAGGCGCCAGTCTTTCGAATTCAGCAAAAGAAGGGTTTTTAAGATATTTTTTTAATTCTCTAAAGACAGGATTGAATCTTTCTACATGGCCAACTGATAAAACCACATTATTAGCTTTAGCTAAAGCAATGAGTTTTTGGGCTTGCTCAGTAGTCACAGTTATTGGTTTTTCAACGTTTACGTGAATTCCATTTTGTAAAAATAAAGAGGCTAATTCAAAGTGAAATGTTGTTGTAGCTGCAATCGTTACAACATCTACTTTGCCAATAAGTTCTGCAGGAGATGTAAATGCTTTGCAGCCAAGCTGAGTGGCTACTTTTTGTGCTTGCTCCAGTGAAGCATCACAAACACCCTCTAACTTTACAAGTGGGCTGTGGTGGTATTTTTGAGCATGAAATGTTCCAAGGTAACCTACGCCTACGACGGCTCCTCTGAGTGTATGACCATTAGTTGTATGAGCTGAGTTGTTCATCGAGCGATCCCTCTTTTTGAGGCTTTAATAAAATTAACTAAATATTCAATGGCAGGAGATTGAGAACACTCCTCATGGATTCTTTTTAGGCCTTCATCTACAGTCGCAGAACCCATAATAAAGATACGAATGGCTCTGTGAACATTGTCGATATCTTCTCTTGAGTAACCATTTCTTTGCATGCCCACTTTATTAGTGGCTCTTACAACGGCCCAGTTTCCTTCAGCTTTAGAAAAGGGGAGAATGTCTTTATTAACAACACTGCTCCCCGCAACAAAAGCATTTTTACCAACTCGAGAAAATTGAGTGAAAGCGCAAACTCCCCCAATAACAACATTATCTTCTAATTCGCAATGGCCACCGATTTGAGTGTCATTGGCAATGATAACGTTGTTTCCAACAATACAATCATGAGCAATGTGTGAGTAAGACATAACATAACAATTATTACCGATGATTGTTTTTTTGGATCCCTTGCTGCTCGCTAAGTTAACCGTTGAAAACTCTCTAAAAGTGTTATTGTTGCCGATATACAAAGAGGTTTCTTCGTTTTTATAAGAAATATCTTGAGGAGGTCCGCCAATAACTGCACCCGGAGAAAATTTATTATTTTCACCAATATCAATGTGGCCATAGCGATTTCCTAAAGTGACGTGGCCTTCAACGTAAGAACCTTTTCCGATTCTTCCGCGGCCTTGAATTAAACAATAGGGGCCGATCTCGACCCCTTCCTCAATAATTATATCAGGTGAAATCACACTTGTTGGATGGATTTTCAAGAGAAACTCCTTAGTCTGCCAAAAATACTAAACGACTTTATTAAACATACGAGCTAAAAACTCTGCTTCACAGACGAGTTTGCCTTCAACAAAAATTTGGCCGTAAAAAACCATCATTTGTCTGCGGTCTTTTTTGCACTCAACATGTATATCTAAAGTATCACCAGGAACAACTGGCAATCTAAATTTAGCATCGTGCACTCCACAAAGAGCAACATCTTGAGGGCCGTCTGAATCCCTGTAGTTACACAAGGCACTGGCTTGAGCAAGAATTTCTATAAGGATAACGCCTGGAACAACTGGGCGATGTGGGAAATGTCCCGTAAAAAAGTTTTCATTGATTGTGACATTTTTCACACAACGAATTTTCCAGCCAGTTCTGTCAGACTCATCTTCAGATCTATGTTTTTCAAGAACTTTATCGATAAATAAAAACGGATATCTATGAGGTAAAATCTTAATGATATCCGTAAAAGTCATAATAGGTGTTGGGTAATTTGTTTCCATGCTTAAAAACTATTTCTCTTTTTCGTAAGCTTTTACTACGTCGTCAGTGATATCTACATCAGCTTCAGCGAAGAGTACGTTTTGCTCAGTTTTTTCTAAGATCATGCTAAATTTTTTGTCTTTAGCAACTTTTGTAATAATTGATTTCATTTTATCTAGGATTGGAGAAGTAAGGTCTCTTTCCTTTTTTTGAATATCAAGTTGGCTTTTTCCAACAAGTTCACGGTATTTCATCATTTCTTCTTGGAACTCAGATTGTTTTTTATTGAGAACTTCTTCAGAAAGAACAGTCTTTTTTTTCTCTAAATCTTCGCCCATTTTTTTTAAGTCAGCTTCTTTTTTCTCAAGTTCTTTTTTCTTTTTATTGAATTCACCTTCAAGCTCAGATTTAGCTTTTTTACCAGTTGAAGTTGATTGAATTGCTTTTTGCATATCAATATAACCAACGCGTGTTTCTGCTTGTGCGAAATTCATAAAAGATACAAGAGCTGATACGATAGCTACGTTAAAAATCCTTTTCATCTTACTCTCCCTAAATAGTTGTTATTTAATTATAACCTTCTTTAATTTTTACTCATTTTAAAAAGGTGATCCAATGGAAAACTCAAAATTCATTGGTTCATGATACACTGGGTCTCGAACTATTGGGAAGCCCCATTCAAATCTTAAAGGACCGATTGGAGAGAACCATCTCATTCCAAAGCCTACGTCACTATAGAACCCACTTGGGTTAATAACATCTTCAGCCTGACCGATATCATAAAATACAACCCCCTTTATACCAGCTTCTCGGATCATTGGGAATTCTAATTCAGAGGTATAATAAAGTTGTTGTCGGCCCCCAAAGGAGCGCATGGCAAGCTCACGAGCCTGCTGAGCAGAATATTGGGTTTTAGCAAGGATATCGTCATAAGTTTTTTGAGAAAACACACGTTTAGCCACTTTTCCGTAATAGAAACCACGAAGCGTATAAGCGCCCCCTAAAAGGAATCTTTCGTTAAATGGGGGTTCTTTGCCGGGTTCATTAGAGATGAGCATCCCGTAACTTAAGTTATTTCTCCAAACCACATCCCAAACCACTTTTTTGAAATAACGAGCCGTCAAGATGGATTTTGTGTACTTTATATCACCACCTAAGCCAGCGTATTCTAGGGAACCACTCAAATAAGTTCCTTTTGAGGGAGACATTCTGTCGTCACGACGGTCAAATTCAACGGTCCCAGTGATAGAGCTCGTTCTGCCGGAAGCTGTTTCGATAGGGAATACTGCTCTGTCTGTTAAATCCAGACCAGAAGAGTCTGTTTCAGGCTTAAGTTTAACGACATCGTTTTTGTAGCGAATAAAGCCATTAATGTTCTCTCCAAGGGGATGTCCAAGTCTGAAGGCCCCTCCTGTTTTATTTTCAAAATAAGAGTCCCT
>JBIIER010000036.1:0-9435 GCA_044237745.1 Pseudobdellovibrionaceae bacterium
TAAGCCACCATTCATCTTTTTCTTCTAAGGTCATGTTTTGCAATTGTTCATTATCAAGCTCTTGTATAGCCATATTTTTCCCTTCCAAAAAATCCCACTTAAATATCCTGCAAAGTCTAAAATCCTGCAAAGTCTAAAAATCCTGGAAAGTCTAGAAGCTCAAACCCATGAAGTCTAGAAATTTAAATAAAATTTTTTAGAATAAAAAAACATAAGGACGAACCCCAGCCCCCCCTCTACCGGAGGAGTTTCCAAGGGCTAAAATTTGTCACTATTTTGTCACAAGGCTTTAAATAGAGAATCTCGGGGAGAACTAAAACTGCCCCGTTCTTAAAAGCACGAGTGTGCAGGCATCCTCAGTGTGGATCCCTTGCTGATAAAGTTCCTCAGCTAATTCAGGGTTTTCGGTACCTGGGTTAAAAATCACACGCTCGGGTTTCAATTTTAGAATTTGATCTTTGAGGGGAGTCGAAAGCTCCGGGCGCACATACACTGTGAGGGTGTGGATTTTTTCAGGGAGTGAAGAAATGTCTTTAAAAACTGGGGTTCCTGAGATTTCTGTGAGTTTAGGATGAATCGGAAAGGCCTGATGTTTATAACTCTGCAAAAGGTGTAAAGCCATGTTTGAGTATCTAGATTCATCATCACTTGCGCCCAGAATGGCTACATTTAATCCCATACTTTCCTCGATGTTACAAAATTATTAAAACCAATTATCTTTATCAAAAAAGGTTTAAGGACGGGATGCAAGAATAAAATAACTAATTAATAAAAAAAGAAATCCTAACGAAAGACAGCCCTACAAAGAGGGGCAGTATGTCCAAAGGTCATCGACTGATAATCAAGGTCTTGTTGGTACTCTTCCCAAGAAAGGCCCATTTCTTCGAGGTATTTTTTTAATTTACGAACAGAGTCATCATAAGAAATATACAGAGAGTAAAATTCTATAAATTTATGGGAACCCCATTTAACTTGTGGGTTGTAATTGTTAAATTTTAAGGGCAGTGGTTTGTTAAATTGACTCAAGTAGATGAGACGCTGCTCAATCATTTTTACGTTTCTGATAAAGTGGTCTATATCTTTTTGCGGTCTAAATCCTCTGAGTTCAAGGGTGTTGGGCCAATGGTCAAAATTAATCAGTTGGTATTTTGAAGCATGCCTTTGCACATGAGGGTAAGTGTCTACAAAAGTTTTTTTATAAACCTCTTCGCGCATGATTTGCACAAACTCTGAGTCTGAATAATATTTGTTGTCCCAGAGTTTAAGCTCTTTTCTAAAATGTGATTGGATTTCAGGATCTAAAACCGCTAAGGGAGGAGCATTTAATAAATCTAAGTTTAAGGGGCCCATATAGAGTTCAGGGTGATTCATCGAATCCACAATAAAGTTTCTTAAGAGCAGGTGTTTATTCTTAAAATGGCTAGTAACATCTAAATGAATATGCCCTCCGCCTATGCGGATATGGGGTTTGAGTTTAAGCTCAGCGGCCGTGTTAAAAATAAGGTCTTGGAGCAGGTCCCTCATTTCTTGATACTGCTCTAGGGTCATGGGGCTTACTATGACTTCAAGGACCATGGGGTCCATGATGATTTCAAAAAAATTTCCGTTGGGGAGTTTGATTTGATTCGTAAATTTATCTCTTTGGCAATCAGGGCAGCTTTGTTGATATTTTTTTTGAATTTTATCTTCGATGGCTATGAGCCAGTCATATTTGAGTTTTGCTCTGAAGTTGATTTCTTGAGGGTCATGCTCTTGTTCTAATAAAATAAGGTTGTCATTTGTAAATGTAAATTCTGGGCCTACAAGAAGATCCAGAGGGGAGGCTCCTAAAAGGGCCGCTCTGCTAAGGCTCGCAGAACATATTAAAATCAAAATGACTAAATTTATGAACAATTGCATGGGAACCTTTTTATAAGTGCCAAAGAAAGGAGAACACTGTCGACTTCTTTAACAATGAAAGCAAAATCTTTTGATTTTAAGCTCGTTGTGAGAACCAGTTTTTGGAACTGCAAGGAGAACGCCAAAAAAAAAGGAGACCCAAAAAAAAGGAGGAGCGTCTTTGCAACTCTCCTCCTTTTACAGAAGTAAAAACGGATTTTAGATTAGATTTTTACACACTTTTTAGTGCCCACATTGTAAGAGTATCCTGTTTTACAAGTGTATTCACATTTAACTGATTCCGTACAAGTTGGAACAAGAACATTTTTAGTGGTTCCTATCGTTAATCCGATATTGTCTTTATCACAAGGGACTGCATAAGAGGGAGGTGTTCCCTGGCAGGCATAAACAGCCACTTTATTTGAAGTGCAAGATCCCGCCGCACCAGAAAGATCTTTATAACTGATTTTACAAGTGTAGGCAGATTTTGCCATCAAAAGACCCGTAATGGCAGGGTTGGCGATATCCAAGGGTTTAGCCGTGGTCACATTGGTACAAATGTAAGTAGGAGCTGTTAAGTTTTTTAACTCTACTTTTGCAAACAATGGAGTGGATAATGAGGTTCCAACAAGTGGAGTTGATGATCCTTCAGTTCCAGAGAGTACGATGTTACAAACTGGTGCAATCAATTTGCAAGATTTAGAAACGGCATCGTAGAGGTAATTTGTTTTACAAGTGTACTCACATTTAGTGGCATCTGTACATTCTGTTTTTAAACTCACAGTCCCGTTGGCTGTGAGATTCAGATTGTCTCCACTGCAAACATCTGCATTGCTTGGAACAGTTCCTTTACAAGTGTAAAGCGCTAATGAATTAGAAGTGCAGGATCCTGCAGCTCCCGCTAAATTTTTGTAAGTGATTTTACAAGAAAAAGCTTTTGCAGGCATGGTTAAGTTTTCGATCCATGTTTGTGAATCTGTTAAAGCCACTGCTTTAGTCATATTTGTGCAAATATAACTTGGAGAAACAGTGCTTTTTAATTCAACTTTAGCAAAGAGAGCCGTATTGGCAGAGCTGCCGACAAGTGGAGTTGTTGCAGATTTCGAATCTGTGATCATGATAGAACAAGATGAAGCTTTGAGTTTGCAAGTTTTAGAGGCTCCATCAAATTCATAATTGGCATTACAGGCATATTCACATTTTTGAGAATCTGTGCAAGTGCCCACTGCCGAGTTGCTCGTGTTGGCAGAAAGACCAAATTGATCATCTTTACAAAGAGTGGCGTTGGTAGGAACGGTGCCACTGCAGCTGTATAGATTTAATTTATTAGAGATACAAGATCCTGGTACGCCAAAAAGATCTTTATAACTAATTTTGCAGTTAAATCCTGCTGCTCCCATAACGAGACCTTCAATGAGAGTGTCACTTGTTTGCAAAGTTCTGGCATTGGTAAAGTTGGAACAAGTGTAACTAGGGTCATTCATATATCCTAATTGAATATGTCCAAATAAAAGAGTGGATGCAGAAGATCCTGAAGCAGGTGTTTCAGAAGTTTTTGAGTCATTGACAACAATCGAGCAAGTGGCCGTGTTTAATTTGCAAGAATTTGATGAGGGATCAAGATGGTAATCTGATCCGCATGTGTACTCACATTTTTTAGCATCAGTACATTCATCCACAATACTTGAAGCGGTGTTGGCGAAAAGATCTAAGTTGTCATCTGTGCAAAGTTTGCTTCCAGTTGGAGAAGTGCCTGTACAGCTGTAAGCAGTGACTGTATTAGATTTGCATGATCCTGTTTTGCCAAAGAGGTCAGTGTAATTAATTGTGCAAGTTAAATCATTTGCACTCATTGTTAAGGGGATTGTTCCTAAAGAGGTAATGCTGAGATTTTGTGGGGTGTCTGAGATCGAGGGACAAACATAAGTGGCAGTTTTTAAATTGGCCACATCCACTTGAGCATAAACTGAGGAACCATTTGAGGATCCCGCGAGAGGGTCCTTAGAGGATTCAGAATTGGTGATTGTGAGTTTGCAAATGGCGCCCTTATCGACGCAGGATTGTCCAATAAAGGTGTAATCACCCGTACAAACTGAAGCAGACTTTAATTCCACAGTTTGACTTTTTACGAGGCCAGAGTAATTGCTTACCTCAACATAATAAATTCCCAAATCTGCATCTTTAAGACTTGAAAAATTTAAAGTGCTCGCTTGTGCGCCAGTGATTCCGTCTGAATCTGATAAAGCGACATTATCTTTGTACCATTGATATTTAAAGGGTCCAGGGCCAGAGCTGACAACATTAAAAATGGCAGCTTTAATATTAGTGCCAGAAACTTTAACAGAAGGTTGTGTTGTAATTAAAGGAAGCGCCTCTTTAAAATTAGATTTTGCCGCATCAAATTTAATCACAGCAGTATTTGTAACAGGGTCAATGGGATGAACAGTGGTCCCTTGTGGGAGATCTTCAATAAATTTTGAGCCATTATAATAAGAATAGAGCTCGGCACTTTTTAGTAAGATGTTGGCTCCAGCTGCAAAATTAAGAGTTGTATCTTGGTTTAAATTAAAAACAGAACTCACATCATAAACAATATTAAAATCATTTAAAAAAGTACTTACGATCCCATCATATGATGGGAACTGACGATTAATATACATTGAATATTTTGTATTGTTCAATTTCACACTGTTGTCGAGATTATAAGAATTGTTACTTTGAGGAGAAACAATTTGGGATTGCATCACCACATAGGCTTTTTTAGCGGGAGGAGTTTGATAAGCTTTTACGACTTCGAGATCTAAATAAGCAAAACCTGCAGATCCAGGAATGAGGTCATAAGCGATCCAAATATAACCATTGTCGCCCCAATTTTCTCCCCATTGGTTGGCAACTTTAAAAGCTCCGGTTTTATTAACTCCATTCACATTATAAGTTTTAGTGTCATCAAAGCCCACAATAGTGATGGCATGACCTCCAGCTAAACTTCCTTTTTGACCATCACATCCAATCATCTCTGCATAAACACCATTAGGGTATTGAAGATGTGAGGGGTTATTTGGGCAAGGGTAATTAAAATTACTTTGTCCGTAATAGAAAAAATTATTGTAAACTAAAACTGCCAGAGAAATCACATGACCATTCAGAATAGAATTCTTTATGTTTTGCACAACATTGCCATCATACAAAGACATCACTTCATAATTCTCAATACGATTGTCCATGGCTTTAACTTGGAGATCGACTGGCGGGAAATATTTTTTATTAAGTCCACCAGAACTGGTTTCGGGATAGGTGTAGAGTTGTGAGTAAGGTAAGTCCTTCATAGAAGGGCAGCCTTTTTTGATCATTAAATCCATGGCTAAATAAGGCCATGTTCCATTGTTAAGACCATTATTGAGGAAGGGAAATAAAAATCCCGGACTGCAAAAATAAGGGCTGTCTGGGTGAGTTTTTAAAAGGGTTTGTTCGTTAGAAACATTGTATTTTGATTCGTTAACAGCATGTTCAAATGAATTAATGTAATAACCTACTGACCAAGAAACACAAGATCCAAAAATATCTTGATCCCCAATGCTCGGAAATAAAGAACTTTGAGAGTTATCACATTTATTGGATGAGCAAGTGTCATCAAGAATTAATTGAGACACTGCAACTCTCAAATTACCAGTATTATCTAGTTCTACATGATCAACTTTTTTAGCAGATAAATCAGGGTTCGTTAATTTAGGATCCATCAACTTGATTTTTTTGGGATCAAAAACTGTTTTGGGAGAAGTGTCTTGCTTTGGCAAGTCCTCTTGAATCACGGTATTGATTGTGCTGCTTAAAGTTGAAACAACTTGTTCCGCAGCCGCAGCAGTAGGATATTCCACTTGAAAGTGCCCATTTGGCAACACTTGAATTATTTTGCCACCTGTTTTTTTGATTTCAGCAATTTGAGTTTTGAGGGTGGCTTTGTTATTGAGGTTCACTTTTTTGGAAGAAAAAATAACCGTGTTGGATTTTCCGGGAACTAATCCGAGGGCAGTGTTGGTTCCGCTGTTGGAAGCGATAGATGCTGAGTCTGCGGGTACAAAGGGTGTTTTACCACAATTTTGACCAATCACTAAAACAAGACCTGCGCCTAGGAGGACTCCTAGGAAAATTCGAAGAGGAGTTTTCATGTTGCTACCTTTTTTAAAAAATTAAACCACTACTAAGGTCTAAGTTTTTATTAAAACGTGAGAGATCTCAATTTTAAAAACAAAATGAGGGAGTTTTGAGAGAACCAATGAATGAATCTATACAAAGGTCTAGGTAGTAAACTGAGATTCTTCTCTTGGTATAAGTTTCACTTGATTGAACTGATAAAGGTCCATTTACTTAATCCGTAGAAATCAAAAAAGAGGTTGTTCTGAAAAAGTCTCAATTAAATCGAAGAAGTTTTTTGAAAATGTCGGTGTTCATAAATTTTTGGCATTTTATTTCTGCCATGATACCCAACAAATCTTGGGCGGGTTTAATTCCATTTGCTTTTATGAAAAAGCAAGGAGGCAGTGCTAAGGATCTCTTATTTAAAAACACCACTCTTTTGATTAATGGGGATGGCATTAATGGAGGAACTAATAATACTTTTATTGATGGATCGGTAAATAATTTGACACTCACTAAAAATGGAACTCTCGCTCAAGGGAGTTTTAGTCCTTACGGTAACTCATGGAGTGTTTATTTTCCGGGTGCGGGAAATTATTTAACCACTTCTTATACAGCATTTGGAACTGGAAATTACACTTTAGAATTTTATTTTATGCCCTCTCACACTTCGGCTGTCTATCAAGGGGTTGTTGATTTAAGATCTGCCGTAGCATCAGATTCTGGGATTTCAATTTTTCAATATCAAGATGCTCTTCAAGTATATGGAAATGGTTTGAAAGCTTCAATCACCACAGCGGTGACTCCAGGCAATTGGTATCATATTGCTTTAGTCAGAAATAGCTCAACAGTCACATTGTATAAAAATGGAGTTGGGAGTGCGAGCTTTGTCTCTAGCATTAATCACACAAGCAACGTGGCTCAAATAGGGACGGGACAAAATACTTCAGAGGTATTTACGGGTTCCATTTCAAATGTCAGAGTGGTCTCAGGGACCGCCGTTTATACTTCTGATTTTTCACCAAGCACAATTCCATTGACTGCAATATCAGGGACCTCATTACTGATCTGTCAAAGTTATTGTTTTAAAGACAGCAGTGCTCAAAATTTTACGGTGACCAGTACGGGTTCTTCTGTAGTTCAAAGATGGAGCCCGTTTCCGTTAAATTATTTAGCGAGCACTCATGGTGGGAGTGCTTATTTTAATGGTTTATCTACTTACATGGATATTACAACTGGGGGAGTGCCGACAGCTTTAAATTTGGGGAGCTCGGATTTTTCTTTGGAGTTTTGGATTTATCCACAAACTACTGGAGACACCCAAATGGCTTATAATAATTTATATGACGGCAGTGGCTCTGGGCACATGTGGGTTATTATTAATCACAATTACTCCACAGGGAGCACCATTTCCTTGGGCTTAGCAGGAACAAATTATTTTTTTGGTTCCTACAGTAATAAAATGCCACTCAATCAGTGGACTCATATTTTATTTTCAAGAGTGGGAACCAGTTTAAAATGTTTTAAAAATGGAACTCAGTTGGGAACCACACAAACTATTCCGGCTTCCTTTGCCGGAAATTTAGGAAATCAATTAAGGCTTGGGGCCACCACAGATATTCATTATTGCTTTACCGGATATTACTCCGATTTGAGAATTGTTAAAGGAAGCACTGTGAGCAATGTTGATTTTACGCCGCCATCGGCACCACTCTCCGCTGTGACAAATACAGCACTCCTTTGCAATTTTACCAATGCCAGTTTAGTAAATCTTATGGGTCAAAGCAATTTTGAGAGCGTAGGGACTTGCCAAATCAGCACCAGTGTTAAAAAAATATGGAACTGGATCTATTGCTTTGGGTAGTGGAAGTTGTTTGCAAACCACGGTGGATATGTCTCTTCCAAATGACTACACGATTGAGTGTTGGTGTTATATCACTGATACTAGCGCCGGTTATAAAAGAATATTTCACACTCTTAATACACCTACCAATTTTATGTATGTTTACACCAATGGTCTCAATGTGATTGGCTACGGAAGTGATATTGGAGGACTTTCACCTATTGGCTCGTATGGGGCTGGTAATACTTGGTTTCATTTAGCCATCACTCGCGTTGGAACCTCAGGAAGAGTTTTTATAAATGGAACTCAAACTTATACTTTTACAGCCAACAATTCGACTAATTTTACAGGCTTTATGCTCGGAGACAATGTCTCTGAACCTATGTATGGTTATTTAGATGATTTTAGAGTCACTAAAGGGGTGGCTAGATACACAGCTAACTTTACTCCTCCAACTCAATCTCTAAGTACAAGCGGCTAAATTGGGTGACTCTATGGCATTGAAGTTGAAAGCTCTCCAAAAGAGTTCATAAAACTTTGATGTAATGCAAGGGGAGCCATGTTGGGTTGTCAAACAAATAGACGTCTGTCACATATTGGGTTTAGCTCATTTGCCTTCAACTTTGCCGTGTTGATCTTCTTGATTCTCATAAACTCAATATCTTTGGCTGACCACTCTGAGTCAGGCCCAACAATCAATAAATGCTCTCATATTTTTTCAAACTCAACCTCAAATTTAGAATCTCCTCAAACTCAAACAATAAACAGTTTGGAGTCCTTTGCTCAAGAAATGACCCAAGGATTGCTATTGCATCCACATCAAGAAGATCTTTTTGAAGTCTACCGCCTCTTGTATTTTGGAGCTTATAGCAGCAATTACGAAAAAAAATTAAGTGATGTGAATAATGAATTAGCTCCCTTTCCTGAGCTAGAAAAACCTCATTTTCAAGAATTTGAAATCACTAAAACTGTCAAAATCTATGAGGCCTCTCCAGAGCTTTTAAAATATATAAAATCACAAATTCAAACATCAGGTCAGGTTCGAAGCAATTTGTTTCAAATCAAAGCGAACGGTGGATATTGGAAAAAGCTTTTAGATTACGAAGATCCTAAAATGCCTGAGGGACTTTCTAAAGAGGAACAAAAAAAGTTCAATGCTCAAGCTAAAGAGCGATTTGATAAATATCTTCAAAAAATGATCTCTGTCAAAAATCAAGAGCTTTTAGCAAGTCTTCAATCTGAAGAATATTATTATACAGATAAAACCAGAATCCTCTTTGCGACTCTCAAGCATCTCCAAGAGTGGATGGATAAAAAAGGACGAAACACTCAAGCAATTCGTCAGGCGATGGTCGATTTAGTTCATAATGTGGCTTTTTTAAATCCTGCGATTATCTCACTCTTAAAAAGTAAAAATGCTCAAGAGCAAATAGAAGCTCTTTCAAAAATTTTAGATGAAAGAGACTCCATAGCTTTAGATTTAGGTTACACCTATAAATTTAAAGGACTTCAAGAATCATTGGGTATTGACTACGTAACGGGGTATTCAAAAAATGAAGATCCTCATCAACAGCTCGAGT
>JBIIER010000037.1:0-9323 GCA_044237745.1 Pseudobdellovibrionaceae bacterium
TTGCCGCCATTAAATAAGTGCCACTAGCCATAGGGTTAGTCACTGATAAATCAATAGTTGTTGTGCCAGCAGCAACCGCACCAATAGCTATCTGAGTATTACAAGAGTTATCACTATATAGAGTGATGGTTTCTCCAGCTCTCACACCTGCCACATGAACCGTTGGAGTGGTCACACTGCTTGGAGATGAGGAAGGTGTCACAAGAGTTAATGCTGTTGGCGCTACAGGAGCAGTGGCTCCAAGTAATTCGTAATCCACTTTTACAGTTGAACAAGGCGATGCATTTGAAGCTGGGTCTGTGACTTTAGCATAAAAAGAATGTGCGACCGTTGTTAAATTATTTGTTTTTAAAAGAATTGAAGAGCTCGTAGCAGTCCCTGTTGCCACAGAAGGTGGTGTGCATGAAGAGCTTTCAAAAAGAACCACTGTATCTCCCGATGTCACACCTGAGACAGTAATTTGCGGAGCCATGATATTGCCAGGAGAAGAAGTCGGATTAGAAAGAATTAATCCATCCGCAGCAGCCGGAGCCACGCGATCTAATTTATAAGTCACAAAAAGAGTGCTGCATGCAGAGTAATTTCCAGCAGCATCTTTAACTTTTCCGTAAATGTTATAAGTGTTGTCAATTGTAAGCGGAGAAATCACCACATTGGCTGAACCAAAAGATTCATTCGCAGTTCCTAAAGTTGTAGTGTCACAAGCGGCACTTGAATAAAGTTCCACAGAAGTTCCTGAAATCAAACCATTCACAACAATAGCAGGAGTGGTCACATTACTTGGAGAAGTTGGAGGATTTGTACCGAGAGTGATTGAAGTAAATAATGGAGGAGCCGAAGTATCTACAACATAACTCACTGTAGCTGTGGAGCAGTTTGAAGAACTTCCTGAATTATTATCAATTGTTTTTGCATAAAACTGATAAGAGGTGCTCGTGGCACCAGCTGTGAGTTCAGAAGTTGTAATATCCACAGAAGTGTTACCGGCACTCACATTAGCTGTACCCACTTGAGCATTGGCTGCACAAATAGAATTGGTGTAAAGGTTCACCGTATTGCCTTCTGCCACTCCGCTGAGTCGAATTGTTGGAGTTGTAAAATGATTAGGAGAAGTGCTAGGAGTTAAAAGAGCTAGAGAACTCGGAGGAGTTGGAGCCACTGCGAGTTGTAAAGTATAGGGAGCGTTGTCAGTGGAACAAGCTGAAGCATTGCCAGCAGGGTCAATGGCCTTAGCATAAAAGTTATAATTGCCTGTAGTTAAAATAGAACTCGTGAGTTCGATATTAGAAGTCGTTGCGGTGCCCGTGGCAACAAGTTTAGGCGTGGTGCATGTAGAATCCGTGTAAAGTTTTATCACATCACCAGAAGTCACATTAGACACTTTAATATGAGGAGTGTTAAGAATGCCGCTTGAAGAACTTGGCAAGACTAAAGTAATAGGAGAGGGCACACTTGGAGCTGCACGATCCAAAGTATAAGTTGCATAAACGGTGCTGCACATTGAGTAGTTACCAACTGAGTCTTTAGCTTTTGCATAAATAGTGTAATTAGCATCAAGAGCTAAATTACTTAAAGTCACACTGGCCATACCGCCACCCACTTCAGTGGCAGAACCCAAGAGTGAAGAATTACAAGTGCTGTTATTATAAAGTTCCACAAGAGTAGAAGCTTCTAATCCACTCACAATAAAAGTCGGATTGGTGACTGGGCTTGGAGTGGTTTGCGCTCCAGAAAGTAAAATAGAACTTGGCGGAGGAGGTGGCGCCGAATCAAGAACATAATTAGTGACACTTGGTGAAGAACACACAGAACTATTGCCAGAGTTGTCAGTTGTTTTAGCATAAAAAGTATAAACACCCGTAGTGAGTGCCGAAGAAGTGAGGTCAATGCTAGAACCTGTGGCAGTTCCTGAGGCCACTGGCGAACCAGAACAATTGCTATTTGTATAAAGAGTGATGGTTTCACCAGGGTTTACACCTTGAACTTTTAAAGTCGGAGTGTTCACACTGTTTGGAGATGTAGCTGGATTAATGAGTGTGATAAGTGACGGTGGATTGGAGGCTTGAGTGTCAAAAGTAAAAGAGAGTTCATTAGAACTTGTTAAGTCATTGCCAGCAGGATCTTTAACACTTCCTGGGAGCACAACCACTCTCACTATGCCTTGAGAAGCCGGTGTGATGGTAAAAGAATAATTAGTTCCAAAACCAGAAAAATTAGAAATGGTTCCGTTGATGACATAAACTTTGGATTGATTAAAAGTTGTGACGGATTTATTAAAAATAACAGATACAGGAATCGTTGTTGTGTTTGAATTGCTAGCCACAGTACTTGCTAAAACAGCCGAAAGAGAATTAGCATCATAAGTTTTGCTGATCACATTAGAAGCGTAATTTCCTTTACCCGTAATAGGGTCCACAACAGAATTAGCAGGAATAATAACCGAAACAACTCCGTTTGAAGTCGGAGTGATCGTGACAGCATAATTAGTTCCAGAGCCAGAAAGAGCCGTAACATTGCCGTTTGTGACATTCAGTGAAGTCGTTGTGAGGCCGACCACACTGCGTGAAAACAAAACTTCAATTTCAATCGTGCTGGTACTAAAGTAATTAGGAGCTTGTGTGCTCAGTGTTGCGTAAGGTGCTGGGAGATTTGAGGTATTATCTACCGGTGTGGTGGTTGTTGAATCAGAAGTTGAAGTGGAAGTTGGAGTCACTGCAAAATTGTCTTTGGTTCCGCAACCAACAACAAAACTTAAACTGATGAGAAATCCAAAAAATTGAATTCCTAATTGATTAAATTTATTCAAAATATTTTTATTAACCATAGTTAAACCTCACGTAGGACTTATCGGGTTTAACTGTTGAGAACTTTAACAAATTTTCTAAAATGCGTGTTTCAAAATGAATCAAAGAACGTGATCAAATCGATCACACTCTCCCATAGCCTCAATTTGAAACAGTCTTGCTTCAAATTGAGATAAAAAACTCACTACATTCATTCCCCATTCAAAGGTCGAGTTTGTATTTTTAAGTTGCGCGGGTCTGGATGTATTCGATAAATTTAAAAATATCTTCTTTTTGAGTGTCCCAACTCATCATCAAGCGACATTCAAAAGTTTTTTCATCCCAAATATAAAAAAACGCCACTTCACGCAAACCTTTGATCCATTCTCGAGGGAATTTTGCAAAAACAGCATTTGATTGCACCGGGTGAGTGATCTCCACTTGTGAAAACTTTTTTAAATTTTCTTCGAGTAAAAGGGCCATTTGATGAGAGTGTTGGGCAATTTGATTCCAAAGTTGGTTTTCTAAATAAGCCTGAAACTGACAAGCAATGTAGCGAGTTTTAGATGGCAACTGACAACCTTGTTTGCGAATAAATTTAAAATCTTTAGCCAACTCTTGATTGATAAAAACCACGGCCTCACCAAATAAAAATCCATTTTTGGTGCCCCCAAACGAAACCACATCCACACCTAATTCAACTGTCATTTTATAAAAACTTGTTTTTAAAGAATGAACCGCATTGGCAATGCGAGCGCCATCAATATGAATCAAGAGAGAATTTTTTTTGCAAAAATCAAAAATATTTTTAAGCTCCTCTAAACTATAAACTGTGCCCACTTCTGTCGGTTGAGTGACAGAAACAACCGCCGGTTGCGAAAAATGCTGATCCCCTCTGCGTTTGAGTTCTTTTTCAAGTCCTTCAACAGTGATTTTTCCGTCGTGAGAAGCAATTGGAATGAGTTTAAATCCACCGATGTTTTCAGGGGCCCCACACTCGTCCACATTCACATGCGAAACATCACTCACAAAAACACTTTGATAGGTTTTGCAAATCGCTTTGAGCGCCAACACATTGGCCGCAGTTCCATTAAAAACAAAAAAAGTTTGAACAGGATGTTCAAAAAGTTTTTGAAACTTTTTTTGAGTGTCTAAGGTTAAATCATCCGTTCCATAACTCGGCTCGTGGCCCTGATTGCAAGCCAAAATTGATTGTAAAATCTGTGGGTGCACAGGAGCGTGATTATCGCTCCCAAAACCTTTTTTAAGGTGGGTAGAAGTAGAATTCATTTTTTAAAATCCTTAAATAATAAGAAAAAAATATTGCGCAAAAATTAAACGGCAAAAAGATAACGATGCATCAACAGAGCCGCGAGTTTACTCGTGTGATTGTCGTTATCAAGCATAGGGCAAACTTCATAAATGCCTAAGTGGGCAATATTCAAACGCTGACAAAGTTTATCTACAACTGGTAAGACTTCATTGGCGCGCAATCCACTGGCCCAGGATTGAGAGCAACCTGGAGCTTCGCTCGATGAAAAAGCATCAATGTCCATGCTTAAAAAAGTAGGTCTTTGCGAATCAAAATAAGGTTTAAGAGTGCTTTCTAAACAAGTCCACAAACCTTTTTCTAAAATATCATCAAGGCCAATGATTTTTCCGTTTTTTGAGTGCACATAATCGCGATGAGTTTGGCTGTTGCATTGGTTTTGAATGCCGATTTCTACAAAATCAAATTTTTGTGGATAGGTTTCAAGCAATCTGTAAAAAGGAGTGCCACTGTTGATCACATTGTTTTTAAGAGGGCGCACATCAAGATGAGCATCAAAATTTAAAATCAAAGGTTTGTGAGGGCCATTTAAAAAATGATTTAAAAATCCCGCCCCATCCGGGAATCCATAATCATGGCCACCGCCAAGGGTGATCATTTTTATTTTTTGTTGATGAGTTTGTTCAACCCATTGAAGAGCGGTTTCATGTCTTTGTTGAAGAGAGATCGGCGAAATGGCCCCTGTGGCCACACCCAAATTGCCAAAATCCCCGAGGACTTTGGGAGTAGGGCCTGATTTTTCTGTGAGTTTATAAAAAAACTCACGGATTTTATCTGGACCAGCTTGAGCACCTGGTCTGCCCCCATTATTAAAAATGCCTTCATCATCTGTGTAACCTAAAATCACACAATCGCCCTTAAAGGCTGCAAGGTCAGAGATCGCTTGCACGCGATCTCCTAAACGAGGATCTAAGGGATCATTTTTAGTAAAAAACAAACTCTTATTGGGGGCTGTTGGCGGCATGAGACTCATAAAAAATTCCTCTCTTTAAAATCCAGTCTTAAATAAGACCTGTCTGTATTAAGATGATTTTTGCAAGTACTCACGCGCTTTCCAAACAATGGGTTTTTTAAACATTGTTTTAAGAGAGGCGCTGAGAGAAATAAAAATAAAAATAAAGAGACTCAAAGGATAAAATAGAGCTCCCCATTTTGAAAAATTTCCTCTTTGACCTTGAAAAGTCATCAATAACAATACGATTAAAGAATAACTCCAAAAAGTTTGGCTGCCAAGAAGAGCCGCAATAATTAAAATGGTTTCAAACCATGTCAGGTTAGAAGAATAAGGCATCCCCAATCTAAAGTTTCTTTGCCAGCCCAAATAAAAATCACGAGGATTGGCATACATGCGGGTCGAATAAATCGGAGTTTTTTGATAAACCACAAAAGGCGATTTATTATTAAAAGAAGGATAAAATCTTTTAAGGTCCGCATCTTTAAAACATAAAGAAGTCAAAGCAAGATCATCAGCAAGTTGATCTTTAATCAATACATGCCCTTGGCTTTTTAAATAATAATCATATCTAAAAAGCAAAAACTGACCGATCGAAAAAAATCTTGAAGGAGTTGGTTTTTCATTCACAGCATGGGTGATCATCAAAACCATCAAGTGAAAAGGACCCAAAAGTTTTTCCCAAAAATCAGGATTGCGATGGTAAGGAACGGCTGTCATCAGCACCGCCTCTTGCTCCTGAAACCACACAAGAGCTTTTCGCAAACCCTCTTCTTGGTGCACAGTATCTGCATCCGTAAATAAAACATATTTTCCGCTAAAATTAATTTTATCTAAGTGCAAGGCCCCTTGATGACAGGCCCAGTTTTTACCAGACCAATCATGGGGTTTTGGTTCCGTTTGGACAACATCGGCACCACTTTTAAGAGCGATCTCTCCCGTGCCGTCCGTGGATTGATCATCCACCACAATCACCTTGGCCCCCGCACGCATCATCGGATGGAGCGATTCTAAAAGGGGAGGGAGTGAGAGGGCTTCATTGCGCGCAGGAATCACAATGGCCAGTTCTTTAAAATCTGACACGGGTGGAACTTGATGAAAACTTTTATCAGTTTTATTTTGACGATTGGTGAGTTTATCTGAGAGTCGATAAATTAAAACAACAAGGCCACACCAAAAAACAAAATGATTTATTTGGGAAGCCATTGTAAAGTCTCTTTCACTCCTGGGTAGCCCTCTTCAAACCATTTCCACCAGCTTAAGATCATAATTAAATGACCTACCAAAATAAAATAATGGCTCCACATTTCGATGCGATCTGATTTAAGAGTCATGTAACGAATCCAATGAATCGCTTCATCAATAAAACTGTACGCTATGCTAAGAAAAATTAAAACAATCGCCGGAATCCTCATGATTTCAGGGTGAGCATAACCTAAGCACAGAGCTAATACGCTGGTGATTCCTGAAAAAATAGTCATATGATGAATCAGTGCTTCGCCTTTTTTGAGTTCTTCTTTGTAAACCGTGCGATGCCCTACGGTATCAATGGCAATAGCCACCACAAAAAATCCTACGCCCACAGGAATATTCCAAACCCACAAAGGGTAAGTCACGCCGTGGCTCGCACCGAGATATAAAAAGCCAGAAACCGCAGCCAGCAAACCAAACATCAGGCCATTCCACGAAATATAAACCAGCCAGTCTTGAGCATTAAATTGAGTGATACGGCTCACATAAATTTTAAAATCTTCTAAAAACGATGAGATCATTTCCATAAATTTAAAACCTTTCTTTTGAGAACATTTTTTTGAAATTAAAATACAAACGATCGATAAAAAAATTTAAACTGCCCTTGCCCACATAAAATAATTTTTCAAGGGGATTTAAAACGGTGCGAGAGGCAAAAGATTTTAATCTTCTACGGCGCACTTTGTGACCAATACCTTGGTAGAGATAGCTTGCCACGCTGATGCTCCATGCCGCTCTTAAAGGCAGATACATCAAGCCCTTTCTTCCTTTAAGATAAAGTTCATCAGCTTTTGCTAAAAGCTCCTCGACTCTGGCAAAAGTGGCTTCTGCAAATTCAGGTTCAAGAATTTTATCTTTAGGAATCTGATTTTGCTCCAACCAATTTTGCGGAATATAAACTCGACCCATTTTAAAATCTTCGGCAATGTCTCTAGAAATATTCGTCAACTGCATGGCTCTCCCTAAAGAGTCCGCGAGCTCTTGGCTCAAGGGATTCACCTCTGGAAGAGAGTTTTGCAAAATGGGATTCATCATTAAACCCACCACGCCGGCAACATGGTAGCAGTATTTTAAAAGATCCTCGTAGGTATTAAGGGGAACTTTTTCTACATCCATACGAAAGCCTTCGAGCAATTCAAAAAACAAATGATGTGGAACTTTAAATTTTAAATTGAGTTCCTGTAAACCCGAAAAAGCCGAAAGATCCGAATGATCCTCTGAAGAGCCTAAATCATTTTTTTGAAGTGAGCTTTGTGTTTCTTGTTGAAGAGATTTTAAGCCCTCTAAAGGGTCATGGCCTTCATCGATCACATCATCGCAGTGTCGACACCAACGATAGAGCAAATAAGCTCCTCGTTGGGCTTCAGAATCTAAAAACAGAGAAGCCAAACGAAAACTCTTAGAGCCATGTTGAATGGCTCTTTGACTTAATTCAAATTGAGTCTCTTCTATCGACATAAAATCCTTTTTAAGATTCAAGATGTTGAGCTGCATGAAGATGCGCAAAATCTTCTTGAATCAATTCACAAGTGGCTTTTGCAGATTGCACAACCCCTGGCACACCCGCACCTGGATGAGTTCCTGCACCCACAAAATAAAGTCCTTCAATTTCTGCATCACGATTGTGAGTTCTAAAATAAGCACTTTGCGTGAGGATGGGTTCTAATGAAAAAGCCGAACCTTGAAACGCATTAAGCTCTTTTTGAAAATCAAAAGGCGTGAACACTTTTTGAGTCACAATGGATTCTTTCAACCCTGGGAGGTAATGCTCTTCTAGGTAGCTCAAAATTTTATCAGCATAAACAGGGGCTTCTTTTTTCCAGTCGATTTCTGCAAGTCCTAAATGTGGAACTGGAGAAAGCACATAAAATCCATCGCAACCTTCTGGAGCCAAAGTCGGGTCGCTCACAGTCGGGCAGTGAAGGTAAAGAGAGAAATCATCAGCCAATACACCCTTGCTAAAAATATCACTTAATAAATCTTTATAACGTGGTCCAAATAAAACCATGTGATGAGCGATATTGCTAAACTTTTTGTTGGTTCCAAAATAAATTAAAAAGAGCGACATGCTGTAGCTTTTTTTCAAAAGCGACTGAGTCATCTCTGGGCCACGCAAGCTCTGGCTTAAAAGTTTTTTATAAGTGTGCATCACATCGGCATTACTCACCACAACCTGAGCATCCAAATGCTGTCCGTTAGCGGTTTTAACGCCCGTCACTTTTTGCCCATTCAAAACAATTTGCTCTAATTCACAATTTAATAAAAGTTCGCCACCGTTTTCTTTAAAAACTTTGACAAAGGCTTGAACAAGGGCGCCAGTTCCCCCTTTAGGAAAAAACACACCCCATTTTTTTTCTAAAAAGTGAATAAGAGTGTAAATCGAAGAAGTCTCAAAAGGATTGCCACCCACAAGGAGGGAGTGAAAGCTAAAAGCCTCTCTGAGTTTTTCGTTTTTTACATACTGGCTCACCACTTTATAAACACTTTGATAAGCTTTAAGGCGAATCAGCTGAGGAGAAACTCTGATCATTGACCACCAGTCTAAAAAAGCCACAGCAGAGAGTTTTTCATAGCCCTCTTTAAAAACTTCTTCAGTGTATTTTAAAAATTTCTCATAGCCTTCTGCATCTTTAACGCCAGAAATCGTCTTAATTTGTTCAAGATTTTTTTCTAAATCGCCGCTGTAGTCAAAACGAGTGCCGTCTTCCCAACAGAGTTGGTAAAACGGAAAGACCGGCAAAAGCTCCACGTAATCAGAAAGCTTTTTACCACTGCATTCAAAAACTTCTTCTAAACAAGTGGGAGCTGTAATGACTGTGGGCCCAGCGTCAAAAGTAAAACCATCTTGTTTATAAACGTAGGCACGACCACCGGGTTGATCTCTTTTTTCGCAAATCGTGACGTGAAATCCTTGCGACTGCAAACGAATCGCAGTAGCGAGTCCTCCAAAACCACTGCCGACCACAATGGCACGTGGCTTTTGCGAATTCGAAGTGTGGGGATGAGG
>JBIIER010000023.1:0-33744 GCA_044237745.1 Pseudobdellovibrionaceae bacterium
TCTGCTGTCGCTCCATGGAAGAATAAAATTTCATCACCTTATTTTGATACGTCAGAAGAGAACGTTTCTGAGGTTACGATTTAAACACAAGTGTCTAACCAACATGTGTGCAATCGGCTTTTTTAGGTGCCGATTGCACAAAATAATTTTTAATTATTGATTCATTAAAGCTTCAACATTGAGTTTTCCGCCAGTGAAAACCTTGTTGCTGAGTGCTGGAATTTTTTCAGCACTATTATAAAGAGCATTTTTAACATCTCTCCATGTTTTTTCAGGGTGAGCAGACCAGTAAAGGGCTGCGGCTCCAGCTACATGAGGAGTGGCCATAGAAGTTCCATCCCAAGTTGCGGTAATGCCCAGTAAGTCAAAAATAGTGTCATCATATTTATTTTCAACCATTGTTGAATAAACTTTTACACCTGGTGCGCCGATATGAACTGATTTTGCTCCAAAGTTAGAGAAGACTCCCAATTGATTTTGATTGTCGATGGCGGCCACTGAAATGAGGTTTTCGACATCATAAGAAGAAGGGTAAACTGGATTTGCATCTGTGTCGTTATTAAATCCTGCTCCTTTACGTCCATTACCTGCAGCTACAATAAAGAGGGTGTCTTTTTCCATTGAGTATTTCACAGCATCTAAAAGAGCCATGTTGTCTTCACCCTTATCATCGCGAGGGCCTTCACCGCCCCAAGAATTCGAAAGAACCTTAGCGCCATTATCGACTGCATACTTTATAGATTTGATCGCATCTGCAGTAGTGCCGCCGCCTTCGCTTCCAATAAAACGGATGGCCATAATTTTAGCGTTTGGAGCCACTCCAGAAATTCCTTTAGAGTTATTTCCGCGAGCCGCTACGTTACCTGCGCAATGAGTTCCATGACCTGGATTTCCACCTTTTGAAATCATTTGAAGGGGATCTGTTGAAAGATCATAAGGTTTGTTGTCATTGCCAGAAAAATCCCAACCTACGATATCATCAATATATCCATTATTGTCGTCATCAATTCCATTTTTAGATTTGTCATGACCTTGGCTATCAAGTCCTGACTCTCCAGGGTTTCTCCACATATTTGGAAGCAGGTCTTCGTGTGTATAATCTACACCAGTGTCAATGACTGCGACAACGATATCAGATGTTCCTTTATGAACTTTCCATGCGTTTTCCATTTTGTTATCGATCATACCCCATTGGTGAGAATAGAGAGGATCAGCACCTTGAGTTTCTGAAAGGGGAGCTTGAGGGATTTCTAAATTATCAGGCTTTGGTTTTACCGGATTTTTTTGAGGAATTTTTGATAAAGACTTATAAATAGCTGCTTTTTTAAGGGGATCATGAATTCTAAAATCATGCAATAAGCCTAAAGCAAGGTTGGGTTGCATGGCTTCTACGAGCTCATTATTTTTAAAACTTTGGAGTTTTGCTAAGTTTTTTTCGTTTTTCGCTAAACGAACATGGTACCAATTGTTAATTCCTAGGGATTCAAATTTGGCAGATGATGAAGAATTTTCTAAAACTGCCGCGCTTAAACTAGTCACTTCAAGGGGGGAGATGCTAGGTGCTAATTTTATAAGCATATCATAAGTATCTGCATCTTGTTGACGTGAGGCTAGAGACTGCTTATTTTTGACGCTTTGAGTTTTAGTGTGTTTAGAGAAGTTAGTTTGAGGGTAGTGGGAGCTCATGTTTGCCCATGAGATTGCTGAAGACATCAGCACTCCTATTAAGATCATAATGTCCTTTGTCATATTTCCTCCTGTGAAATGCATGATGTTTATTTTTTTCAAAGTGCAAGAATTGTAGGAAAAGAAAATTGCATCTTGCAATTCTTAAAATATGAAATGAGACTATGCGTTGATATCTGATTGCTAAGTTCTCATGAATCCATTGAAATTTTTCTTTGTTCGTGAGAATTGAGAAGATTATTATTGTGTAAATGTTCAATTTTTTTATGAGGTGAGTTATGAGTCAGTCCGCATTGGCGACCCAAGCAGCCGAAGATATGTCCCGGTCTTTTGCATTGACCACAAGACTTGATGATCTCGTGGCATGGGGACGTAAAAATTCTTTATGGCCATTACCCTATGGTACTGCATGTTGTGGTATCGAATTAATGTCTGTAATGGGTCCACGTTATGATTTGGCCAGATTTGGGGCCGAAGTGGTGAGATTCTCTCCACGTCAAGCGGATCTTCTTCTTGTTGCTGGGACAATTACAGAAAAAATGGCTCCAATTTTGGTTCGCATCTATCAACAAATGTTAGAGCCAAAATATGTGATTTCTATGGGAGCTTGTGCAAGCTCTGGTGGATTTTATAGAGCTTATCATGTTCTTCAAGGTTGCGATAAAGTCATTCCTGTAGATGTTTATGTTCCTGGCTGCCCTCCAACTCCGGAAGCAGTATTAGATGGTGTTATGGCATTACAAAGAATGATCGCAACTCATCAACCTCGTCCATGGAAAGACAACTGGAAGGCTCCATCATTATGAGTAAACTTGAAAATTTAAAACAAGAGTTAGCTGCTAAAATGGACATCACAAAATTCGTTTTCTCCCATAAATTTGGAGATGACGTTTTAGAAATTCCTAAGGAATTAGTGATTCCCGTTTTAAAATTTTTTAAATCTTCTCAACGCTTTGATTTCCTCATGGATATTTGCGGCGTGGATTATCCACTCAGAGGCAAAAGATTTGATGTTGTTTATCACTTATTCAGTTCAAAAGATGGCTCTCGACTTCGCATTAAAACACATGTGGGCGAAGGGGAATCTATAGAATCTGCTATCCATGTTTGGAGAGGGGCGGATTGGTTTGAGCGTGAAGCGTTTGATATGTTTGGTATCAAATTTGCGAATCATCCAAATCTTAGAAAAATTCTTACTCATCATCAATTTGTGGGTCATCCTCTTCGTAAAGATTACGAAGCAGATAAACAACAACATTGTACTGAGCCTCTTCCAATTCATTTTGACCATACAGAAACTCAACGTGGTGATGTTCTCAATGATAACATGGTTCCACTCAATGTGGGTCCTTCTCATCCAGCGATGCATGGTACTCTCCGTGTGATGGTTGAGTTAGATGGAGAAACGATCAATCGTTCTCATGTTGAAATCGGATACCTTCACCGTTGTTTTGAAAAAATGGCAGAAACTCATCCTTACAATCAAGTGATCCCATATACAGATCGTTTGAATTATTGTTCAGCTCCTATGAATAATGTGGGCTACTGTAAAGCCGTTGAGAAGTTATTAGGAGTTGAAATTCCTCCTAAAGCTCAAGCTATGCGTGTGATTGTTTGTGAATTATCAAGAATCATCGATCATATCATTGCTGTAGGAACTGGTGCTGTGGATTTAGGAGCTTTAACAGGCTTCTTCCATCTCTTCACTTACCGTGAAAAAGTTTATACTTTATTTGAAAAACTTTGTGGTTCTCGTTTAACAGTGGCTCTCACTCGTATCGGTGGGATGGCTCAAGATGCTCCTGAGGGCTGGTTTGATGACGTTCTTACATTTTGTAAAGAAATGTCAGTTGAAATCGATGAGATCACTAAACTTATGCTCGAGAACAAAATCTTTATTAAGAGAACTCAAGGTGTGAGTCCGGTTTCAGCAAAAGATGCTATCAACTGGGGTTATACTGGTCCATTACTTAGAGCTTGTGGTGTGAATTTAGATTTACGTAAAACAGCTCCTTATTATGGTTATGATGCTCTTAATTTTGATGTTCCAATCGGAACAAATGGCGATATTTATGATCGTTATTTAGTGAGAGTCGAAGAAATGCGCCAATCTGTTCGTATCATTGAGCAAGTTTGCAAAAATGTTCCAGGTGGTGATTTCACAATTAGAGATCGCAATATTGTTCTTCCTGAAAAGAAAGATGTTTACGGAAACATCGAAGGCCTCATGAATCACTTTATGTTGATCATCAAAGGACTTCGTCCACCAGTTGGAGAAGTTTATGATGCGACTGAAGCGGCTAATGGAGAATTGGGATTTTATTTAATTAGTGATGGCAGTGGTGCTCCTTATCGCTTGAAGGTAAGACCTCCATGCTTTGCAATTTACCAATCTTTTTCTACGGTCACAAAAGGTTCTATGTTAGCAGATGCAATTGCAACTGTAGCAAGTATGAATGTGATTGCAGGGGAATTGGATCGATAAGATCCGATTTCTTTGTTTAGAATTTGATGAAGACATAAACAGTCAGTTATTTTGAGGAGTGAACGTCATGTTCAAATTGTCAGAAACAGGTTTGCAAAAAATTAAAGCAGAGCTTGCTCGTTACGAGACTAAAGAGTCTGCCATTATTCCAAGTCTTTATATTGCTCAGGCCGAAAACAAGGGTTGGGTGAGTGATGAAGTGATTGCAGCTTTAAGTCAACTTATGGGAATTCCAGCTTCAAGAATCAATGAAGTTTTTAAGTTCTATACAATGTTCAATCAAAAGCCAGTGGGTAAATATCATGTGCAAGTTTGTACAAATATTTCCTGCGCGATCAACAGCTCGCGTGAGCTTGTAGATCATCTTTGCCATGAACTTAAAGTGAAACCAGGTGAAATCACTGAAGATGGTCGATTTACTATTTCTAAAGTTGAGTGCTTGGGTTCTTGTGGAACAGCTCCAATGATGCAAGTTAACGAAGATTACCATGAAAACTTAACTCATGAATCAGCGATGTCAATTTTAAGAGGTTTGAAATAATGGAAACAAAATTACTAACAGAACATTATGATAAACCAAATTTTCACACTCTTGAAGTGTACAAAAAATTTGGTGGCTATGAGACTTTAGCAAAAGCTCTTAAACTTCAGCCTCAACAAATTATTGATGAAGTTAAATTGTCTGGCTTAAGAGGTCGTGGGGGAGCTGGTTTCCCGACGGGTGTGAAGTGGGGATTTCTTCCTAAAAATAATGAGCCTCGTTACTTACTTTGTAATGGAGATGAAGGCGAGCCTGGAACTTTTAAAGATCGTTTGATTTTTGAAAAAGCTCCTCATCAATTGATTGAAGGAATGATCATCTCTGGTTTTGCCATAGGTTCTCATAAATCTTATATCTACGTTCGTGGTGAGTATTTTCACCCAATTAAAGTTGTCGAAAAAGCAATCAGAGAAGCTTACGATGCAGGTCTTTTAGGTAAAAATATTTTAGGAAGTGGTTTTGATCATGACTTAGATATTTACGCTGGAGCGGGCGCTTATATCTGCGGAGAAGAAACAGGAATGATTTCTTCTTTAGAAGGTAAAAAAGGCCAACCTAAATTAAAACCTCCATTCCCAGCCATCCAAGGTTATTTAAGAAAGCCTACAATCGTAAATAACGTAGAAACACTTGCAGCGGTTGTTCCAATCATGCGTGATGGTGGACAAGCTTACAAAAAATTTGGAACTGAAAAATCTCCTGGAACAAAATTATTTTCACTCAGTGGAAATGTGATGAAACCAGGAAATTACGAAATCCCATTGGGAACACCACTGATTGATTTTATCAATAAATTTGGTGGGGGCATGAGACCAGGTCGTCAATTGAAAGCAGTAATTCCTGGGGGATCTTCAGCTCCTGTATTAACAGCAGCAGAAGTTCAAAAAGCAAATCTTGATTATGAGTCACTAGCAGGTATGGGATCTATGTTAGGTTCTGGAGCTGTTATTGTGATTGATGATTCTCAATGTATGGTCGATTGCTTAGGAATTTTGAGTCACTTTTATGCTCATGAATCTTGCGGTCAGTGCACACCTTGTCGTGAAGGCACTGGTTGGTTGAATAAGATTGTTCATAGCATTTTGAGTGGAAAAGGTCGTTTACAAGATATCGATCTTCTCGAAAAAGTAGCTGACAACATGAAGGGCAGAACTATCTGCGCTCTTTCAGATGCAGCGGCTTTACCTGTATTAAGTTTTGTTCAAAAATTTAGAGATGAATTTGAATTTTACGTTCGTGAAGGACGTTCAAAAGTAAAAGGAACGACGTATGCCGAAATGCACCATTAATGGCAAAGAGATCGAAGTAAAAGAAGGCACATCGATAATTGATGCCATCTATAAGGTGGGCGCAAATATCGCTCACTATTGTTACCATCCTGGATTAAGCGTAGCCGGTGTTTGTCGTCTTTGTATGGTGGAGATCGAAGGAAATCCACGTTTACAAATCGCATGTAATACAACTGTTGCTGAAGGGATGAAAGTTTTAACTGATTCACCTAAAGTGAAGGACGCCGTTAAATGGGGATTGGATTTCCATTTAATCAATCATCCACTGGATTGCCCTATTTGCGATCAAGCAGGTGAGTGTGGTCTTCAAGAGCAGTACATGGCCTATGGTCAATATGATCCAGAAATGGCTGAGAAAAAAGTTAAGAAACATAAAGTGGTTGATTTGGGTCCAACAGTTGTTTTGGATTCTGAGAGATGTATTTTATGTTCTCGTTGTGTTCGTTTCACAAAAGAAGTTTCTAAAACAGATGAATTAGGAATTTTTAATCGTGGCGATCATAGTGAGATCGGCACATTTGATGGTAAAAAATTAGATAATAAATACTCTTTAAACACAGTGGATATTTGTCCTGTGGGAGCCCTTACTTCTAAGGATTTTAGATTCCGTCAAAGAGTATGGTACCTCAAAGACGGCGAGACTGTTTGTAACGGTTGTTCAACTGGCTGTAATGTAAAAGTTTACTTTAATAAAGAAGGGGTTTTCAGAGTAAAACCTGTTCATAATGAAAAAGTAAACGGTTACTGGATGTGTGACGAAGGCCGTAATACTTACAAGTTTGTAAATAAAGACTCTCGTTGGGTTAAAGGTCAAAAAATTGTTGCTGGAAAATCTGAAGAAATGCACGCAGGTGCTGTCGCTAAAGATGCTTCTGCTCATATTCAAGAAGTGATCGAAAAGCATGGTCCACAAAGTGTGGCGCTTGTTTTAACAGGTCAATATTCTGTAGAAGAGTATGAGTCGATGCTTGCAACTTTTGTGAACGATTTTAAATCTAAAAATGTTTATCACTGGGTGAACAACGCTGAATCTTTTGAATCATTTGATGGTTTATTAATTCGCGGAGATAAAAATCCAAATACAAAAGGCCTTCTCAGAACTTTTGATAAATTTAATTTAGTAGCTCCTTGGTCTGAATTAGAAAAAAACCTTGATGGTGGCAAAGTTAAATTAGTGATTGTTGCTGGACCTGAAAATCCATTTGTATTTAACGATATTAAATCAAAAGTGACTTTGTTCAAAAAAGCAGACAGCCTTATTTGGATGGGATCTCCAAAAATTGAAGATGTTCATGTGACTCAAGCTCCAACTTGGATCATCCCTTTAAAAACTTTTGTTGAAAAAGAAGGAACATTTATCAATCACCAAGGGATTGAACAAAAATTTAGAAAAGTAACGAACGTTATTTCTGAAGCCTTAACTTTAAGCGAAGCTTCGCAATTACTTTCTGGTAAGACTCTTATGATTAAACAAGACAGTCAGCCATTAGTAGAAGCTAATAAAGTATATGATCGCGTAACGGTTCAACACCGTAAGAAAAACGAATTTACTTTTAAAAGAGGTTCATTATGAGTGTAGTGCAAAAAAATTCTCCACTATCTAAGTGGTATTTGCCAGGTATTTTGGTTGGATTGGGAATCACTTTTAAACATTTGATTGCGAATCTTTCTAATAAAAAACAAATGCCTACTTATAATTATCCAGAAGAAAAATATGAGTACTCTCCTCGTTTTAAAGGGAATCATGTTTTAACAGTTAAAAAAGATGGCTCATTAAGATGTACAGCATGTATGTTGTGCGCAACAAATTGCCCAGCTGAGTGTATTACAATTGTAGCCTCTGAGCATGAAGATCCAACTGTTGAAAAGTTCCCAGTAAAATATGAGATTGATATTTTAAGATGTGTATTCTGTGGTTATTGTGAAGAAGCTTGCCCAGTTGATGCCATTCGTATGGGTCCTGAGTGGCAAACTCCAGGAATCTCTGGTGCTAATTTTCAATACGATATTGAGCAACTTGCTTACAGACCAAGTCTTAAAGGTGGAATTATTTCTCACGTTGATGATGAGGAAAGACACCGTTCTGGTATCTAGTTTTTTAGAGGCCTTTTTAGTTTTTTCATTGATTGAAAAAACTGATAAGGCCTTTTTTGTTTTTTTAAAGATTTTTTAATCTTCTTTCCATTCAGAAATCAAATAACCGACATCGATAAATGAATGATCTTTTTCAAAGTAGCAGCGATTGAGTTTGTACCAATCTGCAGTATCATAAAATTCAATAATTTTAGGCACGCCCCCAATTTCAATGCAGAGATTAAAACCTGGATTGGCATTCTGACTAAATACTTGCAGTGGCACATTTTTAACTAAAGCTAACGAAGAATAAACAAGACATTTTTTATTCAAGCAATTTTTAGAAATGAGAGTGTTTCTTTCATTATTAAAGCAGTAATCAACTTTTTCAGTTTTAACTTTATTCCACTCTGTCCAGCGAATAACACCCTTCATACAAATAGGAGTGAGGTTTTTATCAAATTCACTTTCAACTGCGCTGGATGTATTTGCAGAAAGAACTATTAAAAATAAAAAACCAATTAAGAAAATTCTTGGGCTTAATCTTTTAGCTATTTTATTCAATGCTAAGAGTGTCTGTAATATTCGCACTGAGATCCTCCTCGCTGATCCAAACATTTCCATCACTGGTGCAGTTGTTAACTAAAGAACTTTTAAAATGTCGACAAGAGCGACCCCATGAATTTCTCATAAGGTAATCACATTTTTTAGTCGTCTCATTGTATCTTCGACCAATTGCAGTCATTGAATGAAGTCCATTGGCTTTTCGATCACTGGCTTTAATCAGTGGGTTCACATCCATCGTGATACCAACTGGTTTTCCTCGAGAGAGGGAGTTTTGAATCACTTGAACTAAATTTTTACCGGTTAAGCGTCGGCCCACAGATCTTACATAGGGAGTTCCAGGAACTCTTAAGGGGCGTCTACGAGGGCAGGCTGATTTTCTTAAGCTGTTAAGGGCTGCTTTAGAAGAATTTAAACTGAGAGCTCTTTGAAAAGCTTCACAAGGGAGATTGCCAAATATATTGGGCCCTGGAATTTGTGGAGTGACTTCACAAGCATTGATTTTTCGGGTTTGGATCTTTTTTTGGAGTTGAGAACCTTTTAATCGATCGAAGGCTGATTCAAATTTTGCGATTTTTTCATCGATGGCATAGGAGCGAGTACCTGCATTTTCTTCTGAACTCACTTCTGTTTCTAAGCAATAGCCTTTTTTTAAGAGCGTATCAAAAGCGAGTTCAAAATTTCCGCCTTCATTGCGGGAGAGATAAGTTCTCGTATTTTTACCAGACATTCGATAGTCATTAAGGTTTTGATAACCATCGTAATACTCCATGGCGGTATCTGAGGAAGAAACATTATCACCAGTGTAAAAGGATGCTAAATCAGAGGCCGCAAAAGCAAAGCACCAACCCACACCATCTTGGTCTTTCACGGGTGGAAATTGTGAAGCTAAGTTAACAGGGCTGCAATCAGGTTGGCGACCTTTTGCTTGGTTTTGATATCTATTAGGATTTTGTCTTGTTTCATAAACCATTGGCAAAGTTCTGCCATTGCTAGTTTCATAATTTACTTTATAGGGATTTGTGTATTCAGGAGTTTTGTATTTTTGTTTGCGCTCAATAATTTTTTGATGATCATTATCATTAAGACGACCACGTTGATTCCAATTGATATCGTAGCGACTCTCCTCCCATGGATCTCTTGGAATTTGAGAAATATATTGGCTTCCTTGAGGAGTTAAAACTTTCACTACATGATTTTGTGAGTCTTTAACATCAAAAGACATATAGACTTTGCCCTGATAGCTAATGGGGCCAGAATATCTCATCAGAGATTTAATAGGGATGGCAACTGAATTTCCGGCGGTATCTTTGCCAGTAAAAGGAATTCGTGAGTAATAAAAAATATTTTCGGCAAAAACTCTATGAGTACCTAAAAAAAATAAAAGAGAGATTCCAATTAAAATAATTTTCATCTCTCTATTATTGCAAAAAAATAATTTATTTGTCTCAAAAAGAGTTCAACTTGAGAGTGAACTCAGACTTAAGTCAGATAAAAATTAGGCTTTGTCGTCAGGCTTATGTGTCGTTGTTTGTGGCGTCACATCAGTTGGTTGAGATTGAACAAAACCTTGTTGTGGATTTTGTTGTTGCTGTTGAAAAGCAATCGACTGTTGTTGCTGCTGAGGAATTTGTTGTTGTGGATTTACTGGTGGTAAATGAGCATCTCTGACTTCATCAGCTTCATTAAGGCCTTGTTTAAAACCACGAATAGCTTTACCGAGAGATTGACCTAATGCTGGTAAGCGAGATGGTCCAAAAAAAATCAATGCGATAATCCCTAATAACAATAAGTGTGTGATACTAAACTCACCCATAATGACACCTCCAATAAGCCCTTTTTAGGGCTTACTGGGTGAAATGTCACTCGAAATTACAATTTCAGGCCAGTTAAGAATTAAATTCCTAGGCCAAGAAGCAATTTAAAGTAAGAACCTGACATATTGATATCCTGAGTGCCACCAATGGTTCCTACGGCATCTTTAGAGCCCTTCATGATCATTGTTTCAGTACCAGCCTCAGCACCCAAAGAAAGGCCTATAAGCTTAACTCCAGCTTCAAGTCCTACGCTGTAAGTAGAAACCTTATCGCTTGTAAATTTTGAAAGAGTGGTTCCATTTTGGGACACTTTAAACTCAGAAGTGTGGTTCACTCCATAAGTGAGCATTGGCCCCACATAAACAAGAGTGTCAATAAGGCGATAGTTAAGGAGAACAGCTGTTCTTTGATTTTTAGCCGTAAATTCAAGGCCACCTAAAGAAGCACTTAAATTCATGTTTTCCATTCTCGCACCAATACCAATTGGAACAAGTGGGAATGAAAGAAGCAAGTCAGCGCCTAATCCATAAGTAGGAGCCACTGTTGGAAGAGTCGAACCCCCTGTATATAATTTGCTAAGTTCAGGTTTTGAAGCAAGAGCTCCATAATTGAGTCTGAACTCAATAATCGCATTGGCTTGCGAATTTATAAGAAGCATTGAAGTTAAAAATGAAAAAATAAAAATTAAATTTGCCTTCATTAAAGAATCCTCCTGATTTGCGAACAGTTTGCTCACGCTAAGAGGATACGAGAGGACTGCCCAATCATCTAGTAAAAATCGCAATCTTTGAGAATTCAGAATATTTACCCAGACTATAGTCAGAGGTGTTCCTTTTTTTATATAGAACGTTTGGATTTTAGGGAGTTGGGTTTCACGATAGAGTGATAGATTGAGAGAGTCATAGAGAGTCAAAAAAAAGTTATAGAGGAGTTGAATCATGAGTCTGAATTTAGAGATTCCAAATTGGGATAAATGGTCCAAGCAAATTGAAGAACTTAAAAAAAAATTAAGTTTAGATCATATCAAACATTATGAAAATCCCAGTTTAGCTATTATCGATACTCTAACTTCTTTGATTCAAACTTATCCTCATAAAACAAGAGCGGTCCTCATTAATGATGGTTCTCTTTATTTTAATTTAGTCCTTAAAACATTAAATGCCTTGAATTTAGACACTCTTGTTTTAGATAAAATCCCTCAAAATTCAGAGGGGGTGAGTGCAATTACAAAAACGGATCTTTTTGTTTTTTACTGTGAAGATCATCAGATCACGGGCGAAATTTATCACTTTCAGTTTTTAAAAGAATTTTTAACGAATCAAAAAATATTTTCTATTCAACTCAGTCATCAATCTTGGCGAACACCTAAAAAAAGTCCTCAACAACAACCAGTCGCTTTAATGGAGCATCGAGTTTGTCTAGGTAAAAATAATAAAGCTTGGGTTCTTGGTGGTTTGAGAACTCAAGTGAACTCTTTTTTAGGATCTTCCCAAAATTTATCAGAGAATCTTGTCGATGAAATCTGCGCAGATTTTAACACTCCTCTTGAAGAACAAAAAGAGCTCATTGTTCAATTTGAAATCGCTCGACCTCAGCTCTGGAGACCTTTTGTTGATTTAACTCGCGAGAGAGTTTGGAATCAGGCTGTTATTTATTTAGTAGAAAATATTCACGGTGATTTATTAAAAAAGGTTTTATTAGATAAAAAAATAATTTTACCTCATGAGATCCATTCTTTATCTCTCTGTGAATGGAATTATCGACCTGAGTTTTTGAATTATTTTAAGTCATCTTTTGAAAAAGAAGTGGATTTTTCATTTTCAAAGCTGATTCTTGTGGATCTTCAGGTTTTTTTAAGAGAAAAAGAAGCAGCTCGAGATCTCTTGAGTGTATTTGAGGAGTCCATTGCTGAAGTTAAGGCTTTGCAGAATGTTTAATGAATTTTCGGGAAAAAGTATTTGTTTTAAAAAAAGTTAAATACGGAGAAGCAGATTTAATTTTGACTGTGATTAATTCAAAAGGTTCAAAGTTTGGTTTGTTAGCCCGAGGTGCTGCGAAATCTAAAAAAAGATTTTCTGGTGGAATTTTAGAACCCACACACTACTTAGATATCATCTATAAAAATAAAGATTCAAAATTAGGAATTATTGAAGAAGCTCATCTCATAAAAGATTTTCATCTTTTAAGATTGGATTATGATCGTCTGTCTGTGGCTTTGAGTTTGGTTGATAAGGTTTATCGTATCAGTCAAGAAGGGGATATTCATGGAGCGAGTCTCTTCAATCTTTTAGGAAATTCTCTCACCACTTTAGAAAAGATTTCTCTAGCTCAGCATCTTAATTTTATAAAAATGGTAATCGATTTAAAAATTCTCCAAATAGAAGGAATCTTAGAAGAAGCCCCTTGGATGGAGCCGTTGATTAAAAAACCTTTGCATCTTTTTTCTCAATGGGAAAATCTAAATTCAAAAGAAAAAGGGCTGCTAGAATTTCAGCCCTTAGTTGATCACTTTATGCTTAATTTTTTAAATATGACCCAACAACTTAATCACTAAAAGATTATTTTTTAGGTGTGTTAATAATAATTCTAACCTTAGAAGTTTTATTAGTCGTGTTAATAATTTGGTTAACTGCGTCCTGATTGGCATTTGTCGGAGTGGGTGCAATCACATTTTTGACCGCTGTTGGAATTCCAGTAACTGGGATCGCAGGAGCTTTTGGAATATTCACAATTCCAGTTCCCATAGAAGGAGCTAAATCTGCGGCTCCAACCATAGAAGGAGCTTTTGGCACGGCAATCGGAGCAGGGGCAGCAATAGGTGCAGGGGCTGCAGCAACTGGAGCCGGAGCAGGGGCAGCGACAGGTGGTGGAGCAGTAGCTGGTGTTGGAGCGCTGGCTGTTGCGGCTGGAGCATTAGCTGGAGCAGCAGCAGGTGCACTTGAAGAGTTATTTGCTGATGCTGGCGCTCTGTTCTCAGCAGGAGCAGGAGCAGGAGCAGGCGCAGCTGCAGCTGCAGTGTTTGCTTTACTATCGTTTGCCGCTGGGGTAGCTGCTACGGGTTCAGCTTTTTTTACTTCTTGTTGTTTAGCGGTCTCTTGTTTTTTAGTTTCTTGTTGTTTAGCGGCCTCTTGTTTTTTAGTTTCTTGTTGTTTAGCGGCCTCTTGTTTTTTAGTTTCTTCTTGTTTAGCAGCCTCTTGTTTTTTAGTTTCTTGTTGTTTAGCGGCCTCTTGTTTTTTAGCTTCTTCTTGTTTAGCGGCCTCTTGTTTTTTAGCTTCTTGTTGTTTAGCGGCCTCTTGTTTTTTAGCTTCTTCTTGCTTAGCAGCCTCTTGTTTTTTAGTTTCTTCTTGTTTAGCAGCCTCTTGTTTTTTAGTTTCTTCTTGTTTAGCAGCCTCTTGTTTTTTAGCTTCTTCTTGTTTAGCAGCCTCTTGTTTTTTAGCTTCTTCTTGTTTAGCAGCCTCTTGTTTTTTAGCTTCTTCTTTTTTAGCTACTTCTTCTTTTTTAGCAGCTTCTTCTTTTTTAGCAGCTTCTTCTTTTTTAGCAGCTTCTTCTTTTTTAGCAGCTTCTTCTTTTTTAGCAGCTTCTTCTTTTTTAGCTACTTCTTCTTTTTTAGCAGCTTCTTCTTTTTTAGCGGCTTCTTCTTTTTTAGCGGCTTCTTCTTTTTTAGCGGCTTCTTCTTTTTTAGCAGCTTCTTCTTTTTTAGCAGCTTCTTCTTTTTTAGCGGCTTCTTCTTTTTTAGCAGCTTCTTCTTTTTTAGCAGCTTCTTCTTTTTTAGCAGCTTCTTCTTTTTTAGCTTCTTCCTCTTTTTTAGCTTCTTCCTCTTTTTTAGCAGCCTCTTCTTTTTTAGCTTCTTCTTCCTTTTTCTTATCAGCATCTTTATCGCTATCAGATTTGCCTGAGTCTTTAGACTTATCAGCACCAGTGGCAGTTTCTGCACGCGACTCATTATTCATCGAATTAAGTTCTTCTTTTGGAACAGGAGTTGGAGGTACTGGTGGGGCTCCATTTGAGGCAACTGTCATTTGACCAGGTTTTACGAAAACTGGATTAGTAATTTCTCCTTTAGGACCTGGTTTTCCTACTGCAACAACCCCTGAGAACGTTACAATTTTAGATTGCTTAGTGTTTTGATCAAATGAAGTTAAAAAGTCTGTTCCTCTTACGCCGGCAACTGCGGCAGGTGTTTTAACATTAAATTTATTTTTTTCTCCGTCATATTTTTGCTCTACACTGGCGCGAACTTTTCCGTACATTACATTTAAAGATACCTCTCTTGAATCTGTCGCAGGATTGTTTTCATATTTTTCAATTTGAATTTTAGAATCAGGAGAAATATTTAAAACGTTTTTATCTGACATCACTATTTTAGCTCTCGAATCAGCGCCAGCAACAATGGTATCTCCAGGAAAAACTTTTTTGCCGACTTTGGCTTTTTCTGAAGCACCACCTGCAGATGATATAACTGTGATATCACCCTTAACAACCATCATAATCCCGTTAACTCCTGATTGCGCTAGTGCCAGATTTGGAATTAAAATGTTGAATGCAAAAAACAAAATCGGAATCATCAAAAACTTGAGTCTTTGCAAAAGATTCGATTCGATGAAAAATAATTTCAAAGCCATAACTGCCTCCAATAGACATTAGTCTCTTCGGTCTAAATAGTTATAAACTTGAAATTTATTTTATAGTTTTAAATTGAGACGTCTTTTTTTAGAAGAAGTTAAAGATGTCTTAAATTAAGATATTGTTGTTTTTAATTTTCTCAAATTGAGTTTTATTTTTTAGAATTCTTATTCTGAGAATCTTCACCAAGTGGATGGAATTTTTCTAATGTTCTAGCTAAAGCGTTGAGATCTAAATGAGTGTATTTCTCAGTTGCAGTGAGTGATTCATGTCCCAATAGTTTTTGTAGAGTTCTTAGGTTGGCTCCACTTGTTAATAGGTGAGTAGCAAAACTGTGCCGCAAAATATGAGGATGAATGGGCTTTGTTAATCCAGCTTTGATGCCGAGATTTTTAATCCAATCATAACCTTGTCTTGGGTTAAGTGGCTGATGGCCCCAAATAAAATTAAATTCTCCCAATTTGCGAAATTGAATTAAATATTCTTGAACAAAAGTTGGAAAGATCAAATCTCTTTCTTTTTGTCCTTTACCAAGAATTCTAATTTTACGTTCAGAAATTTTAATTTGTTTCCAAGTTAATTGAGTGGCTTCAGAGATTCTCAGGCCACCACCGTAGAGTAATAAAAATAAGAGTGACTCTTGATGTGGGCCTTTTTTTGAATAATCACTTTTGATAATTTGGAGAAGGCTTAAGATTTCATCAACGGTTAAATAATGGGGTAAGCGTTTTGGGATTTTAGGGGCCATCAAGGTCAATGCATAATTTTGTTCAGTGTATTTAAAATCATACATCCAATTACTAAAGCTTTTGAGAACCCCAATTTTTCTGTTTCTGCTTGAATAGGCCAGAGATTGCCATTGAGTTAAAGCCTCCCTCAACCATTGTTGAAATTCTTTGGGAGACGCATCCCTTTGGAATTCAATAAATGCCTGGGTGAGATCTTTTTTATATGCTTTCATCGTATGGGTGGAGCAGCCCTTTTGGTGCTCATAATAGTTTAAGTATTGTTCTATTTTGTACTTTAGGTCGATTTGGCTATAGAGATCTTTCTGCATAAATAATTCTAACTGGAGTTCAAAGGAAGTCTTCAGCTTTATTTTAAGGGTCGAGTGTGCTTAATTTTGACCGTTTATAGTGTTTATGAATGTCCGGATTTTTCGGACTATTTTTTATGAATTATTTATATCTGTAAAATACGCTATACTCTTGTAAATATTGAAAAAGATGCAGATGTAAATTCAATTTTTTATATTTTCCATAAGTTTTTCTTATTTTAATCATACCTCTGAAATCATTAAAGATTCATATATTTTTGTATTTTAGTTCGACATTTTTTGGGCGAAAAAATTTATAAGTTACTGAAAAATATTGCGAAGCACAAAAAACTTAATTGACTGGTTTTAGCCCTGTTATATAACGCAAGGCATTCGCACACTCTCAGAATGAGGGTGAGCTAATTTTAAAGGAAAGGTCTATTATGTCTGATTCTAGTTTTCCAGCCGTTTTGCCGCCATCCCAGAATTCACAGCAGCTATCTTGGAATCAAAATCAACCTCAAAAAGTGATCGATTCCAAAGTTATCATTCATAAGTCAGAAATTATGTGCCAGTTGATCAAGATGATTGATCGCGTAGCTCCTTCTACTGCCAGCATTCTCATTCAAGGAGAATCAGGTACAGGTAAAGAGTTATTGGCCCATTCTATTCATGAAAAGTCCCTCCGTAGAGGAAAACCCTTTGTCACTATTAACTGTGGAGCTCTTCGTGAGACTCTCTTAGAGAGTGAGCTTTTTGGTCATGAAAAAGGTTCATTTACAGGTGCTTACAATCGCAAGATTGGATTAGCAGAGGTCGCAAATGGTGGAACTCTTTTCTTAGATGAAATCGGGGAATTAGCCTCTGGAATTCAAGCGAAACTACTTCGCTTTATTCAAGAAGGTGAAATCTATCGCGTAGGTGGTAAAGATCCTATTAAAGTAGATATTCGTTTAATTTCAGCAACTAACAGAAATTTAGAACAAGAGGTTTTAAAAGGAAACTTCAGAGAAGACTTGTACTACAGAATTAATACCATTGTAGTCACAGCTCCTCCTCTTAGAAAACGTAAAGAAGACATTCCTTCACTCATTACGTACTTAATGGGGCAAGTAAGAGGCTCTGGCTTCTTAAAAAACCGTCAATTAAGTGATGAAGCTCTTAAAACAATGATTGATTACAATTGGCCAGGAAATATTAGAGAACTACAAAACGTGTGCGAGAGATTACAAATTCTTTCAGAAGGGGAAGTTATTACAATGAACGATCTTCCAGAAAATATTAAGGTTAAAGAAGATGTGGCTCCATTAACAGAGTATGATCCTTCTGTTAAACTTTATGATGTTGAAAAGAAAATGATTCTTCAGGCATTGAATCACTTTGGTGGCAATAAAACTCAAGCTGCTACAGCTTTAGGCATTACCATCAAAACACTCTATAATAAACTTCATGAGTACGGTGAGTTTGAGCGATTTGCTGTTCACTCTCGACCTGTTGCGACAGGTGGAACCGCAGTGAATACAGCTACTTATGCACCGGCAAAAGAGGCTGCTTCAAATAGTTAGAAAACGTAAGATGAGCCTTGCTTTTCAGATTATACCTAGGGTAGCTTTTCACAAAAAAGGTTACCCGAAAGTATAAGTCGATAATAAGGTTCGACGTTTCTACCAGACACCAAATTGTCTGTCTATTTGGAGGTTCGATGTTCAAGTCTCTCTCAGCTTTTGTTGCTGCAACTGTGGTGTTATTTTCTGCTCATTTTTCTATGGCAGCTTTCCCTCTAAAACCAGATCCAAGCCTGACTCCTGGTGAACTTTGCTCGACTCCAGATGCTTATCGTTATCAAGAAAACATTCCTTACTGTAATCGTGATGTAGATACAAAAACTAAAAATGATATCATTGAACAGTATGATCATGATTTAGGTTTTGATATTCAAAGAAGACCACGTGGTGACTTTAAAATTGATCATTATTTTCCACTTTGCATGGGTGGAAGTAATTCTACCAGAAACCTATGGCCACAACATAAAACAGTTTTTGAACAAACAGACGCTTTAGAATTTGAAGTTTGTGAGAAAATGGCTAAAGGAAGACTTTTACAAAGAGATGCAGTTGAATTGATTGTTAGAGCTAAGAATGATTTAAGAACAGTTCCTGAAGTGAGAAGACACGTACAAGCTTTGTAATTTAAGAGAAGCTTAAAAATAAAAAAAGCCTACTTTTGAGTAGGCTTTTTTTTTATTTAAACTTGAGAAGGTTTAATTTTAAAGATCTTCATCGTCCTCAAAATCATCGTTTTCAGAGAAATCAGCATCTTCATCTTCTTCCTCTTCGTCTTCATCAGTTTCTTCCATATCATCAAATGGATCATCGATTGATTCATCAGAATCTTCCCAATCATCTTCGTCATCTTCATTTGATTCAACTTCATCTAAGCTCACCATATTATCAAGATCATCGTCATCAATTTCATTTTCAAAATCATCGAGAGTTGATTTTTCAGGCATCATTGGTTCTGCTTTAGAGTGCAGATTAGCTTTTTTAGTAGTTTCTTTAACTGGAACAACTGCTTTTACAGTCGCTTTTTTGGGAGCAGCTTTTTTAGTGGCAACTGCTTTTTTAGTAACAGCTTTTTTAGTCACTTTTGCTTTAGCAACAACTTTTTTAGTTGCGGCTTTTTTGGGAGCAGCTTTTTTAGTTGCAGCTTTTTTTGTAACTTTAGCTTTTTTAACTGCTTTTTTAGTTGCAGCTTTTTTTGGAGCTGCTTTTTTAGCTGTTTTTTTAGTCGCAGCTTTTTTAGTTGCGGCTTTTTTGACTGTTTTTTTCTTAGCTTTTGCCATAAAAATCCTCCCGATTCTCAGAAATACTTGTGTTCAAAATCAAATAACTTTGACTTGAACAGATTAGATCCTCACTCAGGAGTTGCCAATATCTTTTTAAAATCCAAGCCTTAGGAAGGGACCATAGTCGGGAGTTAACTTTATTTTGAGGAATTTTTTCTCCTCTTGAGTTTTCATCCATGAAAACTCTTAATGAGGAGTTACATAATGTATTTGGGGTGAAAATGAGTGTAAACACCCACCCCAACTCTGATCCTCTTTCAGGTTTTAACACTTCATCTTGAAGCGTGAAAATCAGAGTTGTCTTTTCAGACTAGCAAACGCCCTTTAGCTGATCATCCTTGATCAAGGCTCACACTGTTTCTTGTATATAAGAATCTCATGATAAAAATAATAAATCCATAAAAAAATGATGTAAATACATGAAATGATTTAGTTATAATGAATAACTTTTGGTCATTTTAATGAACATAGAGGAAATGTAGAGGAAACTGAATAAGAGATGGTCAAAAAAAGAACGGACTTTCTCTCTTCGAGAAAAGTCCGTTCGTTGAACTTAATAATATTAAGTCTGACTTGCGAATTTATTAGCCAAGTAGTTTCAAGGCTAATTGATTCACTTGATTAGCTTGAGCAAGAGTTGAAGTACCTGCTTGTAATAAGATATTATTACGAGTCATCTCTGAAGAAGCAGCTGCTACGTCTGTATCTCTGATACGGCTGTTAGCGGCGCTGAGATTTTCTTCAGCAATTTGCAAGTTATCAACTGTTGATGTTAACCGATTTTGAAGAGCACCTAGATTTGCGCGAATTCCGTTCACTGAAGTTTGAGCTCTGTCGAGTATACTCAGTGCACTTTGCGCGCCTTCTTTTGAGGTGTAATCAATATCAGCTAATCCAAGAGCATCAAGTGTTGCTACGTTTTCCTTTGCATTGAATCCGATTCTATCTTCAAATTCGTTGTTATATAAACCAACTTGAAAATCGAATTTGTTAGCTGAGCCATCTAAAAGTTTAGATTTTCCCCAAGTTGTTACGTTTGAAATACGTTGTACTTCATCTTTTAACTGCATAACCTCTTTATTAAGAAATTCTCTTTCATTTGTTCCAACTGTATCAGATGATGCTTGGATACCCAATTCTCTTAATCGAACAATGATGTTTCCAATTTCATTCAAGCCACCCTCAGCAGTTTGAACGAGAGAGATACCATCATTTGCATTTCTGTTTGCTTGACGAGCAGATCTGATCTGCGCTTTCAAGCTTTCACTAATAGCTAAACCGGCAGCATCATCAGCAGCGATATTAATACGATTACCACTTGCTAATTGAGCCATTGATTTGGCCATTGTTCTTTGACTTCCGACTAAGTTTCTTTGAGTGTTAATAGCAGCAACGTTTGTAGTTACACGAAAACCCATAATTAATCTCCATTATATTTCATAAGTCCCTCCTTGAGTTATTTCCCTACTGAATGATTAAATCATTTTATATATACGCAGGGGCAGCATCCGAGCCGCTTCTTGTTATTGTTAAGATTTGTTTAATAATTAAATTTTATTTTTTATTAATTATTTATGATTAAAACTTCATTGTTTTTGTTAAATGGAATCATCCTTGTTTATTGTCGTCCTTGATCCTCCTTGTGTAGGGCAAAAGCGAACCTTGCTTTTGCTTGTTCTCGTCTTGAGACTCTCTTCGGGGGATTTTAATTTAATTAAACGGGACTTAAGTTAAGATTTTATTCGATTTCAATAAAGCGGCAGAAAGCCACAGTGCCATTAAGCTCATAGGAGCTTAATTGAGTCGATTTAAGATGGGGATGGGTCTGGTAGCCACCAAGAGTGCAAACAGAATCAGAGGACCTAAAATGAACGCAATCATCGCAAGAAATTGCTAGCTGATACTTATTGTATTCAGTTGGATTAATAGACTCATGTTTAATAGTAGAGCCTATGCGTTTAGGGGTGGGTGGTTTAATTTTTTTAGATACGTCCATAGTTGGGATTGATAGATGCTTTCTGGTTAAAACGCAAAAGAATTCCTCTTCAAAAATCAGGTCTTTCAAAAACTGTCCATTGACAAAATCTAAAGCCGACTCAATTTCTTAAGTAGGGATCGTAAGCAAGGCATGGAGGTTTTTTTATGAGTAATGATGTTGAAAAAATGACCAAAAAAAGTCAGGAAGCTATGCAAGCTGCTGCTCAAATGGCAGATCGTAAGGGGAATCCTTCCGTAGAGCCTGAGCATTTATTATTAGCTCTTGTTCAGCAATCTGAGGGGGTTGTTCCTCGTCTTTTAGAAAGAATGAATCTTTCGATTCCAAAAATAACTTCTGATTTAGAATCTAAAATAGAGAAGTTTCCAAAAGTTAGTGGGGGTTCTCAAAAATCGACTGCAAGCCAAAGACTTCTCAGAGTTTTTAGTGGAGCTGAAGAAGAAGCTCGCTTAATGGGAGATTCTTATATATCAACGGAGCATTTTTTAATTTCAATGCTTAAAGGCAGTGACTCAGAAGCGGCAAGTTTATTAAAAAAACATTCCATCGATTTATCTCGTCTTCAAGAAGAACTTAAAGATATGCGCGGCAATCAAAAGGTGAATGATGAAGATCCAGAGAATAAATACGAAATTTTAAAAAAATATGCTCGCGATCTTACGGCGCTTGCTGCAGAAGGAAAGTTAGATCCTGTTGTAGGGAGAGATGAAGAAATTCGCAGAGTCATTCAAGTGCTTTCTCGCAGAACAAAAAATAATCCAGTGCTTATTGGTGAGCCGGGTGTGGGTAAAACAGCCATTGCAGAAGGCTTAGCTGTAAGAATTCTCAAACGAGATGTCCCACAATCATTAATCGGAAAAAAATTAATGGCACTCGATTTAGGATCCCTGATTGCGGGGGCTAAATATCGTGGAGAATTTGAAGATCGTCTAAAAGCTGTGATTAAAGAAGTAACCTCGAGCGAAGGTGAGATTATTCTTTTTATCGATGAGATTCACACGCTCGTGGGTGCCGGAAAATCCGAAGGTGCTATGGATGCAGGACAAATGTTAAAACCGGCATTGGCACGTGGTGAATTAAGATGTATTGGGGCAACTACTTTAGATGAATACCGAAAATACATTGAAAAAGACGCAGCTCTTGAGCGACGCTTTCAAACAGTTTTAGTAGATGAGCCTACCATTGAAGATGCCATCACCATCATGAGAGGACTTAAAGAAAAATACGAAGTTCATCATGGTGTGAGAATTATGGATTCAGCATTGATTGCTGCCGTTAAATTATCTCATCGTTATATCACTTCAAGATTTTTACCAGATAAAGCCATAGATCTTATGGATGAAGCTGCCAGTAAGATGAGTATTGCTATTGGCAGTTTGCCAGTAGAAATTGATGAGATCGAAAGAAAATCAATGCAATTAAGAGTTGAAAAAGAAGCTCTTAAACGCGAATCGGATGAGGCTTCTAAAGAAAGACTTTTGCAAATCGAAGGTGAGCTCAAATCTCTTCAAGCTCAGAATCAAATTTTGCGTGAGCAATGGCAGTTTGAAAAGGGTGGCATTGAAGAAATTAAAAAATGCAAAACAGAAATTGAAACAACCAAACTTGAAGTGGCCAAAGCTGAACGCGACGGAAATTTAGGAAAAGCTGCTGAGTTAAAATATGGTCGTCTTCCTGATTTAGAAAAAAAATTAAAACTTTTTACTGAAAAAGCAGAAGGTCAATCCAATCAAGAGCGCATGCTTAAAGAAGAAGTCGGTCCAGAGGATATTGCAGAGGTTGTGGCAAAATGGACAGGAGTTCCTGTTTCAAAAATGTTAGAATCAGAAACTTTTAAACTTTTAAAAATGGAAGAAAAACTTCAAGGACGAGTGGTGGGTCAAGATCATGCGATCAGTATTATTTCTGATGCGATCAGAAGAGCTCGTGCAGAAATTTCTGATCCAAATAGACCGATCGGCACATTTTTATTTTTGGGGCCAACAGGTGTTGGTAAAACTGAAACTGTCAAAGCCTTGGCTGATTTTTTATTTGATGATGAGCAAGCCATTGTGAGAATTGATATGAGTGAGTATATGGAGAAACACTCTGTTTCTCGTCTTGTAGGGGCACCTCCGGGATATGTGGGTTATGATGAAGGCGGTCAATTAACTGAGGCCGTCAGAAGAAAACCATATAGCATAGTATTGTTAGATGAGGTTGAAAAAGCTCATCCTGATGTCTTCAATATTTTACTTCAGGTATTAGATGATGGTCGTTTAACGGATGGTCAAGGTCGCACTGTAGATTTTAAAAATACAGTTTTAATTATGACTTCTAATATTGGTTCTCAATCAATTATTGATCCAAAAATGAAAGACGCAGATAAAGAAAAAGCAGTTAAAGAAGCTTTAAAAAATCATTTCCGTCCTGAGTTTATCAATCGTATTGATGAAGTGGTGATTTATAAATCTCTTGGTAAAGAACAAATTTCTGGAATCGTAAAGCTTCAATTGGATATAGTTGAAGAGCGATTAAAAGCGAAACGTTTAAACATTGAATACTCTCCTGAAGCGGTGTCTTACATTGCTGAATTAGGTTATGATCCAATCTATGGAGCGAGACCTTTAAAAAGAGTGATTCAAACAGAATTACTCAATCCGTTAGCTAAAGCGATGATTAGTGGTCAGTATAAGTCGGGAGATTCTATTAAAGTAGATTTCAAAGCGGGAGTTTTACAAATCGAAAAAAATATAAAATAAATTTGCAGATTCTTTTTTGCGAATAAAAAAAGCCATATCCCCAAAAGATATGGCTTTTTTATTTTTAACTTAATGTTTTAAATTATTTTAAAAAATCAGCGATAATTTTAAAGCCTGCAATCATATGATTTTCAGTAATTGTTTTAGCATCAGTTGTATCAGCTTTTGAAGAAGTCGTTGTGTAAGCGATTTTAACTCCATTATCTATTTTTTTGAAGCTTTCTGAATCGGCTTTAAAATTTAAAGCTTAAAACAGTTGAAGATATTTTATCTATTGGTTTGATTTTTATCAAAACGTAGGCGAAGTCTGTAAGAAAGTTCATCTGAAGCTTTTCCTTTATAGTCTATGCGCCCAATTTGCATATATTATTTGTATATCCTGACTTTCCAGCATCTTTATTAAAATTTGCAGTGTCGGCGTCAAAGCGGCTATCAAAACTTAAACTACCAGCAAAAGCTGCAGAGCTAGCAAATATGAGAGCAGTCGTTAAAGTAGACTTTATCATAGAATCCTCCATCATTTTTGATGCAAGACTAAAGTTGTTTCATCTATGTGGGTTTCTATTTTGCTGAGCTATTAGCTAGCCCTTCATAAGTCTAAATTTTGCCCTTTTTAAATCAAATAAAATATAGGCAGGTCTGGAGTATCTCCTCTTGAATTTAAGAGGTGGAGCTGCTAGTTTGCCACCCATTGAAAGTTACTTTTTTTGGAGTCATTATGTTTTCTGGCATTGTGGAATCAGTCGAACCCGTTCTCGCTTCAGTTCAATTAAATGCAGCTGTGCGAATAGTTATTAAAAAGCCAAGTCATTTTGATGATTTAAAGCTCGGAGACTCCATCGCATGTAATGGCGTTTGTTTAACTGTGGAAGCCTTCAATGACGCTTCCATGGGTTTTACAATGGCCGCTGAAACTCTGCAAATTTTAGGTGGTGGGGCTTTAGACCAGTCTTCACTGGCTTTTCAAGTAGACCCAGACTTTGTTTCTTGCCAGCTCGGCAAAATGATCAACTTAGAGAGATCTTTAAAATTTGGAGATCGTATTCATGGCCATCTTGTTTCTGGGCATGTTGATTCCTTGGCAAAAGTCGAGCACAGAGAAGATTTGGGCGACTCATTAATTCTTGGCTTTAGATTTTCTCCAAAACTCCAACCAATCGTTTGGTTAAAAGGAAGTATAACTCTTAATGGAGTCAGTTTAACAGTGAATAAATGTCAGGATAATTATCTCGAAGTTTGTTTGATTCCTGAAACTCTCAAACGTACAAATTTAAAATCACTAAAACTTGGTGAGACTGTTACGGTTGAGCCAGATTATATGACTAAGTCCATGCACCAGTATTTTGAAAATCAAAATAATATTCTTAAATCCAATTTAGCACAAAATAACAAACCTAATGGGGGTCACTCATGAGTCACAAAGCAACAGGTCATACTTCGTTTAATACTGCGGAAGAACTTATCGAAGACATTCGATTAGGTAAAATTGTGATTCTTGTCGATGATGAAGATCGTGAAAATGAAGGCGATTTAGTTTTAGCGGCAGATCATGTGACTACTGAAGCTATTAATTTTATGGCTAAAGAGGCGAGAGGTTTAATTTGCCTTTCACTCGCGCAAGCACAGGTGAGCCGCTTGCAACTTCCATTGATGGTTAGAGATGAAAATAATTATTCTCCCAACAAAACAGCTTTCACAGTGAGTATTGAAGCTTCGTTTGGTGTAAGTACTGGGATTTCTGCTTCCGACCGCGCACATACTGTGCGAGTGGCCTCAAACCCAGAAGCAAAACCTTCTGATATTCACATGCCAGGGCATATATTTCCGATTAAGGCACAACCAGGGGGAGTTCTCAAAAGAGCTGGTCACACAGAGGGAAGCGTGGATTTAGCTAAGTTAGCAGGTTTAAATCCAGCAGCAGTTATTTGTGAAGTGATGAATGATGATGGCTCGATGGCGAGAGTTCCAAATTTAATTGAATTTGCTAAAAAACATCAGTTAAAAATTGGTACTATCGTAGATTTGATTGAATACAGATTGGCTCACGAAAGTCTTGTTGAAGAATTAATTGAAAAAGAATCCTTAGAATCTCAATTAATGGATTCTAAATTAAAAATGCGTATTTTCAGAAGCAAAGTAGATGGCATTGAGCATTTAGTTTTACAAAAGGGTGAGATTCAAAAAGATCAGCCAACTCTTGTGAGAGTGCATGTAGATTCTTATCTCAAGGAAGCCTTCTCTTTGATTCAAAAAGGGGAGTCAACTTTGGCTCAAAGTTTAAAAATATTAGATCGTGAAGGATCTGGTGTTTTAGTTTTATTAAGAGGTAATAATAAAACTCAAAATTTGCGAGGTGAAATTGAACATGTGATTCAAAGTTCACAAGCGGGAGGTTCTCACGCAGGTGCTAATCATGCAGCTCAATCAATGGATCAAAGAGATTATGGTATAGGAGCTCAAATTATTAGAGCTTTAGGGATTCATAAAGTGAAATTGCTTTCGAATAAACCAGAAAAAAGAATTGGTTTAAAAGCCTATGGAATTGAAATCGTAGAGACAGTTCCTTTAAAGTAAAAGATTAAATTTTAAATATTGAGTGGAGATTCAGTTTATGCAAAAGATTTTTATTGGTGTTGTGACAGCAAGATTTAATTCTGAGATTACAGATAAACTCGAGCAAGGTGCTTTAGATTTTTTAAATAGCCAGAGCGAAACTGTTGAGGTTTTTTCTGTAAAAGTTCCGGGTGCTGTTGAGATCCCATTAGCTTGTAAGGCTTTATTTGATCAAGGTTGCGATGGAGTTGTAGCGCTTGGTTGTGTGATTCGTGGAGACACTTCTCACTATGATTATGTTTGCAACAGTGTTGAAAGAGGCGTGTCTCAATTGATGCTTGAATATAAAAAACCAATTGGATTTGGTGTTTTGACGACTGAAAACGAAGAACAGGCTTTTGCTCGTTGTGGCGGTGAGCATGGCAATAAAGGAACTGAATCAGCGCAAGTGGCACTTGAGATGATTCACCTTATGCATGAGATCGCTCGCGTTTCTAAAAAATAAAATATAACAAAATTAAAATATGACATTCTGGATATTAAATATAAAAATAATAGAACAAATTTAAAATATTTAAATTAACTCCAAGAAAGTGAGTTTCTGGAATGTCTTTTAATAACATGGATGTAAAGTCGGTAGACCCTCAAGTTGCCGCTCAGCAAGAGATAGATGAAGCTAAAAAAAGACGACGAGAAATCATCATTGTCTTTTTTGTCGCCTTTATCTTCTTATTTCTAACTTGGTTTGAAATCAGACTCTTTGGGATCAGTCAGGAACTTCCCTTTGTCCATTCGATCTTTTTTTTCGGTTTAGTTAATTTTAATATTATTTTACTTCTTCTGTTACTATTTTTAATCTTCAGAAACATCATTAAGGTTTTTGTAGAAAGAAAAAGTAAACTTTTTGGTAGCTCCTTAAAAAGTAAACTCGTGATCGGATTCGTTTCTTTTGCGGTTATACCGACCTTTCTATTATTATTGACCTCAATTTTTTATATTAATTCGAGTTTTGATAAGTGGTTCAGTTCTAAAATATCTGGTGTGTTAAAGAGTTCCTTAGAAGTTACCAATGCCTATTACTTTAATGCTAAAAAAAGAAATTATCATTTTGCTCATGAAATAGCTTCTAAGCTGAGTCAGCAATTTAAGGTTGATAATAAGTCAAAATCTAAAAAATCAAAAAACAATAGTGCGAGCAGAATTCATGATTCTGGTTCAGTTCAAGATAAAATTAAATTTTATAGAGAATCTTTTTTACTAGATGCCGTAGAATATTATCCCTCACTTTTTGGGAGAAGAGAACTTGTTGTTTCCAATGATGAGATCATTCCTCTCATTCCTCCTGTAGCTTTGGAATTTTTGCAGAAGGGAATTAAAGCTCAAGTTGAGGCGAGTTCTATTCATCAATTTGGAGAAGGTAATTTGATACGTGTGATCGTTCCTGTAGAGGAGGGTCACGAATGGGGAGCTATAGTTGTCTCTAGTTTTGTGCCTTTGAGTTTAACTTCTAAAATGAATGATATTTCTACAACCTTTGAGGAATTGCGAGATATCAGTGTTTTAGAATATCCCTTAAAATCCATTTATCTTATGATTTTGTTATTGATGTCTTTTTTGATTGTGTTTGCAGCAACTTGGTTTGGCTTCCATTTGGCAAAACAACTTTCTATTCCATTAGTACAGTTAGGAAAAGCGACTCGAAGACTTGCTGAGGGAGAGTTTTTCACTTTAGACATTAAATCAGGAAGTGAAGAAGTTACTGATTTGATTTCCTCATTTAATCAAATGACAAATCAATTAGAGCATTCCCAAATGGAAATTCAAAGAACCAACAGAGAGTTAAAACACACGCTCTCTGATCTTGATCAAAATTTGCGATATATTGAAGTCGTTCTTGGCAACGTCAGTACGGGAGTTATTTCTGTAGATCAAAAAGGCAAAATTACTACATTTAATCAGCACGCAGAGAATCTATTAAAGGTAAAAGCTACGGATTACACAGGTCGTTCATTGAAGAGGTTAATAAATCGCGATCAAATGAATCTCTTCATAGGTTTGCTTCGTCTCATGAGAGAAAACAAAGTTGATGTGATTCAAAAAGAAATTCAAATGACATTAAATGGGGAGATTCTGCCAATTAATATCAGTTTGACTCTCCTAAAAAATGACAAGCACAAAGAAATTGGAAAGGTTTTAGTTTTTGATGATATGTCACATATTGTAAATGCTCAGCGTGCCCAGGCTTGGTCAGAAGTTGCAAAAAGAATTGCGCATGAGATTAAGAATCCTCTGACTCCTATTAAACTTTCTGCAGAAAGACTGCAAAGAAAGTTTGCTAATCAAATTCAAGATGCGGCTTTTATGGACTGCACTTCAATGATCATTCGCCAGACTGATGAGTTAAAGGATATGGTTAATGAGTTTAGTCAGTTTGCACGCTTGCCTCAAGCGAAGCTTGTTGAAGGTTCTTTAAATTCAGTGATTGAAGAGACTTTGAAAATCTATAAAACTTCTCATCCACAAGTCACAATAAACTTTCAGTCAGACGAATCTCTCACTTTATTTAAATTTGATCCTAGTCAAATGGGTCGTGTAATTGTGAACCTCATTGAGAACTCAGTTGCTGCTATAAGTCGTGAGAATAAGCCTGAAATTAAGGTTTCTACAGTGTTTGATAGTTCTTTAAAAATTGTCAAAGTGGTAGTGGCAGATAATGGCCCTGGGATTTCTCCAAATATGCGTGGAAAGATTTTTGATCCCTATTTTAGCACTAAAGAAAACGGTACAGGATTGGGATTGTCGATTGTTAAGAGAATTATTGAAGATCATAATGGATTCATTCGTGCAACAGCAAACGAGCCTCGTGGTTTAAAAATGATGATCGAACTTCCAGTAAATATTTATAAAACGTAAATGCTGTGATATGAAACATTTCAATAAGAAATTTTGAGAGAAGAAAGAGTGTCCAAACATGGTAGAGCATAAAAATGTCAAAATACTAGTGATTGATGATGAAGACTCGATTCGAGAGGTGTTGTGTGAAGCGCTTCGCGATGAGCACTATCAAGTTTTTTCTGCTCAAGATGGGATCAGTGGTTTAAAAGCTATCAAAGATCTTCAGCCTGATTTGGTGTTTTTAGATATTTGGATGCCTGGAGAGCTTGATGGTTTGGATGTGTTAAAAGAAGCTAAAGCACAGTTCCCAATGATTGATTTTGTGATGATTTCTGGTCATGGAACTATCGAAACAGCCGTTAAAGCCACAAAGTTGGGAGCATGGGATTTTATAGAAAAACCGCTCTCAATGGATAAAATCTATATTTCAGTGACAAACATTCTCAATTATCAAAACGAAAAAATTGAAAAAACAGCCCTTCTAAATAAGCTCCGTCGCAGCATTGCTCTTATTGGAGAATCAACACCAATGGTTCAGTTAAAAAAGTTGATTGCACGAGTGGCAGCAACAGAATCTTGGGTTTTAATCTCTGGAGAAAAAGGAACTGGTAAACAACTTATTTCCCAAAATATTCATTACATGAGTCAAAGAGCGGGGCGCCCTCTCGTTGATGTGAGTTGTGCTTCCATACCTGAAGATCTCATGGCCATAGAGCTTTTTGGTTATGAAAAGGGAGCTATTGCTGGTGCTGAGAGAGCTAAAAAAGGCAAGTTTGACATGGCTAATGGGGGAACTCTTTTTATTGATGAAGTTGCCGATTTAAGTTTAGAAATTCAGTCTCAGTTGCTCCAATTGCTTCAAAATAAAACTTTTTTAAGAGTTGGGGGAGACAGTCCGGTTGAAGTGGATGTGCGTGTGATTGCTGCCACAGTTAAAGACCTCAATGTGGAAATCAAAGAGGGTCGATTTTTAGAGGACCTTTTGCATAGATTAAATACGATTCCATTAGTGGTTCCGGTTTTAAGCCAAAGGGATGCAGATATTGAGGCTCTTGTGAGTCATTTTTCAGATATTTGCTCTAGGGAGGGTGGATTTCCATTAAAAACATGGAGTGCAAAATCCTTAGAAGTTCTAAAAGGTCATAGTTGGCCAGGAAATGTACGCGAACTTAAAAATTTTATAGAAAGAATCTATATACTTACCCCTGGTGAGGTTATTGATGTACATGATCTTAAGTTTGCTGGTTTATCAGCCTCACAAGCCAATCTTGATATGGGGAGCTCTAGTGAGAATTCCTTGATTGGCGAAGGGACCGAAATTTCCACATTTCGTGAAGCCAGAGCTCAGTTTGAAAAAAATTATTTGTTAAAAATGATTAGTGAGAACGGCGGAAATATCAGCAGAACAGCTGAGGCTATTGGTCTTGAGAGAAGTTATCTTCACCGCAAAATTAAATCATACGGTATAGATGATTCTTATTAATTTTAATTTATTTTTTAAATTTTAGAAAAACATATTGGATAAGGAAATTTTATGAAAATGTCTAAAGCTCATATTCAGACGCTTAAAGAAGCTCCAGGTGATGCAGAAATTATTTCTCATCAATATCTTGTGAGAGCAGGATTTATAAAAAAACTCGCTCCTGGAATTTACACTTACGGAAATTTAGCTCTTCGTTCCTTAAGAAAATTTGAAAATATCATTCGTGAAGAACTCACTAAAAGAGATTGTATAGAAGTTCTTATGCCAATGGTTCATCCTCAATCTTTATGGGAAGAAACCGGTCGTTGGGAAGAAATGGGACCAGGCCTTTTAAAGTTTAAGAATAGAAACGAACAAGGTTTTTGCTTGGGCGCTACTCACGAAGAAGCGATCACAGATTATGTTCGTCATGACATAAAAAGCTACCGTGATTTACCAAGAAACTTTTTTCAAATTCAAACTAAGTACCGCGATGAAATTCGCCCAAGATTCGGTTTGATGAGAGGACGCGAGTTCATCATGAAGGATGCTTATTCTTTTGATGCGAATCAAGAGGGAGCGCTTAAATCTTATGAGTTAATGTATGATGCTTATAAGGCTATTTTTAGCAGATTGGGTTTAGATTTTAGAATTGTTCAGGCGGATGCTGGTAATATCGGTGGAAGTCAAACTCACGAGTTTCAAGTTTTAGCTGAAGCGGGAGAAGATGCTCTTTTAGTATCTGACACCACTGATTATGCAGCAAATATTGAAGTTTGTCCTGCGATTGATGCTGAAGAAGCTGTTGTAGATACTACTGTGACTGCATTGCCGCTTGAGAAGTTTGCTACTCCAGGTTTGAAATCAATTGGCAGCTTATCAAAAGCTCTTCAAATTGCAGAAAAACAATTAGTAAAAACTATTTTCTTTTCTGGCAACGAAGGTTTTGATCACAAAGATCAAAGTTTAAAGGCTTTTGCTGTTTTATTAAGAGGATCTGATGAAGTGAATCCTGTGAAAGTTAAAAACTTATTAGGATTGGCAAATCCTCCACGCATGTTAACAGATCAAGAAGTGAAAGAAGTTTCTGGAGCATGGCCTGGAAGCTGCGGTCCAGTAGGTCTAAAAATTCCGGTTTATGCAGATAAAGGATTAACTCACTTTAAAAACTTTGTAGTGGGTGCCAATGAAGACGCTTTCCATCTTAAAAATGTAAACTTTGAAAGAGATTTCAAAATTGAAAAGATCGCTGATTTAAGAATGGCCAAAGCAGGGGATCGTTGCCCATCTGGAAAAGGATTTTTAAAAGCTTATCGTGGTATTGAAGTAGGACACGTATTTTACTTAGGTAAAAAATATTCTGAAAAAATGAAAGCCACATTCTTAGATGAAAAGGGCCAAGCTCAAGCATTTGAAATGGGTTGTTATGGTATTGGTGTGAGTCGTACGATTCAGGCAGCTATTGAGCAATCATATGATAAAGATGGCATCATTTGGCCGTCTTCAATTGCTCCATTTGATGTGCACCTTTGTGTTCTTGATATCAACGATGCTCAGGTTATGGGTGCTTCTCAAGAGATCTACAATAAATTGCAAGGATTGGGTTTTGAAGTTCTTATGGATGATCGTGATGAGCGTCCAGGTGTTAAGTTTAAAGACGCAGACTTGATTGGTTTACCAATCAGACTTGTTGTTGGTAAAAAAGGTCTCGACAACGGAGAGATTGAGTTTGTTGAGCGTAAAACTAAAGCCATGAAAAAAATCAAAGTAGATGAAGTTCTTGGTGCTGTTCAGTCTTATTTAAAAAAATAATTTTTTATTTCTTATCAGGGTCGTTTATTTATTCATATTATTATTGATAAATAAATGACCCTTTTTTGATTCTCCAAATAGAGTATTTTTCTATTTTTTCAAAAAAAGATAAAATTGAGATAAGAGTATCTATAGAGTCAGGTCTTTTTTTAATTTTTTCAAAAACATAAAATCTATTCAATGCAATAACCCAAAAAACTCTCGATTGAGGGTTCGATCATTAAAAAATAAATAAAATTCTTGATGAATTTAAATAAAATCAGCAAACTTTCACGAAATTTAATTCTTTATTAAAATCGGAAGTTTTCATGTCTCAATTTTCTCAAAATATCGATTTCGTAAAAAACCCACTTATTATCAGTTTAGACGTTGATGAACCTCAACAAGCCATGAAGTTGGCTCAAGATTTAAAAGACTTTGCTGGCTGTTATAAATTAGGTCCTCGTCTGGTTTTAAGAGAGAAGGATTTAGTTCAGAAAATTTCTAAAATAGCCCCTGTTTTTTTAGATTTTAAATTTTTTGATATTGCTTCAACAATGGTGTCATCAATTGCCGTTGCGGCAGAGATGGGGGCTTCATTGGTCACAGTTCACGCCCTATCTGGAAATGAAGCCTTAGCAGCTGTTGCTGCAGAGGAAAAAAAGATAAATAAGGTGAGACCTTTTAAAGTTTTAGCTGTGACGATTTTAACAAGCTGGGAAAAACAAAATTTTCCTCCAAGCTTTAAAGATCTATCAGTTGATCAGCATGTAGTAAGTTTGGCTGATTTAACATTGTCTTCAGGCTTGTCAGGGCTTGTTTGTTCGGGTCACGAGCTTGATTTATTAAAAACTAAAGATCTTTTTAAAGTCACTCCAGGGATTCGTCTTCAGGAGAAAGAGGCGGGATCTGATCAAAAAAGAGTGATGGGGCCTCGAGAGGCTATTGAGAAGGGTGCTGGGGGTATTGTTGTAGGTCGTCCGATCATTGGAGCCGCAGACCCAGTGAGAGCCGCACGCGATTTTTACGAAAATATCATGAATAATAAGGCCTAATTTCACAGATTCGGGCACTTTTGAGGTTTAAATCCCTTGTTGTGCCCTTAAATTCCAAAAAATAAATAGCTCCAAAGCTGATAATCCTGTAAAAGAACCAAGTAAAAATTTCCACATCAAGCACGTCTTAATTTTTAGAGATTAATTTTTATTAAATTTTTAAGCTAATTTTGGATGAGATTATCAGATGCCTCACAAAATATGAGGGCGCAGGGAGCGAATTTATGAATAAAAAACCGCAAAAATCATCAAATTTTAATAAGAATCTTCAAAAAGCTGTTCAGCAAAAAAA
>JBIIER010000068.1:0-2614 GCA_044237745.1 Pseudobdellovibrionaceae bacterium
GCTCCAAACAACAGAACAGCTCTCATTACCCGCAACTCTTCTTCTTCTATCTGAATGCGATCTTTTTCTGCTTTAAAGAGCCAATCATTGTACCAATCCACAAACTCAAAAAATAAATCGGGCTTATAGTGAACCAAACGTTTTTTGCCTTCACCAAGTTCCTCTAATTTCATAAACTTGAGTTCGCCAAAACAGTTTATAAGCTTATCCATTTTATGAGTCGGCTCTTGAAAAAGCTGAATCGTATGATTGCGAAGAGTGTTAAAGGGAATGAGTAATCCTTCTTCCTCTTTTTTACCGTAGCGAAATCCCACTAAATTTATAATGGTCATCATTTTAGTGATCGTGTGAGGAGGAAATAAATCAGTTTCTGATTGAGATTTTTCAAGTAATTTTAAACGTGCATTGGCATCACGAAGATTGTTATTAACCGTTCTCATGATGGCTTTGCACCACTCCGGAAAATTTTGAAATTGAGCATGAAGAGATTTAAACGGAAGAGCAATCACTTCAGAATCTTTAAGCGCGCGCACATTGGCTGAGCGAGGACGGTTATCAAAAAAAGCCATTTCGCCAACCATTGAGCCGGGGCCAATTTCTGCAAGAAGAACTTCTGAATTGCCTTTAGATTTTGTAACTGCAAATTTACCAGATTTGACAACGTACAAGGCGTCGGAGGCGTCGCCTTCGCGAAAGAGATAATTTGAATTAGCTACTTTTATGGGTCCCGCCATAATCCTCTCAATTTTTAGATTTTATTTAAAAAAATAAAATCGCACTCTTGTAAAGGATATCAAGCGGGACTTTTTCTGCAACAGGATCTGCTCTTAAAACAGAAATCCTAGATTTTCATAGGGCGAACATTAGGAGAAATTTCGCAATATCCCTCTACCGCACGAGCCACTTCTTCTGGACTCTTGTCGGGAGAGTATTCTAATAATAAAAATCCTTTAGGAGTGATATCAAACACTCCCCAATCCGTAACCACTTTATGAATGCAATTAAGACCTGTTAAGGGCAGGTCACATTTTTTCATTAGTTTTGAATTTCCCTCTTTATCGGTTTGTTGCATGGCTACGATCACTCGTCTTGCGCCCGCAACAAGATCCATCGCTCCGCCCATTCCTTTGACGAGCTTTCCGGGAACCATCCAGTTAGCGATGCTTCCAGTTTCATCAACCTGCATGGCTCCGAGGATAGTGAGATCCACGTGTCCTCCGCGGATCATGGCAAAGCTATCCGCAGAGCTAAAAAAGCTTGAACCTGGAACAGTTGTAATCGTTTGTTTACCTGCATTGATCAAATCAGGATCTAATTCTGACTCAGTCGGAAAAGGGCCCATTCCGAGAAGGCCGTTTTCGCTTTGAAACATCACATTAATATTTGAGGGGATGTAATTGGCAACGAGAGTTGGAATTCCAATTCCTAAGTTCACCACAAATCCATCTTCGACTTCTTGAGCAATTCTTTGCGCAATTTGTTCTCTTGTTAAAGGCACGTCAGGCTCCTATTAATTTCTAAAATTAAAATTTATTTACGAAGAGTTCTTTGTTCAATTCTCTTTTGGTAATTCACACCTTGGAAAATTCTTTGAACGTAAATTCCTGGAGTGTGAACCTCATCAGGATCTAATTCACCCACTTCAACAAGTTCTTCCACTTCAGCAATTGTAATTTTACCAGCCGTAGCCACCATGGGATTAAAATTACGAGAGGTTTTGCGGTAAATTAGGTTTCCGAATTTATCGCCCTTCCAAGCTTTTACAAAAGCGAAATCACCTTTGATAGCTTTTTCAAGAAGATACTCGCGACCGTCAAAAACTTTTGTTTCTTTGCCTTCAGCAATGAGAGTTCCTACGCCAGTGGGAGTGTAAAATGCAGGAATCCCTGCGCCCCCAGCGCGGAGTCTTTCTGCCAATGTTCCTTGTGGAGTGAATTCTAATTCTAGCTCTCCGCTAAGATATTGTTTTTCAAAAGTGGCGTTTTCTCCCACGTAAGATGAAATCATTTTTTTAATTTGACGAGTGTGAAGAAGAAGACCCAATCCCCAATCATCCACACCGGCATTATTTGAAACACAAGTCAGGTTTTTAGCGCCAGAGTCTTTAAGAGCCATGATGGAGTTTTCTGGAATTCCACAAAGTCCAAACCCGCCCAATAAAAGAGTCATGCCGTCTTTAACTCCCTGACAAGCTTCCGTAGCATTTTTATAAACTTTATTCATATTAAATTCTTTCGATAATCAGAGCGACGGCTTCTCCGCCACCAATACAAAGTGTTGCTAATCCGTATTTTTTATTATGAGTTTTAAGTGCGTGAACAAGTGTTGTTAAAATACGTGCGCCTGAGCCACCAATAGGGTGTCCTAGAGCCACGGCACCACCGTGTACATTGACTTTTTCTGCAGGGATTTCTAAATCTTTCATTGCCACTTGAGTGACAACAGAAAAAGCTTCGTTGATTTCCCAAAGATCAATATCAGAAATTTTTAATTTTGCTTTTTCGAGAGCTTTTTTAATCGCGCCCACAGGTGCTGTTGTAAAGTATTTTGGATCTTGAGCAAAAGTTGCTTGAGCCACGATGCGAGCCAGAGGTTTTACGCCACGTTTTTGAGC
>JBIIER010000005.1:0-166141 GCA_044237745.1 Pseudobdellovibrionaceae bacterium
CTGGAGCATCCGTAGCTCCATTTTTACAAGCATCAATCTCACAACTGTTGCCATTAACATGGTATCCGGAATTACATTTTACAACACAAGCACTCCATGAGGTACCATTACTAGAGCAAGTTTTTGTAGAAGTGCCATTGCTAATTGGACCACAACTCATTGTGGAGTTTGCTGTACACAGCTGAGTGGCAACTTTGTTTGATACGCAAGTTCCATCCACACTTCCAAGATTTTTATAATTTATTGTGCAATATAACTCTTGATCTCCCATCGTTAACTCATTGATCACAGGTTGTGCTGTAGATAATGATGCAGGACTGTTCATGCCCGTACAAAGATATGTTGCTGATTGCGCATTTGAAAGAGTGACAGTGGGATAAATTTTTGACCCTGCCACAATTTTTGTAGCTGGAGTTTGAGACCCTTTTGTGGATGCTAAAATCGCGCTGCACTTAACTGCTGGAATGGTGTCGCAAGTATTTTTAGAACTTAAATACTTACCCGAAGGGCATGAGTCACAAGTTGGATAATTTGTAGTCCCATTAACACAAGCATCTTTAACACATGTGGTTCCACTGACATGATAACCAGCAACGCAAGTTAAAGTGCAATCACCCCAAGCTGAGCCATCTACTTTACATGTTTTTTGCGAAGAACCATTTGTGACACTGGCACATTTAACTTGTTCATTTGGTGAGCATACATAATAAGTAACAGAGTTTGAGGAACAAGACCCTTTGATATTTTCTAGGTCGGTATAATTAACTTTACAGCTATAGTTCTGTGTTCCCATGCTTGCAACCGGCAAGCTTGGTTTAACCAAATTGAGAGCTGTATTTTTATTCATCCCAGTGCAAACATAGTCAGCAGTTTTAGCATTGGTTAAATTTAATTGAGCGTAAATTTTTGTACCTTTAAGGGCCCCGATCATAGGCGCTTGTGAGTTTGCATCTGCTGCTAAATTCAGAGAGCAATTAACAAAAGGAGTCGGGATACATTGATTTTTAGAGTCTAGGTATTTTCCCGAAGGGCAATCCTTACAACTTGGAAAAGTTTTTGCGCCATTTTGACAAGTAGTAATTGGGCAAGCATCCGTTGAGCACTCTAGTAAGTCATTGGGTTTTTCTTGAAGGTTGCAATTTTCAGGGTCGATTTCAACTTTGCGTGCATCTATACAAGCAAAAGTCATTTTTTGTGTTCCTTTTAATCCGCAAGCTTTAACAGAACATGTTCCTTTATCTTTTAAAAACCAATCAAAAGGTCCAGGATATTTTATAAGAACCTGTTGTGTGATAATTGTAGGAGCGGTACCTGCTTTTGCATTATGTGAAGTGATAGAAAGTTGAATTTGATAAGTTCCGGGCTTTTGATAAATGTGTTGCACCTTTTTTTTAAGACCCGCAAGGCCACCATTAGCAAATTCAATTTTGCTGGTTTTAGTGTTGTCTGCAAAATCCCAAGTGTAGCCTTTGATATTCATGCAATCAGAAACCCCAGCAACACTAAACTCCATTGCAATCCCTACATAGCCTAATTGAGAACCCGATATTGCAATATTAGAAATTTCAGGGCAGGCTTTGTTGACCACAAAAGAAATTTTTTGATGAAGTCTATTAAAGCACGTTGCATTGGTATTAGAACTTAAATCAATTTCTGCAAGATCCACTTCTACATTATGTCTGCCTTCAGTTTCTAGTTTAATTTTAACACTTTCAGTATTTTCAATTTTTCCATCTGGTAAAACCCAAACAGGTTGTGAAAAATTTAAAGCTTTTCCTTTAGAATCTGTGCTCTCAATACTGATTTCAACTTCTTGACCAGGTAAAAAGGAAGCTTGATTGGGAGGATTGGAAATCAATTTTAATTCTTTGAGGTTACATACACCTTTAGAGGCCGAATCGAATTCTGAGGATTGATCATATTTTTGGGAAAAATTCACCGGCATACAGTTGTGAAAACTGAACGCAAAGAGAAGAAAGACGAATAAACCACGAATCGCTCGTGTGATTTTGATTGGCATTTTTGAAACTCCCCAAAATTCCACATGAATCACTTTTATTGAACCATATTATTGAAAATTGGTGGGGTGTTTTTTTGGTTTTCTCTTATTGAGACGTTTTTATGTTTAATTTTAAGATTTATATGCTTCCTTGAACGGGCCTTTGGGGAAATTCCCTACTCCCTCATTCAGAATTAACATTTAAATTTTTAAGCGGATAAACACTGCATGGTCTAGTATTTTAGATTTAATATTTTCTAACTGGTGACAAACGTAAGTCTAGTTGTGATTATTTTAGAAAAACTCCTCCAGCACAAGGATATTGAGTGATCAATAAGCATTCATCAAGCAAATGTGATTCCGCAGTCCTTACAGTTGATGTAAAAAAAGAAAAAATATCTCGTAGAAAGTTTTTAAAATTAACTTCACTTTTTAGCCTATCTGGTTTTCTGCAATCTTTTTTTACCTTCAAAGCTAGAGCAGGTGGTTTTATTCCTTTTTCATTTATTAAAAAATCAACTGTTGCCCCATTAATTTATGTGGATGAATTATTCTCAATTGATCTCTATACAGGTAATGGCGCGAGTCTTTCTATTGTAAATGGAATAGATCTTGCTGGTAAAGGTGGATTAGTTTGGATCAAGTGTCGTTCACTTGTTACAGATCATGAACTTATTGATACTCAAAGGGGTGCTGGTTATGCAGTTAGGACTGATACGGCTTCGGGTGAACAAAATTTTCCTACGTCACTTTCATCTTTTAATAGCGACGGATTCACATTAGGTTCATTTGCTCAAACAAACAGCTCTGGCGCAACCCAAGTCGCATGGACATTTCGTAAATCAGCAAGATTTTTTGATGTAGTGACTTGGACAGGTGATGGCAGTGTCGGGAGAACAGTAAATCATAGTTTAGGAATTAATCCAGGAATGATTACTATCAGAAGGAGAGATGCAAATTCTACCGATTGGGCAACTTGGCATTCTTCTGCGACTGGAGATTTGTGGATAAATACGACAGCAGCTCAATCTGGTTCTTATACTCAAATTACGGCTGTTAGTAGTTCCTCATTTACAATAAGTTCAAGTGCAAATGTAAACGCAAGTGGTGGTACATATGTAGCCTTTATTTTTGCGAATGACACAAGTTCAAATGGCATCATTAAAAGTGGCAGTTTCACTTCCGCTGCAGGTTCCAATTTTGTAAGTTTAGGTTTTGAACCACAATTTTTAATTTATAAAAATATAGATGCCGCAGAAGATTGGGGAGTTCTTGATATAATGCGTGGAATTCCAATAGTAGGCAGTGTTCAAAGGTTATTAATAAATGGAACAGCTATTGAAACTGCGCCCGGAGTCACATTTCCGGTTTTTCCAACTGGAAATGGATTTGGATATACGGGATATTTTAGTGGTCCTAATAAATATATTTACCTTGCGATTCGACGGACAAATAAGCCTCCAACAAGCGGGACTCAAGTTTACAATGCTATTACCAGAAATGGAACTGGAGGATCAACTTCTGTTACTGGAGTTGGTTTTGCCCCAGATTTAATAATCTCATCAGCTAGAACTTCTCAAAATCCTAGTCATTACTTTTTTGATAGACTTCGTGGACCCGCACTGGAGTTTTATACTTCAAATACGAGTATTGAAAAAAACTATGCTCCATCCTTAGTGAGTTTTGATAGAGATGGTTATTCTGCAGGTATAGATAATTTATCCGGAGGGATCAACTACTCTGGTTGGCCTTACATTCAACACTTTTTTAAACGTGCATCAGGTTTTTTTGATACAGTTTGTTATAATGGCACTGGTGCTGACACAACAATAAATCATAATTTAGGTGTTGTTCCAGAAATGATGATTTTAAAAAATAGAACCACGGCTCAAGCTTGGAATGTGTACCACTCTGCCACTGGGAAATCACAAAATGCCCAATTAAATTTATCAAATCCTTTTGCTGGATCATCCTCTTGGTGCTCCACAACTCCCACATCTACAATATTTAAATGTGCCGGAATTGGTCCTACTGAAACAGCAGTCGTTTACTTATTTGCATCGCTTGCCGGAGTCTCAAAAGTAGGTTCTTACACTGGTTCTTCAAGTGGAACTATTTCTGTGAATTGTGGTTTTTCTGGGAATGCGAGATTTGTTTTAATCAAAAGATCAGACGCTGCAGGAGATTGGATCGTAGTTGATTCAACAAGAGGTAGCGGATATTATCTGACATTAAATACAACTGTTGCTGAAATTGCAACTTCTGTTGTCACATTTACAACTGGTGGATTTACTACTGCAGCTGCAGGTTCAATTACAAATGCTTCAAGTTCAGCTACTTATATTTTCTTGGCAATAGCTTAAAAGAACTCACAATAAGACTTATCCAACTTTTAACTCCAGACCTTCTGTGACTACAGTATATGGAATCGACCGAGATAATTCAGAATTTTAAAAATTCCCCTCGCACCCAAAGTCAGTCTCTGAATGAGGTTCCCAGGGGTCTTTTCATTTAAAAAACGAGTTCGGAGCGCAAGACGAAGTTGCGCGGAAAGTTTTACTTTCCGCAATTGCAACGAGGCGAGCACCGCTTGTCCGAGCTTTTTTGAATGAAAAGACCCCAGGGGACCGGCCTTTAGAGACTTACAAGTTGACTATGGGGGGATCTTCTCCCATACCTTTGTTTTCACAAAGGAACTCATGGAAAAAGGTTGGAAAGGTCTCCCGTTTAGACCCATCAGCGAATTTTATAAAAACAAATTTGGAGACAAGGTCTACAAAATCCCCCTCTCTATAGTGGAGGATTGCCCTAATAGACGTGGTCTTAAAGGCATGGAAACCTGTATTTTTTGTGATGTCTGGGGCTCAGCCGCCCGCGAACAATCTTTTGAAATGACTCTCAATGAGCAAATCGATCAATTTAGGGAAGTGATTTCTAAAAGATTTAAAGCTCATACTTTTTTGGCTTACTTTCAAGCCTACACCAATACATTTACTAAAGTGCAAAGCCTGCGCACTCATTTTGAAGAAGTGATGAAACGGGATTTTATTAAAGGAATCGTTGTTGGCACTCGACCCGATTGTTTAAGCCCTGCTGTGATGAATTTGTGGCAGGAGTTTCATGAAAAATCCTTTGTGGCCGTAGAACTGGGAGTGCAAAGTTTTTTTGATGATCAACTCTTGTTTATGAAGCGTGGTCACACTCGAGCGCAAAGTCTTGAGGCGATTCTTAAAATTCGCGAGAACACTCAGGTAGATTTAGGGATTCATTTGATGTTTGGTTTACCTGGTGAAACCGATGAGCAAATTATTGAAACGGCACAAATTTGTTCGGATCTTCCGATTCAAAATGTAAAGCTTCACAACTTGCATGTTCTTACCAACACTCCTCTTGAAAAACTTTATCATCAAGGAGAGTTTCAACCGATCGAAAGAGAGCTTTATGCGCATAGAGTGGCTCTGTTTTTGGATCATTTAGCTCCTCATATTTATGTTCATAGATTAGCGGCGTTTGCCTCTCGATGGGATGAACTTGTAGCTCCGATTTGGGCGCGAGATAAAATGGGAACGCATCAATTTATTGTGGACACCATGAGAAATCAGCAATCTTATCAATCGCAAAAACACTTTTGCACCTCTCCGCAAGAAACAATTCTGCAAGAAGAACTCAGAATCAAAGCTCAACCGACTGGTGAGTAATTCCGAATTAAAATAATTAACCTTAAATAAAATCTTCAAAAGAAATTTTTGCGATTTTTTTTGTTTAGAAAATTTTATTTACAAATAATTCTCAAATCGCTTTTATTTATTGCACTTTGTACAGACTAAAGACCTATTGAAAAAATTTAGTGTCAAGAGTTTCAAAATCTTTGCTGAAATGATTAGCAGCTCCAAAAAAAAAGCGCATCATTTTATAAATGCGTTTGACTGTTTTTATAAAAAAGCTATCGTTTAGGAAAAGATCCATTTACTTTATGTAGTAATGAATCCAAACTTGAACCACTAGATGTAGTAGTTATCTGGGTTTTAAGTTAAATTTTTTAATACAGTGAAAAGTCAAGAGTCAGTTGCTTTTTGCTAAAATTTTTATCTCTAAAAAGGGTCACTTTTTTGGAGAATTAAAATTTTGGCAGGGGCCTCTTTTACTTTAAAACCTGTGTTTTGTGCGAGTTGTTAATTGAATATTGAGAATTATGAAGGAGATATTATGTTACTCGAAAATTCCACTGGAGTTAGGAATGAAAACTCAAACACAAGCGATCTTCATCCCCATGTGATGCAAGTTCGTAAAAGAAACGGCACTCTTGAGCCTGTTAATGTAACGCGCATCGTTGAGCGTGTGACAAGTTGCTGCCAAGGTTTGCACTTTGTAGATCCATTGAGAGTGGCGACTAAAGCCATTAGTGGTCTCTATGATGGAGCGACAACTAAGGAGCTTGATAATCTTTGTATTTCTACAGCTTCTTTATTGATCAGCGAAGAGCCTGAGTACTCTCGTTTGGCTTCTCGTCTTTTATCAATCTATATTGATGAAGAAGTTCGCTCACAAAAAATCCAATCATTTTCTGATTCAGTGAGCTTTGGATTTCAATCGGGTTTATTGAGCCAAGATATTCAAGTTTTTGTAGAAAAACACAAAACTGTTTTAAGTGCGGCGATTGAGCCCTACAGAACAGACCGTTTTGAGTATTTTGGATTAAGAACTGTTTATGATCGTTATCTTTTGAAAAACCCAAAAACTCGTCAAGTGATCGAGACTCCGCAATACTTTTTTATGAGAGTGGCTTGTGGTCTTGCTCAAAATGTTGAAGAGGCTATTGAGTTTTATCGTTTGATTTCTTCTCACGATTACATGCCTTCGACTCCGACACTTTTTAATTCGGGTTCATTGAGATCACAAATGTCATCTTGCTATCTTTTAGATTCTCCAGACGATGATTTAAAATCAATTTACGGAAAATACACTGATATCGCTCTTCTTTCAAAATTTGCGGGCGGAATTGGCGTGGCTTTTCATAAAGTGCGTTCACGTGGATCTCTTATTAAGGGAACCAATGGTCACTCTAACGGAATCATTCCTTGGCTTAAAACCCTTGATAGTTCTGTAGCAGCTGTAAACCAAGGTGGAAAAAGAAAAGGCGCTTGTTGCGTTTACTTAGAGTCTTGGCATGCAGACATCGAAGACTTTTTGGAGTGCCGTGATAACACAGGTGATGAAGCAAAAAGAACTCACAACTTAAATTTGGCAAACTGGATTCCAGATTTGTTTATGAAACGTGTGGAGCAAGATGCCGCTTGGTCATTATTTGACCCAAAAATCGTTCCTCATTTTATCGATCTTTATGGTCCAGAATTTGAAGCCGCTTATGTGGATGCTGAAAATAAAGGTCTTGCCACCAAACAAGTTAAGGCTCGCGATCTTTACTCTCGCATGATGAAGACTTTGGCTCAAACTGGTAACGGTTGGATGACTTATAAAGATGCTTCAAATATGAAAGCAAACCAAACAGGAACAGACGGACAAGTGATTCATCTTTCAAACCTCTGCACAGAGATTTTAGAAGTGACTTCTAACTCTGAGACTGCGGTTTGTAACTTGGGTTCTGTGAATCTTTCTCGTCATATTACAAATGGTGAATTTGATTTTGATAAACTCGCAAAAAGTGTTTGCACAGCTGTGAAATACCTCGACCGCGTGATTGATATCAATTTTTACCCAATTGAAACAGCTTCTTACTCTAACCACAAATGGAGACCGATCGGTTTAGGTTTGATGGGCTTGCAAGATGCTTTCTTTCAATTAAAACTCCCTTTTGACTCTGAAAAAGCTCAAATGCTTTCGCAAAGAGTTCAAGAAGAGATCTACTACAATGCTCTTTTAACTTCTTGTGAATTGGCAGAAAAACTTGGCTCTCATGAAAACTACCACCTTACAAGAGCGGCTAAAGGACAATTGCAATTTGATCTTTGGGGTGTGACTCCTTCTAAAACAGAACGTTGGGCAAAACTTAAAGAAAAAATCGCTCGTTTTGGATTAAGAAATTCATTGGCGATTGCGATTGCTCCAACAGCAACGATTGCAAGTCTTGTGGGTTGTTATGAAGCGACTGAACCTCAGATTTCAAATCTCTTCAAAAGAGAGACTTTATCTGGCGAGTTTATGCAAATTAACAAATACCTTGTTTCTGATCTTAAAGCTCTTGGTTTATGGAACGAAGAGTTAAGAAACGAAATCAAATCTTGCGAAGGTTCGATCCAAGGTGTTGTGGCGATCCCACCAACTCTTAAAGAGATTTATCGCACCGTTTGGGAAGTTCCGATGAAATCTTTGATCGATATGGCTGCTGGTCGTGGACCATACATCGACCAAAGTCAGAGTTTGAATTTATTTATTGAGAGTCCAACAATTGGAAAATTGTCTTCGATGTACATGTATGCTTGGAAACGTGGTTTGAAAACGACTTATTACCTCAGATCTCGCCCGGCAACATCGATTGCAAAAACTACTGTTAAGAAAACTTATACTGAGGCAGAAGCTCTTACTTGCAGCTTGGAAAACCCAGGCGCTTGCGAAGCTTGCCAATAATACGAACCTAGATTTTTACTTTACTTGAGGAGTGCAGCTATGATTTTAGATCCAGGATTCAATTTAACTCTTAGACCCATGAAATACCCTGTATTTTATGAAATGTATAAAAACGCGATCAAAAACACTTGGACTGTGGATGAAGTCGATTTTTCAACTGATTTAGTGGACCTTCACTCTAAATTAAACACAGCTGAAAAACACATGATCCACCGTCTTGTGGCTTTTTTTGCCACAGGTGATTCTATTGTTGGAAACAACCTTGTGTTGAACTTGTACAAACACGTGAACTCTCCAGAGGCTCGTCTTTATCTTTCAAGACAGCTTTATGAAGAAGCTCTTCACGTTCAATTTTACCTCACTCTTTTGGATAATTACATTCCAGATCATGAAGAGAGAGAAAAAGCGTTTGCAGCGGTTCATACTATTCCATCGATCCAAAAAAAGGCAGAATTCTGCTTTAAATGGATGGATTCAATCAACGATATTAATGAGATTCGCACTCAAGAAGATCGCCGCAAATTTATTATGAATCTTTGCTGCTTTTCATCTTGTATTGAAGGTCTGTTCTTTTTTGGTGCTTTTGCTTATGTTTATTTCTTAAGATCAAAAGGTCTCTTAGCTGGTCTTGCTTCTGGAACGAACTGGGTTTTTAGAGATGAGAGCATGCACATTGAAACTGCGAACGAAATCATTCGTACAGCTCGTAAAGAAGATCCTACTCTTTTTAACGAACAAATGAATGATATGATTGCGCAAATGATTGATGAAGCCATTGACTGCGAAATGACTTTTGCAGAAGACATGCTCCAATTGGGTGTGGCAGGACTTTCGGCTAAGGATATGAGACAGTATCTTGAGTTTGTAGCTGATCAAAGACTTGAGGCTCTGAATATTCCAGCAAGATACCACAAGAAAAATCCATTTCCGTTTATGGAACTTCAAGATATGCAAGAACTTGCAAACTTTTTTGAAAGAAGAGTTTCTGCTTATCAAATGGGTGTAACTGGACAAGTGTCTTTTGATGAGTCATTCTAAGATCTCGTAAGAGATTGGAATGACGAGTTTAAAATGACAAAATATAAAGACCTTATTTTAGCCCTTGTTGTTGCTTTGTTTTTTTTCACCCTTGGTGTTTCAAAAGGGCTGGTTCTCCATGAGAAAACAGCCCTGATTGATCGACACAAGGATGCCTATACAATAGCGGTAGATAATGCCGCTTATTTTCCTCAATCTCTGGCTGTGGATTTAGGTTCTGAACTGGGAAGACCTGTTGAGATTCAAGCTTTTGGCAGCAATGAAAACCTAGAAAATCTTTTAAATCAAAAAAATCCACCAGATTTAATTATTGCTCCTCAATCTGATTTAGAAAAACTTGATTTAGACAAACTTGAAACTTTAAATTTGATTGATGATGAGATTGGGCGCACAAAATTACTCGTAGAATCTGATTTTATCAGTGATAAAAATCATTTATCGGCTAAAGCCATGCCGCTTTTTTGGGGTTTTTCTAAAATAAAAACAGAAACTACGGATCAGTCCTTATCTCTCATAGAAAAATACAAAGAAGGCCTTCACACCATTGTTTGGCCTGATGATTTTTATGAAACCTGCAACTGGCTTCAGTATTTTGAAAAAAGATTTACAGATATCAAACTCGACACTCTTTTTACCCCCAATAAAAAACCACTGGTATTTATGAGTCACTCTTCTCCAGAAAAATCGAGTCTGGCCGAGGAAGGCACTTTTTTATGGGTGCGTGCTTTTGTGATTCCCACTCAATCCATTCTTAAAAATGAAGTCCTCAAAGCTTTTGCAAATAAAGAGTTTTATTTGAAGTGGTTGCTGGCAACTCCTTCATCTGGAACTTTTAAGTGGCTTAATAGTGAGTCCTCGATTGTGGCCAACAGAAAGCCTATGTTTTTACGTGAACAATCTTTGAATAAGTTTTTACATGCAGAATCTTGTCCAAAAAGATTTTGGATGTACAAAAAATAACTTTCCCCTATGGGGATTTCTAACTTTTTGTAAATCTGGTAGACCATGTGCTCATATTTCCATGATATTTGAGCACATGGTCTTACATTTTTCATGTTAAGAGGTCTGAAATGAATGAGCCGTCGTGGGTACTTCCGTCGTTTGTGATTTTACGTGGGATTCATATCTTTTTTGGAGCTATTGGGATCCTTGGTTTTTGGGGAGCTTTAACCACTCGCTTTAAACTAAAAACTCATAAAATTTTTGGGCAGATCTTTTTTTTATCGATGATTGCAATTGCCCTCACTGCCTTTTTTCTTTCTTTTTTAACGGTGATTCACACCGCCATTGTTCATCCTGAGGCTCAAGAGCAGGAAGCCAAAATTTACTCCTTATTTTTAACTCTTTTGGGAGTTTCAAGTTTGGTTTCTTGCCTTAACGGTTGGGCCGCGGCGGAGTTGAAACAAGATTTTAGAAATCAAAAGATTGCGCTGTTGAATTTATTTTTAGCCGTGGTGAGTGTGGGGGCTTTAGTGACGGCCCTCCTTGATAAGGAAATCTCACTCGGAGTGGCAGGATTGCTTGGATTAAATATCAGCCTGCCCTTTTTGCGTGAATGGAAAAACAAAACCGATATTTTACCTCGTGAAATCCACGTGAACTACATGATTGGCGGAGGCATCGCTCTGCACACCGCTTTGATTGCAGGAGGTGGGAGTCGTATCATGCCTCTGTTTATCCAGGACCTTGGTTGGGTGGCGTGGTTGATTCCAACGGTGGTGTTGCAACCTGTTTTGTTTTGGTTAAAGCGAGGCTGGAAAAATTAGATTGGTTTGTGATGAAAATTTATAAAATACCAATCAGCGTGAAAAAATATTTTTTTTATTATTATCTAATAATTTTTATACGAGAACCGAAATTATATTTGTAATTTATTTAAACACACCATTGCATAAAACTCGACTTTTTTTGAAAAACTAATAATAAGTTGAAATTGATTTTTAAAGTGTTAATTGTTGATTATATGAACCATTGGCTGAAGTATATTTTTACATTTAACTTGATTTTACTTTTTGGAATTTCAGCCATTGCTAAGACTGTATTACTAGTTTCTCAACCCGATCACAAACGAATAGCAAGTTTTTCTTCAAATAAAGTACGTCATCATTTAAATCATGACACCAATGATTTTAATAAAAATTCACAAAATGATCCCTCATCACAACATGAGCCCAGCGAAGATGATGCTGATTTAGAATCAGATGAAGACATGCTTCTTTCATCACACTCATGGCTCCATCTTTTGGTTTTTAAATCAAGTTTTAATCTTAACAATTATCACTTTTATAATCCCCCTGACCTCTCCTTAAATACACCGCCACCTAAAATTTAGAAATCTCCTCAAACGTATTTATCTTTCTTCTTTGACCTACTCAATGTTGGAGGTTTTTATGCCTATGGCTTCATCTAGAAATTTATCTAGAAGTACGAGTCTATTTAAAAAGACTCAGTCATTATCTCATATTTCAAATAACCAAGGACTGTGTCGGAACGATCAAAATGATTTTTTGAATTCTCAAAATCATCGAAAATCAGAACCCGGACCTCAAATAACTAGTCCTATTCAATCAGTTTCAGACTCTCTTAAATTTTTAATTAAAGAATGGCGACATATTATTGAAGAGCCTCAATGGGGTCCTAATATCTTATCTGGAATCACTGTAGCGGCTGTCGCACTTCCCTTAAATTTAGCTCTGGCTATTGCTGCGGGACTTCCTCCTTCTTCAGGTCTTATTGCAGGAGCTATCGGAGGTGGTTTTGCCGCTTTATTTGGAGGCAGTCGCTTTCAAGCAACTGGACCTGCTGCAGCTTTAAACGTGATGGTTTTTGCCATCGTACAACAGTTTGGGGCTGCGGGTGCCGCCGCCGCTGCTTTAATCATAGGAATGATTCAATTATTACTTTCAATGATGTCTGCTGGTTCACTGATTCGTTTTGTTCCAGAGTCAGTGCTGATTGGCTTTACATCGGGAGTGGGAATCAAGCTCTTAGACACTCAATTGCCAAAATTATTTGGTATCGAGTGGAGTGTTGATCAAATGATTATGGATATCATGCATCCAGTTTGGTTGCATGAGGTCTCTTGGCCAAATGTGGTTTGTGGACTTTTTGTTGTCTTTTTGATTATGGCATTTAAATCGACGCCAAGAGTTCCCGCAGCTCTTTTAGGAATCTTCATCACCACTCAATTAGCTGTCTTTCTTGATTGGCAGATTCTCAGAGTGGGAGAAATCCCTCCTCTTAGCTTGAGTCTTTCATTTCCTGAGTTTAACAATATTCAATGGCTTCAGTTAATTCAACTCGCCATTCCGATCGGAATTCTTTCCGCAGCTGAAAGCTTACTTTCTGCGCAGGCCGTAGATCGAATCAGCGGTGATCAGCATCATTCTAATCTTGAAATCCTAGGTCAAGGAATTGGAAACATTGCTTCTGGATTTATGAGTGGCATGCCTGTTTCTGGAGTCGTGGTGCGCTCAACAGTGACCGTTCAAAGTGGTGCTAAAAATCGATTGGCAAGTTTTTTTCACGCCTCTGTACTCTTACTTTCGGCGCTTTATTTGGGAAAAGTTTTAGCACTTGTTCCTTTGGCAGCTCTAGCGGGTCTACTTTGTATCATTGGATTTAGACTGGTTGAAATTGCAGAATTTATCCATTTATTAAAAGAAAATAAAGTGGAAGCTTTTGCTTTTGCAGCCTCAGCAATTGGGACTTTAACAAATCATATTGTTTTAGGTCTTTCAGTGGGACTTGGAATTATTTGGCTGGCTTCTTTGTTAAGTAAAAAAGGACAAGACAGCGAAAATAAAACAAAACCCCATAAAACTGAAATTCATCATAAGCAAATAAATGAAGCTTCATCAGACAACAACAGTGCCGTTTATAAAATATTAGATCGCGGAGAAAGATGGCTAAACCATATTAAAGAACAAGCCCATGTTCCAAATTCAGCCTACGTTCATCCAAACGCTTCATTGATCGGAAGAATTGTACTTGGTAAAAGAGTGCATGTGGCCGCTGAAGCCTCGATTCGTGCAGATGAAGGGACCCCCTTTTATATTGGAGATGATACGAACGTTCAAGATGGCGTTGTGATTCACGCTCTTAAAAAGAAATGGGTGCGAGTTTCAGAACAACAGTGGGCAGTTTATGTTGGCAAAAATGTTTCTTTGGCTCATCAAGCTCTGATTCACGGACCTTGTTTTGTTGGCGACAACTCTTTTGTAGGTTTTAAAGCTGTGGTTCATGATTCCATAGTTGGAAAAGGTTGTTACATAGGAATTGGGGCCGTTGTCGTGGGCGTAGAAATCCCTGACGAAAAATACATTCCTCATGGAGCCATTATTGATTCTCAAGAAAAAGTTCGCCTCTTGGGCAAAGTAACAGCCATGCACCAGCACTTTAACGAAGACGTTGTTGAAGTGAACAAAGGACTGATTGAGGCCTACCAAGAACTCTCTACACAACCACAATTAAATTTTAAAATGGAGAAATTAAATGTATTTTGAAATATCACAAATACTCATTGGAATGGGCTTAGGCTTATTGATCTTAATTGGCATTTTGTTTTGGAATTCATGGCTTAAGGTCGAGGAAGGACATGCCGCTGTGGTTACAGAATTTGGTTCTGTAATTTATGAATCCCATAATAATAAAATTCTTAAAATATTTCAGCCTGGGATTCACTTTAAAAAACCATGGCAAAAAGCCATTCATTTTTCAACGATGGAGAGGGTTTTAGATCTTTCAGGAATTGATAAAGGTCGCCATGCCATGGCTGCGGATGGAACTGTTTTACGATTAGACTCTAAAATTAGATTCTATCCTCACAAAGATCATTTTTACTCTTATTTATTTGAACTTAAAAATCCGATGGAGCACATTAAAGAAATGTTCACTTGTTTGCTCAGAAATGAAATCGCAAACTTTTCTACAAAAATTTCTGATGAATATGATTTTGTAGGTTCTTATTCAGAAATTCGCCGAGACCGAAAACTATTAAACGAAAAAATGGAAGCCTTTTGTAATTTACAAATTGGCAAAAATTATGGCGTTAAATTTAATGGTGTCGACTTAATCGATATCCTGCCTCCTCAAGAACTCGAAACAGCACTGAATGCGATTCAAAATGCTAAAACAGAAGCAGAGACTATCTTTTCAAGAGCTGAGGCCGACTCTCGTCAAAAAATTGCTTCTGCTCAACAGGGCGTTGAAATTGCAAAAATCAAAGCCGAAGCTGCTGCCATTGAAATCGAGACTCAAGCTGCGGGAATTAAAAAATTGATCGATCAAGGTTTATTTAATAATTACATCCGTCATAGAAAAACCGAACTCCTCGGCGATTCTAAAATGACTTTCATCCAAAAGGAGATCTAATTTATGTTTACTCTTGCTACACTTATCGGAATGGGAATCATTTTACTAACTGCTGTGATTGGCTACTGGCTCTTTAATAAAACGACTGAGCAAGTGGAAGATGAAACAGAAGTCTTTATCCTTAATATGGGCTTGGTCAAAAAAAGACTCACTCAACCTGGACTGCACTGGATCCCAGAAAAAATATTTCCTTGGGTTCAATCTATTAATATTTCAAAACAAATTGATTTTAGAACTTATCGAAATATTCAAGTGAGTGATCATTATGGAACTACGGTGATTGTGGATCTCTGGGTTGAGTTTCATATTTCTGATCCTTATAAAGCCCTCTTTTCGGTGGAGAATTGGTCCGAAGTTTTGGAGAGTCTTGTGATTCATTCAACAGGATCTATTTTATCTTCACAAAAAGTGGAAGAAATTATTAGGCATCGTAATGAGCTTTCTGAGCAATTAAAACAAACCATGGCCTCTGAAACCGAAAGATGGGGAATCACTCTTTCGAGCGCCATGATTCAAAATGTTTCTCTTTTGCCAGAAGTCTCAAAACAATTTTTTAAATCTGTGGCGGCAAGAATAGAAAGAACTAAAGCCCTTATTGAAGAGGAAGGTCGCATTAGTGTGGCTCAACTTGAAGCTCAAACCCACTTTAAGGTGGCAGAGCTCAACAGTTTAGCAAAAACTCAAATGCCTTTAGAGATTGGCAGTGCTTATGGAAAACTAGCGCTCAATCCTAAACTCCTCAAATCTTATCAAGAGTATTGGGATTTGATTCACCTTGATCCTCGTAAAACTGTGACCTTTAATGGTTTTACCCACAGCCCAATCAGTGCCGTTGAAGCCTCTATGGCTATTGATTCTATTCTGAATCCTTAGTTTGTTTAATGAGATGTTGAAGCTCTTATTAAACTAAAGAATCAAAGAACCCTTGAATATGGGGTTCTTTGATAATTAAATATAATTAGTTTTTTGATTTTTGTGATTCAAAAGATTTTTTTTGTTCGAGAAGTATTTGCTTTTGCGATTCCAAATCTGTCAGAATAGCTTCACAACTAATTACAGACTCTTCAATTATTTTTACTAAGTTATTATTATCGTTTTTTTTAAAAGTCTCAACAAGAGTTCTGATGTCTTGAACTGAGCTGTCAGCAATTTTTATAAAATTTTTGAGAATTATTTTTTCTTGTTCAGATATAGTTAAATTGGATTCTACTTGTGAAAAATTCTCTTTAATTTCGTTTGTGAAGGGGTTGCTACTGAGTGAATCAATTGCGCCAACTAACTCTAGTTTGTTCACTAAATCTTTTAAAGATAAATCATGCACCATCAAATTTTGCTTACAAAGTGCAGATTGAGAACTCATCATTTTTTCATTTAATTGAAGAGCATAATTTACATTAGAAAGAAGCTCCCTACTCTGTGATAAACTGACATCAGCGCTAAAAGCTAAAGCATTGAGGCTAAAAATAGATCCTAAAATTAAAATTGTTTTTTTCATAAATTCTCCTGTTTATTAAACGTGTTATTATTGATCGTGCAAAATCCTCCTTAGAGCAAAGAGAGGGCCAGTGGTTTGAGGGCGTGAGATCGAATTTAGAGGGGGCTGGAATAGAAAAGTCTCCGTTTTAGGAAACGGAGTCTCAGGTCTGAGAATTTTAGAATTTACTTTTAAGATTGGTCCAACTATTTATCTGCTAAATTAATGGGGGAGTTTTTGTTCCGGTAAACAAATCAATTAACCTAAGAAATCTTAGTAATAAAAATTTTCCTATTCTATAGTTTGGTAATTTTTATATAACCGTGATCAGATCTATATCCAACGTAATTAGGTGCACCGCTAGCAACATAACATGTTCCTCCAGTTGCTGGAACTTGAGCTGTTGAACCAGCTCCTTTTGCACCTTGACCACCGGACCAGCCTCCACCTCCTCCTCCAGTATTTGCAGCTTCAGATGAGGCACCGCCGCCACCACCACCTCCTCTGCCAGCACCACCAGCTCCACCAATACCTGTATCTCCGCCAAGCATATCTCTAGCGTTGCTTCCTCTACCAGTGATGTAATATGAATCTCCAGCGCCTCCACCAGCTGCAATGAGACATGTTCCGTTTTTAATAACAAACGACCCACCACCACCTCCTCCTCCATAAGAAGAGATCAGTGGTTTTTGACCAACAACCAATTTAAGAATATCCCCCTGAGATAAAGCAATATTTTGTTTTATAATTCGACCATTCCCAGCTATTGACCTTTTAGATTCAGATGTAGTCCCTCCACATCCACAAGCTCCAGCAACTTCAATTTCATAATTTGCAGTGGTAGGAATTATTAATTCTTGAATCCCCTGAGTATTAACTGAAAAATAACCACCAGAAAGGAAAGCAGCGCCAGCATAGGCAGATGTACACATAGCATAAGTTGGGCCAACTTTATCATCGGCGCCCGCATTAGTGAATGTATAGGTCGTAAAAACATAAAGATTTGATGCAGACTTTTTTTTAAAAAAACCAAACGGGATAATACCCCCAGCTCTGGCTTTTAAAGAAAATAAAGTTTGCAGAATTCCAGAAAAAATAAAAAGTGTGGTGAACTTTAAAAACTTCCTACGTGAAAAGAATTTGTCTTTTTTAAGTTGAAAATCAAGAAGTGTATAATCAATTTTTTGCTGATTTTTCATTCCTTATCCTTATTTTGAAAGATTCTTTCTAAAATAATCACAACTTAAATTTAAGTCCAACAATTTACCCGCTAAATAAATAGGAATAGAATGAGTTTTTTTCTCTTTATTATATCCCCGATTTAAGGGCGAGAGTTTTATTGAAACTTTGGGGCTGTATCTTTGGCGAAAACTCTCTAAACTTTTTGTGCTCAAAAAGTTTGCACTCGATTTGACTTCAAGTGGAGTGATCTCGGTATTTTTATGAATGAGAAACTCAATCTCAGCTTGTAACCAATTCAAAAAATATTTAGAAAATTGCCGTTTCATGATATCTAATAATATCAGCTACTTATAAAATTAGCGAGGGTAAAATTCCTGTTTTTAGGAAAAAGACCTGGGGTATTTTTCTCGATTTTGCGATTTTTATGGACCTAAGTTTTATAGAAATAGGCTATTTTAAGATCTCAATTCGATTTTTCTTTAATTTAAGTGTTTTAAAATTCAATAGGATAGAATAAAATAGTATATACCGGTATATACCAAATCTCTCTCAACTCAGTACTTATAGGAAGTTAAATGTTTCTTTTAAATGTGATTAAAAATTTAAATAAATCTAAAATCCCTTATGCCATTGTTGGTGGCTTTGCGATGGTTTTACACGGAGTCGTTCGGGGTACAGTGGATTTAGATTTTATTATGAATTTATCAGCCGAAAATTTTGAAAAAGCCGAAGCTTTATTAGAGTCCATGGGACTGCAATCAAAATTACCACTCGATGCAAAAATGATTTTTCAGTTTAAAGATGAATATATTAAAAATAGAAACCTAATCGCTTGGTCTTTTTATAATCCAAAAATTCCGCACGAAGTTGTAGATATTATTTTAACTGAAGATCTTAAAAAGAAAAAAGTAACGACAATAAATTATGCTGGAATTAAAATAAAGGTTTTGGCAGTGGATGAACTCATCAAAATGAAAAAAAAGTCTGCTAGACCACAAGATTTAATGGATGTGGAATCTCTTATGGGATTAAAAAAGATTAAATAAAAAAAGGAAATATTATGAAACGCAAAGCAGTTCAAAAAATGACTCCTGAGCAAATTAAATGGGGATTAAGTTTATCCATTGAGGAAAGAATCAAGTTTATAGATAATTTTATTAAACTTTCTCATAACGTTAAGCCAACTAAAAAATCTAAGTTGATTTCTATTAAAATCCCAGAAGATCTTTTAGAAATGTTTCGCATGAAGTGTGAATCTCAAAACTTGAGTTACCAAACTCAGATTAAAGAGCTTATGAGGGAGTGGGTTCTTTAAATTCATAAAAAATGATTTTAATAATTTACTGAATCTTCGAGCCGTAAACATTGCCAGCTTTAATGGTTGTGACCCAAGCGTTTCCGGTGATGGCTGGGCCGCCAGAGCCTGGGTCTCTTGGTATCCAACCAGAGATAGATGAATAATATCCTCCGTATCCTCCAGAAGAACCCCAAGCACCGCCTCCGCCGTTTCCAGCTGTACCAGCAATTGTATTACGCCCTGGTGAGCCAGCCCCCGCAGGAAAAGGTGAATTAAAAGTGTTTCTACCACTGGTACCATCACCTTTAGTTGTCATACCAATACTACCTGGGTTGCCTGTGGTAGCATCTCCGCCTTTTTCAAGATTATCAGGATATCCAGCTCCATAACCAGAAGTTCCAGTACCAAAAAACTCGTAACCACCAGCACCACCACCACCTGCTATAATATTATTATTTTCTAAAGTGATATAAGAGAGAACTTTTAGACCAATTCCTCCATTTTTATATGTGTCTTTACCATAACCACCACAACCAATAATACGGCCGTTATTTATAAGCTTTAAAGTGGTACCTGCCGCTAAATCCACTTTAACTGTGAGTGTCGGTGTGGTTGGATTACCCGAAGTGTAGTCACCCGGTTTTAAAGTTACAACCGCATCGATCAACCCATTCCACTTTCTGTCTTTTAAAAATTGAGTGGTTAACTCGTGACCGCTCAAATCTGAAGGACTCAGTTCAATTCTAAATACAAAGCCACTTGCTTTACCGCTTAAAGGCACGGGAGCTGGATTTAATGTGGCACCAATTCCTGTTAACAATAAATTACTATTGGTAAAGGCTCCATTTGTTGAAGCCTTCGGACGAATAAAAACAGAACACGTTTCGCTTGGAGCAACGGATGTAGCATAACATCGTTTATATGGAACATTCACAGGAGTTTTATTCGTATCTGTCCAAATTTCATAATTTGTTGAATTTGAAACTGCCACTTGAATTTGACCAGGAGTGACCTCTCCACCTTTATTTTGAAACACAAACTCAACCCAGTTTCCGTAAGTGACATCTGATGAATTTGCCACCACATCCATGTCTTTTCCTGATCCTGAAATCAACACAAGTTCTGATTTAGTTGTGGCTGTCCAACCCACAGGAAAAGACTCTAAACCAAGGTTGCCAGAGAGATCCACACCTTGAACTCTAACTGTATAAGCTTTGTCTTTATTTAATTTTAAATCACTCACTGCATTGCCTTTTACAAAGTTTGGTTGAGATTTAATTTTTTGAGTTCCATCATAAACATTTGCCGTATACGAAGCCCAACCAGCATCTGAGTTACCAGCATCTGGCCAAGTTATTTTTGGTGTTTCTGTTAAATTATTAGGAATGGTTCCAAAGGCAACTAAAGTCGGAGTTTTTGGTCTCACCACAGAGGCTGAAAAATCCACTTTGTTTTTATTGCCAAATACATCAGTAATTGACCCAGTTGGTATTTTAAAAAGAATGGTGCCCTCGGGCTTGCCTTCAACCGAAAGTGTGTAACTGCGACCTGAGCCCGTTAAAACGGGAGTTCCATTGATATTTAAAATTGATAATTGAGTGAGTAATAATTTAGGAACAATTTGCGTGAATTGAATTTTAAAATCAATCTTTGCGGCCATTGTTGTAGCAGGTGCCGTAATTTTTGCTACGAGGGAGTCTGAGGTTAATTTTGAAGCCAACCACCCATCGCCTTGAGCAATTTCTGATCTTAAGCCCGCAAAGTCTACAGCTCTGATTGAGGCATAATAAGTTTCGTCTTCTTTAAATGCTCCCTCTAAAATAACTGAACTCACAAACCCTACGTTGGTCCATGTCTTAATATCAGTTCCACCCGCTTTGGTGCCGATGGCCACTTCATAATAATTAATGCCGGAGTCTTTATCAAAGCTATGCTCCCAAGATATTTTTGGAGTTTTTGCGATCTCATCTGGAAACGACCCATCATCAAATAAATTTGGTTTTTCGGGAGAGAATTTATCTCTTTCGACGGGATTTAGATAAGCAGACCCTGAAGAGGAATCACCAGAAATATCAGATTTTTTAACATCTGAAATCAAGTGATCATGGATCACAACTTTAATAGCAATATTTTGATTGGTTTCTAAATAATACTTTCCGTCCTCACTTTTAACAGCGTTTTTTGTAGCTGAGGTCACTTCAAGTTTTGTTTTTTTAATGATATTAAATATTTCTTCTCCCATGGCGTCTTTGCGAGGAGAGTATTCAAATAATCCCGTTTCTTTATCAACAGAAAAAACAGTGCCGTGCTGAGTTTCTAAAGGAAGGGGTCCAGCAGCAACAAACTCTATCACTTCATTCAGTCCATTTAAAGAATCTGCGGAATCAGGGGCACTGGCAACAGATCCTGAAGAATTATTAATGGCTTGAAGTCTTAAAGCAACGGCTTCTTGGTTAGAAAGAATGGGTTTTAATTTATTTTTATCAGAATTTTTAAGGATATAAAAAGTATTGGTCATGGTTTGAGCTTCAACCGCCACATCAGAGGTTAAACTCAATTCACCTTTTTGACCGCAGTTTTGAAAGAGACCGACAAGTAAAACACTGGCCGATATCATCGAAACAACGTGAAAACGTTTTTTAAAATGCATATTCGGTTTCATTAAGACCTCGCCCTATTACGTCCCATTAAAATCACTCTTTAAGTGTAAATGATAAAATGGGATATAAAAACAAGGTCTCTTTTTGAGGCGTGAGAATCTAAGAAAAAGACACCTTTTGGTGTCTTCACGTTTAGAAAATCTATTTTTGAGATTTATATTTTTAGCTGATTAAAACGGTAGAGCTATTGCTGGCAAATTATTAAAAATCGCTTTTACATTCGTGGCTTTTTCTCCAGCACACTCATTCGCTTTGCAGATTTTTGTCTTCACACAAAAGTTAACATTATCCTCGTAGTAATCAGTCAAAACCTCTTCTGGACCCTTCACTAAAACACCCACTTGGCGGTTGTATTTATTAAAGATCGGAGAACCAGAGTTTCCGCCAAAACCATCTAAGTTCGAAATAAAATATTCAGGTTGAGTTGTTCTCACAACTCCAGTTGGAATAACTTTAGTTGGTAGACCCGATGGATGACCAATCATAAATACGGCTTCATTCACCGCTAAATCACTATTAAGCTCAAGCTGAATCGGCGTTCTATTCACAACGTCACGATCAAGCTCAACGATGGTGTAATTGATTTTATCGCCAAATTGACTAGATACAATTTTTTTACAAGAGTACAAATTGGCTTCAACCGTGCTCGTAGGATTTAAACCTCCTGAAGACATTCGGTAGTCAAAAACAAACCGTGCATTTTGGCACTCTTCTTCATTAGTGATACAATGGCCCGCAGTAAGAACAAGATTTTTACCAATCAAAGAACCGGAGCAAAATGCAATCACTGGCTGAGTTAAAAACTTTTGGTTAGAACAAAGATTAAACTCTGTTTTAAAATTTGTTCTGTAAAAATTGGTTTTTTTATTTTTTAAATAATTTTCGTCCTGATACATCATCGAAGAGTCAATAAGAGCCACTGTAGACTTTGCCAATGTGAGCTTTGAGGACTTTACGGCTTCAGTTCTATTATCTGTTCCATAAATTGTTTTTGGAGTGATCTGTAAGTTTTTAACATCTATTTGAAAAGATGATGTGCTTGTAAATCCAGACAACAAATAACCTAAACTTAAAAGAGATAAAATTTGAGTTTTATTTTTGAAAAAATTAATGTGATTCATGTTTATTTCCCCTTAAAGTTTTTTAAAACTTGGCTTTTATTAATGGTTTCTAAAATAATTGGATTTTCTCGAAGAATTGGTGCAATATTTGTCGATTCCTCACCCAAACAACCAGTAGAACTGCACACATGAGAGAAGTTACAAAAGTTTTTAGTGTCATAATCATAATCCCACTCACCTCTTACTAAAATACCCACTTGACGATTGTCTTTATTAAATACTGGAGAACCTGAGTTGCCTCCATAGGTATCTAGATTTGATGAAAAGTACTCGGAATAGGTTTTTCTAACCAAGCCATAAGCTCCCACCTTTGTTGGAAGACCCGAAGGATGACCAATCACAAAAACTTTATCTTTTGCTTTAAGATTCGCATTGAGTTCAAGTTGGATAGGCTCTCTGTCTACCACATCTCGATCGAGTTCAATCAGAGCGTAATCATAATAATCTGTTAAAGTTCTATTGATGATTCTTTTGCAGCTATATACTTGAGAGGCTTGTACTGATTTAGGAAAGCTTCCATTTGCAGAAACTCTGTAATCAAACACAAAATGATACTTTGCACAGTCATAGTCATCAGTAATACAATGGCCCGCAGTAAGTACCAAATTTTTTGCAATTAAGGAGCCTGAGCAATTGGCTGGATTGCCTTGCTCAAAAAATCTTTCATAAGAACAAAGACCATAGGCATATCCAAATTTTAGATCTGGTAAATTATATTTTTGATTTTGAGCAAAATTAACATCAGGTGTGAGAAGATCATTATGTATAAGCGCCATTGTTGATTTTGCAATTTGTAATTTTGTAGATCTGTAGGCCTCTACGCGATTATCCACACCATATACTACTTTATTAGGTGGAGTGACATTCAATGCTTTTGCAGAGAAATTAAATCCCAGAATGAGTAACAAAATAAAAGACCCCAATTTAAAATTCATCGTTCGCTCCTTTAGCATTGATGCGAAAGTGAAGAATGCAAAAAGTGAGTCTTTAAATTGATGAATGGTTTTATGAGTTTAAAGGTAAAACGGTGTGTATTAAATGATCGAATCACAGGAATTGTTTCAATTTAAAAAATGATAAAAAATACAAAGTACAAAATTTTATTTTTTTTTAATCCTTATAATAAACATTAAATTAAAAATATTATGATTCATATTGAGAACCTTTTTTAAGCTTAAAAATTACAAATATTTTATTAAATATTAAAGTTATAAAATTTGCTCCGACTTTGTTTAAGGTGACTTTTCAGTCCTAAAATCGACTTTTTTATATACAATGATAGTATCATTTGATACTATCATTGTATGAGTAACCCACCTTTTAAAATCACAAATAGAATCCTCACACTTCATTCTCAAATTCACGAACTTTTGGGGGAATTCAAGGGTGTTTCTATCGGTAAGCCCTTAGTTAAACTCAGAAAAGAAAATAAAATTCAAACTGTGCATCACAGTCTAGCTATTGAGGGCAACGAACTCACAGAAGCGCAAATCACAGCCATTTTAGAAAACAAAAGAGTTTTGGGACCTAAAAAACAAATTTTAGAAGTTCAAAATGCTCTTAAAGTTTATGATTCATTGAGTACTTTTAAACCACTTCAAGAAAAAGATCTTTTAAAAGCCCACAAACTTTTAATGCAAGATTTAGTAAAAAATGCGGGCAAATATCGAAATGGACAAGTTGGGATTTTTAAAGGAACCAAAGTCAGTCATGTTGCACCACCAGCCAAACAAGTTCCAAGACTTATGGCGGATCTTTTTAATTTTCTGAAACAAGATAAAGAAACTTCTTTTTTAATTAAAGCATGTGTTTTTCATTATGAATTAGAATTTATTCATCCCTTTGAAGATGGGAATGGAAGAATGGGACGACTTTGGCAGCAAATTTTACTGATCCAACACTCCCCCATTTTTGAATATCTCTCTACAGAATCTATTATCCATAAAAGACAAAAAGAGTATTACCGAGTTCTTGAAAAATCAGACAAAGCAGGAGACTCCACCGCTTTTGTTGAGTTTTCTTTAGAAATTATTTTGTCTGCATTAGAAGCGTTTAAAGGTTCACAAAATTTTTCAAAACCCACTGGTCAAAATAGAATACAATTGGCTCTTGAAAAATTTGGCACAAAAGAATTTAGTCGCAAAAATTATTTGGAGTTATTTCCCACTATTTCTACAGCCACTGCAAGCCGCGACCTTGCCTTAGCTGTTAAAGAAAATAAAATCTCAATTTCTGGAGAAAAGGCGAGATCTTTTTATAAAGCTAAATAAAAAAAGTATTATGTTACTAAAAAATAATGTCAGAAAACACTCCAAATTCATTTGTATCAATCAAATACGTTTTATTTTGAGATGAAAGTGTCAAAATCTACAGTCTCACACTAAAACCGTGATAACAAATAACCAACTCTGCTCGCATATTAATTTTTGAAGAGCCATTCGTTGTGGCCTCAAATTTGAACTCACTTCTTACAAAGGACTTTTAAACGAGTCCTTTGTTATTTAAACCTACTTTAGAGGTGAGTTTTGTTTAAAATCTTTTCATCTGTCATTTTATTTTGCACCCTTCTCATCCTCTCAACTTCTGAGGCCACTGTTGATTCTTGGCTCGATTGGGAGATCTCTCGCAATGATCTCAGCTACAACCCTTCTGAATTTAAAGCACTCCCTCAGCAACAAGAGCTTCGCAAATATCAAACCAATGAAATCTATGAACTCAAAGTTTCTTCAGAGTTTATTAAATCTGCCGATCCTAAACCGCATTTACCAGAACACAAATTAATGTCTTTTTACATTCACCCCGAGGCCTTGGATTTATTTTCAGAGTTGATTCCTAAAGGACAACTCACCAAGATTAAAGTGCGTCCTACAAGCTCTCCTCGCAGTTTTTATCTTGGAGAGAATCAAATCGTAAAACTCTCGCTCCCACAAAAAATCAATGGAGCCATTCGCACCATTTATCCTCTGCAAATGAGTCGAGCTTTGAGTGTTTCTGAAATGCTCGAGGCCATTCCCATCCAAGAACGTCGCCAAGCTCACTTTAATTTTCTCCCCGAGGTGCAAGCCATTTATGATGGCCAACCCGACTCCCCTTTTGGATTTATCATTCGCCAAATTCCGGAAGAAATTATTTCAAGTCAAAAAACGCTGGTTCCCCTCTTTGCCTTTTTATCCCAAGTGAATTCACAAAAAGATACACGGCAAAAATCCCTCTTAGAAGAAAGCGCCCTTAAGCTCGGCACCACTCCCACTCATATTTTAAAAGAGTCTGTGATTCCAGCGATTTTAAAAAGCATGAGTCTGGCTGCTGAATACGGTATTGTTTTAGAGGGCCACCAACAAAACCTGTTGTTAGAATTAGATGAAGAAAATAACTTTACGGGAGAAATTTATTATCGCGATCTTGATGGAGCCCGCGTGGATTTTGCGAGAAGAAAAGAAAAAAATATTTCAGATCAAAAGTATTTAAATCTTCAAGACGCCGGGTGGATTTTTCAATTCGAACAAGTGACTGAAATCAATAATTCTCCTCTTAAAAACAAACTTTCTCGCCCCAAATGGTGGACCCCCGTGATGGAATTCACTCTTGAGAGATACTATATCCACTCAAGTTTTTATTTAATGAAAACTTATTTTCAAAAAGAAGGCGTGGAATTTAATGTTCCTAAAATGATTGATGACTATTTTGTAGAAAAATCTCATCAAATCAATCACCCTATTTGCAGAAAACTTTTTTAACAAAGTTTCATTCTGAGACAAGCCCAAAAAATGAGATTCATATTGAGAATTTTAAAATTAACATGCCTTCCCATTTAAATTCTCATGTCAAAATAAAGAGGTGCTTTTAGGTGCCAATTTTATTGGGGGAATTTTTTGAATTTCAATTTTAACTCTAAAAAAAAGAAAGATTTTTTTAGACTCTTATTGGGTTTTCTATTTCCTGTTTTATTTTTAAGTTCTTGCAACAATGTTATTTTTGATGAGAAAAAAACAGAATCCACCAGTGTGCAACCTTCACTTTTAGACCTTATCACTCCGCAAGCTTTACTTCCTCAAAACTGCACTTTTAATGGTGAAACCGTTTTAAATAATGAATCGGTTAAAGCCTATAAAAACTCCCACTTAGAATACAATCAAAAATGCGAAACCGCAGACAATATGGAACTCCGCAAATGCACAGATGGCACACTCGCTGGAACTTTTACTGAATCCACCTGCGGATCAAAAATCCCCGTTGATTGCATGTTTAATGGTTATGCCATTGCTCACGGTGCCTCCTTTGAAGCTTATCTCAAAAAATCTCTTCCCTATGATGCCGATTGTGACTCTGCTGAAAACAAAGAAACCAGAACTTGCCTTGATGGAACCATCACTGGATCTTTTACTGAACTCTCTTGTTCGCTAGAAGTGCAAAAAGTAGGGATCACAGATCCAGACTGGAAAACAATTTCTTACATTTTACCTGCTGCTTCACATCTTATAGTTCAACCAGATAAATCACTCATTCTTATTGGCTCAGATGTTTTGCTTGACCCTAGTTATGGCTGCGCAAAAAGTTGTAGCACATCTATGTCCATCGCAAAATTTAACAGTGATGGCACTCGATCCACTGAATTTATGTGGTGGATTCATCAAAAAGCCGCTGGATACACAACCTCTACTGGTGGAGGCCTCAGAACTTTTTATGATCAAAATGGTGGAACGGGTTTAGTGGTGAGTTCTGTGATTAAAGGAGACAACAATTTTACTCTTTTTGGAAGCCCCATGAATGGCACCTCGGCTTGGGGACCCAATATTCAAGTGAGTCGATTTACCCTTGAAGGTAAAAATGATTATAGTTTTCAAAATTCTTCAGATCTGGGAATCCCTCCCTATTTAAAATCTGCGGCTCATCCTTCGGTGGCAAGGTTTCCTGATACGGGTGGGAACACTTATTTATCTGACTTCAGTGATCTCGATTTGCTCCCTAGCCAAACAGGGTATTATGAAACCTATTCTTCGAGTAAAAAAATTGAAAAATACATTTTTGCAACCGGCAAACCAGACCTTACTTTTGCGAGCAAAGGCTCACTGATACTCACTTCTTATCTCGTGGGCAATCCTGTGGATCTTCACACTTCAAAAACAGGAGATGATTTTATCACCGTGATGAGTTCGAGTCTTATCGGCAGAAGCACTTATTCGTTTTTAAAATTTGACGACATCGGCACTTTTGTTAAAAAATCAGATCCTTGGACCATCCCTTTAACTTATACCCCAGCAAGTGGAGGAGCTCTCCGCTACGAAAAATCCCTTTATCTTGCCGACGAAAGTGTTCTCTTCTTTTTTTCGGCCTATAAAAAAGAAGGACTCAAACAAAGCTCTGGTTATGTGGTGGTTAAATTTACTCCACAAGGAGTTCTGGATAAAACTTTTGGCGACGCAGGCGTGGCTTGGATTCAAATAAGTCCTGTGAAGGTTTCGATCGCTTATCAAAATTCTTCACTCAGATTATTGCAGCAAAAAAATGGACAAATCTATATTGTGGCCGTTGGCACAGCTGACGGCATTGATGGTACTTCTGTTGTAAGAATGAACACCAACGGCACTCTGGACCCTAAAAACTTAGGAATCCCTAAAGATGCAGGCGTTTTAAAAATCAGAAATGTTAAATTAGCGGCTCAATCAACCAAAATAAAAGTCTCAGATTCAGGAATCGCACTGAGTGCCGATGAACGCTATCTCTATATTGCCTTTACGACTGAAATCAGAAGAATTATTTTAAAATAAAGTCTTATGTTACAATCTTCTTACAATTCTTTTCTAAATTGAGTGTACAAAAATTTAATCAGATCTTCGTGTTTATTAAGATTTAATTTTTTGTAGATATTCACACTCAATTGCACGTTCACTCTATCAACATTGCGACCCGATTTTTTTGCATAGTCAGTTAAAGAGTCTCCATTAGCAAGAGCTTTGAGAACGTCTAAATCTAATTGCGAAAAGTTATAGGCTTTATTCAAGTTTTCCCAGTCAATGATGTCATCCACTGCAAATTCTGTTTTGCGAGGTCTTAGTTTTGGATCAAAATAATTTTTATATAAAATTGTAATGAGTTTAATGCGATTTTTAATTTTTGCTTTTTCTAAGATTCCACGAATGTGAGCCGTGACTGAAGGGCTAGTTCTAAATTTTTTTTGCGCCACTAATTGGGGAGAAAAATCATTCTCCGCCAAAAATTGCAGAGAATTTAAATCGCTTTCAGATAAATTATAGATTTTATTAAATCTCGCCCATAAAAAGGGACTTGGTTCAACGGGTTCAAGAGCTTCTTTATGTTTGATGAGCTCATTGTTTTCATCTCTCAAAAAATTATTTTGCAGAAGCGCTTGCAACTGATTGCGATCTTGAATTTTTAATTTTTCATAGGATTCTTTAAGTCGATTATTGATTGTATTGTAATGTTGCCCCATGAGTTGCCCCACTTGGCGAGTGGAGTACTTATTGGCCACATAAAGTTGGATCAATTTAAGTTCTTTATCATTTAAATCATAGGACTGAGTTAAAGACTTCCAATCAAAATTGGGAGCTTTTAATATTTCGGCTTCATAATCTAAGGGTGCCAGAGCCATTTTAGGGGCTTTGGACTTGATGATGGGAGCCATCTTCTCGTTGATTTCTTCGTCAGTTATTTTGTCATCCAAATCTTTAAAAAAAGTCGGATCTAAAATATAGCCACCGAGGAGAAGTTTTTTAAATTGCTCCACAGTTCTGGATTTTGTTTTAGAAAGCAGGCTTGATAATTTTGGTGAAACCGCATTGGCTGATCCAAAAATAATTAAGCTCACTTTTTTAACAGAAAAATCATTTTCTAAAAGATACTGAGCGAGTTTTATTTCTTTTTCATCAAGTTCAAAATGGAGGGCAAAAGCACCCCAGTGAATTTGGGGGATTTCAGGATTGATTTCATTTTTATTGGCTTCAAATACTTGGGTGCAAAAAGGAGTTAAACTTTGAGCGAGGGATTTATTTGTCAAAACAGAAAGACATAAAACAGGGAGCACGATTTGCGAAAGGAGTGCAATTTTCACTTTCATATTTATCCCATCATTTGTTGAATTGATGGGAGATAATTTACCGGTTTAAGTATTATGTTTCAACTGTAGAGAATTAGACAAGTGTTAGCAAAAAAGGGCCTTAAGAAATCATCGGTGCACTAAGGGCCATCAGCAGCATTTAGATTAATTAAGTAGTTTCATAAATCTCTTTAAAGTGCTTGGATAAATACTGAACCCATTCCACTATTTGAGGCTGCCGTGTTTGATTGATTGGATCCATTATTTTTAGAACTTCCACCACCGCCGGAACTCCACCCAGGACCGCCGCCACCACCAGAGTAGCCACCGCCGCCGCTCCCCTTACCGCCTACAGAATGAGAGCCGCCACCGCCCCCAAATCCACCAGGAAGTTCGGAGCCACCACCTGTGCCTCCATTTAAAAAAGCAGTTCCACCTGTGGAACCGTAGCCAGAATTCGAATTGGCACCATTGCCAGAAAAGCCACCACCAGCACTCGAATGGTAAGAGCAATTACTCACTGTTCCTCCTGCTCCGCCAGTTCCACCACTTCCTGCTGAACAACCGCTTTCAGGACATCCACTGTTGGCAGGGTCTGCAATTGTTGGATCTTTAGAACCACAGGATCCTGTTCCCGAGCCACCACCGCCGCCAGCGATCACTAATATGGTGTTATCAGACTTCACCACAAAAGTTCCGCCACCGCCGGAACTATCATCACCATTTCCACTCACTCCCGATTGACCTACTAAAATTTTAAGCACATCACCTTTGTTTAAACTAAAATCTCCCTGTATCGCAGCTCCGTAACCACCAATTTGCCCATTCCCTGGTGAGCCTCCGTTGGCACCTCTTGCTAAAATTCTAAACGTCCCTGTTTTGGGAACTGTCCAAAGTTGAATTCCAGCAGTCGTCATATTTAAATAACTTGTACTACTGGCCCAAGCTTGACCCGAATAAGCAGATACACAATTTGCAAGCGAAGGCCCATTCATCCCTGAAGCCCCACAATTTGTAAAAGTATGAGAAGTAAAAGCATAGAGTGGTGGTTGTTGAAACCCGCTCGCAGTTCCTTGTAAAGTAAAATTAAATGAACCACCCACAGAGTGTTTAGGTGCAATTAAACTGAGGATCAAAATTAAAAAAATATTTTTATTTAAAACTTTTAATTTTTTAAATAAATCTATCTTCACACCAGGCTCCTTAGATGCTCAAAAGATTGAATAAAAACTCATCCATTCAAACTTAATTTGATCTGACTCTTAAAAGAACATCAATTGGATATTTTACTATGAATAAACGATGAAACATAGAAATTGAAAATTCTTATGTTTCATTTTGAGATTTTTTATTAAAATATTCAGTGTGTGCTCACTAAACTTACTATTGTTAAAATACAGATATCATAAATTAACTCTTCTCTTTAAATTGAAGAGCCATTCAAAATATTAATAGTCAGGTTAACTCAATTTCATCATCCTCAAATTAAAAAATATTTTATTTGTTTTTAAAGTCTCATGTTTTTTAATATTCAATCTTTTTCTTAAAATGATAATTAATTTTAGTAATACAAAATACTTTTGAGAATATTTAATAATACTGAATATTATTTATTTAACAGGGATTTCTGGTTATAATAAAGTTAAAATTAATTCTTTTTTTTAAGGATTCAAAATGCCTCTTATTGGATCGTTTGGATCAACATCTCACAAAAACTTTAGGGGCGGAGCTTCTAAAGGGGTCCTCACTGTTAACGGCAGTACTATTGTTACCACTTCATACACTTTAAATTATACAGCGACACTGGCCTACTTTGATGTCACAGGAATCATTAATGTTAAAATTGAAGCCTACGGTGGTGCCGGTGGCAGAGGGATGTGGAGTGGAAATAATAACGCCGGAGCACCAGGTAGTTGCCGGAGGTGGCGGAGGTTCTCACGGCGGATCTTACGGTTATTGGGGCCTTTCAGGGAATCAACCTGGAAGAGGCGGTACAGATCGTGGGTCCACCAATTGCACAAGCACTCAAGATTCCAGCTGGGTCAATACGGGAGCTGATTCTACTCAACCAGGATATGACGGCGGTAGTTCGATGGATGCACGTTACACAGGCAATGGAAGCTACGGCGCAGGAGGAACTGGTACAGATGCCTCATCATATAATGGAATTGGCTCCACTAACTCTGGATGGGCATGGCCCAACGGTGGAGCAGGAACCAGTTGGGCAAACGGCGGAGGTGGTGGTGGTTGGTATGGAGGTGCTGCTAATTGGCCAACTGGAGGCGGCGGTTCCAATTACTTACAAAGTTACGGAACGGCCACACTCACTTCTGCAATCAGCAATACAACTTCGAGCAATGCGAGCAATGGCTCTATTATTTTAACGATTTTACCTTAATTTATTTTAATCTTTAATTATTTAATCCAATATGGCTCTTTACAGTGCTTTGATGAACACTGAACCCATATCTTTATTTGAAGCTGCAGTATTATCTTGATTGATTCCATTATTCAGTGAACTTCCTCCGCCACCAGAACTCCAACCCGGACCGCCGCCACCGCCAGAGTAGCCGCCGCCGCCGCTCCCTTTTCCGCCTGATGAGTGAGAGCCCCCTCCACCACCAAAGCCACCAGGAAGTTCGGAGCCTCCACCTGTTCCTCCATTTAAAAAGGCAGTGCCACCAGAGGAACCATAGGAGCCATATTTTGTGGTTCCATTGGCTCCATTGCCCGAAAAGCCGCCACCGGCACTCGCATGATACTCACAGTTACCCACGGTTCCTCCTGCTCCGCCTGTTCCTCCTTTTCCGGTATCGCATTTTCCAAATCTTTCCGGTTCAGGGCAGCCATCATTAGCTTTAGTTGTTAAAGATGGTATTTGTAATTCACAGCTTGATTGCCCGGCACCGCCACCGCCGCCAGCGACCACTAATATGGTGTTATCAGATTTCACTACAAAAGTTCCTCCGCCGCCGGAACTATCATCACCACTTCTATTGTATCCAGATTGCCCCACTAAAATCCTGATCACTTCGCCTCTTTTTAAATTAAAATCTCCTTGGATTGCAGCTCCGTAACCACCAATTTGCCCATTCCCTGGTGAGCCTCCTTGGGCTCCTTTTGCTAAAATAGTATACATACCTGTTTTTGGAACCGTCCAAAGTTGAATCCCTGGAGTGGTCATATTTAAATTGCTTGTATTTTTGGCCCAGGAGCTATCTTTATAATCTGTGACACACATTTGGAGGGTGGGCCCAGTATTACCCTTAGCCCCACAATTTGTAAAAGTATGAGATACAAAATCAAACAGTGGGGGATCAGGAAACCCACTGGCTTTTCCAAACAACGGAATGGGAGCCGGATTAAGCCCCTCAACCATTCCTGTCATTAAAAGGTTACTTGCTATAAAAGTTCCACTTAACTTTGATTTTGATCTGATAAAAACTGAACACGATTCTTGAGGAGAAATACTTGCCGCCTGACAGGCTTTATAGACCGCTGAGGTGGGAGTTTTATTTCTATCCGTCCAAATTTCATAATTAGTTTTATTTGAAACTTCCACAATGAGTTGACCGGGAGTCGCTTCGCCACCTTTATTCTGAAAAACAAATTCAACCCAAATGCCAAAATTCTCAGGTAATGAATTTGAAACCACATCCATTCCAACACCAGAACCTGACACTAACATAAATTCAGCTTTTGTGTTTGCAGTCCAATCCACCGGCAGAGACTCTAGTCCAAGGTTGCCAAATGTATCTACACCCTGAACCTTAACTGTATAGGTGTGACCTTTGATTAACTTTAATTCATTGATGGCATTTCCTTTTAAAAATTTTGGTTGTGATTTAATTTTTTGAGAACCCTCATAAATATTAGCCGTGTAAGAGGCCCAACCAGCATCAGAGTTGCCAGCATCTGGCCAGTTCACTTTAGGACTCTCTGTTAAATTATTAGGTACAATTCCCAACGCCACTAAAGTGGGAGTTTTAGGTCTTAAAACAGTGGCCGTAAAATCTACTTTATTTTTGTTACCAAACACATCCGTGATGGCACCACTCTGAATTTTAATAAAGATACTGCCTTCTGGGTTACCTTCAACATTGAGCGCGTAATTACGACCCGAACCGGTTAAAATAGGATTGCCTTTGATATTAGTGAGGGACAACTGATTGAGTAATAATTTAGGAACAATTTGCGTGAATTGAATTTTAAATTCAATTTTTGCAGCCGATGTTGATGAGGGAGCTGTTATTTTTGCAACCAGAGAGTCTGTCGTAAACTGAGTTGCCAACCAACCATCGCCCTGAGCGATTTCAGATCTTAAGCCTGCAAAGTCTACGGCTCTAATAGAAGCAAAATAATTTTGATCTTCTTTAAAAGGTCCCGCAAGAACAACTGAATTGACAAACCCCACGTTAGTCCAAGTTTTTACATCAGTGCCGCCAGCAGTGGTGCCGATGGCTACTTCGTAGTAATTAATGCCGGAGTCTTTATCAAAGCTATGCTCCCAAGAAAACTTTGGAGTTTTAGAAACCTCGTCAGGAAACGACCCATCATCAAATAAATTTGGTTTTTCGGGAGAAAATTTATCTCTCTCAATTGGATTGAGAGAGCCATCACTCACAACAGTTATTTCAGTTGAGTCCGATTTATTAACTTCCGAAATTAAGTGATCGTGAATCACAATTTTAACAGCTATTTGACTCTTGGTTTCTAAATAATACTTTCCGTCCTCAGCTTTAACAGCGTCTTTTAGAGCTGAATTCACTTCAAGCCGAGTTCTTTTAATAATATTAAAAATATCTTCTCCTAAAGAATCCCTACGAGGGGCGTATTCAAATCTTCCAGTTTCTTGATCGATGGAATAAAGAGTTCCGTGTTGAGTTTCTAATGGCAGAGGTGCTGTTCCAAAAAACTCGACGACTTGATTGAGGTCTTTGACTGGATCCGAAGACTCAGGGGCACTCACAACTGTTACTGAAGAATTATTAATAGTTTGAAGGCTTAACGCAACGGCCTCTTGGTTTGAAAGGATCGGCTTTAAAGTGGCTTTATCAGAATTTTTTAGAATATAAAAAGTATTGGTCATGGTTTGAGCTTCAACGGCCAAATCGGAGGTTAAACTCAACTCACCCTTTTGACTGCAATTTTGAAAAAGACCCACAAGCAATACACTGGCAGAAATCATAGAAACAATTTGAAAACGTTTTTTAAAATTCGTTATCGGTTTCAAAAAGACCTCGCCCATTGACTTCTAATATGATCTGTTTCTATTTAAAGCGCGTGAATGAACACTGAACCCATAAAAAAATCATCCACTTAAACTTAATTTGAACTGACTCTTAAGTGAACATCAATAGGTTATTTTATCATGAAGTAGAGAAAGAAACTAAACTGAAAAATTCTTATGTTTCATTTTTGGAATTTTTAACTAATTTAAAATACTCACTAAAATTAAAGTTTAATTTAGAGCAATGGTTAAATTTAAGGGGAGAAATCCAATTTAAAAATTCTCCCCTTTTTATTACGTAAACCTAATTAATAATCGTTACTATTGAATCCAACCCAATTGAATCGCTCCCAAAGAACCCGCTGCAATTAAAATCCAAAGGGTCACACCAAAAATCAATGGCTTCATGCCCACTTTTTTTAAAGTCTCTTTTGAAAGTCCAAGACCAATAAAAAACAAAGTCAGCACCAGAGTTCTTCGCGCGATCATCTCAACCACATACCCCGCCTTTTGCAAAACAGGAATCCAAGTTACAATAGCCGCAGCAATTAAGAATCCTAAAATAAACCAAGGTTTTTTGGCTTTACCAGCCTCAGAGCTTTTATCTGACTTTTTTAACAAACCAATCATCAAAGCCACGGGTACAATCCACAAAGCGCGAGCTAATTTAACAGTAGTTCCCACTTCAGCCGCTTGAGGTCCATAGCTCACAGTGGCCCCTACCACAGAGCTTGTATCATGAATCGCCAGTGCACTCCATAATCCAAAAGCCCGCTCACTTAAATGAAGATAATGACCAATGCTCGGAAACAATACCAAAGCCAGAGCATTGAGAATAAAAACAGTTCCTAAAGCCACCGACACAGAATGGGATTTAGCTTTTATAATGGGAGTGACTGCTGCAATGGCACTCCCACCACAGATGGCCGTACCAACTGTGATTAAAAGTCCGGCTTCTTCATCCACTTTAAAAAGTTTTTGCAAAATAAAACCTAAAACAAAAACCGATAAAATACTGACCACCGTATAACCCAAACCTTGCAGGCCCACACTGGCCACCACTAACAAGTTCATACCCGCTCCTAACCCCATCACCGATGTGGTGAGCAAGCGATGCGTGTATTGAGAAGTTGGATAAGGATTATTTAAAACTAAGGTGATGACCACACCACTTAACAATGCCATAGCAGAAGTCATAAACGGAAAAAAACAAAGAACTGCCATAAGAGGAATTAGAATTTTTGAGAGAGAAAGATTTTGAGAAGACTGAATATCAGAATTCATACTGATTCCTTTTTATGTTTTTTAAAATTGATGTTTACAAAAAGTATTATGTTTCACATAGATTAAAAAAACACTGATTATTTTAGAATCCTACAACGTAGAGAGTAAAAAAAAGCACCTATGAGATTTTTCAAAAAAGAAATTTCTCAAAGATGCTTTAGGGGAGACTTATTTAATTTAATTTTATTTATCTAGTTCACTTTTAAGCTAAAAGTAAAAGTAGATTCACCGGCCGTGTTTTTAGCTGTTACTGTGTAGTCAGTCAGCGGAAAGCTTGCCTTTGGTGTGCGCCCCGCAAGACTGCAATTACTCGGCACAAATTTTACTCCAGCAGGTAATGTTGTTGGAGAAATCTCGCAAGGCACTCCCGCTGGTTTTAAAGTTTTAGTATAAATCGAAACCACACTGTTTTGATTATAAACATAAGCCGTTTTGGCATAAGTGATTGTTGGAACAACGTCTTTGATTTCGATATCCATATAAAAATCAGCTGAACCTAAAGTGTTTTTTGCTGATATTTTAAATGTCGTATTAGGAAGGACTTTTCTTGGTAAACCAGAGATCGTACAAGTAGATGCTTGAAAGCTAAACCCAGTTAGAGTTGTAAAGCTACTTGCATTGGGACCAGTGATAGTGCAAGTCGCACTTGCTGGACTCAATTTTGTAGGTTTAATTGTCCACATAGTTGTGCCACCAAGGGTGAATGAATAAGAAGAGTTTGCAAATTCTAAAACAGAAGGCATGTCCTCAATAGATAAAACAAAAGAAGTTGTGACACTACTGCCTTTATTATTTGCAGTCACAGTGTAGGTTTTAGAAGCTAAAACGTTTGATGGCTTTCCTGAAATCTCACAAGTTGTAGAATTAAAAGATAAACCAGAACCTAATGCTGGCACCAATGAGCAATAATCAACATTTAATTTAGTCGTTGGTTTAATGCTCACTTTAGTGGCATAGCGATCGACATTAAAACTTGATTGTGCATAAGCAATTTGCGGAGCTGGTGGAATCACTTGAATCAATACAAAGGCAGTAGCTGTTCCCACTTTATTGACTGCTTTTACCGTCACTGTTTGAACTGCTTTTACAACTGTTGGTGTTCCTGAAATCACACAAGTCACCGCATTCAAGGTAAGCCCTGCAGGTAGACCAGTCGCACTGCAAACGGTGTCAGGGGTTAAAACTGTATTACTATTTGGATTAATAACAGCATAACTATTCACAAATAATTTTTTAGTACCAGCATCATAAGCAAGCACTGGCTTCACAGCTGCAGTTTGTTTATCAGTTTGAGTCCAGCTCAATGGCGTTAACTCTGTTTCAACACCTGAGTTAACAACATATAAACGAACATCTTTAATTGTTAAAAAATCCGTAAGATCTAAATAAGTCGACCACCAACTATTGTTGGCATCATAAGCCAATGTGGCATTTAATTTAAGTGGTGAAGACTTGGAGATGGGTTGACCCTCAATAAGAGCCGCACTCACATCGTGAACCATCGAAAATGTTTTTGTTTCAGAACCTACAAATCTAAAAAACGGAAAAAATACGATTTTAGAAAGATCCCAATTTAAAAAATCTGAAGAGGCAGAGTAGTAAACTGGAACTCTTTTATTAGCCACATTTGGTAGGTTATTGAGTTCAGAATTAACAACCATATACGCCTTAAGAACTGGGTCTTGAGCGTAATCCTGTAAAATAGCAAAGTAATAAACAGAAAAAACACTCTGTTTAAAAAGGTCATAAGAAATCCAACCAAAACCATTGTCTCCCCATCCTGTACCCCAAGAGTTAGAAAACTTAAACGCTTGTTTTTGATCATCATAACCAACAAGAGCAATGGCATGCAAACCAAGCTCACCACTACAAGTGGTATCGTAAGCAGAATAAACAGCGTTTGGATAATCAAAAGTTTTTGTCACATGAGACTTAGAGCAATACTGTGAAGAACTTTTTGTGGTTCCGTTATAGGCCATAAAACCTTGTTCCACACTAATAGAAGTGACAACTAAATCCCCATTTTGAAGAGCTTGTTTAACAGTATCTAATGAAGTGACTGTCAATGGATAGTCAGAAATAACATTCACCATTTCCACTCTGTTGTTCAAAGCGAGTTTTTGCGAATCCACTGATGGAAAAGTCATTGGATCGTAGCTGTTGGTTGTATCTTGATTTAAAAATGCCTTTGAATAAGGAACATTTTTTAAGGGGGCACAACCATAAGTTGAACTCGCCTCAAGAGCCATAATTAAATTGGAACCTTCATCAAGTCCCCCGTTAACGAGTGGATAAAGAAACGCAGGACTGCAAAGATAATTTTCTCCTGCAGGAGTTTTCAAATCCACGTTTGCTGATTTAGCATTGGTGTATGTATTAGCATAATAACCACCAGACCATGTTGAGCAAGAACCCAAAGTTAACTGGTTTCCAATTGGCGGAAAGAACTGTGAATTCGAATTATCATAACCCACAATATCTGTTCCAGATAAAATCGGAAGCTTATTGCTTGGTTTAATCAAAACTTGATCTTTAAGAATTTTATCTACTTGTTTGCGGGCCAAAGCGACTTGATTAGGTTTTACTTTGTGAATTTTAATTTTAGATTTTAAACGAACTTCAAGATTTTTTGATCTTTTTAATAATTTGATACTAGAAGGATCAAATAATTCTTTTACAGGGTTGGCAGAACTGTAATCAACTACAGGTCTTAATTTTAGATCCTTTGGATCTTTTGGGACTTGAGTGTTGTTAGATTCATCCACCACTCTTTGCGCATCCTGAACAGTTGGATACTCTACTTCAATATCTTTATTTGGCAAAACATGGAGAACTTTACCCCCACTGTCTTCGATATCTTGAATCAATTGTCTGATTTCGAGTTCATTAGAAAAATCAATATTTGAGTGATCCACAATCACATTACGTGTGAGCTGACCTGATTGAGTTTTTTTATGTCGCTGAATATTTGCTGCCAAAGAGCTTTGAGTAAAAGCAATGACACTCAAAGAAGCGGAAATCAAAAATACTAATTTGCGTAGGTTGTTAATCATAAATGCCACCACCTTTTAAATTAAAATTCAAAAATTATTTTAAATAAAAAAATAGAAGCCGACTTTAAGATTTAATGAGAAATCGCAAGATGAAAAATATTTTAAGATATCCTTTTAGGATCCATAAAATCAGTTCTGTTTTTTGAAACAAAACCATTAAGAAGAAAAATTTACTAGCACTTTGCGTAAAGCAAACTAACAATTACAAACTGTTTAGAAGTTAGACGATTTTAATCCTTCATTGATATTAAATGAAGGACTTAAATTACTTTTTATATTGATGATTGAATTCATCCATAACAGCTAAGATTTGTTTTATTTGTTTTATCTTTCCTGTTGATTCAAGAGCTAAAAGAGACTTTGCAATACTCTCGTTAGGAGAAAGAACCGCTCCTTTAATAAAGGAGAGAGTAAAAAAGACTTCTATATCAATGCTATGATCTGGTCTTTTTTCATCTAATTTTTGTTGGAGAAACTCACCAAAATTATCTTCAGATCCTGATACCGCTAAATATTCAAATGCTTTTACAAGACGTTCTTTTAAAATTACCAACTCATTATTTTGAACAATGGTAAAGTTAGCAGAGGCTGCTTCCAAAGCCGTTGAGTGTCCTTGATCTTTTTTTAAATTTTGAGAATCAGAAACATCAATAATTAAAACGCCCTTTTTTAAAAATGGATTCGACACATGAGTTTTAATTAAAGCGACAGCAAAATTTAGATGCTCTAAATCGCTTCTAAAAGATCCGGATTTATTATTGATTTTTAGAATGTGTCCAAAGCGAACAACAACTTCACCCGCACCCACAATTTTGATTTCACTATTAATATGATCCACTTGTTGAAGGTGACGACCTCCAGCCATTTTAAGGTATTTATGCAGAGCTAAATACTCTCGAGCTTGCGGATTCTTTTTTTGAACTTCTTTGTCAAAAGGATTTAAAAACCTTGGAACCATATATAAGTTTTTATTTGAATCGACTAAGTAGAGATAACTGCCATCTTTAAGGTTTACAGGAGATTCATTTATCGCGATATGGATCATGTCTTTTTGGTAGCGCTCCAAATCTGTGACTGCTTGTTTGAGAACTTCATGTCGATTGGTCTCAATAATAAATGATGGAATTTCTGATTTAACTTTTGCTTTATTTTCTAAAACAGAACGACACGCTTTAACTTCCATTGAATGGGAATCCTGAGGATTCAACAAAATAACACCCAATACGATGATACAAATAAGTGAGATTTGTTTTAAAAAAAATTGCATTTTAATGATGCCCTTCAATGTTAGAATATAAACTGAAGCTTCTTATTCCCTTAAAATTGAATCTAGAATCGCCGTCATCAGCTGATTGAGACAAATTAGCCCGAAAATACTTTTTAAAGCAATATATAGAACTTACAAAACCCTCTTTCCTATAAATATTGCATAAATTCGCTTCATGAAGCTGATATCAAGTTATCAATTAAAATAAAAAATTTAGTCCTCCCATAAATAGTATCTTAAATCCCAAAACAAAGTCTTTTTTTAAACCACCAAAACTTTTGCAATAATAACAACATTAAATTTTAAATTCATTCTGCAGAGGAGCCACTATTTCTCAGAACGTGACTGTTTAAGGCACTGAGAGCCTTTGATAATCTCATTTTAAAACTGAAGATTGACGCTGATATTTAAATCTCACCCAAGATCTTTTATAATAAAAGCACCGATAAAAATTATTTGAAATGATTCAAATAATAAAACGAACAGGATGTTTAATATGATCAAAATCAAAAAAGCCGTGAGTGCTTCAATAACTTTAGCAGCCCTGATAAATCTTGGTTGCTCAGAAGACTCTCACAAAGTTCAGCAAAGCTCCCTTTCACAGACAACCTTTAAAATTACAGGCTCGGCCAATGCCCCCACTGTGGCAATGAACCCAATTGAAAAAATATTTCATAGCCTCATTCCAAGAGCTGTTGCGAGCAATCCTTCAAACTTAACATCAAAAGATGGAGAAAGCATTTCATTAACCTCTCTTTGGATCGTCATTAAAGAAATAGAATTTAAAAGTAAAGAGCATAGTGAGGAAGAAGATGACTCAGAACTAGAAGAAGAATCCAGCTTTAAAGGACCTTATGTGGCCGATCTTTTAGCCGCTACTCCAGCGGCTCTCGACACTCAATCTATTCCAAGTAAAACTTATCGCAGAATTAAAATTAAATACGAAAAATGTGATCATTCTACCTTGCTCGCCAAAAATCCAAATGCCCCCTCGGATTTAGTCAACAACAGTATTTATTTGGCCGGCACCTGTGGCAACTCTTGCAACTTTAGTTTTAAGATGGATGATGGAGTGGAACTGCAAATAGCTGGTCCTTATGGAATCAACGCCCAAAGTGATCAAGATTTGCTTGTGAATATTCAATTGGCCAACGTGATTAAACAAATTAATTTTTCGGATCTCACATTTGCAACAGACAAAAATATTTCTCACACCAATCGAGTGACTAAAACTAGCAACTCAGATCTCTGCCCTACAATAGATCCAAGTGCGAACGACTACTACACTTGCCTCAAAAAAGGTTTAGAGCAAGAATCACACTTTGCTAAAGACGACAATAGAAACGGCGAGATTGATGACGATGAAGAATCTGTCAAACAATAATATTTTATTTTAAGTATTAAATTTATTTATACATGAATTTTCCCTCTGAAAAATCCATTTTTGGAGGGAAAATTCTCAACCAGTTTTGAATCAAAAATTCACTTAAAAAGAGTCGCTTTTGGATTCTTTGTCTATGTTAGGAACATGAAATTTCTGCAATTAAAAAGAGAACTCAAGATCACAAAAATAATTCTCAGAGGGAAAACTTAAAAAACATTTTATTTTTTAATTTTTGGCATACGAATCGCAATTCTAGTGATTCATTGAAAGATTATTTTTCAAAATTATGACTGAGGAGTTTTTTGGATGATCACTTTAAAACGTCAGATACTTGCAACAAGTCTATTCAGCTTTTTAATAAGTTTTAGTGCTTATGCAAAAATTCCACTCATTTTTACACTCTCTCCTCAAAACTTGAGACTCGCCTACCTCAATCCACCAAATGTTCAGGCGCCTCAAGACTCTGAAACCCCAGATCACGAAAAGCCTCAAATTGATATGGGACTTGTGATTTTAAAAAACAGTCTTATAAATGCACTTGATAATAGAGAAGTGAACCCTAAAGCCTTTAAAGAGTATTTAGAGCAAAACAAAGCTTCTCTTGAAAAAACCTATATCCCGCAAATCCAAGCTTATATAGAGAGCATTGCTCAACGCCATCAAACTGCCATTCATAAAGAAGGCAGCACAAAATTTTTCTCTATTGCAGATGGAGTGAGTTTTTATAAAGAGATTTTTGAATTTAAAAATATTAAGGATCCTCTTTTTAAAGCTATCACTCTGGCTCTAATTGACAGTCATCAAAGAGCGGAGCTCTCAAGCAGTCAGGCCGAAAAAATCCTTATCAAGATTAAAGAAAAAGCCATTGCAGAAACCTACCTCCTGCCTCCAAATCAATATTCAGAACAAGATTTAAAAGACATTCTCAACTTTGCCTCTGATAAAAACTATCGTTACGAAAAAATCGGTTCCACTTGGATTCTTGGCAGCGGCTTTAGTTACCTTTTAATGCGTGAGAATCTCTTAAAAGGACAAGAACTCACAGACCCCGTTCTTAAAAGTAAATTTGAAAAAGTAGTTCGTTATCATCAAAGTTTTAATATCCCTGTGACTCATGAATACTATCAAAGTGCCAATGCTTACTTTGTTCCCTCTGAAAAACGTATCACTTATTCATTACCGGGTTCCGGAGACATTGGCGTTTACACTCATGAAATGACTCACAGTCGATTTCAAAAGTTTACTGAGACCTTAGACTCATGGACTGCAGCTAAGAATTATCAAATTCCCTATCAAATCGAAGGCCCTCTTATTGGACGTATGTCTTTAAAAGACAAACCGCATGGGGGCATTTTTAATCTTTTAAACGAAGTCAACTCTTGGAGAATTGGCGAGAGCTATGATGGCCCTGTGAGTGATGATAAAATTTTAAAAATTTTAGCTCGTTCCTATGGACCTCAAGCTGGATATGAATCGACAGACTTGCTTCTCAAAGTTTGGAATGCAGAAAAACTTAAAGGCAAGGCCATTCCTTATTTGATCTACAGTGAGATCAAGGCCTTTAACCAACTGACTAACGATCAACTTGTGATGATGGGTTATGAGGGCGTTGAAGAATCAGATGTTGTTAAAAAAATTAATTTTGCAACTATGTATTTGGCAGGACGTTTTAAAAACACTCCCGAAGAACAAGATGCTGACTTTGTATTAGATGAAATCAAAAAAACGGCGAAAGAAAAATCTTTGCTTGGCTTTTTAGAAAAGATTGAAAACAAGCCTGTTCCAACAAAAACAGTTCAAGCAGCTAAACAAGCTTCTGCAACTCAACAACAAGCCGATGTGAAACAAACATTTACCATTGAACAAATTGTTGAGAATTTTAGACAAGGTGGAAACCTCCTTCTTATGATGGAAGCTGAACATCTCAAATCAATTGGCACTGAACACATTGATGCCATTGTAGAGCGTTCGACTCAGGCTAAACAGTATGCTTATAGACATGAAGGTGTGGCTGTTCTTGAATATATTTTTAAGGGCGAAAAAATCACTAAGCTTTTACAGCGTGATGCCAAGGAGCAAGCTGTTTTAAGAAGCCCGATGCAACATAAATTTATTGAAGCTCTTGATGAATCTCTGAGCCGAAGACTTTATGATGGATCTGTTCCTTCTAAAAAAATGGATTTGGTGAATTATCTCTCAGAAAATCTTTATCCTGAAGAGCTTCCAAAAACTTATGCTAAAACTCTTGAATTGCTCAAAGCCATCCCGACCAACAACCCAAGTGATGCTTGGCTAGCCAGAATCTTTTTAAGTCCGTCAACATATTCAAAATCTGGAGAAGGTTTTGCTTGGGGCGAAGCTTTGATTCGAGACATCAGAGGTGTTCCCACTGGAGAAGCCGTGAGAGACACTGTGGCGATTTATTATAAAGAAGTCCTCTCTCCTTATCTTTCTTTAGATTCTCAATACGGCGTTTACGGAGAGTCTCGATTGGATCAAAAAACTAAGGTCCTTGCTCAAAGAGAAATGGCTCAATTAAGTGATCAACAAAAAGAAAGTCTGATTCGTGCCAGTCGCACCCTTTGGAACCTTATGGGCGATCCTAGCCCCACGGTAAGAACCTCTGCGCTTTATGCAATGATGTCGAACACTCTCTATATTTTGCAAAACGAAGGTCGGTTAACAAGAGCCCTTTTAACTAAAAAAGAACATTATACAGAAGCCGCAAAATTGCTTCTTGATGTGGCTCCGGAGATGCTTCCAACCGCCAATAGAATTTATCAAAATCAACAAGAGAAGCTTTCGCTTTCTCCGCAACAAATGGTCTGCAATAAAGTCCTCTTAAAGAATTAATTTTTTTTAAGAATGCCACCAAAAAAAAAGCTGTTTTAATCTGGGTCTTTGGGGACCTGGTTTAAAACAGCTTTATTATGTTACAATTATTTTTTAATTAAATTTAAATTATTTTAAATTTAAAAACTAGAGTTCCATCTCTCGCTCTGGTTCAGAAGACCCTTCAGAATCCTCTTCATCATCATCTTCGTCGTCTTCATCGTCATCATCGCTTGCTGAGTACGCTAAATCATCGCTTTCATCTTCATCAGAATCTTCTGACTCATCTGAATCTGCAGTTTCCCACGACTCTCGATCTTCAGCTCCCTCTTCAGCTCCCTCTGAATCCTCTTCTGAAGCTTCAACTGCCACAACTTCTTCCTCAACAACAGCTGCTACAGGAGGAGGAGGAGGGGCATTGCGAGCAGCTTCTTTTTCAGCATCAAAGTTAATGAGCCATTTCATATCGCGAGTCGAAATTTTTTCTCCCACCATAAGGGCTTCTCTCAGGCTAAGAGCTTTTTCTTCGTCTTTTTTCTCTTTTTGACGGCGTTTTTCTTCTTCAAAAAAATCTGAGCTTGTGCTGATTTGATCCAATTGATCCACAATCTTATTTAATTCTTCTTCACCTACTGAGTAAGAATTTGCAATCGACTCTGACATTGAATCCGTAATGGTAGAAAGAGTCGGTTTTGGAGCGGCCTCTTCAGCATCAATGCCCTCTGGCAAGAGTTCATCAATTTGTGAAAGTGTCGGCAACTCTTTTAAATTACGCAAACTAAAGATCTCTAAAAACTTACGTGTGGTTGCATACTGCATAGGTTTACCTGGCAATTCACTCTTACCTTGAAACTGCACCAGCCCCTTTTCCATAAGAGCTCTGAGTAAATGCCCCGACTCCACGCCTCTGATCTCATCGATTTCGTACTTAACAACAGGCTGTTTATAAGCCACCACAGAAAGCACCTCTAAAGCTGGACCAGACACTTTAAACTGACGAGCTTTTAAAGTTCTTTTGATAAAATTCATGTTTTCAACTTTAGTGCGCAATTGATAGCCCCCTTGAATCTCTTCAAGGATCACCCCTCTTTTGCCACCCGCATACTCCACCACTAAAAAGTCGAGGGCTTTGCGAATTTGCTCTGTTTTAATATTGGTTCCTTTAAAAACTTCTTTAATCGAAGCCATGCTCACAGGTCTGTCAGAAGCAAAAAGAATACTTTCTAAAATACTTTCGAGTTTTTCAGCATCCACCATTTCGATATCAGTGATTTCTGCCGATTCAAAGCCCCCTAATTCGCTGGCTTCGAGTTCTTCACGTTGAAAAAAGTCCATTTGATCCGTCGATAAAAAGTGAGCATCATGATTTGCCGGAGGTTCTGGCAAAAATCCGGCTTCTTCTTGAGCCACTGGAATCGACTCTGGATCAATCTCTTCACCTTCCCAAGGAAGAGTCTCTTCGTCAGAAATTTCTGACTCAGATTTAAATTCAAGAGCCTCATCTTCGTTCTCAGGTTCGTTGGCATAACCCTCTTCAAGTTCTTCGTCTGATTCTATTTCCTCTGATTCAAAATCTTCTTCATCAAGTAAAAGTGTGGCATCTGTTTCTTCAAACTCGGCGTCTTCAACAAAACTTGGATTTTTAATAAGATCATCTATTTTGCTCTTAAAAAAAGCTTTTTTAGAAGCGGATGATTTTTCATCATTTTTTTTAGGAGCCGCTTTTTGAGGATTATTTTTTTGAGAAGTTGTTTTTTTGGCTTCTACTTTTTTAGAAGAAGCTTTTTTTGAATCTAATTTTTTATCCTGTATTTTTTTGTCCATAGCTTTTTGAGCTAAGGACTTATGTGAAGCTGCTGGAGCACTTTTATTTTTAGCTGGGGCAGGTTTTGAAGCTGATTTTTTTGAATCGACGGCTTTTGAAGATTTCTTTAGAATCGTCACTTTCTTTTTGTTTTTCATAAACTAAACATTCCCCTCTTCTTCATCTGCTAAAAATAAACCCTCTGCCAACTCTTTTTCAGCGGCTAAAATCTCTTCATCCGTGGCCATATCTTCGGTCAAAGTTTCTGTAAAATCCGCAATCGACTCCCCATCTAACGGAAGAGCCTCTGCAACCACCGAAGTTTCATAATCTTCAGCATCTTTAAGAATAAACTCACCCTCAACAAGCTCCATAGGAGTGTCTAAATCGGCTGTCATCATTTCAAGATCTTTTTGTTTTTCATTCTCTTTAATCTCTAAAGCCTGCTCCGCCGCTTGAGCTTTTTGCAGCATAGCATCTGCCGTACTCTCAGAATGAACATTATCATACTCTTCCACACGAGTGATCGCATCGGTTTCAATCGGCTTGCGAATGTCGATATAAATATCTCCATAGGTTTCTAACTGAGAAAGAGACACAAAACCTAATTTACCTAATTCAAGCATGGCTAAAAAAGTGATGAGTAACTGACGAGGTCTTTCTTCAAGAGCTGTGATCAAATCATGCATTCGAGTGCGCTGACCCACCATCAAAAGATCACGAATCTCTAAAATACGACTCGCAATAGATTGAGTATTTGCATTCACTTGATGCACTTTATTTTTCACAGAACGCACAAGTTTACGATAAGTCGAAATCAACGAGAAGAGAGCGTTCTCTTCAAGCACGATTTCATCTTCTTTCATGTCCAGTTTTTCGCTGTAACCACGCACCCAAATATCACGACCCACCCAAGGACGTTCATTTAAAAGCTTCGCCGCCTCTTGAATTTTTTGATACTCCAAAAGTTTTTGCACGAGTTCTTTACGAGGATCTTCGACCTCAATAATTTCACCTTTGTCATCGTACTGAGGCAAAAGCATACGACTTTTAATATGAATTAAAGTCGCCGCCATGGCGATAAAGTCCCCAGCAAACTCTAAATCCAGCTCCTTCATGAGTTTAATGAATTCAAAGTACTGACGTGTGATTAAATGAATATCGATATCAAAAATATCCATTTCCTCTTTACGAATCAGATAAAGAAGCAATCCTAGGGGGCCTTCAAATTTTGGTAACTGGACGAGCAAATTCAAATTCTACCTCTTTAATTACGGAAAAAATTTCATGGCTTCATGAACTTTTTTAAGAGTTTCTTGAGCCGTTTTTCTGGCTTGGGCACAACCTGCGTTGATCACTTCATCAAGTTTTTTTCCATCACTCAATAAAGCTTTTTTACGTTCACGAGGTTCTTTGCTCGCTTCTTCTAAAGTTTTATGAATCTGCGCCTTGCACTCACCACAGCCAATGCCCGCACTGGTACAACCCTTAACCACCCATTCACGAGTTTCAGGTGTGGAATAAATCTTATGATACATAAACACTGTGCAATCTTCAGGATTGCCCGCATCTTCGCGGCGCAATCTTTTAGAATCCGTGAGCATGGCGTTGACTTTTTTCTTTAAAGATTTTTCCTCTTCCGTGAGCAATAAAACATTGCCGTAAGACTTAGACATTTTTCTTCCATCTAGTCCTGGAATCAAAGGAGTCTCTGTTAAAAGCGGAGTCGGCTCTGGCAATTTAGCTTTATAAATATGATTGAATCGGCGCACGATTTCACGCGAGAGTTCTAAATGCGCCACTTGATCTGCACCCACTGGCACTTTAGAGCCTTCATAAATAGCAATGTCTGCGGCTTGCAATACAGGATAAGCTAATCGACCCAAATTATGAGTGTCATTGGCTTTGGCTTCTTCAACAGCGTCTTTCCATGTAGGAACACGCTCTAACCAACCCAATGGAGTGAGGTTTGCAAAAATCATAAAAAGTTCTAAATGCTCAGGCACTTTGCTTTGCACAAAAATAACAGATTTTTCAGGGTCGAGTCCCCATGCAAGCCAATCTGCAATGATATCGCGAGTGGAACCATTTACATCTTGAGTGGCTTTATAGGCACTGGTCATAGCATGCCAGTCCATAGCGCCAAAATAACATTCATAATCATTTTGCAATTGAAGCCAATTCTTAAGGGCTCCATGGTAATTTCCCACATGAAGAGAACCCGTAGTTCTCATTCCTGACATAATTCTTTGATTTTTATGTGAAGAAGATTCTGACATTAAAAAACCTTTCCTAAAAAACTTTACCTAAAGCAAGATGCATGAGCATTTCATGAGACCATAAAACAGGAATTGATAAAAATCTTAAAGCCCCACTTAACATGAGAAACATTAAGATCATGCTCAGCATTTGCTCATTTTGTTCTAATTTGTAATTTATGCTGGCTGGTAAAAAACGCGCCAAAACTTTTCCGCCATCCAGGGGATTGATGGGAAGTAAATTAAAAATTGCTAAATACAAATTGATCAAAATAAATGTGTTAAACAAAGTCACAAGAGCTTTGGCGTATTCCCAACCCGGTGCAAAACGGACCACGAGACCAATGACAAAGGCGCCCACTGTGGCGAGAAAAATATTTGAAAGTGGCCCTGCGAGCGCAATCCAAAACATATCCACGCGAGGATTTCTTAAATTTCGTGAATTCACAGGAACAGGACGCGCCCAACCAAAAAAGATGGGGGAGCCAAAACCAATGGCTAAAAGAGGTAATACCAAGGTTCCCAAAAAATCCATGTGGACTATGGGGTTCATGGAAAGTCTTCCCATCATTTCCGCGGTGTTATCGCCGCGAAGCTTGGCCATCATCCCATGAGAGTACTCATGGAAACAAAGCGCAAAAAGAAAAGGAATAAAATAAATGGCGGTGCGTGCAGCTAATTCTAATATATCCATGGAAAAAAACCGTATTAGAGCATCTTTATCTTGTCCAGCGTTCTCCTTCATTTGCTTAAGATTTACTCATTGAAAATGTTGCAGTGAGATAAAGAAGTTGAAATTCTTATCTGGCCTAAGTAGGCTAAGTCGGATTAGAAAAAACTTTTAAATTTTTATCAAAAGACTTAAGAAACCTATTTTTTCAAAAGGAGATTCAATCATGAACACAATCCCTGCCCTTACTTCTCTTTCAGAAGATGAAATTGCCTTTAGAGACGCTATTCGTGCCTTTGCTGAAAGCGAAATCAAACCACAAGTTCAAAAAATGGACGAACACGCTAAAATGAATCCTGAACTTGTTAAAAAACTTTTTGAAATGGGCCTTATGGGGATTGAAACTCCCGAAAAATTTGGGGGCGCGGCTTCTACTTTTATGATGGCCTGCCTTGCTGTTGAAGAAATCGGCCGTATTGACGGTTCAGTGAGTGTACTTGTAGACGTTCAAAACACTCTTTGCACCAATGCTCTTATTAAATGGGCGAACGAAAAACAAAAAGAAAAATACCTTCCAAAAATGGCGACTGAATGGGTGGGAGCTTATGCTCTTTCTGAAAGCTCATCAGGATCAGATGCTTTTGCTCTCAAATTAAAAGCCGAGCAAAAAGGCGATAAATTTGTTCTTAACGGCAACAAACTTTGGATCACGAACGGCAACGAAGCCAATCTTTTTATCGTGTTCGCCAACATTGACTCTACAAAAGGCTACAAAGGCATCACTGCATTCTTAGTCGAAAAATCATTCCCTGGTTTTAAAGTGGGCAAAAAAGAAGATAAACTCGGAATTCGTGCAAGTTCAACTTGTGAACTCCTTTTTGAAAACTGTGAAGTTCCCATGGAAAACGTTTTGGGCGAAGTGGGCAAAGGTTATAAAATTGCCATTGAAACTCTTAACGAAGGCCGTATCGGGATCGGCGCGCAAATGGTGGGGATTGCTCAAGGAGCTTATGAGGCTGCTCTTGGTTACATTAAAACTCGCGAACAATTCGGAAAATCTCTTTCTCAGTTTCAAGGAATTCAATTTCAAATTGCAGAAATGAGAACTCAACTCGAAGCTGCGCGTTTAATGGTTTACAATGCCGCTCGCCTTAAAGATGCAGGTCAAGATTTTATCGAATCAGCTGCGATGGCAAAACTTTTTGCTTCTAAAACGGCTGAAAAAGTGACTTCAATGGCGATTGATCTTTTTGGTGGAAATGGTTTTACAAAAGAATACCCTGTCGAAAAATTCTGGCGTGATGCTAAAATCGGCCAAATTTACGAGGGAACTTCTAATATGCAACTTCAAACCATTGCAAAAATGGAACTTGATAAATAATTTTTAAGATCACTTGTGATCACTGGCGTGGATCTCGCGATTTAACTCTAATGTGAGGTTAAAGAGGCGACGATCCACGGTCACTTTCATTTCAACAAATTTAATTCCCAAGTACCGAACAGTGTCTTTACCCACCGTTTTTTTATCAGACACATTGCGAACCTCAGCCTCTAAAGGCAAAGAGATTTTACCTGGAATGTGTAAAACCCCTCTGAGTTGATCGCCTAATTTAAGAGAATTCATAATAAAATTATACTCAGAAACTTTAGAACGACAGCCCCCATTGCTCACATCTAATATTGGAAACACTAAGAGCGATGGAATTTTATTAAGGGTTTTGACTTCAAAGGTGGCTTTGAGTCTTTCAGGGATTTCGACTCTAAAGTATTTTCTTCTTTGCAGCTTAAAAAGAGGAAAATCATTTTTAAGGAGAATCAAACTTTCGGCCATGGAGGTTTCTGTTCGAAAAAAGTAGCGTTCTTTATCCATCACAAAAATGCCGGTCACAATTTTAAAGTTTTTGATATCAATGGCCGGAGCGGATTCTTGAGAGAGCAAACACTGCACATTGGCACTGAGGATCTCTTTAACTTTTACAGGAACCACGGCTTCGGCTTCGCCTTTAATATAAATTTTTATATTTTTTCTGATGAGTTCTTTGAGGATTGAAGTTCGACCTTTATCTTCGGTGATTTTTTCAAAACCTTCGTTCTTTTCAAGATCCGCACTTAAAGACTCTGCCATATCTAGAACTCCACAGAAAACAGAATTGATTTGTTAAGTAAAGATTGAGGGAGATTCGTTGAGAGATCAATGCTTTGACTGAATTCTCGACGAAAGATTGATAAAAGTATTATGTTACTTTTTTATTGAGACCGAACTTGAATTCCGGAAGTTCTTCTGATGAAATAGACTCTAGGAGTTTTAAATTATGATCGGGCTTCGCAAAACATTGGAATTAGCGCAAAAAGTTTTTATCGACTCAAAGATCGACTTTGCATTGATTGGCGGTTTTGCTCTTTCTGCTCATGGAATCCATCGAGCCACTCAAGATATTGATATTTTAGCAGATGGATCCAAAAAAGAACTTATTAAGGATCAACTCATTAAAGTGGGCTTTCAATTGGTTTTTGAATCTCTTGAAGTGATGCAGTTTACTGGCCCTGGTTATTTAGATGTGGTCTTAGCTAATAGACCTCTCAGTTTAGAAATGTTAAAAAATACAAACTTGCAAATTTTTGGAATCCCTGTCGTGTCTGCAGAAGGTATTATTGGACTTAAAATTCAAGCTTATAAAAATGATCCTTCAAGATTACTCAAAGACCGGGCTGATATTCAGGATCTTCTTAAAATTTCATCATTAGATCTACAAAAAGTTAAATTTTATGCAGACCTCTTTAATGAGTGGCCTGAAATTCAAAAGTTGATTCCATGACGCTCGAAGAATACCTCTTATTTTTAGAAGAATATTGGTCTATTTTCACCCCACCAACGCAGCATCCATTGCCCAAAGAGTACAAAAATATTCTGATTTAATTTTTAATTAAAACCCTTTTGAAAAACTTCATTCCACTCTTTGAGATGGGAAATCCTCACCACTTTATTTTTTAACTGCTCACGTTGCAGGATTCTTAAAAGCTCCGGGCGCATGAGCTTATGAACACGATGAATCGTTTTAAAAAGCTTCAGTGTGTGTTGCCACGTTAATTCATTGCACTCCTCGGGCAGCTCTTGACGGCGTGACCAAATATTTTGAATCTGCCTCTTAGTGCACCACCAATAATGACGCCATATCGGAAAATCAATAAACACAATGCGATCTGCTTTTTGCAAACGAGGTTGCAAAATATCTAGTGGACCATAGCCATCAATGATCCACGAATCTTGATCTTGAATTTGATTCAGCATTTGAATGGATTCTTTATAAGGACGAATCTGCATTCCCGCCACAAACTGAATAGAGTCCACATGAGTGAGAGGAATTTGATAAATCTCATGGAGTCTTCGACTGAGAGTTGTTTTACCGGCCCCGGCGTTGCCGATGACGGCTATTTTTTGAATATTTTGATTGCTTTGATTTTTTTGATCCGTGGGTTGGGAGTCCATTAAAATCCTTTTTTATGACTAAATGTCATTGTTAACACAAGCCTCTAAATTTCACATTTATTTTTGTGCAATGAGAGCATTTAAAATGGACAAATTAATTTTCTCTCATAAAGAGACTTCAATACGAGATTTACCTCTGAAAATTCTTAATTCAATCCATTCAAATGTTTCATTCTGCGAATCTTTTAAGGGACCATTGCGATCTGCTAAAGACATGAAATAATAGATATTGTGTAATTACTTAACGTTTTTTGATGGAGTGGTCAATGAATCGCATTTGGTTATCGAATTATCAAAAAGGTGTTCCTCAAGACATTAATCCTGATATCTATAAATCATTAACTGATATTTTAGATCCCAGTTTTAAAAAATTTGCGGATCTTCCATGCATGACTAGCTTTGGAACCACTTTGACTTATGAACAAGTGCAAACTCAAGCTAAACAATTTGCGGCTTACTTGCAAAAAGATTTAGGACATCAGCCTGGAGATCGCATCGCTCTGATGATGCCAAACACTCTCCAGTATCCTATTTGTATTTTTGGCGCTCTTTATGCCGGTCTCACGATTGTGAATGTGAATCCTCTTTATACAAGCAGAGAACTTCTTCATCAGCTCAAAGATTCAGGAGCTAAAACGATTGTGCTATACACCAGTGCGGGGGCGACTCTTCAAAATATTCTCCATGAAACTCAAATTGAACACGTGATCACCACGCAAATTGGCGATGCGCTGAAGTTTCCGAAAAATCATTTAATTAATTTTGTTTTAAAAAATGTTAAAAAAATGGTTCCAAATTACCATTTGCCTGAAGAAACCAGCTGGAAATCTGCCATTAGCAGTCGTTCCGCAAGTGAATGGACCCCTGTCGAAGACACTAAAAACACCGACATCGCGTTTTTACAATACACAGGAGGCACCACAGGTGTTTCTAAGGGAGCGATTCTCACTCATCGCAATATGATTGCCAATCTTTTACAAGCCAGAGCATGGCTTAGCCCCGTGGTTCAAGAGGGCAAAGAAATTATTATAACAGCTTTGCCGCTTTATCATATATTTTCTCTCACGGCAAACTGCTTTACTTTTTCGTTTATTGGTGGCCACAATATTTTAATCACCAATCCAAAAGACATTCCGGGTTTTATTAAAGAACTTAAGAATTGGAACTTCACGGCTATTACGGGAGTGAACACTCTTTTTAAAGCCCTCATGAATGATCCTAAATTTATGGAGCTTAATTTTTCGGCCCTTAAAGTTTCTCTCGGTGGAGGGATGGCTGTTCAAAAGGTTGTTGCCGAAGATTGGAAACAAAAAACAAATGTTCCCTTAATAGAAGCTTATGGTCTCACAGAAACAAGTCCTGCGGCTTGCATGAACCCTCTTAATAATCCGGAGTTCAATGGCTGCATTGGTCTACCGATTTCTTCGACAGAAGTTAAAATCCTTAATAATGAAGGCCATGAAATGGCTTTAGGAGAAGTTGGAGAAATTTGCATTCGAGGCCCGCAAGTGATGGCCGGCTACTGGGAAAAACCAGAAGAGACTGCAAAGGTGATGACAGCCGATGGATTTTTTAAAACAGGTGATTTAGGTTTTATGAATGAACAGGGCTTTTGCAAAATCATGGATCGCAAAAAAGATATGATTTTGATTTCTGGCTTTAATGTTTACCCGAATGAGATTGAAGATGTGTTAGCAACACATCCTAAAATTATGGATGTGGCAGCGATTGGAGTGCCCGACGAAAGATCTGGTGAGGCTATTCAAGTTTTTATTGTTAAAAAAGAATCTTCTTTGACCACTGAGGAAGTTATAAAATTTTGCCGCGAAAACTTTGTGGCTTATAAAATCCCAAAAGTGATTGTTTTTAGAGAGGGCTTGCCAAAATCCAATGTGGGCAAAGTCTTGCGAAATAATTTACGTCAGGAGCTCCAAAAGGAAGCTCAAAAAAGTAATTCAGATAAAAATATAAATTCTGAATTACAGAGCGAAAGAAAGGCTGCTTAATTAATTATTTATTGGTAGCTTCACTACAAAAGGGATCAATCTCTTGAGACTCTTCAAAAACATTGAGCTGATGATTATAGACATGGTTATGACTCCACTCAAAGCAATGGATCGGCCCTGTAGAAGTCTCTAAGGTGGGCTCGCCCACTAAGGGGATTTTATCCATCTCATAGAGACAAGTTTTAAATTGCAGAGAAACATTGGTGGCTTCATCAAAACTAAAACTAGATCCTACGGGCAAATCTGTTGCGGCCAGCACCGGATAAACGGGTTGAGGATTCTCTAACAGTGTTTTTAAATTATTTTTTGGACGATCAAAAAAACGAAATTGCTGCCAGAGTTTTTCTGGGGTTTTGGCAAACTCCCACTTTTTAAGGGGGGTTAAGTAACTGGCAAGACGTTCTGAAGTTTTTTGATCCAAATAATCTTCAGAAGACCAATAAAGTGGGTCCTCATCAATGGTGTCGACTTCCCAATCGGGATGATTGTAAGAAATTTGTTTGCCTTTGTAGGATCTCACATGACCAAACCATTTATTAACTCTCCCCGTTTGCATATCTAAGTGAGAATTATAAACACAGCCTTTAATGTACTGAACAATCCCAAACTTTTTTAAGCAAGAGGGATCCGTGGTTTCAAATAACGCAATATTGGTGGTGCTTCTTCTGACTCCCTCAGTTTGAAAGGGATTGTCATTTTGTTGAGTGAAAGTGGCATTTTGAAATTTTTTTAAACCACAAGTTTGTGAGTTCTCATTTTGAAGAGAAGACTCTTGCGGAATAAAAGTTTGCAAGACAGGAGCAAAATAAGTGTTTTTGGGATCCAAATTTTTAGTATTTCCTAGGACAGGAATCATCAATCCAAGAAGAAAAAATCCGAACTGAGCTGTTTTCAATAAAATGTGCAAAAACCAAAACATCTTTTTCATAAAAAAGAATAAACTGTTTTAATTCTCACCTCGTCAATCAACACTTTGCCGATTCCATTCAAAATGAAAAATCTCATCGCAAAAATTCTGCAAAAAAAACCCAAATGTATTTTTTAACCACTCTCCATAACCAACAATTATAAAGCCTATAACAAACGCTTTGCTTCCATAAACAAAAGCATTCTCAAATAACTCTCCACTCAAAAAATCCAAAACAAAAAAAAAATCAAAAAGCTCCGCTCACTCCAAGCGAGGAGCACCGCACACACCAAAATCCCATTTTTTTATAAAATCTAAAATTTAATTTTGATTTTTTTTGCCTTGATGGAGGGGTTGGGGGGATCTTTTTTCTTTAAAAAACGAGTTCGGAGCGCAGACGAAGCCAACGGCGAGTCGAGCACCGTATGTTCGAGCTTTTTTAAAGAGAAAAATCCCCCCAACCCCGTCTTTCAAAGCCAAACCCAAAACTCAAAAACTCTTTCCCCATTTTACAAAAAAACCCCTCACAAGCTGTTGCAATAAGCCCTCAGCTCCGGCTCTTTAAATTCCCCCATCTCAGCTGGTATTTTATCTTGAAACTCTTTTAAAACCTCTGGTTGCGAAATCATTTTTAAACAAGTGTCTTTTAAAAGGCGCGCCCCCACAACCGTGGCCTCATTGAGTGAGATTTGCTCTTGCTGGCAATTTCCCCCCCAGAGGTAGCCAACAAGAATTTGCGCAGCAGAAGGTTTTTTAATTTTTGGGATTAATTCCTGAGTGTCTAAAAAAACCAACTTGGTTGTGCCGGGAGGATACAGTTGCGGATTTTGATCCAACACTCGCGTGTACATAATTGTGTGATCCTTGCGAAAAGCTTGATAATTAGGATCCTCCACTGGAGTCGAAATTAAATAAGATTTTTGTTCCTTGATATCAAAAATATAAAGCTGTTTATGAGGTAATTCTTCAGCCGTAGATTCAGAAGATTTATTAACCTCACCCTCTTTAATATAAGCCACCCATTGATCATCCCAACTAAAAGTCACCTTATTGGTCGCAATCCCAATATCTGCAATGGGCTTACAAGTTTGTACTTCTGGATCAAACGAAAATATTTTGGTGGTTTGCGAGACATAGTCCTGACCACCCATTAATTGCCCTTGATTAGAGAGGACAGGAGTTGAGATCGTGATATTTTGTGGATTCACATTCTCACAAATTTTTTGTGGGGTAGAAAACTTTTTAGCAAACTCAATATTATCAGGATTTGAATCCTGTTTTTTAGAATTTAAGCGAATGTAATCTTGTATCTCGACCGATTGCATTCCCCCAATCAAAATTCTGTAAACTTTTTTTTGAGGCGTGTCTTGAAGCATCCCTATGGATTGGTAAGTTCCTTTAAGATCCTCATCAACAAAAACAGGTTCCGCATCATCTCCACGCTTAATACCTTCTTCAGGAATCAAAAAGCGAATAGGATTTGAGTGCACATAGTAAAGAGCATCTTGAGTCGGAAAGGGATCTAGTCCAGATGAAAAATACAGTTTTTTAGATAATTGAAGATCAAATATTTTAGCATCTTCACCCCCAATGCTTGTGTAGGTGATATAACGATCTCCCAGGGGTTTCATCCAATAACCAAAGTGCGGAAAGAGATATTCCTTTTGCACGCTAAAATCACTGGTGTCGCATTTGACTGTTTGACTATTAAAATTTGAATTTGAATTTGAATTTGAAGTTGATTTTAATAATTTAGATTTTTTTTTAAGATTCTCTCTGACTATTTCTCTCTCATTTTGAGCACTGTGATAATTTGGATACCGAGCAATCACTGGCAGTTTAAGATTTTTAGTTTCTTGCTTCATTTTATCGATTTCAAAACGCATCCATGATTCGTAAACGCTTTGGGGTTTATAACCAGGATATCTGCGAGAAGAGATTTGACCTAGATAAGTATAAATAGCGCTCGGAAAATGCAGATTCATTCCCCTTTGATTCAGCTCTTGAGAAAAATTTAAATGCAATTCTGTGGGCTTGATCGAAAGATTTTGTGCCACATACAAAATATCTTCCTTTGCGGCTTTTGCATCTACGAGTAAAAATACTTTGAGATCGAGTTTTTGCGCGGCTTTTTTGATAGAGGCAATTCCATAGTACGAAAGAGGCATATACGGTGTCCATTGATACAAGACCAGACCCTTGGATTTTTTTTGCTGACTTTGAGATTTCAAAAGAGCTTGTAAATCATTATCTGTAAAGGATAAAAGCTTAACGTTGTTTGAGATTTTCTGGCGAGGAATTTTAAACTTTTTAAAATCCTCATTTTTGAGAATAAATTTTGGAGAATGATTCAAAGAATCTTTTGATAAATTTGCAGACTCAGATAAAGATGGGGAATTAAATAAAAACATAAAACTGATGACAGAAAAAAACCAACTTGAAGAAAAAATATTTTTTAATTTCATTCTCTCATCACAAGATATAAACCCCCTCTTGTAAATAAAATTTCATGCATTGATCAAAGATTAATTCAAGATAATGACAACTCTGCCATTTCCTCCAGCACCCGCTGTGCCACCAGTTGCAATACCACCCACATAGTAAGAATCTCCGGTGCCACCTGGAGTTGTGCCCGATCCACCTACATTTGAAGCTGGTGAAGTTGAATAACTGGAGCCACCGGCACCCGCAGTGTGTCCCCAACCACCTTGGCGCCCACCAGAGCCACCACCGTAGTATCCACCACCGCCACTTCCTCCATAACAACTCGTGGTAGAACCACCTTTCATATAGGAACCAGCAGTGCAATAACCCGCACTCATATCTGTATAAGCAGGAGACCCTCCTGAAGATTGATTTCCTCCCGTAGCAGCCGTACTTGAAACTGCTGCACCAGAGCTACCAGTAGTTCCTCCTCCAGCGCCACCATTACCGCCTGTGCCGCCGCCACCGCCGCCGCCACCACCGGCTGCTGCTAAGAGAGTTCCATTAGCAAAACTGGAATTTGTGGATACATAACTGCCGCCGCCTCCACCGCTCCCTTCATAAGCTGCTCCACCACCCCCAAAGGCTGCGGCCACATTGGTTCCTGAACAATATCCAGAACAAGAACCTGCACCACCCTGCCCCACTCTAATATACAAAACAGTGCCACCAGCAACAGTGATTTGATTGGTCAAAATAAACCCACCACCCCCGCCATAGAGACTGGCTTGACCGCCGCCACCGGCACCCCACGCACGAATTGTGACTTTGGTGCAGTTTGCAGGAACAGTGAGAGTTTGATCTGCTGCTCCGATATAACTAAAGGATTGGGGAACCGTGGTGCAAGCTGAGTAACCACTTGCCGTGCCTGAGAGATTGAGGGTTATTTGGCCCGCTAAAACTGTGAATTGAAAAAATATAATAGCTAAAAAAGTAAAAATGAGTAATTGAATGTAAGAAATTCGTAAAAGTGTTCTCATTAAATCCTTTCGGATTTTATTCCCATTTCAAACTAAAAGTTCCAGAAAGGGAACCATTGTCTGTGGCTTTTGAGCGAATAAGAATCGTGCAAGTTGCCCCCGGTTGAACAAGACCATTTGTAGTGCATGTTCCACCTGCAACGTATTCAAAATTGGCAGAACTTGCAACCAAAGTATTGTCCATTGTAGAGGTGATTTTAACCACCCCACTCCCTGAATTAGTAAAAGTCACTGTTACGTTGCCACTGTAAGCTGTAGTTCCTACTGTGGCGCCCGAAACATTCATTGCAGAAATCGTGGTGCCACTCAACGTAGCTCCAGATACAGTCGATGCAATAAGATTTGGAACCATTGAAAGCGAAAGCATGCCTCCTGCAAAAACACTCAGAGGAAGTTTTAATAAAAATAAAAAGAGAGTCAGACTTAAAATTCTCTGCGATTTATTTTTAAAAATGTTTTTCTTCACTGATTCCATTGAAACTCCAAATTTAACATCATTTAATTTCAACTTGCAACTGTCTTAGTCATAAACATTAAAATCCAGTCACCCATGTTACAAGCACCAAAGTTCCCACTTTCATCAAATTATATACTGTATAGGTTGAACCCGTACGATTTCCGTTAGCAGGTTTATATTTATATCCACCAGCAAGAGCGGAACCATTAACTGTTCCAAATTGGCATAAAGTTGTTGAACCTTCTGTAACCACCAATGTATAAGTCACACCATCAATCATATTCGTCATAGTAAATGCTGAAGCACAGTTATAACTTGATGTTTGCACATTTCCTAAATTCCAATCAATTGCATTAGTCGTAATATTGGCAGGAAGTGGAGAATAAATTTGTCCACTTGTAGTCACATTACCGGTAAAGGTTGGTGATGCGGTAGGCGCTCTTGTTGTGTCAGTAGGATGCACGTGATCTTCTCTTGAAAATTTAGTAGAGGTGCCGACGGCAACAGATCCGTTAACTGCAGGGTTTGCTGAAGAAGCTTGTCCTAACACAAAAGCTGTTGTCGCTAATTGCGTTGTATTCGTATTGACAGCTGCCGTTGCCCCACTAGGAGTCCCCGTAAATGTAGGAGACTCTATATTTGCCTTAGTCGATGTTTGACCCATTACAAATGCTGTTGTCGCAACTTGAGTGGTATTTGTATCAGTCGCTGCTGTTGGAGCCACTGGAACTCCGGTTAATATTGAATCCGCTAAAATTCCAGACTTCAAATCATTCACTTTAACTTGAAGAACATCAGCCACAACTTCTAAACCAGCACCTGGATCAGCGCTTGCCCAGTTTTTTAATCCTGTGACTTGAGCCGATAAAATTTGGATGTTTGAACACTCGTATTTATCAGATGTCATATTCCAAGTTACAGTTTTTCCCATTCCGCAATTACTAAAATCAATAGCAGAACCAGTTCCTGTTTCATTTTTAAGATCACTCAATTTTAAATGTTGTAATTCCCAGGTAGCAGGAGCTCCGTTGATAAATCTTAAAACTTTTTTATCGTCAGTTGCACCACTTGGAGCTGCCACACTAGAACCTCTTATTTTTTCAACCGTTGCCGCACCAATGGTTCCTGTAACATCACCAGATAGCGTGCTTGTACCAGCCGCTTCGCAAGTCCAAGTACCACCAACTTTTTTAAACATATCACCATTAGAACAAGTGGCTCCTGCCATTTGCGTTAAAGTTGCAGGAACATCTGTCACTTTTGAATATGGAACAGAATCAATGCTCGCAGCTTTAACTGATCCAGAAGAAAGCTTTCCACCATTAAGGGCGTCTGAAGATTTTAAGTATTGAGCGCTTGTTCCGCCTAAAAGAGCTAAAAACTCTGTCCATTTAGTAGAATCAAGTTCAGTATCCGTTGTGCTCACACCCTCTGCTAATCTTATGAGTCTGTCTTGAGTGTAACCACCAATTTGTTTTGCTTGTAAAGCCATTGGAACATATTGAAGATCTTGAGCAGGGAGGCCATCGTAATTACCACCAAAACTACTGTCAGAATTATCTCTAAAATAAACAAAGAGTTGTCTTGCCTCACCAACTGTAGGAAGAGTTGTTACATTGCTAGAACCGCATCTTACCGCATCACCTGATGCTAAAGTTTTATTTGATATATTCGAAAAAACTTCTGCCAAACTTAAACCAGAGGTGTCTGTTCTTGAGTCTGCAATACTTTTAATTTTTAGATTAAAAACTCCTCCAGTTGTAGATAAATCCACACTTGCTTGAACATCTTCAAATAAAATACAAGAACTTGGAGCTAAAGATCTGATTTGTAATTTAAATGAAACATCCGTACTGAGTAAGGGTTTACCATCTGGTCTTAAAATTCTCCCATTATAAGTTAAGAATTCTGTGGAGGCATCAGCCTTAACTTCTTGATAAGAAAGCAGGAAGACATTAAATAAAATTAAAAAACCGAAAATGAATTTCTTCCTTTTCTGCTTCTTAATCATTGAATCAAATAAAGTTATTTTATAATTTTTCATTAAATGTCCTCCAAACTCTATTAACATCGCTTCAAATAGTTATCGGAAGGTCGAGGTCAAATCTTTAGACAATTTATTGAAATTATAAACAGATTCTCATTCTTAAACAGATTCAAAAATTGTGACTCAATCTGATTCAAATTTATAAGATTTTTTATCGATTCATTTTGCTTGTGATAACCTATTTAGAACAAAGGTGGAAAAAGGGATTGTTTTGTCTTTTTTTTAAAAAGACAAAAATAAGACTGAATGTTTGGAGGACCTATGCCGAGAGTCTCGGTATTTAAAAAACAGATGCAAATTTTTATGATTGGTATCTCTACAATTTGCAGTGTTCTTTTATTTCAAAATTGCTCTCAACAAGGTGAACTTAAACTAGGTATGGATGCTTCTAAACTTGATGATGGCAAGACCAGTACTTTTTATATTTACAAAAATTCTAACTCACTTAAATTAATCCCTAACACAGATTTCTCCCTTAAAATATCTGAAACCAATCAAGAGCTTCAAGGACAAAGTGCCAATTCTCAACTTGGCAATGAAGTTGTCTATGAGTTGGCTTCGGGACCAGAACTCTCAGCACTGACTGCTCATGGTAAAATTCAAGCTATAGATTCTAAAACAGGAGCCATCACTTATTCTCCGCAAAAAGATTTTGTGGGTGAAGACCTCTTGACGATTTCTAAAATCACTAAAAATAAAGTTCCTGATCTGATAGAAAACTCTTTAATCGATGCTAACGGCCAGCATTATGTTCCAGAAAAACAAAGTCTTCAGATTAAAATTATTGTCCACGAAAAATTACAAAATCAAAAACTTGAAAAAGTTGACCCTAGTTTAATTAACTACGACATCCAGAGTGCAGATAAAGATCTTTTACCTCCTTTAGCTCCTAAAAATTTTGATGATGGCAAGTCCTTAGTAGATCTCTCAAAAACACCTGAGTTTAAATGGACACACAGTGTGGATGCGGGACCCGAAAATAATTTTGGAACCGGCGTGAGTTCTTATGAAATTGCCATTGGCACGGCTCCGGGATTAACTGATGTGGCCGACTGGAAAGACATTGGTTATGTAAACTCCCTCTCTCTTAATTTAACATTAATTTCTGATAAAACTTATTATTCATCATTGAGAGCCGTCGATTTTAATGGACAAAAATCTGAAATCACCAAAGGGGATGGATGGATTGCCTACGGCAAAAAACCTCCAATGCCTCCCACCGCTTTTGAAGTGGCAAAATTTGGAGCGGCCCTTAATCAATCTCCTGTTATTAAATGGGTGCAGAGCACAATTCCTTCAGCCGATAGTGCGCAAAGAAGTGCCATTGCTTATTATGAAATCTCTGTGGGCACCACAGCAGGTGGAACAGATGTTTTGGATTGGAAAAACATAGGTAACGTGAGCACCATCACGCTGACTTATGCAAACCCTCAGTATAAACTTTATTACCCTCAACTTCGCGCGGTAGATGTTGCAGGTTTAAAATCGACAAATGTTGGTGGAATTAGCTGGCAGGGTTATGACAAAATGGCTATTGTGGATGATACCATTGGCAGACATTGGCTCTTTGGCTCCACTTCGATTTCTTGCGCAGACTACATGAACCCCTCGGATCCAGCCAAAAAATATATTGGAGCTACGGGTGATGGAGCTTATTTAATTGATCCAGATGGTCCAACAGGTGCCACTGCTCCTTTTAAAGTTTTTTGTGATATGACAACTGAGGGTGGTGGCTGGACACTTGCCATAAAAATTGCTCCTAAATCCCAACAATTTTTATATTCCAGCGCTCTCTGGGGAAATGCCGCTGTTCTTAATGAAAGCGATGCCACTAAAGATTTAAAAGATGCAAAATTCTTATCCTACTCAACTGTTAAAGGTCGCACTTTAAGAGGTTGCATGGACAATACTTGCTTCTCCTATCAAGGTTCTATTGCCTCTACACCTCTAGATTATTTAAATGGACCTCAAGTGACTATTAATGGGCATCCAGGAATCAATCCATCTTGGACATCACAGTCCTACTCAAAAATGTTTGGACTCAATATGCAACTCAGCTGCGATGTTCTTCGTTTTGGTTATGTTGCAAACAACGAAAATAATTTAAGTTGTATGGATACAGCCATCGGATTTGGAGGAGGTGCTGCTAGTGGACAACGGAGTGCTGGAGAACTTTGCATGGATGCTGGCGGTTGCCAAAATCGTGATTTTGGTGGAACCATTTGGATTAAATAGTCCGCGAGTGAGAATCTCAATTAGAGATTCTCACCTAAAAACTCACCTATTTGATTAAAACCCTCACTCAAAAAAATTATTGTCTCACTCTCACTTTTTAACCCCTCAAGCACCTCAATTTATTTTATAATAAGACCGATAGCTTAAGTGAATTTCTTTTTTATTGAATAAGAAATTTCGGGGATGATCATGGTGAGTTTTCAAATTCAGAAATTTAAATTTCTTCATCCATTTCATTTTTTACTTAAATCTTATTTTTTATTTTTAATTTCTTTTATCTTTCTCCTCACTTCCTGTGAGAGTGGCAATCGTAGTTTGATGTTTTCTAAAGAAGAAAAAATTTTGGCATTTGAAGCTGAAGGCGCTGTCACTATCAACGCCAAAGAAGGTCAAACTTTTCAAGTGGTGTTTAAACTCAAAGAAAAAGCCAGTCATGATGTGAATGTGGTTTACAATATCAGTCCGGTCACGAACACCTCTGATTTTTTTTGGAATTTCTTTGCAGATAAAAAACCTAATCGCTTTGATAAAATGTCAGGATACGTTTTAGTTCCTGAAGACAGCCTTGAAGGACAATTTCCACTTACGGCTTTTAAAAATGAAACCTATGGAGACAGAGATGTTTTTGATCTTCTGATCCAAGAACCCGGAGCTTCAGAAGTTCACTATCTTTTGATTTTAGAAGACGGAGATGAGCCTCCAGCTATCAAACTTAAAAATACTTACGCCAACAAAGGGGACACCCTTAAAATTCCGATTGAACTCAGCAAACCCTCAAGTTATCCTGTTGAACTCACCATTGACTTTCCTTCTGACGGCAATAACACCGCCCTGATCGGTCAGGATTTTGAATTACCCACTCAATTAAAATATTTTATGGACCCTTATGTTCAGGAAATCAGCATCCCCATTAAAACTTTTGAAAAACTGCACAGTGCCGGAGATAAAGAATTCACTATTCACTACCAAGTTGCTGATGATAAAAGCTGTGTTTTTAAAGACAATGTTTCGACATCAAAAATTATTATTTTAGATACAGATCTTAAATACAACTTAAGCATAAAAGATGTGATTGCCAATCGTTCTGATGCCCTTGCTCAAGTCATTATTTATTTAGACACTCCCTCAAACGAAAATATTCAGTTTGATTTAAACACTCAAGATCTCACAGCCCTGGCTGGAGATGATTATAAAGAAACACATTTAACGGATGTCACTATTCCGGCGGGTAAAACTTTTACAACAGTTAATATTCCTCTGATGAAAAACATTTATGTGACTGAAAATATTAATTCTGATCTCAACTTTGAAGTCGCGCTCTCAAATGCCAAAAAAGCCACACTCTCTCCAGCTCATCACACGGCAGTTGTCACTCTTAAAGCTAAAAATCAAAAATCACTTCCTGAACCTAAACCCCAAGATTACATTATCACTCCCCACCTCACTACCAGCTCCTCGGATATGACGGCTGTTCCTGCCAATAAATTTGAATTGCGCTTTAATCGCAAAATTTCTAATTTTGAATTGAGCGATCTTCAAATTACCAATGGCGTTGCTTCAGATCTCAATGTGCTTCCAGACCCAAAAGTCAGTGGTCAAAATATTTATTCTTTTAATGTTACGGGAGAAAAAGACGGCCTGATCGAAGTTTATCTTAAAAAAGATTCCGTCAAAGATGAGCTCGGCAATGATAATAATATTCCTTCTGAGCTCATCACTCTTTTGTTAGACCGCACTAAGGTTGATGTAAAGCTTGAATTCCTCACAGACAGTTCGCAACCCACACAAAATCTCAACGCCCTTGCTCTTTCAAAAATTCCCATCGAAATTTTGGTGAGTTTTAATAAAAAAATCACCCGCTTTGACCCCTCTGACATCAAGGTTGAAAACTCAGTGGTCTCGCAAATTTTAAATTCTAATGGTTCAGCTGATCTCACTCAACCCGAAGATCATTTTAAAATCATTCTTAAAAACCAAGATTATAAATCTTTTAACATTACAAAACCTGTTCGAGTTGGAATTTTAGAAGACGCTGTCACAGATAAGGCCGGAAACTCCAACACCGCTTCTGAAATCATCACTCGTTATTATGATCTCACTCCCCCAGAAGTAAAAATCTCCATCAATAAAATCTCTCAATTAAATCTTATTAGAGCGAACGAATCTATTGAAGTCCTTTACACCCTTTCTGAAGATGCCGCTAAGAGTGATTTCAATCCTAATGGATTTTCTGAAGCCAACATTAAAGCTACACTTGGACAACTCACTCCCGACATCCCTTTTTGTGTGGGCGTTGTTTGTAAAGCTTTCTACAAAGCTGATGTCAATATTCAAAACTCCTACGCTGAATTTAGCACTCAAAATGATTACACCGACCTCGCTCAAAATATCGGAACACAAGCCTCTCCCTTAAAAATTGAAATCGACAGTGTTGTTTCTACAATCACAATGAGTGCGGATCTTAGCAATCTTAAAAAAGGCAGTACAACGGGCGTCCAGTGGTTACTTCCTGAAGGAGGCATTACCAATTTTGCCATTGAGCGTTTCTCAGTTACAAATGGAACCCTTTTAGCTCAAAATCCATTTTGCAATCCCCTCCCAGAGGGAGGAGCTCTTAAAGGAATTATTTGTAAAGCCACTTTCACGCCTAAAGATAATTTTCAAGGACTGGGTGAGATAGCCTTTAAAAATTCAGATTTAAGTCTTATGACTTCAACTCGTGCTGGAAATCGAATCATTCCAGGCTCGCCATTGACTTTAAATATCGACACACTTCAACCCGTCGTCTCCTCCGTTAAAATTAGCAGTACAAGTATAAAGGCTAAAGAGTTTGCACTTGTGGAAGTTATTTTAAGTGAATTACCTGGAGATTATAAAGGGAGTTTTTCAGAAGCGAACTTAGTGAGTGCCGGTGGCACTTTTATTCCTAGAAAACCCTTTTGCATCGAAAAATCCTGCAAAGCTGATTTTAAACCACAGGATAATTTTACGGGTCAAGTTTCTATTGCCATTGACTCTAAATACAACGATGCTTTGGGCAATCCTGCATTGCCTTCTCCTCCCCCATCCTATTTAAATATTGACACCCAAATTCCAACCATCCAAATGACCAGTGATGTGAAAATCCTTAAAAAAGGAGCCGTCGCCAACATCAAATGGATTGCTTCAGAAAAACTCAACGATTTTAATGTGAGCAAACATCTGATAGTCTCTAATGGGACTCTCAATCCTTATTATCCTTTTTGTTTTGCAGAGTCAGCGAGCTCAACTCGTTGGGTTTGCATGGCTCAATTTAAATCACAAGAAAACTTTCAAGGAGTGGCTAAGATTTCTCTCAATCCAGCTCAAGGTCTGACTGATTTAGCAGGGAACCTCGTGAACCCCATAGACCCTCTCGAACTCACTATTGATACATCAACACCTTCCATCACTGTCTCTTCAACGGCCCAACAAATCAAATATGATGAACCTGTAGAAATTCAATTTAAACTTTCTAAAGATTTTACTTTTAGTAACAGTCAAATCATGGTGACAGGAAAAAACAATCTCACCAATGCTGGAACCTTAACACCGAACTCACCCTTTTGCAGAGATCTCATTTGTACAGCAAAATTTAACCCCAACCCAGATCTTCAAGGAATTGTTGTTTTTAATGTGAATGGGCCTTACACGGATCTAGCCGGTAATATTGGTGAGGCCGTTGTGCCTCTTGAACTTCCGATGGATTCTGTGCAACCTGTGGTGGATTTTGATTTAAGCTCGACTTTAAAAAGTCTCAATCTCAAAAACACTTCAACGACACTTCGTTGGAAGCTTTCAAAAAACACCACGCAATTTTCTCTTAAAAATATTTCTGTAAATAACGGAACCTTAAATGCTAAAACTCCGTTTTGTAATTTAGATCCATCGGATTCGCGAAAATTAAAAATGATTTGCGAAGCTGATTTTATTCCCACTCCAAATACACAAGCCCAACAAGCTGTATTCACTTTTTCAAACACCGAGCCCTTTACAGATACTTTTAAAAATGTGGGACTTTTAGGAAGCACACCTCTTACAAAATCACTCACCATAGTCATTGATAACGTAGCCCCCAGTGTAGAGATCAATCCTCTTTCACTCTCACTGAGCATGGGCCAAAGCACGGTGATTGAATTTAAACTTTCTGAAGCACCAGGATCACATGCCACGGCTTTTTCGGCCAATCAAATTACTTTCTCTTCAGGTGGATCAATCAAAGCAAACATTCCTTTTTGTTTGCCTCGAGGAAATTTTTATATTTGCACGGCAGAGTTGATTCCTAATTCTAATTTTGAAGGCAAGGTCAGTATCTCTGTAAATAATACGTTTACGGATCCTGCGGGCAATGCGGGATCATTGATTCCTTCTCAAGTAACAAATCCAGTGCAAATAAGTATCGACACTCTTCCCCCAAAAGCGACCATCACCACGCCAAATAATCCCAATGGTTATACGAGCACTTTGCCTTTAAAATTTGCTGTAAATTTTTCTGAATCCCTTTCAACTCCTCCAAAATTAGAAGACTTTAATTATGGTCAACCTGCCAATACAGCCGTTTTAAGTGGTTCCGGCAAATCATTTACTATTGATGTCACTCCAAGCACCCTAGGCCCAGTCACACTGAGTCTTCCTGAAGGAAAAGTCACAGACTTCTTTAACAATATCAATCCACTGGCTTCAGGAACTTTGGTCTATGATAAAACACCTCCGACTTTAAATTCATGGAGTGCTTCTTCAATGGGGCCACTCACAATTCCAAACCCTTCAACTAAAATCACCTTGAATTTTTCAGAGAATATTTCTGCAGTCGATGCCAATAGTGGACTGACTTTAAGTAATTTTTTAGCAAGCAACAATGCCGGCAAATTTAGCGCTCTTTCTTGTTCTACAAGTAATACTTGTGAAGTCACTTTTACAGCCAACAGTAATTTTTCTGGATCAACGGCTTTGAGTTTTACTGGAACTTTTAAAGATCTCTCAGGCAATACAGGAATTTTAGCATCCGGTTTTTCGGCCTTAAATTTTGCAGTGATCGATACGGTGGCCCCAAAAGTTTCTATTTCAATGAGTCCGTCAGTGATTCCTAGCGGTGTCTCATCCTCCACTATTATTTTAGTATTTTCAGAGCCCCTTGATAAAAGATCAAACCCTGTGATGAATATAAGTTCTGGTGCCGGTGGCACCATGGGGAGTTTTTATCTAGACCCAAGCGATCCAACAACTAAAACCTACAAAGGCACTTTTAGTAAAAATTCAGATACCAATGGCTCATTAACAATTGCGCTGAGTGGAGGAAGTTATTTTGACTTAAATAAAAATCCCGGCATCGGCAACACATTTACAGTGAGTTGGCAAGGCACAGATAAAATTGTAGACGACACCATCGGCAGACATTGGCAATTTGGTTCTAATGCCATCTCTTGTTATGATTATATGTATCCTTCTGACCCTAATAAAAAATATATGGGTGCAGTGGGTGATGGTGTATATTTAATTGATCCAGATGGCCCAGGTGGTGTCGCTCCTTTTAAAGTTTATTGTGATATGAACAGTGATGGGGGAGGTTGGACTTTAGCTATCAAAATTGCGAGAGGCTCCGGAAGTTTTTATTACAGCAGTGGGAATTGGACTGGAAGTAATACTTTAAATGAAACTGACCTCACTTTAGATTTAAAGGATGCCAAATATTATTCTTACAACAGTGTCAAAGGAACGGTTCTCAAAGGTTGTATGGATGGTCATTGTTTTAGGTATCAAGGCTCTGCAGCTATCACTCCGTATGATTATATCAATGGTCCTCAAGTGATGATAGGTGGGCATCCTGGAATCAAGTACTCTTGGGTTTCACAATATTATTCAAAATATTTTGGTTTAAATATGCAACTGAGTTGCGATAGAATTCGATTTGGATATGTGGCCAATAACGAAAACAACATGAGTTGCATGGACACCGCTATTGGATTTGGTGGAGAAGCTGCGGGAGGAAGCCGCGGTGCTGGTGAGCTTTGCTGGGATGCGGGCGGTTGCCCAAATCGTGACTTCGGCGGCACGATTTGGATTAGATAATTCTATTAAAACAACTGACTCGTTTTATTGGCCGCGTTTTCTTGGGTTTCAAAAAATTTAGCGTAAACTAATTTGTTTTCTGAAGTCACACAGACTCTGTCAAATAAATGAATCACTCTATTTAGATTATTAATTAAAAAACTAAAATCTTTATTTTCAGGAGTGATTGTGACTTTTTCAGGAAATAAAGATTTGTTAAATCCAAACACAATATTTTGGATTAAATTCACTTTAACAACTTTGCTTTCAAAATCGACGTCTAAATCCTTGAGCGAAAATCCATAAAGATTGTTTTTTGAAACCAATGTTTGCCCTTCTTTAAGTTGAGTCACGCCTGCTTCATCGCGAGTTCCTAATTCATAAAGAGTGCAATGGTTTTCTAAATCCTCACTCTTGACCACATCAGAAAATGCAGACAGTGAACTGAGTAAAATTAAACTGGCCAATGTGATTTGTTTTAAATTGAGTTTATTTAAATTGAGTTTCATACGCTGAATTCCTTTATCTCATGAGGACTTAACAGTTGAAACCCTGCTTTAACTCAAACTCCCCTATAAATAAAGAAACCAAAAAGAATTCACTCCGACCAAGAGCAGTATTTGAGAAATTTCTTCAATCAAATGCTTTGTTATTATTTAAAACCTAAATTTCGGATCCAATCTATTATTGGTGAAGGCTGTAAACTTGAATGAAGCGGCACATTTTTACAACCTGGAACCTCAGGTTGATCTTGGCATTTTTTAAGAATTTCAAGACTTCTCTTCATGCCTTCGCCAATTTTTTGAGCCCATTGAGCCTCAGTGGAATAAAGATCTTCATCCATGTTTTCAAAAATCGGAGGAGGCAAATCTAAACTCAATAAAACATACTCCACAACATTTCTACTCACTCGCCCATTGCCATCAGCAAAAGGATGTATGCCGACAAAGTCTTTTTGAGTTTGAGAGAGAAAAAACAAAAGATCTGTGCCAGAGAGATTGTTGATTTTATTATTAAAGTTTAAAACCCATTGAGTCATGGCTGGAGTTATTTGAATAAAGTTAGGATATAAAATAATCCCACATTGTTTATCTTCACCCTTTTCATTTTTAAAATATTGATCTTTTGCAATTGCAGGCCAATCTTTGATCTCAAAAGAGTTCGGATGATTGAGTTTTTGTTTTAATTTTTTTTGTTCTTCAGGAGTTTGTTCTTCTAAACAAAGAGTGGGTTGCCATTTGTAAATTTTTAAAGCATTTGAATTTATAATATCTGTTTGAGTTCGAGATAGAGCCACATTTTTTTTAATGACCAGACCATATTCTTCAATGTCTCGAAACTTTCCGGTAAAGGGAGACAAGTGCTGCATCATCTCAGTGTGCATTTTAATAATCCAGTCTAGGGAAATCTCAGCAATTTGATGCTGATCTTGATTCCAAGTCACTGGTTCATTTAAAAATATTTGCCCTCGCTCCCAGCTCAACCAACTTAAAGGGGCTGGAGTGTAAACTTGCACAGGATCATAATTTTTAATTTCTCTATTTTTAATCCAGTCCGGGAGGTTTATAAATCTGGGTGCCACATAATCGGCTTGTCTTAATTCACCTTTTGATTTGTATTTTTGAAATTTCTCATATATCTCACAAAAAGTTGTTCCCTTTAAAAAAACAGACTTTAAATTTTGAATTTCAGCAGGGCAAGCCCAAGAATTTCCTATAAAAAAAACTTGAAGAGCAAACCCAACAAGCATAAGAGGAATTTTTTTAAACATCATCAAAGCCTCACCAATCAATGTGAATTCACCATAATAGAACTTGATGTTTTAAGTGCAGAATATATGCCTGTTTAAAGCCTCTAAAATCAATCTGTTAAGCTTGAGAGCGTCTAAGTTTTAACCCACTGTCTACAAACTTACCAGCACCCCTTTAGAAGCTTTTTAAAAGATATCCCACCCCACCGCGGCCATCGCGTACCACGGCAATGATAAAAGCCGGTCGAGTGAGTGGAGCGCTTGCTGGACCTTCGTACTCATTGGAGTCAGTACCTAAAGATCTTTGATACTTCATTTTGCCATCACTGATAAACCAAGTTGTTACTAGCTCTTCTTGCTCATTAGTGAGTACAAATTTAGAATTCATCTTTGTGTAGCTCTCACTTTGAGAGGTGGTGTAACTCAATTGAATCGCATTTTTAGTTCCCAAAGGCAAAGTCGTTGCCGAAACTGAATTTAATAATATATCGGCAATCACAGGATTTGAATTTTTAGTGGTTTTAGTCGGATCCGAAACTAAAATTCTTTTAAAACTTTTGACCGAAACACCCGAAGAGTTTTGCAAAATGTATTCAAATAAGTAGCTCACCCCATTGTAAAGAACATGGGGGCTTCGTAAAGAAAACAACGTCGTTGCATCTGGTACTGTAAAAGTAAGAGCGTCTGCCACACCTGTAAACGCCACAGTGGTATTAAGAGTTGAAATATTTGTATTGGCTAATTCCACTTTTGAAGCACTGTTTGCGCATGTAGGTTCAACACCCAAAGAGACTCCTGGATCTAAACACACCAAAGCTTGATAGTGCAAAGAAGTCGTTTCACTTAAAGCACTCACCAAAGGAGTGACCGTCACGGTGTCTCCAGGGTTCACTTCGGCCGGTTGAGACACCAAAGCTAAGACTCTCAACTCACCCAACACATTGTACTTTGGCAATCCATCATCGGTACAACCGCTTGCAAGCAATGCTAAAACAAGGAGAGAAGCATAGGGGTTCCATAAAAAATTTTTCATTAAAACTCTCCTTTTAAACCCAATGTGGGGATCACAGGCAAACCGCTCACAGGGGCGGTTTTTTTATAGTCGTAAGAGTACTGAATATTTTCGGAATTGATGGTGTTTAAAACATTTTGAATATCAATATAGAGAGACCAAATTTCTTCATCTTGAATCCACTTTTTGTCAAAACGCAAATCCAGCTGGCTAAAATTTTTGTAGCGCTTAGAATAAATTCCCCCACGAATGGGCACATAAGTGTCACTGTCTGAATCCAACACGGCATCCACAACGGGAGTGTAAGGACTGCCAGTCGTAAAACGATAGCGTCCAGAAACAGACCAATTATTGGAAAACTCTTTTGAGCCAATCAAATTCAAGCTATGAGTTTGATCGTATTCAAAAACTCTCTCTGAAGCAGGAGGATTCACTCTCGTACTTTTTGAATAAGTGTAACCAATCCAACCTGTCCAATCTTTACTTTCATAACGTACAAGAGACTCTAAACCGTAAGCTTTGCCAGATCCTTTATTACTAAAATTTTCAGCCACTAAAATGCCATCTCTCATCACAAAATCACTGGAAGGATTCACGAGTTTTGTAAAATAACGGTTAAAGAGACTTGCATTCCATCTCCATCCTTCAGAACTTCCCCCTCTAAAATCTTGTTCAAATCCAATCGTAGAATGTTCTGCTTGCGGAGCTTTGAGTTTTGGATTTCCAAACTCTTGACTCGACTCTTGGGGCTCTGGAGATTGCACATATCTTCCCCATGCTGCTTTTAATTCTAAGCCTTCATTAAATTTATTTTTTAATTCAAGACGAGGATTTAAATAGCTTTCTTGAGTGGCGCGAATTTGATCCAGTCTTAATCCCGGAGTGAATGTCCAATTATTAAAGAGGAGTTCGTTTTTCCAAAACAATCCGATTTCATTGGTTTTAGCTTTTACATTAAGGTCGACAGTTTCAGAAGTTCCAATAGGATCTGTCACTCCACCCTCGTTATTCACCTTTGGAATCCGCGTGATCACTTGTGCATTGCTATAACTATTGTCGAATCCAAATTGAGTGGTCCAATCAGGTTGGATTTTTTTTTCAATTTCCCCACGAGTTGAAATCACATTGCTTTCGAGTTTAAAATAATTGGTGCCAAAAACAGTGTTGATTTGATCTTTACCGTAGGCCACAGAGAGACGACTCGTGGTGCTTTCATCCCACTTTCTTTTCCAAATAGGAATTAAACGATAAAACTGAGTGGTGCTTTTAAAAGCCCCTCTCACACTTGGGTCTTGATCCAGAGGTTCTTTAAATAAAAATCCCAAAGTGTCTTTAGAGGCCACAAAAACCGTTTTAAGTTCATCTTGATCACTTAACTTTTTTTTGTGAATCACTGTTAAATCCGAAAACTCAGGAGCCACTGTTAAATTAAATTTAGGATTGTTTTCTAAAACCTTACCGAGAATGAGTCCCACATAACTCATTCTCCCGCTGATTAAAATTGAACTCGTTTCGTCGATCTGCGCTTGATACATTCCACCCGCTCTAAGAGTGTCGACAAAAAAGAAACCCTTTTTTTCTCGATCTAATTGAATGGTGTCATCAGTTTTTAAAGAAATAATACCACCTAAGGCTCTTGAGTAATAAGCCCCATAACCTGCAGACAAATAATCCACTTGAGTCAGAGCTTCGGGCACCACCACTGAAGTCAAACCCCCAAAGTGAAACACTAATGGGATTTGATGGCCTTCAATATCATAAGCTGTATCCTTTGGCGCCGAACCTTGAATCACCACTTGAGATGAAAACCCTCCTGTGCGATTGACCCCAGGTAAATTTTGAACTGCTTTGATGGGATCACCATTGGCTCCCGGCATTTTGAGGAATTCTTTTTGAGTGAGAGTTTTTTGAGAGGCATCGATCTTTTTTTTATCTCCCAAAACAGTGGTCTCAAAACTTGAGTAGCTGACTTTTTCTAAAAAGAGTTTTCTTTTTCTAGCCGGATCAGATGATTTTAGTTTATCCAATAAATCTAATTTTTGATAGCCCGAGAGATTGACCACCCATTGAATGTCTCCTTCTGGTACTTCTTTAAATTCAAAATGCCCTTTAGCATCGGTCACAGCTTTGAGTTTATGAGGAAGAATAAAAATATTCACATTGGCGAGAGGAATTCTTGTGCCTTTTTCATAAAGCGTGCCTTCAATTTGGATATTTCCAGCTCTCGCTAAAAGAGAAGCTTGAAAAACCATGCCGAATAAAATTATTTGCCACATCAAACGCAAACTCAGTTTCATTTATTCTCCAATACAAAACGATAAGTGTAACGAATTCTTACAGCGACAGATTTGTTTTCTAAAGTTGCTGGCTTAAACTTTAGAGAGCGTACGGCATTAAGGGCGGCTTCATTGAGCCCATACCCAGGACCTTCCAGCAATTTAACATTACGTACTTGGCCCTTTTCATCGATCAATAATTCCATCACCACAGGCCCCTCTTTATTGGCGTCACGAGCCTCTTTAGGATAAGGGATCTTTACATCAGAAATTAAAATCGGCATGCTTGAAACTAAATACTCTTCTGTGGGCACAGGCAATGCCTCTGCATCTTCGGCTTGCAGAGTTTCTGAATCTTCGGCCTTGGCAAGGGTGTTCCCTTGTTTAAGAGAGACTGAGCCTTCAGAAGAATCCGAAGTCAGTGTGTTTTTATTCAGGCCAAAGACCTCTCGAGGAGCTTCTGGTGGTTTTACGAGAGGGGGCGGAGGTTTAACGGCTGTGACTAAAGGAGGTTCTTGAATTTGCGGTTCTTCTTTAAACACCGTAAAATTAATTTTTTTAAATTGTTTTTGATGCATTTTAAAAAAAGACATTCCAATAATTAAAATAGCCACACTAAAGTGCACCAACATTGATAAATTCAAAGGCTGATTGATGCGCTCTGAAATTCTCATTTATTGACCCGCACTCGGTTGTTGATTAGCTGTCCCACTTGTTGCGTCGTCAGGAATTTTTTCTATTTGAAGAGCGAATTTTTCAAGACCCGCAGTTTTAATAATGTCGATGATTCTGACCACTTTACCGTAGGGCAATTCAATATCAGCACTTATAATGGCTTGAGTTTCTTGACTCACCTCTGAATTTTCGCTCAAGGATTTTTTAATTCTTGCTGAGAGATCTTGCAGACTGATGATTTCTCCATTGAGTAAAATCTGCTCTTTTTTATTGATGACAACGGCCAGTGTGTTGACTCTGGGGCCATCGGCACTTTTTGTTTGAGGCAAATGAATGTCTAAAAGATCTTTCATGAGCACTGGTGTGGTGACCATAAAAATCACCAGCAGAACCAACACCACATCCACAAAGGGAGTGATATTAATGGCTGAGAGGAGTGCGCTGTCTTCAGAGGACTGAGAAGAGTCTGAGGGGCTGCCCATATTTGAGTTCCCCTTATTTTTTTCCGTCTGGAATTTTAAGTTCAGCAATATAAAGATCTCTCAAAGCCTCCCCTTGAGTCATCAAGTCTTTAATCATTTTGCTAAACAGATTAAATCCAATCACCGCAGGAATCGCCACAAACAATCCAAATGCTGTTGCAAAAAGAGCTTGAGAAATCCCACTCATCACACTGGCTGTGCCTGATTGAGAACCTAAATAAGCAAAGGCTCTGATAATGCCGAGGACTGTTCCGAATAAACCAATAAAGGGAGCATTAGATCCCAGTGTGGCTAAAACTGCGAGGCCTTTTTCGAGCTGCATTCTTTGAATTTTAGAATAGCTAGATACACCTGCCATTAAAGAATCAGGATTTTGATGAGTTTTAAGAAGAACCTCACTCAATCCTACAATGTAAGAATCTGCATCATGCTTGCTTGAAATTTTAAGCTGATGTTGAGAGACCTTTTCTTTAAGTTCTAAAAAAGGAGAATTTTTAGTTTGCTTTCTCAATAAACGATAGCGATCAATGAGAATACTGACAGACCAAATTGATAACCCAAATAAACTGATGAGAATTAACTTCTCAACCAAATCGGTGATTAGAATCAGCAACCCCACTTACACTCCATCGCAAGAAAGTTCATGAACTCATAAATAATTTATTCAAGGTTAAACAGGGATCTCACCAAAGTCTAGATCAAATAATTTTTTCAAAGCGAAATATTAAAAATAATTTCCTGTAAAATTCTTATGTTTCATAGTTTTTTAAAAAAACAAATTGAGACAATTTTAAATTAAACCATAAATTTTAGAAAAATTCTTCATTGGCAGGGCTGCGTAATCCAAGATCTTTTTAATTACTATTTGTGGCTCCAACACTTTATTGCTATCCCCAGGCATCATTTTAATTTTCAACCTTAAAGGAGACTTTATGAAAAAATTTATTTTAGCAGCATCTTTAATCTTGGTAGCAACAGGTTCAGTTCATGCCGAAGAAAAAACCATCAGCTGTTCTTCAGCTGTTTACGGAATCATGCACCAGTCATGCAATCTCACTCTTGAACTTCAGAATTTTATTACCTCTGCTCAAAAGTGTTCTACAGACTATCAGGACAATTATTATTTCTCTAAAGATGGTCAAACTTATACTTATGACCTAACGACCTGTTCATTTAAATAGAGCCTTGGCTCTCAAATAATATTTCTTCTATCATCAGAGGGAGTTCATCCTCTCTCCCTCTGATTGAAACTTTTACTGTTAAAAAATTACTTTCAAATAGAGATTTTTTAGTCTCCCACCCGCTCTAATCAACTTAAATAGCTCTTAAGTTCCTCTCTCAAAATAACAAATTCCTAACTTGTCGTTATAAGGCTTAGTTGCTAAGAGAGGCTCCAAAGCAAAGTTATTTGTTCCTTAAATAATCATTAATAGGTGTCTCAATGAATAAAATTTTGGTTTTTATCAGTTTATTGGTTTTAAATTTTGGAATGGCTCATGCCGATGAAAGAAACACACAGTGCGAAACAGTCTTAGATACGATTCTTGATAAACCTTGTTATCTGCAACCAGAAGTAAAAAATTTTATTTTAACAGCTCCTCTCTGCACCAAATCTGAAAAAAATATTTTTTCGATTTATGCAAATAACAGAGTTTATATTTACGACACTTCTATTTGCAGTTTTAAAAATTAATTTATTGCTTAATAAAACTCTCATTGGCCCCCTAGGAAATTTATGAAGAGCAAGTTCTTATATTTTATTTTCTTGTTCTCTTTCTTGGTGGCAAACCTTTACACTCAACATGCCTTCGCAACTTCAATCTTTGGTCCCCACACACCACCACCTAAAGGTCCGTGGTTTGAAGGCTGGTATGTGAGGCTTACTGATATTAAAGAACACCGCTCAGTGGCGGTAATAACCACCACTCAGCTAAATCCTGATGAAGCGTTTAAAACAGGTAAAGGCTCTTCTGGATATTTAGCCATTCTTGTACAAAATGGAGAGGGTCAACCCACCCAATCTTTTGAAAGCTTTCCGCAAAAAACTTTTATAAGAACTCAAGGAAAAGATTTGAGTTTAAAGGCCGCCATTAATAATGCGGATTTTACTTGGGAAGCTCCTCAATATGGTTGGTTGTCTCCAGAAGGATTTGATTTAAGAATTCCAGGCCAAGTAGAAGTCAAAGCTCGCTTGAGCGAGGGCAAACCTTGGAGTCGTTATTTTAAAAATTGGGGACCAGAGGGTTTTGGTTCTTTTATGCCCCTCATTCCCCTGCACTGGTTTGTACAAAGTCTTTCATCTCATGCTGATTATTATTTAAAAATGAGAGATGCCAAGGGAACCACCACAGAAATTAATTCTCAAGCATCAGCTCATATTGAAAAAAACTGGGGCAAGACATTTCCTAAATCATGGGTCTGGCTACAGGCAGATGATGTTGGCCACGGAAAATCCCTCGCCCTTGCAGGTGGGGTCTTAAAAATGGGACCTCTGAATATTAAAACTTATTTAGCTGGTTATAAATCCAAAAAAATAGATGCTGAGTTTCAGATAGGACAACTCCTCGATTTAACTTATACAGACAAAATCGATCCTTGCTCTGGAACCTACGAAGTTGAAATGCAAAATGGGGAGTACCGCATGATTATCAAAGCCCATGCGGATCCTAAATCATTTAGCACGGTTTCGATTCCAACTTTAAAAGGCTATCAAAAAAAGGGAGCCCAAGAATCTTTCTCCACAGAGATCACAGTAGAGGTTCATAATAACAATTGGGTCAGAGATTTGATTTCTAATAACTCTCTCCTCGAAAGAACCGTCTTTAAAAAGGGGGCTCTTGAATTTGGAGGAGAGGCGATGAAGTGCACACAAAAAAAATACTCAAGCTTTTAAACTAAAAAAGTTCTGACTCAAGATCTTTAATGCCATAAAATCCACCAAACAAAAGATCTTTGAGAATAATTTTGCGTGCTTGGTATTTATTAATATCATAACATGCGCGGCTTGGATAAACCGTTCTCTCTTGAGGCAAATGATTGAGTGATTGCCAACTCTTAAATCGATTAAAACCTGCGGATTCCCATGTGGCATCAAAAACAGTGAGATCCGGCAAATCATGATCATCAACGGCTTTTAAATAGCTCAGCAAAATTTGATCTGAATCTGGCCAAAACCCAGAACTCAACAAACTCACATACTGAGAAAAATGCTGAATGGCAGTTCCATCAAAAGAGCTGCGAACTTTTTCATAACCATTTACATTGACCCAGTGATACTTAATTAATTTTTTATAAAAGCTAGAAGGAAAAACAGCATCAGGATCTAAAACTTTAGAGGCTACCTCTGCATAGGGATCACCTTTTGATCCTAAATAGGCCCAGCCATCTGCTGGATTTTTAGTTTGCACGTATTGATCCAACTGCTCCAAGTCTTTTGAAGATAAAGTATGTTTCACTTTTTTTTGAAGGATGTGAAAATCTGAAAGACATTTTGCTTGAACCTGCTGAAAACAAAGAAGACTTAATATAATGAAAAACTTAAACACGAAATACCTCAAGGGTTAAAAGATCTTTTAACCCCAGAGAGAGCTGTGACATCAAACTTTATTCTAAATCTTGGAAAATTTATCGAATTCACTCAGGCAACTTAGAGAGAAAATAACTCAAAACTGATTAAACTCTCCACAAAGATGAGTTATTTTCTAAAAGTTTTTTATTTTTTAACTTCATCAGTAAATTTTAAGGTTTTCTGATTCTGATAAGGCGGAAGCCAAGAAAACTGTTGCTAAAATCTTTTTTATAATTCGCTCCATAACCAATACGCGCCATTGGAATTTTATAAAAATAAAACACCCCTTTTGTTAAAGCCTCCGTGGCCGAAGCGTGAATATCTCTGAACTCATCATGAGGTCGGTCTTTATATTCTATGGAAGAAATCCATTCTGCAACATTACCCTGGATATCGTAAATGGGCTGACCATTGATATAAAGTGGTTTCTTGGCACCCACGGGATGAGTTTTATCCTTCGCATTTTCAGATGACCAGGCATAGTCTTCAAGTCCTTCAGCCGTTTTACCAAACAAATAGCTTCCAGAGACTAAGCCCTCTGATCTTGCTACATACTCCCACTCGACCTCTGTTGGAAGAGTGTAAAAATCACCCAATTGATGTCCTGGTAAAACTCTCACTAAAAAAGCTTGAAGGTTAGGTTTGTCTAATTGAGATATTTTATTGAGACCATCTATCCAATATTTGACTTCATTATAAGAAACATTTTCTACAGGTTTATGAGAACCTGAATATTCAGAGGGTTTAGAACGAACTTTATTGAAATCATTGGCATAACCAATCCCTACAGAGATCATATCGTACCACAAAACTTGAGTGGTGAGCACAGACATCATTTCTATTGGTTGCGTGATGCGAACAATTTCTCCCCCAAAAGCACCTTTATAGAAACTTCCAGAAGGAATCTTAACAAAGTTTATAACTGGCAATCCGTTCTCTTCTCTTTCTTGAACAGAAATATTTTGAGTTTTTAATTCTGGTTTGAGGTCTTCAATATATTCAACCATAGGTCCATAACCAAATAGTTTAGCCTGCTCTAAAATATTATAACCCGATCGATGCCAGGTTTTTAAATCTAAATCACGGTGATTGAGCATCCAATCAATCACTTCTTTTTTCTGATAATGAATCGCCAATAAAAAAGCCGGATACCCACCCATATTTTGACTGTTCACATTAAAAAGATGATACTCTTCAAATTTTTCTAATTCTTCAATGTCTCCTAAAGAAATCAGCTCTTCCCACTTTAAAGTCATTCTATTTAAAAACTCTTTAATGTGAGGCTCATGAGAGCTTTTCCAGCTCTCAACTTTATCTTGAATTAATTTTTTCTCTTTTGAATTAAAATCAGAGACATCAAAATCAAATTCATCAAATTTTGATTGCTCCACAATATAAGCTAAGAAGGCTTCTTTTCTCACTTCAAAGGGATTTTTTTTATTCTGATAAATTTTTTGAATATTATTTTCGTAATCGCCTTCTTCTTCAAAACTAGTATGCTTAAGCGCTTCAGCTATTTTAGGATTTTGAATGTATCTAAGTTGATCTTCTGCTTTTGTGGAACGAGCTATTGCAAGGCTAGTTGTCAGTTTTGTGTAAAAATTAGGAAGAGTGTCGTTATAGTTTTTATCATCCCCGCTTTTTTCACCGTCCATAAAAAGATGATATTGATAATTTCCATAACTTAAGGCTTTTGCAAAAGCCTTTTTATGAAACTCATTGGAGAGAGACCACTGTTGCAACTCCATGAGTATTTGTTTTTTTTCTGCGTCGTTAAAAAATTCTAAAACTTTAACCCAATTATGCACTTTTTTTTCTAAAATAAAAAGACTGAAGGCGGCCTGTTTACGAACACTCAAAGAATTTTGAGGGTCCTTGGCAAATTTCTCTAAATCAAACTCGTACTCTTCGCTGGTAAATAAATTAAGTTTAGAAAGTTCGGCCACAACAGAACCACTTGAAATATACTTTAATTTATCATTTGAATCCTCTGAAAAACGCAGCTGCAAAAAGCTTTCAACCAGGTTTTCTTTACTGAGATCATGAGGAGCGAGAGTGCTGACATATTTTTTACCAGATTTAAGAACATCATGTGATGTTCGAGATTGAGGATCAAAAACTAGGACATCTAAAAGATCATTGGCTCTCGAAAACTTATTCTTAAAATTGTATTTGTGTTCATGAGGTTTAAACTCAGTATAAATATCAGTTAAATGGGGCAAGATTTCGTTTTTAATAAAATGGCGAGTGGTGTCCATATTAGATAATCCATTATGTCCCCCCACCTCTTTAGGCAAAACCAGCTTGTAGCCTCTTTCACTCAGACTCATCGAAATCGCTTTTAAAAAAGTGATCATCAAATGATTCGGCACATTTTGAATTTTATCAACAAAGGCCACTTTAACTAATTGATTATTTTTAGGCATTTGAGCATCGCCTAAAACCACAGTCACATGACCCGATGAAAAATGATTAGAATCCGTCATGGTAAAATAATAAAAATTGGGGTCTAGGGCTTTGCTAAAATAGGTTCTTGTAGAGCAATCTGAACCCCCTAAACAAGAGCGAAAAGGCGACTCTTGAAGAGAAAGACTGCGCACTCTTATGACTTCAGTATCAAGGGATTTGGAGGAGCTTGCTAAAACTTGATTTTCAAAATTCAAAATATTCTGTTGAGGGCTTTCGTTTTTAGAAAACCCTGTCGGAAAATCTATTTGCAACTTTTGTTGCAACTCTTGAAAATGGTCTGCAAATCCTAAAGCCATAGCCACTTCGTCACGCTCATCGAGGATTTTTTTGAGTCCTTCGATTTTATCCATACCGTTTTTACTTTTTAACAAAAGAACAGTGGCTTGGTTTGCATAACCTACAGTATGAACAAGATCCACCATTGCTTGACGAATGGGCTGAGTGTTGCGGCCTTTTTTATGGAGCCAAGCTTCGAGAGCCTCCAAAGTTTTATAAAGAGATTTTGTTTTATTTTGATAGTCTTCGTTTTCGTTATTAAGATCAGCCAGCAAATATCTATTTGTTTTAGAAATAATTCGATTTAAAAATTTATCAAAAGTAGCTTTTGCTTTTTTTGAAAACTCTTTTTGCTGGTCTTTAGTTAAGCCCTCAGGCTGAGTGGGTTCTTGGTAGTCGAGGATCTTTTTCCAGTATCCAAGGTTGGCTTCGATTTTTAATAAATTACTGCGAGTTTGACCGGCCGTTTGAATTTGCGATTTGATATATTTGGCTAAGGCCTCTGGAGTTTCATAAACTTTTTGATTGTTTAATATTTCAATTTCATTAAATGGGACTTTTTGAAGATCAGGATTTTTTTTAGTCAAGTCAGTGACCGTTTTTAAGGTGGCTCTATCTACATCCGTTGCAGGATTGCCAAAAAATATATTTCGATAGATTTCAAACAAATCTCCTTGCTCAGGGTGCAAAAGCATCCCCTCTGTCATGGCAGATCCAAAACTTTTAAGATCTTTAATTTCGTGAGCATTTTTCTTAGGTGGAAGAGCGACCGCTTGAGACTTTTTACCAAAAATCCAGCTACAAAAATTAACGGCCTGTGCTGAATCAGCTTGAATAGCTATCAAAAAAGCTAAAACTCCAAGGGTGATTTTGCGACTCATCAGACTGTCTCCTCAATAAGGGGTGGACATTTATAGGAAATATTAAAGGGTTCTAATTTTTTAAGTATTTCAAAAGAGGTGCCACTTTAAAATATTGATCTCTCTCTCAAAAACTGACTCTTTCACCCTTAGCTTTTACCTGAGGCGAGGTCTCCTCAAAACAGGATGTCGAACACTTAAACATAAGGGTTCGAATTGGACACCCCACTTGGGAGAGTCCTATTCTTGAGCCTTTATATAATCTTGGTTTTTAATACGAATCAGCCTAAATCCTACTAAGTGATCCTCATAATTTTTATTTTTTGTTGAAATAGCTCCAAAAGGATTTACGAGATCCTTATTGGAAAGATTAATTCCCTTAATCAGAGATTCATCAGGGGATATTTCAACACCGGTGATCTCATCATGAGGTCTCAGTTTAAACTCTTTTGGGGCTGCGATCCATTCTCCAAGCACCCCATAAATATCATAGATTGGTTCCCCGTTAATCAAAATTGGTTTTCTAGATCCCACTTGCTCATTGATGATAAATTTAGAACTCATCTTCCACGAGTTCTCATTTAAGTCATGGGGATTGGATCCATATAAATAAATCCCTGTTGCTAAACCTTCAAGTCGAGCCACATAAATCCACTCAGCTTCAGTGGGAAGACCATAAAAATCTCCACTTTCATGACCCGGAAAAATCATAGAGAGCTTTTTTTGGATCTCTGGATCATTTAACTGTGAAAGTCTATTGAGCGAATGAATCCAATCTACAACATCATTATAAGAAACATTATCAATGGGAACTAGGGAATTAGAGAACAGCTTCGGAAATCGGTTAAAAAACTGAAGTTTGGGAACATGATCTGACCCTATTTCTATCACCTCAGACCACATTTTTTGAGTGGTCAAAACAGACATCATTTCGATGGGAGTCTGTATCTTAATTGATTTTCTTCCATAAGCAAAATGCTTCATATATCCTGGTGGAATTTTAACAAATTTTATAAGAGGGGAACCATTGCTTAATCTCTCTGGGACTTTAAATTTATGAGACTCTAATTCAGGTCTCTGGTTTTGAACATAATCTGCCATCTCATTATAACCAAAACGACGGACTTGCTCCAAAATATCAAAGCCTCCTCTATGCCAAGATTTTAAATCTAAATCTGGATGTGCTAACATCCAATCCAAAACTTTTTTTTGCTTATAATGGATCGCCAAAAGAACTGGCGGAAAACCACCCTTATTGAGTTCATTGATCTTAAATAAATCAATTTTTTCAAACTTCTCTAATAAATCAATATCACCTTCAGAAATTAAATTATCTATCTTAAGAGAGAGCTGAAACATAAATTCCACATATTTTTCATCTTTAGATGTTCTCCAGCTCTGAATTCTATTTTTTATATCTAAAATCTCATCTTGATTAAAATCTGATATTTCAAAATCTAAAAAATCAATTTTTGAGGAATGAATAACATAGGCTAAAAAAGCTTGTTTTCTAAGTTCTAATTGGAGAGATTTATTTTTAATAATTTTTTGAACATTTGCTAAATAATTTCCCTCTTCAAAAAAACTTGCAAAATATAGAGCTTCGCCAATATTAGGATGTAAAACATAAGTTAATTGATCTTCGTATTTTATAGAATGTGCAATCGCAAGACACTCTAAAACTTTTAAGTAAAAGCCTTGGACCGAATGACGTTCTTTTTTTACAAATTCTTTTTCTTCATTATAAAAAGAATAAAATAAATTAATATTTTGCTCCAAATTACTATAAAAACTTTTTTTATAGTATTCTTTTGATTGCGCCCATTGCTCTAATTCACTAAAAATCTGTTTTTTTTCTGCTTCATTAAAGTTTTCCAAAACCTTGAGCAAAGATTGAATTTTATTTTGAGACATCAACATACTCATGGCCGCTTGTTTACGAACATTAAATGGGTTTTTAGGATTCTTAATAAATTTTTCTAGATCAGCTTCAAATAATTCTTTACTAAATAATTTTACTTTTATCAGTTCCTTCACAACCGAAAAACTCGAAATAAAATTCAACTGATCTTCAATTTTTGAAGAGTCTCTTAATTTTAAAAAACTTTGAATGAGAGTGTCTTTATTTAAGTTCTGAGGTGCCAAAGAACTCAGATATTTTTTTCCTGATTTAAGTTGAGCTTCAATTTTAAAATTCTGAGTCTCAAAGGTTTTTAAATCAAGGTGATCTTCTGCTCTTGAGTACCTATTCTGAAAACTGTATTTATGTTGATGAGGATTAAAATCCATTAATACTTCTTGTAAATGAGGCAGAATTTCTTTTTTTACAAAAAAATGGGTGGCATCACTATTAGTAATGCCATTGTGATCCCCCAAATCAATGGGGAGAGCTAATTTGTAGCCTCTTTCGCCCAAACTCATGGAAACCGCACTTAAAAAAGTGGGTAGAATAAGATTTGAAACATTTTGGATTTTATCAATAAAAGCCACTTGTTGCTTTTGACGAGTCTGAGAGTTTAAAGCCTCACCTAAAACCACAGTCACATGACCCGAAGAATGATGTTCTGAATCTGTCATTGTAAAATAATAATAATTTGGATCTAAGGCTTTGCTAAAATATGTCCGCGAAGAGCAATCCGATCCACCTAAACAGGATCTAAAGGGCGACTCTTGAAGAGACAAACTCCGCACACGAATGATTTCTGTATCTAGGGCTTGCCATGGCCCAGCGAGAACTTCTTGCTCCAAGCTGGCAATATTTTGCTGAAGATTTTCGTTTTTCGAAAATCCCGTAGGAAACTCAATACGTAATTTACTTTGTAATTCTTGAAAGTGATGATCATAGCCAAGAGCCATAGCGACCTCATCTCTTTCATCTAGAATTTTACGAAGGCCTTCTATTTTATCCATACCATTTTTGCTTTTTAATAAGAGCAAAGTGGCTGGATTGCCATAACCCACAGTGTGAATTAGATCCACCATCGCCTGACGAATGACCTGTTTATTTCTCCCTTTTTTGGTGAGCCACATCTCAATTTTTTGAAGGGTTTTATAAAGGGCTTTAGTTTTTTTCTGATAATCCACCGATTCATTTCTCAGATCAGCCAATAACTCTCTATTGGTTTTAGAAATGATCCTATTTAAAAACTTTTCGAATTTGGCTTTTGCATTTTTTGAAAATACTTTTTGCTGCTCTTTAGTAAGTTCTTCTAGCTGAGTGGGTTCTTGGTAGTCGAGGATTTTTTTCCAGTAGCCAAGATTCGCCTCTATTTTTAAAAGATTGCTGCGCACTTGTCCGGCTGTTTGAATCTGAGACTTTACATATTTAGCAAGAGAATCAGGTGTTTCATATTTTTTTTGGTTGCTAGAGATTTCTACTTCATAAAAAGGGACTTTTTGCAAATCTGGATTTTTTTTAACCAACTCATTTACAGAATCTAAGTTTTTAAGCCCCACATCATTATGATTTCCAAAAAATATTTGACGATAAATCTCAAATAAATCCCCTTGATGAGGATTTAAATTCATTCCCTCGGTCATTGCTAGGCCAAAGCTTTTTAAATCGACAATATCCTCTGCATTTTGCTTAGGAGGGAGAGTGGCGACCTCAGTTTTTTTACCAAAAACCCAACCACAAAAATTCACTGCATGAGCCGATTCCAATTGGAGAAAAATGATGGTTGATAAAAATCCTAAAAAAATTCTATTTTTCATTTTGATTTATCTCCGGTTGATATTGCTCCATATCTCTTGCCTTGACTCTGATCAGTCTAAATCCCACAAGTTCATTTTTATATTCTTTGCTCTCAACATTGAGAGAACTGAATGTGTACGAATCCCTCATGGCAAAATAACCACCCTTAATAGCGGCTCTGTCGTTTTTTTCAAAAACTCTAAAGCGTTTATCATGGGGTCTCTGAGCAACTTCACCAGAAGCCATCCAAGAGGCTATTTTTCCAAAAAGATCATAAAAGGGTTCTCCGTTAATAAACACTGGTTTAATGAGAAACTTATTTTTATTTACAAGTTTGTAATTGGCTGAAGTTAAGCCAAACTCATCCATATTATTAAATTTAAAACCAAATAGATAAGAGCCTGAAACGAGCCCCTCAAGCCTAGAGACATAAATCCATTCTTCCTCAGTCGGAAGCCCATAGAAATCACCTTTTTGATGACCGGGTAAAATTTCTGACAGTTTAATTTGAACTTCTTCATCATCTAGTTTTGAAAGTATATTAAGATCCTCTAACCAACTTCTGACTAACACATAACTCACTTGATTGACTGGTTTATTAAAATCAAATTCTGCTGATGGTTTTGAATTGATGTATTTCAAAAGATTCGTTTTATCTTTTCCAATTTGAATCACATCATACCATAGTTTTTGAGAGGTCATCACAGACATCATTTCTATAGGGGCCTGAATCCTGATAGAATGAGATCCGTAGTTATAATGTTCAAAAGATCCTGAAGGAATTTTAACAAAATTAACTATTGGTGTATTTGATAAACCAAATGAAATCGTTTTAATATTTTTCGTATTTAATTCTGGATGTTCTAATTCAATTTGATCTACAAAATTATGATTTCCAAAACGCCTTGCTTGCTCTAAAACATTAAAACCATTTCTTTGCCATGATTTTAAATCTATTTCTGGATGACTGAGCATCCAATTGACTATTTCTGTTTGCTGATGATGAATGGCTACTAAAATATAAGGAAATCCACCTATATTTAAATCATTCACATTAAAGAGCTTGAGTTTTTCAAAACTCTTTAACTCCGCGAGATTACTCCCCGCAATAAATTCATCAATTTTAACAGATAATTTATGAAAGAATTCTTTATACTTTGGATCAGATGATTTTTTCCATTTAGATAAGGTCTCTTTTATAGCTACATAGTCAGATTCTTTTAAATTTGAAACCTCAAATTCATTTTTAGATGACTGAAGAATGCTCGCTAAAATAGCTTCCAACCTGAGCTCAATCGGATAATTAGAGTTTTTCAAAATATTTTGAATATATTCTTTAAAATCACCCTCTTCATTAAAAGATGCAAAATAAAGAGCATCCGCCATATTGGGGTTTCTTAAGTAATAATATTGATCTTCTAGGTTTTGAGAATGTGCAATTTTTAAAGACTCCGCTACCAAGTTATAAAAATCATGAAATGTGGGATTATCATTTTTATTCTCCGGTTGATCTTCATAGTAAAAAGTATAAAAATTAGAAATATTCATTAACAAATGATTATAGAACTTCTTTTTAAAATGTTCATTCGTGTGAGACCATTGTTGAATATCTGAAATAATTTGATGTCTTTCCAATTCATTAAACTTCTCTAAAATATGCACCCAGTTATTGATTGTACCTTGACTCACAATTAACGTCATCGCTGCATGTTTACGAATATTAAAACTATTATGAGTGTCTTTAATAAACATCTCTAAGTCGGATTCAAAAGCTTCTTTTGAAAACAATTTATATTTAATCAGTTCATTAACCACTGAGTAACTAGAAATATAGCTGAGTTTATCTTGAGGGTCTGAGGACTCCCTGAGTTTGATAAAACTAGAGACTAAATTCTCTTTATTTAAATCTTTAGGAGCTAAACTGCTCACATATTTTTTTCCGGGTTCAATTTTTGATTTCAGTTCAAAATATTGAGAATCAAATATTTTAACGCTTAACCCATCATTGGCTCGAGAAAAACTATTTTTAAAATTATAATCATGGGGTTCTGGTTTAAATTTTAAATAAGTGTTTTTGAGCTTACTCAGGACATCATTTTTTATATAATTACTAATAGATTCCATATTTGAAATGCCATTATGACCCCCTAAGTCCGTTGGAATGGCGAGTAAATACCCTCGTTCTTTAAGACTCATTGAAACAGCCTTAAAAAATACAATCATTAAATGATTCGGAACATTTTGAACCTTATCGACAAAGGCCACTTTTTCAATGTCTTGAGTCAGTTTATTTTTAGCTTCTCCTAGCACCACAGTCACATGACCTGATGAATGAGAATCTGAATCTGTCATCGTAAAATAATAATAATTAGGATCAAGGGCCTTACTAAAATAAGTTCTTGTGGAGCAGTCAGACCCACCTAAACAAGATCTAAATGGGGATTCTTGGAGGGAGAGGCTGCGCACTCTAAGAGCTTCAGTATTTTGATTTTCAAAAGGACCCCTCAAAACCTCTTGTTCGAGTTTTTCAATATTATGATAAGGACTTTCGTTTTTAGATAATCCCGTTGGAAAATCAATCATCATTTTTTGTTGCAGCTCTTGAAAGTGACCTTCAAAACCAAGAGACATGGCCACATTATCACGTTCGTCGAGGATTTTTTTTAGTCCCTCAATTTTATCCAAGCCATTTTTGCTTTTTAATAAAACCAAAGTGGCTTGATTGCCAAAACCCACTGTGTGAATCAAATCCACCATGGCTTGGCGAAGGGACTGAGTGTTTCTCCCTTTTTTACTGAGCCAAGATTCAATGGTCTGCAGTGTTTTAAAAAGGATTTTGGTTTTAATTTGGTAATCTACGTCTTCACTCTGCAAAAATTCCAAAAGTTTTCGGTTCGTTTTTGAAATGATACGATTTAAAAACTTCTCAAATTTTGCACGGTTATTTTGATTCCAATTTTTAATTTCATTTTTAGATAAACCTTCAGGCGGAAGGGGTTCTTGATAATCGAGGATTTTTTTCCAGTAGCCTAAGTTGGCTTCGACTTTTAAAAGATTGCTACGAATTTGCCCCGATGTTTGAAATTGCGATTTAAGATATTTTGAGAGGTTCTCAGGTGTTTCATAAATTTTATTTTGAGAAGAAATATTCATTTCTGAAAATGGAACTTTTTGGAGTTCTGGATGCTTTTTTAAGAATTCAAAGACCGAATCTAAATTGTATTGCTTCACATCCGTAATGGGATTGCCAAAAAAGATCTGGCGGTAGATCTCAAATAAATCAGTTTGACCCGGATTCAGATTCATCCCCTCCGTCATGGCGAGGCCAAAACTCTTAAGGTCTGTAATCTCTTCGGCGTTTTTTTTAAGGGGGAGGGCGACAGCCACAGGTTTTTTATGAAAGAGCCAGCTGCATAAGTTCACCGCATAAACTGACTGCGATGACAAAAACAGGGTCATTGATAAAATAAAAAGGATGAATTTTTGATTCATCGAGGCGACTCCTTTAAACTGAGACCCCCAAGATGGATTTGAACAAGATGGATGTGAACAAGAGGGTTGTGAATGAGAGCTCTCCAACAGAGGAGCCTAATTCAATTCAGGTGCCACCCCTTAGGGCGCCTGCCCTGCTTCACATTCAATAAAACCCCGTTTTTAAGGCTTATCCCTGTAGAACTGTTAGTCATAAAATGAGTGTTAGACATCTCTTGATTTTTTCGACTTGGTTTTATTTTTATAAATCTGAGGTTTGGGATAAATAATTAGCTTCTTTATCATACTTAAGTCTATATATAGATAGACTTTGCAGTGGTTATTGTCTATCCTTATATAGACATAAAATGACTTAGAATCTACCTATGTGTGGACTTTTAAAAAGAGTTGGAGAACCAATATATGATCAAACTCAAAAAATTGCGAAGAGCTCAGCTAGATAAAAACTTTGAACGGATTGAAAAGATCACTCCTTACATCCGCAGACCCAAACAAGGATGGATTAAAGAAATTCGTGAGTCACTAGGGATGTCGCTTCAGGATTTAGGTTTAAGAATGGGCGTTATCAAACAACGTGTGGAGAGAATTCAAAAGGATGAAGTCTCTGGTAAAGTGACCCTTGAAACTATGCAAAAAGCTGCGGAGGCCCTTGATTGTGAATTTGTTTATATTCTCATTCCAAAAGAAGGAAGTTTTGATAAAATTTTAACTAAACAAGCGCACAAATTAGCAGATGAAATTTTAAATTCTGTGGACTCCACAATGAAACTTGAAAACCAAGCGACTTCTACTCAGTCTAAAAAAGATCTTCATAAAAAATTAGTTCATGATTTACTAGAAAAACTTGATCGAAGGTTTTGGAAATGAAACTTAAAAATATTCCAGGAGCAACACCCATTGATGAGGAGATATTACAAGGACTCATTCCAAACTTAACTTTACAAAGCGAATTAAATGAATATGAAGAACAAAATATTGCAAAAGCTTTTCTCTGGGCTTCAAGAAGCAGAACACTCAAAAAAGAATTACTCTCTGTGAGTGGCATTTGCATTCTCCACAAAAAAATGTTTGGCGATACCTGGAATTGGGCCGGACAATTCAGAAAAAGACAAACAAATATTGGAGTCTCACCAAATCGCATACAAAGCGATCTTAAAATTCTTTTGGATGATGTTAAATTTTGGATACAAAACAAAACATATTCAAATGAAGAAATTGGAATTCGCTTCCATCACCGTCTTGTATTGATTCATCCCTTTCCAAATGGCAATGGCCGACTCTCAAGACTGGCTGCTGATTTACTGATGCAAATCCTTGGAGAGAAAAGTTTTTCATGGAGCTCTTCTAACTTAAATCAAGATGGAGAAATTAGAAAAAAATATATCAATGCTTTAAAAGTTGCAGATCAAACTGAAAATTACAGCCTTCTACTTAATTTTGCGAAGTCCTAATTTTAAAAAAGTTGATTTATTCTTGCCCCCACTTAAAGAGCTTGATAATTGCTGAAGATGAATGAGGTACAGCATGAATTACTTATTTTTTGATACAGAAACCACCGGTCTTCCTAAAAGCTATAAAGCTCCTTACACTCAAACCGACAATTGGCCCTATATTGTGCAACTTTCTTGGCTCTTAGCAGATCAAGAGGGGCACGTGATTAAGGAAGCCGATTATATCGTAAAAGTCGATGTGCCTATTCCGATAGAAGCCAGCCGCGTGCATGGAATTACCAATGAAATCTCTCTCGAAAAAGGCGTGGACATTAAAGAAGTGCTTAAGCATTTTCAAGAGGACATGAAAAACGCCACTCATTTGATTGGTCATAATGTGCATTTTGATTTGCCGATTGTGCAATGTGAACTCTTACGGAACGAACTCGAACATCAAATTAAACTTCCCACTTTTTGCACTATGAGAAGCGCCACTGATTATTGCAAAATTCCAGGTAACTATGGTTACAAATGGCCAAAGCTTGAAGAACTTTATCAAGTTTGTTTTTCTAAAAAACTTTTAAACGCCCATAATGCCCTTGCCGATGTGAGAGCCACTTATGAAGTGTTTTACCATCTTAAAAAAGAATCTGTCTTTTCACTTTAAGAGGCGCTATTAAGTCCTCTAATCCGTTCACTTTGATTTCATAGAGCTGGGCCAAGAGTCTTCCCAGCTCTCCTTTAGGAAAGCCCTTATTATAAAACCACACCACATAGGGTTCTGGTAAATCAATCAGCGCAAGACCTTTGTATTTCCCATAGGGCATGCGCGTGTTGGCAAGAGCTTCAAGATCTTCAAACTTTGGTACGACGACGTTGTTCATAAAAATAATCCAAATAGAGTTTTTCAACTTTGGTGCGAGCCCATGGTGTTCTTCTTAAAAATTTAAGACTCGAATTGATCGTAGGGTTCAGATTAAAACATCGAATGTCGATTTCTTTGCCTAGATAAGGCCAACCGTAAAAATGCACGAGTTCTTTAAGAATTTGTTCAAGGGTTTTACCTTGAAGAGGATCCACTTTAACTTTTTTAGCGGGAGGCGGTTTGTTTTCGGAATTTTGCTCAGACATTTTTTGCTTTCTTTAAAACGGAGATTTGCAGCACCCTTCATACGATAACTTAAGGCCGAAGGTCTACTCAAATATTTTTTCTCTGATATTCCAAAACTTTTTTTGTTGGCGAGCAATCACAAACAGGGGTTTTCTAAATTTATTTTGTAAATTCAGCACATCCCCCACGGATTTTATATTGAGTTTTTGCTCCGGAATCCGCAAATGCATTCTGGTAAAATTAAAATAAAAGGCGCGCGCATCTTGAGGACTGCTTAAATAAAAATACTCCTTTAAAACTTGCGCATCCACATCGTAATAATGCACCTCAAGCCTTAATTGACCTTTTTTATCAAAGCTGTCTTTAAATTGCATGGTCTCAACCTTCATCACATGGGCATCTTTAAGAGCCATGGCCTCTTTGAGTTTTTTATCATTATCCACTAATAAAAACTGGCAAGAGGTGCAAATGCGAGCCGCAATATCATTTTCAGATCCACATTGTTCACATCTTTTAAAACGAAATCTAAAATTGCATTTTTCAATCTCATGAGTGACGGGGTCTTCAAAGGCTCCTTGGCATTTGCGACCATAGTGTTCTTCAATTTCGCCTTCTTCATCTTTGAGGCCCCAAAAATGATTGATCACTCCACATTGGGGGCATGGAACTTCTACAGGCACCGCCTTACTATTGGGTTTATTCTCGTCAATTTCTGGAGAAAATATATCGTGGTCCTGCCCCGTATAATCTAAAATCAAACAGTCCTCTTTTTGCGGACTCAATCGTAAACCTCGACCCACAATTTGTTGGTACAAACTCACCGACTCCGTTGGGCGCAAAATCGCAATCACATCCACATGAGGCGCATCAAAACCTGTAGTTAACACCGAAACATTCACTAAAAATTTAAGTTTTTTTTGCTTAAAGGCGTTAATGATTTCATCGCGCTCTTCGTCGGGAGTTTCACCCGTCACCAAAGCGGCTATAAGAGGCGGCAGGCACTTCATGATTTCAATGGCATGATTGACTGAACTTGTAAAAATCATCACACCTTGACGCTCCTGAGACATTTCTACGATGTTTTTAATAATCACCGGCGTGATTCTCTTTTGATCTTTTAAAAGTTCTTCAATTTTTGCCTGAACAAAACGCCCACCCTCTAACTTTAGGCTTGAAAAATCATAACAAGCCACGGGCGAATCAATTTTAACCGGTGGCGTGAGAAATTTATTTTTAATCAAGTAACCAATGGAGAGTTCATAAATGCATTTTTTAAAAAAACGCTCTTCGCCAGTTCTTTCAATTTTTTTTGTCGAGTGGTGTTGATAAATCCAACCCAAACCCAAGCGATAGGGCGTGGCCGTTAAGCCTAAAATACAAAGTTGAGGATTGCGAGATTGCAATTTGGTGATGACTTGCAAGTATTGAGTCTCCCCTTGCATAGAGACCCGATGGCATTCATCAATCACAACGAGTGAGAAATCTTCAAAAAAATCTTCTTCAGCTCTTGCAATAGATTGAATGCTCCCAAAAATAACTTTATCTGAAGTTTCTTTGCGATTGAGTCCTGCAGAATAAATTCCCGCCTTTAAATTAAAAGAAATATATTTGGCGTGATTTTGATCCACCAACTCACGCACATGGGCCATCACCAAAACACGCCCCCGCGCCAAGCGGGCTAATTCAGCAATGACTAAACTTTTACCCGCACCTGTAGGCAGCACAAGCACGGCCGGAGATTTCTCTTGCCTAAAATGCTTGAGGGTCATTTGCACAGATTCTTTTTGATAGGAGCGCAGTTCGTACAAAGGGGTCACCTAGTTTGATTAAAATTCTTGAAGTCCTAGAATCTCTTTACAGATTTCGATCTGACGGTCAATTTCAGAGAGGGATTTTTCTAAATTTCGCATTTCGCGCGCGTCAAGTTCGGTTTCAAAGGAGGCTTGTACAATGGGATGTTTTTTAAGCCACTGCCCGTGACGAGAGGCATAGGTTTCTGGGATGCCGGAGCGTAGGGCGGCTTGTTTGGCATTTTGATCTTTATGAAACTCCACAATAAACTTGAGAGTTTCAAGTGTGAGTATTTTTTTATGAGCTTTAAGCCGCGATGAAAATCCCATTTGTCGAATGCGCATAAAAGTGAGTCTCCTTTATAAAGAAGACTCTATGCTACTTCTCAAACACCACTTTGCAAGTCAAATCATCAGCATCAGGCTTCTTAATTGTGCGCCCTTGAGCAAAGGCCTCAAAAAGATTTTCAACATTCACGGTTTCATCTCCAATTCCTTGCACGAGGGCCACGAGTTGTGGCTGCAATCGCCAATGATCAAGTGCGAGGAGCTTTCTCATGATCACGGATTTTTCTGCAAACTTCTCATGTTTTTTGAGGTACATTTCGATCAAATAAGGATGGCGAGTCCAATGTTTTTTGCGCAAAAACATAGCACCATCCGTCACTGATTTATCATCTGCATAAGAGAGAACATGCTCCATCACTTCCGGAAAGTCTGTCCATTTAGGATCATCGAATTTTTCTTTAAAGAAATTAAGAAAGTTAAAAGAATCTCTTTTATAAAGTTCAATAAAAACTTTAGGTCGATAATTCCATTCTGGTAAATTTAAAGTGTGCAACATGAGTCTGTAACGAGTGCGGTAGTTGCTATCATTGAGTTTATCAATCATAAGCTTTTCGTTGACTAAATTGTACTCAGACCAATGTTTGTACTTTAAAACTTTATAAATAAGATCCTCTGAGTTGGGCATCTCATCGATCACTTCATTGAGCACATCAGGGTATTTAAACGACTGAGGAAGAGCAAACCAATCTACAAAAAGTTGATCAAAAGCTCCCCCGTAATTAGGGTTTACTTTTTGCCAATCTAAAGCTTTTTCGATTCCTTCTTTTACAATTTTAACCACTTCAGCTTCTTCTTCAGGAGAAATCTGAGTTTTAGTTCGTTCTAATTTTTGCTTAATGCGAGAAGATTTTAAATAATCTTCTTGATTGTAAAAATCGAGAGGTTGTTTAGATGTAAAGAGATTTTTAAGACGAGATTTTAAATTGGGATTATAATAATTATCGTAGAGTTTTTCTTTTTCTTCATAAAATTCTCTAAAATAATCGAGCCAACCTAAATTGTTTTCAGAGGCAATAATCAAGGCCGCTTTATTTTTTATAATTACTTTATTTTTAACTTGAGAACCCCCATCAGAAGTTAAAATAAAATCAGCACCTTCTTTAGCTAGAGGGTTCACTTGAAATTTAATTTCTAAGGGATTTAAAGTCATTTTTGGAACATAAACTTTAGTATAAAACCCCATTGAATTGAGCGATTTGGTTTTATCTTTTGAATCTTTTCCTAAAAAGAGTTTTGGATCATCTACTAGAGACTTATTGATTAACTCGAAGTTTTCAAAAGTTTGTGCATCATAAACCACATAATTAAGACTGAGTTCTTTAGCAGATTTGCCGAGTTTGTAGTTTCCATTTTCTTGAGAAGGCTCTTTGGCAAGCTGAACTCTGCGAAGAGGCTCTTTATAGAGCCACCAAGACAATGCATCTGGAGTGAAGGCGCTATCAAATTTACTTAATTTTTTGCGCAAACCAAGTTTCTCTAGGGCGTCCCATGCTTTTTCAGCATTGGCCGCATGACGAATGAGGTTTTTTCCTAAATGAATGATTTGAGCTTGTGCCTGTGGATTTAATTTAGCATTTGGATCAAATTCAAAAATAATATTTTTTATTTGAATCAATGTGGAATCTTCAAGATAAAGCTCAAACTGAAACGTCCTCGTGAGAGTTTTAATCACAGAGATAATTTCAGGATTGATTCCAGCCTCATAGAGGGGTGTTTCTTCATGAAGCCTTGAGCGGTAAAAAATAATTTTTTCTGCAGCCAAATCTCTTAAAAATTTATTTTCTTTTGATTTCATATCCTGCAAATCTAAAACTATTAAATTATCTGGATCTTCCGTAATGTCTATCAATCCCGTAGCGACTGAGTCTAAATTTTGATTTAAGTATTCATGATTTTCTAAAAGAGCTTCTCTGTAATCAGCCGCTCCGATTTTTGATTTTGCAGTTTTATATGGTCTTACATCCCAAACAACTTTTTTACTTCCTGGCATTTTACGATTAAATATTTGAGCAAATTGACTCTCGATGAATTTTGACATTTGTTTAACTTGAGATTCGTTTCCATCAACAATGACTTCCATTACTTGAGTCGAATAAAATATATTTTTAAAATCATAATCCAGTTTTTCAAGAATATAACTATGGTCACCCTTTTGACTTAACAAATCAGATTTTACATAATTGGCGAAAGCTAAGGCCGAATCACCAAACAAATAGACTTTGACACCTAAACGTTTAGCTTCATTTTTTATTATTTTAAACTCAGGAACAGCATGTATTTTGCTACGCAAACCTTGCTCAAGCTCAAGGGGTGTAATTGAAAATTGAGAATTGTGTTTACTCGATTGTAAATAACTAAAAGCATATTTATCTGCAGGATTGTATCGAGGTAAAGCGCTTGGTGGTCCATCAAGCTCGCCATGTTTTAAAAACATTTGAGCCATTGCTGGATTCAATAAAAGAGTGCACATAGTGACAATCATAAAAAGTTGCTTGTGAATGAAATTTACCATGGAAGCCTCAAAAATTATTAAATTTGCAGTGAAAAAAAAGAATAGTTTCTTGCAAAATTGGCGTACAATCTGAGCTCTTTCTTGAAACTTAAATAAAACTTTAGCAAAATCTTTGTTTTTCAATATATTCAGCTACTTATATCATAATCCTAGATTCAAAAATGACATTTAATAAAATTTTCTCTTCAATGCCCTCTTCTTAATTGTCTAAGTTTTAGTTAAAAAGCCTCTATAGGGAATTTATAAAGCCAAAAAGGACTCCCCTGGAGGAGATTAAAGTTCTCCTTTTTTGAGTCTATTAATTGTTTTTTTTAATTTACCCCTCATTTTGGTACATTACTTGGTGACTTAAAAACGGACTTCCTCTAATTCCTTAAAACAGAATCAGATGTATTTTCTTTAAGAAGGGTCGAAAATGACAATTGCTTTAAACATGATGTTTAAATATTTTCTACCTTTCTTTTTTTTTCTTTTTTTATTCCTACAAAATTCTCATGCTGAATCCTTAGTGCCCTATCAGGCCCAGCACCTTGATTATCATTTAGATCCTCAAATTTATTCAGATATTTTAAAAGATCGCCCTACAGAACTCTGGGCACGAGTTTATTATCCCACTCTTGCAACTCATTCTAACCCTGCTCCCTTAGCTCTTAATAAAGTTCCCGTGATTGTGATCATGCACGGAAACCACAGCACTTGTGGATCGAATGATTTTCCGCGGTTGGATAACAGCTGCGAGTACACCATGAAGCACCAATGCAGCGGTGATTACAGCGTTGTTCAAAATCATCTGGGCTTTGAATATTTATCTAATGAGCTGGCTAAAAATGGAATTCTTGTAGTTTCAGTCAACGCCAATTTAGGAATCAGCTGCGGTGAAGGAATTGAAAATGACTCCGGGTTGACCTTGGCTCGCGGTCGATTGATCTTAAAACATTTGCAATTGCTTTCAGATTGGAATCGAGGTCTCAATAAAGAGGGCGAATTGGCTTCATTGCTCTTTCAAAAAATTGATTTGAGTCGAGTGGGCTTAATAGGCCACTCTCGAGGGGGAGAAGGAGTTCGAGCGGCCTTGAACCTCTACACCGATCTTCAAGAAAAATGGTATTCCAAAATTGGCCCTCTCAAATTTAAAGCCATTTTTGAAATGGCCCCCATTGATGGACAAGCGCTTCGCATGATGAACCCAGTGAATGTGGCTTGGAATGTTTTATTGCCTGCATGTGATCAAGATGTGCCTCATTTAGATGGCATTAAAGTTTTTGATCGTATGACCTTACGCAATTCTGAGTCTGTTCATTTTCCTAAATCAGCCATGCTTATTTGGGGCACCAACCATAATTTTTTTAATACTGAGTGGCAGACTTCAGACAGTCTAAATTGTTTTAATCACACTCCGCTGTTTCCACTTTACCCAGGCAGCACTCTTCAGAGACAAATCGCCATTGAAACCGCTGTGCCCTTTTTTAAAAACTATTTAGGTGAAGTGGCTCATCCTGAGTTGGTGCAGTTTTTTGATCCTCTTTATCCCATTAAAGAAGAGCTTAAAGAAATGACAACTATCGAACGTAGCTATGTTTCTTTAGGTAAAGAATACGATCGTTACTCTCTCCCTTTAGAAACATTTTTTTTAACACCTAAAGGCGGCACCCTTCCCGCGCTCTCTCAAGTTGAGTATAAACCCCTGATGATACCAGAGCATGAGTCGGTTGTGGTGGGTTCGCAACTCAGTTGGAAGCAAGCTTCTCAAAATACTTACGCGCAATTTAATTGGGGCGATGAGGAATTTGCTCCGGAGTTTCCTAGTGATGGTTTTTTTGAAATGCGTTTAGGTTTGGCGGATCAAGACACGCCTGAGAGTCTTGATTTTTCGATTCAGTTTGCGGGGATTCACAATCAGTTGTCAGAACCTCTTAAAGTTTCAAAATATTTAAACTTGCTGGGTCCAGCGGGTAAACACCATCTCTTACAAACTTTAAAAATTCCTGTAAAAGATATTCATGGAATTAAAGAACTCAGAGGAATGCGTTTTATTTTTGATCAAACTGAGTCTGGAAAAATCTATCTCAACGCTCTTTATTTAAGAGAGCCAAAGTTTTTAACTCAGAACTTTTTACAGTCGGTGATCTTTCCTGCGCACAAAAAAGAAAATCAAGCCCTCACTTCTCTAAATTCTTCTGGTCAAATTTCGTCTGGTCAAAGTCAACAAATTCAAAAAGTTTTAGCGCAAACTCTGCAGGCTCAATTAGTTCATAAAAGTCGCTATATGGGATTTAAAAAAAGAACTCCTGAGTTGACTAACACCTGCTTAAATTACCAAATCACTTTTTATTCTGAAGATATTTTTGAAGCCAAGAGTTCTTTATTCGCCTTAAGTATTGGCAATGAGCTTTTTGACATTTCGGGTCCTAACCCCGATGGCAATTTACATCATATTAATTTTTACCTCTCCGAAGAGTCTAAAAACAAATTGCAGAGCGGCTCGCCTATGAAGATTTTTTATCTCTCCGCTCCCGAAAACGAAGTCTGGGACGCCGGGGTTTGGAAATAAATGATCCTTAGGCAAATGAGAGAAAAATATAATTTGCAGAACTCACATTCACGTTAGTAGCAGCATTTTGTTTTACAATAAATCCTGTACTTGTAGAATCAATACTGTCATCTGTGGATGTTTCATTAGTTGCTGTGTTCATTGAACTGTGAGGCTCAGTTGATGCATTCAAACCTCTCACTGAATCCCATACATACCAATCCCCTACAGCATCCGTTCTTTTTATCATGATAAATCTTGAACCTGTCGTAAACGAGCAATTGATTGTCTGTGATGAACCATTTCCGATAAATGATCCAATTTTTGATATTCCTACTTTTGAAGCAAAAAGATAGGCTATATATTTCTCTCCAGTTTGATTATTTTCACTTCCGTTGCCAACCATAAAAGTTGTGCTTGTATGTGTACCTGTCCCAAAAAAATATGTGTAATAAGGGGAAGGATTATAAGCGTCTGTGGTATTTAATAAAAGATAACTGTTTGCTGCTAGAACACTTCCTGAAACATACCACCCAGGCCTACCACCTCCACTGGTTCTTGCTTTACAAATTAGCAACTCTGGTACTGCAGATAAATTGTGTACAATATTTCTATTACTGTTCAAGTCCCCAATAAAGTTTACCATTTCAAACACACCTGGAGCTCTTTTAAAAAACCAATTAATATAAGATTTTCCACTCGCATTTATTGTATTACAATATGAACCTACATTATCAGCTGTGACACTTACACCGTCAGCATCGAATGAAGAAATACTCGGTGTATCTAGATTTTCAACAGAACTCGCATTAGATTCAAAAAGTGCATTTAACCCTCTAAGATTATCTCTCCATATTTTTTGATATCCCCCAATAACTCTCTCTGCACTTATACATAAACTGGGAGCAAAACCAACTCCCGTAATTTGTGCAGCAGCCGCAGTTCCAGTTCTTGCAATTGCATTGTAAACTTGAGTTCCTAATGTGGGCGATTTATGAGGTCTTCTTATTGCCACATAAATATAATTACCACTCACCGCAAGTCCACCTCCGCTTGCCGTAAATCCCGTGGGATTGACTTTAATATGCTCAACTGTGGAATTTTCAGCTGCGTATAAATTTGCAAAAAGTGATCTCACATTTCCTTGCACGGGCAATCCCCTCACTGAATCCACCATAATCCAATCAGTGGCTTTATCTATTGACTTCATCATTATAAATTGAGGCTCCCAGGGCAAAGTGACTCCTGTTGAATTTCCTGATGCATCCGAAACAAAAGTTCCACAATTGATCAAACCATCAGCGCTGGCACTGTGACCAAAAAGATAGGCCACATAGGTTCCGCCATTTGCATTAACGTCTACACCACTCCCTAATGTAAAAGTTGTGGCATTGGCTGATTGAATTTGAACATAAGAACTATTTTGAATGCTCGTTGCATTCAACCATAAATCCCCTGTGGCTGAACGATGCCAAACTGCCCAACCAGTAACAGCAGCGGCATTTCTTCGTTTGATCATAATCATACCTGGAGCAGAAGTGAGAGCATGATTGACAGTTCGACCTGCAACACCATTTCCGGTGTAGGTTACAATATCAAAAAAATTGGCATTCATTCTAAAAGTCCAAGCTCCAATTTTTAAACCCGAATCGTTAACATGAAAGGTGCTTGAATTACCCATAGTATAACCATCAGTATTAAATGAGGCCACATCTCCACCCGCACCCACATCAAATTCAGAACTTAATCCTGTGCCATGGCAAGTTGAAATTGTTTTAGCTCTTGTTCTGACAGTATCATAAAAGGCATGAGCATCTGCTGAAGCAGGTGGTTTAATCCAAACCAACCCCCCTTTGCCTGACAAATTTATATTATTAGTTATTTTATTAGTTGTGCTATTGCCTGTAAAAATATTTACCGCAAAGAGGTCTTCAATATAAGTTGTGGTTGAACCTGAACCAGATACTGATTGTTTTTTGAAAAATGAAAACGGTATAAATCCACCAGCATGAGCCTTGAATGACCATAAACTTTGAATAAAAGAGGAACTCGTTAGAAATGAAAACCACTTTAAAAATTTACGTCTGGGCTGGTTAATTGGGGCCTCTGTATTCATTTTTTGTACCTCATCAGTAGATTGAAACATGAGAAGAGACCTTGTTCATGAAAACTCGACCTTAGAAGGTAGATTTAATACTTAAGTCTAGAGTTTAGAATATTATGCCTCTTGCCTTAAGGATTTATGTAGAGTATTGGCAAGAAGTCTTAATTAATACCAGTTCAATTAAAAATTATTAAAATAGGAGCAGGTGATGTCTAAAAACAATCAAGCTAAGAATTCTCAAAAAGGTAAAGCCCCTCGTAAAACCGCTCAAAAAGAGGCTAAAAAATCTGCGGCACCTTCTAAAAAACATGCTGGAGACAAACATCACGAGGTGGTGATTGATCAAGAATCCCTTAAATGGAACTATGTGAATGGTCCACAGGGTGGTTCACTCAATGAAGTTGTTTCAAAAGATGGTTATAATTTAAGAATCACTTCTATTCATATGAATTTAACTTATCGTTACAGTGGTTTGATTTGGGGAGATCCTTCGCAAGAAGATAACGACATCACTCTTAAAGAGATTCAAAAAAGTTTAAAAAAATCCACCACCAACGAAATGCCACTTTATATCAATATGCCCACTCTTGTGACTCTTAAAAAAGAAGGCAAAGAAACCATCAAGCGTTTGCCTTATGTGTTTTTTAGTGTGGAATTAGAATCTGATGGCACTGATGGAAAGCACTCGTTCTCATCATTGCATTATGTTTCGTTTAGCGATCAGATCGCCCTCACAAATTTTATTGAGACTGTGCAATCAGAACTCAAAAAATTTACTTGGGCCGACCATGCTCAAAACTGGAACCCGTAATTAAATTTTAGGGCTCTTTATTTGCTTCTGCTTTTTTCTTAGAGAGCCCGACTTCTGCGTTGCAGGCCGCAATTTTATTTTCCATTTCTTCAGTTCTTTGCATCAGAACTTTTTGATACTCTTTAAATCTTGCGAGCCTGTCTTTTAAAAACTCTTCGTTAATTCCTGCAAGGTTCCCTTGCTCATCAAGACCCATTTTAATATTGTCTTCTTCAGGAATCACATACTCTCTTTTTTCAGTCCATTGAAGTTTATCTCCAGAGAGGGCGGCCACTTTAGAGCGGCAATCTCTGAGTGCCCCAATCAATCCATTGTTATCAAAATATCTTGGACCGCCATAGAGTTTAGCTTCTTGCTCACGAGCTGTGATAGTGGCAGTTCTGATTTCCTCACTGAGGAGAACTTTTTTTTGATAAATCATATTGCCATCTTTAATTCCAATAACTGCATCAGTGCCCACATTTTGAGATTTTTCAATCTTTGTATCAATTTCTTCGGCTTTATGAGGGTTAGAAGAACAAGCTGCGATTAATAACGGGGTGATTAACAATAATTTTTTCATCAAGGCTCCACAATTTGCAGGGGGTGAATGATTTTATCTAAAAGGCTTCTAAAACTTATTAAATCAAAAGCCAATTTGAGAATGAAGTCAAAAGCAAACAAGGGCTTTAAAACGTATAAAAGTCTCCAAACCTAGGCCTCCTTTTTTAAGTCTTCGGAGCTGGCTCAAGTTGAGACAACAAGACCTCTGTCTGTTAATGACCACCACCCTCTTAAATGTATAAGGAATTCATTTTGGTTTTGTGATCTAATAAGATGATTGAAGACTCGACTTTTGTCTTTGGTTGAGTTTGTAAGTCTATCTCTGGAGGACTCTTCATTTGGAATCTCAAAATTCTTGTTCACAAAATCCACCTCCCTTTTTAGCACGCAGAAAATTTTTAAAATTGTTTTCTCTCTTTTCGGTTTCTGGATTCATGCAATGGGTTTGGCCTCTCAAGGCTCGTGCTGGTGGTTTTATTTCTTTTGCTTTCATAAAAAAAAGAGTCACCAATTCCGTAGTCACTTATGTAGATGATGTTTTTGCTACTTATTTGTATACAGGTAATGGTGGGGCCCAAACTGCTGCATGCGGTATAGATGTTCTCGGTAAAGGTGGGATGGTTTGGTTTAAAATCAGACAAGCAGGAAATAATAATTATTTTTTTGATACTAAAAGAACCACGACTTACTTTATTGATTCAACAAGTGTGAATGCACAAGGTGGAGGTATTGGTGGATTTGGACCTTTTACTTCCTCTGGCTACAACATGAATAGTGGTGAGTTCGCCATTAATTATACAGGAGCCCCCTTTGCTTCTTGGATTTATAGAATTGCTCCCAATTTTTTTGATGTCGTTACTTGGACTGGAGATGGATCTTCAACAAGACAATTTGCTCATTCTTTGGGTTCAGTTCCTGGTTTGATCATTGTTAAATGCACCAATGACACCACTACTTACCCTTGGGTGACTTATCATCGTTCAACTGGCACCAATATGCTTTACTTTAATAATAATACCAGCGCAGGAAGTTCTAATGTTTATGTCATTGGTTCAACGGATCCCAGCGTGGGTGTGACTTCAACTTATTTTAATGACTTTAGTGGACTGCTTAATGCCAGCGCTAAAACTTTTGTGGCTTATGTGTTTGCACATAACACGGCTGCTGATGGCATGATCCAATGTTCAAGTTTTACCTCCAATGCCAGCGGAAATGCGACTATTAACTTAGGGTGGGAACCTCAACTTGTTTTATTGAAAGCTTCTTCAACGACTGGAAATTGGATTTTAGTCGATAGCATGAGAGGGATGACTTTTGGTGCGAATGATTTGCAACTTTATCCCAATAATAGCAGTGGTGACACTGCAGCTGCAACTTTAAATCCGAGTCCAACGGGATTTGATGCCACAACATTAACCGCTTCCTCCACTTATGTTTTTATGGCGATTCGTCGCCCTAATAAACCTCCAACAAACAGCACCGATGTTTTTGATGCGGTTCTTTACTCCTCCAATTCTACGGCAAGAAAAATCACGAGTGCTGTTCCTTATGTGGATTTTGTTCTTCATCTCAGTCGCAGCACCACAGGTAAATACATGTTGGATCGTGTGAGAGGAAATACTCCTTACTTTTGTTCCACCGATAGTTTTGCGCAAACGGAAGGGACGACTTATACAGGTTTTGATACGATGAATGGAGTCTTACTCAATACAGCTAACTTTAATGATGGTGGCAATTGGGTGGATTACCATTTTAAAAGAGCCCCTGGAGTGTTTGACATTGTTTGCTACACTGGGAGCGGTTCGACTAGCCAAACATTTAATCACAGTCTGGCCGCAGTTCCAGAAATGATGATTGTTAAAATTCGTTCGAGTGGTGGCAACTTTGTTGTTTACCATAAAGGCTTGGGTAACACTCAATATCTCGTCATGAACGCCGATTCAATGGCCTATGCCTTTCAGCATTGGGCCAATACAGATCCTACCAATAAAGTTTTTAGTGTGGGATACAATGCAACTAACTATTTAAATATTTCAGCTCAAACATACATGAATTATTTATTTGCCACAAAGGCTGGGATTTCAAAAGTAGGATCTTATACCGGATCTGCGAGCGGCAGCGTGAACGTAGATTGTGGTTTTGGTTCAAAAACAGCCAAGTTTGCTCTTATCAAACGCACCGACGCTGCTGGTGATTGGTTGATTGTAGATTCTCAGAGAGGCACGAGTTATTATTCTGTGCTCAACACGGCCGCGGCTGAAGTGAACACTTCGATTGTTACCTTCACCGCGGGAGGATTTACTACTGCTGCGACGGGTGCTGTGAGCAATGCGGCCAGTGGTGCGAATTATATTTATTTGGCTTTTGCTTAATCGAAATATGTCTCTCATTGAGAATAATTCCCGTGTACAGATTCTTTACACCTGTCAATTCTCGCCAGAAGGTTAAATAAAATCAACAAAAGCTCTCTTAAAAAATCTAATTAAATTAAGCGCTCTCCACTCTCGCTTAAAAAAATCATTTTATGATGAATTTATCTTTTGATCCATGCTGCAGCTGCATTGTAAAACACTCCTCGCTCAATTAAGCTTATCAAACATCCCAAAAAGGAGTTGCAATGAAACCGAATTTAAGATTTTTAACTTTGCTTACAAGCGGTTTAATCATTTTATTAAGTTCATTAGTGACTCCTTCATTGGCGTTGGCGGCAACAAATGCTACTTGCAAAGCTAGTAATTTTATCAGCCCTAAAAACACTGTCACATTTAAGCCTTATGACAACATTGTTTTAAAATTAACTCTTAAGGCTTCAAGTAAGTACATTTTTAAAATCATTGGTCCGCAAAATTCAAATTTTGAATACACTTTGCCTGCCATCAAAAAATCAACAACTGAACTCACTTTATTAGCCCCGCCGATGCCCCTTCGAGTTTTTGAAAAATACTCAACCACGAATAAAATACCAATAGTGTTAGAATTGATTGAACAAACTACTAAAGGATCTTGCACTGTCTCTCGCTCTCCTTTGGCCATAGATATGAATCTTAAAATTAATTATCCCTTAGGTTTGTTAACTCAAGTTTTAAGTAAGATCTCTTCCCGCTGGGGAACCGTGGCGCCCATTCAAAATCAAGATTGGAACAAAGATGACATCATGTTGTCTGACTACTACGCTAAAATAGTTTTAGAAAAACTCATGGGTAAAGCACTTCTTCCAATTAAGGCCAGCTACCTTGTGAAGAATCCGCAAAGCTCGCAACAAAGTGCCGAGCAAGTGAACGCTAAAAATATGGATACTCTCGTCTCAGATTTTAATTCTGAATTAGGAAAAATGACTGATCACCTTGCCAACAAATCAAAACAAATTGGTTCTAGCCTGCAAAATGTAGGTCTTATTATAGGGACCACTGCGATTGTGGGTGGCACTTTCTTAAACTCTCCGACACTCTTGGCTGTTGGAACAGCTTCAGCTATTGCGGTGATGGTAGGAGCTTCTTATGGAACTGTTCAAGGAATGATCTTTGAAGATGCCGAGAGCAAGTATGGCAGCCTTTCGAAGGCCGATCAAAAAACATTTTATAACCAAGTTGAAGCTGCGATGAAAGAATTTGCAGATAAAACCTCTGCTCAAGTTCAACAATATTTTGATAAACTCATGGCGACTCGAGAAATTTCGAATTCTCTCCCCTATGATGTTTATCAACTTGCCAAAGAAACCTCGGAGAATGCAGGAGATTTAAAATCTTCTTACAACCAAAAACCTTTACCAAATCCAATCCCTACTCCGACTCCAAATCCAAAACCACCGATTGATAACAACAACAATCCAAAAAGTTTGAGTATAGTGGGAACTTGGTATGCCCAGTATTTTGGTGATAATAAATTACCTTACACTGATGAGCGTTCGGCGAGCAAAAATACTTTGATCTCCTATTATTTTACTTTTAATGCTGATGGGTCTTGGTGTGAATCAAGAACAGGTAACAGTTTAGTTACTACCATTTCGGCTGAGGGTGTAACCACTGTTAAGCTCACTCCGTACAGCTCAAATAATTGCACTTCAAATCCTTCATGGGTTTTTAATTTCGATCCTAAAACCACTTCGCAAATGATCTATTGGGATAACTCCGGAGGATCTACAGCGAGTTGTTATTTTCCAATCACTTGGCTAAAAGACCATTGGGAAATGAACCTCTGCAATCTTCAAATTAAAGCGGTTCGGTATTAATTAAGTGAAAGTTTAGATTAGAACTTTTCTTTTTTAGGTGACCCATTCTTTGAGTAGGTCTTTTTCATTTAACTGCAAGGCTTCGGCGATTTTATACAGGGTTGCTCTTCTTGGCAGGGATGCTGAGTTAAAGAATCGACTCAACGAAGGCTGAGGAATGCCTGATTTTTCTGCAAGCTTGCCAATTCCACCGTGTTTATCGACTATTTTTCTGAGGGCACGTTTATATTTTAGAACATCTTCTCCTATTGCTTCTAGGTCATCGTACTTAATGTAGGGTTTTTTTAAAGAATACTTCCTAGATTCAATGGATAATTCGATTTCATCCTGAAGGTCTGCAATCACTTCGTTACGTTCTTTTTCGTTAGTTGCCTCGGACCACAATACCATAAGGTCATGCGAGCCTTCATTGACTAGAGAATGATCTACACAAGAAACAATAAAGTTCGCCGATAACCCACGTTTTTTCATAAGTGCAGCGATTTCATAAACACGAACTTTTTGATCAAAATTTGTTTTAAAAACACTCATAAATAACCTCTCACATTGTAATGACCGCTAACAATATCATTAATTCTATTTTTTAATTTTGCCATTTCACGTTTATCTTTATGATCATTTTCTTTCACATAACCCTGACAAAGAAATACTTTTTCATAATAATAAACAAGTGCAAGTCGGAGTTGAACTTTACCGTTTCCAATATTGTGCCACTTCATCTTAAATCCCGAACGAATGAGGAGCCCACCTAAACCAGTGGCCGGACCCCAAAATTTTGTATTTAAAAATTTGGGGTGTTGAGGAGGCCAGCGTAATTTTAGGAGATCCACATCTGGCCGTAAAACTTTTAAATACTCCTCCTCGTTAAAAACTTTGAGGTGCTTTAATTCTAAGTAAGAGTTCAATGCCCATTCAGTAATCACTAACTTATTTCTAAGTTCCTTCATATAACATACCATAACATATAATAATATTCAATAACATGATTTAGATCCTGATTTTCTTTTTATTACATATACTTAACAAAAATATCTTTTTACAAATCAACTTATGGCGTCTCTGCAAAATTCAAAAACCATTCATCATTCATATATTAGGGTTCATTTTTTTAAAGCCGATTATCGAATATTTTAATTTCTCAAGAAGTGGTGTTGACCTAAGTTATCAATGCCTATTAAAAGTTATTTGTTTTAAGAAAAACTCAAAGAGTGAAACAATTTGAGTTACGAACTAAGGTTGAGCTTTCATCACTTTATCCAAAGCCTGATCGCGCATTTACATTAAAATCTGATTTTGCTAAAAATGCCGAGTCACTTCCCGTTGTACATGCTCAAGTTATTTCTTTAATCGCCTGCTTATTGATTTGGATGTTAGACAAAGCTCCCCAAGTGCCCCTTGAAAACTTATCTTTCATATCCTACGGGTCTATTGTTTTATCAGGTTTTGGAGTTCCCTTAGCTTATTATCTCTACCTCTACTCTTTACGCAGAACTCCAGTGTTTTGCCAAATGAGTCAGTATCTTGAACTCATTTTTGGTTTAATTTTTTCTTGGATTCTTTATCAAGAAGAGTTTCATGAATTTAAAATCATTGGGGCCGGGCTCATAATAGTTTCACTTTATTTTTCATCCCGAGTGCCGAATTCAAATTAAAATCTTAACTTGCGTTATTTGGAAAGCTCCGCCCAACTCCCCAAATGATTCTCACGGCGCCACCACAAGCTCTATATCCTCCAAAACTACAAGTTGGACTAGCATAACCACCTTCACCAACTACAACGGTAAAGGTGGCACCTGGAGTTACAGTATAATTATTTTTATAAGCGAGGCCACCGCCTCCGCCGCCACCAGCCCCTGGGTAATTAGCAACTCCACCGATTGCTCCACCATAGCTGCCTCCTGGATAAAGAGAACTGCCAGTGGCCCCATTAGTTCCTCCTGAACCTCCACGGCCTCCCTCTGCTGCATTCGTTCCCATAGTTGCGCCTCCTACCCCATTACTTCCTAAACCATAAAGACCGACTCCACCACCAGCACCTCCATGACCACCACTTCCGCCGCCACCGGCACCACCACCAGTGCCATTTTGACCATTGGCACCACCATTCCCGCCGTTTCCTCCGTTGCCTGAATAGCCTGCTGCCCCACCGCCTCCTCCTGCGATATTAGAAGCTGCTGATCCACCAGATCCCCCACTGAATCCTGCATCTCCGGCTGCCCAAGAACCACCAGCTCCACCACTTCCATTTCCACCAGCCGAAGAGATATTACTCCCACCGCTTCCACCTGTAGCAATACAAATTGAAGTAAAAGAACTATTCCCCCCACTTGTGGCAGTACAAGTTGCATTATGATATCCACCTGATCCGCCTCCACCAATGCACACAACACTCATACTTGAAAATCCTAGAGGGGCTGTCCAAGTATAAGTTCCTGGCGAATTATAAATTTGTTCGCCAGATGGAGGTTTTTGTTTTTTAATAAAGGCAAAAGGAATGATTGCTTGGGCTACTGACGGCTGCATTCCATAAACTAGAGCGGCTGAAGTGGCACCAAATCTTTTTAAAAATTCTCTTCTTTCCATTCCCCGAAATTCATTTTTTTTCTGAACAATTTCATAGAAAGGTTCATCAATCCACAAAAGATTTTCATCTTCATCATAGACAGCAAGTAAATCAATATTTTCAGGCCGCCAAGGACTCGCAAATGTAATATTATAACAAGCTCGCTCAAGTGCATCACTCACACTTGTTGCTTTTATCGTTATTCTGGAGTCATCATACCATTCATGTTTTCGAAATTTTACTGAATAAACAGAGGCCCGTTGTGAAATTGGAATCTGTAAACCCAATTCCCAAAGTTTGTAGTACTCGCTTGTAAATTGATGTCGTTGATATTTCATAACTAAATATACTTTTTTTAATAATTTTTAGAATAGAATATAAGTCATCATTCAATAATCACAGACCTTAGTCTTGGAATCTCTAAATCTGACCATAAATTACTTTTTATAAAATTGTCCGTTTTGACAAAATTAAATATCACCCGCCCAAAGCTGATCCAAAAAATCTTCCCAATAAAGGCATTCAATGCCGTCAATTTTTTGATTTTTTTTGTCATGTGAAATTAATAGATATTTTTTAAGTAATTTCTCTTCCTTTATAGCTTTTAACCCTTTGAGATCTTCTGTATTAACTTTTTGAGTGGCTTTGATTTCAATGGCCATGGAATCATTTAAAATAAAATCAACTTCAAAATTCGATTTGGATCTCCAGTATTTTAAAGGAGCTAATTTATGATAGTCACAATAACTACTGAGCTCATGAAACATATAGGTTTCAAAGTAATCACCATAATCAGCATCTGATTTTTTTATTTTTCCTTTATCTAACAAAGCCCTCACTACACCCAAATCAAAAAAATAAAATTTTGAGGTTGAGATGGCTTTTCTAATATTTGTTTTTTCAAAGGATAAAACTTCTTTTGCAATTAATGTGTCTTCAAGAACTTTAAAATATTCATACGCCGTAGAAGGAGCAATTTGAGCGTCGTTTGCAATTTTTGTATAATTAATCATTTTCGCATTCATTGCAGCTGCGGATTCTAAAAAACGAGAGAATGATTGCAGATTTCTACTCAGTCCCTCATGCATGATTTCTTCTTTAAGATAAAGACCGACATAATCTTTTAACTGAGATTCAGGATCTTCATCAAAATAAACAGAAGGAAGTAATCCATAACTTAAAGCCTTTTCTAAATTAAATTTAGCTTTAAGCTCAGCGCGAACAAATGGATGAATGGTCATTTGACTAGCACGACCACCGAGTAAATTAACTCCTGATTTTTTAAGCTTTCTTGCGCTAGATCCAGTTAAAAGAAAATGGTGACCTACTTCTTCAATTAAATAATGAACATCATTTAATAGATCTGGAAGCCTTTGAATTTCGTCGATGATAATAAGCTGAGGCTTTTGATCAGAAAACTCACGCACTAGAAGACCTGGATCTTTTTGATATCTTAAAAAATCAGAATTTAATAACAAATTAACTTTAGAATGTTTTGGAAAAACCTTTTTAAGAAGTTGCGATTTACCTGTCTGCCTTGGTCCTAATAAAAAAATAGATTTTTTTGAAACTAATTTTTCAATTGGAATTATTCTTTCTATATACATTTTAAGGCCTTTTTAAAAATTTAAAAAAGAAGATAAACCACAACACTGCTGAAGGATATCATGATATCCTTCAGCAGTGTTGTCAATTATAATCTAGCCAAAAACTATTATAGCTCAATTTAATTGAGTAAGAATCAGACACTCGTCAATTAAAAATAAACACCTTTGATTACACACAGAATGGAAAATTTCAAATTGAGATACTTCACTGAGAGGCGGATTTAAAAATTATAAACCGCCTCTTCTTTGGAACTCTATGAATTAAAATGCGAGACCAAATCCTAAATCAATAGCTGGCAATTTGATCTGAGCACCTTCAATCGTATTAATGGTGCTGTTACTTGAATCTTTGATTTCGATTTTATTTAAATTAACCGAAGTGCTTCCCATACCCAAATTTAAATTGAACACATTCCAAAACCAATGGTAGCCCACTGTAAATCCACTGTAACTTCCACCAGCAGTTGCAGAATAATCTGTTCCAGATAAAGTTCTGTCTGCTTTCAAATTTAAAATACCGACTGTGCCCGCTGCATACCAACTATCTGTTCCCATGCCTGAAGAATAAATTGAGAGTTTGCCCGTAGTGGTTGAACCTGAAATTGTATAAAAACCACTCGAATCATAAGAGGTCGAGCTAATTGAATTGGCACCAACTCCAAAACCAAAGCGGCCTAATCCAAATTCAATCATGGGACCACCAGCATAACGTAAGTTAAAACTTTTAGATCCAGCAGCTACTGACATTGAACTCGCAAATAAAATTGATGAGATGTAAAATAAAAAACGAATCATATGACCTCCATTTTTAATAAACTTCTCATCGGCCATGTTTATAAAATAAAAAGTCTAGTTTAAGCACTAGAGTCTAGTTTGAATTTCTTATTTAAACCCTAAAACCTCTAGTGCTTTAGGAAGAGGTAGCATCCAAACACCGCTTTGTTTTTTTTCGTGTTTTCCTCTATAGATCACTATTTTTTTAGATTGCGGATAGAACTTCTCGGCAGCTAATAAATTTTTGATATCAGAGGAGTCGACTGTGGTACTGCTTTTACATTCAATTGCAAAGATTTGGTTTTCAAACCGCACTACAAAATCAATTTCTAGACCACCACGAGTTCTAAAATTATAAATCTGATAATCAAGATCAAAGGCTTGAGCTGAATTAACAATTTGATTAAAAACTAAATGTTCCCAAGCTGCACCAATTTTATCCGCAGTGATTTCAAAACCTCCGCGTAAGGCGTTCACAACGCCGAGATCAAAGAAAAAATATTTAGGATGTTTTACTAAATCCACTTGATCTGAATCTATAAAGGGGTCGCACTCAACTTTTCTGGCGATTAATGTATCCTCTAAAATTTCAAAATGACGAACCACTGATTGCCTCGGCACTTTAGATTTTTTAGATAATTTAGAATAATCTAAAAAGCTTCCAGAATGAATAGCAGCTTCTCTTAAAAATCGAACAAAACCATCAACCCCTCTGACTAAAGATTCTGATAAAATCTCTTCTTTTAAATAAGTATTTGCATACGATTGCAGAAGTTTTTTCTTTTCACTTTCTTTGGTGAGATTGCAAACTCCTGGAAGAGTTCCAAACTGCATGGCCTTATCTTCATTCCAATCTTTATTCATTTCAGAAACTGATAAAGGCGCTAAATAATAAGTAAACAAACGTCCAGGCAATAAGTTCGCCTTTCCTTTTCGCAACTTTCTGGCACTGGAACCAGATAAATAAAATTTTAATTTGGGATCTGAATCCATAATAACTTGCAAAGTATTTGTTAACCGCGGGATCCGCTGGATCTCATCTATAAATACAGTCCGAGGTTGTTTTGCCAAAAGTCGAGATTCAAGCTCAGCAAGATTGGTTTGAAAGGCAAAATACTCTTGTTCATTAGCTAAGTTAATTATCAAATCAGGTTTAAGTGATTGAATCAGCGTGGATTTACCAGTTTGACGAGGCCCTAATAAAAGGACACTTTTTGAAGACTTACGGAGAGATTGAGTTAAAATTCTGTTATACATGTGGTTATTTTTACATACAAAATAACCACATGTAAACCATTTTTATTGATTAAAAAAGTGGCAGATATTTTAGTGATACAAATTAAATTGACTGCTTGAACTAGGTTGGTTGAACTACAGAATCCCATCTGTTAAATTAGTGGATCTTTTATTATGATTACAAAGCCCGCTCTGGTTGCTACAGAATCCCATCTGTTAAATTTTTTATAACGGAACAGCTTGGAAAGAAGCAGCTCTGGTTGAACTACAGAATCCCATCTGTTAAATTGAGCCTTTTTCAAAGGAGCCTCAAGAGCTGGCTCTGGTTGAACTACAGAATCCCATCTGTTAAATTATAGCAATTCTAGGCTCATTAGCAAACTCTGCACTGGTTGAACTACAGAATCCCATCTGTTAAATTACCGCGACTTATATCCCTTTAGTCATTCAAGCTCTGGTTGAACTACAGAATCCCATCTGTTAAATTATAGCCAATATCTTTAAAAGTAGTAATTCCGCTCTGGTTGAACTACAGAATCCCATCTGTTAAATTAAATTTACTAAGACATCACAAGGCGTTCCTGCTCTGGTTGAACTACAGAATCCCATCTGTTAAATTGTTCATAACAAGCAATTCAGTTGCAGACTTGCTCTGGTTGAACTACAGAATCCCATCTGTTAAATTAGACGTATGACTAGTCTTATTTATCACACGGCTCTGGTTGAACTACAGAATCCCATCTGTTAAATTCAAGTTTCTTGGGATGGTTCAATTGCAGCAGCTCTGGTTGAACTACAGAATCCCATCTGTTAAATTAAAGAGTTATGAATCTACAATCGACAATTTGCTCTGGTTGAACTACAGAATCCCATCTGTTAAATTAGAACTATTCCAAACGAACTGCATACTGTAGTTCAATCAGTAGCAAGGGTAACCGTAAGGTTTACCCACAAAATTTAACCCTAAGGGTCCGCCCTTAGGGTTTTTTTATGCCCAAAATTTACCTAATTTGTTAAGCATGATGTACACTGTTTATTGTTTTAAAATTGTGATTTTTTCTATGTATTAGATTTTAAAAAGATTAGTTATATTTTATTTTTTTAGGAACTTAAAAAGTGATCATCAGAATGGACACTTTAATTTTTTGATATCTTTTATTTTAATCGGTGTTTTTTATTATTTTATTAATTTTTTTTATAATCAAATTTTAAAAAATGAATCTAGACTTTAGACATAAGCTTCAAATTGTGACAAATTAGGTTACTCAAATTCATTTTTAAAAATTCTGAGATCGAATCTATCAACAAAGAAAAAAAAATTTAATGGGATTCTGTAGTTCAACCAGATATTTTTTTCTCAGCCTCTGATTGGCTTAGTAATTTTATTTTAGATCAATGACAAGTTTTTTATTCAAATCTTGATTGGAAGCCTTCACAAAATAAATAAATCTGTATTCACCATAGTTTAATCAATTAAATTTATAACCCGTTCACTTTGCGGAATCTTATAGATTAGAGTGCCCCACAAAAAGACACTCTTTTTAAAAGATGCCTTAATCGTGATCCTTTTCACCTTCACGACCTTCATTATGCTCAGATTCCTTTTCAATATCACCTTTTTGAGCAGAGCCCTCTTCTTTTTTATCTTTCTCTTCGGCTTCGCCTAAATGAATTTGTGTTCCAAAAAAATTCAGAGTTTGCGTTTGAGTATTATAGTTTTTAACAAGATTGATTCCGTAGGCTAAAACAATTGCTAAAAAAATCACGCCCGCAACTGGTCTTGATGAAGCGATTTTTTCGCTCTCATCCACACCCTCTTTCTGACCATCCACCATACTCAGAGCAATCATCTCTTTGTGGCGAACCGTGTGAATAATAATCCCCACCACATGAGCAATCACGAGAAGAATCATCAAAGTCGATAAAACTTCGTGAGCGTCTTCAAAGTTTTCTTTATTAGGCCCATAAACCATATTAAAACCCGTAAAGCCCAATCCAAAAATACAACCCATCATCGCAAGAGCTGCCCAACTCGATGCCGGATTATGACCCGCCCATTTCTTTTTACTGCCAGCCAAAATGCCCTTAAAATATTCCACTAAATCTTTTGGATTGAGTGCAAATCCAAAAAAGCGCGCATGTTTAGTTCCAATCAATCCCCAAATCACTCTGAGTATCACCATAAAGCTTAAAGTTAAACCCGCCATCATGTGATAAGTAAAAACCACGGAGTCTTCATCGATCGTCTTTGCAATGATAAAAGCACCCAAAAATAAAATCGCCAAAATCCAGTGAAAAACTCTTGTCGGTAAATCATAAACCAATTGCTTCATAACAAAACTCCTCTGCATTAATACCCAATCCTTGTGCAACTCAGGGCTTAAATCAATAAAGTTCTTATTCTTAAGAATTTCTTTTTTTAATTTATTTAAAAATGGAATATTTTGACTCAAATTTTTTCACATTTTTTTTAAATTTGAGTTCTCTTTATTTATTTTGCAAAAGATAAATTTTTAGTTTTTGCGCCCTCTCATGAATTGGGCGCAAAATTTTAAAACTTTGAGTCTTTTGATCTAGGAACTGTAAAAAAGCCGGAGAGCGCAAACAAAAACTGATGAGTAAATAAATCCCAATGGGCCTCATTAAATACCAAACCATTAAGGAGGGCTTTGGTTGAGTCACAAATAAAAAAACAAAAGTAAACACCAACGACATTAAAAACAAAGGTTGACTCAAATCTTTTAAAATTCCTGATTTTTTATTTTGAGACCTTGGCAACTCTCCACCTTGATCCACAAATTTTTTAAGAGCATATTCCGAAATCTGCTCCTGTTTTAGCTTGATATTTTTAAAAATCGCCCAACGATTCATTAAGAACACCATTGTAGCTAAAATAAATTTTACGGAGATCACAAATAAGATCGCCCATTTTATTATGGGATTAATAAAACCATAATCCTGATGAATCCGTTCTCCATAAAATGTTAAAACTTTTTCAGAATGACTCCATCCAAAAGAAATCAATAAGGTCACCAGAGGCTGCAAAAAAGCCCAAGTGGAAAGCAATATAAAACCCACCCACTGTCCTAAAATTCCTCTTCCAAATATTAAGACTCCCAGGGAGTAAAACAAACCCTGCATCATCAAACTCAACATCGGCCCCAGCTTGCGCGCCGAAGGAGCAAAACTTTTAAAAACAGAGGCCACACCAGAAACTTCGTAACAGGTTTTTGCAGCCATCCAACGAGAGTTTGATAAAGCCGTGACTTGAGTTAAAAAAAATCCTTGATTGAGAGAGAGCACGTGGCCGGTAAAGGGAATATGGAGTGACTGAAAAAATGTGCCAATGATGAGTTCCATGGCTGACATCTGCGCTGCTATTTTGGTGATCGTAAAATCATTTTCTGGAGATTCTTCGCTGTGTTTCATAATACAGAATCTCATAGCAATTTTTTTATTTTGAGTCAGTAAGAATTAAAAAATTAATTCCAGAGCTTTTTGCCAAGGCAATACAGAGACACTTCCTATTTTTTGCTTGAGCTTAACTTGAGAGGCACAGACTAAAAGAGCCTCAGGAAAATCCTTTTCAAATAAGAGGAGAGATTTAACTTTAGACTCATCTATTTTATCACCTGATTTAATCTCAACTAAAACATCTTTTTTGCCAGGTCGCTCAATAATCAAATCCACTTCAACATTATCTTTAGTTCTTAAATAAGAAAAACTATAATCTAATTCGTAGTAGCTGTTTAAGCTAATGCACTCCATAATAAACCATGCTTCAAAAGCATTTCCATAATCCGTAGAACGTTTTTCAAGAGGGAGATTTATTTTTTGAGACAAAGCTCTGGTCACTCCCGTATCAAAAAAATAAAACTTAGGACTCGATATTTGAACTTTTCTCACCGATTTATGATAAGGTTCTAAAAAAAATCCAATATATGTATCCACTAAAATTTGATAATAATTTTGAACAGTTTTAACATCCACACCAGTGTCTTTTGAAATATTCGTATAATTGATAATTTCAGAATTGGCTTGGGCCGCAATTTGCAAAAACAACCTAAAGGGATTCAGATTTCTGACAGCTTGTTCTGCCACTATCTCTTCTTTTAAATAAATTTGCGTGTACGCCTTTAAATAACGAGATCTCTCTAAATCCGTTTTCAACTGAAAGATCTTAGGCAATCCACCCCAACGTAGAACAAAATCAAGATTAAATTTTGACCCCAGCTCTTTGGAAGACAAAGGATATAAAGTAAAATTAAAAGCTCTCCCCGCTAATAAATTAGCTCCCCCTCGTTTTAATTTACGACTGCTAGAACCCGTCAACGCAAACTTCAACCCAAAGTTTTCGATCAATCGATGAACCACATCTAAAAGTTTAGGGCATTTTTGAACTTCATCAATAACCACCCAAGATCCCTCTGGAGAATCCTTCAGTCTTTCTTCTAAAAGCATGGGTTTAATTTGATACTCTTCTTCAGATTCAGGATTTAATAAATCAATCCATAAAACTGTTCTTTGATGAAAAGCATTTTTTAACAAAGTGGATTTACCTGTTCCGCGAGCCCCAAAAAGAAAAAAGCTTTCTTCTGAATCAAGACTGAGAATTCTCTTTAAATGATTGGCTTTTTTCATATTTAAGGCCTCCAGAAACTTAAAATGCTCCGCTTTTTATGGAGCGTACTCCATATTTTAACGCCGTTTATGGAGTGTACTCCATATTTTAACGTGCATTTTAGAGTGAGGTCAATATTTAAAAGCCCCCCTCTTTTAGAATGAAACCCATTTTTTGATCAATTTACCCCTTCCCTAGACCTTCCACCCCATGTATCCTTTTTATAAATTTAAAAAAATAAGGCAGCTGAGATGAAACACAAAAATGAAACTTCAAGTTTTCCTCGTCGCAAATTTTTAAAACTCTCTGGTTTATTAAGCGCCACTCTAATCCTCTCTTTTTTTTACTCTCTCAAGGACCGTGCAGGTGGATTTATCTCCTTTGCTTTTTTAAAAAAACAAGTTCCTTACATCATACCCACGTATGTGGAGGATGTTTTTAGCATTGATGCATTCTCAGGAACTGGAACCACTCAAACCATCCCCAACAACATTGATTTTACGGGCAAAGGGGGCACTGTTTGGTCGGCCACACGAACGGGTGCCGATGGCAACGGTCCTGAATTTATAAACACTCTCCGCAGTGGAAGCAAAAGAGCTCTCACCACCAGCTTAACTGCTGAATACACATTAAGTGATCCTATTACTTTTAATAATAATGGTTTTTCAATGACCTCCACTTTGAATACTTACATTAACTCCAGTGGGTTTTCTAAAGTGGCTTGGAGTTTTCGCAAACAAGCGAATTTTTTTGATATGGTGACCTGGACAGGTGATGGAACTGCGAGCCGACAAATCCCTCACAATTTGGGAGACGTTCCCGGCCTTGTGTTTGTCAAACATCTCTCAACCGCTACAAGAAACTGGTTTGTGCTTTCTGAACCCTTAGCCGAACTCAAAGCTCGTGCAGGTATTGGACTTTATCTCAACACCACCGGAGGTTTTACCACCGCTGCCCCTGGTGCTATTACCAACGCCAGTGGTACTTCAAACTATGTTTATTTTGCAATTGCGTAAAATGGGATCATTTGGCTCTAGAGCAAATGACCTATAAACAATTATTTTAAGCACTTAGGTCATTCAGTCCATTTACTTTGTTAAAAAAAAACAGATAATGAGGTTGTGATGGAAATCATTCTGTCAAAAAAAAGTTCCCAACCAAGGAGATCAAAATGAAACATATATTAATCGCTGCTGTTTTAGTTCTTACAGGATTAACTGCTCAAGCTAAAAAAAGCTGTACAGAAGAGCCAAAAGATAAATGGATGAAAATCGAAGACTTTAAAAAGAAAGTCGAAGAAATGGGTTATAAAATTAAAAAATTTAAACAACCTGGAACTTGCTATGAAATTTATGGAACTAACAAAGAAGGTAAAAAAGTTGAGATCTACTTTAGTCCTGTTGATATGAAAATTATCAAAGAAGAAATTGACTAAAAATCACTTAAGCGTGATCCTTAATTCAAGAGCAGGTGATGAACCTGCTCTTTTTTTTTGCCCAAAAGGCAATTACATGCACGGACCTTGATGAATATATGATTTCTCAACGTCTTCATCATGAGCGGTAAAAGTTCCGATATTTGCCGAATCTTTTAAAAGATCCACTTCATAATCTGTTTCAGTTAAAATATTACGATATGTTGAATAACGGTTGCCTGTTCCTCCCCCTATTCCTCCTGAAGGAAAACATCCCTGTGGAGTACAAACCACTTGATTATTTTCGCCAGCACGTTGGCAAGACTCCCAATCTTTAATCACTTTACCTTTTGTGATTGTTTGTTCCACCTTAGCGTGTAAATCCACAGGCTGACCACTTTGTGCACTTGTTAAAGTAAACTCACCACTCCCATGCGGAAGTTTTACTGTGCTTGGCACTAAAAATTTAAAAGAAGGATTTTTAACTTGATCCGTAACTTTTAAAATTAAAGATTTTTTTTGAATCGTCGCTACTGATTTATACTCACCCGCTTTGAGTTCATATTTTTTTTCTGTTTGTGAAGTCATGCGAACAAGTTCGATATTTTGACTTAATTTAATGTTTCCCGAAACTCCCGAAGAGCCCGAACGACAACCTGATAGAGAAAGAGCTAATCCGATCAGTGCGATAACATAAGATGCTTTCATAAAAATTCCTTTAAAGTAAAAAATAGAATTAAATTTTATAAAAGCTTCTTAGACTCTATTTAAAAGGCTGTCCAGCTCTAGAATATTAAGTTTTTGTATTTTCATATTCCTGAATGCGTCATTAATTAAAATCTTATAATTTTATGATTTTTTAAATTTTATCTTTTAAAATCCGATATACATATTGACCCGTCCTTAGTCTTGCTTTTGAATTTAATTATTAATTTAAAAAATTAAAAACCAACTCATTTTAAATGAAGGGTTATTTAAAATGAGCTGGCTAATTTAGACCTACTCTTCTGGATTTGAACACGAAGTTTAAAGAAAGGACCGTATGCCATTACTCGGAAAAACTGGAGCACTTTCGGTTAAAGCCTTTAGGGCTGGCAATAAAGAAACACCTATTACAATTACAGTTACTGGGGCCAGAGGGGGTGGCTGGAACGGAACTAGTTCCTATGGACTCGGTGGTTCAATCACAATCAAAACTACAGTAGAAATGCTTAAATCATTAGGCTTCACTCAACTCAGTTGGCTTGTTGGTGATATTGGCTCCAATGGTTCAGGACGAAGTGGTTCTGGTGGGGGCGGTGGAACTTTTGTACGCTCTGCTACCAATACAAACTTGTACTTAGTGGTTGCTGGCGGTGGCGGCGGACAAAATGGTGGTGATACTGGTGGAACTAGTTATACAGGTGGTAATGGGGGAGTCACCACAGTTTATTACACCCAGGGTTACACAGGTCCTTCAGGAGGATCTGGCGGCGCTGGTTACGCCGGAGGATCTACGGGATCTTCTGGTGGTTCCGGTGGAGGAGCTGGCGGCCCCGGCCCATGCGACTGTGCAGGTGGCGGAGGCGGCGGTGGATTCTGGGGAGGCGGTGGAGCCGGAGCAACAGGTGCTGGAGGCACTGGCGTTGCCGGTGGCTACGGCGGCGGTGGCGGCGGTGGCGGTGGTGGCTCTGGTGGTAACTCCTACAGAGGAGATCCTGGCGGCGGAGGTGGGGGAGGCTATTATGGCGGTCGCGGTGGTGGCGTTGCTAGCTATGCTTCTCTCGGTGGTTATAGTTATGCCTACAACCCCAGCTGGGTAACAGCAAACTCTAGCACTGCAAGTTCTGGTGGCGGAAACATTACTATCACCGTTGGAACCACAGTAGTTTTAAATTCTGGTGGAAGCTCGAGTGGAAGTTACAACCTGCCTTAAAAATACATTCAAGGAAAATTTATGTGGTTCAAAATTAAAAATTCTAATTATCAGGATATATTAAAATATATTCCTCCAACTTTTAAAGACTCCCCTACCCATTGTTTACAAACTTGGTATAGCGGCGATGAAGCTAGAGACATTTTAAAAAATTTTGATCATCTTGCTTCTGAAGTTTATCCAAAAATACAAAGCACCAAAAAAAGTTTTCCATTAATAGAAATGGGCCCTCGCGGCCTCTGGATCAATGCTTATAAAAGTGGTCAGTCTACAGGAATTCATAATCATAGTGATCCTCTTTTTACTGTCGATTCAGATTACATTGCAATTTGTATTTTAGAAACTGGAACTCAAAGTGAAAAGCTCATTTTGTATAACGAACAAAATGAGCCCGAAAATATTTCTATAAACCCTGGTGATATTTATATACTTCATCACTCAGTTTATCATGGAGCACCTCCAACCAACGATAAAATAATTGCTCTGATGTTTAAAATTAAATCTTAAGAGAGTAAAAAAGCTTTATGAAAACTGCAGAAGAACGTCTTGAAATTTGTAAAAAATGTGAAAGGCTCATAGCTCTCACCGTGCAATGTAAAGAATGCGGGTGTTTAATGTTTTGGAAAACAAAAGTTAAAGGTGCTAAATGTCCTCTCAACAAATGGTAATCATAAAAAATCCCGATTATAAAAATTTAATAAATCATAATATCGGACATTATGAGTGCAATAATCCAGAATTACTAAATATTTTAAAATCATTTAGCCAAATTGAAAAAGAACTCTTAGAAAAAATTGGAAGTTCAAAACAAACTCTTGAACCCGTTGGATCCTGGGTCAATTACTATCATGATTACCAAAGTAATGAATTTCATAACCATCTCGATATGGCAGAATCTTGTGATTACATTGGCATTCAAATTTTAGAAACTGGTGATGAACCAGAAATGATCATTTGCTATGAAGAGCCCGAAACTCGAACTTGGCAAGAAACTCTTGGACGTTACAGCGCAAATCCAGAAGGTAAGCGCCAAGAAATTCATGCTGTAGCTGGTGATTTTATTGTAATCCACGTATCTATTATACATGGATTACCAAAAGTTAAAAATAAACTAAAGGCACTCATGCTAAAAATTAAAACTTAAATTTAGCTTCACCTCACCTTTGAAGTTTGGCAATGGCGCAAGACAACACACACAGTGTTTTTTTATCACTTTGTTGAGAGTCCGTATAAAGAGTGATCCAAGGGTCTTTTTTTTCGACCTCTTTAAATTGTAAAGCACAAAAAGTATTAAAATAATCGATATTATTTTTTTTCATTTTATCCCGCTTGTAATCCAGATCAAAAAGTAAGCAGTGTGGATACACTTTATGCAAAACTGAAGCCTGCTCTCCCAATTGATTCACAAACGAAGGCACATAATGAAATTGATTTCCTAATTGATTCACAGCTCCCGCAAGTTGATCGATCCATTTTGCATAAAATAAAGTGGGGCGCTTAATTTCTAAAACAAAATCAGACAATGTTTGATTCTTAAACTCTTCTTTTTTTAAATCCTCTTTTTGAGTGAATACAAAAATCTCTTTTTGCACCGAAAGCTTTTTAATATAATTTAAAATGCTTCTTTGAGTTTGCCCTTCAGTAATAAAAAAAATTCTTTTCAGATCGCGACTCTCTTCAAAAAGACTCTTTAAACAAATCACAAAATCTGTTTTAACCCAAGAACGTGTGTAAATAAAAACATCAATGTTTTGTGGCTCTAAATTCATAATTTATATTCACCCCATGAATGAATCGCATAAGAATCCTTAAATAAAGGATTATTTTTTTTATTCAGCTCTTCTTCAGCCTGTTCTTGAAACAAAATCGGATAAAATAATTGATGATTATACACAGTGATGTTTTCACACTTCGCTAAAACTTTAGTTAACAATCCTGGCCCCGTCACGACCCAAGCCATTCCCTCTTTGATTTTTTCAGTTTTTAAAGTTGATAATTTTTTAATACAAGCTTGCATCGCTGGATGATTTTTTACACAAGCAATCACCGCATTGCCAATCAAACCCGAAGCTCTTTGATTGCCTTCAAAACCTACAAATAACTCGTTATCTTTTAAAAGATGATCAAATGATTTTAAACAGTAAACATCCACATCTAAATAAAGACCCCCGTATTTTTCAAGAATGGCGTATCGTACAATATCTGAAATTTTAGTAAAGGCTTCTTTTTTAGAATGTTTTTTAGTTCCATAAGAAATCTCATAAAGCTCTTCAAACAACTCTTTGGAGATCAACCCCTCAGAGAGAATTCTTTGCTCGTCCCACAATATATATTCCCATTGCGGATGGAGTTCTTTTAATTTTGTTCTGTATTTTTCGTGAGGCACTTTATCAGGACCCACCCACACTTGATGAATCACTTTTGGAATCTCTAATTTGGGCGGATCAACAAGTTCTAATTCAGATAAATCAATGCCAGCTTTATAGTGACTGCAAATAGCTCCTGCCAATGAAAATACCAAATGATTTAATTTACAAATTTTATAGCAAAATAAAACATCTTCGCCCGTAGCATATGCCTCTTGAGGCCATTCCCATCGAGGCTCCGCCATTTCTTTAAGAACTTTACGATGAACGACTAAGCATCCAGCTCCCGAAATTTGCGTCTCTTTAAATTTTAATTTTTTTTCAAATGTTTGCTGGTACTCTTTATAAGAATACCACTTGTTAGTGTCTGTATTTAAACAAGTTACAACCAAACCGTTTTTCTTTTTAATCGGACAAGGAATACTCACAGCACTGAGCTGACTTTTAACAATCAACTCCAACCACTCGAGTTTGGGAACCACATCGCTGTCTAAAAAAACAAGATAATCTTGTTCATACTCTTCTAAAAATTTTTCAGTGATCTTATTACGATTCTCGACCACTGAAAAACCTTGTTCAATAATCACATTCTTAATTTTTGAGTTCACTAAAAACTCTACCAAGGGAGCACAGATTGAATCTCCGCATGGGATTCCGACTACAAAATTCATTTTATAATCCTGTATTATGACAAAGCACTCCGGCACCAAAGTAATTATGATATTTATCAATGGTCACGTTATGAACTGCTACATTTTTTGTGATATATTCTTTCTTAATTATTTTCACTAAGTCATTATTTTTATTTAAAAAGCTTTGACCCACTTTGACTTTATTAACGACTAAAAATTTTCCTTTATTATTTTTAGACATAATAAACATCGGATGCTCACCCGTAATCTTAATCAGAGTTCCATCATCTGCTGTGATTTCAAAATAACCATCTACAAATTTAGTCTCCTGCACCCAACTCACTTCACCCACAGCAATGCAACGATTATCCACATCATAAGTCTTTAACTTGTCTCCGACCTTAATTAACTCGATGGGAACTTCTGTGCCATCAGCCATTGTGATGAGCGATCCCGCCACTAAGCATGGAGCAGGTGTGGTGATGCTATTGCTTGCTGAACTTGCTGCACTTAAACCCACTGAGTTTGTAGCTTTAACAGTAAATGTATATGCCGTTGATGCCGTTAATCCAGTGATTGTGATCGGAGAAGCCGCCGCTGTTCCTGTAATATTTCCCGGACTGGATGTGGCCGTGTAAGAAGTGATCGCGGCTCCCCCATTACTCGCTGGCGCTGTAAAACTCACTCTGGCTGAGGAATATGTTAAAACTGTGGCTGTTCCAATCGTAGGCGCACCCGCCACTGTGATCTGTGCTGGAGTGGTGATGCTATTACTTGCTGAACTTGCAGAACTTGTTCCTATTGAATTTATTGCTGTCACTGTAAATGTATACGCAGTAGAACCTGTAAGACCTGAAACTGTAATTGGAGAAGAAGCTCCACTCCCTGTAAGGCTCCCCGGACTGGATGTCACTGTGTATGAGGTGATCGCAGCTCCCCCATTACTTGCCGGAGGAGTAAATGTCACACTGGCTGAAGAATAAGTCACCGCGGTGGCTGTTCCAATCGTAGGCGCACCCGCCACAGTAACTACTATTACCTTCTTTTTAAAAAATGCAAATGGAATAAACCCACCCGCATGAGCAAGGAGTGGATACATCAGAGCCACAGTGGTCCAACCAAAGCCGGTTATAAATTTTCTTCGTTCTAGTTTTTCAAAGTCTTTTTTTTTAAGAGGATTTTCAGGGCTTTCATCAATCCATATTAAATTTTCAGACTCATCACACACAGCTAGTAAATTAATATCTTCTGGCCGATGACGACCTTTTTTTGAAAGAACAAAGCAAGCTCGCTCCCTAGCTTGTTTTAAACAAGCTGCTTTTAAACAAAGGCTGTCAAAATATCCTGAGTTTTCGCCCGCAATAATAAATTTAACATGATAAATCTGAGAGCCACTTAAAACTGAATTAAGCAAACCACTTTCCCAAAGGAGATAATCATTTTGATTAAAGTCTTTTTTTAATATTTTCAATCTGATCAATCCTTTGATGAGTTTATAAAATAACTATTTCTGAACCTATTTAGGATTGCAAACTTTTTATGTAATTTTATTAAATAAATTATTCATCGTATTTATTGACTCAAATAAAAAATCTCTTCAAAATTTTATCTGCTCTCATTCTTTTTTTTGAGGAGTGTTCGAATGCCCTTAAATATCACCTTTGGTTCCATGAGCAAAAGAGGAATGAGCTCTTCTTCTAACTTTCGCCCCGTAGTGGCAACTGGGGGAACCACATCCACTATCACAGTGAATGGCATTCAATTTAAAGTTCATATTTTTAATTCAGGCACAAATAATTTTACTGTTTCAGATGCTGGCACTCTGGGAATTGTCGAAGCTCTCGTTGTGGGGGGCGGTGGCTCCGGTGGATATGGTCACGGTGGCGGAGGAGGAGCAGGTGCGGTTCTTTATCGCACCAATCAACCCGTGAGCGCATCAACTTACTCTGTGGTCATCGGAACTGGCGGCCAAGCCACAAGCAATGCAGCCGCCGCAAATGGAGGCAACTCAAGTGCCTTTGGTGTGACAGCAACTGGTGGCGGCCAAGGAGCCAATGAATCAGGCGATGATTCTTCAGGAAGAGCAGGCATTGGACAAGGTGGAGCCAATGGCGGAGGAGGAAGCTATGGCTTTATCGCTGGAGGAACTGGCTCTGCACCCTCAGCACCAGGTTGGACAGTTTATGCTGGTTCCAATGGAGGCACTGGTGGTTCCAATGGAGCGCCTGCATACACTTCTGGTGGTGGCGGAGGTGCTAATCAAATAGGTCAACCAGCCATTGAAGTCGTCACCGCTGTTTTTACTTCAAGTGGTGGCCGAGGTGGTGATGGAATATTAATTCCTATCACAGGCAATAACTACTATTGGGGCGGCGGAGGCGGTGGAGTTGTGTATGGTTGGTCTACTGGAACACACATCGCAGGTTATGGTGGTGTCGGTGGCGGCGGTGGATCCTCTGCCTACGGAAGTTATGGCACAAATATTCAAGGTCTCTCTATCAAGGGCGGTGCCCTTAATTTTGGTGGAGATGGCACGGTAGGAAATGATCAAATAGGAGGAGCTGGTGGAGCCAATACAGGCGCTGGTGGTGGTTCCGGCTCCAATGAAAATGGCACTGGTGGTGCCGGTGGCTCCGGAATCGTTGTGATTCGTTACCCCTTGACCAACCCAACTGGAAATTATCCTCCCACTTATACAACAGGACTTATGGCGGGTATCAATACCGCAACAATGACTGGCGGCACGGCTTGGTTCAATCAATCCACACCCTATTATGGTGTAGAGAGCTCAGCTTCCTGCAAACTCTCTTCGGGAACAAAAATAAATCAGTTTAATTTTAGAGAAGGTAATTCCGTTGGGAATACTTCCATGTGGTTTTTGGTGATGGAACAAGATATTTCCAACTCCTATAAATATTATTTAATCGCAGGATGGAGATTTACACAAGCATCTGGAGGCAATAGCAGTGTTCTCACTTACAATGCTTCAAGCGCCACCTCTACAATTGGAGTTTCAAACACCGATAAGTCATTTGTTATTCCTACTGGTGCTGTTTTTTCGAGTGGCAATTACTATATGGGATGGGTTAGCTCTGACCCTCGCGGCCTCAGCGCTAAAAACTCCTGCATCTATGTGAATGCATCAAGTGGAGGCAATATTCACTACGACACCGTTAACAATGTGGGCGGCTACCCAGACCAACTCGGCGTGGGCTTTGCTCGAATTTTTGTAGAGGGAAAAAGCACCGGCAATGTGGTTCATATGGGTTTTAATGGGGTCTAATATTTTAGATTTGGCTTTTAGGTTTTAATCTTAAAAAGTTCCCATCATCAGTCAGTGCCAAAAACTTATTCATCATTCTGGCTCTTAATTAAATCCTTGTGACTCTTTGGGTGGCAGAGCTCTTGCAAACCTTGAGTTGTACCCCCAATTTTTTAAGCTCTGACAAGGATAAATTATGAAAAGATTTATGAAGAGTTTCACATTTTCAAGCTTCTCCTCCTCTTATTTCTCCTCCTCTTTTTTCTCTTCCTCTTCCTCTTGCTTCTCTCATTCGCTCCTTTCTATAATTCTCTCAACTCTGATTTCGATGATTCTCCCCGTTGCTCTTTTAATATTTGGATTTCTCTCTGAGACTCAAGCAGCCCCCTTAAGATGCCATGAGGTTTTTAAAAACACCGCCTATTTTGAAGAGCTCAATAAAACACTCCCCAAAAAAATACACGAGGAAGAAAAATCCTATTTAAGCAAATTCGCTCCCAAAACTCGTGAGATGGCTCTTAGCAGACTCCTTAAAAGTGATGAACGTTTGGCGCTCATCTCGCTCACCACTTCATCACCGACCTTAGAACATCTTGAGAATTTTACCTCCCCAGCTCTTATTGGAAATGAAGTCATCAATATTTTTCCTTCTAATTCATTCATTGACCACATCAAACAACTTAAATTAAAAAAATCAATCGTTGTTTCTGCGGCAATTGCAGAAAATCTCAAACTTTCTGAAACCGAAAAGTTTTTAATCGACGCCATAGAAATTCGCTACCGTATTGCCGTCGAAATCATTCAATCAGCTCAGCAAATTAAAGCGCAGCTTACTCATCAAGAGTCTGAACTTAATTCAGTAAATCCTGAGGAATACACACAAGGATTGATTCAACTTTATAAAAATATTTTTTCTGAACTTTCTCAAAATAATAAACATGAGTTTTTAGTTCAAAATTTAACGAGGGATTCTCTCAATTGGAAGAAGATTGAGGAGGCCCTTGAATTAGAACTCAAACAAAATCCTTTTTTTGAAATATCAAGACTCAATATCATAAATTCTTCTTTTGTGAATACTATCGAACTTAATAAACCCCTTCTCCAACAAATCCAAACTTTAGGAGAATATTTAAATAAACAATTAGAAAAACTTCCTGTTGGAATTTCACTTAGAACTTGGGATTCGACATCGACTGTACGATTTGGGAATCAACATTTTTATGGAAATTGGTTTATGCACAATTCTACAGATCGAGAGGCTTATCTCAGGGGCTCTAAAAAAATGGGATTTTTATCTGAAGTAGAATTAAGAGCTAGCCCTCTTAAAAAGAAGAAGATGGCTGTAATGCTGGATCAAACTTTTCAAAAATTAGATCCCATTTTAAACCGCGATAAAAAAAGCATGCGTTGTTTTCATACTTGCGGAACATTTCCTCCATTCTTTTTTATTCAAAATGGAATACCCGTTATTTCGCCCTCTTATATAGTGCCGGGCCCAGCAATGCTCTCATTAAATTTACAACATAAAATGGGTTTTAAAAATGTAGTTGAGACTCGATTCTCCTCTGAAGGAGCTAAAGAATTAGCAATAGACATTCCCATGGTGATTATGCATGAAGGCGTCGGAGCCGGTCTTGAAATAGGATATTACATAGCTTCAGTCACAAGTGCTGGAGTCTATTTTTATCATTTACTTAATGATGATGAAGAAGAATTTAAAAAACGACCTCAAACGGAATCAGACTGGGATCGTTTGCAAAAAAATCTTCATAAAGTGGAGCAGTTCATTGAAGCTTTGCAAAAAAAGGCCGCCGAGAAAAAACTGAGTGAATCACAAACTGAAATTCAGCCAGAACCTGAATCTCAACCGACTTATCGAGAGGCTGTTCCAAAAGATTTTTATTAATTAATGTATCTATGCAGCCAGTTTAACTGCTGGCTTGCCTTCTAAAACTGAAATCAATTTAATCAAAAGCTCCATCGAAAATAGCAGTGTACTAATTTTGCACAGTTTATATTTTTCTCATTAATTAAAATCAATATTTTTAATTTTGTCAAAATATCTGGGTTCAATCCACAATATTGTAATCTAGAATTGATTTTTTGATATGAATATTTAAATTAAGGGATCTTGAAATCCAAAAGCTGCTATTTGAATTAAAGGTTCTATCGCTAAGTATTTTTTGATTCTGGGTCATGATGAGGTTTGAGACAAAAAGATCCCCCTCATATTCAACTAGGGAGGTAAATAAACTTTCTATCCCATTGATGCCTACGACTAAACCCTGTTGACCTAGATGGACCCCAACCATTAAACAGGCCTTATTTGAGAGCGATTTTGCATTAAAATATAGAAAATACCCCCAGAAACTCATTCCTAAAAAGAAAGTCATAATTAAAGTTAAAATATAAAATTTTGACAATTTTAGGGTGGGCGTTGATGCAGTATATTACATTATAGTACTTTACTGCAACTTTTAAGGAGTCTTTATGAATAAATTTATTTTTAAAATGGAACAAATTATTGGTCGCTCGTTAGTAGCTTTGCTGGGCGTGTTCTTTGTTGATTCTGCAAATGCTCAACAGCCATTTTTTATACATAACATTCCTCAGAATCCAGAACAATTAACTCAAGTAATCGACTCTCAAATGATCTTAGAAGCTAGAGATATTAATAATTTCAGCAATTTTATTAAAGTTAAATATCAGATTCAGGACTTTCAAAATGATGAGATTCTAAATATCATCTCTCTTGATGATATTAAAGAATACCAAGATCAGCTCAAAGATAAAGAAACTCCTGGGCATGCGGCTCCTAATTGTATTTGCTAGTAGTATTTCATTAGTCGCAACCCTAGCTTGGTACTTAATGGGGGGCAAATTCTCAATGAAAACTCAAAAAATAGATAAAATTGTAGCCTATTTCCCTTTCGTTTTTGGGGATCAACTTGATCCTCGCAATATTTTTACAGTCGGAGAGCAAGTGCTCTCCGAACATGTTTTTGGTTACAATGCAAAAACGTCCCTTCGTGGCGGCTTTGAAGGCATCTTAAGTGACTTTGATTTTACTTCTGAGGCTCAACTTAAACTCAAAATGAAATATTTAGTCCGTCACCCAGATGGAACCCCAATTTCTTTTAAATCTTACTGTGATGGAATTAAAGAAAGCTTAGGGGGAACAAGACACGCGCCCTATGCCACTATACTCAATAATATTGATTGCCAAGATAACAACAATACACTGGTAGCTTCATTCAAGAAAATGCCAGTTAATCTTCGGTTCCTTTTTACTTTACCAGATTTTTGCGTGGCAGAATCGAGCAAGTTACCAATGAATTCTATAAATTCATTTTCAACTGCTACCGGACCTTACTATGCAAAAGAAATGACTATTGAGGGTGCTGTTTTAAAAATAAATCCTAATTATCCTAATTCTTTACGTGCCAATAATGTAGAAAATGTAGAATTAAAAAAATATTCTGCAGGAGAAACCATTCAATTTATTAATCAAATGAATCCTAAAACGCATGATGCAGCATATTTTTTTGGATACTCATTAAATCCAGAAAATATAACAGACTTACGCAATCGAGGTTATAAAGTTGAACAATATCCTATGGAGTGGATTGTTTACCTCATTGTAGGTCAAAAATTAGATTTAAAAACAAAGCAATCTATTAGAAATATAATTGATGTTTACCGAAAAGATAAATTAACTTCTGAAAGCTTAGGTACTCCTACTTATTCTGTGGCTCCAGCTGATCGAAGTTTTGCACTAAACGAAACTGAGTATTTAAAATTATTCCCTCCTTCAAAAATTGAAACAATTCATTCACATTTAAAACTAGCGACCTTAGAAACTTGGGTAGAAATTCCATTTTTTAAAAAAATTATTGAGCATCTAAAAATTCAAATTCCTAATTTAGAAATAGTCAAATTACCTCCAAAGGAAATCTCCAAATTATTTAATGGAGAATACGATATTGTTCTTTCGCCTTTAGGAATATCACACGCAGATCCGCTATCTCATATATCGTTTTTAGAAAGCACTCTTTCAGGGTTTGATAAAGTAGTTTCTAAGGAACTTATTTCTGAAATTGCAGTAAAGAGTAATAGCTCAGATTTTGATACAGCCATTAAATCTATAGAAGCAAAGATTGTTGAAAGTGGTTTGATTTTACCTATAGCTCATTTTCCTGGAGTTGTTGCTTACCGAAATGATTTTATAAGAAACGATGATTTATCTTTTGGTTGGGGAATTCAAACATGGGCTTTTCAAGTCGATTAAGTAAAGTTGCTCTCACACTTTTTAAGGCTCCAATTGATCATATTGATGTTTATATTCATGAACCATCTGATCAAACTCATAATCAGTGGATTGTTGTAGCTGAGGGCTTCAATAATGACTGGCCTTTTATGAAAGGCAGCGGGATGTCCATGAGTCTTCTGAATTGTGCTCAAATAAGAATTTACAAAAAAATTCAAGGCCTGAATTAGATAAAAATTTGTGGAAAATAAACTCTTTTAAGAGCCCACTTAGATTTTTTAAATTTGTACAAGTCGATCATAATAATCTCGTTAAATTAGAGTTCGGCATACCAGAAGACTCAGATTCAGAAAATAAATTAGGGCCACTTTATCACCCAATATGGTAAAATCCCTATCAAAGTATAATGTGACTTTACTAATTTAAATTTTTTCCTATTAATCAAATTAACTTATAAAATATAATTTCTCAAAATGATTGCCTCATTTTGAGAATCTTCTATGAATTTAAAAATTCTTTGAGCTTATTTTAAAAATATCCCCTAAACTTAAATGTATAGGGGCCGTGAATTCATGAAGCTTATTAATTTTAAAAAATTAATGAAATATTTTATTCTCTCGATCATCGGGCTGCCTTTTATTATTTTATTTCAAAATTGTTCCCAAAAAGGAGCCATCACTCTCACCGCGGATTTTGGCTCTACGGCCCTCAAAGTGCAAGCGGATAACACTTTTTATATTCTTCAAAATTCCACATCCAACCACTTAAAAATTAATTTAAAAAAAGACCCCAATAATGCGGATGTGATTGCAAAAATTGAGAACACCCAAAAGACTCCTTTTACTGTTACACATGGCACCCTTGAAGAAATCACTGACTCCAGCTTTATTTTTACACCCGATAAAGACTATCTGGGCCCGATTGACATCAGCTTACCGATCAATAAAAAAATTGAGGTGCCGGTGGAAACCATCAACGCCACCCTCGAAGCCGATGGCAAAGCTTACATCTCCAATAAAGAAATGATTAATATTTTAATCAATGTGCATGATCACCTTGTTCCAATTCCTGAAAATAAAAAGAAAGACCCCTCTGAAATTGTTTGGATAAATCCTGTTGAACTCGATAGCGTCGTTCCTCTGGCTCCCTTTGAAATTAAAACCGAGGCCGAGTTCGACTCCCTCGACACCACGCCCTTATTTAGCTGGCAACATGGATATGATGAAGACTCCGGCGTAAACTACTATGAAGTAGCCATTGGAAGCAAACCTGGCAACATCGATGTTGTCGCTTGGAAAAAAATAGATTTTGCAAATAAAGCACAGATCAACGGAAAGTTTGAACTCAATAAAAAATATTTTATCAGTGTTCGCACTGTAGATTTTAAAGGTTTAGCTTCTGAAGCCGCTTCTAATGCGGACTGGACTGTGAAACAGACTTTTGAAAATTTTGAATTTAAAGATCCTGCGCTTCAATCTCTTAATACGACTGTCACATCCAACGCGGTTAAATTAATTGGAATTGCAGGAGTCACTCAAACTGCTTTTTGCCAAGATTGTTTAGTTTCAAAAAATGGAGGAGCTTTTGCGGCTCAAGCTGCAGGTTGTATGAACGGAGACATCCTCACCATTCAAACAACTTCTTCGCCAAAATCCAATACCACTAAATCTCCTACAGTTAAAATTGGCAGCACGATTTCAAAACCCTGGACTGTGACAACAACAAATCTTCCGATTCTGAGCATTCCAGCCAGCACAGATGTCAATCTCAACGCCTCTGTTCAAACATCTCCTCTCACCCTCAGTGATTTTAAAGCTCCTCTCATGTTGACTTTATCTGGTGATGGAAGTCCAGAGTTTTCGATCCCATCTAAAGGAGCCACTTGGGCGAGCACTGGCACAATTAATCCTAATGATGCCATCATTATTCGCATGACATCAGCGAGCACTCACTCCACCGAGAAAAAGGTTTCAGTGGTGATTGGTGATGGCAATCCCGTTATTTGGTCAGTTAAAACTTTTATATCGGCCTCTCCTTTTGCTTTTAAAAATTTAACCAATGTGGAATTAAATAAAGAGATTGTTTCTGACCCTATTACTGTCACAGGTTTTACCAGAGATTTAGATGTCACCCTAACGAGTGCTTCAAAAGCACAGTACTCTTTTGATGGAGTCACATGGTATTCATCTGGAAAGCAAATTAAACCTAATCAAACTTTATATCTTAAAGTTTTGAGTAGTAATTCTTCAAAAACTGAAACTGTTGTAAATGTTAAAATTGGAGAAACCACAGGCACACCGTGGATTATTAAAACTACCACTCCTCCTGATAGCTTTACGATCCCTCCTAAAATAGGATTGATGGTCAATACCGAAGTCACCAGCGATGCAGTTGCTGTAACTGGTTTTGTAGGTCCAGTCGCATTTAGTTTAACCGGTGATGGAAATCCGAAACTCTCCTATGACGGAGGAAAAACCTGGTCGAGCTCAGGCTCGATTCCCGCCCTCACTCAATCGCTTCTTTTTAAACAAACATCGGCTTCTGTTTATGCGACTGAAAGAAAAGCTCAATTAACTTTAGCAGGTTTAGGTCAACCTATTTTTTGGAAGGTGAACACTTATTCAAAAGTGGGTAACATTAATGAAAGCTTTATGACTGCTGCAGAATTTAACAGATTAGTGTCCTCTCCTCAAATCTGTCCATCAGGCTCTACTTTTATAGATGCCGTTCCAGTAAAAATTCGAGGTGATGGTAATCCCCAATTTATGATCAATAGAAATGGCTCTTGGACGCCGCTCTCCACTAGTGGTTCTATCGCTCCAGGAGAGTGTTTAAAAATACAAGCTCAATCTGCAAGTGCTTTTAGTGAAAAAAGAAATGCCTATGTTCAATTCGGTATCGATAGTGATCCTGTCATTGCAAATTGGATTTTCATGACTGGCAAGGTTCCAGCAGGATCCAATATAAAAAATTCTGAAGTTGTAGATATTCAAACAAACCCAGAATCTGATGACAATCTTGATCTCAGTGGTTATTACGGCACCCTCAACTTTACTCTCTCTGCAAAAGTCGTTAAAGGAAACATTGAAACAGCTCTTGACAATAAAGTGGTACAACCTCTAGTTGATCTCGGAGATGGCAAATGGGTTTCTTCTGGAGTTCTTCCTGCAGATTCAGCTTCTCTAAAATTTAAAATACTAACTGGAACATATGCCCAAGCTTATTACAGCTCAGATTTTGTTGTCACATTGACTGTTGAAGGAATTAAATCTTTCACTTGGACCGTACACACAATTCCCCCTTATGCGTGCGCACCTATTTCAGATTCAGCCATGGTTCTTCAAGTTTCGAAATGGCTCAACAATGTATCGTATGATACCGGCACTGAGTGTTTAAGTACTTTTGGGATTCCTGAATATGTCAACACTGTTAATAAATACCCAGGGAAACTTCCTAAAAATGCTTTTGTAAAAGTTTTTAGTAATGATGGAAGTGAAGGCAAAACTCTGCCGAATGATCAATGTCAAGCGGGCAAAATGAATTGCAGCATGGATCAACGCCCTCCAGTTTATGATGCTGGAGAAAATATTATCTCCGGTTATTGTCGATGTAATTAATCTATCCTCAAGAATAATCTTCTTTAATTCTCGTTCACCCTTTGTTAAACTCAAATTCATAATTTTGGAGATGAATGATGAATAAAATAGATATTCGCTGGGAACAAAGATGCCAAACCTACAATCAAAATGTAGCTGAAGACATTGTTCAAAAAATTAAAACTATTTATTTAAAATCCTTTAAAGATTTTGAAAAAAACATGAAATCTAAAATCATTTCTTAATTTACACCCAAAGAGGATTTTATGTCGGACCAATTTGGTTTAAGCACTCAAACTATTCAAAAGATCCAAAATGTTTTTTCAAAATACTCAAATATTGAAAAAGTGATTATTTATGGTTATCGCTCTATGGGAAATTACCAACTTGGTTCAGATATTGACCTCACAGTCATGGCACCGCTAATGACTTTGTCTGAACTCCTAAAAATCGAAAATGAAATTGATGATCTTTATTTGCCCTACAAGCTCGATATTTCACTTTATCATCAAATTGAAAATCCCGATTTAAAAAATCATATCGAGCGCCGTGGTCAGATCTTTTACGCACCTTAGAGTATTCTTATTTGAAGGAACCCTATGCACAAATTAAAATTTGCATTTTTTATTTTATCTTCATTATTATGTTGCAAAATATTTGCATCTCCTTCGAGCGTTTTTAGACTGCACATTCAAAATGATCCCGTCACTTTTGACCCTGTGCTTATGAAGACCCAAAGTTATCTCCAACAAAATATTCATCGTCGTCTTTTTAGCTTTACTGAAAAGGGCGAACTCAAAGAAGATCTCGCCGAAAAATGCCAATGGGTGAAAGACTCTTCTGCAAAAAACAGTTCAAAATCTAAAAACTCAAAATCTCAAACTTATCAGTGTTTGCTTAAAAAAAATCAGTATTTTTCAAATGGCGAAACCATTAAGTGCGAGCATTTTAAAAACACCTTTGCGCGCATTTTGGATCCGCAAACCAATAGTCCTCAGGCGATTTTTTTAAAAGGTCTAGCTCCCCTTCAAGGCTCTGCCTCTGCAATCACTTGCAAAAATGATTATGAAATCCATTTTAAAATAGAAACTCAAAAAGGTCTTTGGCCTGAAATTCTCACTCATGAGAATCTGGTTCCTCTCATAAACCCGCCGCCATCAGATATTAAACTTCTCGCGGATTGGCCCACTTCGGGAGCTTTTCACATTGTAAAATATGAAAAATCAAAATCAGTTCTTTTAGAGCGCAATACTTTTTATGCCAAAAGCCTCGGCAAAACTTCTGAAAAACCTCTGACGATTGAATTTAAAATCATCTCCGATGAAGGCACCGCAATGGCTCTTTATGAAAACAAAGAACTCGATTTTTTAAGAAAAGTGCCCACTGCTTTTATTAAAAAAGCTCAAGCTGAAAAAGATTTTCACTGGGTTCCTTTATGGCGCTTTGATTATTTTGCCATGGGCAATGAGCTACTAAACAAACCAGAGTTGCGCAAAGCTTTAAGCCAGTCTTTAGATTATGCAGAACTGCAAAAAGTTTATAACAGCCCTCACCAAGCAGGTTGCACGGGCCTCCCAAAAGATTGGGGTTATTTTTGTCATCAATACAAAGTTTTAGATAAAGCAGCTCTGCAAAAACTCTCTCTCAAAAATGCAGATAAAACTTTAAATTATAATTTTTCAGCGGCCGGGGGCGATGATCATCGTCGTGTGGCCGAATGGCTGCAAGAGCAACTGAAAAAAAATCTAGAGGTCTCTTTAAAAATTCAGTCTGTTGAAAATAAAATCTTTTACGAAAAACTGCACTCTCATCAGTATTCTTTTTTTAGAAAAGGCGTCCCCTTAGAAATTCCTGCTTGTTGGGCGGCCCTTCAAGAGTTTCAAAGCACTTCAAAAGAAAACGATCTGAATTTAAAATCCAAACAGGTGGATGAGTGGATTCAAAAACTGGCTGAAGTCACTCAACCTGAGCAAAAAAAGCTTCTTTGCCAGAGCCTGCAAAAATATTTAATGGATCAAAATTATATTATTCCCACAGGAGCCATGAGTTGGGCCATTCGCGTGAATCCGCAATTTAAGGGTTGGGTCATTAATCCTTTATTTCAACTGGACCTCTCTCAGCTGGCCCCCTCTCAGCTGACTCAATAGCCCAAGTCAGATTCGAAACTAGACCTCCTCATTTTTTTGAATTATATCTTAAAAGGTATTTTTCTTTTTAATTATCAGGAGGTTCTTATGAAAAAAGCGGTTTTAATTACAGGTGCGAGTTCTGGTATCGGAGCTGCGGCTGCCGAAGTTTTTTCGCAAAAAGGTTATTTTGTTTATCTCTTGGGTCGTAATGCTGAAAACCTTAATAAGGTCCTCCAAAAAATCACTCAAAAATCTGCTGAACCCAGTAATCCCAGCAAGTCTGGACAAATTATCGTTTGTGATTTAGCGCAAGAGTCCGATGTTTTAAAAGTAGAAACTGTTTTAAAAAATATGGATCCAAAAATCCAAATCGAAGCCTTAGTTAATAATGCAGGGATCTTTCAACCTCATCCCTTTGAAGAGGACAACCTCAATCATTGGATCGGGCAATTTCAAACAAATTTATTTGGGGCTGTGAGAATCACACAAATATTTTTTAAATATTTTAAAGCTCTCAAAAAAGGTTCTGTGGTGAATGTGTCTTCAACTTTAGGGCTCCGACCTGTTCCGGGCGTGAGCGCTTATTGTGCTTCCAAGGCTGCTATGGTGAACTGGACCCAGGCCCTTGCCCTTGAAGGAGCTCCTTTTGGAATCCGCGCAAATTGCGTGTGCCCAGGAATGGTCGACACTCCCATTCATAGTTTTCATAGCCTCCCAACTGATAAAAAAAATGAAGCTCTTGTAAGATTGAATCAAATGCAGCCATTAGGCCGCGTAGGCACTCCAGAAGAGATTGCTCAATCAATTTACTTCTTGGCCTCAGACGAGTCACCTTGGACCACTGGAGCGATTTTATCAGTGGATGGTGGAATCCAAATCAAATGAGTTTTTATTATTCTGTTAAAACTTCTTTTTCGAGCGGGCATTTTTATAAAAACCCTGAATGGGATGACCAGCAAAATCTTGCGGCTTTTGGAAAATGCTTTACCCCTCACGGGCATGGGCATGACTATCATGCCAAGGTCCAGTTCAAAATAGAGGCTTCTAGAGAGCCTCAAGGGGAATATCCGCAGGATTCTTTGTTGAATTCCTTAGAAAACCTTGTAAAAGAGATCTGTCAAAAACTCGACCATGAGCATTTAAACTTTAGGATCCCTTTTTTTAAAAAAGAAAATCCAACAACAGAAAATATTGGGCGATTTATTGGCCTTGAAATCAACAAAAGATTTTTAGATCAAAATTTAAAGGAAGAGATCTTAAAACATTCCGTAAAAATCTCAAGCCTGCAAGTTTTTGAAGGAAATCTTCTTTACAGTAAATGGAACATGAATGTCTAATTCAAATTACAAAACGAATAAGCCAAATATCAATAATAACAAACCCTCATCATCAGACCCCACTGTTCCGGTGAGACTTTCAAAATTGATGGCTGAAAAAGGCATTTGCTCTCGTCGTGAGGCCGATGAATACATCAGTCAGGGTCTTGTTTATGTAGACGGTGTTAAGATCAGCGAATTAGGCACAAAAGTTTTACCGACTGTGAGTGTTTCTTTAGATCCACAAGCGATGCGCCAACAAAAAGAACTTGTCACAATTATTTTAAATAAACCTATTGGCTATGTGTCTGCACAGCCTGAAGATGATTACGAACCAGCCATTGTTTTGATCACTCCAGAGAATCAATATATTTCTCCTCGATTGCCTCAACATGAACAATCTAAAACTCTCAAGATGGGAATGCTTAAAGGCATTGCTGTGGCAGGGAGACTTGATATTGATTCACAAGGTTTGCTTGTGTTCACTCAAGATGGACGTGTGGCTCGTCATTTGATTGGCGAAAACAGCGTGGTCGAAAAAGAATATCTCGTGAGAGTTGAAGGCCGACTGAACAGCGAAGATTTAAAATCACTCAACAATGGCTCTTTAAGTTTAGATGGAAAAAAATTAAAACCCGCAAAAGTTGAATGGCTCAACAATGAGCAATTAAGATTTGTATTAACTGAAGGAAAAAAACGTCAAGTGCGTCGCATGTGTGAAATGGTTGGACTTAGAGTTTTAGCTCTTAAACGCGTGCGCATTGGCAAATTAATGTTAGGTGATTTACCAGAGGGGCAATGGCGCTTTTTGGGAGAAAAAGAAATCATATAACATTTTCACGGGAAATAAAAAAAGTCGGTTGAAAAAAACTTCGTCAGCAATTTCGTCCTAAGATCGCCTCTCTCATTCATCAAATGCGGCACAGACCTTGTACAGGTGAACAAGAGGTTGATCTTATAAAGGACGTTTATGAAAAGACCGACAGCATCTTGTAGAATCTTCAAAATTATTTTCACCTTTATGGTGAGCTGTTTGGCTACAAGCTTTGCAAACGCTCAGAGCAACCCTCAAATCGGTTCTTCTTATTTTTTTGGAGGGACTTGTTCTTCTCAAGGCATTTGGACTCAATCTGCTTTAGGCATCACACAAAATCTTCGCAAAGTGACTCTGCAACTAAAGGACGATAAAAATTGCCAAGCCTTAGGTCATCAACTTCAAAGTGCTCTTAGTAATTTAGAATCCAATCTGACAGAAATTTCGAGCTCTCCTGCAAAAGTGAGCAGGCTTTCACAAATCCCCGAAGAACTCGGCGCTCTCAGACAATTTATTTCCACCGCTCCAGACATGAAAGGCCAAGCTCTTAAACTCATGATGGATCGCTCCCTTGAAGGAGCCACACTCTCTGCAGAGGTGGGTCAATCGCAAGCCAATATGGCGCAAAACATGGATCGCATTTCTGATTTTGGAGAGAGGATTTCTCGCGGCACTATGACGGGCCTTAATCTTCTTAATCAAGTCATCGATGGTATTCCACAAATGGAGCAATGCTTAGTGGGTGATGGTGGTCAAGTTTTAGGTTCCTTTATCAGCTCCGCTGTTAAAATCACGGCTGCTTTTTCAGCCTCTAAACAAGATACAACGGGAAGTCAGCTTGCAAGCACGCTTTCAAAACTCACTTCAATTTCTCGCGAGAGTCGATTTTCTAAAATTTTAAGAAAACTCAATCAACAAGAATTTATGAGCTCCATGGCTTGTTTAATGGAACTCACCAGTGAGTCTTATTGCCAATCCCGAGATGCCATGAGTCTTTTTAAAACCACGATGGCCGATCTTTCTAATTATTCCTCTGTAAAAAACAATAAAAGTACTAGCAAAACCAATGCTCTCACCAATCCCTTTGGTGGAACTTACATCCTCAACACCCATGTGAGCAATATTACTAAATGGCTTCAAAAAATTCAGGTGGGTGTGGATCCAAAATTACCCACAGATGCGATCTTTCAAAATAAGATTCAACAAGAGGTCACAGATTTTTATAAAAACGTAAAAACCCTTTTGGGAGATTACAACAGTAATGTGATCACGATTAAATCTCTCCCAACTTTAGAGGGAAGACAAAACGCCGTTTTAAGACTTTTAATTTCTGTGTCTGAAAAAATGCTTTTTGGAACCAATCCCTCAGGATTTAATAGAGAAAATAACGATAACATCAATTTTTTTACGATTTCAAAAACCAATATCAAAATTCCTTTCTTTTTAATTGGAATGGACGTGGTGCCAGATCAGGTTCTTGGCAAAACCATGCCTCAGTTGCGCTATGATCAATGGCTGCAAGCCAATTTACCATCGCTGCCGCAGTTTCAAGATCCCATTAATCTTATAGAAGTCATTCGTATGAATATGAATACAATGATTCGTGATGCGAACCTCTCAGCCATTGAGTATTTTAACAAATGGTATATCGTAGATAAAGCCGCACTTGTGAATGAGTCCACCACTCATGTGAACTACACTGTTAAAGAGAGCCTCGTTGCGATTTTGGATTATTTAGAAAACACTAAAACGAGAATTAATTTTTATAAAGGTGAGGTTTCGTCGATTCCTACAATCATCGACACTCAAATCCGCATTAAAAAAATTCTTGCTGAATATGAAGCCATTGAGACTATGGGTCAAAAATATAAAAACACTGCAAATATTCAACTCTCTCCTCAAGACATTCAGCAAATGTATCAATCTTATGAAAATCTCATCAATACTGTTTATGAAGAGTTTAATGTGATGCAATCGCGTTCGGGGTTTTTAGCCAATCGTATGGTGAACTTTGTTTACAACGATTACATTCTCTTAATTAAAAACAATGTGGATTTTACGCCTTACCAACAGGATTTATTTTATTCTCAAGGTCTTGCGGCTTTTGATCGCTTGATGCAAAACTACAATGGCAACCCCACTAATATTCAAACTGATTTAAATATGGCTTTGAGAATTAACAACGGAAACATTCAAGCCATTGAAGGGCTCTTAAAGGACAATATCATTGGGGTGCTTTCTGAACTTAAATTTCTTAAAGACGATGAGTCTCAATCAGACATCAATATCATGAAGAACTCTCTGAGCAGGCTCTATACAGATTTGTTTAATGAAAAGTATCTCAACACTCCTAAAAAAAATCTTTATCAGTTTTATAAATCACAAACCAATTTTATTGATATCTTTAACTTAGCGCCCTCGAGTTTGATTTATTGGTACAATCACTCGGATCGTTACCCCTTGAGCAACTCTAGCAGCATTAGCAGCCCTCAGAGTGAGTTTGAAGACGCCTCAGCCATTCATTCTCAGCTTTGCATTCAAGCGCTTGCGTTTAATGATCAAAGTGGAATCTACAACCTCTGCAAAAAAGCCAACTTAAAAAGTCCGCTTTCTAACTCCCCTGGATATAATATTTCTTATTTAGAAAGACTCTCTTTGCACATGAACGAAAAAGATAAAAGCGCCCAGTTGAAAAAATCATTGAATTATTCGGATCGCATTTGTGCGTTTAGAGATTACAACCGTAAAAACATGGTTCTCTTTATGGGGCTCTCTAAAAATAAATAAAAAACCACTTTTATTTTGCAAACTCTTTATTAATAAGCTCCGTAATCATTTGCGGATTCATTTCAAAACCCTCGGTTTTGCGGATCTTACCTCGCAAACTTAAGAGTGTTAGCTCTTTATTTTTTGGAAGTGGTTTTAATAAATTGAACTTGTATACAAGTCTCATTATGAGAATCACCATTATTGATTTTTAATCCATTATTTATAAATACTTAGATAATTTTATGTATACAGCTGTATACGCCAATAAGGAGATTTAATGCTTCTTAGGAAGTTTTTTTTGGGGGACTATGAAAGAATAAATTTATAGGTTGGTAACACTTTTTAAGGGGGGATTTATGAACTCAATTATTAAGGCTAGTTTAATGTTAGTTACTTTATCGATGTTAACTGCATGTGGATTAAAAAACGCACACAAAGACCATAAAAATAATAAATGTACCTCCAATGAACGCGAATGTTGGCAAATTGATTCGATCAATGGTCCTATATCAACAATCGAATACAGCAGCAAAAATTTTGGAATGTTTCACTTTAAAATTACACAAGATGGGCAAAATGTTTTTTCTATCAAAATGTTAAAAACAAAAACTCTCGACAATGATTATAGTTTTTATCTTAAAAATTTATCAAAAGAACAACAAACTCAACTTTATAATTATTTTGCGGGTAAAACAAAAATTGAAGGAACAAGACATTGGATTGGACCTAAAAATTTAGAGCCTGTGGGTTGTTTGGCACCTGAAGAAGAAATTACAAATCTCAATGTTCAAATGAAGGGTCACGGTGAATTCACTCTTTCGCAAGATTCCAATTTAGAAAATCTTATTTTAGATCTCTACTATCAAAACTTAGGGACTGAAATTGCCTATGATTTAAAATCTGCTTCCTACAATTTAAAAAGTAGAGTTTGTTATAATAAATCAAACAATTTAGATTTACCTTTTGAAGCAGATGCTCAAGATGGTTTGGATTTAAACAAAGACCAATTAACTCTTGATCTTAATGTAGCAACCAAATCAGGAGTGAGAACTATCTATCTTAGAAGCTCTAACACTCATCAAACTGCAAACTTCACATTTAATGATCTTGATCTTCAAAAATGGTCACGCACCATCGTACTAAACCGTGATACACTTATGAAATTCACCATCGAATCAGAAGTCATTACTCAAGATGGAGCTGTTTGCCCAGTTGGATACTCATTGTATTCAACTTTTGAAGAACATCGTGACTATTATCTAATATCTTTATAAAAATTTTTAATTAAAAAATACTTTGGCAACTCTCATAAGCTCTTAGGATTAACTGAATATCTTCGTAGTTGCCATTTTGCGAATGACCACTGATTAAAGAAGAATTACACTGTAAATCCAAGATTGCTTGCATGCAGATTTTAGCATTCTCAATATTGGGATTTAATTTCATACTTAATTCTAAGGCAATAATATCCTTTAAAGTGGCATACTGTGGAACCTTGAGTTCAAACGTCAATTGCGGCTGATTAATCACTTTTTCAAAACAACTATTATTGTCTATTTGATAACACTCATTCACCTTATAACAAATGGCTTTAGTTAATTTTTCGGCAGTGGTTGCGGCATTAATATTTCCAGCGTTCGGGAAATCGTTCATATACGACGGCGCCATGGGATTGCCCGTCTCTGTGCCTCGCTGTTTACTGCAATTTGTGTAGGAAACAAAAACTCCAGCACTCAAAAGAAAAGCAAGGAGTAAAAACTTAAGTTTAGGTTTATTTTTTATCGTCATTTTTTTTAAACTCCTCTTAAAACACCCATTAATTTTATATTTATGATTCTTTTAATTTAGCAATCGGAAACAACTGAAAATTCACTTGAACAATCTTGCTCTTATCAGTTTTATTTTCTGAAATCGCCAAAAGTTTTTTTCTAAACTCACTCAGCAAGTCAGTAATCTCATTAAACTCTTCTTCGCTCACACCAATTGAAACCGAAGTCACATTGCGATCTTTTTTAGCAAAACGATCAATGGATTCTATACCCAATTGAATCATCTTTTTATGAAAGATCGTCACCGCCGAGTTAGAGACTTGATCTCCTGTTGAAAGACTCGCAGCTCTTGATTGATAACCCTCTTCACTTTTTTCAATTAAATTTAATCTTTCTAATCGCTGCAAACAACTCTCTGCTTGCTCAATATTAATATTAGGAACAATCGCGCGCGCAAGCAACTCAGAAGTCCATTTAACTTGAGGTTTTGAAAGAATGATTTCTCGAATAATAATATTGTACCAATGAGAGTAATAATCAAATTGATCTATCATCACTGGTTGAGCTTTTTTATATTTATTATGTTTTGTGATTTGTGCGGCAAAGTGAGCCACATCAGAAGGCTTCTTTGATTTATTTAAAAAAACTAAATTTTTAAAATAATCTTCTTCATCGTTTCTTAAACTTAAGACTTCTAAAACTTTTGGAATGCTGATTTCAGTGAGATGCCTTTTACCTTTAATAACCAGATGCAAAAAGTTTGGAGATTTAAAACCCGCCTTTTGCGCAAACCATCTGTAACTGGACGGAAGATTTTTTTGTTCCCTTAATTTTAAATAGTCCGCCAAAAAGATTCTGTAATCAGAATACTCAAATATGGAGATCTTTTTATTTGAAGTAGAACTCACTTTAGCTTGCATATTTAAAGTCTAAAGCAATTTGAGTTTGTATACAAGTCTCACTATGAGAATTAATCTATTTAATTTATAAGCCATATATTCTATATGTTTAGCATATTTTATGTATACAACTGTATACGCCAATTTTGAGAATTCATACTTCTTAGGAGGGTTTTTTAGGGGAACTATGAAAGAATAAATTCATAGGTTGGTAACACTTTTTATAAGGGGGATTTATGAACTCAATTATTAAGGCTAGTTTAATGTTAGTCACTTTATCAATGTTAACCGCATGCGGATTAGATAATGTAACCAAAGAGCAAAGCAAATATAAATGTATCGCCTATGAATATGCTTGCTGGAAAAACGATGACATCTATGGACCTGTTTCTACCATCGAGTACAGCAGCAAAAATAGGGGGATGTTTCACTTTAAAATCACCCAAGATGCGCAAAATGTTTTTACCATGAATATGAAAAAAACAAAAACTCTTGCCAATGATTATAGTTTTACTCTTAAGAACTTAACTCAAGAACAACAAACTCAACTTTCTAATTATTTTGCAGGTAAAACTAGAATTGAAGGTTCAAGACATTGGACGGGTCCTGCGGACATGCGACCTACAGGAGACGTCTTACCTCCTAATGAAGTCAAAACACTCAATGTTCAAATGAAGGGTCACAGTGAATTCACTCTTTCAAAAGATTCCGCTTTAGAAAATCTTATTTTAGATATTTACTATCAAAATTTAGGGTCTGATATTGCCTATGAATTAAAATCTGGTTCTTATAATTTAACATTTAGAGTCTGTTATAATAAATCACCTAAAGGAGATGAACTTTTCTGGGTAACTCCACAAGATGCGTTAAACTTAAAAACTGATTCTTTAACTCTTGATATTAATGTTGCCAACAAAACAGGAGTGCGAACTTTAAATCTTGTGAGCCATAACACTGTTGAAATTGAAAACCTCACTTTTACAGATAAAGATTTACAAGCTTGGTCTCGCACCATCAAAAAAGATTCTTATGGCTATATGAAAATCACCATCGTATCAGAAGTCATGACTCAAGAAGGCGGATCTTGCCCAGTTGGTTACTCAATGATCTCAACTCTTGAAGAACAAATTGCGAATTAACCAAAGGGTGCTCAATAAGTCTTGAAACTTTATCAATAAATCACCACTCAAGGGAGGTTCTCAAACGAGAGAATCTCCCTTTAATCTTTTTATTTTTTTAATAAACCAAGACTTCTGATTGAATTCATCTAAACTTTTCATTACGCTGTGGCTGATTGAGAGGTACAGCATGCAAAACTACATCGTGCTCGCGCAAATATTTTCTTGTTTTTTTATGACAGGCCTCATCTGGCTCATTCAATTGGTTCATTACCCAAGCTTTCGTAAAATTGATCACGAAAAATTTATTGAATTTCAAAAATTTCACTCTAACACCATCACCTTTATTGTGGGCCCCATGATGCTGATCGAGGTCGGAACGGGGCTCTATATCTTTCTCCGTCAGGAACTCACGCCTCTGAATATTTTTAATTTTATGGCTTTATTTCTGATTTGGTTGGCCACTGCTTTTTTAAGCGTTCCCACTCACAATAAACTCTCGCAAGGTTACAATGTTAAAACCATCAACTTTTTAATCAAAACAAATTGGTTGCGCACTCTGCTTTGGACTTTTCGATCTCTACTCATTCTCAATGCCCTCTTAAAACTCAATTTAGTAGAGCCCTTTTTTAGTTAAAAAATCTCAAAATGATGCAAATTTTTAAACTGGGGAGATTTGATAATAAAGATCTCCCGCTTAAATTCTCAGAATGATCTATTAATGGATCTTTTCTCTATCTTGACCCTTATTTCTCCATAAATTGTCTAAAGAATTTACTAAAAACTACCGATAGGTCTAGGAGAGATCTAAGGGAGTTTTTTTTGTATTATCTGAGTGATTGCAAACAGTTTAGGGAGAATAAACATGTTGAATTCTAAAAATTCAATTTTTTTATTAAATGTCCCTTTTCTATTATGCGTTTCACTTTTTATTTTATCTTGTACCAAAGGACAAAACATAGCCTTTGAAGTTGAAAAAAAGCCGCTTATTTTTGCTAAAGCACAAAATGAAAAACTCACCGTGAGAGAAGGCGAACCTCTTGAAATCCATTTTAAACTTTTAGAAAAAGCCAATCATGAAGCTCATTTCACTTATACAATTGTTCCTTCAGATGGAACGGCCATGGAGTCTACAGGGACTTTTTCAATTTTTAAAATCTTTGAAGAAGAAAAAACCGAAAAGCCTGCTCGTTTTGAAAACATGACTGGCAATTTTACCATTGCAGAAGAAACCGACGAAGGCTCCTTTACCATCACTCCCCTTAAAAATAAAATCTATGGCCCCGATGAAGTCTTTGATATCATCGTTGAAGAACCGGGCTCGCCAGAAAATAAAGTTTTAGTCACCGTGCAAGACGCCGATGGCATTCCTGAAATTATTCTTCCTAAAACCTACGTGGTGAAGGGCGAAGAAGCTCAAGTGCAGATCAACCTCTCTCACGCTTCGGCTTACCCTACAGAGCTCACGCTTGATTTTTCAAACACTCTTTTAGGGAGCGCGGTTCCTGATAAAGATTTTTTTCTTCCGAGTGAGACTGTGGTCACCATCCCAGCAGAAGCACTTTCTACCACTGTGCCTCTTAAAACAAATAAAAGCCTTCACACCGCTGGAGATAAAGAGTTTTTTATTAAACACACTCTTTCTTCTTATTCTCATGGCACCTTTCCTGAAGCCAACAACAACAGCCATTTAATTATTATTGATTCTGAGGCGATTCAAAAAGTGAGCACTTCTGATATGAGAGTTTTAGAAAACTCAGGCCAAGCTCCCCTGCTCCTTTATTTAAATGCTCCGCTCACACAAGATGTTCTTGTGGATCTCTCGATTGTGAATGTTACGGCCTTTCCGGGAACAGACTATGCAAAAATTCAATTGCATGATGTGAAAATCCCCAAAGGCCAAAGCTCTGTAAAATTTAATATTCCCATTGTTAAAGATAATGCTGCTGAACCCGATAAAGTGTTTCAAGTGTTTATGTCCAATGCCCGTGGCGCGAGCTTGGATCAAAACCACTATCAAAGCACAATTACAATTACTGAAAGCGAAAGCAGCCTGACTCCTGAAAAACCTCTCAATGTGATTCCTCTCATCACCACAAGTTCTGCCAACCCTACATCAAGTGCCACGCTCGACTACATGATTCAATTTGATCACTCTATAAGTGACTTTCACTTAGAAGACCTCGTGATTACAAACGGAACGGCTTCAGATATTGGTCTGGTTCGCGATCTCACTACAAACGAAATGACCACTTACAGTTTTAAAATCACCGCCATTAAAGATGGCCCCATCAGCGTTTATCTCAGCTCGAATAAAGTTAAAGATGAGTTCATGCAAGATAACAATGTGGCTTCTAATCAAGTCGATGTTGTTTATGATATTTCTAAGATTGATGCTAAATTAACTTTTCTCCCAAAAATATTGAATCAACCGCAAAAAATTTCTGTGAACTTTTCTAAAAAAATCACTGGTTTTACAAGTTCTGATATTCAAGTCGAGAATGCTCGCATCTCGCAAATCTTAAATTCAAAATATCAGCCCAATTTAACAGATCCTGAAGACACTTTTTATTTAACAATTGATAGCAACACTTCTGGCTTTGAACTCAGCAAACCTTATTCAGTGAGTGTGGCCATGGATTCTGTGGTCGATTATCTCGGCAATAAAAATCATGCTTCAAATGTTTTAAAAAGATCTTACGACACCAAGGCCCCTTCTCTGGTTATTTACGCAGATAAAAAATCAGTGAAGGCTGGTGAAACTTTAGAAATCTCTTTTATACTCTCTGAAGAAGCCACCCTTTCTGGTGGGGTGACAAATGGATTCTCTCCTAAAAATATTTTTGTGACCAACGGAAAACTCGAAAGCTTTAATCCCTTTTGCGAAGGCGCTGTTTGTAAAGCCACTTACACTCCCGATCTCAATCTACAAGGAGCCAATGCCATTATCTCCACTGGTGGTAGCTATAAAGATGACTCCGGCAACGACGGTCAACAAGCAGACCCTCTCACTCTTAAAATAGACACCGTGATTCCTTCGGCTGTTTTAAGCACCAATGCCGTGAATCTTAAAAAAGGTGATAAAGCGCAAATCACGGTGACTTTATCAGAAAAATCTCCTGACTTTTCTCTCAAGAGTTTGCAATTTTTAAACGGCACCTTCACTCCCACAGAGCCCTTTTGTACTGATTTAGTTTGCCGAGGCGCTTTTACTCCTACGGCGGATTTTGAAGGAATGTCGCAAATTAATTTTTTAACTAATATTGCTTATACAGATGAATCTGGCAATTTAGGAACTTACGGAAAATCCCTGAGCTTTAAAGTGGACATGAAACCTCCCACTGTAGAGCTTTCACCAAGTTCTTACTCCTTAAAAATTGGCGACACCTCGACCATTAAATTTACCCTTTCAGAAACTGTAGGCTCTTATGTGGGTGCCTTTTCAAAAATAAATTTGCGAACCTCTACAGGAGGCACACTCACTCCGCACAGTCCCTTTTGTTTAGATCGAGTTTGCGAAGCAGATTTTAAACCCGCTGATAATTATCAAGGTGCTGTGACTGTTTCAACAGGTGGAGATTTTACCGATCCTGCAGGTAATTTGGGGGTGCAAGCTAAGCCCGTGCAAATCACAGTCGACACTCTCCCTCCTACTCCCACCATCACTGTATTAAGTTCCACCACTGGATTTGCAAATGTCTCTCCGATTAAATTTGCAATTAATTTTAATGAGCCTTTAACCAGTGGTCCTAAAGTTTCTGATTTTTTAATTTCAAATTATGCGGGCACACCAACAATAGAAGGCAGCGGCAAAACTTATACAATGTCTATTGTTCCTCAAAAAGTGGGAACAGTTGAACTCAGTCTACCAGCAGGAAAAGTCTCTGATAATTTTAACAATCCAAATTTGATTTCAAACAAAGCCACCGTTGTTTACGACAATCTTCCTCCTCAACTCAGTTCTATGAAGGCAGCAACAACTCGTTTAAATTTAAAAATTCCTTCCACGAAAATAACTCTTAATTTTACCAAACCTATGAGCACAACGGGAGACAATGCGGGACTTGCCCTCACTAATTTTGCAGATTCCAACAGTGCGGGGACTTTTTCAAATCTCACTTGCAATAATAATGTGTGTGAAGTTCTTTATACCGCCAACGAAGGTTATATGGGAGTCACAACTCTCACTTTAGTGAATGCTTTTAAAGATAGCTTTGGCAATATTGGCAAAAACATGAGTTTGCCTCTTGTGATTGATGACATTGATCTTAAAGTTCCTAAGGTCACCCTCAGCATGAGTCCTGCAGTTTCACTTTTACAATATGGCATCAAACCGACATTGACTCTTTCATTTAATAAAATCCCGCAAAATTTTGACGCTGCAAAAAGTATGGTGCTCCCTTACGGCACACTCAGTGCGTTTACAATCTCAGAAGATAAACTCACGTACACAGCCACATACTCAGCTGAGGAAGGCACCAATCGCTCGATGTTTGGCATCACCGTGAAGCCTGGTAGCTTTACTGACAATCATCAAAACTCAGGAATTGCAGCCAACACTATCACACTGTCCACTGTGGGAGTGAAACACATGATTGCCAACTGCACAGGGGCCACTCAAAATTATAAAAATGGAAACTACCATTATTGTATTTGGGGAGATGCAGGCTCTTGGGCGAACGCTTTTAATATTATAGAATTAGGCAATCAGGGCCGCATGGTTAGAGTGACAGTGATCGGTGGTGGTGCCGGTGGCAGCAACAGATCTTGCTTAAAAGACTCTTGGTTTACAGGAGGTAGCGGCGGTGGTGGTGGTGGTATTGCCACTCACAGTGGTTTTATAATCAACGAACCTGGACCACATGCTGTCGCTGTAGGAGAAGGTGGCCTTGGTGGATTTTCGATCACACAAACTGAAAACTTCGGAAAAGACTCTCACTTTGACAACAAAATAAAAGCCTTTGGTGGACGAGGAGTCACCGCAGGTAAAGCCGAAGGAGGAACCGCAAACCTTAACGGAGGTGTGGGAGGTTTACCAGGTGGACACAATGAAATGAATCAATGTGGAACTCCTGCTGCAGATGGTGGAGCTGGACCTTGTTTTACAGAACCTCATTGGAATACTAAAAAATGTATTTACAGTGGAGGCGGCGGAGGTGGAGCCAGTGCGGGATTTTATGGTGCCGCTTCATCTGATAGAGAATGGATTGGTGGCAACTGTTCTAAAGGTGGCAATGGCGGAACTGGTGGAGGTGGTGCCGGTGGTGACTATGCCGCCCTTGGTGATATTGAAGCCAGCAAACACATGACAGAATCTTCAAGCCCAGGTGCTGGGGGCGGAGGATCTCTTGCTTATTTTAATCCTGAAGGAACTGGTTGTGTAAATCTCTTTAATGGCACTGCTGGTTACAAAGGCCTCGTGATTATCTCCTATCGTTTTCAATAATATTGAGCCTTAAATTCTCATTCAAAAAAAGAATGCCTTCATTGCATTCCGTCGTTTATTGCTCCAAAAAAATTTTAGTTTTCATATGAGGGTATCAAACCATGATTGCAGCTTGTGATTTTGGAACCAAGGAGACAGCTATGAAAAAAATTTTAAGAATTGCATTTTCAATCACACTTTTCAGTATGATTGCCTGGGCCGCGCCCTTGTTGTTTGAAAAAAAGGGAGAGAGTTTTATTCATCAAATAAAAAATTCTGATGGACTCATTGAAACCACCATCCACACCCAAGATTACACTCTTCTTGATAATTATTCAGGTGAGGGAAATTACGAATCTCGCCTTTTAGATATTAAAAAAGACATCACGACCTATGAAAACGCAGAAGGTGTTAAAGGCCATTTGCAACTAAATCTTTTTAAAACCGTGAATAAAAAATTTGACACTGCTGTTTGGCAAATCAATGAAGATGCCACTAGTTGGACTGAAATCTACGAACCCCAATTAATTGTGACAGAACTTGGTGGTTGTTGTGGAGCTCAAAATGGAGCCAGAGCCTTTAATACGCAAACCGGAAAACTCCTTTTAAGTTACACTCCACTTATTCAATCTGTGGGTTCAGAGTCTTCACCCTTTGTTTTAGAAGTTCCCAATACTCCCCTCAGACGATTAGTGGGTGTATTGAGTTTAGACTCCACTCGTGACTTTCCTCCTGAGTTACAAGCCAGAGACTCTGCAGGTTATCAAACAGTCGCAGTGGTTAAATACGCTAATCTCTCAGGAATCTTGCAAAAATTTGCAGTCAAAATAAAAACTTCTGCGAATTTTTTGCCATCACTAGGCAATGTGAATTGGCTTAATCAAATGCCTTCAAAAAATGAAGTGCGCGGTGGGCATTTAACTCTTTGGGATCAAGATGGACAAATCAATGCTCAATACATTGGAGGTTTTTCTTTTGAAATCGAAATTTATGGAGAAAACGGTGAGGTGACTCTCTCTGTTCCAGTTTCAAATGATCGCTTTAATCTTTCAAAAGCAGAACTTCCTGAAGGAGTCATCCTCAGTCCATTATAAAAAAATAAAAAAAGTTAGAAATGATTTTCTTTCGCGCTCTCAAAGCGCGAAAGAAATAAATAAAAACAGGGCACCACAAATAAAGTTAAAATTGTTGAAACTAATGTTCCCCCAATGATCACAATACCAAGGGGTCTACGCGCTTCAAATCCCATCCCTGTTCCGATCACCAACGGAAGGGCCGCTAAAATGGTGGCAATTGAAGTCATTAAAATTGGTCTTAAGCGAATCGGACAAGCTTGTAAAAGAGCTTCCATCGTATTTTTAGAATCCTTTTGAGCTTCTTTTTTAAACTGTTCAGACTCTCTCACTTGATTGGTAAACTCCACCAAGAGAATGGAGTTTTTCTTTGCAATCCCCATCAAAACAACCAGACCAATAAAACTAAAAAGATTGAGAGAAATATTAAATCCCCAAAGCGCCATCAGGGCTCCAGAAATACTAAATGGCAAGGCCATCAAAACTGAAACTGGATGAAGGAGAGAATTAAACTGCACAGCTAAAATTAAATAAGCCACTAAAATCCCCATGGCCATAGCAACAGTCAGTCCACCAAAGGCTTCACTAAATCCAGCGGCAGCTCCTTCTAAACCAAAGCTATAACCTTCAGGCAAAATCTCTTTAGCAATTTTTTGAGCTCTTTTAAGAACCACGGCTTGAGATTTTCCAGGGGCGAGGTTTCCAAAAACAGAAATGGCTCTTAAGCGATTGATACGATTGATTGAAAGGGATGACATATTCTCTTCAATATCTACGAGCTCTCGCAGTGGAATTAAATTCCCCGCCATATTGCGCACAAAAAGTTGTTCAAAATCTTTTGAAGTCGTCATTTGATCTTCTCTTAATTTAAAACGAATGTCATAGCGGCGTCCACCTGCTGTGTAACGACCCACTTTAAGTCCGCCCACACCTGCAGAAAGGAGTTGCCCCACGGCATCCACAGAAACACCTCTCAAGGCCATTTCGTTTCTTCGAGGAGTCACTTTAATTTCTGGAACACCCGCTCTGTAATCACGATCTAAATCAACAGCAAGACCCTCTTTTTCAAGCCGATCAATGAGTTCCTGGGATTTTTGATCCAGAACTTTAAGTTCTGGCCCCCGCAGATTTAAGGCCACTGGATTTAATTTTCCGGAAGAAAGATTACGAGCCGACATATCTCTCATATTGATTCTGATTTTTTTAAGCTTTTTAAATTCAGCCCTAAATTGATCCATGATTTGAGTGTGACTTAAAGTTCTTTCGCTTCTTGGTTTTAATGTGACAGGCATAAAAATTTGACTGCCCATAGGGCCGCCGCCTCCACCCGTACCAACAGAAGTTAAAAAGCCTTCTACATGAGGATTAGAGTTAATGACTTTTTCGATTTCTTCAGCCGCAGCACTCATCGTTTTAAGCGCAGTTCCTGGAGGCATTTGCCCCATGATTAAAATAATATTTTGATCTTGTTGAGGCACAAATTCTTGCTTCACTTTACGAATTAAAAATAAAGAAACTGCAAAAAATAAAAGGGATCCTAATATCACCCAGTTTTTACGATTTAAAGTGTATTTTAAAACTTTGTGGTAAAAAGCTCCCCAATGTTCAAAAAGGTTTTCTAAGTAATTTTCAAAGCGCGAGTAAACAAGTTTACCACCTTGAGAGTTATGAGAACTTTGCAAAAAAGCCGCTGTTCTCATCGGCGTAATAGTCACGGCTTCTAATAATGAGAGCAAAACGGCGGCACTCATTGTGACCCCAAATTGAAAAAAGAATTTTCCAATAAGTCCTTTCATAAAAATCACCGGCAAAAAGACAGCCACCACAGCCAGAGTGGCTGCAATTGTTGCTGGCAAAACTTCTTTGGCACCTTCTGATGCTGCCAAGTAAGGAGACTTGCCCATACGATAATGGCGCACAATGTTTTCAAGCAACATAATGGCATCATCCACCACAATTGAAATCGCTAAAGTCAGAGATAAAAGCGTGAACAAATTTAAAGTGAATTTAGAATAATAAAGAATGATCATGCTCCCAATAATGGAAGTCGGAATAGAAAATAAAATATTCACAGCCGAAGAAACATTTCCTAAAAACAACCAGCAAACCAATAAAGTCACTAAAGCAGCGAGCATGAGCTTTTCAAAAGTGAGCCAAACCATGGCATCGGTTGCTTTGGTATAATTAACTGTGACCCGATACTGTATCCCCTCTGGGAAATCTTTTTTGAGAGATTCTATGCGTTCTAAGAGAGCTTTAGCCACTTCAACTTCGTTAGTGCCTCTTTGTTTTTTAACTTGAATCGCAATCGCTCTCTGACCTTTAACTCGAGCAATTCTTTTAATATCAGAAAGCCCGTCCTCAACACCTGCCACATCACCAATGGTGAATTGAGGCCCATAAATAATTTGCCCGCCCCGTTTTAAGATTCTAATTTTTTTTACATCATCGACTTCAGTGGCTTCTCCTAACCAGCGCACTCTAAAATCTTTTTCGCTCTCTGTAAATTGCCCCGCTGCGCTTTCAACGTGTTGAGTTTTCATGGCCTCAACCACGTCGCCTACTGTGAGATTCAGAGCTTCGAGTTTTTTACGATCCAACCAAATTCTTAAATTGCGATCACTAAATCCTCCAACGCTGACTTCGCCCACTCCGGGTAAAAAACGAAGTTGATCCAAAAAATAACTGTCTGTCCAATTGAGAATTTCTCGAACGGGTTTATCTCCATACACAGAAAGGATCATGATGGGATCTTCTTCTGGATTTTGTTTTTTAATAATGGGAGTGTCTACTCCTGGTGGCAGATTCATTTGACTTAAAGCGGACTGGACCTCTTGCAATGCCACATCGACATTTCTTTCAATGTCTAATTCAAGAGTCACATTGGCCGCACCTTGTTTGGCAGAGGAACGCATTTCTTTAATTCCTTCAATAGCCAAAAGTCTAGATTCTAAAGGATCAATCACTTCAGATTCCACGACTTCAGGCGAGGCTCCTTCATAGGCCACTGAAATATTTAAGATCGGAAAATTCACATCGGGCATTTGACTGACACCCATTCGATTGATTGCAATGGCTCCAAAAACAATGAGTGAAAACATTAAGACCCATGCAAATAAGGGACGACGCAAAGAGAGATCAATCAAATTCATAAAACCCCCAGACTCGACTTTAAGCTTTAACGCTGACAGAAAAATTCACAGATGACAATCAAAGATCATCTAAAGAATTTTTTGAAATTCTCAAATTAGGATGATTCAAACTGAGAATTCCCTTTAAAAACTAAAGATATACTTAAGTAAAACCTCAATTTTTTTTCATAAACTCCGATAGTTAAATTGTAGACTTGCTGTTTGTGGGAAAGGATTTTTTTATGAAAGCCGTTGATAGATATAAAAAGCCAGGTGGTTTTTTACAATTAGTGATGTTGGTTGAAACCAGCGGCATTGAAAAAAGAGAGAAATTTCTTAAAATCATCAAAGAAGAAAACCCTAAATGGGAATCAGAGATTCGTCGCAAAATGCTCACTCTTGATAAAATTTTAAGATGGGATCCTGCGATGATCAAACTGATTTTATTAAACACACCTATGATCACATTAGCAAATGCGCTCTTTGGAATTCCTAAAGATCGTTGGCACTTGATCACAGATAATATGAACACTTATGAAATTAAAAAATTGGAATTTGTAATTGAAGTCACAACTCCAACAACGAGTGAGATTTCTAGTTGTATCGTGAGAATTATTAAAGAGGTTCGTAACTTGATCACACACGGAGTGATCAAACTTGAAACTATTGATCCTGAATTAATTATTCCTTCTGATTATGAAGAAAAACTAGAAGCCATGGCCCTCCAAGAGAGTTTAGAAAGCATTGGCGGTGTGGCTCCAACACCACCACCAAAAGCAGTTCCAGAGTTTCCAATAAATTTGGGTCCTGATATCAATTCAAATGTGACTCCACTTGAAAGTTTGAATTCTGAATCGGCTGTCTTAATTAAAAAAATCAGCGATCTCACTATTGAAAATCAAAATCTTAAGGCGGAAGTCAGTCAATTAAGAGATAAATTTGAACAGATTAAAAAACTAGCTTCATAAATTTTTTTGGCCCTATTTTTGCTCCTAGATTGTTTCTTTATGAGAAAACTTTTTTGAAGTTTTTTCAACTCAACAACTAGAGTTAGGGCTCAGCAAATGCTTCGAATTTACAAAAAAAATATCACTCGATTCTCTCTTTGGTTTCTCTCTATAATTTTTACATTTCATGCGCACACGAGCTTCGCATCTTTTTTATCAGAATTAACTGCCTATCAAAATTCTGAAGAACAAACAGATTACGAAGAGCATGATGATCTCTTTGAAAATTTTAAAAAACTCAATGGCGACCCTCGATCCCTCAAACAAGCTCTTTGTTTTTATAATAAATACAAAGACACTCATTTTGTAGCTAAAGGAGATCCAAGTCGCGGGTACATTCAGATTGGCAACGAAAAATACATTGCGATCAACGACCTCACTCAAGATAAGTTTCAAGCACGTTTTTATGTGATCAACCTCGAAACTGGAAATATTTACTCGACCATTTCTGCACATGGTGGAGGAAGAGATACAAGAACTTTTTTTGATAATGTTTACGTTGCTAATCACACCTCTAATCACCCCAATAGTTTTCTTTCTCCCCGTGGATTTTTTATAACTGGCGAGAGAAAAGTCTCTTCAATGCCTAAGTGGAAATATTCTATGAAGCTTTATGGGCTTCAAAAGGACATCAATGATCAATCGTTTGACAGAGCTATTATCGTACATCCCTACCCTGGAATCGAAGCTAAACTCTTTAGCTCGAATGATCCCATCCCACCTAAAAAAGTTCGACCTTATGGTTCTAAAGATGTGCATCTCAGCCAAGGCTGTACAATGCTCAGCCCAACTTATGCTTCAAAAATAATTGATCTCATCAAAGCTCCCTCAAACTCTAATAGAGGCGGAGCTCTTTATTACAATTACACTCTTGAAGAAAAATCCTACGGTGATAACTACTGTGGCAATCACCTCATGACTCATTAAACTCTAATAACAATTTAAATGTTAAAGTTAATCTTGAAGATTCCAAAAAATAAATCTCTTGAGATAACTCTTTTTTTAAAAAGGGTTATCTTAACTGGTTTATTGCTCACTGCACTCTCTGCATGGTGTCTGCCGAATCAATCTCAAAAAAACCATCAAGCTCCTATTTTATCGATTCAGTATTTGTTGGCCATCGATCGACTAGATTTTTACAAAACTCAGTTACAAGATTTTTTAGAGGGCAAAAAAGATCCCGAACTCATTGCGGCACTCAAAAAACTCACTCCAGAGGTTTTTTACGACCTCAACTTAAGTCTTGAGCAATTAAGTGATTCAAAATTGTGGCAACAGTTTATTTCTGCAGCTTTAAAAAAACAAAACCCCCAACTTAAATTCAAAGAGGAAGACCTTTTTTGGAATTATTCCTTTTTAAGAAATAAACTCAACGAACGCTTTCTTTTTAGAAGCTCGAAATTAGCTCTAGAAAATTCTCCAGAGGATTCAGCTCTCGAAAATCTTAATATCAACATCAATATCCAAGATGAAAACTCAAATCTTTCTGAACTCAACACTCAGTTTCACTTACGTTCAGTCCCTAAAATTCAAGGTTCTGAATATCTCATCGATGTGGAACGATATGTTTCAGAAAAAACAACACGGGCCTTTATTTGGGACGCCCTCATGAATAACCGTGACCTTGTTTTAATGATCGGAAATCAAAATTATTTTAAAAATTATCTCGCAGCTCATTCGATTGAGCTAGTTGGCGAAGTTCTTCCTTTAGCGAGAAACTACAATAAAATTTATCTGACCTGGGATCCGCGTTCACAAAAATACAGCTACATTATCAATCGGATTTCAGGCGAAGATCGCATTCAGCATTTACTCGCTCAGTTGCGCTTGATTCAATTTCAAAATCAAACACTGCTGACTCATCGAAATCAAACATCAAATTTCGCTCATTCAATGGGTCAAAATCAATCTGTAGATAAAATCAAAGTCATTGGCAGCGCCAAAGACTTTCATAAACAGCAAGAAATGATTTTAACAGATCTCTTCAAACGATTGCCCAAAGCTGATAAAGTGATTATCGGCCAAAAGGGAGCGTTTGAAAACGATCTCCTTAAAAAAATTCTCTCTCAATCTCAAAACCGGGATTCGATAAAAGGCTTTAAACAATTTAATTCAGAGCAATCGAGCCATCATTTTTCTGATGTTCTGTTACAAAACTCAGAAGGAACTCCTCAACGATGGCGTTTTATTTCTTCAGTCTGGGGAGATGAAATAATTCCCATTGCCAGAGCTCTTAAAAACTCAGGCAACCTAGACCTTGTTTATATTGGCACGGCCGGTGCTCTTGAAAACAAAGGTCTCCAAATAGGAGATGTGGTTCCGGCTCATTTTGTAAAAACCCATTCTGGTAAAACCCTTGATTTTTCGGCTCCGCAAATTATGAACTTTGATAAATCACCAGAACGAAAATTTACCGTAGGCCAAGTCCACACGCCCTTTGAAGAAACCAACTCTTGGCTCCAAAAAGTTAAATCTGAGATTGATCTGGTCGAAGTTGAAACAGGTTATTTAAGAGAAGAGTTTGGCGTGAGATCTTTACAAAGCCATTTAGCAAAAGTGGATAGCCTCAGTCCGAGCACTCACCTTGAAGCGTACTTTTTAATTTCAGACATTGTGGGCTCTGAAAAAGACAATCTTGCAAAGGCCTCTCAAAACTCTTCAAAAAGAAAAAAGGGCCAACAACGTTTAATTCAAAACTTATTTCTCCATAATGACATAAAAACTTCGCTATCGCATTTTTACCCCATCACCACGAGCTCTCAATTTAAAAATATCTATCTTCAACTTCAAAAATTGAGACCTTCTCGAGAACCTTATTCTTTGTTTCAGGTGGCGCAAATCGCTAATCAACAAAATAAAACCTCAGTAGCTGATCTTGAACTCCTTTTGCAAAAAGAGCCTGTTTTTAGCAGACTCAAATTTAACGCTAAACTCGATGAGCTTAATTATTTTTTAATGAAACTGCAAAAACGACTTCCTTCACAAAAATTTATTTATCTGCATTCTGAAAAATTATTTGATGGCACTTTTAACCCTCAATCTAAATCACGCATTCCAGTGGGACTGGCCGTTGATAAAATGAAACCCGAATTTTTAAAAAACCTCATCACTCCAGAAGAACTCCAGACTTTGAATTCCTTTTGGCAACTTGATTTTTATGAACTCGATAAAATGCCAAGTTACCACACTAAAGAATCCCTCTATACGGGGCCTCAAGATTTATTTAATTTGCTTGAAAACTTAGTTTATAAAAATTTTGAACACACCTTTGAGATTGATGACCACGGCAACAGCCGACTTAAGCCTCTCCCAGGTTTAAACTCAGCTCTGCGATGTGAATCTGTTTTTAGATTAAAATAATTGGTAGAACAGGACTTTTAATATGAAATTTTTAAATTTAATCCTTCTCTTTTGTTTGTTGGGAATTTTTCAAAATCCCCTCTATGCCATTACATCTCCTGCAAATACGACTCCTGCTGAAGCAGCAAGTTCTTCTCAAATCAAATTAGGGCAAACCCTTCTTCAACTCTTTCAAGATAAAATAGACTCTCATCTTTTAAAACAAGATCAAACTGCGCGATCAAAGGGAATGTTTTATTTAAAAACTCACTTAAATATCCAAGAAGTTGCAGAACTCCAAACACCTCATCAAACTCAAATTGAAGTGGCTTATAAAGAATCAGGGCTTCATCTCACTTATCAATACACACCTATAGCCCTTGAAAACCCCGAACTCTTGTTAAAAGACATGATTGTTTTATCGGCCATCACTAATATGTCTCCGGCACTTGAGGTAATGAATAAAAAAAGTCCTATGGTGCAAATTCTCCAAACGCCCTTTGCCTGGGTTGAAACTTCACTGAATGCTCGAGAAGGCAGCCTTGGCGCCAAAGCCAGACTCGCACTTTATGAAAGCCTCTTTTTAAAATCGAGTTATGTTCCAAAAGATCTGTTTAATTATTTCTTTATCAAAAATAGTTTTGCCTTTGAAAACAAAGAGGCTTTAAAGCAATTAACTGAAAAGGCCTATAACCAAATTGAAATAGACAGCCTGAATGCTGAAAAAAACTACGAACGTTTTAAAAATTTAGCCCAAAAAAACTTAAAAATTCAGTCGCAAAATATGGACATCCGCAGAAAAGACCTTCTCAATGAACTTGAGCAAAGAGAAGATAAACTCAATGACCTTATTTTAAAAAACGACCGCAAAGGGGTTCGTCAACTCATTGAGGCTTACTTGCCTTGGGAAATCATGGAACCCTTAGAGATCAAAGCATGGAACATCTGGCTTGAGGCCATTGAGTTCCCACGCCGCAATCAATCAGTGATTGCCTTTAGAGGATTGGACTTTAGCACCGATAAAATCCAAAGATCTACAGGACCAAAAGGAGAACAGCTTTTGGGTTTTATGTCCACACTGCTGACTAAAAATCAAGGGAGCTACACGCGCCGCTTACGCACTCTCACCACCACTCGCGAAAAATTTGGTGACGAATTAGTTCAACATTTTCCTGAGGGTTATAAAGCCTTTAAGTTAGCCGATCAAATGACTTTGCACTCTCGCAATCCCGTTGGCTCACCTTTTATTTCTTTTTCAAATGATCCTGTGATGGCCATGCGTTTTATTAAAGCCGATAAAACCATTGTGGATAAAAACAATCGTTCTCAAGAGGTTCCTGAGGGTGGTTTTTTAGCTGTTAAAATAGATGCTCGCAGGATGTTCCCTAATATTTTTTCGGTTTTTTCGATGGAGTATGAAATCCTCACTCCGTTGATTATATTTCCAGACGAAGTGCTTGGTTATCATGAAGGAGATTTTATCCATCCAAAGAATGGCCGTACGGGAGACGAAAATAGACTCTTATTTTTAACTTCTCTCACAAAAAATCCCACCCAATTTATTGAGAGAAAAAACCTTGAACCTCTCCGAGAGAAATATGCTGTGGAGGGCTATAAATTCTTAGAAAAAATTTCTTTTGAGACAAAAAGAACCCTTTCATGTCGACAAGTTTTTAAAAATTAAGCGGGGTTTCATTCTGAGTCTTTATGACTCCCGATTTTTTTAAATTTATTTTGAGAGTCTATAAAAATCTTTACCTCCAAGCGCATTGAGCGCATTAATTAAGTCATCCCAGATTACAATTAATGGAGGCAATATGAAAAGACTGGATGACCTTACCGACATGAGACCTCATAAAAAAGTTTATGAAATCTCTCAAGACCACAAAAATTATCTGTACTGGAAAGGCTTCCACTCTGCTAAAGGTCACGACTGGACTAAATCAGTTCAGGTGGATGAGTTTATTAAAGCCAATGTGACTCCTTACCTAGGCAACTCAAGCTTTTTATCACCTATCACCCCACGCACCGAAAAAATCTGGAACAAAGTTAAAGATCTTATGTTTCAAGAACGCCAAAACAATGGAGTTCTTGATGTGGACGGAAAAATCATTTCTTCTATCACATCTCATAAAGCCGGTTATATCATTCAAGAGCTCGAACAAATTGTTGGCTTACAAACTGACCAACCTCTTAAAAGAGGTTTGATGCCTTTTGGTGGTTTGCGCATGGCTAAAAATGCGGTAGAGTCTTATGGTTTTAAATTATCACCCGATGTAGAACCTCAATTTAAATATCGTAAAACTCATAACGAAGGGGTTTTTGATGTTTACACTCAAGGCATGAAAGACGCCCGTAAATCAGCAATCATCACAGGATTGCCAGATGCTTATGGCCGCGGTCGTATTATTGGGGATTACCGACGTGTGGCTCTTTATGGTGTGAACTTTTTAATCGAAGCTAAAAATAAAGAAAATTTAGAACTCGAATCTCGCACGATGACTGAAGAAGTGATTCGTTTGCGTGAAGACATGGCCGAACAAATCAGATCACTTCAAGATCTGATTGAAATGGCTCGATCTTATGGTTTTGATATCACTGTTCCTGCAGCTTCTGCACAACAAGCGATTCAATGGACTTACTTTGCTTACCTTGCTGCCGCTAAAGAACAAAACGGAGCGGCGATGTCTTTAGGAAGAGTCTCTAGCTTTTTTGATATTTATATTGAAAGAGATCTTGCTAATGGTTCTCTCACTGAAACTCTGGCTCAAGAGCTGGTGGATCAATTTGTGATGAAATTACGCATGATCCGTTTTGCAAGAACTCCTGATTACAATGATCTCTTTTCAGGTGATCCAACATGGGTGACTGAAAGCATTGGGGGAATGAGTACCGACGGTCGCCCACTTGTGACCAAAGGCAGTTTTAGATTTTTACAAACTCTTTATAATTTAGGTCCCGCACCTGAGCCAAATTTAACAGTTCTTTGGTCTTCAAAACTTCCTGAGGGATTTAAAAGTTTTTGCACTCAAGTGAGCATTGATACCAGCTCTCTTCAATATGAGAATGATGATTTGATGCGCCCTATGTTTGGTGATGATTACGGAATTGCTTGCTGTGTTTCAGCCATGAAAATCGGCAAACAAATGCAATTTTTTGGAGCCCGCGCCAATTTAGCTAAAGCCCTGCTTTATACAATGAACCAAGGCCTTGACGAAATCACGGGCGAACAAATTGCTCCTCATTTTGCTCCGTTAACTTCTGATCAATTAGATTATGAAGATATTATGAAACGTTTTGACAAAACCATGGATTGGCTTGCAGAACTTTACGTGAACACACTCAATGTGATTCATTATATGCACGATAAATATTGTTACGAGCGATTGGAGATGGCCCTTCATGATCGCGATGTTGAACGTAAACTTGCCTGCGGAATTGCTGGCTTGTCTGTGGTAGCCGATTCACTCTCTGCCATTAAGTATGCTGACGTACAAGCGATTAGGAACTCTGAAGGACTCATCGTTGATTTTAAAGTGAATGGCGATTTCCCTCGCTACGGTAACAATAATCCAGATGTGGATCAAATTGCGGTAGAACTTGTTGAGAGATTCAATGCAAAATTGCAAAATCAAACAACCTATCGTAAAGCGATCCCTACTTTATCTGTGCTTACGATCACTTCTAATGTGGTTTACGGTAAAAAAACGGGCAACACTCCTGATGGACGTAAAAAAGGAGAACCCTTTGCACCTGGAGCCAATCCAATGCATGGGCGCGACACTCATGGAGCTCTTGCTTCTTTAGAGTCTGTGGCTCACTTACCTTATAAATCAGCACAAGATGGGATTTCAAATACCTTTTCGATTGTTCCTTCTGCCTTAGGCAAAGATGCACAACAAAGAATTTTTAATTTAACAACTCTCTTAGATGGTTATACAAAAGATGGTGGACATCATCTCAATGTGAATGTTTTAAATAGAGAAACTCTTTTAGAGGCGATGGAACATCCAGAAAAATACCCACAACTCACCATTAGAGTTTCGGGGTATGCGGTGAACTTTATCAAACTTTCTAAAGAGCAACAATTGGATGTGATTAACAGAACATTCCATCACTCACTTTAGAAAGTACTTAGAAAGTATTTAGAAAGTTTTATTTCAGAATGAAAACAAGAGGAAGAATTCACTCCTATGAGGTCGGAAGCGGTGTTGATGGTCCTGGGTTAAGATTTGTGGTCTTTACCCAAGGCTGCCCGCTTCGATGCCTTTATTGCCATAACCCTGACACCAGAGATCCTCTCAAAGGTCATGATTATTCAGTGGAAGAACTCTTTGGCGAAATGATCAAATACAAATCGTATTTTGACAATGGCCACGGCGGCCTCACCGTCACTGGGGGCGAACCTCTTTTGCAACCAGAATTTGTGGCTTCTCTTTTAAAGGGAGCCCAAGACCGAGGGATTCACACCGCTTTAGACACTTCGGGTTTTGCGTCTGAACACGCGCAGGATTTAGTGATTCCTCATGCGGATTTGGTGATTTTAGATATTAAATCTTTTAAGCCTGAACTTTATCACAAAGTCACCCAAGTGGATTTAAATCCCACATTACGACTGGCCCAAAAACTCCATCGTGAACAAAAAAAATTTTGGGTGAGATTTGTACTTGTGCCGGGCTTAACTAATGATCCACAAAACATGCAGCAAATTGCTGAGTACTGTGCGCCTTTTAATACTTTAGAAAAATTAGAGATTCTCCCTTTTCATAAATTGGGAGAGTATAAATGGGAAGCCTTGGGAATGAATTTTCAATTAAAAGAGACTTCTTTGCCAACTCATGAAGAGCTTGAAGAAGCCTCTCATATTTTTAGATCTCAATTAGGATCTCGTTTTGCCGAGATCC
>JBIIER010000069.1:0-2606 GCA_044237745.1 Pseudobdellovibrionaceae bacterium
GCCTGCATTTTTTGGAAATACCAAAGCTCCGTAAACAACCGTTGGGATGGCCATTTCAAATTTGTAGCCGAGTTGATTCATCGTTGTTTTTGCAGTTCCGTAAATCATATTTGTTAATTCACCAGCAGCATCTGCCACAGAAGCATCAATCTCTGTGTAATCTTCTGCCAGCATCGCTTTTAAAATAAAAAAGATAGATTCTTTAGTAAAACTGATGGAGAGTTTGCCCTTCATTTCTCCAGCAACCATTCCAATAATCCCAGCAAGATCTGCCTTCATCGAAGTTTTTGAAAGAGTCGGATTACCAACAGAAACTTTCACGGAAGCCATCAAATCAAGTGTTCTCACCACACCTTCAATAAATGCGTTAATAAGTTTTTTATCTAAAAGTGGATTGATGGTGTTTTCCATTAAAAAAGTCTCCTCAAAAAGAGTGGGGGAATGAATGAATAAAATGCCTTTACAGGATTTCGCTTCTAAGGAGAATTGTCATTATTTGTAACTAGCCCTCTTAAAAACAAGCCTAAAGACCAATTAATTTTAGTCTAGAAAAAATAAGAAATTAAAAAAAGACAGACGTCTTCAAAAAATATCAAGTAAAATAAATGAGATAACTAGTAAATCACCCTTTTATTAAAGGTTCATTGATTATGCCAAATTTGTTGATCGCTGATGATGAAGAAGAAATAGTTGAGTCCCTTAAACTTGCTTTTGAAATGAGTTTTGAAGGACTTAATGTTATTACTGCAGATAATGGATTAGAAGCCTATCGCAGAGCTCATAATCAATCCTTTGATTTGATTTGCACTGACTTTAGAATGCCCAAACTCAACGGCAAAGATTTTATCATTGCACTGAGAGAGCAAGTTTTTAATCGCAACACTCCAATTTTTTTAATCTCGGGAGTGAGCCAAGAGGCTGAAGAAATTCAAAAAGATTTTGAGAATGTTTTCTTTTTTGAGAAACCTTTTAAAAGCCATGAGATTATGGTCACAGCAAAAGAACTTTTTGAAAGCCATAAATCTCATCGTAAAGTTCAATTAGATTCAGATTTTATAAATCCCTTTGTAGAAGCCGCACAAAGTGTTTTAGCAACCTTTGGTGAAGTGGCAGAGATTATTCCTGGCAAACCTTTTGTTCTTAAAAAAGGGGCTACGCTGGGAGTGGATATCAGCGCGACTATTCCACTGATCTCTCCTCAGTTTAAGGGGCTTTTTGCCATTGGGTTTCCGGAAAGAACTTTTTTAAAAGTTGTGTCTGCCATGCTTGAATCTGAGTTTGATGCCATTAATTCAGATATTCAAAAAACGGTGGGTGAGTTTGTTAATATTATATACGGACAAGCTCGTCGTAAACTCAATGAAGTCGGACTCGGTTTTATGGATTCACTTTCAACAATTCATACAAGCCCGAATCATCTCATTGGGGCTCCACAAGGTTTGTTACTCACCTTGGTAGTTCCTTTTGAAACTTCATCGGGTCCGTTCTTTTTGCAATTTATCGTTTAAGTCGCCTGCCATCTTTTGGCAGATAAAAAATTGGGAATCGGTCGATCATAAAGCAAATCCACTAAGGATTTTGCACTATGAAAAGCCAATCCCAATCCGTGTCCTGTAAATCCACCCACAAAATATGTTTGAGGATCATGAGGCAAGCTGCCCACCATCGGCTGACCATCCACACTGAATCCCATAATACCCGACCAACGATGAGTGATCGCAGCCTTACGCACATGAGGAATGTGAGTTTGTAAAAATTGTTCTAAAGCCGATTGGATCACCTCAGTTGTTTGATCCGAAAAACCCACTTCAGAATCTTTTTGCAATTGTCTAAATCCACCTATGATCATTTCTCCTGTGGAGAGTTGCCTAAAATAATCCAAAACAAAATTAGCATAACAAGGCCCTTCCATAAAAAGAGGCACAGGCTCTGTGGCTAAAATTTGTCCTCGAGTTGGAAATATTTTAGAATTAAAATAAGGATCTAAAAGAGAAGAATATCCATTAGTGGCCAGCACCACCAGAGAAGATTTAAAATCTCCTTTTTTACTGCGCACTAATTTTTGCGAAGACTCAGTTTCAAGAGCAAAGACCTCAGAGTTTTCAAAAATTTGAATAGGAGCTGAATCTTTAAAACCCGTTTCTAATTTTTGTCGAAGAAGGGATAAAAGTTTGAGCGGATGAACAGAAGCATCCTCTAAATATTTAATGCCCCCTACAAATTTTTCGGCACCTAATCGTTTTTGCACTTGAGATTCATTGAGAACTTCAACAGGAATATTTAAAGACTCCATCAGAGAAGCTGTTTTTTTTAATTCTTTGATTTCGCTCTCTGTAGAAGCTAAAGAAAAACTGCCTTGTTTTTTAAAATCAATCAAAGTGTCTTGATCTTGAATAATGTGTTCTTGCAAAAGCTTAAGATTGTCTTCGCTGAACTTCCAAATGGCAGAGGCTTCGATAATCCCATGCTTACCCACGATGCGGTTAAAATGCTCCACAGAACCACAAGTAATAAAACCCGCATTGCGACCAGTGGCACCTTCGCCGATTTCGTGTTTTTCGAGGATCACAATTTTGAGTTGGGGATCTTCTTTTTTTAACCAATAG
>JBIIER010000073.1:0-9141 GCA_044237745.1 Pseudobdellovibrionaceae bacterium
AGTTCTTTAAATAGTATTCAACAGCCTCGGTTGGATCCCCATCGAACTTTATCTCTCCGTGATCAATTACAACTGTTCTTGTGGTAAAAGTTTTTATAAAATCTAAGTTGTGACTAACAATAACTACTAATTTGGATTTTTCCACTAAATCATCCATACGCTTTTTTGCTTTGTTGAAAAATGAGGCATCACCAGCTGCCAACATTTCATCAAAAATCAAAAATTCAGGCTCAATAGATGTGGCAATTGTAAAGGCAAGTTTCATTGCCATTCCACTGGAATAATATTTTATAGGGACATCAATAAACTCACTTAATCCAGAAAATTCTATAATTTCTTCTTCTTTTTCTTGGATTTGCTTTTTTGTATAACCCAGCATATATCCATTTAAATAAATATTTTCACGTCCAGAAAATTCAAGATTAAAGCCAGCTGAAATTTCTATTAATGGTTGAATTTCTCCAAATACTGAAATCTGTCCATTAGTGGGTTTTAAAATTCCTGAAATTACTTTAAGAAGGGTGCTTTTTCCAGAACCATTATGGCCAATTATGCCAAGTCTCTCACCTTGGTGAAGTGTTAGGTTGATTTTGTTTAGTGCATTTAGTTTTCCAACTTTTTTATCAACGTATTTTCGTTTGTGAAATAAATTGAGTAAATATTCTTTAAGAGTATCGCTTCGATCATAATAAAGGTCATATGTTAAGGTTACATCTTTAATTTCAACTGCCAGAGGGGTCTTCATTTGTTTTGCTCCTATAGCTTAAAAACAACTTTATTGTCGAAAATCTTAAGTACTATCATACCAGTAATAAAGAAAATTAATGAAACTGTACTTGTAATGAAAATTTGCATTAAAGATGGTAGAGTGTTTGAGTGGATTGGTAATCGAATTAATTCTACAAAATGAAAAAAGAAGTTAAATTTAATGTATGGTTGCATGGTTTCAGGTATTTGATTGGAGGGGTAAATAATCGGGGTGATATAGAAAATTGCTTGAAGTAGAACAGGTATAATATGCAAAAGATCTCGAAAAAAAACACAAGCAACGCTTAAAAGGCCTCCAAGGCCTATTATAAAAGTTGTAATAATGAAAAATCCAATTGGTAAAAATAAATAAGTCCAAGAGAAATTAACTCTTCCAGCAATGCCTAGAACTAGAATTATTGATGTAATGCTAAGTAAGTAATTAATACCTTCCATTAAAATTCCAGTAAAAATAAATACAGATTTTGGGAGGTAAATTTTTTTAATATAGTGCTCGTTATTTATAAGTGCCGCAGACCCTAAATTTAATCCAACACTGATAAAATTGTATGTAGTTGCTCCAATTGTTAGGTAGAGTACAAAGTTTTCAATTGAAAATTTAGCGATATGAAAAAAAACAATCCCAATAACCGCATAGTTTAATAATGGCCCAATCATAGACCAGCCAAATCCTAGAAATGACTTTTTGTACCTCATGCGGAGGGTTGAAATTGCTAATGACCAAATAACGCGTCTATATTTATATGTATCAAGAAACTCTTTTTTTAATTCAGAAATTAAATTCAAAATAACACCTCTGCCTTACTTAAATTAATAAGGTTGGAAGACTTATTTGTCAAAATCGATATAAAATCAATTTCATTTTGACAAAGGATTAAAGCATAAGCTAACTATTTAAAAGTGAAAGAAAATAATCAAAATCAACAAGTTAAAGTTCTCGCTATAATTCCTGGTTTAATCAATGTTTTTTATATAGAGATTATCAATCCATTTCTTAACTTGCAAAAACAAGGTAAAATATCATTTTATCTATCGTTTACTGGAAGTGTAAAGCTAAGTGAAATTGAAGATTGTGATTTGGTAGTTTTTAGTAGAGCAACTGATGCTAATGAGGCTGCAGTTTTAGATTGTGTAATGAAATCTAAAAAACCTTTTTTATATCTAGTTGATGATAATTTTTTTGAAATTAGTTTAGAAACAAACGTTGGTAAATATCACAGAAATGCAGCAAGGCTTCACTTTCACAAAAGATTTATTCAAAATGCGTCATTGGTAAGAGCGATGAGTCCTGCAATGGAGTCTCAGTTATCTCTTTTTAATAAAAATGTTGTTTTAAGGAATTGTTACTTTGAGTTTGAATCAATAAAAGGATTGATTAAGAAAACTGATAAAAAAATTAAGATAGTTTATGCTACTAGCAGGTCTGGTGATGATTTTCTTCAATATGTTTTTTTGAATGCACTTAAAAAAATACTAAAGTTATATCCAAATAATGTTGAGGCATATTTTTGGGGGCCATTGCCAAAGGATCCAGATTTATTACATCTTACAAATCTAAAACATCTTCCTTTTGTATCAAATTATCATTCTTATTTAAAATTATTTTATGAATTTGGATTTGATATTGGTTTAGCGCCTCTAAAAAATGATATTTTTCATAATTCAAAGACTAATAATAAATACAGGGAATATGGAGCTTGTGGTATTGCTGGTATTTATTCGGAAGGTGAGTTGTATGGTAAATATATCAGGAATAATGTAAATGGTATATTAGTAAAAAATAACTCAGACGATTGGTTTAATGCAATTCAGAGCTTAGTTCAGGATAAAGCATTAAGGGATAATATTAAATTAAATGCTCAAACTGATATACGCCAAAATTATAAGGAAGAGATTTATTTAGAAAAACTATATGAAGATTTAAATTGGGTAATAAATAATGGCTCAAAATTGCAATATCCAGATATAGTAAAAATCAACTCCGTAGATTTAATCTTAGACAAAAGTAGTCTAGAAAATTCAAATGATTTTATTAAGAATTTAACCGATTTTTTAAGGGAACTTGGTGTAGGTATTCAGATTGTTTATGATTTAAGTAAATTGCGTAAGGAAAATTCAAAGTTTTGGTTTATTTTTACAGATAGTATTGATTTTATGTGGGATTTTTTGGCAATTGAAGATCAGGCTGTCCATATCGTCTTATTTACTAATAACGAACTAATTACTGAAGTCGAATCTATTAAATATAATAATAGAGTTTTATCCTTTATGCTAAGATTATCAAATCAAAATTTAAGTTGCCGTAGATTTGAATTAAATAAATTGGCTACTGTTACCGACCCTTATACAACGAATTCTTTTATTTATATATTAGATCAAATTGAGTTGTCTTTTAATGTTTTATTTTACCCAGATAATAAAAAGCGACCAATTTTAAAAAAGATTTTTATTTATCTTATTTTAATTTTAAAGCCATGGCTTAAAATAGCGAAATTTCTAATCAAGCCGCTATATATGATATTACGCTACCTAAAGGATTTTTTATTTAAATTATTTTTTGCATTTTGGGAAAGTTATATACAAATTAAAAATATTTTAGTTTTAGTAAGGCAAAAGATGATTTTAAATAGAACGATTGTTTCTATTAACCAAAAAAGAAAAAATAAATAGGATTCTTGGGAATGAAATTATTGTTGGATTATAGAAGTAAAGTTGGGATTACAGGATTTAGGGGATTTATTGGCCAAAAGTTTATCGAAACATATTTTAATGAATATAATTTTATTGAGACTGAATTAGAAGGTATTTCAGATTCAATCAATTTAATTCATTTAGCATCTAGAGTTGGTAAAAATGATTCAGCATCAGCTTTATTGAATGTATCAATGGATTTAGATGTTTTTAATTTTTGTCAGCATAGTAATAGTCGTTTAATTTATGCATCTGGTAACAATGTGTATGAAAAAAAACTAGATTGTGATGTTTATGACAAGCTTTTTTGTGATGATTGGTATTCTTGGTCAAAAGTATCATCTGAATTTGCATTGAGCTTAGAATCTTATAATTTTCCATCGAGAGTTTTAAGAATAGCGGATGTTTTTGGAGCAAAACAAAGGCACGGAAATTTTTTTAAGGGAATTGAGGGATCAATTAATTCAAGTAGTATTTTTAATTTTAATCCAAAGATTAATAAATTAAGAACTTATATTATGGTTGATGATTTAATTGAGGTTTTAAATTTCCTATGTAAAAGTAATTGGGTTGGCAAAGAAATTTATAATATTGGCTATAAAACGCCTTATTCTCTGGATGAAATTATCGAAACTTTAGCCAGTTTAGGTATGGGTGTTGAATTGAATATTGAAAAGAGTAAAATGCTTGATTTTGATAGGCGGTCTATGAAGCAATCAGATATACCTGGCTATTCTTATAAGTTAGATATGCCGGAAGCATTAAAATTATATTACAAACAAATTAATAAAAGCGAGTAATTCAATGATTAACATATTAATAACTGGTGCAGGCTCTGTTATGGGGCAAAGTATTTATAGAGCGCTTTGTAATTCAAATTATGAAAAAAAAATTAACGTACATTTTTTTAATAGTGACGAAAAAGGAGCTGGATTTTATTTTAACTCCTCAAATCGACCTCATAAAATACCAGTTGTTAAAACTACGATTTGCCCAATAGCCAGCTCTGATGAATATATTCCTTTTATAAAAAAGTATATTGAGATGAATAATATTGATATTTGTTTTTCTGGTACCCAGCATGAAATTGAGAAAATTGCTCTTTTAAATGATTCGATTGGCAAGGCAGCAGTTTTAGCCTCAAATATTTTAAAGTTAACTCTTGATAAACAATTAACAGTGGATTTACTAAATAAATATAATGTGCCAGCTCCAATTTCGTACACACTTGAGGAAGCCATTAAAAATAAGATTGAGATTATTGGTATAGTAAAGCCAAACTATAGTTCGGCTTCACGTAATATTTTTAAGTCACATAATTATTTGGAATTAATTGAAATAAGTAATAAAATTCCAAAAAATCTTTGGGGTAAATATGTATTTCAAGAGTTCCTTGATGGAGAAGAGTTCACTTGTTCTTGTTTTTTAGACAAGTATTCTAAATCTAAAAAGTTTTTAGTAATGAAAAGAGATTTGTCGCCAGATGGTGCTTCTGTGTATGGTAGAATTACACATGACCCATTAATCAATAACTATTTGAGTTTAGTGCTAGATGCATTTGAAAAACAAGGTATGGAATTTGGAAATATAAATGTTCAACTGAGACTAACTAAAAAGGGGCCACTATTATTTGAAATAAATGGTCGTTTGAGTTCAACAGAAGCACCTAAATCTTATTTCGGATTTAATACAGTGGAAGCATTTATTGATAATATTTATTACAAAAAAGCATCAAATTTAAATCCAATGGAGTCGGGAAGTTTTATTAGATATTATGACGAAGTGTATTTCAATGAAGATTGTAATATTTAGTGATGTCCATGGGAATATTAAGGCATTAGAAAACCTTTATAAAAAAGAGGTTGATGCTGATTTATTTATATTTTTAGGAGATGCTGTAGGTTATTCCCCATTTGGATTAGATTGCTTTGATTTTTTAAATGATTCAGTAAAAACAATTAAAATAATTGGCAATCATGAAGAAATGTTTCTTAAGGGAGAACCTCACAGTAGTTGCTCAGAATTGGCAAAATTATTTTTTTATGCAAGCTATAGTCCTTTTTCTGAAAAGCAATTAATTTCCCTAAATCAGTGGAATGAAGTATATAAATATAATCAATGGAACTTTAAACATACCTTAGAAAATAGGCATATTTACCCTAATACAAATTTAGATAATAATAATCTTTTAGAGAATACATTTATTGGTCATTCGCATATTCAGTTTGTACGTAAAATTGGAAATTCCTATCTTGTCAATCCAGGTTCAATTGGTCAAAATCGGAAAGATAAAAATATTGCACAATATGCAGTTTTGAGTTCAGAGAATAATTCAGTTGAATTTAATTCTTTTTTCCAATCTGTGGATTACATAGTAGAAGAAATGCGAGTTAGAAAATATAATCCATCTTTAATAAACTACTATCTTTAATAGTTAAATTTAAAATCTAGGTTAATCAATTAATGCTGTTTAAAATTAAAATAAAATTTCAAAGTTTTTTTTGCAATTTCAGGCCAGCTAAGATTTGAACTAACTTCATTAAGTCCAAGTTTTAGCTGATTGCCAAAATTTTGATTTGTCATTATTTGCATCAAAGAATTTGCGAGTTCAGATGGATTTTCTTTTTCAACCAGTAATCCACTTTGTTCATGTATTAGAAGTTCTTTAAATAACCCTACCTTAGTTGCTACAATAGGTTTTAAATAAGGCAATATCGATAAAAAAGCTCCACTGGCGTCAATTTCTCTATAGGGGAATACAAAGCAAGAGGCAGCTGAAAAAATAGAATGCAGTTCTTCCTCTGGAATAAATCTTAAATCCCAAATAATTTCATCATTAAAATTTAATTCTTGGCAGCGTAGTTTGATATGTGAAATATCATCAACTGGATTGCCTGCAATTCTAAGTTTCCAGTCTTTTTTATCAGCTTTGTCTATTTGGCCCCAAGCCTCGATTAAAATATCTAATCCTTTATAGTGTTTTATGAGTCCAAAAAATAACACTTCTTTTATATTTGCATTATAATTAGTTGGTTTATCGTGAGAAATATTTGTATCAACTTTGAGGATTCCATGAGGGATCACTTCAATATTTTTAAGGCCTCTGCTGAGCCAAATTTCTTTTGCTTCATGAGTGTGTACGATAAATTGATCAAATGCTTTAGCTGCGTTTAAATAACCAATTTTTTGAACAAAAGATGAAGTTGCCCCCAAAAACGGTTTTGAATCATGCAATGTCAGAACTAATTTAGTATTGGGATGTAAGAGTTTATAAAGTCGCCAAGCAACAGATTCAAATATAGGCAAAATAAGCCACTGAACATGAACCACAGAACCTCTATCACCGATCGAAAATCGGGCTAAATCCAGGAGGTATTCAAAAGATTTGATGATTTTAGCAAGTTTGCCCACTTTCATGGCTAAAAGCTTTTCTGAAACTCTAAAAAATTGAAACTTTGAAACTAATTTCTGTGCAATTTGCTTTTCGCCCGGTCTACTTTGGCGGGTATAAACTTCAACTTGTAAGCCAATATCAATAAGGGCTTGCGCAAGAGCTTCATCATAAGGTGGAGAAAATAAAGAGGGGTCTATCAAAGCTATTTTTAGGGGAGTTTCTCTATTGTTCACTTAAAAGCCTTTAATTAAGATGCGGTTGAGTCAAAAATACTAAAATAAAACTTTAAAATTATCCAGTAAGATTTAAAAACCCCTGCAAATGCCTTGATTTACAGGGTTTAAAAACGAATAATTCTTATTTCTTACTTGCAAATTTAAACCAGATGTTGTCCTTTTGTAGGGTAAAATCGTTAAAGTTTTGTTTAAAATGTGACACTTAAGGAGAGTTTATGAAACTTCTTGTAACTGGAGCTGCTGGTTTTATTGGCAGTGCATTTATTCGAGAGGCCCTCAAACAAGGACACAGCATCGTTGTATTAGATGCTCTTACCTATGCAGGACATTTAGAAAACCTAGAAGATATCCTTAAGCCAGGCACAGTTGACTTTGAAAAAGGCGATATTTGTGATTTTGAAAATAACTTCAAGTTACTAAAAAAATACCAAATTAATGCCCTACTAAACTTTGCAGCAGAAAGCCATGTTGATAACTCAATCTCAGGCCCTAAAAAGTTTATTGAAACAAATATTCTTGGGACTTTTGCTTTATTAGAAGCCGCTCGTAATTATTTTGCATCACTGACTGATGCTCAAAAATCTGAATTTAGATACTTACAGGTATCTACAGATGAAGTTTATGGTTCATTAGGTGAGACTGGTAAATTTCATGAGGCTCTTCCATACCAACCAAATTCTCCTTATTCAGCTTCTAAAGCTTCTTCGGATCATTTAGTAAGAGCTTGGTTTCATACTTATGGATTACCTACCATTACTACTAATTGCTCAAACAATTATGGTCCAAGACAATACCCAGAAAAATTAATTCCTGTGATGATTACTAAAGCACTTAAAGGTGAGGCTCTGCCAGTTTATGGAACGGGTGGAAACATCAGAGATTGGATTCATGCTGAAGATCATAGTCGTGGTATTTTATTGGCTCTAAAAAAAGGCACGCCAGGAGAAACCTACTGTTTTGGCGGGAACTCAGAGAGAAATAATTTAGAAGTTGTTAAAAGTATTTGTTCAATTCTTGATGAAGTCCAACCTCGCTCTGATAAAAAATCTTACAGTGAGCAAATCTCTTTTGTTAAAGACAGAGCTGGGCATGACTGGAGATATGCTATTGATGATACAAAAGCTCAAAAAGAACTTGGCTTTGTAAGAGAATACAAAAAATTTGAAGACGGATTAGTTGCAACCATTAAATGGTATTTAGCAAATCAAGAGTGGTCACAAAAAGTGACTGGTAAAAACTAAAATCTAAAAATTAAAAAAGGATGTTGTTTATGAAAGGTATTATTTTAGCGGGTGGAAGCGGTTCAAGATTGTGGCCAACTACCAAATCTATTTCAAAACAATTATTACCAGTTTATGATAAACCAACTATTTATTATCCGCTTTCAACTTTAATGTTGGCTGGTTTAAAAGAGATTTTGATTATTTCAACTCCTCGCGATTTGCCAATTATTGAAGACCTTCTTGGAGATGGTTCTGAATTGGGCATTACATTAAAATATCAAGTTCAATTAAAGCCAGATGGTATTGCCAAAGCTTTTGTATTAGGTGAGGAATTTTTGGCTGGCTCTGCGGCTTCTTTAATTTTAGGTGATAATTTATTTTACGGTCACGAAATCACCGGACAGTTAGAAAAAGCTTCTCAGCTCACTAAAGGGGCGACTGTTTTTGCTTATCATGTTCACGATCCTGAGAGATATGGTGTTGTTGATTTTGATGTTAATGGTAAGGCTTTATCCATTGAAGAAAAACCAGCACAACCAAAATCAAACTGGGCAGTGACTGGTCTTTATTTTTACGACAATACCGTATGTGAGAGAGTTAAGTCTTTAAAGCCTTCAGCTAGAGGCGAGTTAGAAATAACTGACCTTAATAAATCTTATTTAAACGATGGAACATTAAGCGTAGAAAAATTTGGTCGTGGAGTGGCTTGGTTAGATACAGGCACTCATGAGTCTCTTTTGCAAAGTTCTTTATTTGTTCAAACGATTGAAGAACGTCAGGGATTAAAAATTGCTTGTTTAGAAGAGATCGCTTTATTTAAAGGGTTTAT
>JBIIER010000074.1:0-9121 GCA_044237745.1 Pseudobdellovibrionaceae bacterium
GTACATTTTGCATCCGTTGCACCATTGGCACAAACACAGGCTCCCTTAGCGGCATCATATGCTTGAGAAGCTCCACAACTTGGAGCACAAACTCCCCATGTTGAATCAATCTGACAAGTTTTTACTTGATCCGCTCCACCAATAGTTTTTGGACATGCAGAAATCGCCGTTGTGGCTCCTGGCTTACAAGCTAAAAGTTTCACTGTGGTTGAGCACGGTGTGCTCACCATATTTTTAGCGAGGTTAGAATAAGTGATTTCGCAAGTCATGTCTGTTGACCCCATCACCAATTTACTGATGACTGGAGTTTTCACCGTCAATGAAGTCGACTTCCCACCCGTACATTGATAGTTGGCTGTTGCCACATTGGTCAGTGTGATATTTGAAATCAACGCTGTTCCTGTTAAAAGACCTGAAGATGAAGTGGTTGCCCCTTTCACATCTGATAAAACTATTTTACAAGTTGGTGGTAAAATACATGTTTTAGTCGTGAGACCTGCAGTGATCACATCTTCAATCACATATCCCGTATCACAAGTATTTATATTACATTTTGAATCACATGTTTCTTTGCCATTTAAATCCACTTGGCAGTTTTGTGTTCCTGTTCCGTGATTTGTTTTGTCGGTACAAGCTTTAGTTGTGGCAGTTCCTTCAGTCCAAAAAAAGGTCACACAACCATCACCACCATTACCACCTAAAAAGTCATGTTTTGAATTTGGAACACTCGTTGGAGATCCTCCTCCACCGCCACCGCCACCAGCACCTCCATCAATGCCATTAGCACTAGCAATGTCACCACCACCACCGCCACCTGGAGGACAATTTTTAGGATTGGTTGATCCTTTTACTGGAGTAAAACCGAGATATCCATTTGTTCCCAGTCCTCCATCTTTAGCTGAAGCAAGACCTCCCGTACCATCTCCTCCAGCGCCATTTGTACCGCCAACTCCGCAATCAAAATTGACTTTTCCGCCCACTGGAGATGTGCCTTGTACAGAAGATGCAACCGCTCCTTTTGCCGAGCCAACACCTTCAACAACGGAATCTCCACCAGCATTTGAAACAGTATAAACCCCATTGTAAACAGTTGCAGCTAAACCGCCTTTACCCACTGTAAAATTAAAGGTGTCGCCTTGTTTAACAGAGACTGAACCTTTCCATAATTGCCCAGATCCTCCACCACTTCCTGTACTTCGACAAGCTTGGCCCGCACAAATCGCAGTAGTTCCACTCGAACCACCGCCACGAATCACTACATTTAAAAAGTTCACTCCAGCAGGTACTTTAAAAGTTCCTGATTTTGAAAAAGACTGGCTATTAGATCCGTCAGATGCAAAACATCCTTTTACTGAACTTAAATCAATCGCGGATTTGGGTTTAAGTTTTACACAAGTTTTACCATCTGCAGAGGCTTCTTCTCCCGATGGACAAATACTGCAAGTTGAAATTGTATAAGATCCAGAAAGACTCAAGAGTTTTTTAGTCGCATCGTAATTACAAATACGATTTTCTGTGAGAACAATTGAATTACAATCTACCGCATCCTTAACATATCTGACTTTAAAGACTGGGGCACTCGCTCCTAATTTTACCGGTACCACTGATTTTGTAATTGAATCTGTATAAGAACATTCTGCTTTTTCACAAACGCCTTTTGCATTTAAGACAAATCCCTCATTACAACTGTACTCACATGAGTTCGTTTCAATACACTTAGACACTAAAGTTGTTTTAGTTCCGGCTTTTACATTCTTATTAAAACTCGCACATTGTAAAGCATTTGCATAAGTTGCCGCTGGACAAACATTGGCAACACATTTTGCTGGTTTTGATTTATCAAAGGCTGAGAAGGCATCACAAGTGGTACATTTTGCATCGATGGCCCCATTTGCACATACACAGGCATTTTTGGTGGCATCGTAAGTTTGCGCCGTTGGACAACTTGGAACACAAGGGCCCCATTTTCCATCGGCTTGACATGTTTTAACTTGATCAGCTCCACCTGATGTTTTCGAACAAGCAGAAACCGGTGAAACACTTTGCGGTTTGCATTCAAGAGATTTAACCGTTGCTGAACATGGAGTGCTAACAGGAGTGTTGGCAAGATCATTATAGGTGATCGAACAAGTCATGTCCGTATTGCCCATCACAAGTTTATTGATACTTGGTGTTTTAACTACTAAGCCTGTTGAAGCCCCACCTGTACATTGATAATTTGCTGTGGAAACATTTTTTAAAATGATATTAGAAATCATCGAAGTTCCAACAACTAAACCAGCAGAATTAGCAGTCGCCCCTTTAACATCTGACAAAAATACACTGCAGGTTGCCGCTGCAATACATTTTTTGCTAGTCACTCCACCTGTCACCACATCTTTTAATGCAAAACCTGCATCACAAGAATCAATATTACATTTTGTATCGCAAGTAGTTTTTCCTTTTGAATCCGTTAAACAAGTTAAAGTCCCTTTGCCATTTGGTACAGCTTTATCTGTACAAGGCTTAGTGCTCACTGTGAGAGTTTCACAACTTGAACCATTGAGAGTGGGAACTTTTCCTGCAGGGCAAACTTCGCAAGCTGAGTTCAAGAAACTACCTGTTAAACTTAATACTTTTTTTGCAGCATCATAATTACAAGTTCGAGTTTCTGAAACACAGTTTTTTAAGTCGCTCACGTATCTTACTTTATGAACTGGAGTTTTTGATTCTCCAATTTTAACACTCTCTATTGTTTGAGTGTCTGCATAAGTAAATGTACATTCTGCTTTTTCACAAACGCCTTTTGCATTTAAGAAAAACCCTTTATCACAACTGTATTCACAAGTGTTTGCAGTGTTGCAACTGTTAAAATTAACTAAAGTTGTTTTCGTGCCTGCTTTGACATTTTTATTAAAGCTCGCACATTGTGAAGCATTTGCATACGTTGCCGCTGGACAAACATTGGCAACACATTTTGCTGGTTTTGATTTATCAAAGGCAGAGAAGGCATCACAAGTGGTACATTTTGCATCAATGGCCCCATTTGCACACACACAAGAATTTTTAGTGGCATCGTAAGTTTGCGCCGTTGGACAACTTGGAACACAAGGGCCCCATTTTCCATCGGCTTGACATGTTTTAACTTGATCAGCTCCACCCGCTGTTTTTGAACAAGCAGAAGCCGGCGAAACACTTTGCGGTTTGCATTCAAATAATTTCACAGACGCGCTACAAGCAGTCGCAACATTATTAAGTGCATTATTTTTATAAGTGATATCACACTTTATATCTGTATTGCCCATCACAAGACCCGCGATTGAAGGACTTGTCACTGTCAACGCTTTAGACGCGCTTCCATTGCATGAGTAATTGGCAGAAGAAACATTGGTTAATTTAATCGTTGAAACTAATTTAGTATTTGTGACGAGTCCTTCAATTGAAGCCTTCGCACTGCCTTTATCAGATAAATAGAATTCACAAGTTGGAGGCAAGATACAAACTTTAGTCGTGACAGCATTCACCGTTTGATCATCTATTAAATAAGGCAGTGTACAAGCTGTGATTTTGCATGTTTTATCGCAAACTTCGTTTTTACCGGTGCTATCTTTGCGACAAGTTTGAGTGCCCGTAGCATTTTTATTTTTTGGATCTGTACATGGTTTTTCATAAGCTGGTGGTTGCTCTTTGCACATCCAAAAACAACATTCGTCAGCTGGATCTCTTTCGTTGCTAGAGCAGTAATTTGCCCATGGTTGACCATCAGCAAAACTCACATAACAACCATCACCATTTCGTTTAGTTCCTACAGGACAACTCATTCCTGGGTCTGTTGCTTTGGCTGTTTCATAACCTTTAGGACAAGCATTGGCTCTCCAACCCCAGCTACCGCCGATATCGCAGTGAGCTCCATCAGAGAATACAAACTTAGGAACGCACTTACCTGCTGCTCCACCAGTACCCGCTTGATATTTATATGTGGCAGGATCACATTGATACTCACACTGATTGCCAGCGGTACATTTTTCAACAAGCACTTTAGGTTTGCTATTTGTTGTTAATGAAGAATCTAATTTGCTATCACAAGCCACAGCATTTGCTGGAGTTGTGTTCGCACAAGTATTTTTAACACAAGCTGTTTTGGCAGCGTTAATAACAGAATACTGATCACAGTTAACAACGCATGATCCCCATGCTAAACCCGAAGCTTGGCATTTTTTAGTTTTGGTTCCATTTGCGAGAGTTCCGCAACTGGCTTCTTCATTGGGATTACAAATGTAAGCTTTAACAGTATCAGAAGCACAAGATCCCGCTACATCCACAATGTTTTTATAATTGATCGTGCAAGAATAATCTTTAGTTCCCATTTTTAAATTAGACATTACAGGGTTTGCGACTGCTAATGTAGAAGCCGTACTCATTCCCGTGCATAGATAATTTGCCGATTTAACATTCGCTAATTTGATAACACCAAATAAAGGCGTTCCACTCATCGCACCTAAAATTGGAGTTGAAGATCCACTGGTTCCCGATATAATTACTGAACATTCCACAGTTGGAACATCTTCACATTTTTGAGTGCTTGGATTTAAATATTTACCTTTATTACAAGTTGTACATTTTGGATAATTATTAGCCCCGTTCGAGCATACATCCAGAGCACAGCTGCCATTGCTTTCATGGTAACCGGTATCACATTTAACAATACAAGTTCCCCATGACATTCCATCGGCAGAGCAAACTTTTGTGCTCGTTCCATTTGTGAGCTTGAGGCAACTTGCTGATTTGTTTGGAGCACATATTTGGGAAACCACTTTATTAGAAACACATGATCCTGCAACATCACCCAAATCTTTATAATTAATCGTGCAAGAATAATCTTTATTCCCAATAACAAGATTACTTAAAACTGGGCTCGTTACTGAAAGAGCTGTTTCTGAAGCCATTCCCGTACATTGATAAGCTGCTGACTTAATATTTGTTAAAGTCGCTTTTGCAAAAAGGTTTGTTCCATCTACAGCTTTTGGCAGAGGCGTGATTGAGTTGGCTTTATCAGCTAAGTTAACTGTACAACTTGCTTTAGGAACCACGACACATTTTTTGCTAGAATTTAAATATTTTCCTTTTGGACAAATATCACAAGCTGGATAATTAGTGGCCTCATTGAGGCAAATATCTTTAGCACAAGTACTGCCAGTTAAATGATATCCAATATCACATTTGGTATTACAAGCCCCCCAAGACAATCCATCGGCCGCACAGACTTTAGTTTGAGTGCCATTAGTAACTGAAGCGCAGTTAGCTACTGCATTTGGCTCACACACATAGGATGAGACTTTATTAGAAGCACAAGAACCCGCGACATCCACAATGTTTTTATAATTAATTGTACAGATGTAATCTTTAGTTCCCATTTTTAAATTAGACATCACTGGGTTTGCGACCGTTAATGGAGTTGCCGTGCTCATCCCCGTACATTGATAAGTTGCTGATTTAACATTCGCTAATTTGATAACACCAAATAAAGGAGTTCCACTCACCGCACCTAAAATTGGAGTTGTCGAACCGCTTGCGCCAGAGACAATTGCTGAACAATCCACAGGTGGAACATCTTCACATTTTTGAGTGCTTGGATTTAAATATTTACCTTTATTACAAGTTGTACATTTTGGATAATTATTAGCCTCGTTCAAACAAACATCCAAAGCACAACTTCCATTGCTTTCATGGTAACCGGTATCACATTTAATGACACAACTTCCCCAAGTCATTCCATCAGCAGCGCAAACTTTTGTGCTCGTTCCATTTGTGAGTGTCAGGCAACTTGCTGATTTGTTAGGAACGCACATTTGTGAAATCACTTTATTAGAAACACAAGACCCTGCCACATCTCCCATATCTTTATAATTAATGGTGCAAGAATAATCTTTGTTACCCATAACAATATTACTTAATACAGGACTTGCTATTGAAAGAGCTGTTTCTGAATCCATTCCCGTACATTGATATGTTGCTGATTTAATATTTGTTAAAGTTGCTTTTGCAAAAAGGTTTGTTCCATCTACAGCTTTTGGCAGAGGCGTGATTGAGTTGGCTTTATCAGCTAAGTTAACTGTACAACTTGCTTTAGGAACCACGACACATTTTTTACTAGAATTTAAATATTTTCCTGTAGGACAAACATCACAATCCGGATAATTAGTGGCCTCGTTGAGGCAAATATCTTTAGCACAAGTACTACCACTTAAGTGATAACCTGCCTCACATTTGGTATTACAAGCCCCCCAAGACAATCCATCGGCCGCACAGACTTTAGTTTGAGTGCCGTTGGCAACTGTTGCACAATTAGCTTCTGCATTTGGTGTGCAAACTAATGAAGAAACTTTATTAGAGGTGCAAGAGCCCGCATTGTTACCGAGATCTTTATAATTAATCGTGCAAGAATACTCTTTGGCACCGATTTTTAAATTTGAAAGCACAGGTGAAATCACTGATAAAGTAACTGCCGAGTTCATTCCCGTACATTGATAAGTCGCAGATTTTGCATTAGTTAAATTCACAGTTGCAAAAAGACCTCCTCCATTAACAAGACCTTTAGCTGAAATGTCAGATTTAGCAACTTCAGTTAAATTCACTGAGCAGTTAATATTTGGAATATTTTCGCATTGTTGATTGGGTGTAAAATATTTTTCTGCAGAACAGATATTACAAGTTGGTTTATTGATGGCGCCATTGCTACAAGGATCTAGTTCACACACACCATTTTCAACATGATAACCTGAATCACAATTTAATTTACACTCACTCCAAGTGAGACCATCTGAAGAGCACGTTTTCTTGCTCAATCCATGAGAAACTGCAGGACAATTAGCTTCTGAATCAGGCTTACACAAATAGGCCGTCACTGAGTTGGATTGGCAACTTCCGTCCAATCCCCCAAAATCTTTATAATTAAGAGCGCAGGAATAATCTTTGGCTCCCATTTTTAAGCCACTGATTGTTTTAGCAGAAATATTAAATGTGGCTGGGTTATTCATCCCCGTACATAAATAAGTCGCAGATTTTGCGTTCGTTAAATTAATAAGAGGATATAAGCTCACTCCACTCAAGGCTCCCTTTAATGGAACACTTGAGTTTGCAATCTCAGCAAGATTGAAAGAACAATCCACGAGAGGAGAAGGCACACATTGATTTAACGATGTCAGATACTTTCCTGCAGGACAATCTTTACATGTCGGAAATGTAATCGCTCCATTTTGACAATCTGTAATGGGGCAGGCTTCAGTGGAACATTCGATTAAATCATTGGGTTTTTCTTGAAGATTGCAATACTCATTTTCGATGATTTCTTTAAGAGAATCTTGGCATGCAAATGTGAGTTGCTGAGTTCCTTTTAGACCACATGCTTGAACCGAGCAAACACCTTGATTCACCATTTGCCAAGTAAAGGGACCTGGATATTTAATCAAAATCTGATGATTGATAATGATAGGATTGCTTTTAACTGCATCCGATGCGGGCAAGAGAGTTAATTGAACATTGTAGGTGCCCGGTTTTTTATAAGTATGCTGTACTGATTTTTTTAAAGCATTGAGATCACCATTGTTATTGATAATGTTTTGAGTGGGAGTGTCGTCTCCAAAACTCCATGTGTAGCCAGAGATCTTCATGCAAGCATCGACTCCGACTGCATTGAAATCTAATTTTGAACCTACAAATCCGATTTCAGTTCCATTGACGGCAATACTTGAAAGTTGAGGACAAGCTTTATTAATAACAAAAGCCACTTTTTGGTGAAGAACATTAAAACAAGTATTAGTTTTTGGATCTGTGCTTCCGTTAAGTTGAGCTAACTCAACATAAATATAAAAAGTTCCTTCTCTTTCAAAAGTGTATTTGAGCGTATCAGAATGTTGAACTGTGCCATCAGGTAAAATCCAAACAGGAGTGGTGTAATTAAAGGGATTGTTTAAAGTATCTTTATCTGAAATTTTTAAATTAAAAGTTTGCCCTGGGTAAAAGGGTTGAGAGTTATTCGGCTCAACAATGACCTTAAAATCTTTAGCAGCACAATTAGAAGCTTGCAGCAATGTGCTGGATGCATCCTGGTATTGTTTGAATTCAACTGGCGAGCAATTGTAATAACCTACAACCACAATAGAACTAAAAATAAACATGAGAATTAATCTAGAAAAAAACGACAAAATCGCCTCCCCAATAAAAACATAAAACTCTCTGATACCAACACTTATTTGACCACAATTTGTAAGTAATGAGTTGTCCAATTTTAAGTTTTTTTTAAAATCTCTCCTTGATGAAAGCCCATGAACGTTCTATTTTGAGACACTCGACTCTAAAAAAGTCTTAATGTCCCTACCAAAGTTGACCCCACCAAAGAGGAGTCTTGTTCTATGATTTTTGTGGATGCTGATGGATGTCCCGTCAAAGATGAAATTTATAAAGTGGCTGAACGTTTTCAAGTTCCAGTGATTCTTGTAGCTAATAAATACATGAGCATTCCCCTCAATCCATTGTTTAAAATGGAAGTGGTTTCTTCTGGTTTTGATGCAGCTGATGATTGGATTGTTGAGCAAACCACAAATAAAGATTTGGTTATAACTAGTGATATTCTTCTAGCAGATCGTTGCCTTAAAAAAGGCTCTCGAGTGCTGGGTCCCAAAGGGGTTGAATTTACGGAAGATAATATTGGAACTTCTGTGGCTAATAGAGAGTTGATGCAAAACTTAAGACACATGGGGGAGAACCGCGGGGGCCCGGCTCCGATGGATAAAAAAGCACGATCCCAATTTTTAGGAACTCTCGATAAAATTTTGCACGCCTTAAAAAGAGTCAAATAATAAAATATTTATGATGAGATCTCTCGTTTTTTATCGCGACGGTAGCGATTGGGGCCATGTTTATCTTCAGAAGTTTTAATAAAATGCAATTGCATCTCCACCATTTTATCAAACACATAAAGTAAGCGATCGTGAGTTCTGGTGGCGATATCAAAGCCTTGTGTCTCCCCTAACAGTTCGATGGTGTAATGAATGGCTTCAATGGTTGAAAAGCAAAAAGAGTGAGGCTGTTTGCGCACTCTAAATTGCGAAACTCTTTGGGTCGAAAAAGAAATTCTCGGCAA
>JBIIER010000070.1:0-2510 GCA_044237745.1 Pseudobdellovibrionaceae bacterium
TTTTGCCAGAATGGTTTGCAGATTATAATCACGTCGCTCCGCACTCAGCTCTTGGCATGAGAAGTCCTGTCGAGTACAAGGAGTCCGTGAACCTTTAACCGTGTCCAAAAAATCGGGGGTCACTCCAGATTCTCTTTCATTTATGCTCAATTTGTCCGTCACAAATCCGAACAAGAAAAGCAAAATATTAAAATTAAAAAATAAAAGTATTGAATGAGGTCCTTTGGGGGATCTTTTTTCTTTCAAAAACGAGTTCGGAGCGCAGGCGAGCCATAGGCGAGGCGAGCACCGTATGTCCGAGCTTTTTGAAAGAAAAAAGATCCCCCAAGGGGCCGTCATTTAAACCAAACCCTATTTTTTTAATTTTTAATAATGCGGAGGTTTTTCGTGAGGCAACTGCGACTCTTCATTGGCAGCCAAAAGCTCCTGAAGTTTTTTAACCAGTCGTGCGACTGAGGCCTCTAATTTATCGGTGGTTTTTTGTTGTTCGTAGATAACCTGATTGAGTTCTTCAATGAGGACTTCTTGGTGAGAGACTTTAATTTCTAATTCAATAATTCTTTGTTCAAGCATGATCAGCGTTATTTCATGTCTTTGCCATCATGTACACAAGTGAAATTAAAAAACTAAAAATGAAGCCTCACCACCTTGCCTTAGTCTTCGATTTCCTCAAGGGCCTCAACATTTGCAGGCACCACTTCTTTTTTTTGGTCACGTTCACCCAATTTATCGATTTTCATAAATGTGCCGTCTTTATTATCACAGGTTAAAACTTGGGTGCCATTCTTCATGGTTTTAAGCTCACAATGAATCAAATTTTGATAGGGGCTCGCAAAAGCGCGGGCTGCAACTAACAAAAATAAAGTTAAAAATAATAATATTAAGGCTCTCATTAAGTTCTCCTTTTAAAGGGTCACTCCCTAAGCCATTGCAATCTTAAATCCCACGCAATCAGCCCTTAAAAGCCCTTAAAATGCATTTGAGGATAAAAATAATCAGGAGACTTCATAAAACCTGTCAAACCATTAAGCAGTCTCTCAAAGCTTCAACAATGGGGAGGGTGATCAATTCAATGAATAGAACTCTTAATCCTACAAATCCTCTCACCCCAAAAACAAAAAGCCCTCGTTCTTTAAAAAAACGAGGGCTTTATTTAATTCTCAATTTTAAAAATAAACTAAATTATTTTTATTCAAACTCAATCAAAGATCACTAAAACAATATTAATTAATTATTAATAAAGTGTTCCGCAATAATTAAAGCCATCCCAAGGATAGAACCACCAGCAATAATCCCAGCTGAAAGCGTCTCTTGGTTAAGAACAAAAGTTCTATAACCCAAACTTTTTTCATCTTTAAATTTTTTAGCAGCCAACCAAAATAAAAGAGTTCCTAAGCACATCACCCAAGAATCCGCAAATCTGAGAACAAAGCCTAAGCCAAGTCCAACGCCTGATAACGGGAATTTTCCTTGAGATCTTTTATTTAAAAGCTCAATCACGATTCCAAGAGTGGCCCCAATAGCCGCAGCCGCTTGAGCCGAAGGGTGAAGATTGCCGAGACCTTTTGTTAAAACCTCTGCAACACCTTTCCAAATCGCCGCACCCGGAAGAGGCATGGCATCGCTTGTAAATACAGAAACATCATTATTAAAAAGATAATAAAATAAAGGCACCGTTACAAAAGCACCCGCAAAAATACCGAGGACATGACCCACAGCTTGATGTCTTGGTTTTCCACCCAACATATAAGCTGGTTTTATATCCATTAAAAGGTTGCTGGCATTAAGAGAAACCTCAGAAGTGATACCCGCAGTCGCTAAATTGGTGGTTACATTTCCTGGAGCTAAAACACCGTAAGTGATTTGCGTGAGTTTTCCAAGTGCACCCCCTGGAGTGATTCCAGTTAATCCCGTTGAAGTCACTGCAATCAAAGTAAATACAAACACGAGTGGAATCGCAAGCAATCCCAACCAGTAGTGAATATTAAACCAAGCATGACCAATATAAACAACAATAGCACCCATAAGAGGGATACCTACTGCAAAGATCCACATTGGCAGTTCGATATCAGCAAGGCGATCCACTTTTTTAGGTTGTTTAGTAAAAGTTTTAGCAAAGGCCTCAATAATAATTTGTGGTTTTGAAAAGAAAGAAAACAATGAAGACGTGGTCATAATCGAAGAACCACCCCAAAGAGCCCACATCGCAATCGCTTTAAATTTAGCTTCAGGAATCACACCCGCTTGAATCATTAAAGGAGCGCATAAAAAGTAATTTAAAAAGCTGCCGATCATAATCGACATCGCAGTTTTCATACTCATCAAGCCACCAGTTCCTAACATAACAATAGAAGTGTCAAACTGAATGGTTAAGTCTTTAAGAGGGGAACCCCAAATTTTTGGAGTGACATGTTTGTAAATAAAATTATCCCAATATTGAGGAAGGAGTAATTTTTCAAGTTTCAAATAAGTTAATAAAACTTCGGCTCTTAAGAATTCAATAATTCCCG
>JBIIER010000071.1:0-2507 GCA_044237745.1 Pseudobdellovibrionaceae bacterium
TTTTATTTTTAATGATTTCTGGATCCACTCCAGGATTGTAAAAGTAAGCGGCATTTAAAAAGTGAACGATTTTAACTTCGGGATAATCGTTTCTAAATCGTCTAAAGGCTTCTAGATTAGACTCATCTAGACTGAAACCCTCCCAGTCAACGGAGATGATTAAATGGATTTTTTGAGGGCCTGTTGATGAAGATTTGTCCACGTCAAGGGTTGAAGAAAAGGGCGCCGTGAGCGCATAAAGGGGTATTAAAAGAGCTCCTGCAAATAAAGCCAGAGCCAAAAGATTTTGGAGACCCTTCACACACTGCCTGATCAAACTCGGTGTTAGCATAACATCCTCAACAAAAGTTTTTTTGTAAACCCTCATCGTTTGCAAATTAAAAGCCACCCCCCTCAGCCTCCCTCTAAAATATACGAGATCTCAAAGACATTTCGCTCCTCATTTGTGACAATATCAGGCTCAGAAACCTCAATTTGAGTTTTGATGGCTAAATAGAAACCTCAATCCGCGAAGTGACAATATGATTCCAATTAGAGACCTTCTTGTGCAAATAGCCCGAGTGATTTGGCAAAACTTGATATTTATTTAAGAGGTAAGCAATCGCCGCTTCAGAACCCCTTGAGGACCCATCAAGACACTTCACCGCAATCCCCAAACCCTGCTCGCGAATCATGGCGGCAAACACCCCTTCGGCACCCGTCTTCACCACTGCCTTGCCCTCACACTCCTTCATGATTTTGGTGCAAAAACGCTCAGTCCCGGCAATGTAATCGGGGTTTTGAACACAGGCTTCATAAACTCTCTGACAAGCTTTTTGAACTTTTGAATCAAGATCTTTACAAGATGTAGGATCGGCAAAACGTGCAAGACCCCCAGCAAAATTTTTAAGAGGCAACCACCAAGTGGGAATCGAGCAACCATCAATTCCAAAGGCCTCAGCAGGAATTTTATATTGAATCATCTGCTCAATTTGTTCTTTCACTTTTTGTTGCACAGGATGATGGGCTTTAACATATCCTTGAGTGGGAACTTTTAAAAACTGAGCCAAGCAAAGCATGCCCGTGTGCTTACCAGAACAATTATTATGTATCGCTAAAAACTCTTTACCCTGTTTATAAAGTTCAAAAGCCGTGGGATCATGATACGGAGGATGAACTCCGCACTCTAAATCTTTAATCGAAAGATTTAATCGTGCTAACCAGCTTTCTACACACTCAATATGAAACTCTTCACCATCATGAGAAGAAGACGCAATCGCTATCTCTTGATCTGTTAAATGATAAAAATCAGAGGCACCACTCACCACCAAAGGAAGAGATTGCAAAGGTTTTATGGCAGAACGCGGATAAATAAGAGTTTCAATATCACCATAGGACTCAAGAACCTGACCTTGAGAGTTCACTACGGCCGCTAGGACTTGATGTCGACTTTCAATGTTGTTTCCACGATAAACTTTTACATTTAGCATAATTTCCCTCGTTGAATGCGCACAAACTGCTCTTAATTATTTTATTATTCAACTCATTTTTTTTTAGTTTTGACATTGAGCAGGCGTCGATCTTTAATTTTTTTGAAATTTTGAACTTTTGGTTCAAATATTTTTTTTGTACAAACACTTTTAGAGAAGGAGAGCTCTATGAAACTCAATTTAAAATTCTCAACTGCTTTCTTATTTTCATTTTTTGGATTCAGCTTTGTTTTTCAAAGTTCAGCCCTTGCTGTCACCAGAGGCCAATTTGGCTTTACAAGCGAACAAGCCGTTATCAGCATGTCTTCTCATAATCTGTTGGGTGACCTCGATCCAGGTCCAGCAAAACTTTATGAAGATCTTAAAATCGCACCGCAAAATTCTTTAATGGGCAAAGGCAAAGTTCTTCATTCTTCTCACGAAGAAATGACCTTTATTGTGGCCGAAAGAGGTCCACAAAAATACGATGTTTCAATAGTTCTTAAAAAAGGAACCATGACCCATATAGATTCTTTTAAAAAATTTGCAGAAATCAGAGCCACTGGAGAGGAAGCCGCTTTCTTGTTTGCTTATTGGAAATCTCGTGAGAATATTTATGAGTTCGCCAACGACACTGGAAGCTTAAGAATTTTAGCCACTCCAGATTTATTTTTACTCACTTATCAAGAGTAAAATAAAAGTCGTGATTTAAAATTTACCAGAGGAGTTTATGATGAGTCCTGCTTGCACCCTTTCTCAATATCCCACAGGATGGTGGATCATTGCCTCTTCTGGAGAAGTTTTAAAATCTAAACCCACTTCTTTAAAAAGATTCAATACCGACATCGTTCTCTGGAGATCAGAATCAGGAGAACTGCACGCACTCAAAGATCTCTGCCCCCATCGCTCGGTTAAACTCAGCCTTGGTCAAATTAAAGATGGTGGCCTTGCTTGTCCTTTTCATGGTCTGACTTTTTCTCCTGAAGGAAATTGTATTTATGTTCCTGAAGTTAAAAGAGACGCTCCACAAATTAAAGTGGGTTGTTTTAATGTCAAAGA
>JBIIER010000038.1:0-8730 GCA_044237745.1 Pseudobdellovibrionaceae bacterium
AAACGATATGTATAATATTAAGTATAATTTCCATTCGGGAATCTTTCCTTAATTTGCTGCAAAGGTCGAGTCTTTTTTTTGCTATGAATTCAGAATTGAAAGACCGTTTTTAAAAAGTTAAAATCATAATGAACTAATAAAAAAGATTGAGGATTAAATCTTTAAGAAGGGATGAACTTTGATTGGACTTGTACTTTCCGGTGGCGGAGCCAGAGGAGCTTATCAAGCAGGTGTTGTTTCTGCTATTTCAGAAATAGCACAGTCAGTCAGAGTGCAAAGACCTTTTCAGATTTTTAGTGGGGTGAGTGCGGGAGCCATCAATTCTACTTTCTTGGCTGCGGGTTCTGATAATTTTCATCAAACTACTAAAAAACTAACGGATATGTGGTCCACGCTTTCAAGTGAAAAAGTATTTTATACGGATGCGGGATCTCTTGGTAAAATCGGTTTGAAATGGATGGGAGATCTTTCTCTCGGTGGACTTATGGGAACTTCTCCCGGCAAAGCCCTCTTAGATACTGCCCCGCTGAAAGATTTGTTGATTGATAATTTAAATTTTAGTCAAATTCAGGAGAATATTGATAAGGGTTTTTTAAGAGCCGTAGCTGTTTCGGCCATGGAATATCAAACTTCTAACACAATTACTTTTGTGCAAGGAGAAAAAGACGTTCCCTCTTGGACCCGCTCAAGACGTCAAAGTGAATTGGCTCAAATTAAAGCCGAACATGTGATGGCTTCTTCTGCAATTCCTTTGTTATTTCCTCCCATTCAAATTCAAAATCGTTATTTTGGAGATGGCTGTGTGCGCAATATGGCTCCTTGCAGTCCAGCGATTCATTTGGGGGCGGATAAATTAATAGTGATCGGTGTGCGCAGACTTTCTGAAGTGGCCATTGCGCAATCATTAAAAAATTCTAACTCCAATGTTCCACCGTCTGCGGCAAAAGTTTTTAACGTTCTTCTGAATTCTGTTTTATTGGATGGGGTTGAGTTGGATATTGAGAGAATGAACCGCATCAATGAATTTGTGAGCCATGTTCCTAAAAAATCATTAGATCAATTAAGCTTTAAACCGGTAGATCTTGTTTGGATTCATCCTTCACAAGATATTGGAGCGATTGCTTATCAAAAAGCGAGCAGTTTACCAAGATTGGTCCGATATCTTTTAAAAGGTCTTGGGCCCTTAGAGGACGCCGCAGAAATTATCAGTTATCTTTCTTTTGATCCGGAGTTTTGCTCTATTCTAATAGATATGGGCTATGAAGATGGTATGGCTTCTAAAGAAGAAATTATCAGAATTCTTCAGAGTTAAATTATTTAAAAATCTTAATGATTCATTGACCCAATTAAATTGTGAGTTTTCATAAATCCATTTAGAATAGGGGCGTGAAAGGAGTTCTTCATCTTGTATAAAGAGAACTCCAATGTTGGTTTCTTTTTTATACAGAAAAACTCCAGATGGGTTGAACATCATGGAAACAAATTATCTTATTTTAGGAAGCGGTTTAGCAGGATTATCTTTTGCCGCTCTTATGGCTCAATCAGGAAAAAAAGTTGTCGTTATTGAAGCTCACGATAATGCTGGTGGGTATGCTCACACTTTTTCTCAAGGAAAAGACTACAAATTTAATGCTCAACTTCACTATGTTTGGAATTGTGGTGAGGGTCAGGTGATTCATCAGATTTTAAAGAAACTAAAATTAGATCAACAAATCAGTTTTGAATCTTATGACAGGGATGGATATGATCATATGCGAATGCCGGGGTATGCGCTAGAGATTCCTTGCGACCTCGACCTTTTATCTCAGAGACTGCAAAAATTATTTCCGCAACATTCTGAATCTCTGAAAAACTTTATAAGTTTTGTGCAATATATCTCTATAAAACTCGAAAAAATCCCCCCTCATGCAAGCCCCGCATTTTTTTTGACCAATCCTCTTTTGAGCATTGATTTAATCAAATATCAAAATGCCACCCTCCAAAATGTTTTTGATGAATTTAATCTACCTCAAGAGGCTCAAACATTGCTCGCTCTCCAATGGCCTGATTTTATGTTACCCCCTCGGGATCTTTCTTTTTTTGCTTGGGTGGTTTTATTTTCAGGTTACGGAAAAGGAGCTTATTATCCGACTCATCATTTTAATCATGTCGTAAAATCTTTAGTTGAAACGATCAAAAATAATGGTGGAGTGATTTTATTAAACTCCAAAGTGATTCAATTTATTCGCGATCAAAATAGAATTTTAGGAGTTTTGGTAGAAAATTTAAATAATGGTCTCATTAGCGAACATTTTGGTGATGATGTCATATGCAATATGGACCCCCAAATGGCCGCAAGAATGATTGGACTTGAGCACTTCTCTAATTGCGTTCAAAAAAAATTGGAATACGAATACTCCCCTTCAAGTTTTATGGCCTACTGTGTGGTTAAAGATTTAGACTTGAGAAATTATGGCTTTGGAAAATGGAATCGGTTTCACACAGAACAAGAAAACTTAAATCAAGTCTTTGATGATATGTATATTCGCGGAGATTACTCAAAACCCAGTTTTGTAATGACCACTCCGAGTTTGTTTTCTTCAGAACCAAGACATTGCCCTGAAGGAACCCAAATATTAGAGATTCTTACCGTGGCCAATTATGAAAAATTCAGAGAACTTAAAATGAGCAATCCCACTAAATATAGAGAGAAAAAAGCAGAAATATTGGATTCACTTTTAAATATCATCGAACGAGATTATGTTACAAATATTCGGCAACATATTGTTTTTAAAACCACGGGAAGTCCTACGACCAATCAAAGATTTTGTGGAAGCCCTTTTGGAAATTCCTATGGAGCCAATCTCACCCCTCATCAAGTGGGTCTGAATCATCTTGGTTTTAACACTTCACTGGATCATTTTTATTTTTGCAATGCCACTTCGGGCTCACCTGGATTTGTGGGGACTCTTAAAACAGGGAGTTATTTGTATGAAGAGTTAAGTCGAGATTTTTTTCTCTCTCAAAAACCTTCAACAAACTCGATATGTTAAGATTTTAAAGAGGAGTTATTTATGAGGATTGCTATCATAGGAGGCGGAGCTGCGGGAATCACAACTGCTTATTTATTGCAAAAAAATCATCATGTGACTCTTTTTGAAAAAGAAAAAATCTTAGGTGGTCATGTTCGCACTTTAAATAAGAATGTTTCAACTCATGCTCTTGAAAGAGAACTTGTTTTAGATGCAGGGGTTTTGGAGTTTCAAAAAGATCGCTTTACGTATTTTCATAAATTAATGGCAGAACTAGGTGTTAAGCTAGAGCCTTGCTCGATGTCGAGCGAGTTATTTATATCCCCCGAAAAGTGTTTTAAATCTGGCGGAGGTATTATTTATGGAGATCAAAGCTTAAGAGAGCAGGTACGCGACTTTTTAAAAATTTGCCCTCTTCTTAAAAATTACTTCTCTTTTTTACTTCAAGCCCACATTGTTTCGATGGAAGAACTGCAAAATCAACCCGTGTCTCGTTTTTTAAAATCAGATCCAGTCAGTATTTGGTTTAAAATGCTTTTAATGTACGCTTACTCTATGCCGCTAGACAAAATTGAGAATTTTCCGGCAGAAATTGCGATTCCCCTCTTGGCTCAATCACATTTTTTAACTCAATGGGACCGAATCCCCGAGGGAGTTTACACTTATTTTGAAAAAATCTTAGAGCGCTTTGATGGAACCATTTATTACGACACCCCTATTCAATCTGTTTATCGAAATCCTTATGGAGTCTCTTTAACTTTAAACTCCGGAGACCGACTTTGGTTTGATAAAGTGGTTTTTGCAGTCTCCCCTCACCAAGTGCTGCCCCTTTTAGCCAATCCTTTAGAAGAAGAAATCCGAAGATTTGGAGCTTGGCAAAAGAACTTGATGGAGACTGTGGTTCATACTGATGTTTCTTTTTATAAAAATTTAGGTGTGAGTTATTTTGGGGAATTTGATGTTTTTAAAACTGAGGGCAAACCACAAGGTGGTTACAATGCTTACCTCAATCGACTTTATAAAATTGATCCTAAAAAATACGGCCACTACTCTTTGGCTTTTCAGTTAAAGCACCTCATAGATCCTCAAAAAATAATTCATCGCCAACACCATGAAACCCCACTCTATACTGTGGATGCTCTTAGGTATCGCGATGAGATTATTGCCTGCAATGGAGAGTATCACACCTTTCATGCAGGAGCCTATTTAGGTGAAGGTTTGCATGAGGGAGCCATTAAATCGGCTTATATTGTGGCGCAATTATTAGAAGAGAAAAATTTGGAGGCTGTGAGGGTGAAAGAACAGCCTCTCTTAAATCCTATATCAACGAATTTAGGACCAGAGCTTATTTTTTAAAGAGAATGTCTACGTATGTGATTCCGCGATTGAGGGATGAAGAAGGTCTGGCTCTTTGACCTTTGATTTGAATCTTTCCGCTGTTGAAAAGATCTTTAAATTGAGTTCTCGAAATATTTTGAAGATCGATGTTCTCTTTTTGAGCACGAAGTGCCGCCAAAAGCTCATTATCAAGGCGTGTATTTGATTTTAAAATTTCAAGCGTCACGCGAAAAGAATGGGGTGGCTTTGGTGGAACGTGTTGGTCTGACATGGGCATCTCCGTTTATTAGTTAGCGGCTTTATACTCTGAATGGAGATTTTTATCCACTATAATTTAGAAAGAAGCCCCTAAGGCATTCATGAGGACCTGATGGGACACTTAATTCCTTGATAAGAGGAGAAGAGTCCTCAAAAGGAGTGAATTATCCTTAGCTTTATTCTTTGAGTAATAATATTGTGATTCTTTTCTCTTTTTAAGGTTTTATTTCATGAAATTTATAGTTTCGATCGTCTTTACTTTAATGTTTTTTAATTTCCTCCGTGTTGAGGCCTCAGAATCATTTGCTCAGAATGAATCTTTTGAATCCTTAATTCTGCCCAGAACTCCAGATCAACAATCCCAAGGGAGCCCAACTCGAGTGAATTATAGGGTCTATTTTAGCCAAAAATACGATCCCAACAAAATCCATAGCGTGGTTTATTTTCTTCATGGTCGTAATGGAAACAAGTGGACTCTCGACCAATTAGATATTTTTAAAAGCTTAGATAATTGGGTCCTTAAAAATCCCCATAAAAATATATTGATCGTCGCACCAGAGTGTAACAACTGCTATTGGATGAATGCCGCTAGAATGAATGCTCGTTGGGCTGATGTCATCACCCAAGAACTTGTTTCTGATGTGGAAAAAAAGTTTAATACATTACGCTCACCCCGCGGAAGACTGATCTCAGGTATTTCAATGGGCGGTCACGGAGCCACTCAAATCATGTTAAATTATCCGCATATTTTTGGAGCCATGGCCGCTCACAGTCCAGTTTACAGAACACAAGAAGAAGCCTTAAAAGATTTTGCGGATCAATTTGGCTCTGGTGATGATTTTCAAAATCGAGACCCTTTCTCCTTAATTAGGATCAAAAATAAAAAAATTGAAGGATCCATTTGGATAGATATCGGTGGTTCTGATTATGCTCTTAATCAAACCAGCCGCTTTGCTGATCTAGTTAGACAATATGGTTTTAACGGAGAACTGCACATTGGTGAAGATACAATTGGAGGTCATAATGGTGGGTATTGGTCTTGGCATTTGCCAGAATACCTGCAGTGGTATTCTGACCACTTAAATTAAAAATCGATGCGCCCCTCCTCATCCCTGCTCACTAGTTTTAATGATTAAGTAGGGAGGAGAAGGTTAAAGGGGTGACTTATAAATGTCGCTCTTTAAGAACTTTGGTAAGTTCGGCTTTAAAAATTGGATTGATCACATAACCCATATGTCCGCCGACTGGGTAAATGTGTTTTTCAACTTGAAGTTGATCTAAAGTGGATTGCCCCTCAGGGAATGAGAGAAAATCATCTGTAGATTGGAATAAAATAAAGCGGTTTTCTTTAATAAGAGCGGAGTCTTGAGCTTTAAGAGCTGAAGTGATTTCAGATTGCTGCTCTACAGTTTCTCCAGACACTGCTTTTTTAACTCCTAAGGGACTAAATAAACTTGTTTGCAAGTAGCTCGAAATACTTGAAGAGATTTTATCGTCTGTATTTTGCAAATGATTGGCTACAAAAATAGACTCATTCATGTTTTCTCTAAATTGATTTGCAATCAACCATGCAATTGCATTTTCTGACAGTTTAATTTCATTCGACAAACCCTCTACGGAGTTAAATGAAGTCACATGACTTTTTGAGTATTTAAGATCCCATAATTTGCCGGTAGCATAGCTTTGAATTTTAAAACGACGATGATCACTCCAAGCATCTCCACCCACTAAATATTGATCTAATTTATGAATAGCGAGGCTTCTGTTTAAGGGCGGATTAAGGGCCACTACAAAAGAAAAGTTAAAAACTTTTTGAACTAAATCTTCGGCCGCTAAAAACGAAGCATCGAGACCCCCATAAGAATAGCCCATGAGAGCGTACTGGCGCGGTTTAAGATGATGATTTTTTTCTAAACGAGATTTAATTTTAATTAAAGCTTTATAAAGATCTTTTGCATCATCTGGAAGAGAACCGACTCTACCCGTTGTGCTCACTCCGAGCGCAAAAGTCCAATGTGTTGTAGATGGCAAAGTGATTACAGAATACCCGGCTTTGTAAGCCAGTTTTGCCATGTATTTAGTGAGCGAATCAAAAGAGTATGAGCCTAGACCTGGAGAAATAAAAATCACCGGTGCGGTAGGATCGTTTTGTAAAGCCTCACTATAAAGAATTCTGTTGCGATCGCCCACTAAGGGAAGATTGGATCTCTCTGGGTAAAATCTCAGAGGGACTTCGGTGGTAGAAAAATTCTTACCATCAACAAAGAGAGCCAATAAAGACATTAAAAAAGGTCGAGGTTCTTGATTTGACCTCGAAGGATTATTTGCTGAAAGCAAGTAAGATTCGAGCAAAGAAGAGTCTTGGCCGTAGCTCGGTGCTCTTGCTAAAAGGATTGAAGTTATTAGGACGAGTGAAAACAAATTACGAAAACGCATGTATCCCCCAACTGCAACTATAGGTTGGTGCCTTGATACTCCTGAATTTTTAAAAATCAAATTGAATTTTGTGGGTGAGTTGATTGACGAAGCGTGTTTTGTAGAAATGAGTCAATGAATCCCATAAAAATTACAGCCTTTTTTCTAAAAGCCCCCTCATTCAGAATTAACAATTAAATTTTTAAGCGGATAAGTAGGGAAGTCCCAATGGCAAAATTTAAAGCAAAAAGGAAAGGATTTATTTTAAGCAGAAGCCATCTTTGTAAGTTGCGCCTGGAGCACAAACAGGGTTAGTGTAAGTGTCTATTTCAAAAGTGGCTTGACCGGATATTTCTGCGTTTACAGAAGCAGTTTGAGCACCATCAGAAGGACACAAACTGACATAGTAAAGTTCTTTACCTTGATAAAGTTTGTAATCAGATGGATTATCTAAAACAAAAGTTCCGCTTCTAGTTTTACATCCTGTACCGCTCGATGAGTATTTCACTGTAATAGATGAGAGAGATTTTAATTGTGTCATATCTCGACCCGTACTCGAAATAAGGTTTATTGTCCCCATTGCTTTTGATTTATAACTGCATCCCCAACCAGCTACATAGCTTGGCGAGAAATTATAAAATGTTACGTCTATGGAACCTTTGGTTTGGAGTTTAAAATCAAGAAGTCCATGATGGTCGTTGCAACTTTTGGCCGTAATTTTATTGCTTGTTACATTTTCTGAAACGATTTCTGTCAATTTACATTTTTTTAAAGTCACATCCCAAGTTCCCTTTGCACAAGTTGTAGAAATAAACTGATATTTTGCTCCGCAAGTGGCATTGGTTGCAAGTGCACCATTGCCACCATTTATTCCTTTGCAAGACCAACTCCATGAAGAAATTGTTCCGTTGTTGTTACCACCAATCACGTCAATGGGGGTTCCTGATGCACAAAGTTCAGTTTTAGGTGCCTCAGCAAAATTTAACCCATTTGATGAACCACATTTGCCATTAACTACAGGTGTGAACTCACACACATTATTTATTAAGACTTTACCCGAAGGGCACACTTTACATGCTGGAGCATCCGTAGCTCCATTTTTACAAGCATCAATCTCACAACTGTTGCCATTAACATGGTATCCGGAATTACATTTTACAACACAAGCACTCCATGAGCTGCCATCACTAGAGCAAGTTTTTGTAGAAGTGCCATTGCTAATTGGACCACAACTCATTGTGGAGTTTGCTGTACAAAGCTGAGTGGCAACTTTGTTTGATACGCAAGTTCCATCCACACTTCCAAGATTTTTATAATTTATTGTGCAAGATAACTCTTGTTCTCCCATCGTTAACTCATTGATCACAGGTTGTGCTGTAGATAATGATGCAGGACTGTTCATGCCCGTGCAAAGATATGTTGCTGATTGCGCATTTGAAAGAGTGACAGTTGGATAAATTTTTGACCCTGCCACAATTTTTGTAGCTGGAGTTTGCGAACCTTTTGTAGATGCTAAAATCGCGCTGCACTTAACTGCTGGAATGGTGTCGCAAGTATTTTTAGAACTTAAATACTTACCCGAAGGGCACACTTTACATGTTGGAGCATCCGTAGCTCCATTTTTACAAGCATCAATCTCACAACTGTTGCCATTAACATGGTATCCGGAATTACATTTTACAACACAAGCACTCCATGAGGTACCATT
>JBIIER010000024.1:0-29406 GCA_044237745.1 Pseudobdellovibrionaceae bacterium
TCATCAGAATGAATCACGCCGAAAATTTTTAAAGCTCACTGCTTTTTCAAGTTTGCTTTCTTATTTTGTCAGCTTAAAAGCCCAAGCCGGTGGATTTATTTCCTTCGCCTTTTTTAAAAAACAAGTTCCAGTTAATACCACTACTTATGTTGAGGATGTTTTTTCTGTGGATATATTCACTGGCAATGGAGGCACTCAGACCATTACCAATGGAATTAATTTTGCGGGCAAAGGCGGAGCTATTTTTTCGGCTTCGCGAACTGCTGGAGAATCCAATGGAGGAGAATTTATCGACACCGCTCGAGGGGGAAATAAAAGATCCCTCACAACCGGAGTGCTCGCAGAGTTCACACTTAATGACCCCATCACATTTAACTCTAATGGCTTCACCATGTCGCCAACAGTGAACACCTATATCAACTACAGTGGGTATTCAAAAGTGGTGTGGAGCTTTCGTAAGGCGGCTAATTTTTTTGATATCGTCACCTATACCGGAAACGGTGTGAATGGCCGAAACATTGCCCACAGCTTAGGGATCACACCGGGTATGATTATAATTAAAGCTCGGTCAAGTGCAGGGGGCTTCGGCAATTGGATGACTTGGCATCGAGGTTTAACTGCTAATTATTTGGTTCAAATAGAATACACTGGGGCACAGTACCTCAATACAGCGATCAGCAATATTACAAGTTCAAGTTTTTCAGTCGACAACGGTATGAATGTAAATGGCAACGGCGAAACCTATGTGGCTTATATATTTGCTCACGACACAACCTCAGATGGAAAGATCCAATGTGGGAGTTATACGGGAACAGGCACTGGAACCCCTCCCAATATTAACTTAGGATGGGAACCTCAATTTATTTTTATTAAAAACGTGAGTGCGACTGCAAATTGGGAAGCCTTTGACTCTCTTCGAGGACTTTCTCTTTCTAAAAACAATGGAGTGATCTGCCCCAATATTTCACCCGGTGAGTACACCAATGAGCTGCGGATGCATGTGAACAGCACAGGGTTTTATCCAGACAACACGGCCACAGCCTATGAAAACACGAGCGGTAATACATTTATTTATGTAGCTGTTCGTCGCCCTAATAAGCCCCCAACGAGTGGCTCCAATGTGCTCAGTATTAAAACCTATTCCGCAACGGGAGGAACTCCCTCATCAATCACTCATGATGTTATTTACGATACTGAATGGAATCACAACAGAATTTCTCCACTTGGAGGATTCTTAATTTCTGATCGGTTGCGTGGGGGCACAAAGTCTCTTCAAACTGCCAATACGAGTGCAGAGTCCTCAGATTACCCAACCTTTTGGTTACCAGATGGGGCTTATAAGTTTTCAACTAATGGAGACTATGATAGGTGGTGGTCAGCCGCTTCGGGCTCCACTAATAATCATATTTCCTATGCACTCAAGAGAGCTCCCGGAGTTTTTGATATGGTCACCTATACTGGAAACGGTGCTTCACAAGTAAATATTGCTCACAATTTAAATGCAGTTCCAGAATTTAGAGTGACGAAAGCCTTAACTGGAGCCATTAATTGGGAAGTTGTTGCAACCAACTCCAACACTTTATTATTGTTTAATAGCAATGTGGGTTCACAAGGTTCGGCAAGCGCCGGCACCACAACAACATTCCCAGTTTACCAACAACCAGGTTTTACCTCTAACACCTCGGCCACAAACTACATTGCATATCTTTTTGCAACAAAAGCTGGGATTTCAAAAGTGGGCACCTACACGGGTGCCGCCACCGACGTTATAGTCAATTGTGGATTTAGCGGAAGCGCTCGTTTAGTGATCACTAAAAGAACTGACTCCACAGGATATTGGATCGTCGTTGACTCCGTGAGAGGCAACGCCTGTTACTCCACATTTGACGGAAACCCTGAAGTCACCGCCAATGTGATCAATTTAACAACTGGTGGCTTCACAGCCAAAGCAGGCACCATTGCCAATGTTTCCTCAACGGCCACTTATATTTTTATCGCCATCTCCTAAAAGATTAAAACTCTCTAACCTGCCCCCAAACCCCCGCGAAGATTTTCATCTTTTTTTTTAATTTCTTCACTGAGCCATCCCCTCTCAAGAAGTATTTTATAATCTGTAAGAGGAGGGCTCCGAAAAGCTGGAGGCGTTGGCGAAATTTATTTCGCCATTTCGGCCCTGAGGGCAGGAGCCCGACCCTCCGATACAGATTATAAAATACGGATTGAGAGGGGATGGCTCCGTTCGAAGCACATAAAAAAAATGAAATTCGAAGCAAAAGAGTCCGACCCTCCGATACAGATTATAAAATACGGATTGAGAGAGGATGGCTCCGTTCGAAGCACATAAAAAAATGAAATTTTTAATTGAGTCCTAGAAGGAAATCAAAGTCAGAACGTGAGAGAGCCGAAGACGAAGGCAATTGCACCTCGGCAGCTCCCTCAACCTCATTAAAGCTTTGATCCACAAACATTTGATTAAAGAGTCCCTGTTTGCGCTTCTTAAGCACTTCGATCTTATCCTCAACAGAATCCTGCATGATGTATCTAAACACCTGTACAGACTTCTCCTGACCCAATCGATGCGCTCTATCGGTAGCCTGGTTCTCAACCGCAGGGTTCCACCATGGCTCGATATGGAAGACATAAGAAGCTTTGGTAAGATTTAAACCCACGCCCCCGGTTTTTAAAGTCATCACAAGCACTGCTGCATCGGAGTTTTCAGAAAACTTCTTTAAAACATCTTCACGCTGTTGGCGGTTCAAGGCACCATGAATGCAATAAACCTTTACGCCCTTTGCTTGAAGTTCGCGATGAATGCAATGAAGCGTTGGGAGGAACTGAGTAAAAATCAAAGCACTGTGCCCAGACTCTAAAATACTTTCGAGAGAATCAAACAGAACACTCAACTTAGGCGGCACATCATCATACTTAACACCCGGAACAGCTCCCGGATAAGAACACACCTGACGCAATCTTAAGAGCGCCGTGAGCATTTCTAATTGAGCCTTACTCTCACCTTTAGTTTGAATCACACTTTGCACTTGCTCATTATAGCTCGTAGCAATGTCGCGATAAATTTTCTTTTGTTTTTCATCAAAAGAAATCTTAGTCACAAACTCCGTCTTAGCCGGAAGATCTTTGAGTAAATGCTCTTTAGTTCTTCTCAATAAAAGTGGTTTTGTTTTTAATTTTAGATCTGCAATAGAATCTAATGTCACATTTTTAGTTTCAAAACTTTGACGATAATTTGAATAATCTCCCAATGAACCCGGCAGCACCAAATCTATTAATGAGTAAAACTCGCCAAAATGGTTCTCCATAGGAGTCCCGGTTAGACACAATTTAAATTTTACTTTGAGCTTACGAGCTGCAGTGGTTCTTTGAGCAGAAATATTTTTTAAATTTTGAGCTTCGTCAAAGTACACGACTTTCCAATTTTGATTTTCAAACCATTCCGTATGTTCAACCAACAATCCGTAAGTTGCAATGAGCACCCCACCCTTGTTGTCTTCAAAAAATTTAGTGGCCCCATCTCGATCGCGAGGATCAAAATTAAGAATCGGCAGATCAGGCATAAACTTTTGCGCTTCTGAATACCAATTGTAAGTCAAACTTGTTGGCACCACGATAAGGCAATTTCCAAAATCATCTTTTTGTCTGAGATATTCTAAAAACACCAGAGATTGAACGGTTTTTCCGAGACCCATCTCATCGGCAAGAACACCTCCAAGACCTAGTTCATAAAGATCACGGATCCATCTTACACCCTGCAATTGATAGTGCTTTAACTCCACTTGCAATTTTGCAGGCAATTCAAAATTATCTGCGCTTTTATCTAAATTTTTATAAAACTGAACAATGCGATCCCAATGAGCCCCGCCTTTAACTTTAACACCAGACGCCCAGAGAGAAAGCAGCTCTAAAACCTCGTGCTTAGGAAGCGGCAGATGTTTTTGAGTATTCAGAGCTTTTTTATCTTTAGAGCCTTTGAGTTTTTCCCAAAACTTTTGGAGACGACGCCAAGATGGAAGAGTTTTTGGATTTAAAAGATAATATTTATCTTTGTAAATCACCAAACCCTTAGCAAAATCCATATGAAAGTGAGCCAAATCGACTTCTTCAGCATTAAAAAAGATTTGCGGATTGAGAGCAAACCAATCGCCATCATCAATCAAGCTGATCTCAGGTGTAAAGGCCTCACTCATTGTTTCAATCTTTTGACCATTCACCCAAAGATCAAATCCATACGCACTCAACTGAACCAGCGGAGTGGCTAAAAAGTTCTTACCACCCGGAACAGGGTACTTTGATAATTGAGGTAAAACCTTTTGCAAAGTCTCTTTAGATTCAAAACAAAGAGTTTTAGCACTCGCAAATAAAAAAGCTTCATCCACTTTGGATTTACTTCTTTTAAATAAAGCCGTGCCGTGACCTTCAATCAGAGACAATAAGTAATAATAAATAAAAATTAAGAAAGGTCTCTTCGGTTGTTGAACCTCGACCATTCTTCCTGGAATAAATAAGTTTTCTTCTAAAAATCCAGTTTCAAAATCTTCAAAAAGATCATCACAAATTTTAAAAATCTTATCGATCACTGGTTTTGAGCAAATCTCATCCAAAGGAAGAGGCTCTAAACCCTCAGCCACAACCACGGAGAGCAAAGCTCCCACTTCGTTGAGAAAATAATTTTTAAAATGAGTTTCTGAGAGAGGATTCCCTCTCAAGTCTTCTTTAAAGAGTTTGAAGTTTAAATAAAGATAAATCGCAAAAAACGAAAACCCTGAATGCTTTAAAGCCTTTTGATCAAAGGTTCTGCGCATATTTTTACGTTGAGAAATTAAACTTTCGATATCTTGATCTAATGAAACTTGAAATCCATCCTTAAGGATTGCAAAAAAAGTAGCAAACCCAGGATTGAGATCAAAGCCACAAAAGCCTTCATCCTCAAACTCTCGCACGATTTGAAAAGCATTGCCATCAATGTGGATTTCCCAATTGATGTTATTAACAATCTCTAATGGAGATTCATAATTTAATTTACGAGTTCGTTCGTACTGTTTTTTAATTTTCCAAGCTTCATGATGATCTAACTTATGCTTATATAGAGGCTCTGCTTCGCCCACTAAATAAATCAGACTGCCATTATCGCTGTTATAGATAAAATCACCAAAGCGAATCAAAGCATCAGGAGAAGACTCCCGAGATTGAATATTCACTTCTCCAGGATTGCCAGATTCTGTCCAAGATTGATTCCAATGAAAGTATAAATCATCGGCCTTTTTCTCGAGGGTGACTTTTTTAACCACAGCACCGATTCTAAACTCATCCGCAGAGAGTTTATCAACAAGACACACATCTAATTTTCTGTGAAAACCCAAAGCATTGATCAAAATATGAGCGTAAACAAAAAAAGCTTCTTGAGTTTCGCTCATAAAGTCGTGGCATTTAAAACCACTCAAGCTGGCATCATATATTTTATAGGGAAGCAAACTTTTAGGAATCATTTGTTTGCGCGGATGATTGAGCACATCCATACACTGTAAAACCATTCCATCTGAAAACACATATTGAAGATGTTGTCCAAGATGTTGGTTCTTAGAAAAATAATGAAACGCACGAATAATCTCTCGCTCAAAAAGAGGCGTTAACTGAGAGTTTAATGTGGCAGGAGTTTCACTCGGGGGAATTTCAACAAGGGATTTTTTTAGCAAAAGCCCTTTTGAATTTGAGGCGAGCTGATCGGCACCTAAAGATTCCATAGAATCTCTAGATAGATTATCAGCCCCCTCCACTTTAAATGTAGTAAGGCCGCAAATATAAATTTTCTGAAGCCTTACATGGTCCATAATTAAAGATGTTTTTGGATAGTTGAAGTGATGTTTTCTTTTGGCACGTTTCCAACGATTTGCTCAACCAATGTTCCGTTCTTAAATAGGATCATTGTAGGAATGCCTCTCACTCCGTACTGAGCGGGTGTTGCTTGATTTTCATCAACATTCACTTTTACGATAGAAACTTTTCCAGTTAACTCTTGAGCCACTTCTTCTAATTTAGGAGCTAGGGAACGACAAGGTCCACACCATTCTGCCCAAAAATCTACAAGTACAAGACCTGAAGCTTTAAGCACTTCTGACTCAAATGTGCCATCAGAAACAGCTTTAGTTAAATTTCCCATTAATTCCTCCTCATAAAAAAGACATCTCCCTAAAATAAAGGGAAACACGAAGGAGCATCAACCTCTTTTTTTCAATAACGCCTTAGCAAATTGCATTTTCAAGATATTTTGTTGCTCTAGCTCAGCCTCGTTCCAGTTTTTTGTCATCGCCTGCCACATAGATTTTACATTATCTCTCTTAAATGTACTTGTTGATTTGACAACGAACTCTTTTTTGAGGGGGTCTTTGAGAAAATCCTGATTTCTCTTATCTCGCTTTTGCTTCTCTTTGGGATCAGTGGGCGTTTTTAAAAAAGCTTTTATGGCCGCAAAAGAGAGGGCTGATGGCTCCGCATTCTGCCCAGTCACTGCAACTTCTTCCGCTTGAGTGGGAACATAAGAACGCAAATATTTTTCTAAATAAGTATGTGAGCTCTCTTTATTGAGAAGACAAATTTGCTCAATAAATAAAAGTGGCTCTGGGGGATAAGCAATAATTGAATCTACCAGTTTTTCTGTCTCAATATTTCCATCTTGTTCAGCGTGTTTTTTAATCAAAAGTATTTTGCCATTAAATTTAATTGTATTTTTAAGTTTAGGAATCAAAGTGTTTTCATTCACTCTGATTCCATTCACTGAAATGCAAATGAGATCAGGGCGCATCATGAGAATTTTTTCTGCCAAACCCAATTCTGTTGTCATGCCGTCACAATCAAATCCACTTTTTTGCAGATAAGTTCTAGTTGCATTCATTTCTTGAGCTTCGTCAAAAATTAAAAGAATTTTTACCATGAAAACCTCAATGCTTTTAGTGGGATTATATCATCTTAATGCGAATTAGAACTCCTATCAAATGTTCCCCTCTTAACTTAGACTCGACTATTCCATAGTCGAATCAAAAAAGTTCGGAAAGTCCGATGAGGTCTGCTTTTTAGCACCCATTAAGGAGCTTAAAGTAGGGAGAAAGTCGCGATGACGATTAAAATCTATACAGAAGCCTTTTTATTCGCTAAAAAAAAACTAACCACTTTTTGATATGGTTTTAAAAGGATTCCATTAATGATATTTCGAGGGCTCAAAATAATTCAGTATATTTTCTTTGATATGCTCCCTGGGTTTATCTTAGGCCTCCTTGTATTTATTTTTATCATGCTTCTCTTCCAAGCCCTTCGTCTGACTGAGTTTGTTCTTGTGCACGGTGTGAGTCTCAACACTATAGGTGAAATCATGGGGTTTCTCTCCATATCATTTCTCCCTGCGCTGTTTCCGATGGCTCTGCTCTTTTCTATCATCCTCACCTATTCACGCCTCTCTTTAGATTCTGAGATTGTAGCCATGAAAGCCTGCGGCCTCAATATGGTCGCCATTTCATTTCCTGCTTTAGTTCTCTCTTTAATTGTGGCGGTGATTTCTGCTCAGACCTCTTTTAATATTGCTCCATGGGGCAATAGACAATTTGAGCTGATCATTTCAAAACTCAGCAACACCAAAGCGGGAGCTTCATTAAAAGAAGGAGCCTTTTCAGAAGGTTTTTTTGATCTCGTTGTTTATGCCAACAAAGTTGATTCTAAAAGTGGAGTGCTAGAGAAAATTTTTATATTTGACGAAAAACAATCTAACATTCCGATTACGATAATTTCTAAATCTGGCAAGTTGATCCAAGATCCGCAAAATCCTGGTCACAGTGCTTTTTTAAGATTGGTCAATGGAGATATCCATCGCCAAACAAATACGCATACCAAAATTAAATTTGATGCCTATGATATTAAACTTTTTGATCCCATTAAAACGGAGAAAAAAGAAAAAACAGCTCAATCTCTAACACTCAATGAAATCAAAGAAAAAATCCGCAACAGCGAAGATTCTACTCCTGAAGAAATTCGAACACTCAAAACAGAATTCCATAAACGCTGGGCTGTGAGTGTTGTTTGTGTGATCTTTGCTCTTCTTGGCGTGAGCATTAGCACCACAAGCAATCGCCGCAATGCCAATTCTGGCGGGCTTATTGTGAGCTTAGGTGTGATTATTTTATATTGGATTCTTTATGTCACTTTTGAAGGTCTCGCAAGAGGTGGAAAATTACCACCTGGACCTTCGATCTGGACACCAAACGTTCTCTTCGCACTTTTTGCTCTCTATAAATTAAGAAAAAATTGGAATTAAGATAAGACTTTGGTCTATAAAATGAGCGATGCAGCAGCTTCCCTACTACCATGGTCATCCCTGACCACATCGCCCCTCCCAGAACTTTAGTGTAAGAGCAAACGACTGAGTTTTTCAAATGATTATTTTTTAAAATTTCATTATTTTTAATTTTTTTAAAAAAATCATGGGACAAAATATCAAACTCTACATCTAGTGTTCAATTAAAAAATATTTTACTAAATATGGATATTTGAAAAACCAATTCCACATTCACTTTGATAGAATGTGATCAGATCTTGAGCATCACGAACCAGTGTCGCTCCTTCAGAAAGCAGGTCTAGACTGCCGCTAAAATGAAAATCATGAGGATGTCCGGGTACAACCATTAGAGATTTATTTTGTTCTATAGCTCGATGCGCCGTTATCATCGTTCCACTTTTTCTGCGCGCTTCAACAATTAAAACTGTTTGTGATAAGGCTGCTATCAATCGATTGCGCTCTAAAAAGTTTTGTTTGCGCATGGGTTCAAAAGTGGAATATTCACTCATTATGGCTCCACCCGAGTTGAGAATTAATTTTTCCCAATCTTTAAAATCATGGGGATAAATATTTTCTAATCCCGAAGGAATCACAGCAATAGTTGGTAAACCCAATCTCACAGCCACTGAATGAGCCGCCTGATCTATCCCGCGAGCTCCCCCACTCACCACAACGGCCCTAGTTTTTTTGAGGAAATCAGAAAATTCTTGATCCATAAATTGCACAGATTCTCGACGAGGCTCACGGCTGCCCACCACCCCCAATGTAGGTTGTAAAAATCCTGAAAAGCTCCCACGGAATGAAATAATTAAAGGAGGATCTTTTAAGAGAGAAAAAGAAAACGGATAGAGAGAGCCTCCGCAATAGGCAAAAATTACGCCTCTCTCCCAACCCAAAATAATATCGGTTTCTTCTTTTTCCCATAAACTTAAAGGGACCTCGATGCCAAACTGAATGTCTAGCCATTGCGAAAACTCAAAAAAAGTGAGGGACAGACCCAATTCTTTCATGAGCAAATTCCAACGAGGCAATTGATCTCTTCTTAATTTTCTTAAACAACTGGCAGCCACTAAAAGATTTTTCATTACACTTCTCCTTACATAAAATTAATAAGAAGTGCTCTCTGCAATCTCTATGTTCCGCTCAGATCTATTCTATATCTTCTGGAGCTGCTTCACCTGGCGCATCTTCGGATGGAGCCGGAGCATTTTGGACAGCAGCAGGTGCAGCAGAAACTTCTGCGCCTTCTACATTTGAATAAGTTCGATCGCCCACATGAATTTCACTGCGACTTCTAATCACAACACCCGTGGCCACATTTTCATTTACTTTAACTAATCTAATGGCCCCAACTTGAGACTCATTAAATTCAACTAAGGAATCTGGATCTCTTATTTTTTCATTGGCATAAACTGGCAGAACCCCACCTAGTTGAAGACCTTTTGTTGTACCAATATTTAAAAAAACTAAATCCCCTTTACCAAAGATCTCTCGATTTGATTCTCCACCTATAATTCGAGCCTCTCCTTGTGAATTCGGCAATGTTTCAGAAAGATCTAATGTTTCTAAATTACCCGCTAATAATGAAGCCCCTTTTTGAACTTGATAAATAGCTTTTTTGACTCGAGCTCTGTAAACACTTTCTGCTGAATTCACTTTATCTAATAGCTCAATCGTTCCTTGAGCTTCTAAAATCACTTTAGAACCTCCGAGAAAACTCTCAGGATCATGAAACTTTGCTTTATTTTGAACAACGATATAATTTTTGTCTGTTGGATTCGAAATACGAACATAAATATCCATAAAGTCCGAGCCCACATTGTAACCACTTTCCACACCCACAACTTCCCCTACAAACTCGGGAGCTTTTTCTTCAACCCATTGAGTTAAGTAAGTTATAGAAGGTAATTTTGGGGGAGCCTTAAAATCAAAATCTAAGGTTGGTTCTTTTGGCTTTGGAGGTGGCTCTTCTTTGACTAGCTGCCAATTTGGTAAACTCTCTGGAAAAGGAAGCATTTTACGAACTTTGATTTTTGTCCGTGGAACTAATTCTCCATCATGGGTCCTATCAAAATTTGGCTCCTGACTCTTGGCTGCAAATTCATTTTTGACATTAGAACCTGTGATTTTTTTGAGGCCTCTTTTTTTAGATGAATTAGAATTTTTATCTTCTTCTCCAAGAACTCCTGATCCTGAACTTGCCCCTGAACCTGAGGCTGGCATATTAATAGAAGACGTATTTGCCAGATTTGATGGAGTCACAGCAAAACCATTTAATTTTAATTCTTCCCCCGGATAAATTAGATCCGGATTAGGAATAGCCTCTTGGTTCAACTCCCAAATTTTATGCCAATCTTGTGCATTTCCAGAAAGTTCTTTTGCAATCTTAGAAAGAGTTTCGCTTTTTTTAACTTTATGGATGTCAGCCGGAACATTCAATTCTGAAGCTTGAGCGGGAGCACGCACTTCTGTTTTTGCTTGAGGCTCATTTGTTTGCGGCACATTTGGTTTAGGTTCAGCTGCATAAGATGAATGAGAAGCTAAAATTGAAATTCCACAAAGAGTGAGAGCTAAAAATTCTTTTTTATTGATTGAAAACTTATTCACGAACCGCTCCTTCTAAATCCTCACCCATTGAATTTTCTATCTGAGAGTCTTCTTGAGATTTATTTTCTGTTCTATTTTCTGAAGTCATTTGTTGAGGGGCACTTTCTAAAACTTTTTGAGCTAAACGAGCTTCAGAGCTTTGTGGATACTTTTCTATAACCTTTGCAAAGACTCTCATCGCTTCGGCCTCTAAATTCATTCTTTGAAATGTCACAGCCTTGGCATAAAGAGCTCCTGCCACTTTTAATCCTTGAGGATATGAAAAGATAATCTGATTGTAGAGGGCAATCGCTGCCGAATAATCTTGTCTGTTGAGCGCTAAATCGGCTGATAAATAAATGGCGTTGTCTGCATAAGGGCTGTACGGAAATTTTCTGAGAAATGTTTTGAGATTTTCTGTGAGTTTGTCTGATTCTTTGGCGCGATAATTTGCCACGATCTCAGTATAGATTTGAACTTCTTGCTGACTGTCTTCTTTTTTCTGAAGACGTGCGAGAGATTCTTTAACTTTTTGCTGATCTTTTTTTTCTTGAAGTTGATCTTCTTTAGCCCTCAAGCTCATCATTTGTTTTTTTTGTCCCACAACTTCTTTATTTTGCTGTGAATCAGAAACAATATCTTGATGAACGCAAGATGTTAAAATAGAGGCTTTTAAAAAATAAAAAAATATTTTTTTTAATTTCATAGATTCCCGTCCTTGTGAATCGATGAGGGCATTTTCTAAAGTTTGCATGGATTATCCACAGTTTTCCAGTCCATTTCCTGTGTTTTCCACATAAAATGTGGAATAAACCCCGACCAAAGCCCTGAATCGCTTTATAATCAAGGTATTGACTGAATTGCACACTATTTAAGCACATATAAATATATGTTTTTATTTATATTTACATATTTTCACTGTTTTAATGTTGAATACTATGACAGATCTTAAATTCGTTTTTCGAATTACGCAGGAAGCTAACAGGCTTTCCTTTGTTTAAGACACTTTGCATGATTTTTGCTGATCAAAAAAATCTATGATTTTGTTTCTTTTTTCCTTTCTTTTTATCCCGATCTTGGTCCATTATAACTTCCCTTTTTTTTTATCGAAGTCTGTCATTTATTTTCAGTCACAGTGTTTGAATTTAGTTCCTCCATCTTCACATTCACGTGAGTTCATCAGCGCTATTGCTTGCGGCACCTCACTTCATCAACCCATTTGGCGAAAAGTTTTTGGTCCTACCCTCCTCATGCATTGGATTGTGGTCTCGGGTTCTCATCTTGTTTTGGTTGAAAAAATAATTCTCTCCTCTATTAATTTCTTACAAAAGATTTTTGGACGATGTTTTTTAAAAGGGATTTTTATAAATAGGCTCAATTCTCTTGCAGAATTTTTCAGATTTTCACTATTAGTTCTTTATCTTTTTTGCACGGGACTTCAAGCTCCCGCAGTTCGCTCCTTTTTTCAGATGGAGTTTACAAAAAAATTTAAAATTTCAAAATTTAAGATTTCATCTCTATGGCTTTGCCTTTTTTCAGGCATTGGAACACTTTTGCTTTTTCCACAATGGGTTAGCTCTCTTTCTTTACCCTTAAGTTGGACGGCCTCATTAGCGCTGATGATCTCAGGGATTTTTCCGCAAAAATCTGAGGCTCATCAATTTTTACAAAATCACTTAGGGGTTTTTCTCTTTATGTTTCCCCTCCTCACTCAAATCTCCACTCCCAATCCCTTGGCTCTTGCTGTGAGCTTAATCCTCACACCCGTATTTGCGTTTATACTGTTCCCATTAAGTTTACTAAGTCTAGTGATTCATCCTCTCAGTCAAATTATAGATCCAATCTTAGAATTTCTCATAGAAGTGATTCAAAAAATTCTCCCTGAACTTGCCATGAATGAGTCTTCTCTACAAAGGAGTGGGCCCTTTCAAAAACTTCACTTTGGAGTTTGGGTTTATGTTTTATGTCTGAACTTTTTGGTTGTGGTCTTTTGTATTTATAAAAACCGAAAGAGTCTCCTCAATGAATCCTCTTAAAATATTTTTTCTGTTAATTATGCTCATGCCAACTTGGATTGCCAAAGAGAACCCTCACAATCGATGGATTCCCTCTCAAAAAAAAAGCCAAATTATGATTTGGAATCAAAGCTCTCCTGCAGTCACTCTTATGACGGGTGCCAAGTGCTTTCACTTTACTGAAAAATTAAATTCTAACTTATTAACTCTTATTAAAAACTATCGTGGGCCGCTCAACTGTGAGTCCGCAGAAAATATTTATATCTTCACTCAAAAGAACTCTTTACGTTCGCCCCCTCCACATTCGTGTCTGGGATATTCTAAAAATTTCTTACAGAAAAATACTTTTAATTTCTTAAAGAAATCACCAAAGACAACTCATAAAAAAGAATGGCCCCTTTGCTTAGGGCCTTACAATGAGTTTAAAATTCTTGGTGAAGATGACTTTGAAATTGGCAATAAAATTATTTGGCGACACAAAAAGCATCAAGGCGTGGCCCTTGTTTTAAAAGAACATCATTTAGAGTTTCTTAAGTTTTCTAAAAATAAAAAAAGAGCCGCAAAAACATTAGCCCCGCACATTTATGATCTCAAAAACTTTGGCTGGCTCAATTTTCAAATTTCTGATTAAGGGTTCGCGTAAATCACCACTCTTCCGGTTCTTACTGTCAATGGATTGCAATTGCTGCCCGGATCACCAATACCAGCCCCTTCACGATCAGGATCTCCCATATTGCCAGGATTGGCACCAGAGCCTGCAATATTCAAAGGATTAGTAGCTGATGCAATCACATAACTAGATCCGCCACCGGCACCACTTCCACCCGATCCGCAACTTCCACCGTAGTAACCTCCACCGCCACCACTCCAGCCGCCAGATCCTTGTAAATATCCAGAGCTATTTGGTCCACCCCAACTGCCACAACTTCCACCAGTCCCTCCTGATGATTGTGTGCCTCCACTTCCAGGGCTTGGACCAGTGCCTTTTCCTCCCACATTTGAACCACCCGCCCCACCAGCTTCAGTGGTGTTGGCATCACCCGCACCGCCGCCTCCTGCAATTAAATAAGGTGTTGCTGAAAGAAGGATTCCTGCATAGCCACCACCCGCATTAAATCCACTGCCAGCTCCTTCGTTAATTTTTATTGTCCAAACTGTTCCAGGAGAGGTGCTCAAAGTTCCTGTGACATAACCTCCGCCACCACCTGGTCCATCAGGAAACCCATTGCAATAGCTCGAGCCGCCACCTTGCCCCCATACTTTAACAGTGATTGAGGTGCAAGCGGCAGGAACTTTATATGTGCCACTGGCATTGATAACTTTTCTTTCTGGAATGCAAACAACGGGTGTCCAGCTGACTCCGGCAGACTCTGCGCCCACATTGCCAAAACTGTCTGTGCCTTTTACTTTTAGAGTGTATGTATTTCCATTTACAAGCGAGAGGCCAGAAACAGAAGATCCCATTGTAAAGTTGGGTTGAGTTTTTAAAAGTGTGGTTCCGCTGTAAACATTCACAGTGTAAGAAGCCCATCCTTTATCAGAACCACTGGCATCTGCCGCCCAAGAAAGAGTCGGTGATTGATTTAAAGATGTGGGAATACTTCCAACTGTTAAACCCGTAGGAGTTTTAGGACGAATAATAGAAGCCGTCACATCAGAGGCATTTCTATTTCCTAAAATATCAACGATGGCACTTTTTGAAATTTTTAATTCAGCACTGCCATTTAAATTACTCACAGCCGTCACAGTGTAATTTCGGCTGGAACCCGTCACCACCGGAGCCCCTGTGATATTTGAAATAGTCAATAAAGTGTTCGCAAATTTATCAACGGGTTGAGTGAACTTAATTTTAAATTCTAATTGAGAGCCCGCAGAATACATCGGAGCAGAAATCTCTACTGAAAGAGGTTCGTTGGTCATGGCAATGGCTTGCCAACCATCTCCGGTCACTACTTCAGATCGCAATCCTGCAAAATCCACAGCTCTTAAAGAGGTGTAGTAGGTGGCATCAGGTGTGAACTTTCCATTCACAGTAGCTGAGTCCACAAATCCCACATTAGTCCATTTGACAACATCCACTTCTCCAGGTTTGGTGCCGACGGCGACTTCATAAAAATTAATCCCAGTATCTTTATCACTGCTGTGGTTCCAAGTGATTTTAGCTGATTGTGTGAGTTTATCTGGGAATTTTCCGTCATCTACATTAAGAGGTTTTTCAGGAGATGTTTTGTCGCTCTCAACAGGACTGATGAGGGTTTCAATTTCTTCATCAGCAGAGCTCACTTGCATTTTTGTTGGATCTTGCGCAACTAAGGAAGGAGTTTCATGACTGTGAATCACTATTTTGATAGGAATCGGAACAACTTTAACTAAATAGTATTTTCCATCCTCATCTTTAACAGCCTCTTTGGTTTCGGCAGTCACTTCCATTTTTATTTTTTTATCTAAAATGATTTTATCTTCTCCCACATAATCTGCTTGAGGTTCATAAACAAAAATACCGGTCTTTTTATCTATCGACAAAATACTTCCGTGTGGAGTGAGAAGAGGAAAAGCCTTAGGAAGTTGTATTTCAAAAATATCAGGAGTTGCTGAATCCGCAGAATCTGAGGTTGGATCTGTAGAGTTTTCAGAATCCGATACTTTAAAATTGCCAGAATCAGCAACCGCTTGGTTATTGATTGGCTTCATCATCATTGCCGAAGCTTCTTTATTGGTGAGGATGGGTTTGAGGCTGACCTGTGGGACATTTTTTAAAACATAAAAAGTGTTGCTCATATTTTGAGCCGCCACTTCCATTTGAGTGCTTAAACTCAAAGTCCCAGTTTGTGCGCAATTTTGAAATAGCGCAATCATACAGGCACTCATCGTAAAAACAGTTAGCAAATGAGTCTTCTTTTTATTGAAAAACTTCATAACCACCTCACTCCACTTACGCACTTATAAAAAATCACAACAAATCACTCTTTAATTCTAGCTTAAATATATGAAATAATAAATAAAATCTCGTTTTGGCACTTCTTCAATTCTGCTTATTTTGGAATCGCAAATTGTGAAGTCTTTCTAAAGATTAAGAACTTAATTTGTTAGTCAGCTGTCTAAAAAATAACAGGCTCTAAACTCATTTAATGAGTTCTTAAAAAATAGTGTCTCACTCTGAAACATTGGCACAGCTTGCAAATTATAAAAGCAAACCCCTTAGAAAGGAGGCTGGTTATGAAAACTTTCTTATACTTAATTCTATTTGTTTCCTTAACAATCAGCTCCTTGATTTTAACAACTCCCCAAAACTCTCATCATGAAGCCACAGAAATGGTTTACACAAAATCTCTGGCTTCAGAATCTTTTTGCAATGAAAAAGAATTTTATGATGAAAAACAAAATCTCTGTCTGTTAAAAGCAGAGGAGTATATTTTAAGAAAAACTTTTTGGGATGAACTCGTTGCCGTTAAAAATCAACAGCTTTCAGTGGAGCATTTAAGACTTGAGTTAAACGAAATCATCGCCCAAACAGACTCCCCTGAATTTAAAAACCAACTCAAAGAGTATCTTGAAGTTTTAGAAGTGCACTTTCCTAAAGAACCGCTTGGGGTTTCTATTCTGTCTCAAAGATAATTTTAAGCCAACAACTGCCCACTCCAGAGCTGTTTGCAAAACTCCGCATAAGGTAAAATAAAAACATCATCGAGCAATCGAGGTCTTTTTTCATTAGAAACGACTATTTTTTTATAAAATTTAAAGTCTTCTTCAAATGACTTGAGCCCTTTGAGATCCCCTTTATCTATATTTGCAGAACCCTTGACCTCAATTCCAATAAGCTTTTTTGATTTTGTTTTTAAAATAAAATCAACTTCAATTTGAGAAGTGGATCGCCAATAAAATAATGAAAACTCCTCTTCCATATAATCTTGATAAGCTTTAAGTTCTGTAAAAATAAAATGTTCCAGTGCTTTGCCATACTCAGGAGTTTCTGGACTTAATTTTTCTCGACCAGAAAGAAACTGACAAACCCCCACATCAAAAAAATAAAATTTTGGTGTGATGACCGCCTTACGTGTTTTGGTTTCTTTAAAACTTTCAAGCAAATATCCAACAAGAGTGTCTTGTAGAATTTGATAATAAGAACTGACTGTTCGCGGAGACAGCTGAACATCTCTGGCTATTCCCGCAAAATCTATTTGTTCTGCGTTTGTTAAGGCTGCAACATCTAAAAATTTAGAAAAATCTCCTAAATTACGAACAAAACCTTCTGCTTTAATTTCCTCTTGCAAATACAATCCTACATAGGCTTTGAGAGCACGTTGGGGTGTTTTGGAATTTAAAATATGCGGCAATCCACCAATCTCTAAAAGACGATGCAATTGTTCTGGAGATTTTTTGGGATCTGATAAAAATTCATGGGAAGTAATCGGATGTAATGATAAGGGATAAGCCCTGCCCCCCAAAAGATTTTGACCTTGCACCTTAAGTTTACGTGCAGAACTTCCCGTTAAAATAAAACGCATTTTTTTATGCGACTCGATTAACATATGAACGACATTCAGAAGCTCTGGTATTTTTTGAATTTCATCAATAATAATTTTTTGTTTTTTAGAGCCAAGTGCTAATTCTTTTAAATAAAGTGGTGATTTTTGTAGATCACGAAAAATCTCAGGGTCCAATAAATCTATCACTAAGGCATCTTCAAACTGCGCCTGCGTGAGAGTTGACTTGCCCGTTTGTCGAGGGCCCAGTAGTAAAATACTTAAATCTTCTAGATATGAATTCAAATCTAAGATCCTTTTATACATAAACCCTGATTCCTTCTTAAGTTAATGCTTGCTTTATCTCTCGCACATTGAATTTTATGTACCCGATTTATCTCCCTATTATCACTTTTTAATCATTAAAAAACAACATATATATGTCATAAAATCATGAAATTGTGTCATATACCTGCTGTTTTTTCATATAAAATATCCCTCCAAAAGTCCCTTTTCAATCACTTAACAATCAAAAAAAAATCCCCACTGGATTGCTCTCAGTGGGGATCTTCATTTTTAAATTTTTTAAAAATTAATTACATAGGTTTGTAAGCTCTGTACTCAAGACCTAAATCTTTAGCTACAGGCTCATAGCAAACGTAACCATTGTAAACATTAAGACCTTTAAAAAGGTGTTTATCTTTAGCAATAGCTTCTTCTACACCCATACCAGCTAACATTGATGCGTATTTTAAAGTCGCATTAGTTAATGCATAAGTCGAAGTTCTTGGAACCACACCTGGCATATTTGGCACACAATAATGAATCACTCCATCCACTTCATAAGTTGGGCTTGTGTGTGAAGTTGGCTTACAAGTTTCGATACAACCACCTTGATCCACAGCTACGTCAACAACAACAGAACCTTTGCTCATTGAAGAGATCATTTGCTTAGTTACAAGAACTGGAGCTTTTTGACCCGCGAGTAACACACCACCCACAACAAGATCAGATTCTCTCACTGCAGTTTCAATATTTTGAGCGTTTGAATAAAGAGTCATGCAACGACCTTGAAAAATATCATCAAGGTATTCTAAACGTGAAAGACTCACATCAAGAATAGTTACTTTAGCGCCAAGACCCACAGCCATTTTAGCAGCATTCGTTCCCACAACACCACCACCAATGATAGTTACATTTGCAGGACGCACACCAGTTACGCCACCAAGAAGAACACCTTTACCACCGTGATCTTTTTGTAAATAGAAAGCACCAATTTGAGTCGCCATACGACCAGCAACTTCTGACATTGGAATTAACAATGGAAGACTGCCGTCATCTTTTTGAATAGTTTCATAAGCCACTGCTTTAACTTTGCGCTCAGCTAAAACTCTTGTGAGTTTTGGTTCAGCTGCTAAATGCAAATAAGTGTAGAGAATTTGGTTTTCTTTAAGGAGAGTGTACTCTTCTGGAAGAGGTTCTTTAACCTTTACGATCATTTCAGCCTTTGAATAAACTTCGGCTTTAGTATCTAAAATACGAGCACCAGCTTTTTCGTAAGACTGATTCGTAATTCCACTGCCCACACCTGCGTCTTTTTCTACAAATACTGTATGACCTTCTTTAACAAGCTGTTGAACACCTGCTTCGGTCATACCAACGCGATTTTCACTGATTTTAATTTCCTTAGGAACTCCAATGATCATGAGATTCTCCTTGTTTGTTTACGAATTTGCAATTTGCCGATATTTTTTAAAAAAAAGAAGGCATACGTTTTGCGTTATTTTTTAATTCGAGCAAGGGCTAGTTTAGTTAAAAAACTAAGGGCTCGTCAAACTCACAAATGAGTCATTGAGTTTTTCTCACTATTAGGAGCTAACTTATTGAAATAAGGGGGTTATATTTCCGATTTATCGTAAATATGTTCGTATTCTTCGGGATCCAAGGGGTCTTCAATGCATCGAAAACTCGAATCTCCAAATTTATCGACCGCATTGTAGAACACAACCGCAGAGGATCCGCACTCTTTCCAGAGGGATTTTTCGCCCATTCTGATTTTACAAAGAGCTTTCATTCCACTAAAAAATTCACGATCACAATCGTGCTTTCCTTGGATCGTTCTCTCTAAATTATTGTGATAGCAAAGATCATGTCTTTTGCAGGCTTCATAAAAAAACTCTTTGTATTTTGAAGCCCATCCATTGGGTGCACTACACCCATCAAAAACCAGAGGTAATCCACTTTTGCTTTTGACCACACAATACTTTTCGGATTTTTCAGCTTGTGAATCTAATTCAGTTTTATGACATTTCAGTGAATCTACAAAAGACCCACCCAATCTTTGGCAGTCTAGATCTAAAAGGGATTGCAAGGCAGAATCTTGAGCCAAAGCCTTCAAATGGAGGCTTAAGAGAAAAAATAAAAAAACACTTCTTCCAAGAAAACGAATTAAAGAAATCACTTTCTTCATTCCCAAAGTTCCTTTCATTTTTTATTGATAAAAAAATGATCTGAAACAATGGGGGTCATTGTCTAGGTTCTTTTACAAACTAGACCTTCGCCTAGTTAAATCAAAGACTTTATTAAGAGGGTTTAAATTCCTCTGGCAACTCGGATCCCAAATCAATGAGCTTATAGCAATCAGGAGTTTCTAGGATTTTACGAATTAATTTGTTCATCATATCGTGACCGGCTTTAAATAAAACTAAGTGTCCCATAAAGGGCATCCCAAGAGTGACTAAATCTCCGAGAGCATCAAGAACTTTATGTCGAACAAATTCATCATCCCAACGCAAACCTTCTGGATTCAAAATCTTTTCGTGATCAAGTCCAATGGCATTTTGCAAACTGCCACCTAATGCTAATCCCTTAGATTGCATCATCTCTAAATCTTTTAAAAACCCAAAAGTTCTCGCTCCTGCTATCTCTCTTTTAAAGCTGGTCTCGTTGACATCCAAATCCATTTTTTGACGACCAATCACAGGATGAGCAAAATCTATCGTGCAAGAGATTCTCAAACCTTGATAAGGCAACACATAAGCTTGTTTATCGCCCTCTGAATAATAAAGGGGTTTTGTAATGTAAGCATATTTACGAGGTTGATCTTGCTCTACAACTCCCGCTTCTAAAATAGCCTCCAAAAAATCTTTGGCACTGCCATCACCGATGGGGATTTCAGGGCCATCTAATTCCACAAATAAATTATCAATTCGCAAAGCTGATAAAGTAGAAAGGCAATGCTCTACTGTTGAAACAGAAAACTCCGGCCCCCCTAAAACAGTGGCATTTGTAGTGGCTTGAACTGAAGACGCTAACACTTTAAGAGTGGGTTGCCCGGGCAAATCTGTACGAATAAAATAAACACCTGTATCGGGAGGAGCTGGTCTAAAGACAAGGGAGCAGGGCTCACCTTTATGAACACCTATTCCTTGGACCACAGCTTTTTTTCGAATTGTCTTTTGTAAAAACACAAAACCTCTCTCTTCGTCTTAATATCAAAATGCTTATTTGATTTTCACTTATATTTCAATGTCATCTTCTGTATAATTTTAGTTTTACGCAATCATAGAATTTGCGAAAACCGCGGAAGCGGAGGAAAGTTATGAATTTATTAGATTTTGATGTTGAAAAATTACAGCCTGAGCAAATTAAGTTTTTAGAACAGCTTGAATCTGTTTGGAAAACCTACCAAAAAAACCCTCAAAGCCTCACTCAAGAGCTTTTTTTGCCAGTTCATCAATTTATCTTAAAGTCCATTGCAAAAGAAGAAGCTCGCCTCTTGAGATCTAAAAGCCCTCAATTAGAAATTAAAAGAAAAATCCAACAGGATTTTTTAAAAACTTACACCCATTACCTCAACCAATTTCCACAAAATCAAGCTTATCCAAAAGAGATTTTTACCTTTATTAAAATGTGGTTTTCAAAAGTGATTGCAGAAAACACAAAATTCTCTGCTATTAAAAAAACAGCCTGATCTTTTGAATCAGGCTGTTTAGGAATTATTATTTTTTATAAAAAAATAATTAGGGACTTTTTAAAAATTATTCGTTCGGTTGATTCACCTGAGTGATTGAACCCTCGAGGGGTTGTAAACCTCCACCTTGAGAAGCATGATCTGTCAGTTCATTAAGTTTGTCTGCCAACTCCGGAAAGAAGTCTCCTTTACGGAATCTAATTTTTACAACTTTACCCGATTTAATCATGCGATCAATATTCATAGTGACATTGTAAATTGGACCAGCAATTCTGTTTGAAATATAAAATCCAAACCAATAAATCATGATGATAGAAACAATACTTCCTCCTAAAAAGAGCAAGACCATTCCTTTTTGTTGGCTATTTAAAAACTCAAAATAAATATGATTTTCAGGAAGACCCGCGCTGAGTCCTTGATCCTTCATTTTTTCAAATAACAAAAAGTTCACTGCAAAAAAGATCATTAAAAGGGAAAGATTTAAAATACTCACGTAGTTTAAAATTTTTAATTGAAAATCAGGATTGATTAAAAGCTGCTTTCTGTAGTTTTTTTTAAAATTCTGTTTTTCAGGACTTTGTAAATCCATATTTCACCTTTTTTTTGAATGATTAAAAAGCATCGTTGCAGATGATATTAATAACTATTCTATTAACTTATGCCGCTGAAGCAACTCTGATTTATTTTCTCCTCTGGACTCATAGACCTTGGTCTATGTTTTGAAGAATATTTTAAATTTATGTGTTAGAATTTATGAAGATGAAAAAGACTTTTTTATTTTTATTAATCTTGGTTTTAGGAGACTTGATGTGTGGGTGTGCGATTGATTCCACTCGGTCAGAAACCCTCCCAGAAACTCATCCTTCATCAGCCTCCTACGGAAGTGATTATATGTTTGATGCTGGAGGAGATTCTCCCAACCGACCTTATGTTCGTTGGGAGTTTTATTATAAACACTGCACTCTGATCGGACAAAAACCCTACCCAGAAGTGGGTGAATGGACTTGCAACGATCCCTTTTAAATATCCATTTGTTTAGCAATCTCAGTGACCATACGACCACGAGGCGTTTTAATTAAAAATCCTTCTTGAATTAAAAAAGGCTCATGAACTTCTTCTAATGTACCTTTGTCTTCACTCAAGGCTGCTGCCATGGTTTCAATTCCCACAGGGCCCCCAGCAAATTTATCTTTAATGAGATTTAAAATTCTGCGATCCATATGATCTAAACCATATTGATCCACACCCAATTGATCTAAGGCATAAATCGAAATATCTTCATCCACACAACCCGAACCCTGAACTTGAGCATAATCACGCACACGTTTTAAAAGTCGATTGGCAATCCTTGGAGTTCCACGAGAACGCTGAGCTAATTGACGAGCTCCTTTTTCGGTCATTGAAATTCCTAAAATTTCTGCAGATCTCAATAAAATAGTTTCAAGAGCGTGCTTATCATAAAACTGCAAACGTTCTACAATTCCAAAACGTGTGAGCAATGGCGCACTCAATAAACCTGAACGAGTGGTGGCACCCACTAAAGTAAAAGGCACTAATTGAAACTTCATAGAACGAGCGCCTAACCCATCTCCTGTGACAATATCAATGTAATAATCTTCCATCGCGGTATAAAGATATTCTTCAATCACACGATTCAAACGATGAATCTCATCGATAAATAAAAGAGAGTTAGGACGCAGTGAAGTTAAGATTGCCGCCAAATCACCTTTTTTATCAATCGCAGGCGCCGATGTGAATTTACAATCCACTCCTAATTCGTTGGCTAAAATTTTAGCCAGTGTGGTTTTACCCAATCCTGGTGGGCCACTTAATAAAGTATGATCCAAAGGCTCTTGACGAGATTTAGCCGCTTTAACAAAAATTTTGAGTTTTTCTTTCACATGATCTTGTCCTGGAAAATCCGTAAAACTCTGAGGTCTCAAATGATTTTCCCAAGTTTTTTCGCCCTCAAAAATTTGAGTTTCTAAAACTGAAGGAACTTCAGATGATTCTGTTTCAAATATTTTTGCCATTTCTCTTGATCCTATCTTTGACTAAAAAATTTTAGAGACAAAAAACTAAAGTCCGCCCGACAAAACGGCTAATCCTTGACGCAATCCTTCTTCAAAACTTAAGTGACTTGGCAATTGTGAAACCACCAACTGCACATCTTGAGAACGGAATCCTAGATTTACTAAAGCAGATTCTAACTCAGAAGGTTTTTGTGAAGCCTTATCCGCTTTTTTCAATTTTTTCTCATCAGGTGTGATCACTAATTTTCCTTTGAGTGTGAGAATCAATTGCTCAGCAGTTTTTTTGCCCACTTTTGGAAGCTTCGAAATGCTTTTGACATCTTCGTTTTCAATCATTCCAATAATGGCTTCAACAGACGCGCCAGACATAAGATTGATGGCCATCTTTGGTCCAATGCCATTGACTTTTAAAAGACTGAGAAAAAATTGTTTCTCATTCACATTTGGAAAGCCAAAAAGTTGCAGAATGTCTTCGCGAACATGAGTGTAAATCCAAAACACCACTGTTTCGCCCATTTGATTTTGCAAATCCGAAAGTGTGGAAAGATTGCAAGTCACTTCGTAACCCACACCTTGAACATCAATCACCACAGATTCTGTGCCCACTTCAATAAGTTGACCGCGTAAATAAGAAATCATAATTCAACCGCCCTTGAAATTCTTTGCTGAAATTGAATGCGATGAGCATGATAAACGGCCATGGCTAAAGCATCCGAGGCATCGATCCTATCAATTTGCGAAAGACCTAACAACTGTTGAATCACATTCTGCACCTGCTCTTTAGAGGCGCCCCCTGTGCCCGTCACTCCCTTTTTTACAATACGCGTGGCGTATTCAAAAACTTGAGCCCCAGAAAGTTGTGCTTCGTACATACACACGCCGCGTGCATGTCCTAATTTAAAAGCACTGTCTGCATTTTTTCCTAAAAATATTTTTTCAATCACCACTTCGTGCGGTTTGTATTTTTGCATGAGGGTGCGCAAGGAAGTTCCTAATTCGGTAATTCTTTGCGCAAAAGAATCTGCAGGATCTAAAACAATGACTCCATGACTCACATGAATCATGCGAGAACCTTCACAACGAATCACTCCAAAACCTGTGATGCGTGATCCTGGATCGATTCCCAATAGACAAGTCAAAGGACCTCCTCATTTTAATAAAAGTCAGTCTTGAAATCTGAAACTGACCATGACATCCTTAATGATATATGAAAAAAATGGATCTTCAAACATTAGAAAAGTATCAAATACTACTTCAAAAAGACCCTAGCTCCAAGATTTTTGCGCCGCTTGCAGAAGCTTATCGTCAAATGAATATGATGAATGAAGCTGAACAAACCGCTCGCGAAGGTGTGGCTAAACATCCACGTTTTTCAGGTGGCTTAGTGACTTTGAGTAAAATTCTTTTAGAAACTCAAAGAGATCAAGAAGCCCTTCCTTTTTTACAAAAAGCCACTGAGATGGATCCTGAAAATATTTTAGCCCATCAACTCATGGCGTCTCTTCAACTTAAAAATAAAAATCCTAAAGAAGCTCTAAAATCTTACAAAATGGTTTTATTTCTCAATCCCCAATCTGAAAAAACAAAAGTGGCGATTGAAAAACTAGAGAGCCTGACTGCAGATGAATTTGATGAAGAACTTTTTGAATTAGATAAAACTCTTGAAGAAAATTCCATTGCAAGAGCTCCTTCTTTTTCAAACCTTTCTGCTCCAGCAGGGGCCCAAAGCCTGCCCCTCAGCACCCAACCACCGGGGCTGGAAAAATACGTTTCCATGATAGATGCCTATATTATTCGCAATAATTTAGAAAAAGCCGAAAGTCTTTTATGGGAAGCTCGGCAACATTATGGGTCCCACTCCCTGCTCCATTCTAGAGAAAATATCCTCAAATTTCAGTTTGAGGAGGAGCCAGCCCCCCTAAGTCCTATAATTTCAAGGGAAAAAGCCTCCCAAGAGGCCAAGCTCAAAGTCCTGTACCGTCTTTTGAAAAATATTGACACTTATAGGCAAAATTCTTTTGATATTTCACATAACTCCATGGGTTGACCAAAAACATCTGATGCGTCATATTCAACCTTCTTAAAAAAAGGACCGTGAAACTATGTATGATTTATCAGATTTTAAAAAAGGCTTAAAAATTCTTGCAGAAGACAATCAACCTTATGTTGTGGTTGATTTTCAACACGTTAAACCAGGTAAAGGAAACCAATTTACTCGTTGTAAATTAAGAAACCTCCTCACTGGTCAAAACATGGAAAAAACTTACAAATCTGGCGAAAAATTCGCTGTTCCAGATGTTGAATACAAAGAGATGACTTACCTTTACAAAGACGACAATGGTTTTAACTTTATGGACCAAACTTCTTTCGAGCAAATTAGCATGAATGAAGACGAAGCTGGTGAAGCTAAAAATTTCCTCACTGAAAATCTAGTTGTAAACATTATGATCTACAACGAAAAGCCAGTGAGCATCGAAGTTCCAAAAGCCGTTAACTTAAAAGTTGTTAAAACTGACCCAGGTTTTAAAGGCAACACTGTATCTGGCGGAACTAAACCTGCCACTCTTGAAACTGGACTTATTGTAACTGTTCCGCTTCATATCAATGAAGGCGATGTTTTACGCGTTGATACATCAACTGCTGATTACGTTGAGAGAGTGAATAAATAAGCCCAACTAGATTTCTAACTAGATTGTGTTATTTACTTAATTAAATCTTCAATTTAATTCATAAATATTTAAAAATAGGAGATGTCTATCTCCTATTTTTTTTTGTGAAAAATCCGACAAGTTCTTAGGGGGCTAAACTGTCGATAGATTTGAAGACTTTGAATTTAGAATTACAAATTAATTATCTCCTCTTGAAGGGGATGAGTCCTCAATTTATTGCGCTCGAACTTTCAGAAAAACTTTATTCAGAATCACAAATCCATCCGAGCGATGAACAGGCTTTTTTAGCTTTCCTCTTAAATGCCGGGCTTTATCAAGAACTCGCCACATTTATTCAAACAAAATATTTAGATTCAGATCTCGCACTGCCATGGGATTTTTTAATTGAAGCTCTTCTCAAAGGACAATTTAAAAATCTTTTCGCCCTTTTACCCCTTCTCGAAGAAGGAGCGACTGCACAAAAAGCTTTTTTTAAATTGGCAAATAGCCCTGAGCTGCAATTGCAAAATCACAAATTTAAAATTATCTCTCAGCAAAAAGATCAGATTTTACAAATTGCTTACGATCAAAAAAAACAAAGCCTGTACTCGGATCTGCATGAGCTCAGAAACCACGGATTGGCCAAAGCAGAAATCGAACATTTGCAAAAAATGTTGGTCTCTTTTCCAGAAGATTTAGAAATTCAAAAAGCTATTGATGATCAAATAGAAAATCAAGCTCGTGAGCGCATCGAAAGATATCTCTTCAGATTGCAAAATACAAATCGCCCCCCGCCTCTTTTTGAAACCCCTGACGAGCCCCTTCCTGAAATGGAACAATGCTTATTGGATTTAAAAAAAATCTATTCACAAGAAAACCAAGAAACCTCTCTTTACGATCTCGCTCTTTCGTTATTTATGTTTGAAGATTACCAAGGGGCTTTAGAAACAATAGAGAGAATTTCTTCACAGCTCAACACCGATTGGTTAAAAGCAGAATGCCTTTTAAAATTAGGAAAAAACTTAGAGCTTATGCAATGGCTCAATGAGCTGGAACTCAATTATTTAAATGACCCGGAAACTATTTTTGCAAGCAGTTACCTAAAAGCACAAGCTCTGTGGAAACTCGGACAAGCCACATTAGCTATTAATATGCTTAAAAAATTAGTCGAAAAAAAACCTCAGTACAGAATTGCTCAAGTGATTCTAAATGAATGGCAAAATAATCTCACCAAACAAAGCTATTCATCGCCTGCCTCTCCAAAAAGGGGAGGTCTATGAAAAGTCAAATTAAAGCTCTTATTTCTTTTTTGATCAGTTTAGCCATTGTTTTTTTTGTTGTTTACTTTGTTCAACCCCAACTTGAAAAACTCACAGTGAGTGTCGTGCAAGAATTTTCGCAAAAAAAACTTCCTGCAGAAATTAAAATTCAAGATCTTAAATTTTCGTGGATCCCCACTCGACTTCATTTTAAAAATATTGAAATCCAACCCAAACAAAATGCTCTTTCAGGAATCTCTGCCCTCAAGATTGAAACCATGACCGCTGACCTTGATTTTTTAAAATTTTTAACTGGTCAATTAGTGATCTCAAAAGTCGAGATCGATTCTTCTGCAATTAAAATAAATCTCGATGACCTTTTAAAAGATCCTTCCTCTGATAATACAATTAACTTAGATCCAATTTTTAAAGCACTTCCTTCGCTCCCACTCTTACAAGTGATCCTTAAAAATATTAAAGTGGAGTTATTGAGTGAAAAACTGCACACTCAAGCCTCACTACAAATTGATGACGTCACAGCCATTAACAAAAGAACTTTTTTAATCTTCAGATCACTCGTTGATTTTAAAGCACAGCATTCACTCCTCGAAACAGAATCTGGTAAAATAAATTTAAATTTACGCCTTTACCCAAATAAAATCGAAGTTTTTAAATCGAGCCTTAAAATTGATGAGCTCGAAGCTTTTTTTGAAGGCGAGGCCAATGACCTCACCCATTTGTTAGAAACTCCACAAATCACACTCAAGGGAACCCTCAATACTAATCTCAAACCTTTTCAAAAAATGATGGCAGCTTATAAAGTTCCACACTTGGAAGGCGAGTTTAATATTCCATTTGAAACACAATGGAAAGGGCAGTGGGTTCCAGAATCTCAACTCGAAGTTCATGTCAAAGATTTTAAACTTATTGATTATCTGATTGGGAATTTTTCATTTAAAGCCGAACAATCTACACATTCTCTTTATTCAAAAGAAGTCGAAGTTCTCCATCCTAGCGGCACCGCTCAGCTTAAAAACTTACAACTCAGCTGGAAAAACAAACTCTTTCTCCAAGCAGAAGCTCATATTGCATCTTTGAATCTCTATGAACTTTTAAAAACTCTTCACTTGCCGACGGTGCCTGTCGAACTCATGCTCAAAGGACATTTACCCTGTGAGGGTGAACTTTCTCCGAGTTTTTTACTTAAATGCAAAGGCCGCCTTGAAGGTAAAAACTTAGTGGTTAAAAGCTCTCGCAAAGAAACTAAAGAAATAGTTCGTTTACAAGAATTTAATGCGGATGGAACACTCGAAATCGATGCTCAAGAAGTTCGCTACAACACTCAAGTGGGCATTAAAAACGATAAGGGTCAGTCAAAAGGAAAAATTAACTACGCAACAGGTTTTGATATTAGTTATTCGACACCGCTATTGCATTTTCCTAATATCACCAATCTTGCCCACTTAAAACTCCTTGGAGAAGGCTCACTTGAAGGAAGCACTCACGGTGATAGCAATGCCGGTGTTTTTGAAATGAAAATCCAAGGTAAAAATGTAGACTTTGAAGACTTCTACTTAGGAAATCCGCAAATTCTTTTAAATTATGAAAAAGGCCAACTTAATTTTAATCACCTGCAAGGTAATATCAATAAATCAAAATACGAAGGCGAACTTACGGTAGATTTAAACACCTCGCAAATTAAGGGTGAGTTTATGCTCCCGCATATTGAAGGACTTGATATACAAGCCTCTATTCATAAATGGGTGCCAATTCCTTTTGAAATCACAGGTTCTGGAACTTCTCATATTAAATTTTGGGGACCACTTAATTTTGCTGAAATGAATTACAAATTAGAGTCTCAGCTCAATAAAGGGGCTATGGCTGGAGAACCTTTTGATAAGTTTGTTTTTGATGTCACCGCTAAAGATGGTGAATTCAGAGCAGAACATGTTTATATTTTTAAAAATAACTCTACAATCATTCTTACTGGTTCGGGTCATCCTCAGGGCAATTTAGATCTTTTGCTTGAAGGCAACAGACTTAAAATTGAAGAGTCAGAAAATTTAAATAAAATTAGTTCTAAAATTTCTGGCA
>JBIIER010000006.1:0-145254 GCA_044237745.1 Pseudobdellovibrionaceae bacterium
ATAAAAAGAAAGCAGAAAAAGTCCAAACTTACATGATGGGCGTGAGTCGCGATTATTGGAATGTTAAATTAGAGTTGAATGAAAAGCTTAAAAGTTTTTTACAGGAGCATGAATTGGCTTCTGGAAGTTCAACTGATCAAGGAATGAAAAAAAATATGCAGGAAGAAATTCAAGTCAGAATTATTGGTTATGAACATTCAGATAAAAGCAGTCTTGAAGGTGTTTTAAGAGGGGAGTTAGTATGAGTTCAAATAAAGAACCAGAACGCAGCCCTGTTGAAAAAATCTTAGGTTATCAATTTCAAGATCCAAGTTTATTGATCAAGGCTTTGACTCATAAAAGTTATCATTTTGAATTCAAAGTTAAAAGCATTGGTCATAATGAAAAATTAGAATTTTTAGGCGATGCGGTTTTAGATTTAGTTTTGAGCGAAATTTTGATTGAGACATTTCCTGAAGACGGAGAGGGAGCTCTTTCTAAAAAGAGAGCCAGTCTTGTTAATGAAACAATTCTTTCTCAGGTAGCGTTAACTTTGAGATTAAATGAGTTTTTAAAACTTGGAAAAGGCGAAAATCAAACAGGTGGGGCCACCAAACCAAGGCTCTTAGGATCTGCTTATGAGGCGGTTTTGGGAGCTTTACATCAAGATGCGGGATATGAATTTACTAAAAATTTAATTCGCCAGCATTTTCAACCCATCATTTTAAAAATTGATCCCACTGTCGATTATGAAAAAGATTATAAAACTCGTTTGCAGGAAGTGGTGCAAAAGAAATTTAAAGCCACTCCAGTGTATGAAGTGGTTTCAGAAATTGGACCACCTCACAATAGAGATTTTATTGTGGCTTTAAAAATCCAAGACCAAGTGGTGAGTCAAGGACAAGGGCGTAGCAAAAAACAAGCTGAGCAAGAAGCAGCCCGACAATATTTTATTATTTTAAGTAAAGAATCTGGAGAAACATATGAGTTATAGAGCAGGGTTTGTAGGGTTAATAGGGCAGCCAAATGCCGGTAAGAGTACGTTTATGAATTTAATGGTAGAACAAAAAGTGTCTATCGTGACTTCTAAGCCTCAAACCACTCGTCGTAGAATTTTGGGATTGCTTTCTCAACCTGAAGGGCAAATTGTTTTTGTAGATGCTCCAGGTTTAGTGAGAGCCGAAAAAGGATTGAATGCTTTTTTAATGAGCGAAGCTCAAGATGTGATTAAAAATAGTGATGTCCTTGTGGCTGTATTGAGCATTGATGAGCACTCGGTTGAAAAAAACCAAACGATTATAGATATGGTTGTTGCGAGTCGCAAACCTTGGATTGGGGTGATCACTAAAATTGATCTTCATGGTAAAGAACATAGAGCTCTTATTTTAAGAGATCTTGTTGAAAAACATGGTGGCAAAGGGTTTTTGATCAGCGGAATTAAAAAAGATAAAGATCTCAGAAGTAATATCTTAAAAGAGCTGTTATTGATGATTCCTGAAAATCCAGGTCCTCTTTATGAAGAAGATCTTTTGAGCCCTCACAACACTCGAGATTTAGTTTGTGAAATGATTCGTGAAAAATGTTTTGAATTTTTACATGATGAAATTCCTTATACTCTTGCTGTGAGAATTCGTGATTTTAATGAAGAAAATCCTAAGATCATTAAAATTTCAGCTGATATTGTAGTTGGAAAAGAAAATCATAAAGTGATTGTGATTGGTAAGGGCGGAGAAAATATTAAAACTATTGGAACCTATGCCCGTAAAGATATCGAAAAGTTTTTAGATACAAAAGTGTTTTTAGAATTAAAAGTTGTCGTGCGTGAAGGCTGGACAGAAAATAGTGGATTTATGAAGGAGCAAGGTTATGTCGTTATTGGGGAGTGAAGAATTAGCAGTTGTTCCTAAAGTAGCCATTATGGGTCGGCCTAATGTTGGCAAATCTACTTTATTCAACATTATTACAGATTCTCGTAAATCGGTTGTTAAAAACCAAGCGGGAGTGACTCGTGATATTATTATTGAGCCCGTAGAAATTTGGGGAAAAACGTTTGATCTTATCGACACCGGTGGGATTACAGAAGCGACTGATGTTTTTTCAAAATTGATTAAAGAGCAAGTGACAGAGTTTTTACAGACTGTGGATCTGCTGATTATTGTGATGGATGGTCGAAGTGGTTTATTGCCTGAAGACCGTGATTTAATCCGAATTGCAAAAATGACGGGTCGACCTTTTATGATCGTGATCAATAAGGTTGATAAAGTTTTTGAAGAGGAAATGGCGAAATCAGATTTTTATGAATTTGGTGTTGATATTATTTCAGCTTCCTTTGAGCAACGTCGTGGGATTTCTGACATCCTTGAATGGGTCACCAAACATCTTCCAGATATGAAAATGGAAGTTAAAGAAGGCATCACGATTGCTATTGTGGGTAAACCCAATGTGGGCAAAAGCTCAATGTGTAACCTTATTCTTGGCGAAGATCGCATGATGGTTTCAGATATTGCTGGCACCACAGTAGATGCCGTGGATTCACCTTTTATTTATAATGGAAAACGATTTACTCTCGTAGATACTGCCGGTTTGAGAAAAAAGGCTAAACGCGAAGACGATATCGAGATTATTGCTTCTTTTAAAACTTCAGAAGCGATTCGTAAAGCAGACATTGTTTTGTTGATGGTGGATGGAACAGAAGGACCGACCGTTCAAGATGCTAAAATCTTGGAGAGAATCTTAGAAGGTCATAAGGGTGTGATCCTTGTCGCGAATAAAACGGATTTAGCTGATAAAGAAGTGGAAGGTTTTAGAAAAACCTTTAAAGAGCAAGTGGCTCGGACATTTCACTTTTTTGATGACATTGAAACAGTTTTTACATCGGCTAAAACGGGTAAAGGTTTGAGAGAGTTATTTGACACAATTGAAGAAGTTCATCAAAAAATGAATTTTAAAATTTCGACTCATAATTTGAATGATTTCTTTTTTCAAACGATTCGAAAAGCTCCGGCTCCAGTTTATGGTGTTCATAACGTAAAATTTTATTATGCGACTCAGACCTTGCAAAAACCACCTGCTTTTATTGCTTTTGCAAACTACCCTGATGGTGTTTCTGATTCTTATAGAAGATTTTTAATCAAAAATATTAAAAATGAATGGGGACTTCACGGAGTGCCCATTCGAATTTTTGTCATGAAATCTAGACAGTCAAAATAAAAAAGGGACTGGATGAAAAAGCGTGGCTACTGGTCGACCCGATTTGGATTTTATTTAGCAGCTGTAGGTTCAGCCTGTGGGCTCGGAAACCTATGGCGCTTTCCTTATGTGGTCGGTGAAAACGGTGGCGGCGCCTTTGTCTTACTTTATATTTTTTTAGCTCTCGGCATTGGTCTTCCCCTTTTGATTGGGGAATTGATGCTGGGTAAGTTTACCCGCAAAAGTTTGATCATGGCCGCGGACACTTTGGGAAATCAAGTTTCTCAATCCCTCAATTCCAGTGGGCCAAATAAACAAAGTTTTAAAATTAAAAGTCGATGGATTGCTTTTTCAGCGGTCTTTTTAGCAATTGTGGTTTTAGCGTATTATGCTGTGGTGAGTGGTTGGGTGCTCTATTTTTTGACTCAATTTATTGTGGGGCAATTGGCTTTTCTAACGGGAGGCATGGGCCCCGAAATGGGTGGCAATCTATTGCGCACTTTAATGAATAATGGTTGGCTTCAGGTTTTACTCGCCTCTGTGCATATTCTTCTCTGTGTCGTTGTAGTGAGTAAGGGGGTTCATGAAGGACTCGAAAAATGGGTAAGCTATATCATGCCTCTTTTTGGGGTCTTGATGTTCTACTTGGTGTTTCAATCAATGTCTTTGCCTTCGTTCTCTCGTGCAGCGCGCTTTTTATTTTATCCTGATTTTTCAAAACTAACATTAGCTTCTATGAGTCAGGCCTTAGGGCATTTATTTTTTACTCTCAGTATTGGCTTTGGATCCATGGTGACTTTTGGAAGTTATTTGAAAGAAGGGGATCATATTCCAACGGCTGGATTTAGAGTGGTCCTTATTGATTGTGTTTTATCTCTGATGAGTGGACTTCTTATTTTTGCAGTGGTTTTACAAAACCCAATAACAATGGCGTCATCCCTCGGAGATCCGACTTTATTATTTGAGGCCCTTCCAAGATTTTTACTCCAAATGCCCGGTTCTTGGTTTTTTGGGATCTTATTTTTTCTCTGTCTTTATGTGGCTGCATTGGGAGCCTCTATTGGTTTATTAGAAGTCGTAGTTTCTAACTTACAAGATCAATTGCAAAATAAAATGGAAGCCTCAATTCCTTGGGATCGCTCACGCAGTTCGTGGGTAATGGGCACCGTTGTTTTATTTATTGCTACGATACCAGCCCTTTCCAGCTCCGTCTTTAAACATGTCAGAGTGGGAGGGAATGGAGTTTTAGAGTTGTTAGATACAGCCTTTATTAACTTTGCACTTCCATTTGTGGTTATGGGTGTTTCTTGGATTGTGGTGAAAGGTCTTCGCCATGAAACTAAAGAAAATCTCTTTGTGGATTCCAATAAAGTAGAAAGTGTTGTGATGTTTTCTCATTGGAAAAAGATGCTCACCTTAGGGGCGCCTTTAGTTATTACTATTTCTTTATTTTTACAGCTTATTTATTGGTTATTAGGCTAGATCAAGCCGTCAGAATTTTTCAGATTGAAATCATCAGAGATATGATGGTTGAGCCCTCATAAAATATTATAAGGGCTCATTGAAAAAAATTAAAATTATTTAAAAGTTTTTAAAATCTTTTGGAGGTCATGAGCTTGCGGTCTCAAGTCTTTTTCTTGAAGTTGAGCCAATGGAGTTGAAGACATATTTAACTTGTCGACTAAAGTGTCTTGAGTCTCATCCACATAAAATAAACCCGTCAAAATTTTACCGCTCTCTCTTGAAGATCGTAAAAGTTCTGAAGCTTGATTTTTATTCTGAACATCATGAGCCTTAGAATCTAATTTTTTAAGAGTTAATCGACTGCCATCCACTAAAGTGACTGAAGTGGTTTCGCCTTCGTTGTAATCCACAAGGATTTCTTCTTGAGGAGCAATAAAGCCCAGCTCTTGAAGAACCACATCGTGTTCTTTAACATAAGTGTAGCTCTTTGTTGAACCATCATGATTGTTAAATGTGATACAAGGAGAGATCACATCAATAAAAGCAGTTCCTTTGTGTTTTAAAGCGGCTTTGATCAGAGGCACTAATTGCTTTCCGTCTCCAGAAAAAGAACGAGCCACAAAAGTACAGCCACTTTCTAAAGCAAGACTGCAAAGATCTACGGATTGAAAAGGATTGATAGTGCCTGATTTGTTTTTAGCATTTAAATCCGCAGTGGCAGAGAATTGACCTTTAGTCAGACCAAAGACGCCGTTGTTTGCAGAGATATAACAAATAGGTAAATTTCTTCTCATTAAGTGAATAAATCCACCAATACCAATGTTAGCGCTGTCACCATCGCCGCTAATTCCTAAATAATACAAGTTAGGTTGAGCAACTTTAGCTCCAGTGGCAAGGGGAGCCATTCTTCCGTGCATAGAATTGAAAGAAAAAGAACCCGACATAAAGTAAGCTGGAATTTTTGAAGAACAACCGATTCCAGACATTTTGGCAACTTCTGAAGGATGAATGTCGCTTTGAAAACAAGCTTGTGAAATATGATTTGAAATAGAATCATGACCACAACCCGTACATAAAGTTGAAGGTGAACCGCCATAAGATTTGATATCGAGTCCGATTTTATTGGTGCTCATGATTAACCCTCCTTAGATAATTTTTGAATAATGGGTTTATAAATATTTTCAGCAGTGATTGGGGTGCCCGTAAAGTGAATCACTGATTGAAGTTTGTGGGCAAGAAGAGGGAACTCCATAGAAAGGAGTTTTTTCATCTGGCCATCTTTATTCTGATCAATCACAAAGATCGTCTTATGATCTGCTAAAAACTGCTCCACTTCTTGTGAGAATGGAAGAGCTTTCACTCGGCAAGTGTCGACTAAAATAGAATGAGCTTTAAGTTCATGACGTGCTTCTGGAACCACAAACTCTGTGCTTCCAAAATAAAGAACACCAATATCTTGATTTTTTGTCGCGACTTCATGGCTGATCACTGGTTTTGGAACCAATGTTTTAGCTGTTTCCCATTTTTTATTTAAGCGCTCTAACACTTCAAAGTATTGCTCAGAATCTTCTGTGTATTGGCCTTTAGAATTATGACCAGATCCACGAGTGAAATAAGCCGCTTTTGGATGAGGGTTTCCTGGAAGAGTTCTAAATGGAACGCCATCACCATCAACGTCTTTATAACGTTCATGGTAAATACCTTGATCCATCATTTCTGAAGTGAGGATTTTACCTCTTTGATAAGGTTTTGGACTCATGTTGAATTCATCAGAAATCCAAAGGTTCATTCCTAAATCAAGATCACTTAAAACTAAAACAAGAGTTTGGAGGTGCTCTGCTAAGTCAAAGCAAGTTTGACCGAATTCGAAACACTCTTGCACCGTCGCTGGAAGAAGAACTGGATGGCGAGTGCCACCATGAGAGAGAAAGTGAGCAAAAAGAAGATCACTTTGCTGAGTTCTTGTCGGCATGCCTGTAGAAGGACCCGAACGTTGAACATCCCAAATAACGGCTGGAATTTCTGCATAAAAAGAAAACCCTGCGGCTTCTGCCATGAGAGAGACACCTGGGCCAGAAGTGGCGGTCATAGCACGAGCCCCTGTCCAACCAGCACCAAGCACCATACAAATTGCAGCAAGTTCATCTTCTGATTGCACAATCCCAAATTTATTTTTGCCATCTTCTGTTTTACGTAATTGAGGAGCGTATTTAATAAATCCTTCTGCAAGAGAACTCGAAGGAGTGATTGGATACCATGAAAGAAAAGTACATCCACCAGCAATACAACCAAGAGCGGCGGCTGTGTTTCCGTCAATAATGATTTTATTTTCGATAGAACCAGCGCTGTGCGATTCAAAATCAAAACCAATGTTCATGAGGTTTTCTTGAGCAAAAGTTTGGCCGATTTCAAAAGCTTTGAGGTTGCTTTCAAAAACACTTTCTTTGTAACCCAGTTGGTCTTTAATGCAGGCTTTGACCACTTCATTTTCTAATTTAAGAAGTTGGCTAAGGATTCCGACATAAACCATGTTGATAAGAAGTTTTCTGGTTTTTACCGAAGTTGAAGCCTCTTCAGATAATTTTTTAAAAGGAACTGGAACTAATTTAATTCCAGTTGGAACTTTTGAGTTATCTAAAATGGAGTCTGAGTTGTAAAAGAAAAACCCACCTTCATTAAGGCTTTGCATATCTTGATAAAGAGTTGTGGGGTTAAGATTCACACAAATATCTGCTTTTTTAGCTTGTCCTACAAATCCCTTTTGGTTGGCGCGAATCCAAAACCAAGTGGGAAGACCAGCGATATTAGATGGAAATACGTTTTTACCACCTACAGGAACGCCCATTCTAAAAAGAGAGCGCAAAAGAATATTATTGGCAGACTGACTGCCTGTGCCGTTGACCGTGGCAATAGAAATAACAAAATCGAATCGAGACATGAAGATCTCCTTAAATGATCACTATTAAATTTTAAGAACATTATTATAAATTAAAAAATTAAGTTTTATTTTAGAATCTCAGAGCCTTCGAGCCAAACTTCTCTTTGAGCAGAGTATTGTCCCGGAAATTTATCTGTGCCTTTTTCTCTAAGTTTAAGAGCCGGACCCGATAAATAATTTTTGATAGATTCCTCATTATCAAGCCAGTAAATCACTTTAATATCTTTACTGTAGCTTTCAAGAGCTCCACCTTTTTTATAAACAAGTTGGGCTTTTAAAAAACCAGGTTGAGCTAAAACTTCTTTGATGTGTTCTGTTTCAAGCCAAGAAATAAAATCTGAATAAATTTCCTGACGAACATTTAAATGCACTTGATAACACACCATGATCTGATTCTCCCTAAGGCCAACATTTAACTTTAATTTTAAGGACTTAATTAATCAATAAATATGGTCTGAGTCAAAGTTTCTAAGAGATTTTCTCTTGGGAAGGGCTCTCTTAAGTCCTTTTTAGAAGTCGCCACTGCCTCAAATACAAGGCCTTTATGATGAGTTTGAACGAGGGCAAGTGGGTGCATTTCAAGGGGAGGTTGATGGGGGTTAAGTGTAGCAAGTTGTGGTAAAAAGAATGTTTTATTGAAACCTACGGCTCCATCGTTAAAGGGGATTCCGAGCTTTTCAGCAAAGTATTTAAAGGTTTTTTTGGTTCCCTTAAACTCAGGGTTTTTAATGTTGTAAGAAAGAGGGTTTTCCATTGGTGACTGAGGGGGGGCATCGATGATTGTCCCTGCAACGCTAAAATAGCGTATTTCAGGGGGGATCGTGTTTTCTGACCACCATTTGAGACGAGCATTAGTGGTAAGGCAGTTGGTGCCTGAAAGAGCTGCTGAAATCAAATTTTTAAGTCGCTGAATATTGTTATTATAATCATGGATCGTTCCACGCATAGTGAGATGCTCGAAGGCGATATCATTAGCCATTTCAATCACACCGCGAAGATTTAAATTATCTTGCTGATCAAAATGATTCTGAGATTTTTTCCATTTGAAATAAGCCTGTCTTAAGCTGAGCTTGCCTTGATTTTCTGGCGGATTCCAATCAGGAACTTTAAGCCTCATAATCGATGTAAAAAAACTTTTCCATGTTTTAAGGTTTTCAATAAATAGTCTGGTGGTACGAATCGGACCTGCATGAATAATATGTAAATCATCTCCAAGTTTTTTAAGCGCTTTGAGGGCTTTATTCATTGAGGAAAGATTTTGATGATCGCCATAAACGTAGTCAGCTAATTCACTTCCATAAAGAACTCCAGCCAGACTCACATAACTTTTAATATTTGAAGACCAAGTTAAACTTGAAGTGCATTCTGCGTAGTTATAATCAGATCTTTTGCAAAAATCATAATTTTGATGAACTAAACTGAGCACTTGTAAACTCACCACCGCTCCCCGAGAATAGCCAATTAAAGCGATGCGTTTTGGTGTGCGATTAAGGATGGAGAAAAACTTAGAGAGTCTTCTGTGAAAATTAATTGCATTGTCATTAAAGTCCCCAAGGGACTCCAAAGACATTGGAGCCGTATTTGTAACTAATGTATTAGCTAAAATTTGACCTTCTTTATTTTTCAGTGCTCCCACCAGAAGAAGTTTTTCTAGAGGTTGCTGGGTTGTTTTGAGTTTTTCTAATCTATATTGAGGATCAGTTCTTCTCGTGTCGGTAGATTTTAAGGCTTTTATTTTGGAAAGGATTTCAGCTTTAAGAGGAGAATCATTTTTTAAAGTTTCTTCAAATGGATGCACTTTAGTGAATTCGGAAAAGACTCCAGAAAATAAAATCAAAAGAGGGGGTTCTTCAAAATTCAGGGGATTTTGTGAGGGAATGCTAGGGTCTTTAATAGGATCATTTTGATCTTGGATAGGTCCTGAAAAGTAATGCGAAGGTTCTTGTGTGGCTTTGATAATCTTAGCAAAAAAATCCTGAGGAGTTTCTGATTCAGAGTTAAAGGGAATGTTGAGCATGGTATCAAGGAGTTGGGGCTGGGCAATTAAACTCTCTTCAGATCCAAGAGCTGGGTCTAATGATTTTAAAAACTGATTTCTAAATGTGTGTGAGTAGTTCTCAGAAAAATGAGATGAAGGTTCCTCTGCTAGCACTGAAGTTAAAGAAGATAAATTTAAAAACAACGAAATCATCACGAAGAAAATAAATTTTGAACGTATTTTTAAAAACATAAAACCCACTTACAGAAAATATAAAAAAATCAATATCAGCGGCCTTCTTGCCACTGAATGAGACTAAAATCCATTGATAATTCGTGCTGAAACAGAGCGGCTTTTATGAGAGTTTTAGAAGTTCAATGCATGCATTGAGTTATGAGTATAAATTTCATTAAAAAAGCCCCTCAACAATTGAAATTGGAGCCATTAAAAATGGCCTTGTTTTCTTCGATAGAAGGAAGTTTTTAGAGTTATTGAGAGCTGCTTAAATGAGGTCTTAGTTTTGAATATTAAATAACATATACAATAACGAGGGGCATTATGAGTAAATTAACGATTTTAAAGCTTTTTTTGACCACATTTATTGTCACCGCGTCTATTTTGCCGACAGCCTTTGCAGATGCCTTGGTCTGTCAGCAGGTCTTTAAAGAAGACTACCTAAATAATCATTCCCCAGACATGCTCAGTTTAACGAGAGAGCAAAAAAATATACTTCTCGATACGCCGTTACTGGATTCAGATTTTAATCCAAATACAAATCTTCTTTCTATTGAGATCGAAGAGCTTGCCAAAAAACTTTCGAAACTCCCGGAGAGTCAGAAAGAAATTTATAGACAACAGATTAAAAAACTCACGGCCTTTAAGGGTTATGAATTTAGAACGGGAGATTATTTTTTACTGCATTTACATGATGAGCAGGCTTGGTTAGGTTATATTAAAGAGATTTTTTTTAACGATCAATTTGTGAGTTTTGCTTGGTGGTATCGGGGTCATTTATTTGAAACTATGCCCCATGAAACAAAAGAAAAAATTGTGGATTACCTCACTCGATATATTAAAAATTCCGACAACCCCTTTGAAGAAAGAAAAACTGCTTACCGGATTTTTACCTTTATTAAGAATTATCAAGAGCGACCCGAAGACAAAGTTCTGAAGGGGCTTAAACAAAAACAAGATGTGAATACAGTTTTAAAAGATTACTTTCAGCGAAGTGCCAATGATCCCTCTCCTTATGGTGAAATCTCTCGATTGACCCCTCAGCATTTAGGTAAAATTTCGGTGATTTTGAGAGATTATTTTACTCAGTCCGAAAAAATCTCTGATCATCAAAAAGTGTATTTTATGGGAAGCATTCCAAACGGCAAAGGTCGAATGGAGTCGGATGTGGATTTGAGCATGGATAAAAAACTGACGGATAAAGAAGTGAATGATCTGTATAATCTCATAAAGGAGAGAAATGTCGGTTTTAATCCCCCTGTGCATCAGCCCTTTGATATGAAACCCAGCAATGGCCAGTCGTTGCAGATTATGTACATCAGTCCTATTTCGGTGGCGATTATTGATGGAGAGATTTCTTTAGTGATTCGTCAAATATCCACTCCCAAAGAGCCGGCACGTGAAACCAATAATGGAGAAGTTTTACTCAAACCTTTTGATATTGTTCTTTGGCATTTTCCGGTGGAGATTGATTCTGAAGGCCATTGGTCCTATGATACCCATAAACTCCCTTACCGTTTAAATTTTAAAAATTAAGGAACTTTATTTTGGTTAAGCTCATCACCTCTTCTGATTATAAAAAGATGCCTTGGAAAAATAAAAAAGGCATCACCTCACAAATTTGTATCGTTCCTCAAGAGGCCGATTTAGACAAACTCAACTTTGATTTTAGGTTGAGTTCTGCTCCGATCAAAGAAAACGCTCTATTCTCTCTTTTCCCCGGTATGAATCGCATATTAATTCCCATTAAAGGAAAAGGTTTTGTTCTCAATGGGGCCATCTATGAATTGCATGAAGCGGCTCATTTTAAGGGCGACGAAGATACGCTTTGTGAACTTGTGAATGGTGAAGTTTTAGATTTGGGTTTAATTTTTAATCCCCAAAAATATTCTGCTCATGTTAAAGTGATGAGTTTTAAAAATAACTTTTTTTTAAATTCAGATCCCGCCTCTATTTATCTGATTTATGTTTTGCGAGGATCTTTTCAATTGAATGATCTATTGGGAAAAGAGAATGAGACCTTTTTTGTTCATGAGATCGATCAGCTCCAATTTAAGGCTCCTAAAAATTCCACAATGGCTTTATTTAAATTAGATGCCTTTAATTAGTTGGATTTTCTTGAAAATCTGCCTCCCAACTTTGGTCTATTTTTAATTTTTTACCTACTCGTTTTAAATTTCATTCTGTAAGTATTAAATAAGATTTTTAGTAATATCCTCTTTCATTGCAGAAATGGTTAAGAAATTTAAATGTTAAATTTAAAAAATTTCCTCAATAAAAAAATGACCTCGGTTTTTAAAACTAAAATTAGTCAAACCATTAAATATCTTGGAATTCTAATTTTCACAGGAATTCTTATTGTTAATTTTCAAAACTGTAATCAGGGCGATCATTTTGTGACCACCCTCAATTCAAAAATGACCCCTGAAAAAGACACTCTATTTAGTGTTCGTATTGAAGATTCATTTAATTCACAATATTTACCACTCACTGATGAGCATCCAGAAATGGTTTTTAATCAGCCTTATGAATTGGTTGTGGCGAATAAAAAAGGTCAGGCTTTTACAGGTAAAATCAATTGGAAAATTCAATCCATTCCTGAAGGAGTTTGTAAACTCTATCCTTCTACTCAAGATTTAAAAAGGGCTTCTCTTTTTTGTTCAGAAAAATCAAATGCAGTTTTAGAGGTGGGCATTTTGCAAGATCCTCATTCGACTGTTGTTGAAGAAAATCATGTTTTTTCTTTGCCCGTATGGGATCAAAAAGATTTATCTCAAAAGGGGAGTCTTTTATTTCAAAAAAATTGTCAGTCTTGTCACACTCAAACTTTAGAACTGCAAAATAAATCAGCTCAAGATTTAGTGAATAATATTTTTGGATCCAATGCCTCAGAAAAGCATTCAATTCAAAGCCTACAAATTTTAAGCCCTACAGAGTTAAGAGCGATCTCTGGGTATCTCAATGAATCCAGTGCGAATTTAAGTTCAGGCTCGTCAATTCAAACAAAAGTAACAGAACAGATGGGTGTGGCCGCAGCCAGTTCGACAAGTAGTAAAAAAATGAAAATTACAATGTCATCTAAATCCCTTGCTAAAAATACTTTAGAGTTATTGGCTACAAATACTATGGGTCCTATGGCGAATACGACTTCTTTAGAGATGGGGTATCCTAGAACTCCAGAGAATGTTAAAAAAGGAGAAAATCTGTGGAGTGCTAACTGTAAAGGTTGTCACTCAGAATTAAAAAATGATCGACCTTATTTACATTTGAGAAAAGAAATTGGTGGAACTTCGAGTGTCTCATCAATGAAAAAAATTAAACTTAAAGATGAAGAAGTTTATTTGATTTTTCTTTATTTGAATCCGGAGAACGGTTTAGGTTCTTTAGGGTCTTTAGATTCTGAGGTAACGAGCACCAGTGAGGAACAATCGAAACCTTTACTTGGTACTAGATTTTTTGTGGCCTCACAAATGAAACAAATCTTTTTGGATCCCTCAAAATCTTCTGATGAAGAAGAAAACTATTTAAAAAATATTATAGAGAGTCTTTTGAAAAATCAATTTGAGGCCTTAGGTGGTCCTTGTAGAAAAAATGATTTTAGTCAAATTGACACAGAAAATTTTTGTATGAGGTTATATGATCTTTCTCCTCAAGAAAGTCCCATGCTTCCTAATGTTAATATGATGAGAAGGGGTTATATAACTCGTACTTGTGAGGAGATTTTAAGTTTAGATAGAAGCCTAACTAATGCATTAAAAAAAGTTAATTTAACAACTAAAAGTAAAATTGATGATAAATCACTGAAATTAATTTTTGATCTCTTTCATCCGGGAAAAGTACCTTCTACAGAAATCATCAGTGCTCTTAATAAAATTGGAAATAAGAGTCAGTTAACTTCTGATAATGAACGTTGGCAGGGTGTGATGTTGACAATGTGTCAGTCGCCACTGAGAGATCCTTTGTAATCAAGAATTTGAAATTTTAAAGGCGAAAAAATGAATAATTATCTGAGATTTTGTTTTATTTTATGTTTTTTGATTTTACAAATGAGTTTTAAAGTAGAAGCTGGAGATTTAAATGCAGTTGAACTTTATAGAAGATGTTTTGCTCAGCTCACTCAAAATCAGTTTCCCGTAAATGATAGTGTTTACTTGCAAGTGAAAGCTAATAAAAAAAATCCTATAACGGCATGTTTGGAATTAGTGGATAAGGCAAAGTTAGTCAAAGTTAAAGATGGCTACAGACTTTCCAATCCAAAAGATTTTTTAGCTGTGACAGTTTTAAATACGATGTATCAACTTCATCAAACATTTTTTATGAATAAAACCTTGGATTTTTTAGGATCTCAATCTGGTTTTTTTGATGAGGCTGAACCTGCTTTATTTTACACTTTGGCATTATTTGGACCAAGCACAAAAGTATCTTCTATTTTGACTTTAGATAGTAATTTAGTTGCAGATAGAACTGAAAATAATCCTAAATTATCTTCTGATGGTTATTTTCTATCTGATTTAAGTCAACCTTCAACAGCGAATCTCATTTGGGCTTCAAAAGGGAATTTAATTGGAGTCGTTAATAATAAAAAAATCACCTTAGTCACTAATGAAGATATTAAAAGAAAAGTTGATCTCTTTACAAGCAGAGGGGGTGGTATAATAGGCACTCCCACTTATTTAATGGAATCAGTGCAAGAAAATTTTATTTTTAAAGCTGATTCGTTCAAAATTCCTCGCAAATGGGCGAAAGCTGTGTTCAGTGATTTTCTCTGTCGTTATCTTCCTGTTGTAAATTATGAAGATGCTAAAACCTATGTCGTGAATGATTCTGCAGCTCATGCATTTAGGAGATCCGAGTCTTGCACTTTATGTCATGCATCTATGGATAGAATGGCAGCGGTGAATAGGAATTTTAAATATGATCAGTATTTTTTAACGTCATCGACTTATCCAACAACGATCACAAAAGGTGGAACTGATTGGCCAGCCGTTGTGACTGAAAATTACAGTTCTCAGCCCACCAATGGAGTTTTATACTTCCGAAATTATAAAGGCAATTTAGTCAATCAAACGGTCACAAGCATTAAAGATCTTGGAGCTAAAATTACCAATCAAGATGATTTTTTTATTTGTGCAGCTAAGCGCTATTATCAGTATTTTACAGGCGTTGATGTGGATGTCTTTAATCCTCAAGATTCACGTTTCCGTAATAAAGGAACAGATATGCAAAAGCATCAGCAAAATGTGGTCAAGTTGGGACTGGATTTAAAAAAACATCAATCCTTAAAAACTCTCATAAAAGATATTTTAAACTTACCAGTTTATAAATCATCCAACTTAGGCATTACAAATAACTAAGAGATCATTTTAATTTATTAATCGTAAATCTAATAGGTGAAGTATGAATCAATCAAAATCCAGAAGAGAGTTTTTGCAGCAATTGGGTGCTATGGCAGCCCTTCCGACCTTTAATCAATCTCCTTTGGGTTTTTATTTAAAAAGTCTTTTAACGGGTCTTAGTTATCAAAATAAGGCATTAGCTCAAGGAGCGACGAATCCACGTAGATATATTAATATTCAACAATCAGGAGCTCCGCCACGTTGGATGTTTGATTTATTTTTAAATGCCTATGGTTCTAATGAAGATGCAAAATTAAATCATAAAATGATAGGTACTCGGTATATTGAGCAAAATGGTCGATATGTTGATGTTGAATATAAAACAATAAAGTTGCCCGGAATTGATGTGAATTTACCTTGGATGTGGCAATTTAGTGTGCCGGCCCCCAATGGTAGAACGCGACCCATGAGAGATTTGTTAGATGGAATGCTTGTATTGCAAGGAATAGATACTGGAGATCCTGGTCATCAAGGTTCTCAAAGACTTCATTTTAGACCTAATTCTGCCATTCAAAGTTTAGGAGCTTTAAGTGCCGATTATTCTGAGTCTCCTTTGTCAGCTATTAATTTAAGTGCTTCAGAATTTTTGTTTCAATCAATTAAAGGTAAAACGGCCTTTAAACTTTCTAATGATGGGAATCTTTTAAATAAATTATTTGATCCTTTTATTTCCAATACATCTCCCAATCTGAAAAATTTAAAACAGAGTGTGTTAAAAAATGAATTAGATTCATATAATTCCATTATAAATTCAATGATGGTCAAAGAATCCATCCATAATAATAAGATTTTATTGGCTCAAAATAAAACCGAAGATCTTATGAATGGGAACTATTCTAATTTAAATTCAGATTGGGAAAAGCTCCTGAGTAAATACTCCGATCTGATATATAGATCTTTAAATAGTGTGGTACCTGGTATCAATGATAAACCTATCGGTTCCTTGGATGTGAAAAGTAGAGGCGATAATTATAATTTAGATGCTGAAATTGTGAGTCTAGAGGATTTGCGAAAATTAACATCCAAAGATTCAATTAGAATTTTAAATTTGGCAGAGCATTTTGCACTCACAGAATATGTGATGATCAATAAATTAAGTTACTCTGTGACAATGTCTCCTGGTTCAATCATTAATTTAAATATGGGAGAGTCGTCTTCTGGATTCCATAGTAATGACGAACACTCCACCGGCCAAATGCCGTCTTTATATTTAAATACTATGATTTTTTATTCCATCGCTTCTTGTTTGCTGGAATTAATTGATCAATTAAAGGCAGCAAATATTTGGGAAGACACGTTAATTGATTTTGGTGGTGAATTCAACCGTATCACAAGAGTGGATTCAGACGCTAAATTACCTATTTTATCTGGAACAGATCATGGATATGAAGGTAAGAGTGTCTCTCTCCTAAGTGGGGCCTACAGAGGCTTATTAGTTTTGGGAAATACTTTTTTAGATCATCCCGATTTTTCAGGTTACTTAACTTGGGGAAAAGGAGCTAATGTCACTCAATTAGGAAGACAATTGCAAATGGGGGATATGGCTTCCACCATTGCTTACTTATTGAGAACTCCGAGTCCAACTGAAAGATTTGAGAGTTTAGTTCAATTTGGGGCGCAACCTAAAACTCTTGAACCAGTGATCGAAAAAGCAATGAGAATTAATTTTGAATATAGTTCATTTTTATAATTTTTAATTTTTTTTAAGAGGCATTTCCAGGATAACTTCTCCCTGTTCCCCAGATAATACGCAGGGCACCTGCTCCTGGAATTCCTCCTGAAGATTGACCCTGACAAAATCCTCCGGCACCTCCTGGAAATCCACCATTTCCACCGGAACCGCTCGGTGCTGAGCCATTTCCACCGGAAGCTCCGCCACCAGCAAAACCAGCTCCCCCAGTGCTGGAACCAGATCCTCCCCATCCTGAGCCTCCAGCTCCTGAGTATAAAGAAGCTCCTCCTGCCCCTCCTCCAAAAACGGTGGATGTGGCCAAAGCTAAGCCCGCGCCACCACCAGCTCCAGATCCTAACCCATTACTTCCTTTGCAATTTGATTGACCACAACCATCACCCCCATTGCCATCAGAACCTGCGGCACCTCCTCCATTCCAACCACCAGTAAAACTATTAGTGCCGGCAGTAAAAAAGTTTCCATAATTACCCCCATTTGCAGGGGATGATCCGCCCCCTCCGCCTTTGGCTGTGTATCCGAAGGCAACAGTGTCTCCACCATTCAAACCATAGGTGCCACTTCTCAGTCCTGCGGCTCCAATTGTAATTGTGTAGGGACTGTTGCTGGAAGATACAGAAAAATTATTAACTACAACACTATTTGCACCAGAGCCGCCGCTAAAGTCGCCACCGGCACCTCCACCTCCGACTCCCATAAAGCAAATGCTTGTGACACCTGGCTGAAGTGACCACGAAGTTGATGAAGTGATAAGAATTTGACCCACAGGAGGTTTATTTTTTTTAAAAAATGCAAAAGGAAGGATTCCATGTGCAACAGAGGGTTGAAGTCCGTAAAGTATTGCTGCTGAAGTAGATCCAAATCTTTTTATAAACTCTCTTCGTTCCATTCCACGAAATTCAAATTTTTTTTGAATGAGATTATAATAGGGTTCATCTATCCATAAAAGATTATCATCTTCATCGTAGACTGAATGAATTTCAACTTCTTCAGGGCGAAATTGGCTGCCATAAGAAACAAAATAGCAAGCTCTCTCAATGGCATCGCTCACTGTGTTTGCTTTTAAGCAAACTCGGTCATAATTTTCTGGATTATTTTTATCAAAAGTAAATTTAATAAAATAGTTTCTCATTGATTTTTCTTCTGGAAGAGCCAGTCCTAACTCCCAGATTTTATAATATTCAGAATTAAAACTTTTCAAAGCAATTTTCATAAGTTGTCCTCAATGAATTTAAAGCTTAAAGATCATCTAAAAAATAAAAATACATATTTTAAAATCAAACTGAAAAGTTGAATTATAAACCCACGAGCTTTCGGCTTAACTCATAAAGTTTTTGTGCTACTTCCTCATCGTGTGCGTGAGGATTGGGTGATTTTAATGGCCAGCCACCCTTGGTGGCTTCTTTAGTTCTGTAAAAACCAGTTTGACTAAAATACTGACCACTTTGTGAGCTCACTTCAGGCGCGAGTAAAACATGGAGAGTGGTTTGAGCCCCTTCCCAAGGTTCAATCATTCCACCCAACTGAAGGAATGGCTTTAAAAGTATATTTTGAAACCAGAGCGGCATCAGAGTTTTAAATAAATTGGTTCTGACCCAGCCTGGATGAACGCTGGCCACGGTGACCTCGGTACCTTTTAAAACTTTTGCAAGATGTTTGGCATGTAGGAGATTGGCTAACTTTGATTGAGCATAAGCCTCCCAACCATCATATTTTTTCTGATTAAAATTATAATCATTAAAATCAATTTTGCCTTCTCTCCCTTGAGCTTTGTCATGATAGCAACTCGAAAGAATCGCAATTCTAGAAGGACCTGATGATTTTAATATGGGGATCAGTAATTCCGTCAGTAAAAAATGGCCAAAATAATTTGTGCCCATTTGAGTTTCAAAACCATCCTTGGTGCGACTAAAAGGGGTGTACATCACACCCGCATTATTGACTAAACCATGTAGCTGAGTTTTTTCAGAGAGAAATTTTTGTGCAAAAGAACGAATGGAATCTAGATTTCCAAGGTCCATTTCCATGACTTCGATTTTTGCTGAGGCATGATTTTGTAGAATCTCTTTTTTGGCGCGCTCACCCTCTGCAGGACGCCGACAGGCCATGATCACATGGGCCCCTTGTTGAGCAAGCTGTTGAGCTGTTATAAAGCCAATGCCGGAGTTTCCGCCTGTCACGATATAGGTTTTATCAGAGAGATTTTGAAGAAAGAGTTCAGGGTTGCACATAAGAACTTTAGCCATATAATTTCTCCCAATTATTATTAGAAATTTAAAACCTTCAAATAATTATCCCTGATTTTTTTTAACTGTAAATTAATAAATAAAAAAAAGGCCTCCTCAGTTGAGGAAGCCTTTTTATGATTCAATAAAAATGGAAGTTTAAATGGATTTATAATTAATGTTTGTTAATAACAACAGAACCTTTGTCATCCATGTGTACGAATTCGCCATCGCCACCCACATAGAAAGATTCAGATGTTTCAAAATGTTGAAACGCAGAAACCACACTCCAATTAAGAACCAATTGCATTCCTGCAACAGGAGCTTCTTTAGTTCCACGGTTAAATACAGAAGGAACTTTTCCTTCAGCATTAAACTCGTAACCCCAATTAACATTTAAATCTGCAGGCATTAAAGTCGCGTTAGTAATGTATTTGCCAACGCCATTGTAGTTGCCGCCGCTTGTGTAAACAATGCGGTATTTAAAATCGGCAACAGTCATATCAAGAGCATTTGTGTAAGTGATTTGATAAACTTTCCATTTAGGAATTGACCAACCTTGAAGGTCTGACCAACATTTTAATCCCTTTGGAAGAGCGTTTGCTGTTTCCATTTTAGTATTTACAACAGGGCTTCCTTTAAGAACAACGTCCCAGATTTTTTTACCGAGGTTGATGATTTTATCAACAACGATATCTAGTTGATCAAGAGGGCTTTCAAAAGTGTTATTATCTTGAATGTTACAGTCTTGTCCTAATCCAGGTTGAGTGAGAACTTGTTGGTTCCAGTTAGGATCATTATAAGTGATTTCTTTCACTTCATATTTTTTGAGTTTGTAGTATTCAGGAATCATTTGAGCAGGTGCTGATAAAGAAAGTAGCAGAACTGCAGAAAAACTCATCATACCAAGAGTTGTTTGTTTAAGATTTAATTTGAATAGATTGAATAATCGCATTTATTTCCCCCTTGATGCTCAATATTCTGGAGCGAAACTCTTGAGTTTAAAGAAAAGTCAGAAGTTTCGATCAAGGAGGCTATGCGAAGTTAATCAATGTTTGCAATACAAATAATGTAAATAATGCACAAATTTATTATTTAGGGAGTCTTTTTAAACGAGCTGCAAAAAAACCGTCAAACCCAGTCTTATCAGGGTCAAGAGTCATACTCTCTTCTAAAATCCATTTATCGCCATGTTTGCTTAAAAAGTTATCAATTTGATCCTGATTTTCGCATTTAAAAATAGAACAAGTTGCATAAACAAGTTTGCCACCCGGTTTTACCATGCGGCTATAGCTCTCAAGAATTTCAGCTTGAACTTTAACAAGACGATCAATTTCTTCAGGTTTAATTTTCCATTTTGCATCTGGGTTGCGACGCAACACACCTACCCCAGAGCACGGAACATCTAAAAGCACGCGATCAGCAGTTTCTGCCAGACGCTTAATAGTTTTAGATGATTCAATGACGCGAGTTTCGATAATATCAATTTTATTTCTTTTGGCGCGAGTGGAAAGCTCTTCGAGTTTCCAGTTGTGAAGATCCATCGCAATGATCTTACCTTTGTTTCTCATTAAACAGGCAAGATGCAGAGATTTTCCGCCAGCACCCGCGCAAGCATCGATCACGCGTTGACCTGGTTCCACTTCTACAAAAGGAGCAATATGTTGTGAAGCTGCATCTTGAACCTCAAAAAGACCTTCATGAAAAGCCTTAGTTGAAAAAACATTGCGGCGTTCATCAAGTTGAATGCAAGACTCAAAACCTTTGACTAAGGTGCATTCAATGTTTTCATTGATGCGAAGCTCTTGAAGAACTTCTTGGTTGCTAGCACGCAAAGTATTTACTCGTAAAAAAACATCGGCTTGTTCATTCATCTTGTGAGCAATTTGTGGCCAACGTTCGCCCACTTCTTGAAGCCCGCGATCCCATAACCATTGCGGGTAAGATTCACGAATGGCACCATCAAGTTCGATTTTCTTTTGATTATCAGAATCAAAATCTTTTGGAAAATCAGAAAACTCTTCCCAATTAGGAATGGCGTTTCCTTGGTTTTTCCACCACACAGCCCAGATTAGCCATATTTGGCGGGGAGTGGGTTTGTTAAGATCTTTTTTAAACATTTGGTGAGTGAGAGCTCTCCACCATCGAACAATGTCGTAAACAGATTCAGCAAAAAATTTGCGGTCTCTTGATCCCCAATTACGATGATTGCGCAGGTATTTTTCAATAACTTTATCTGCGTAAAGATCTGTCGTAAAAATTTCGTGGATCGCGTTTACTGCTTCTTCGATTAAGACTCTATGTAATTTCAAAATACAAACACCATTCCGCCAGCGAGGTAGGTCCCGTTAAACTGGCCATCTGTCAACAAATGAAGGTGATTCTTTAAACCACCTTCGATCAAGAATCCAGCACCTTCGTAGATATTTTCAAATCTCACACCCATGAGGAGCTGATAATCCAAGGAAAGGTTTGATTCGTCTGGAATTTGCTTAAAATAAGTGCCAAGTCCCACTCCTCCACCAAAATAAAGCGGAAAGTGCGCATCAGCATCAGGAAACATCACGATGGGCATGAGGCTCATTTTAAGCGCTTTTTCTTGTTCGATCTTGTATTCGTTAAAATCAATGCGGAGGTGAACATCCATGGAATCTTGCCATTGGAACATTCTGTAGGTGATTCCATAAGTGAGTTGGCCCACTTTATCTTGTCTGCGGGCGTACTTCCAAGCATAGGCGCTGCTGCTACTAAAAGATCCTAAGTTGAGGGCCAGAAGGTGATCTTGATAAGAATATCTTGATTCTGAATCTGCAGGTCGATTGCGAAGGAATTTGGCGGCGGCAGCTTTGCCAACAAGGGGGGCTTCTGAAGCCAAACTTGAAAGGGAGCTAAAAAGTGAAAAAAAAGGAATCAAAGCAAGGGATAAAGTCCTTTTAAGTTTATTTTGCTGCATAGTTTGGGCTCCCATTTTAAAGAATTGTAATATTTACTCTCAGGTTCCCAGAGTTCTCTTTTGTTGGGCACAGAAAGTACGGCGCGTTAAAATTTAAATTTATATGAAAGTGTCTTGTATTGACCCCTTGTTAAAAGATAATGAGTTCTCTGACTTAGCGATTTTTTTTAATGAGGTCCTTGATCATGAAATGTCCTTATTGTGGCCATAGCGAAGATAGAGTTCTTGATACCAGAGTTCAACAAGACGGTGAGGTCATTAGACGCCGACGTGAATGTTTGGATTGCAAGGCTCGCTTTACAACTGAGGAAAGCCTCATACTGGCTTTTCCTATGGTTATTAAAAAAGATGATCGCAGAGAGCCCTTTTCAAAAGAAAAAATCCTCAAAGGTCTCTTGGCAGCCACTCAAAAAAGACCTATCAGTTCCTTTCAGCTCGAAAATATCGTAGATAGAATAGGGGCTTGGGCGATTAGTTCTGGAGATAAAGAGATTTCATCCGCTTTGATTGGTCAAAGAGTGATGTTAGAGCTTAAAAAGCTAGATGATGTGGCTTATGTGAGATTTTCTAGTGTATATAGAACTTTTAAAGATGTTCAGGAATTTGTAGAAACACTTGAAGGTGAAACCCCCCTCGATTTATAATAGACTCGAAACTGAGCTCCTTTGAGCAAAGGCTTCAAATTAAAAAATACATAGAAATGATGATCTCATTTTTTAGTGAGTGTCATGTTCTATCAATGAAAGGTTCCCATGCGCAGACAATCAAGAGAATTGGCTCTTCAAATTTTATTCCAAACTGAGTTCTCTCCACAAATTTTATTAAGTGAATTAATTCATGTTTTTGAGACGACAGCAGATAAATCCACTCTTGATTATACAGAAAATCTGATTCAAGGGGTGAAGACTCACAAAAAAGAAATCGATGCAGCTATTCAAGCCAATAGTTCTCATTGGAAAATAGATCGTATGGCTCTTGTTGATAGAAATATCTTAAGACTGGCGACTTTTGAAATGAAATGGGCTGCTGAACCTGTCAAACCTAATATCGTGATTAACGAAGCCGTAGAAATTGCCAAAAAATATGGAACCACTGAATCGGCAAGTTTTATTAACGGAATCCTTGATCAAGTTTCAAAAAGTTAATCATCATGGCTGTACATATTTTATCACAAGCAAGTGCCTACAATCCCGGAGCGGATCTTTGGATCCTTCCTGAATCTAATCAATCCAAATGGAATAAACGTATGGATTGGTACTTAAATTTTCAGTTGGTAAAATCAACACGCCATCAACCTTTAGAAATAGATAAAGATCTCGAAGAGACTATAGATCACTGTGGTCTTAAAGAATGGTTTCGTACTTCTAAAATGTCTCAGCTTTTAATTGGCAGCGCTCATTTGTTGCCCAATAAATTTGTCCTTCAAGTGGAGGGCTCTGAAGATTTTGAATCTTGGGTGGCGCAAATTTATAAAGCTTGGACTGAAATTGGCAAACCCACGTTGAGAATTTTTTTACCTACCGGCAAAAACATTGGAGACTTTAATCAGTTTTGGCATCGAGAAAGTGATTTTGAAGATTTCACTGTTGTCTTAGATTAATTTTTTAGTTCGCCCCTCAGGAGTTGCAGCATGAATACTGGAGTTATTTATATTATTTCAGATGGAACGGGTGAAACTGCAGCGACCATGATTCGGGCGGCTCTCGTGCACTTTGATGATAAAGATTTAGAAATCTTAAGATATAAAAATATTCGTCAAGAAGCTCAATTAGAACCAATTATTGAAGATGCTTTTAAAAGAGGGGGTCTCATTGTTTATACGATGGTGAGTCCTAACCTCAGAAATAAAATTCATGATTTAGCTTCTGCAAAGGGGATTCCCAATGTGGATTTATTGGGTCCCATGCTCTCTACTTTAGATACTTATTTTGGAATTGCTAATGGACATCATCATGAAGCGGGTCGCTTGCGTGTGGTTGATGAAATGTACTTTAAACGCATTGAGGCTATTGAATACACGGTTAAGCATGATGATGGTAAAACTTTTGCAGAACTTGATAAAGCCGATATCGTTTTAGTGGGGATCAGTCGAACCAGTAAAACACCTCTCTCCATTTTTTTAAGTCATAAAGGTTGGAAAGTTGCCAATGTGCCATTGGTCCTCAATACGCCTCTACCGGAAGAACTGTTTAAAGTAGATCAAAGAAGAGTCGTCGGTTTGATCATTGATATTGAAAGCCTGCAAAGAATCAGAAAAAATCGCTTAGAAAAATTTGGTCAAGACACTGGCGGTGAGTATGCTTCTCTCTCTCATATTGTTAAAGAGATTGAGTTTGCAGAAAATATTTTTAAACAAAATCGCCGATGGCCTGTATTTAATGTGACAGATCGTGCATTGGAAGAAACAGCTTCTGAGATCACCAAGGTGGTTGCGGCAAGATTAGGTTTGCCAGACTCAGTGATCATTTAGGAAGAAAGCTTAAACAGGCTCCAAAGTTTTGCGAGGAGCCTGCTTAAAGACTTTTATTTGCAGTACGGAAGAACCTTTGTTTTTGCAACAATGTTTTTATAAGGATCTAACGAACTTCTAAGTGTAGACCAATAACGAGCTCCACCTTTCCATGTGCCAGCTTCTTTGCCTGCAACACGGTGGTCTTTACCAATCCAACGATTGAGAATAATAATTCCGCAAGTGAGATTTCTAAAAGGATCATGAAGCTCTTGTGCATTTTTAAAGCCACATCCATAAGCGTTTCCACTTTCAATAGAAAGTTGTAAAAGACCACGACTCACAACTTTTTTTCCGCTGCTGTCTCTAAAATTTTCTGTATAAGCTGTTTCTGGCTTAAAATTACTTTCGTATTTAGTCACAGCAGAGATTAAATAAACCCAAAAATCTTTTTGTCTCTCATAAGAAAGTGTGTCGTACTTTGGACAAAAAGTTTCAATGTCAGATTTTTCTGCATTGATAATTTGTTGTCCCACACGATCAAGTTCTTGATAAGTAAATGTTGTCCATTCAGAGGCTTGAGGATGTTTGCCTTCCCAAAGGGGCGCTGTTGAAACCTCTGGCGGAGTTGATGCTGGTGGTTCGGGTGTTGGAGCAGGATTCGGAGTTGGAGCTGGTTTTGTAGGATTTTGTGAGGGTGCTTTTTCACTTGGAAGTTGTTGTCCCATTGACCAAGCTTTGGCACCAAAAAGTTGAGTGGTTAATAATAAAGCGGCTAATAAAATTGTTTTTTTAATTTGTTTTTTCATGAACAGCTCATCGGTGAGCTGCAAACGTGCATGAAAATTCAAAAAAACGACTAAGCCTTAGACAAAAAGAGTTTTATTTTGAGAAAAACTCTTATCAACTGTCTCTTTTAAGTTCGATCTTGCTGAAGAACCGCTTGAAAGAAGATGTCATAAAGGTTTCTTTTTTGATCATATTTTTTGTAATAAAAAAAGTGATCAATTTCATAACTAAAATTATCTACAAAAACACGACTTAAACGGCCTGAGCGAACTTGTTTTTTGATAGAGTGTGAGGGTAAAAATCCCCATCCTAAACCTTGCTCGATAACTCTCTTAAGAGTTCCAACATTAGAAGATTCAAAAGCTGGTAAAAGGATTTTATTTTTTTCTAAATGTTTTTCGAGATTTTGATTTAAACATTCATTAAAGTGTGGATACTCTCCTGAAAAAAGAACGAGGGGCCAATGAGGCAATTCTTTAATTGAAATTTCGCGCGGGATTCCTGAGTCTTTTCCTGTGCCGACAAGCCACATTTCTTCTCTCATTAAGAGTTTAGTTTCAGCGTCTTCAATTTCAAGACCAAATTCTTTTTTGGAGTCGGGAAGGATTAAAACATCGAGATGACTTTGATTAAAACTCTTTATGAGTTCTTCCACTTTATCATATTCTACTTTGATATGAAGATTGGGATTGTGTTTAAGTAAGCGCGCCACGATGGGACTCATAAAGTGCAATCCAATAGAATTTAATGTTCCAATTCTTAGATCGCCCGACAACTCAGCTCCGACAGTTTTAATAGCTACTTCTGTTTGACTGACGAGTTCTAAAATCTTTTTAGCGGCATCAAAAAGGAGTTCACCCTGAAATGTCGGTTTTACATGTCGAACACCTCTTACGATAAGTGGGACACCTAAGTCTTCTTCTAAATTTCTCATTTGCTGACTGACTGCTGGTTGAGTCAGATAGAGTTTATCGGCGGCACTGGTCATACTGCCTTCAGCAATCACGGTCACAAAAGTTGTGAGATGTTGAAAGTTCATAAGACCCTCCCTCTCTCTTGAAAATTAAATTGTTCAAAGAATATGACTCAGAGTTTAGAAAAGCTAGTTTAATTTTGACAAATAAGATTTTAAAATAGGCATGGTAGACCTAAAAGGTCCTGATCAATTAAAAAAATGCAAAAATTGTCTTGTTTTGAGACATTTGCCTAAAAATCCGTTCGCTAGATTTACAAAATATCTGCTACTCTATCTAAAGGTAGGGAACCGTTTATTTTTTCGGGGGTTTAAATGATGACTTCAATGAAAGCTTTCTTATATCTATTATTAGGTGTGGGCGTCTTTACATTTGCCTATGTTCCCCAATCACAAGCTAAAATTTTTAGAAATGCTTATGTTGCCTTTGAATTGCCAGAAATTTGGAAATGCGGACTTGAGCAAACAGAATGGATTTGCAGAAGTAATATTGATAAAGAATCCAAAGAGGCTATTATCATTTTAACAGCTAAAGAGGCTGGGCCAATGGATACTATGGAAGAGTATGAAAAGCATCTCAATGCTGCAGAACAAATTAAAACCCCAGCGAATCAATTTTTAAATGCTCAAATTAAATATCCTGCTAAAAAATCATCTATCAATGATCACATGTGGTTAGATGGATTAAAATTTAATAGCGAAATCTCTAACTACTTTACTCGTTACTTAATTACTAAAAAAGATCAGCTCTCTATTCTTGTGACTTTTTCAGTTCATAAAGACTATTACACTAAATACAGTTCTGATTTTGCCAATGCCGTAAAAAGTTTGAGAATCATTGCATCTAAAAATATTCTTGCTCAACAAGATTTGGGTGGCGGGAATCGACCAGGCTCTGAAACTTTAGGGAATGCCTCTCTTGGATCTGAAGTCGATGGACAAGCAATCATGGATCCTTCTCAAAATGCAAATGACAGTGCAGCTATTACGAAGGCTAAAACGAAAGCTCGAATGAAAAAATATGCACTCATGTTTTTTGCGTTCTTGGCATTGGGAGCTGGGGCTTACTTCTTATTAAAATCTAAAAAATAGATTATAAAATCTTATCAGTTTAAATATAAATTTAAGAATAAAAAAAGGGAAGAGCGCTCTTCCCTTTTTTTATTTTAGTTTCTCAACTTTAAAATCACCTAATTGTTTTGAAATTTCGGTCATTTGCTCTTTGACCTTACTTTCATCGGCATAAATTAATAAATGAAGTTCTTTTGGATTGAGATGCGTTTTAATAGCAGTATTGACTTGATCTTTTGTGATTTTTTTAATTTCTGTGAGATAAGTTCTTAAATAACTATCTGGAATATCGTAAAATCTTAACAGCATTAAGTTACGAGCTAATTTGTCGGAAGTTTCAATGGCTTGAGGAAATTGCCCCACTAAAATAGCTTTTGCGGCATCAAGTTCTTTATTTGTAACGCCATCATCGTAAAAACTCTTAAAGCTTTTTACAGTCTCAAGAACTGTTTCTTTGAGTTTTGCATCTCTTGTAAAAGTAGAAATAACAAATGGGCCTCTTTCTTTGCGAGGATCAAAATAGGATGAGATTGAGTAAGTGAGTCCAAGTTCATCACGGACCCTCATGTTTAAGCGGCTAGCAAAAGTGCCCCCTAAAATCATATTAGCCACTCGAAGCGGTAAGAAATCTTTTTCATTTCTTTGAATTCCAAGCATTCCAAATCGAACTTGTGTTTGTTTAAGGCTTTCTTTGGAAATAAGACTCAATTTTGGAGCTTGAAGATCTTGGTTTACTTTAATGCTCATTGAGTTTTCAAGAATTCTTTGCGGCCAATCTTTAAATTGATTAATAACTTCTTTTTTAAGTTCTTCAATTTGTGGGCCCACCACAGCTAAAATTGAATTGTTGGGTCTAAAATATTTTAAATAATGTTTTATAAAATCTTTTTTAGACATTTTGCGAATAGATTCTGCAAGACCCTCAGTTGGGAATCCATAGGGATGATTTCCATAAAGCAATTTAGATAATCCATCTGCAGCAACTGAATCCGGATGATCGATCTTTTTTTGAATTGAAGCAAGAATTTGAGAACGAATTCTTTCAATCTCTTGGTTTTCAAAAGCTGGATTCAGTATGACATCAGCATAAAGTTCGATGAGTTCTTTGCTGTGAATAGAAAGACCGTCCGTAGAAATCATGGTGTAATCATTGTCTCCATCAATTGAAATCTCAGAGCCAATTTGGGCAAGTTCATTTGATAAAGCCATCATATTGCGATGTTTTGTTCCCCTATCAAGTAAGTTAGCTGTAAAGTAATTGAGACCAGAGAGTTTATTAGGATCTTGGAGCGATCCTACTTTAACCAGCATTTGAAAGCTGACTCTTGGTAATGAAGTGTCTTCAATATAGATCACTTTTAAACCATTGGGTAAGGTTTCTTCTTGGTAAGGTCTTAAATTAAAGTCCCCTTTTTTACTGATTGAAACTGCAGCTTGTTGGGAAGAATTTGAAGAGTTGCTAGATCCATTCTTTGTTTGAGAACTAGAGCAGCCAGCGATGAAGCTAAGAACCAAAGTGGATAGGATGCTGAAATAAATAAATGGATTTTTTAATTGTTTCATAGGTGCCTCTTATTTAGGTTCTAAAACTACAACAGAACGTTGATTTTGATTTAAATATTTTAATGCCACTTTTTTAATTTCTTCAGGAGTGACTTTTTTATAAAGTTCTAAGTCTTTAAAAAGTTGTTCATAACTTCCAGCTACGATTTCGTTCACAGCTAAAGCTTCTGCTTTTTCGTGAATCGTAGTCAGCTCATCCACAAAGTTTTTCATCACCTGATTTTTAACTTTATCAAGCTCTTTTTTGTTAATGAGTTGAGTTCTTACTTTTTCAATTTCGCTGTAGATTAGATGAAGTGATTTTTTATAAGAATTTTTTGGTTTTAAAGAAGAGCCTACTGCAAAATAACCAGGATCTTTATTAGTGTCATTAAAAGCAAAAGAATTCATAGCCTCTTGTTTGTCGTAGACAAGTTTTTTATAAAGTCGGCTCGAGTTTCCATTGCCTAAGATAGAAGCTAAAAGATCTAAAGCATAAGAATCTGGATGGCCAGATTCCACTCCATGATAAGCCACTAAAAAAGTCGTCGCTTGCACATCGGCTTTTTTAACAACTGTTGTAGGCTCGCTTTGTTCAGGTTCAGGGTTGATACTAAGTACAGGAAGTGGTTTTGATTTAAGCGGGCCATAATTTGCTTTAATCATTTTTTTAACTTCTTCTGTATTAAAATCTCCAGCGATCACAAGAACAGCGTTATTAGGAACATAAAAATTATCATGAAAATATCTTAACTTTTCAGAGGTGTAAGCTTGAATATCGGACATGTAACCAATGACCGGCCATTTGTAAGGGTGAACTTTGTAAAGTGTCGCCATGAGTTCCTCATGGAGCATGCCCATAGGATTATTATCGACTCTCCAGCGTCTTTCTTCTCCAACAACTTGCAATTCGCTTTTTAAAGTCTCAGCATTAATACTTAAATTGGCCATGCGGTCAACTTCGGCATCCATAATCAATTCAAGTTTTGAACTTGGAAGATCTTGATAGAATCCAGTGTAATCATTAGTGGTAAATGCATTATTAGTAATGCCGTTTTCGTGGAGAAGTTTTTCGTAGGCTTTACCAGGATAATTTTTAGAGCCTTGAAACATCATATGCTCAAGCATATGAGCGGCTCCCGTGACACCTTCAGATTCATTTCGAGAACCTACTCGGTACCAAGTGTGGTAAGAGATGAGTGGAACTGAGTGGTCTTCGTGGAGAATCACAGTGAGTCCATTATCAAGTTGATATTTTATAACGGGTAAGCTGACTTTGAGGTCTGTTGCTTCAGGAGCAGCATTGGCGACCGTGATGAAAAAAACTAAGTTCACTAGGCTGTAAAATAAAAACATAGATAAACCCCTTCAAGATGTTTATCTAGTTTGATCTGATTGAAATAAAAAATCAATGAGTTATCAAAATTTACTGGATGATAAAATCGGTAAAGAAAACATCTTTAACGGTTCCTTCAGCTAAAATGGAATTAATCTCAGAGGCTATGCGATCTTTTAAAAAGAGCTTTCCCTGGATAGTTTCAAGATCACTAAAGGTTTTTTCGTTCAGTAGTCTCACAATACGATCTCTTGTTTGAGCTCGTTTTTTAGGTTCAAAAACTTCTTCGTAACCATCTTTATTGAGCATCTCTAAATTAATTTCTAGACGAATGGTCCGTCTTGGTTCACCGCCTAGATTGACCGTAAATTTATCAAAAGTATAAACCAAAGGATCATCAATTTTAATTTCTTCTTTTCGAATCGCTTGAAGTTGCTCTTCTGTTAAGCGAGGAGGAATCCAACCCAGTGTGGCCATATAAGTCATTGAAAGTCCGCCACCCACAATAGCTAGGTTTATAATTGCAAAAATAATTTTTAAAATGAGACCGGTATCTAGGGGCTTCTTTTCGCCATCATCTTTTGCATCAGACATGATTTAACCTCCTCCAGAACACGAACATGACCTACAAAAGACCTTTCGGTTGAAGAGACAAAAGTCTAAAGACTTAAGGTCTGACTTTTTTAAAAGCTAGACCTAGGTCCTTAAGGGAGGAATTTAAATTGTTTCAGATTGAGACAGATCACTAGGAACGGCTTCGAGAACTGAGCATCATTTTTACCAGAGTCTCGGAATCCTTAGTTTCATTTAAAGGATTCAATAAGACGTCGAGTTCATGAGCACGAGGAGAGCGACCTAGTTTTTTTCTAAATGCAGTTGTTGCTTGGACTCGTTTTATAAATTGAGATTTGATAGTTTCAGGATCTTTATTGAGGTCCTCATCAAAAATGGGATAGCCAAGTAGCTGGTGTTCTTTTAGGTAGGCTAAAGATTCTTCGGTTAATAAAAGTGAAGAGATCATTTGCGAAGTGCTCACAGAGTCTTCTGCATTTTTGCTGATTGACCATAAATAGATTTTAGCTTCATCAAAAGAGAGCTTTCTGCCAATGATATTAAAGCTAATTCTTAAATCACGGGATGTGATTTGTGATTTTACATACTCAGGATCCGTTACAAAAAAGTTATTGAGTGCAAATAATGAAATGGATTTTTCTTTAAATTTTTTAAGCAGTTTATTGTAGTCAGAAGAAAAGTTTTGTTGAGAAAAGAAATAGTTTACAAAAGATTGATCGAGATAATTTTTTTCTAAAGATTGAAGGTTCAGGCTTTGATTTTCTAGGTCGAGATTTTTAATTTTTGGAAGCTCTAAGCTGAGTCTTTGTAAATCGATAACTAAATTAGTGCCAAGATTTTTTGCACGAGAAAATTGGGCATATTTTAAAAGAATTTTTTCTATAAAATCAGAGGAATAAGGGAGGTTGTAAAGTTTTAAGTGTTTGATGATGAGTGCGATCGCTCCAGTGACTTGGGGAGCAGCCATAGAAGTCCCACAAGCAGTTCCATAATTAACGATAGGACCAAAGCTGTCTTCTATATTTTCAGAAGCTTTTCCTAAAATGCTTGCATAGGTTGGAAGAGTAGAGACAACGCACGACCATCCATTCATAGGATCAGTTTCATAGGAGCCCGGTGCTGAAATATCGACCATATCGCCATAATTAGAAAATTTAGATTTTGAAAGGTCATGAGCATTAATAGAGCCAACAACAATCACTCCAGGAGACTCCCCAAAGCCTGCAATTGATTGCACAAAGGGACTCACTAAATTATTGTCATTGCCAGCTGCAGAAATAATAGGAATATTTTTAGCGTATGCTCGACGAATGACCTCTGCATAAAGTTCATTTGGAGAATTTCCGCCCACTGAAAGATTGATCACATCGGCATTGTTATCAATGGCGTAAAGTATGCCATTCACAATAGATGAGACATTGCCCTTTCCCTGGCTATTTAAAACTTTAATTGCCATAAGAGAAGCGCCCTCTTGCATAATACCAACAACACCGCCATTATTGTTTCCTGAAGCAGCAATTAAGCCGGCAACATGAGTTCCATGCCCAGCAGAGTCCTCATTGATTTTGTCATTAGAAAAATTAACGATTCTAGAGCCATCAGGATGGGTCCAAATATTTTGGACAAGATCTGGATGGTCGATGTCTATTCCTGAATCCACAACCGCGACTTTTACTTTGGGGCCTTGGCTACTCAGCCACGTAAAATAATTTAGATAGGCAACTTCAGTTTTTAAAACTGCATGATGGTGTTGTTTTGAAAAGTGAAGATCATTAAAATAAGAAACACTTTCAACAGTGTCATTTTTAGTAAGTCCAATGATGCAGGCGTCATATTGAAAAAGATCATTCAATTGATTCACGGTTACAGGTTGACGGAGAGCTGCAGCATAGGCCTGAAGCTTCATGCGGGGTTTGAATTCAGATTCGTTGATTAAAATTATTTTTTTGATCACCTCATTGGATTTATGTTTTTGATAAGTTCGGCACTCATTACTGACAAGTACAACTAAGGGAAGATCCATCTCAATGATTTCATTGCCTGTAAAAAAAGCATCAGAGTCTAAAGTGAGATGGAGAGGATCAGAAGGATCAAGCAATCCGCTAGGTTTATAATGAGCCAAGTTAGGAAAAATATTTTTTCTGATCAAGACTTTTTGGAGAGCTGAAAAAGTGGGTCTCACTACCATTTGAGTTTTTGGCGGAGGGGTGTGGTTCAGAGGAGATTTAAGGCGACATGAAGTAAAAGTGAAAGCACAAATCAAAATGAAAAAAAGTGATAAAATTTTCAAAAGTTGTCTCCTTAACTTTAGTCAGAATACTGGCGCGAACTTATCAGGTAATTTAAAAAAATCTTATCTTTTCTCCGGTTCAAGAAATTTATTCTCTATTCTGCATTTAGACAAATGGAGTGCATTGTTTTAAAATTTGAAGGAACTGATATTTTTTCTTGGTCCTTGATCTTGTGAGCAAGACTTTTGAGAGGGGAATTTGGTTGATAGATACCGACTTTTTCTATATCCAGGTATGGCAAAAGAGGCCTCTTATTGACATCAGCACGAGGTTTTATTTTAATGAAGGAATGAGTTTAATAAGATATATGAAAAAAAATAATTTAGTCATCTTAAGTCTTTTTATATTTATTTCAGTTTCAGTTATGAAATTTGGAAATACTGCGTATTCTGTTCAAGGTAATACGCCCTCTTCTAATGAACCAGCAGGTCAAGAATCATCAGCTTCAACTGCTGCTAAAGAGAGCACACCTGCAGTTGTCGCAGTTGCAAAAACACCAGAGGTCAAAAATCTTCCACAAGATCCTCCGATTAAAAAAGAAGAGCCTGGATTGTTTCCATTAGGTTTGTATCAGTTAACAAATCATCCTAATTTTTCAAATTATGCATTTTTAGTTAATAAACAAGACAGAATGCTCACAGTTTATGAGGGCACTGGAACAACAATAAAGTCGATTGCTCAATTTCCTGCGGATATTGGTAAAAGTGGTGGAAATAAAACTCGCCGTAATGATTTTAAAACTCCAGAAGGAATATATTTTTTAGAATCTAAATTAACTTCACCAGCAATTGATTTTAATCTTTACGGAAGTTTAGCTTTCACGACAAGTTATCCTAATATTTTTGATAAATATGAAAATAAAACGGGCTCCGGAATTTGGCTTCATGCAATCCCTGATACAGTTCCACTCACAAGAGGCTCTAAAGGTTGTGTTGTCGTAAGAGATGAAGTGATTAAAAAGCTCAGTCAATTTGTAAAGCTTGAGCAAACACCGATCTTAATTTTTGATGAAGTAAAATTTGTTAAAGAAGAAGAACACAAAAAACATCAACAAGAACTCAATTCCTTTTTAGCTGATTGGAAAGAGTCTTGGGAAAAAGGGACTGTTGATAAATATATGACTCATTATGATCCTGCATTTAGAGGACAAAAAATGAATTATGATCAATGGAAAACTTTTAAGGAAAGTCTTAAGAAAAAGTATGAATATGTTAAAATTGAAATTTTAAATCCAAGTATTTTAGAGAATCGCAATCAAGTTGTGATCAAAGCTTTGCAAAAATACACGTCTGATCAACATACAGATTACGGACAAAAAACCCTCTTTGCACATAAAACAAAAGAGGGTATCAAAATTATCAGAGAAGACTGGGCACCTTTAAAAGAAGAAGTTCTTACTTCTGGTACCACTTTGAGTTCTGAAACTGTTAAGAACTCAGGATTGAGCGCTAACTAGTGTAGATCTTCGTCCTCGATATCATCGTTTGCATCTTCTAGATCCATTTGAGCTACTTGGTTCGCAAGGTCTGGAAGAGAAGCTAGATATTGTGCGTATTCTTCTTTAGATAAGTTTCCATTTGTTAAATTTTGTTCAATAAGACGCTTATCTAATTTGAGTTTTTGCATAGCTTTAGCTAAAGACATACTTTCTCCTCCATTATTTCGGGTTATTATTAGGTTACTATTTTAAATACTTTAATAAATCAAATTATATAAAAACCAAAGGTCAACGCACCTTATAGCCTATTTTAATTCCAATATCTAGGACCCTCGCCCGGATTTTTTGGATTTTCATTGTCTACAACCAGTTTGAGGTTACGAGTTTTTTTGCTTAATGTCTTATTCCATTGATAAATTTGAAATTTTTGCCAAGCTTTGAGGAGTAAATAACCAGAAATTAAGCCCCCAATATGGGCTAAATAGGCTACATCGCCCCCATTGATGCCACTAGTTATAAGTGAAATCAGTTCGATCCCCCCTAAAACCATCACAAAATAGCGGGCCTTAATCGGAAAAAGCATCATAAAATACATGATTCTTTCGCCAAAAATGAGGCCATAAGCAACCATAAGTCCAAAGATTGCTCCAGAAGCCCCCAATACAGGAACATATAAGCCCTCTGAATTTCCTGAAAGGGTCGCATAAATCCACATTCCAGAAGTATAAATAAGAGCAGCACCAGCTCCAGACAAAATGTAAAAGAGAGTAAAAAATCGGGTGCCCCATTTTAACTCAAGTTCTCCACCCATAAACCACAGCATGAGCATATTAAAAAGAATATGGCTGACTTGAATAGAGTGTAAGAACATGTAACTAAAAAGTTGCCAAAAAGAAAAACTATGAAGGACTTTTTCAGGATACAAGCCCATGTAATGACTGAAAGGCACTTTGCCGTAACCTTCCATCAAAACTTGGAGAAAAAACCAAATAACGACATTGATAACAATGATCGCACGAACAGCTTTCGTGAGAGGAAATTGAGCTTGTAATTGATTTTTCATATACCCACCAATAATACTTTTATTTTAACCCTTTAAAATAGCTTAGCAGACGATCAAAAGTTTGCTCAAGGCTTTCAATAACGACTTTTGTTTCTGCAATGAGAGGAAAGAAATTAACATCTCCCGCCCATCTAGGCACTATATGATAGTGTAAATGGTCAGGGATTCCTGCTCCCGCGACGGCACCATGATTCATGCCTAAATTAAACCCCGCAGGACTGTAAACCTGCTGAACACCGGCCATTGCTATTTTGAGAGTCCGATGTAGATCAGTAAACTCGTTTTCTGTCAAACTTAAGAGGTTTCCGCAGTGTCTTTTTGGTAAAACGAGGATGTGCCCTGAATTATAAGGGTACTTATTAATGAGCACCATGCTATGTTTTGTTTGATAAAGGCAAAGTGTTTCAAAACCTACTTTTTTGCTAGCAGCATTGCAAAATACGCAACCTTCATCTTTGACAAGTTTGCGCACGTATTTGTAACGATCAGGACGGATCATCAAATCTCGCTCTAAAGGCCAAATATCTTTGGTGAGATTTTTTGTAAGTGCTGCAGGGAGTGCCGTATTTTTTTTAGGTGTTTTTTTGGCAGATTTAGAAACAGTTGCTTTTTTAGTTTTCATTTAATGATTCCAAAATCCAGGTAAGATAAATAGAGGTTGGTTCAATAAATCAGCTTTAACAGCTTTGCTAAAAATATTCTCAAAAGATTTTTCTAAAGCGGCAGAAGTTTTTCCTTTAAATAAAGAAGAGGCTTCATCTTCCATGCTGAGAAGTTCAAAAAGTGAATTTTTATTTTTAGGAATTTCAAAAACTTCAAAATCTTTTCCAAGGTGAGCCATTTCAGCCGCTAAATTAATAGCATCATCAGTTGTTCCGACTTTATCAGCAAAACCAAGTTTTACGGCTTGTGCACCAGTAAAAACTCTTCCATCAGCATAAGCTTTGACTTCTTCTTCTTTGAGATTTCGTCCTTCAGATACGGCCACAACAAATTGTGTGTAGACATCATCAATTAAATCTTGAAATATTTTTCTCTCATCATCACGCATAGCTCTGTACTCAGAGCCTGAGTCTTTATATTTTCCAGTGGTGATAGTAAATCTAGAGATTTTTGCCCAATCATAAAGTTTTTCAAGGTTGGCAAATTCCATGATCACACCAATAGATCCAACCATCGACCCAGGAGCTACCACAATTTTATCAGCAGCAACCGCGGAATAGTAGGCACCACTTGCAAGTAAATTTGTTGAAACTGCAACGACTGGTTTTTTAAACTCATCTCTAATTTTTTTAATTTCTGCATAAATTTCTTGAGAAGGACCAACAACCCCACCTGGAGAGTTAATGTTGATGACAACAGCTTTGATTTTGTTGTCTTTTCGATATTTTTTTAAATTCTTAACAAATTTTTTAGAATCAAGAATGATGCCTTCTAAATCAATAAGTAGAATAGAATTTTTTGCAGACACTTTGACGTTCTCTTCAGAACCACCAAAAAGTGAGATGGCAGAGGTACCTGAGAAAAATACAAAGAGGCTTCCAAATACAAAAATGAGAAATAAGATTACAAGAAACGGACTTCGTCGCATGGTTAACTCCTTCAAATCACTTATTTAAAACTATCGCCTCTCCTGAGTATTGGCAATATTATTTATGTCTCTTGAGATCTAGAGATTCAAAGAAGTCTATTTTAGTGGGCTCTAAGGATTAATTGGATTTATTAGAATCATCTGTTTTGTCAGAGATTTTTGGGTCTATCTCCGTTTTAGGGAGGTCTCCTAGACTTTTTTCTTGCGGGGGAGATTCAGCCTTAACGTCTTCCTTAGGAACTTCTTTTTTAGGAACTTCGGCTTTGACTTCTTCTTTTTTTGGTTCTTCTTTTTTAGCATCTTCTATTTTGAGAGTTTCGTTTTTTGAAGAATCTTCTGCTGGTTTTCGATTGCTATCGTCTGTTTTATTTTCAGAAGATTTAGTTTCGAGTTCTTTTTTAGAATAAATATCCTCTTTAAAAGGAGATTTAAACTCCACTAAAGAAGGAGTTTCATCTGATTTTACTTCTATGGGAACATAAAATTCATTTTTTAAACTATCAGTAACTTTAATCATGACCGAACTGTTTTCTTCACTGGCTCTAAAAGAAAAATGGTTTTCAACTACATTTTCTAAATTGCCTTTGCCATCAATTTGTTGAACTTGATAAGGCGGTTTACCACCTTTGATGTCAAAGTTTTCATAACTTTTTGGGGACAATTTAGTAAAGGCTGAAGGATTCACCACAAGTGGCACGACGACAGAAACAACAACTGAGGAAGTACGACCCTTGATGTCTGAGATTTTAATCATCATATCTTTTTCAGTGGCAGGAGCTTGGAAAACAAAAGAGGAGCCCCCTATATGAGTGAGTTTTCCGCCAAAATTTCCGACATTGATTTTATAGGGACCATCACCTCCGTAAACACCAAATTCTTTAATTGAATTAACAATCATTGTTGTTCTCTCTGGTGAAACAAACAGTCCATTAGTAAATTTTTTGGCAATAATATCTTTTTCTTCTTTTAATTTAGCTTCAGTTTGAATCATATCAAACATAAAGGCTTCATCTTGTTCTTTGGTTTTAGTTTCACTTGGAGGCGTTACATCTTTAGATCCATAAAGGGAGCTTTCAAGTGTGGCGTTGTTTTCTCCTGCGGCTTGAACTTTTGGAGTGCCGACAAGTAGGAATGATAAAATTAAGCCTGACCCAAAAATCAATACTGGCAAGTTAGCCATAAATTTTGAAATAAAATGAGTTTTAAAATAGTTTTTTAAATTCATGATATCCTTATCGACGGAGTTCTCATACTGAAAACATCCATAGGATATCATATTAAATTTGGAGATCTTTGAAATTTTTGAGGAATCTTTATTTTAATTCAAAGGTCCTGATTCATTGTCAGGACCTTTGAATGACTTTTTATTTTAAATTTTTAAGAAGGTATGAAAAGAGATCTGTATCTGGTGCTTGGTCTACTCCACTGCCTTCGATATTTTTTGAGAGATCACCTAAGCTAAAATCCATTCTTAAATCATATTTGCGATCAATTTGATTCCTGAGTCGTTGCTCTTTTTTGTACCATTCAAATTTATTTTCATTATCACCACAAGATTTGAGTTCAGAATCACTAGTGGCTCCCCAACGTAATTCTATGCAATGATAAGGGTCGAAAGAAAGTTTATAAAGTCTTTGTCTCACATCCTCTAAATTTAAGTTCACAATTTCTGCATTGCTTTTAGTGTAACTAATTTGGCAAGCATTAGACCTTTCATCGTATGTAGCAATGAGTTCACTGATTAAATCCGTTCCCCCGAAAACAACTTGAGGATCTTTTGCATAGTATCTTGAAATTAAGTTTTTGGTAATTTCAAAAGTATCTTTAAACGTTGTTTTTAAGATGGCATCACGAGAAGGAGTTGAGTAATTTTCCCAATCTCCATCTGTTCCATAAATATTAACAGGAAGTCTGCTCGGATGAGATTTATTTTGAAGTCCACTTTTAATAGAGACATTCACGGATTCAACTCGATTTTTAATGCTGTCGCAGAGGTCTGTCATCATCAATTCAAGTTCTTTAACGGGATTAAATTTTAGATCTCCAAGGCTCATTTTAAGACGAACCCACTCGTAATAATTCACTTCGTGGTTTTGATAAATAAATTTAGCAAATTGCCAATCATTGTTTCTTGGATCTGCATTACCTAAAAACTGTTCTTTGCTAAAAAGAGGTAGTTTTTCGTTTGGTGTGGCGATAATTTTTCCGCCAACGAGAGAACCATCTACTTTTTCTTTAGAGTTCACAAGTTCAATAGGTCTAAAAGCTTTAAAGCCAGAACCTTGTCCTGGGTTAGAACGCATAAACTTAGAATTAAAAACACCTGTTGTAAGTGTGTTGTCTGGATGAGCGTCTACATAGTAGATGCGTCCGTCATCCGTAATTTTGTAAACAAGAGTCACGTGTCCATTTGGATCATAGATCACGACTCCTGGAACAATGGATTCTCGCGAAATTTTAAGGGGATAAAAATCTGAAAATAAAGAGCCTGAATTTGGGTGGTCAAAATCAGTTCTATAGTTTGCAGATGATATAGAAATTGAAAGCAAGTCATTAAAAATTGAGGTGGCTTTAATAGGCTCAGATTTTTCAGTAACATTATATCTTTCAGAAACTAGATTTCCACTTACCGAATATCTGATATCGATAGGATTGAAACGTTTCCAAAACTTCCAGCCGGAACTCTTTTTCTTTTCATTCGGATTTTTTAGAGACATTCCTTGAGCAAATGAAAAGGGCAGGTTGTTTTTCCATGAAAAATAACCTCTTACAAAATATGGAAAGTCAGCGCAATCGGAGTAAAGATTAAGCTCTGAAGGATCACTTGGTCGGTATGGATTTGCATCACTTACAAAGCAATCTCTAACGTTTCGGCATTTTCCTGATGCAACAGCATTGCCGAGACTGACTACAAATTGTTGATAAGATTTTTCGTCAGATGGAGACCACTTGGTTTTTGTGATTTTCCATTCGCTCCCTGCAAATGCAGACTGAGCAAAAAAAACTAGAGAAACTATAAAATACTTTAACATTGTCCACCCATTTTCATATTAAAGAGATTTTTAAATACAAAGAATCAGATATTTAAAAACAGTTGGTATAGAAATCAGAAGTTAAATTCAATCAGTGGAAAAGTGTTTGTATTTAATTATTTCGATTGTCGAAAACTTTTACATGAGTAACGTTTTTTGCCCCTCTTAAATCATGAAAATCTTATTAAAATAAATATAAAGCTATCTAGAGTTGGTGGCTAATTTGCATTCTCTTCAAAAGGTGCTTTTAAAGCGATCAATCCCTGAATTCACAAACCTGAACTCAATCTTCAAAAGGATCCTGAAAATGCAAAAAATTAAAAAAGATCAGTGGAAAATGATTTTTAAGATTTTCATTTATTTTACGTTTATATTTTTCTTTCAAAGAATTTTTGCAGACAATCCTGAGATAAAGCCCATTGCAGATCCTAGTGTTCAAGTCATGCAAAATCCTGCTAACGAAAAAGTCCTCCTCATCAATGAGATAGATAAAATAGAGTCTTCATGGGCTGAAGCTTATTATTCTAATTCTTTAAAGAATGACGAAAAAGAAAAAAAATATTCTGAGCTTTTAGAAAAAGTTGAAACTCTGATTCAGAAAAACCCGCAAGCGGCAGAACCTGTTGTTTGGAAAGGGATTTTATATTCTAATATTGCAGGAGTTGTGGGCCCACTTACCGCATTATCTAAAGCAAAAAGTGCTATGGCCTATTTTAAAGACTCACTCGCATTAAATCCTCAAGCATTAAATGGAGCTGCTTTTGTTAACTTAGGTATGATGTATCATCAAATGCCATGGCCAACAGGAAGTGAAGAAGAGGCTGAGAAGATGTTTAAGAAAGCACTTAAAGTTAGCACAGAAACAGTTGATGCCAACTTTTTTTATGGAATGTTTTTGATGGATCAAGATCGAATTAAAGATGCTTATAAATTTTTAGAAAAAGCCGCTCAATTAAAACCAAGATCTACCCAAGTTTTTGCAGATACAAAAATTATTGAAGCTGCAAAACGTGTCTTAAAAAATAAATTTTAAAAATCACTATTATTGATCCCTCGACCTTTGAGAGTGTTTTTAAGTTTTGCTTGAAACACTTTCATGAGGGAATTTTTCACATCTTCACCTTCAAGAAGGCCCATCGCCAGTGCAATGGCTTCTAAAGTGGCCATGCCGTTTTCTTTTGTTTCTGTTCTCAAAAAAAACTCTGGATGTTGATTAAAATTGAGCTTCACGCGAGGAAGTGAAGTGAGATTCTTATTGCGGTAATGAACTTTACTGGCTTGTCGCCAGTTTCCATCAGGAACTATGAGGTGAATGGGTTTGCTGAATTGTTTGAGGAATTCAGGATTCAATTCTGAAGCTTCATCAGAAGGATAAAATAAAAGATTCTCATATTCAGGATCTAATATTGAAGAAAGCTCGAAGGGTGAGTTTTGTTCTCCCATCACTTTGAGTTCGCTATTTGTAAGAGCTTTAATGGCTAATTGACCCGTGTTTGTGGTGCGCTTTAACTCACGCTTATGAATCACTAAAGTGAGTTTTGTTTTTATATTTATTTTTGGAATTAAAGCACAAATACATAGATCCTTATGGAGACCACAGCCTTCACAAGGATCTTTACTTTTTCTTTGACGTTGATTTTTGAGAGGATCGGATTTTATTTCCAAATTATATCCAAAGTGAACGAACTCCGCGTTCTTTAGCAACAGCTTGAGCTTCTTCATAACCCGCATCAAGATGTCTGAAAACACCCATTGCAGGATCTGCAGTCAGAACTCTTTCAAGTCTTGCAGCAGCTTCTGGAGTTCCATCAGCTACGATCACTTGACCAGCATGTTGACTGAATCCCATGCCCACACCACCACCGTGATGCAAGCTCACCCATGTTGCGCCACAAGCAGTATTCACAAGAGCATTAAGTAATGGCCAATCAGAAACAGCATCGGAACCGTCTTTCATAGCTTCTGTTTCACGATTTGGTGAGGCCACGCTTCCACAATCGAGATGATCTCTTCCGATCACAATTGGAGCTTTTACTTTTTTCTCTGCAACAAGTTTATTAAACAGCAAACCAGCTTTTACGCGCTCACCATATTCTAACCAGCAAATACGAGCTGGAAGTCCTTGGAAAGCAATTCTTTTTTCAGCCATATCTAACCATTTTAAAAGATCTTTTTTATGCGGAAATAATTCTTTAAGAGCTGCATCAGTGACTTTAATATCTTCAGGGTCGCCAGATAAAGCAACCCATCTAAAGGGGCCACTGCCTTTGCAAAATAAAGAACGAATGTAAGCAGGAACAAATCCTGGGTAATTAAAAGCATCTTTCACGCCGGCTTCAAAAGCCATGGCTCTTAAGTTATTTCCATAATCAAAAGTGATAGCACCTTTTGCTTGCATCGCGAGCATTCCACGAACGTGATTAGCCATACTTTCGTAAGCCGCTTTTAAATAAGCGGCTTGATCAGCTGATCTAAAAGTTTTTGCTGTTTCAATAGTGTAACCTTCTGGAATGTATCCTACGAGGGGATCATGCGCAGAAGTTTGATCAGTTAATAAATCAGGAATAAAATTTTGTTCAATCATTTGGTGAATCACAGTCGCCATATTGCCTAACAGAGCCACAGATTTAGCTTCACCTGTTTTTTGATAGTGACGAATTCTTTTTATAGCATCTTGAAGATCTGTAGCCACTTCATCGATGTATTTTGTTTCAAGACGTTTTTGAATACGAGTCGGGTCTACATCTACAGCAAGTACACAAGCGCCAGCAAAAACTCCTGCTAGTGGTTGAGCTCCGCCCATGCCACCTAAGCCTGCCGTGAGAATCACTCTGCCAGTGAGGTCACCATTAAAGTGTTGGCGGCCAGCTTCGACAAAAGTTTCATAAGTCCCTTGGACAATTCCTTGAGTGCCGATGTAGATCCATGAACCGGCAGTCATTTGACCGTACATCATGAGACCTTTTTTATCGAGTTCATGAAAGTGATCCCAATTAGCCCAACGTGGAACTAGATTTGAATTGGCAATAAGAACTCTCGGTGCATCTTCATGTGTTTTTAAAATGCCGATCGGTTTACCTGATTGAACAAGAAGAGTTTCATTATTCTCTAAAGTTGTGAGGGCCTCTAAAATTTTATCAAAGCTTTCCCAGTTACGAGCGGCTTTGCCGATACCACCGTACACGACGAGGTTTTCTGGATGTTCAGCAACTGAAGGATCCAAATTATTTTGGATCATTCTGTAAGCAGCTTCTTGAAGCCAGCCCTTACAGTGCATTTTGGAGCCAATAGGGGCTTTAATAACTCGAGGTCCTTTGTTTGGATTGGAATTGTTAGAGTTTACCATTCTAATTCTCCTACAGATTTTTGAACTGTTTTTAAAATTTCGCCAGAATCAATTAATGATTTCATTTTTTGAACATCTTTAGAAAAAATTCGATCTTCTTTTGCAAACGGAATGTCTTGACGAATTTTTTGATGAACGGATTGAACAGCCCCGGCTGGAGCGAGGGGTGAAAGTAAATCAATCGCTTGTGCGCCACTGAGTAATTCCATGGCTACAATGTTTTTACCATTTTCTAAAATTTGTACAAACTTACGAGCTGCAATTGTGCCCATACTTACATGATCTTCTTTATCTGCACTCGTTGGAATGGTATCCACACAGGCTGGATGTGAGAGAACTTTGTTTTCACTCACTAAAGAAGCAGCTGCAACTTGAACAATCATATGGCCAGAATTAAGTCCGCCATTTGGGCTTAAGAATGCAGGTAATTCACTCATTGCTGGATTGATAAGTTTTTGAATTCTGCATTCCGACATACTCACTAAAGATGAAATCGCAATCCCCATATAATCCATAGCGTATGCCACAGGCATTCCATGAAAGTTTCCACAAGAAAGGACTTTGTCTTCATCTGCAAAAACAAGCGGGTTGTCTGTGGAGCTATTAGCTTCAGTTTCTAAAACTTTCCAAGCATAACCGAGAGTGTCTTTAAAAGCACCGTGAACCGCAGGCATACAACGAAGAGAGTAAGCGTCTTGAATTTTGTTACAGTTATCATGGCTTTTGGATATTGGAGATTCAGTTCCAAGAATTTTAAGAAGATTGCGAGCTGTTTTTGCTTCACCTGGGTGATTACGAGTGGCTGCAATAAGGGGATCAAAAGCTTTGCGAGATCCACGAAGTCCTTCTAAACTCATAGCACCTGCAAGCTCAGCACACCAAGCAAGATTGCGAGCTTCATGGAGAGCGAGCATCCCAACAGCTGTCATCACTTGGCAGCCGTTGATCATTGAAAGACCTTCTTTGGCTTTTAAAGTCAGAGGAGTGATGTTTTTTTGTTTAAGAAGATCTTGAACAGGAACTGGGCGAGGATCAATTGAACCTGATGACCAAGCTTCGCCTTCACCAATGATTGTTAAAGCTAAATGAGAGAGAGGGGCTAAGTCACCACTCGCTCCCACACTCCCTTGAGAGGGAACAACTGGGATGATGTCATTATTTAAAAATTCAAGAATTTTTTCTGCAACAAGGGGGCGAATACCGCTATGGCCACGAGCAATGGTATTAGCTCTTAAAAACATAATGGCACGTGTTTGAGCTTTTGTGAAGGGAATGCCAACGCCCATTGAGTGGGAACGGATGAGATTACGTTGAAGTTCTTCGATTTGAGAATCAGAGATTCTAACACTTGAAAAAGCGCCAAAGCCTGTATTCACTCCGTACATGACTTCGCCACTGGCAAGACGACCTTCGATATAATCACGCGATTTTTTCATGGCTTGAAGAGCTGATTCTGCCATGCCGACTTTGATTTCGGGTGAGTAAGCGACCTTGTAAACATCTTCTACCGTGACATCATAACCCGTTAATTGGATCATCGAAACCCCCACTTAATACAAAATAAAAAGCTCACATTTTTGGTGTGAGCTTAGGCAATATTCTTTTAGTATTAATTAGAGGATCGAGAGAGGTCTGTCAATGAAGCCTCTCTCTCAAACTGCTTATTTAACGATGGTTGCAATCACTTCGGGTTTAGTTCTTGCGAAAAAAGCCAAGGCCGTGATGACCAGTAAGATGGCTGCTGCAACGGCTGCCTTTTTCTTAGGTTTCATAAAACGATCCTTTAGAGCTGCAAATCTTGATTTTTTTTCTGTTTTTGCAGGTTCTGCTCCAGCATTTAACTTCGTAGAGGTGTTTGTTGTCCCTCCAGGTCCTAATGCTTTTGAGATCGTGTTATCCAGATTGACCCCATGGTTAGTGTTTCCGCTTGGAACTAATTTAGGGATATCAGGAGTGCTTTTTGGAATGGGTGGACGTTCTGGTTTTTGGGCTCCAGTGCTGCGATTGAGGCCATCCTCAATCACTTGCATAATAGCTCCCTCTAATGCGTTGAGGATAGGAGCATTTTGTGGAAAATCCTTTGCAAGCACAAATTTTAAATTGTGAGCAATTTCTTCAGAAACCACTTTTGTTTTATCTTTGATTTGCAAAAAGCCAGAGTTTCTAAGTTGACTCAAGCTTTTGAGTTCGCTGTCACGAAGATCTTTTAAACTTTGAATTTCTTTAGAGCGGATCTCAGCAAGTTCCTCTTTCACAAGGTTTTGCTGTCTTACTGACTCTTGAATATGTTGATTTTTAATCTCTTCCATATGTCTTTGAGTTTCTTCAAACTCAGAAGTCATTTTTTCGATCAAAAGAGTTTTTTCTTTAAGTTCAGTTTCGAGTTTTAAAAGTTCTTCTGATTTTGAGCTTAAGTTCATAGCCGCATGCTCTGGGTTTTGCTCAGAATTGTTGGTGTGAACAACAATTTGATTGAGCTTTTCAGTAAGAGCGCTTTTTTCTGCCAAAAGTGAGGCGTTTTCTTGAGCCAGGAGATTGAGTTTTTGCTCAAATTCTTTATTCAGAGAAACATCAGCATGTTGTTTCTTTTGAAGTTCCACTTCAGCCTCATGGATTTGAGTTTGTAATTCTTTAAGGTGTTTTCTTTTTTCAAAAAGATGGTGATCCATATTGCTGGCAGTTTCTTCTGCTAAAAGTTTTCCTTCTTTAATAGCTCCTTCGCGAAGTTCTTCATAAGCAGCTTTACCTTGCTCAATAAGAACTTGAGCTTGCTTTTCTGCTTCTCTGACGATTTCTTCGTAAGTTTTTTGAGCTTTAGATCTTTGGTCTTCAAAATTAGCAAGCGTTTCGTTTTTCATTTTAGTCGCTTGAGATTTAAGAATATCTAATTCTCTTTGGCGAAGAATCAATGATTCCGTCAATCTTGTTTTTAAAAGATTACCTTCTTTTTCTGCATTTTGAAGAAGGATTTTTGCTTTAAGTTGAGAGTCCTCAAAAATGATTTCTGCATCTTGAGTCGCTTTAGCGTTATGTTCTTCAACATTAATTTTAAAGTGCTCGGCTTTTTTAACAATTTCTTCTGCTTGAGCATGAGCTTCAGCCATAAGAATTTGAGCTTCTTTTTGAGTGGTTTCAAGAACTTCTTTACGAGTATTTGCAGTGATTTGTTCTTTAACTTTTTCAACGGCTTCAAATTTAGATTGAATTTGAGCATGAGCTTCAAGTACTTCATCTCTTTCTTTTGCAAAAGAATCCATGATTTCTCGAGCTTTTTGCTCAGCAGCTTGAAGAGTGTCGCGAGCCTCTACAGTGGCATTATTAAGAATTTCTTTCACTTTATTTTGTGATTCTAAAACTTCTTTAGTGAGTTCATCTTGGAGTGAATTTTTTTGAGTTTCAAGCTCACTAATTTCTTTAAGGATAGTCTCGCGTTTAGCTTGATCTTGTGCTGCGAGTTCTTCTCTTTCGCGAGCTCGTTTTTCATCTTCGAGGCGATCTATCTCTAGGCGTTCAGATTCTTCGCGTTTTTTTTCTTCAGTTTTTTTAGTATGTTCTTCAAGAGAAAGTTTTCTTTCGACGAGTTCAAAAGAAACGACAACTCTTTCAGAGCCCACATTAAGTGATTCACCTATTTTATAAGTTAACCATTTATTAGGTGCGATTTTTTCGCCATTTAAAAAAGTACCATTTGCAGTGTCGAGATCTTTATATTGAATAGTTTCGTTCTCAACCATGATCTGCAAATGATTGCGGCTCACGCTAGGGTCAAGCTCACAAAAAGTAGCTTCTAGGGAACGACCAAAGTTGAATTCCTTGGATTCCAAAACAAAAAGCTCGGTTGAATCTTTTCTTTTAATTTTTACAAGACATACTTTTTCTGCTGTACTCATAATATCTTACCTCGTGGCAAGATATTCGGAATAATTTAAAAGTCCTAAACGGGGTTTTTAATAAAAAACCAAAATTATTTTTTAAGTGTCTCAATTTGAGTCTGATAATTACCTTGAAAGACATAACTACCTGCGACAACAACATCAGCATCTTTGCAGTATTGAATTGTCTTTTCATTTACGCCGCCATCGACTTCGATCAAGTAAGTCCAGTTATTCTCTTTGCGGAGTTTTTTAAGTTCGGTGATTTTTGCTACCTGATCTTCCATAAATGATTGCCCACCAAAACCTGGTTCAACGGTCATCACTAAAACAACATCACATTGAGGAAGGTAGGGGAGAAGTTTTGAAAGAGAAGTGCCTGGTCTTAAGGAGAGTCCAGTTCGAGCTCCCGCTTTTTTAATTTTTTCAAAAATGGCTGGAATTTTATTAGATGATTCCACATGCACAGTCACAATATCTGAACCAGCTTTTAAAAATGCATCCACGTAATTTTCTGGGTACTCAATCATTAAGTGAACATCAAGCGGGAGTGTGCAAACTTTTTTAACAGAAGCCACAACTGGAACACCGATGGTGATGTTTTTAACAAAGTGTCCGTCCATGACATCCACATGAACCCAATCAGCACCTGCGGCGGTGATTTTTTTAATTTCGGTTTCAAGATTGGCAAAATCAGCTGCTAAAATACTTGGTGCGACCTTAAGAGTGTGTCCCAAAATAATCTCCTACTTTTAAAGAGTTTCCTTTAAGAAAATCAGTGATGTTCATTCGTGTTCTAGATTCAGGTTGGACTTCTAAAATTTCAAGGAGACCTTCTCCGCAAGCGACTAAAAGTGAGTTTGCTTGAATGTCTACAATAGTTCCAGCGGGTTTGTTTGATTTTACGGAAGCTGTTTTAGAAGAGATATTTGTTTTGTGAATTTTTAATTTTTTATCATTTAGAAAAGTATATGTCCCAGGCCCCATCACAAAAGCGCGCACTTTATTATGAAGAGTGGTTGAAGACTGATTCCAATCCATCAAAGACTCAGTTTTTTCTATTTTTTTAGCATAGGTCACTTTAGTGGAATCTTGAGGATAGGGATTTAAATTTCCGCGAATATAATCCATCAAATCTGTTTTAAGAGTCTCAGCTCCTAAAATAGCCAGCTCCTGATAAAGTTGTTGAGCATTTGTTTCTAAAGTGAGTTGCACACGTCTGATGCCAATAATATCTCCGGCATCTAGTTGCTTCACTACTTTTTGTAGAGTGACGCCAGAAACAGCATCACCAGCTTCGAGGGCTCTTTGAATTGGGGCAGCTCCTCTCCACTCAGGAAGAAGACTGCCATGCACATTCACGGCACCAAAATTAAAGAGATCTAAAAAATCTTGAGGAAGAATTTGTCCGTAGGCCACCACGATGGCGACTTCCGCACCCCAACTTTTAATTTCATCAAGAACCCCAGGATCTTTTATTTTTTCTGGAGAAATAACTTTTAAGCCATTTTGTTGGCAAAAAACTTTGACCGGGCTTGGAGTGAGTTGGAGTTTGCGACCAGAGGGGCGATCAGGTTGAGTGATCACTCCTACGATTTCAAAATGCTCGTCTTCAAATACAGATTTTAAATTAGTGAGCGCAAAATCAGGAGTCCCTAAGAAGCAAACGCGCACTTTACTCATAGAGTTTCACCTGAATGTTCGTCGTCTTCAGATGAATCCCTTTTTTTAGTTTTAGCGGGGTATCCGTGTTTTTTAATTTGGGATTTAATGCGGTTACTTTTAACTAAGCTCAAACGATCGATAAAAAGCTTTCCATCTAAATGATCAATTTCATGCTGGAGGCAAATGGCAAGGAGGCCATCAGCTTTAAATTTAAGTTTTTGACCCTGACGATCTAAACCCACGCACTCAATATAATCAGCTCTTTTAACAGTCTCATAAAAGCTAGGAACGCTCAGGCAACCTTCTTCGTAAGTGGTGCTGCCTTCAGTTTTAATAATTTCAGGATTAAAAATAATGAGGGGATACTGAACGGCTTGTTCAAGCTCTGTCATTTCGTCAATTTTATAGCGACCGTTTTCTTTGGGTCTGACGTCAATCACAAGAAGTCTTACTAAAGCACCAATTTGAGGAGCTGCAAGGCCAATGCCCGCAGATGAGTACATGGTTTCAACCATGTCATCAGCAAGAGTTTGTAGTTCGGCAGTGACTTCTTTAACGGGTAAAGAAAGTTCTCTCAAACGTGGATCTGGAAAGCGTAGAACTTCTAAAATAGCCATTAATGGTTCTCCTTCATTAGTAGGCTCTATTTAACTTGAGTCGGTATAAAAGAAAATCAAGTTAAATCAAAATAGAAAAAAACTAAATTACTTTTTTAGTTTAATGAAAAAGAAGTAGGCTAGCCCTGCCATGACGGAATTTGGCAAAATAGCTGCAGCTAAAGGGGGAATTTGGCCATGGCGCCCCAAGGTTATGGAAGAACTATAGAATACCCAATAGACAAACACTAAGGCGAGACAAATACCCACATTGGCCATCACCCCTCCGGAGCGAACCCGACTCACACTAAAGGGGATTCCCATAAGAGACATCACCAACGCAGAGAGTGCAAAACCATATTTTGCGTAGAGATCGACCTCGTATCTTATGGTGTCGAGGCCGGCTTCTTTATTTTTAGAGATAAATTTAGAGAGCTCAGACTGACTAAGGGTGTCGCTAGTTTGGGCAGTGGAGGAGATATCTTTAGCGTCTTCACCCATCACAATGGTTTTATCCTCAAAATGGCTCGTCACAGGAAAGCTAGATTCCGGAGTGAAAAGAGTGATACTGCCTTTGTTAAGTTTCCATTTGGCTCCAAGTAATTGTACATTTTCAGCTGAGATCATCTGCACTAGGTCCCAAGCGTCGTTAAAATAATAGAGGGTAAGTCCTTGCGCTGTGTTTGCCGTTTGATTGAGAGTTTTGATGTTAAAAATACTATTTTTAGAGCGGTACCAAATTTTATTAGTTTTAACTGTGGAATAAAGTGAGGGATTCTTTTTTATTTCGTTATAAAAAATATAATTTTTATTTCGCGCAAACGAAGGCAATAATTGATCGGCTAAAAGAAAAGTTGAAACCGTGATTAAAGAAACCCATAAAATAATAGGAAGTGAAATTCTAAATAAACTCATTCCGCAAGCGTAAAGTGCCACAAGTTCGCCTTCTCTATTTAAAGTAGAGAGAGTGAGGATTGTGCCCAGTAAGCAGGCAATTGGTACCATGCGGTGTATTATCTCGGGTGCGTAAAAAGAATAATATTTTAAAAGCGATTCAGTCAGAATATTTTTATAAGTCACCAGCGTTGACATCGCATCAATAGCTAAAAAGAGAGTCACAAATATAAGTATGCCCCCTAAAAAATATCCCAAAAATAATTGTGTAATATAACGATCAATTCGATTCATCCAAATAACATATCTAAAAAAAATCATAAAATCATGAGGGAATCCTTGACGAGGCCAAAATATTCTCTTTAACTGGACGTATGGCTTTACGCGTCTTATTAGCAGATGAAAGTTCGACTATTAAAAAGGTTATGCAATTAGCTCTTCAGGATTTTTCTGTGGAGGTAAAAGCAGTGCCCACGGGGAACGATGTTCTTACTGTGGCGCAGAGTTTTAAACCCGATATTATTTTTGCAGATATTTTATTGCCGCAAAAATCGGGTTACGAAGTTTGCAGCCAAATTAAGAATCATCCAGGAACTCAAAAAATTCCTGTCGTTCTGATGTGGAGCGGTTTCATGGAAATTGACCATGAAAAAGCCTATAATGCAATGGCCGATGGAAGACTTGAAAAGCCCTTTGATGCGGATATTCTCAGATCAACTGTCACAGATTTAATTCCTGATTTAGCGACCAATGACTTGAGTCAATTTTTGAATTTTCCAACGATGCCTTCATTTGAAGAATCGCCAAAATCAGAACACACAAAATCTTCGTTAAAATTAGCTGGGGAAGAGACTCAAAATCATATTAAAATTCCGGTGCCTCCACCTAAAAAAGCGGGATCTGGCAATACAGTGATGATGACATCGCCCCATATTCCGCCGCCATCACCAAAGGCAGCTGCGCCATTGCCTCCAAAAATGAGTGAAAATTCACCTCCACCACCTCCATTAACAAAAGTGACTTCAAAGGTTGATTTGCAACCCTTAGAGTTATTAGATGTTCCAGAGGAAGCGGCTGAGGAATTTACATCAATGCCTTTGCATCCTGTGAAAGAAGAAAATGATCTCGAGATGCCAGAGGGTTTAGAAGATGACGTTTGGTCTCAAAAACCAATTGCTAAATTTAAATTAGATGTGGCGGCACTAGAAGCCAATAATCAAGTTCAGCTGGATAAGGAAGAAATCTCTAAAAAATATTTAGCAGAAATTGAAGAATTGGATTCTAAGGCGATTTCTTTTGAAGAAATGGGCAGTTTTTCTGAAGTTGAAGAATTAACCAGAAGTTCTTATCAATATCACCCAGAGCCTGCTTTAGCTGAAAAAAATTCTGAGTCAGAAGAAATGGTGTCTTTTGATTCTCCGAACCAATTTAAGTATCAAGAGCAGGATTCAACTCAAGATTCAGATTTAGATTCACATCAAGATCTATTGGCATCACAAAATTCTGAAAAAGAATTTTCAAGTCAAAATTTGTCGGGATCAAATTTAACGGGTTCAAATCTCAATTTATCAAAAATTGAAATCGAAAAAATGGTTCGTCAAGAAGTGCGTGAAGTATTAGAGTCAGTTGCATGGAAAATTCTTCCTGATATGATGGAAAGAATTGTGCGGGAAGAGATCGCAAAACTTCTTCGTGACACTGAAAAAACTTACTAATATAAACCAGGCATGACATTATTAGAACTCATCCGTGCTGCAATAAAAGAAGACATGCCTAACGGCGATTTAACAACTGAGTCTCTGGCTCTCACACCTAAATTAGGACGAGCTCGACTCGTGGCTAAAGAGGATATGGTTCTTTCTGGAACCGCTGCCTTTGATCAAACCATTCATATGCTGGAGCCTTCGGCAAAAGTGAAATGGCATTTTGAAGAAGGGGATCGCATTCTCAATCGTCAAATTATTTGTACCATTCAAGGGGATCTTATTCAGATTCTAAAAGCTGAACGTGTGGCTTTGAATTTTTTAGGACATCTTTCTGGAATTTCAACTTTTACTTCTAAATTTGTGAAAGAAGTTGAAGGCACTCAAACTAAAATTTTAGACACTCGTAAAACAACTCCTGGTTATCGTGATCTTGAAAAGAAAGCGGTCACTCATGGTGGTGGTGAGAATCACCGTTATAATTTAAGCACAGCGATACTTATTAAAGACAATCACATCTCAATTATGGGTGGCATTCAAAATGCGGTTGAAAGAGTGAGAGCTCACTCGGCTCTGCCGATTGAAGTGGAAGCAGATAATTTAGAGAGAGTGAAAGAAGCTGTGAATGCAAAAGTTCAAAGAATTCTTTTGGATAACATGAACAATGAAACTTTAGCACAAGCTTTGAAGCTGATTCCAAGTCAAATCAAGACTGAAGCGAGTGGAAACATGACTCTGAATAGAGTTAAAAGTGTTGCTGAATTGGGTTTAAATTACATTTCTGTGGGTGCCTTAACTCACTCGGCTCCTCGTGCTGATGTGAGCTTACTATTTGATTGGGAAGGTTAATATGAGTCAGGAAAATCTTGAAAACGAAACAATAGCTATTGGTAAAGTGACTGAGCAATGGGCTCTTTCTCATGGCTTTAAAACTTGGTATGCACAAGAAACAACGAGCACTAATGAGATTGCCAAGCAACAGTTTGCTAGTTCAGCTGATGATTCTGCTTTTGCTGTTTATTTAACTGAATTTCAAACGGCAGGCAGAGGCAGAGGCACTCATACCTGGTTAACAGAAGAAGAGGGCGCCAGTTTATTAAGCTCTTGGTCTGTTAAGTTAGATGGAAATCCTGCTCCTGTGTTTTCTTGTAAAATTGGGATGGGCTTAATGAAAGCTCTTTGGGCGACTTGGCCATTTCTTGCTTGGAGTTTAAAAGCTCCCAACGATATTTATATCGGGGATAAAAAAGTGGGCGGGCTTTTAATTGAAAATGTGATTCAAGGGAATGAAGTTCAATTAGTCGTGGGACTTGGATTGAATGTTTTTGATCATCCTTTGGAAATTGAGAATGCAACTTCGATTTTAGAAGCTCTTCCAGAGTCTGCGCCTTTAATGGGCGAGGACTGGGTTTCCTTTTTAGATCGTTGGATTTTTGAGTTAACTTCTGCAAGTGTGACTCATTATGAAAAATTAAACACTACTGAATGTGCCACTTTAACGGCGTTTTTAAATAAAAATCCAAATCTTAAAGAAAAAGTGATTTCTATTTCTCCAGATGGAGATATGGAGTTTCCAAATCAAAAAGTTTCTTGGACACAGCTTTAATTGATAGGAATTTGAGATGAAAAAGATTCTTATTTTAAGTTTGATCTTAATGATTTCTTTAATGAGAGTTTTAAGCCAAGCCGCTCAAATTGAATCTGTCAGAAAACTTTATTGTATTGGTGGGATTGATTATAAAAGATATAACTTATCTCGCCAATTAAATGAAGTTGATGAAGCTCAATTGCCTACCTGGTTGAATGAATCTGAATTTGATGGCAGAAACTTTAGTTTTAAAGTGGAAGCCTTAGAGAAGAGATATCATTATCAAATTATTTTAAAAGATCAGAATCAAATTTTAATTGATGAAGACGTTAAGAGTCTTCCTCAACTTAAATCTGTTCCTTTGAATAAAGATGAGAATGTTTTTATTCATTGTCGAGAAATGTCCCCTGCGGATTTTTGTCGATACTACACTTGTTAATTATAGAAATTGAAAGGAGTTACTATGGCGTTAACTCATACCCCTCCTGGTGAAATTGGATTTCAATGTCCTGATTTTAATCTTCCTTCTGTAGAAGGAAAAAATCTTTCATTGAAGGATTTAAAAAATGGCAATCCATTTGTTGTGATGTTTATTTGTAATCACTGCCCTTATGTTTTAGCGATAGAAGACCGTTTGATTGCTTTAGGACATGATCTCAAAAAATTAAATGTGAATATTCTAGGGATTTCTTCAAATGATGAAATCAGCTATCCAGAGGATTCTTTTGATAAAATGAAAGCTCGTGCGGAGAGCAAATCTTATACTTTTCATTATGCTCAAGATAAATCTCAGGAAGTGGCAAAAGCATTTGGAGCTGTTTGCACTCCAGATTTTTTTGTTTTTGATAAAGAGGCGCGTTTGGCTTATCGCGGAAGATTGGATGATTCTTGGAAGGACCCTTCTTTGGTAAATCAAAGAGAGTTGTTCAATGCAGTTAAATTATTATTGGCTGGTCAAAATTCTGTACAACCTCAGAATTCATCAATGGGTTGCAGTATTAAGTGGATTAAATCATGAGATATTTTATTGGTGCGCTTATAGTTTTGGTTTTATTTTTTGCGGGAAGCCTTGCTTACAGATTAGGAGTTCATAAATCTGTAGAGATGTCTCTGACTCAAGAGGGACCATATTTAATTCTTTATAAAGAACATCGTGGAGCTTATCATAAAACAGCTCCAGTGATTGGAGAAGTGGAGACTTGGGCTAAGGCTCATCAATTGGATTGTCATCAAACATTTGGTCAGTATTTTGATCATCCTGAGTTGGTCGAAGAGTCTCGATTAAGAAGTTATGCTGGTTGTGTTGTAACGGCAAGCCAAGAAAGTTTTTTATCTTTATTAGAAAAAAATCCTCCACCACCAGATTATAAAAATCAAAGTGTCGAAAAAAGAAAATACGTTAAAGCTATTTTTTCGGGATCTCCTGCGATTGGCCCTTGGAAAGTTTATTCTAAGGCAGAACAATACATGAGAGAGGGGCGGCTTGTACCTGACGGAGCTGTGATTGAGATTTATGAGATTCAATCTCCTGAGGCCATGACCACAACTTATTTATTTCCAGTTAAAAATTTAGAAAATTAAAAAAGTATTTTAAGGTTCACCTGAGATGTTCAAAATTATTTTTCAACTTGTATTCATCTTTTTATCTTTAATTTCTTTGGTAGCTTGTCAGCAAGAGGAGTCGTCTTCGCATACAGAGCGAAGACAAGCTCCAAAGCCTGTTGATGAAGCGGCAGTCAAAGCTTATCGAGATTCCTCCTGTGCTTTTTCTCCTAAAATCAATGGAGGCGCAAACTTAGATTATTTAGGAATGGAGAGGATTGAAGCGACTTACTTTGGTAAGTTACTCAATATTTATCCTCTTGCAGGAATTATCTCTGCAGATCTTGAATCGAGTTTTGAGTTCTTATCAAAAGCTCCCTTAAAGGTTTATAAAGTGCCCTCTGACAAAGGTGGATGTAAAAACTATTCCAGTCTTCAGTTAGCACCTCAAGCCATTCTCAATGAGTGGGACAAATTAAATTCTGCGATGGGTTCAAAAGATGCTTTTCTTTTAGGTTTATTTTTACCAGCCAAAAAAGTGAAGCAAATAACTGGTTTTGGTCGTCAGCCCGCGATTATTTATCGAGAAGATACTGAAAAGTGGACTTTGGTTCACGAATTTATGCATTATTTATTTAACTTTCAGCGTGAGAGTCATGGTGAAGATGTTTTAAAAAATCAGGAAGAGATCATGAGAATTGGAGAAGAGTTTGATCAAACCATGAATGGAGCTTCTCAAGAGGATTTAAAGGATCCAGTGTTTATAAAAAAAGTGAGTCTTTTATTTATGAAGCATGAAAATCTTTTGTTAAATCATCTTAAAAATTTTCCTTTAGAAGAAATGACCATTGAAACAAACTTGATCGCAATGTTTGATAATAACACACTAAATTACACTACGGAGTATTCTCGATTAGGGGCTGCTTGGTACATTCAAAGTAGTTTTAAAACATTTGCTGAGTTGATCAATCAAGAGTCAGAAGCTCATGATAAAGTGAAACAGTATGCAATAGATCTTTATTTAACGGATCTGGTGACTCAGTTTGAAGATTTTGAAAAAACGGCCATTGCAGTGGTTGAAGAAGCTCAAGCTTTGAATAAACAAGCTGAAGAGGCTTTTAAAGCGGGAACTGGTCAACTTCATGGTTTAACCTCTAAAAATTATGAACATCTTCTTAAAAAGAAATGTGCGCATTCAGAGGGTTTAAATAAAATTAAAATTCCAAAAGTTAGATTTAAGTCCAGTTCTAAAAAGTCATCTTAAGAGTCCTTAGAAAAGATCTACCAAGACATTTGTCTGAAAATCCAGAGTAGCCTAATAAGAAGTTCCTCTTTGAAGGAAGATTCCCGAAAATAAATAGGGAATTTTATTCGAAGAGGATTTTTTGTTTATGTACTATGTGAATGCTCTGATTTTTTCAATGATACTGATTGCAACTGGAAGTATGGTTTTATTTCAAAATTGTACGCAAAATAATTTAGTGATGAAAAACGAAGCTCTCACAACACAGATATTGGTGCCGGCTCCAACAACAGGAAGAGAGTCTTTGTCATCTTCTTCATCATCTGAAATTAAAAAAGAAGTGCCTTCTAAAAACGAAGACTCTCATTAAAATATCTACATCTCTTTTTTAACTAAATAAGACTTCCATCGATTCATCGTTGCTGGGGTCATTTGTGCATAACAAATAGTTCCTTCAGAGGCAGCTTCTTTGCGAAGAATCTGAGCGTCTCGGCTGAGTTCATAGATTTTATTTTCTTCTAGGCGAGGAAAGTAAAGCTGAGTCTCAATTTGAAGATCATCAATTACATCCACCATCATTTTTTTAAGATTGTCGATTCCTTGACCATTGAGGGCGCTCACAAAAACCCGAGGAAATAATTTAATCTGAAATTGTTTTTCAACGGAAGCAATATCGAATTTATTAAAGACGTAGATTATTTTTTTCTCTTTCCAATTAAAATCTTCAATTAATTTTTGAACAACTTCAATTTGTCGATTCATATTGGGAGAAGACATATCAATCACGTGCAAGAGCACATCCGCTTCAGCAGACTCTTCTAAAGTGGCCTTAAAGGCCTCAATCAATTGAGTGGGGAGTTTACGAATAAATCCCACTGTGTCTGTGACAACGGCTGGAGGAGAATCTGGTAAAAATATTTTACGAGTGGTTGGGTCTAGAGTGGCAAACACTTGGTTTTTTGCTAAAACTTGAGAGCCCGTTAAACGATTGAGAAGCGAGCTCTTACCGGCATTGGTGTAACCAATCAGGGCAAAGCTGGGGATTTCATGGCGGCGACGAGAAGAACGATGCTGAGCACGGTTTTTTCTCACAGCTTCGAGCTTCTTTTTAATCAAAGCGATTTTTTCGCGAATTCTTCGGCGATCATTTTCAAGAGCTGTTTCACCCGGACCACGAGTGCCGACTCCACCACCTTGACGAGAGAGGGAGCCCATCCAGGCATCCACCATACGCGGCATTTGATCAAGGAGTTGAGCTAATTCTACTTGAAGTTTTCCTTCAAAAGTTTGGGCTCTTTGAGCAAAAATATCTAAAATCAATTGATTGCGATCAAGCACTCTGCAACCGAGTGCTTGTTGTAAATTTCTGCCCTGAATTCCTGAAAGTTGATGATCGATAATAACCACATTGGCTTCAGTCTCTAAAACCATTTCTTTGATTTCTTCCACTTTGCCTGAGCCAATCAGAGTCGCAGGATTCCATTGAGGAAGGGCTTGGATATCCACTCCCACAACTTCAACTCCTGCGGAATCCGCAAGTTCTTCGAGTTCAAGAAGATTTTCTTTGATCTCTGAAGTGGGCTCAGATTTGAGGCCCACTCCGACTAAAATGGCGCGATCTTTTTTTACAACTTCAGTCATCAGTTCCAGCTTTATTGAAGTTGATTGCCTGCAGAACGACCTGTTGATGAGGCGTCCTTTTGAGCTTCAGCTTCTTTTTGGATTTTTCTTTCTTTAAGGTATTGAGCTTCTAATGCCACTAATGCGACAGAATTAATAATTCCATCCACAGTCGTTGTTCTTTGTAAAACATTGGCAGAGCGTTTGATACCCATTAAGAATGGACCAATAACTTCTCCCTTACCTAATTGTTGAAGCATTTTATAACAAATGTTTGATGATTCTAAATTAGGGAACACAAGAATATTAGCGCCTTCTTTGATTTCACAAAATGGAAATATTCTATGCATGATTTGCGGATTCACCGCTGTATCAGCCTGCATATCACCATCTACTTTAAGATCCGGGCGAGCTTGTTTAATGAGTTCTCGAGTTTTTTTCATTTTCTCTGGAGTGCCTGGTGATCCGGTAAAGTTTGAGTAACTTAAAAGAGCAATTGTTGGCTCAATATTAAAGTACTCAGCCACACGAGCTGCTTGGAGGGCAATCACAGAAAGCTGCTCAGGAGTTGGGTTTGGATTTACAGTGGTGTCTGTGAAAAGAAGAAAGCGATCTTCTAATAACATCAAACTCAAACCTGCAGGAACATTCCCCTTAGCCACGCCAATGGTTCTTAAGATCGGTCGAACAGCATCATCAAAGTTCATTGTGGCGCCAGTCACCATTCCGTCGGCATCACCCATTTCAACCATCATTGCTGCAAAATAATTTGGAGTTGCCAAAAGTCTTTGCGCTTCTACTTGAGAAACACCTTTGCGTTGACGTTGTTCAAAAAGAATATCTGCATATTTTTTAAAATGAGGACTTTGTGAAGCTTGGATCACTGGAAGATTTAAGAGTGAAGGAAGATCTAAACTCTTAATTTTTGCATAAATTTTATCTGGGTAACCAATTAAAATAGGTTGGCAAATTTTTTCTTCTACAATTGTTGCAAGAGCTTTAAGAACTTTTGAACTCGTAGCTTCTGGAAAAACAATTTTAGGAAGGTTTTGAATATTGAGATCCCCTTGGCTGTTTAATCCAGCTTGGCTTCTCACTCTATGCATCACTGAACGAATGAAAACTTTAGAAGGACCCTGAATAGCCTCAAGGCGATCTTTGTAAGCTTCAAAATCTTCAATTTTAATTTGCGCCACACCTGATTCCATAGCGGCTTTTGCCACTGCGGGAGCCACTCTTAACAACACACGAGTGTCAAAAGGTTTTGGAATTAAATAATCAGGTCCAAACTTAAGAGTTTGTCCTTGGTACACGACTGAAACATTGTCTGGAACTTCTTCTCTTGCAAGTTGAGCAAGTGCGTGAACTGCCGCTAATTTCATTTCTTCGTTAATTTGAGTGGATCTTGTATCAAGAGCTCCTCTGAAGATTGAAGGAAATCCTAAAACGTTATTCACTTGATTAGGAAAATCAGAACGGCCTGTTGCGATGATCACATCAGGTCTGACTTCACGTGCTTTGCTTGGAAGAATCTCAGGATCAGGATTTGCCATGGCAAATACGATCGGATTTTTAGCCATTTTTTTAAGCATGTCTTGAGTGAGAGCCCCAGCGGCACTCAATCCTACGAACACATCGGCGCCTTCAAGAGCTTGGCTGAGAGTGCGATGTTCAGTTTTTGCAGCATAAATACTTTTGAATTTATTCATTCCATCAGTTCGACCTTGATAAATCACACCAGAGGAATCGCACATAATAACATTTGCTTTATTCACACCGAGTTTTACAAAGATGTTGGTACAAGCAATAGCAGAAGCACCAGCGCCATTCACAACCAAGCGAATTTCAGAAAGTTTACGGCCAGTGATTTTACAAGCATTGATAAGAGCCGCGCCAGATACAATAGCCGTTCCATGTTGATCGTCATGGAATACTGGAATGTTCATCAAACTTTTTAAACGCTCTTCAACTTCAAAACACTCAGGTGCTTTAATATCCTCAAGATTGATTCCACCAAAAGTGGGCTCAAGAGCTTTGATGGCATTCACGAGTTCATCAACTGTGTTTGTTTTCATTTCGATATCGAAAACATCAATGCCCGCAAATTGTTTAAAGAGAATTCCTTTTCCTTCCATGACAGGTTTTGAAGCCAAGGGGCCAATGTTACCTAGACCAAGGACTGCGGTTCCATCAGAAATAACTGCAACGAGATTTCCTTTTGAAGTGTAGTCATAAACAGCAGCAGGATTTTTTGCGATCACTTTGCAAGGTGCTGCAACACCAGGAGAGTAAGCAAGAGAGAGGGCTTTTTCGGTATTACAAGGTTTGCTAGATTGGACTTCGATTTTGCCAGGCTTTCCTTTGGAATGGTACTCCAGTGCTTCATCGTCAAAATTCATTATTTCCTCCCTCATTTGAGAAATTCAAAAAACGTCTAAAGTGTCTGATTCAAGATAGAAAACTTTTGGGTCGGGAGCAAATGTTTTCTCATTGCCGAGAATGGAGAGTTAGGACACAATTTTAATGACATGAAGAGATATAATAATTTTTTTAATTTGCGTTTTAAAAATTATGGATCATTTAAATTAAGCTAAGATTCATCTGGATTTTTAAGGAGAATTTATGGGCAATCCTCGTGATGTGGTCATTGTTGATGGTGTGAGAACCCCTTTTGCAAAAGCAGGTTCTAAACTCAAGGATATTCATCCTGCTGAGTTAGGACGTGTCGCTTTAAAACAACTCATTAATCAAACCAATTTAGATGTGAACTTGGTGGATGAAGTGATCATAGGAAACACAGGTAATCCTGCAGATTCAGTGAATATTTCTCGAGTGATTGCACTTAATTCAGGGATTCCTTTAAAAACCTCTGCCTACACTGTGCACAGAAATTGTGCCTCTGCATTAGAATCAATTACTAGTGGATATGAAAAAATTAGATCTGGAACGATGGATGTTGTGCTTGTGGGTGGATCCGAGAGCATGTCGCAAATGCCCACATTATTGCCTACTAAAATCCAAAATATTTTCAATAAACTTTTTGTTGCCAAAGGACCTGCTCAAGCTTTGCCTCTTTTATGGGCTTTATTAAAAGCCGATATCAAGCAAATTAAAGCTTTGTTACAGGGTAATTTTAAGGATGAATATTTTCCAATAATTTCTGTGATGCAGGGGCTTACAGATCCATTTGTTGGAATCAATATGGGGCAAACAGCCGAAATTTTAGCCAAAGAATGGGGTCTCACTCGCGAAATGCAAGATACCTTTGCTGCGAGATCTCACAATTTAGCTGTGGCAGCTGCTAAAGAGGGTCGATTGAAAGATGAAATCACTCCAGTCTTTGCAGCTCCTGATTTTAAAGAAGTGATCTCTGAAGATATTGGGCCACGTGATGGTCAAAGTGTAGAAGCTCTAGCTAAATTAAAACCGTTTTTTGATCGTCAAACGGGTTCTATTACTGTGGGTAATGCTTGTCCACTTACAGATGGAGCAGCGATGATGCTTTTAATGAGTCGAGAAAAAGCTCAAGCACTTGGTTATAAACCCATGGCAAAAATTAGATCTTATGGATTTGCAGGTTTAGAGCCAGAAAGAATGGGTTTAGGACCCGTTTACTCCACGCCTGTCGCTCTTAAAAGAGCGGGAATCTCGATGAAAGAAATTGGCTTAGTAGAACTCAATGAAGCTTTTGCAGCCCAAGTTCTTTCATGTCAAAAAGCTTTTGATAGCGATGAATTTGCAAAAAATAAATTAGGTTTATTATCTAAAATTGGCGAAGTTCGCAGCGAGATTATCAATGTGAACGGTGGAGCTATTGCTCTTGGACATCCAGTGGGAGCCACTGGTACGAGATTGGCTCTGACGCTGATGAAAGAAATGAAACGCAGACAAACTCAATTTGGATTAGCCACTCTTTGTATAGGTGGTGGTCAAGGTGGTTCCTTGATTTTGGAAAACGAGCAATAAAATGACGATGAATGAATTAAATCTCAATTCTAAAAAGTTAGATAGTAATCAAACGGAGAACGTTATGAATATGGAAGAGAGTATTAGAATAGTTCCCATTAAAGATATGGCCATTGTTGAGTTAGACATGGTGGGAGAAAAAATTAATAAGCTCAACACTCCAATGATGTTGCGGTTTAAAAGTGTTGTAGAAGAGCTTGCAAAAAGTACTTACAAAGCCGTTATTTTTGTTTCTAAAAAACCAAAAATTTTTATTGCCGGTGCTGACATCGATGAAATCAGCAGTTTAAAAACTCCTGAAGCTTTTAATGAAGGGGCGCAAAAAGGCCAAGCTATTTTTAATCTAGTAGAAGATCTTCCGATGCCAACTATTGCAGCCATTCATGGCGCTTGTATGGGCGGTGGAACAGAATTTATTATGTCTTGTGATTATAGAATCGCGAGCGATGATTCCTCAACTCGCATTGGTTTGCCAGAAACTAAACTTGGAATCATTCCTGGTTTTGGTGGTTGTGTGAGAATGCCAAGATTGATTGGTTTACAAGCGGCTCTTGATATTATACTTGCAGGAAAATCTGTGAACGCCACTAAAGCCTCTAAATTGGGTCTTGTAGATAAAGCCGTTCATCCTGCTATTTTGCTCAATGAGGCCATCAAGTTAGCTGAAGAGGGCGTTAAAAAAGGCAAAAGAACAAAAAGATTTGTGCCAAAAGGATTCGTCGCTAAATTTTTAGAGTCTTCTTTGGGACGTAAAATTGTTTTTTCACAAGCTCGCAAAGGGGTTCTAAAGTTAACTCATGGTCATTATCCGGCTCCTTTAAAAGCCATTGATGCGATTGAAAAAACCTATGGCTTTTCTAAAAGTCAAAGAGACGCCATGTTGGCGATCGAAAGAGCTTGTTTTATTGAAGCGGCAACTACAGATGTGAGTCACAATTTGATTCATGTCTACTACCTGACTGAAATGGTCAAAAAACAATCCGGTTCCACTTCTGAAAGTGTGAAGCCCTTAGAGGTTCGCAAAATTGGCATCTTAGGAGCCGGAACAATGGGCGGTGGGATTGCTTACATTGCGGCTGATAAGGGTATTGATGCTCGCATGAAGGACATTCATAACGAAGCCCTTTCTCGTGGATTTAAAGCGGCCAGAGATCTTTGGAATAAATTAGTTAAACGCAAATCCATCACAAAATTTGAACTTCAACAAAAAATGAGTTTGATTTCTGGTGCGACTGATTTTTCTGGTTTTGGCACTATGGATGTTGTTGTGGAAGCCATCGTTGAAGATATGGAAGTTAAGAAAAAGGTGATTGCAGAAACTGCAAAACACTTAAAGCCTCAAGCAATTATGGCGACGAACACTTCTTCTCTCAGTGTGAATGAGATGTCTGTAGCTCATCCTCATCCAGAGTCTTTTGTAGGAATGCACTTTTTTAATCCCGTTGATAAAATGCCTCTTGTAGAAGTGATTCGTGGAGATAAAACTTCTGAAGAAGCCGTTGTGACTATTTTTGAGTTAGCAAAAAAAATGGGTAAAATGCCAGTGGTTGTTAAAGATGGCCCTGGCTTTTTAGTGAATAGATTATTGCTTCCTTATATGAGCGAGGCAGCGTTTCTTCTTCAAGAGGGAATGAGCGTTGAGTTTGTAGATAAAGAGTACGTGAAAAAATTTGGAATGCCGATGGGTCCATTTGCTCTCATGGATGAAGTGGGATTAGATGTTTGCATTAAAGTTCTTAAGATTTTTAGAAAATCTTTTGGCGAGAGAATCGAAATGGCAGGATGTTTAGATAAACTCTCTCAATCGAAACGCTTAGGTAAAAAGAATGGACAAGGATTTTATCAATACAGCTCTTCTGGAAAACGTTTAGAAGTGGATCAAAGCATTTATTCTGAATTAGGTTTGCCTCAACCAAGTAATCCACTGTCTTCTCAAGAATGTTTAGAGAGAGGTGTTTTTGCCATGATCAATGAGTGTTCGCGTGCATTTTTTGAAGATCATATCGTAGCCACTCCTCATGAAGTGGATCTTGCGATGATTATGGGAACGGGCTTTCCGCCATTTAGAGGGGGACTTTTGAGATATGCAGATTCTATTGGAGCAAAATATGTAGTGGCTCAATTAGAAAAATACTCTGCAAAAGCACCACGATTAAAACCGGCGGCTCCATTAATGAAGCTCGCTCAAGAACAAAAGTCTTTTTACAATTAAGATTTTTTTAAATTAAAAGTGATTTAAATAAAAACGCCGACCCAATAGGTCGGCGTTTAAGTGTGTGTTGTTTGAGAAGACCCAAAAGATCTCCAAAAATTTAGATCAAAACGTTCTAGATAAAATCTATCAAATATCTATCAGAAAAATTAATGTTTAATTTTTGAATCTAAAACTTCGGCCAATCCATTAAGTGCATCTACCCAAGTAAAAATACCAACTAATTTTTGATTATCAAGAACTAATGCCGATCCATATTTATGATGAGCCATTTCTTTAGCCACTTCAGTCAGTAGAGCACTTGGAGCCACTTTGTAAATTTCTTGGCTGTAGGCTTCGGCCACTGTGACTTCACGTGGGTTCACATCTTTAAAGCTTTCTACGAGTTTAATATCACGATCTGAAAGAATGCCGACGAGTTCTCCACCCTCTAAAACTGGGAGATGTCGAATGCGATGTTCCGCCATCATTTTTTCTGCTTTTTCAAGGGGTTGCTCACTCCCAATTGTATGAAGTTTAGTTGTCATGTATTTATCAACAGAAGGTATTGTTTTCATAGAATCCTCTTTCCTGAATCAAGTTGAATCTCAAAATAAACATTCATCATTTTTAGGCTGCACTAGGCTTCTGGGTCCGTCAACAAAGCCATCAGCATTAGAACGTGAGTAGAAAAGAATATTGTCTCAAAAAGGTACATTTTGAGACATTTTAGGATTATTTTCGCACCATTTATAGAAAATTTGATACGATAATAAGACGTTCGATGGGGGGAATTATGGATACCTTTTTTCAAAGGCTTAAAAATTCAGGGGTCCCAAAATTAGATTTGCAACAAGCTTTACTCATTCTGTTTTATTTAGGGACAAGCGCTTTATTTATTGGTTGCACTCAACCAGGAGATATACATCTTGTTTTTAATCAAGCAGGTCAATCTGCTCAATCATCGACTTCTCTTGATAGCCCAAGTCATGAAATTAATAAAAATTATTTTGAGTTTAAAATTGCCGATAAAAAAGCTGCTTACTCAAAATTAAAATTATTTTTTATAGTTGATAATTCAAAGAGCATGGCTCCAATGCAAGAAAATCTCGCAAAATCATTTGATAAACTTTTTTTGAATGAGAATTTAGATCTACTCAGAAAATTAAACTCACAAATTTATGTGATTAATACAGCTCAATTTAGCAGTAATTATTTATCCAGAAAAGTCACTTCTGAATTGATCAATTCACAGACTATTAAACAAACTCCTTATTTTGATTTAATGAATTTTAGATATCCCAACAGCGAGTTTTTTGGCTCCATTGGTGGAGATCTGGCTGGTTTTGAAGGGACATATATAGGATTGAATGGGGGAGTTGAAGCTAGAATTCGCCCCTCGTTTGTTAAAAAAATTGATCCACAAAATCTTGAGACCTTTGATTATTTGGAGTTTAATCAATCGACGTCGATCACTCAATTAAGAGCTGATTTTTTAGAAAAAATTAAACTGCTCAATCCTAATAATAATAATTCAACTCCTGCCGTGACTTTAACCAGTAAAGAAAGTGGACTATGTGCTATTTCTAGAATTTTAAGAGATCCAGAAGGATTAGTTGCTACTGGCGATTTAGTCTCATTTGTTTTAGTCTCCAACGAAAATGACAGTGATTTTGAGGGAGCAGGATGTGTAAGAACCATTCAATATGATGGCTCGAATGTTTTAAAAAAAGAGTATGTGACTCAAGATAATCAAACTCAAACAGTTCTGAATCAGCAAGATTATATTTTAAAAAGATCTGCAGAGGTTTTAGGGAGTTCTGGGTTTTTATTTACGGGATTTGTGGCTAAAGATGAATACGAAGCATCCCGAGTTGAATACTCAACTATAGGCATTCATTATATGGATTTTGCCAACGCAATTGGTGGAAAAATTCATAGTATTTTTGCAAACGATTACACCCCTGCTCTTAAAGAGCTATCGGTAGATATTACTACTAAAATTTTAATGAGTTATGAAGTCTCTCCAATGTTAGATATCACCAAACAGGGGATGAGTATTCATCAAGTTTGGATCAAGAAAAAATCAGATTCTCAATGGGGAATGCCAGTAGATTCTTCTCAATGGACAAGTTCTGGTGCCATTTTAAATCTTAATAAAACCTTAGCGGTTTCACTGGATGATCAAATACGTGTCGAGTTTTATTAAGGGTTTTAAATTAATTTGATTTGGGGACCTCAGAGGTCCCACCTTTTAGGAGCTATTTTTAATAAATAAAATTGTTAAATTTACAAAATAATGTTATACCATGCGGCAATAACTCTTTTGGAGGCTCGCATGAAAAGTATGTTTTTAACACTTGTTCTGATCATGGCTTCATCTGCATCATTTGCTACGACTGAAGGAATTGAATGCCCAAAGATTAAATTGGTCTGCTCTCACTCTGTATTGAGCAATAAATCTCATAATTTTGAAATATCATCGACTCAAGAAGCTCCATTAACTGGAATTAATGATGATGAGCCTTCTTTACCTAATAACGAATGTGAAGCTTCCATTAGCTTTAAATCTGCGACTCAAGATCAAAAAACCCTCGGAGCAAATCTTCAGGGTGAAAAATCAAATCAATTATTAGCTTATCTCTATATAGTTGAGCCAACTGGTGCTGCCATTCCTCAGTTCTCTATGGAAGTAGCCTTAAACCAGTCTTTTAATTTACACTACAATCAAGAACAAATGACTTGTAAATTAGTTGATTCGACTCCATCTAAAAATAAATCAAACAAATAGAACTCTTAAGTGAGAAAGAGCGGAAAAGTATCAAGCTTTTCCGCTTCTTTATATTATAGATGAGGTATTCACCTATGAGATCTGTCGATCAATTGGTCATCTGTTAACTTTCAAATGTCTTCATAATTCTTAAATTGAATAAATCGCATTAGGTCGAATTAAACCTATTTAAAATCTATTTTGAAAATGGCATGCGGCTTGCTCTCTAGTAAGTTGTAACGAAAAAAATCAACCCAATAACGGGGAGGGATTTATGTTTTCAAAAAGTTTAAAACAAATAATGATCTTATCTTTTGTAGCCTTAGCACTCACTGCTTGCGGAAACAAAAAGAACTCCTCTGAAAAAGTCATTAGAGCCGGCACCATGGGAAGAGTTTCAGGAGCTGCTGGTTACTACAGTAACAACTATTACGGTAATAACGGAACAACCGGTTACAATTACAATAATTCATATAATGGAGTTGCTTCTGGACAGTATCAAAATAATGTTTGGACGCTTGTTGGAACACAACCTAATTATCAACTCGATTTTTATGAAATGGTCAAAAGATTGATTGCGCCAACGATGGATCCAAAGGCACTGGGTAATGTGTCTGGTGTGGGAGCTAATAATACGGGTGTGTATATGCAACTCTTTGTTGAGTTAAATTCAGACCGGTCAATTAACACTCAAAATTCATTATTAAGAATGGCCATCAGAGATGATTATGTCGGACAATCAAATCCAAATGGTGGTGGAGCGATTAAAGAAATTCCAATCGTGATTCAAGGTTTAACTACGAACAACTATAACACTGCGATTATGGGTGGATATGGAAATAGCCAAGTGTCTTTAAAATTTGCTGACACTGTAGGTGAAATCACGGTTGAAGGAATGGTTTCTGGTTCAAGTTTTTCAGGAAGTGTGAAGTTCAGAAATTATTCACCAAAAGGTGACAACATGGAATATGTTCTCGGTGGATTCACCATGAACACATGCGCTGCCTTTAACTGCAAGTAGTCGTCCCAAAAGCAGAATCAGCAAAGATTCTCAAAATAAGAATAAAATATAAGGGACTAAAATGTCTCAATAAAAAAGGTCTTAAAAAAGACCTTTTTGTTTTTTGGGATTCCACTATTTTAAGAGCACTTTTTTATTGCTCTTAACCTCACATCTGAACACAATTAAGGCTATGGACAGTAGGTTTAAATTTGATCCTTCTATTTTAAACTCCGTTGTTGGAGGTCTTTCTGCGGTGGATATTCCGCGTTTGAATATCCATAGCTTAGAAGATGCGGAGGTTTTTTTAAAAACCTATGGCTATGATTTATCTAAACCTGAAGTGTTAGAAAAAACATGGTACTTTCATCGTCGCTCTATTGTTTTACTCACAGAAAGATTAGGCTACGATGAAAACGAAATACCAGCCGAACTCAGAGAGCGTAAAAGTTTAAATGATATTCGGTGGCTTTTTGTGTATGCGAGTTCTCGCAATGAAGATCAAAAAAAATTACAACGCTGGTCCTGTGCCATTTTAAGAGTGATGCACGTTTATGTTCATGCTGAAAACGACTTGTTTGCAAGTTTCTCCGAAGAGATTCAAAAACAAATTCTCGGACCAATTCAGTCGTTTATCCATTATCAAGGAAATGAAATTGCTTTAAAAGCTAGCGCCTCAGTGGATGAAGAAATTATTCTTAAAGGATTTGAAGTGAAGCCTTTTAAAACTTCTCAAAGCACTGTGATTAAGTTGCTGGCCAAACCAGATGCTTTGGCCATGAAGTTATTTGATAAATTAGGCATTCGCTTTATTACCAAATCGGTGTTTGATAGTTTTAGAGTGATTCGCTTTTTAGTGGATCAACATATCATCAGCTTTCCGCATATCATGCCTGATCAATCCACTAATACCGTTTATCCGGTGGATCTCTTCTTAAAGGTTTGTACTTCCTTAGCAATGAGTGAGGATCTTTCTTCAGAAGAGTTTGAATTGATTTTAGAGAACGAGCTTAAAAATGAACTTAAAAAGAAGGGGGATTCCCCTGTGTTTGTTAAAAAGTTGAACCAGTATTCTGGTGAGAACTACAAGTTCATCAAGTTTATTAACAGACAGCTGATTCATATAGGGGCACCCTCAGCTAGTGGTTCAGGTATGGGGCCTGGATTTGACTTCTTTTACCCCTATGAGATTCAAATTTTAGATAAGGCCTCTTATCAGGCCATTTTAAATGGCCCCTCAGAACATCAAGCCTATAAAGAGCGACAAAGATTGGCAGCTCAAAAAAGGCTATTTCCTGATAGCAATGAGTCCTAATTTTTAGTACAAGGATGCAGCAAGAGAAGAGGACCTATGATTTTGTTATTCTCCTACCTAAGAGCTCTATTAATGATTCCCGTATTTATTCTCATCGCCTTAATGTCTTCATTGGGATTCATTATTATTTCTTTTTTTGATGTGTCGCCATTGATCGGTAATAAGATCATTTCATTTTGGGCAAAAAGCACGATGTGGATATTTGGAGTTCGCACTCAGACCTTTGGTAAAATTCCTGAAGGCCCTTGTCTCTATCTTTTTAATCACACCAGTTTTTTTGATATCTTTGCTCTTCAATCGGCAGTTCCTGCTTTAAGATTTGGTGCTAAGATTGAGCTGTTTGCGATTCCCTTTTTTGGAAGAGCTATGCGCCGAGCCGGAGTTTTACCGATCGCTCGTAAACAAAGACAAACAGTGATGAAGGTTTATGCCGATGCTCAAGCAAAGGCTAAAGCTGGTCAGCAATTTGCTCTTTCTCCAGAAGGCACTCGTCAAGAAAACGAAATGGAGTTAGCTCATTTTAAAGCGGGTCCCTTTATTTTTGCGATCAATTCACAAATCCCAGTAGTTCCAGTTATCATTAAAAATGCGGCTCAAGTTTTGGGTAAAAAAGAATACCTTCCTAATATCGGAAAGCTCAGCTCAATAGTTGAAGTTCATTTTTTAGAACCTGTTTCTGTGGCTGAGTTCAGCATTGAGCAAAGAGGACTATTGCAAAATCAAGTGCGTCAGCAAATGGAAGCTGTTCTTAAATCCTTATAAAGAAATATGCTGCGCCTCTAGCCAAGGATAGGATTGATCATTGGCATTGAGGTAAGGCGGGCTATTTTGAAATTTAGTGAGGATGCTATAAAACCCGTAAGGAATGGATGTGCTGATCCAGTTTCTAGGGGGTCTCATTTGAATGTCATCATTCATGGCTAAATAAACAAGAAATTCATTTTGAGTGCAGGTATTGAAGCAAGTTTCAATGAGACTTTCTAGGATATCATGGTTGTCTGCAAACAAATGAGTGAGGAGCTTAAACTTAAAAGCTTCTCCGCTTCTGATATTTGGAATTCTGCGCGTCCAATTTAAATAGCTTCCGAACTTTAAGAGCTGATAAAAATTAATAGCTCTCGCAGAGTAGTGAAGAGGGTGAATCTCAAAAAAAGGTTCCGTCGCACAAGGAGCTGTGCAACCCACAATTTCTCCTTGTGAGTTTTTAGCAATCCAAAAGTCTCTTAAGGTCAAATCTGGAATATTTTTTAAGTATTGTTTTAAAGATTCTAAATCCCAAAAAGGTTTAAATTCTCGATGGCTCATTTTTTGGAGAAGGTAGTTCATGAGGGCTTCATCATCTTTTGGTGTGGCATGTGAAATTTTTAAATAAGAAATAGGGGATGTAAAACTTGGGAATCTTCCATGAACAGAGACAATATTAAATTTTTTGTAAAGGTAGTGTCTCGGTACAAAACGCGAAACATGTCCATGCAGAGATTCTGAATGCTGTTTTTTAAGAGGACGAGATTTTATAAATGTATTCAGAGCCTGAGGGTCTTTAAGATTAATATGCGTAAAAATGGTGGAGCAATCTTGTTGAAGCTCTTCAAGTACGGGTAAAAAATGTTGCGCCCAACTTAGAGTCGCTTTGCGGGAGGGATTCACTCTAAAATCGCGGGCATAAGCCACGTTGGTGACTTCACCCATATACTGCACTTTTTGAATCACAAAAGAAGCCGATGCTAATATTTGCGAGTCATCTCTTAAAATAAAAGTTTTATTTTCTGGGGCTTGTAATTTGTAAGGCGCCTCATAAGAAATAAGACGCTTGATTTGATATTCAAAAAGACCCTGCTTAGTAAATGAATTATAAAACTGAAGTAGCTCTTCATTATCTGAGGGGGTGGCTTTTTCTAAAATCATAAATTACGGTTTTTCCCAAATTTTATCTTCTAGTCCATTTAAAAAATTACTGTAGCGAGCTGCCACAAAAAGGTAATCACTCAAACGGTTTAAATATCGAAAACAAATTTCATTCCAAGTCTCTAAGTGTTTGGCAGAATTTCTTTCGGCTCTTCTGCAGGTTGTTCTGGCCATGTGAAACCAGCAAGCTAATTCAGAACCTCCCGGAAGAATAAAGTTTTTAAGGGGAGGAAGGCTTTCTGACATTCGATCCATGGCTTTTTCAAGCTCAATAATTTGATTTTCAGTCACTTGAGGAAGCTTTTGTGAAAGAGCACCATCTTCACAAGCCATCAGGCTGCCCACATTAAAAAGAATATTTTGAATCCGATGGATTTCTTCAGAAAGAGTTTTCATTCCCTCATGAAGTTGAGCTTCATGTTGAAGATTTTTTTGAAGATTAAATTGAACCAGTCCTAATTGAGAATTGAGTTCATCAACTGTACCATAGGCATCCACTCTTGGGTCAGTTTTTGACACAAGGCAACCTCCTACGAGACGAGTCTGTCCTTTATCACCTGTTTTAGTATAGATTTGAGTCATATGATATTTTAGGAGGAGAGATTATGAATGTTCAACCACTTTTTGTAAGTATTCCTCATTCAGGGGAGAAAGTTCCTCCGGTCGCAACATGGTTGCAAGGTCTGCCAGAGGAAACTTTAATGTGCGATGTGGATCGCTATGTTGATTTTTTATATGAACCTGCATTGTTAGAACAAAAAATTCCTTATGTAAAAACAGAGTGGCATCGTTACATTGCTGATCTAAATCGCTTGCCTGATGATGTGGATCAAGATTCAGTGATTGGCAGTACAAATCCTTCTGGAAAATTTTCTCGGGGGTTTCATTGGGTGATGACCACCTATCGTGAACGCCTGATGCCTCAACCCATCACTCAAGATTTGCATCAATATTTTGTAGATTTAGTTTATGTGCCTTTTCATCAAAAAATTCGTGAATTTTATGATTCTTATAAAAAACAAGGATTCACCAAAGTATATCATTTGGATGTGCATTCAATGCCTTCTTTAGGAACCAATGAGCATAGGGATCCAGGTCAATTTCGTGCAGATATAGTAATTAGTGACTGTTCCGGAAAAAGCTGTGATCCTGAATACAGAGAGTTAGTGGTACGAGCTTATGAACAGGCGGGATTTAAGGTGGTTTGCAACTGGCCTTACTTGGGAGGTCGAGTGACTGAGATGTACGGAAATCCTCAGCTAGGACAGCAGGCTCTTCAAGTTGAAATGAACCGAGCTTTGTATATGGATGAGAAAACCAAGAAGTTATTGCCCGAAAAAGCAAAATTAGTTCAAGAAAAATTGAAGAAAGCATTGTCTCTCATTCAAAAAGAACTTAAATAACACCTAGCAAAAATTAAAAAGCGAGTGCTTTTTAATTCAAAAAAAAATGAGTCTGTGAGACTTAGGTGGCTATGAAATTATTAGTGAGTAAAATTTATAAGTTTCTGGGTTCTCTTAAACTGGCCGTATTTATTATCATTGGCATTGCTGTGATCACTGCGGTGGGAACCATTGTTGAGGCTCGTTATGATGCAACGGCTGCAGCAAAATTAGTTTATCATACATGGTGGATGTACACTGTGATGATTTTATTGATCATCAATCTTTCTGTCGTGATGGCTCATCGCTGGCCATGGAAACCTAGACATATTGGATTTTTATTAGCTCATATTGGAATTATTCTTCTACTGATTGGTGGATTGATTACTTTTATTTATGGAGTTGATGGAAGTATGAGATTTGGGATTGGACAAAAAGCCCAAATGGTCACGATTAAAGAGACTGATTTTGTGATTTATTCTTCTTTTGATGGAACGAATTATCGTAAAGTGGTTGATCAACCCGTAGATTTTTTTATTCATCCTCCAACAGAACAAAAACCCGTTAAAGTTCCACTGATGGAAGGCGAGCTGACACTTTCTGATTACATGCCTTATGCTATAGGTTCTCGAAAAGTAGTAGAAGCTGAAAGCGATCGTGCGGGAGCCGCCTTACGAATTCAATTATCTAACCCGAATGTGAATATGACGGACTGGGTGGTGCAAAGAAACCCAGAAGATCAGGCACTCTTGCCATTGGGTCCAGCGACGATTTATTTAGGAAGCATTCCTGCTGAACCTAGTCTTAAAAATGAAGTTTATTTTAGCTATGATAAAAATTCCTCAAAAATTAGTTATGCAGTTTTTAGTAAGGATAATAAATACCCACCCATGAAGGGAACCGTTGAAGAAAGTGGTGAATTCACCACTCCTTGGATGGGAATTAAAATTAAAGTTTTAAGAGCTTTGGCAAAAGCCAAGGAGTCTTATGATTATAAAAAATTAGATAAACCCACACCTCTTACAAACTCTGCTGTGTTAGTGAAATTCCAAAATAATCAACAATGGGTTCAGTTAAATGACATTGTGAAATTTTTTACTCCTAACGGTGTTTATCTAGTGGCCTATAAAATGCGCGATATTGATTTAGGCTTTCCGTTAGAATTGAAATCTTTTGAAGTGGATCGTTACGAAGGAACCATGAGAGCTTCAGCTTATAAAAGCCAAGTTAAAAAACCAGATGGTGAGATGGTTGAAATTTCTATGAATGAACCCCTTAAACTTAATGGGTTTACATTTTATCAATCCAGTTTTGAGCAAGATCCCACAGGAAAGCCAACGGCCTCAGTTCTTTCAGTGAATCGTGATCCAGGAAGAGCCTTAAAATATTTAGGTTCAATAATTTTGAGTTTAGGAATTGTATACATGTTTTGGTTTAAAAAGAGATCTCAACAAAAAGCGAAAGCACAATAAATTTTTTAAGGAGAGTCTTTGTGAAAATTTTAGGAATTTTACTAGGTATGATGATGTTTGCAGGACAAGTTTTTGCAGATATCAATGCTGAAGAATTTAAAGGTGCTTCTTTGCAAACTTTGCCAATTCAAGATGCAGGAAGAATCAAGCCCTTTGATACTTTTGCTCGTGAGGCTTTGGAATTAATTTATGGCAAACAAAAATATGAAGGTCGTCCTGCACATGAAATCGTGATGACTTGGTTATTGGACCCAAACTCTTGGAAGAAAAAAGAGTTTTTTGAAATTCGTCACAATCAAGTGAAGTCATTTTTAAAATTCGATCAAACCCGTCGTTATTTTACTCTGAACGAAATTTTTGAAAACGATAGGCTTGTTTTATTGCTTCAAGAGCTGGCAGCTAAACGTGAGACCAAAGAAAAATTAGATCCTTATTTTCAAGCCGTGCAAAGACTTGAGAGTCAATTGTCTTTATTTAAAGAAGTGGCTGCAGGAAGAATGTTAGGCTTGATCCCTCCAGTTGAGGGTGGTGGAAACAAATGGAAGGATGTCGCTGAGTTTGATGAAACTGAAAATGCGGCCTTTTTAGAATTAACAAAAGCCTTTGTAACTGTTCTAGGAGCTGTTGTTAAAGGCGAAAATGATATTGAAGTTAAAAAACAAGAATTGAATCTAAAAGTGGCTGGATTTATGGCTATGGCGAAAACAAAAAATCCAACTTCATATGCTGATTTTAGCCGCATTAAATTAGAGTTACATTACAATCAATTTCATCCCTATAAATGGGCCTGGTTGCTTTATGCCTTGGCGGCATTCATAGCTTTGATTGCTTGGACTTCAACAAAAGATTGGGCCTATAAAAGTGCATGGGCGGTGATGATTTTAGGTATGGGATTTCATATCTACGGTTTTATTTTGAGAATGATTTTAACGGGTCGTCCACCAGTTTCTAATATGTATGAAACTGTTGTATGGGTGGGCTTTGGGGCTGTGTTGTTTTCGATGATTATGGAATACATCAACAAATGGAAATTTATTTTATTTGGTGGTGGTCTTGTTGGAGCTTTCTGTTTAATTTTAGCGGATATTGCTCCAGCTGTATTAGATCCTTCGATTCATCCTTTAGAGCCGGTTCTAAGAAGTAACTTTTGGCTCACCATTCATGTGATGGTGATCACGATCAGCTACTCGGCGTTTTTCTTAGCCTTTATTCTGGGTGATATGGGCTTGGTTTACACTTTGATGGGTGAAGATAAATACAAAGAAAAACTTCAAGTTCTTTCTTTAGGTGTTTATCGTGCGATGCAAATTGGTGTGGCTCTTTTAGCTCCAGGAATTATTTTAGGTGGTATTTGGGCTGATTATTCTTGGGGACGTTTTTGGGGATGGGATCCAAAAGAAACTTGGGCTCTTATTGCCTTGCTTGGATACACGGCAGTTCTTCATGGTCGTCTTGCGGGATGGTTAAAAGATTTTGGAACTATTGTGACTTCAGTAGTTTCATTCTCACTTGTGATTATGGCTTGGTATGGAGTGAATTTTGTTTTAGGAGCGGGTCTTCATTCTTACGGTTTTGGAGCTGGGGGAGTAGAGTACGTTTCTGCCTTTGTGGCGGCACACTTGCTGTTCACGCTTTTTGTAGTGATGGTTCGACAAGGAAAATTAAAAGAAAAAGCCGTTTAAAATAAATTTAAAATTTTAATTTAAATATAAAAAACCCGGAAAGTTCTTCCGGGTTTTTTGTTTTTGCAGTTAAATTATTTTTTCCATTCTTTTTTAAGCCATTCCCAAAAGAGGGGATAGCGTTCATGGGCCTCAAAATGCCCACCTTCAAATTCAGAGTAGTGATGTTTGACTTTATGGGATTTTAAATTCTCATGAATTTGTCTTAAACCAAATTGTAAATGGAATTCATCTCTTTCTCCCACATCTAAAAAAATTCCTGAAAGCTTTTTAACTTTCGAGAGACGTTTTTCTAAAAAATAAACCGGATCTTTAGTGAGCCATTGCTTCCAAGTTGAAGTCTCAATTTGCCCGGTTGATAAGTTAATAGGCCAAGCAATTTTATGAGAGACTTTGAGAGGAGAGTAGCAGGCAGCCATGGCAATGGCATTGAGAATAGAAAATCCATTTTTTTGTTTAAGAAGTGAGCCCTTTTTATGAAGAGATAAAAGCTGTTCATAATTTTTATTTTTTAACAAATAAGGAGCGGCCTTGTAAAAATCTGGCAAGAGAGACATCTCAAAACCACAGTCTGGAGCCAAAGCTCCGCAGAATGAAAAATGCTCTGGATAACTAGAGGCCAAATGAAGGGCACCATAGCCCCCACTGGATTGTCCCATGATGGCTTTAGGAGCAGAAGCATTGATGCTCAGTATTTTTAAAACTGCGGGATAGAGTTCTTTAATAATGTAGTCTTCATAATTCCCTGTAGCTGGGGAGTTCACAAATTGAGACCCACCCCAAAAGGTCCAAGCATCTACAAAAACATAATGAGCTTCGGGCGCTTGATTTTTTGCAAAAAGAAGATCTAGTTGTTGAATAAAACTTTGATCAAAACCTTTATCACCTAAATACTTTGTGCCATTGCCTGCAAATCCGGAGAGTACAAAAACTACACCTAAGTTTTTATGATTTTGATTTTTAGGAGATAAAATAGGATTTTTACGAAGAGAAGAATCCCCAAGAGGATTTTTTTTAAGCACCTGACTTTGCAAACTTAAAATTGAAATATCAAAGTGAGAGAGTTGCGGGTAGCAAAGGGATTCTAAATAAGCTGATGATGTTTGTTTCATATATTAAAAGTCCTTTTATCTGTTATTTAAAATGCGAAAGATAAATCTCTAAGAGAGCTTTTGAGGCGGGTTTTAAATTAGCCACCCAATCATTATGAGCACTGTGGTCTGAGCCATCCGTAATGTATTTGATCGAATAAAATGGAATGTTCATTTTTTTACAAACCTTTGCCATGGCGTAGGCTTCCATATCCACAAGATCACATTCTAATTTAGGAGGGCCCACTTCAAAAGTGTCTCCTGTTCCACAAATGCCAGAGAGCTCAAGTGCTGTGACTTTGAGACCTTCGATGGCGCCAGGGATCTCATCCATAGGGGTCACTCCTCGTTTCATGCCGAGGGGAGAAAGATCCATATCTCTTTGCACATAAGAAGTGCACTCAACTACTGAATGAGTCGAAAATTTATGACTCCCAGCTGTGCCTAAATTTAAAATGGCTTTGTATTTGTGAGTGAGAATCATCTCCATGGTTTTGTGAGCCGCATTGATTTTGCCAATGCCACAATAGTGCAAAGAGATTTTGTTTTTTTCAAATTCACCTTGGGATTCTCCAGGGAGAGCCATAATGAGTCCTAATTGATTTTTTTGAATAAGTGTTGATGTCATTTAATACTCGAGAATTGAAAAAGGTTTTTGATCATTGAATAAAAATTGATTGAGATTTTTAAGGTTGATTAAGGTGCCTACTTCGAGAACTTTATATCCCGCGCTTTGGCAAACTTTGATAGAAGCTTGCAAGGTTCCTCCCGTTGCGAGGACATCATCTAAAATAATAATATTGCCTTGGCCGGGCTGAGCTTCCAAGGTGGCTGAGCCGTACTCTAAATCGTAGCTTTCTTGAAAAACTGGCGGCGGAAGTTTGCCGGCTTTGCGAATAGGAATAAATCCTTTTTTAAATTTAGCAGACATCAGAGTGGCTAAAATAAAACCACGAGATTCGATCCCGCCAAAGTAATGTGTGTCTTGGAGATTTAAATTTTGCGCAAACACCTCGGCCACATAATCAAGAGCTTGGGGATTGGCAAGAAGAGGAGAGATGTCTCTAAAAAGAATATTTTTTTTAGGAAAATCAGGGATATCTCTAATGAGTGATTTTAAATTCATGGGGCACCTGTGGATTGTGGAGGGCTTTATAAAAAACACAATTTATTGAAGAGCTAGACTCGCAGTCAAGGTAATGATTGATTCTGATCTTATAAATAGAGATTCTAGAGGGAGAGATGTTAAAAGTAGAAACGAGTGGTCCATGTGTGCACAATTTACGTTAAAGGCTGATGTTGCAGATTTAGGTCAAAATTTTAAATTACGCATTTCTGAAGAATTAAAAACGCGATCTTGGGATATTCGTGTGCGAGGTTTTATGAAAACGGATCTTGCTCCCGTGATCTTTGCCAATGCACAAGGTGAATTGCAATTGCAAGAAATGTGTTTCTCTCTTTGCCCAACATGGAGCCAAGAGTTCCCCTATAAATGGACGACCTACAATGCGCGAATGAATCGCATCAAGAGTGCTTCCAAAAGTACGTCCAAAAAACCATCTTCTTCAACGAGTGGTCTAGAGTATATTTATCAAGTTCCAACTTGGCGTGAAGCATTTCAAAATGCTTGGACTTGTTTAGTGCCTATGAATGCAGCTATTGAATCCAGTTACTTTGGTTCTGAGGCTGGGAATATTATTCAATTTTCACAAAAAAATAATGAAATTTTTTACGTGGCGGGTCTTTATTCTCAATGGGTGAGCCAAATTACGGGAGAAATTCATGACACATTTACTCTATTGACGGATGATCCTTATCCCTTCTTTTTTAGCTGTGGACACGATCGAAGTTTAATTGTTATAGCAGAAAAAGACATCTCGTCTTGGCTGCAAAGTCGCTCTATGACTCCTCAACAACGCTATCAATTTTTGCGCGACAGTCGAATCGATCTTGAGTGGCAGGTTTCTTTGGATCGACATATGGCTAAGGGTTGGGAAAAAAGAAAACCTTCTCAGGAAGAAATCGAAGCGATTCAAATTTGGAAACAATCTGTTTAATAGGGAAAAATAATTCTATATGAAAAATCAAAGTACGGCTCTTAAAAAACAAGAAGTTTCTTATCTCTATAGCAGCTCTGTCTCTTGTGGTTTTCCAAGTCCTGCAGATGAATATCTCGATGGCCCTTTAGATCTGAATGACTTATTAGTTAAAAAACCTGCGGCTACTTTTTTTGTGCGAGCTAAAGGTGACAGCATGATTGATGAAGGCATTTTTGAGGGAGATATCTTAATTATTGATCGTTCTGTTCAACCGCGCAGTGGGCAAGTGGTGCTGGCTGTGATCAATGGAGAATTCACTCTAAAGCGGTTGATTAAAAATGGTGCGCAAATTATTTTGCAACCAGAAAATCCTAAATACAATCCGATTCAGGTGACGGCTGAAATGGATTTTCAAGTTTGGGGTGTCGCTGTTCATTGTATTCATAAACTCACTTAAGGGCTTTGTAAATTTTCAGTTAATTTAAATTGAGTGTAGGTTTGATCATGTCTTTAAAATCTGTTCCGAATCATAAAACTGAATCTCTTGAGAACTCATCGCTCAAGATCCATCCTCAGGCAATTGCTCTCGTGGATTGCAATTCTTTTTATTGTTCTTGCGAGAGAGTTTTTCAGCCCCATCTCAACCGAAAACCTGTGATTGTTTTAAGTAATAACGATGGGTGTGTAGTGGCCAGAACTGATGAATCCAAAGCTTTGGGAATTAAAATGGGGGAACCTTTTTTTAAAATCCGTGAGTTTTGTAAAAAAAATGGAGTGCAGGTTTTTTCTTCCAACTACACTTTGTATGGAGATATGAGTCGTCGGGTGATGACAACTTTAGCGCAATTCACTCCTGAAATGGAAGTCTACAGTATTGATGAGGCTTTTCTCTCACTGAAGGGATTTGCGGCCAATACTTTGAGTGATTATGGTCATGAGATACGTCAAACAGTGTTTCAGAATTCAGGAATCCCTGTTTCTGTAGGGATAGCTCCCACAAAAGTTCTCGCTAAAGTAGCCAATGCCTATGCCAAAAAAAATAAAGTAGCGACTCAAGGAGTTTTTAATTTAATGGATCCGCAAACAGTGGATCCCATTCTTAAAAAATTTCCGGTGGAAGATGTTTGGGGAATCGGGCGTAAATCTGCGGCTAAATTAAAAGTGCGCGGCATTCATACGGCTTTTGATTTAAAAAATGCCAATGAGTTTGAAATACAAAGAATGCTCACGATTGTGGGTAAAAATATTTTACGAGAGCTTAAGGGCATTCCTTGTTTTGATTTAGAAATTGAAAAAAAAGATCAGCAGCAAATTATTTCTTCACGTTCTTTTGGGCAGCCTATTTTTGATTTAGCCTCCTTGCGCGAAGCCGTGGCTAACCATGTGAGCACAGCGGCCGAAAAATTAAGAAAGCAAGAGGCTCTGACCAAAACAATTATGGTTTTTATTCAAACCAATCCTTTTAAAAATACTCCTCAATATTATAATTCGTGCACGATGGATTTGCTCTCAGGTTCAGCGGTGACTAATAAGTTGATCAAAAGTGCTTTTGAATGTTTAGATCGCATTTATCGAGACGGTTATGAATATAAAAAAGCAGGTGTGATGTTTATGAATCTGCAAAAAAGATCGCAAAGTCAGATGGATCTTTTTTACAAGCACGACTCTGCAGAAGAGCTCAAGCTCATGAGCACTCTCGATGAGATCAATCAGTTTGAAGGCCGAGGCGCGCTTAAGTTTGCAGCCTGCGGAATCAATCCTTTTTCTAAAATGCTTTCAGACATGAAGAGCCGCGCCTACACTACACGATGGAGCGATTTATTAGAGGTCGGCAAGGAAACTCTTAAGCCTTAAGAGTTTCCTTAATTTTAAATTATCTAACGAGAGCCAAATTTAAACGATTTTGAATCAAGTCCGCCACCACAGTGGGATCCGCAAGAGTGGAAGTATCACCCAGTTGATAGGTGTGGTTCTCTGCAATCTTTCTTAAAATACGTCTCATGATTTTTCCAGAACGAGTTTTTGGGAGGCCCGGAGCCCATTGCAAAAGATCTGGTTTTGCGATGGGAGAAATTTCTTCTCCCACCCATTTAATGAGTTGTTGTTTTAATTCAGGAGTCGGCACCACTCCAGTTTTAAGAGTGACATAGGCATAGATGCCTTGCCCTTTAATATCGTGAGGGTAGCCAACCACGGCGGCTTCAGCCACGCTGGTGTGAGCAACAAGAGCCGATTCGACTTCTGCAGTGCCAAGACGATGGCCTGAAACATTGATCACATCATCGACTCTGCCTGTAATCCAATAATAACCATCATGATCTCTGCGGCAACCGTCTCCGGTAAAATAATATCCAGGGTAAGCAGCAAAGTAGGTTTCAAAAAAGCGATCGTGATTTTTATAAACAGTTCTCATTTGTCCTGGCCAAGAATCTGCAATCACAAGCACGCCCTCAGCTTCTCCACCCTGATCCACTTCGTCTTGAAATTCATTATCAGATTCTGGATGAAGATGGAGTTCTTGTTTATCTAAATCTGTTTGAGTGGGGTGAAGAATTTTAGGTTTGATTCCAAAAAACGGAAGAGTGGCAGATCCTGGTTTTAAAGAAGTGGCCCCTGGTAGAGGAGAAATTAAAATCCCCCCTGTTTCGGTTTGCCACCAAGTATCGACAATGGGGCAACGGCTCTCGCCCACAACTTTGTGATACCAGTTCCAGGCTTCTGGATTAATAGGCTCACCCACGCTGCCGAGTAAGCGAAGACTTTTGCGAGAAGTTTTAAGAACGGGGGCATCGCCTTCGCGCATGAGAGCTCTTAAAGCAGTGGGAGCTGTATAAAAAATGGTGACTTGGTGTTTGTCTATGATTTCCCAAAATCTTGAAGCCGTTGGGTAATGAGGAACCCCTTCAAAAATTAAAGAGGTGCAACCATTAGCGAGCGGGCCGTAAACAATATAACTATGGCCAGTAATCCAACCGACATCGGCCGTGCACCAGTAAATATCTTTTGATTGAATATCAAAGACATACTGATGAGTGAGGCTTGCATAAAGCAAATAACCAGCAGTTGTGTGAAGAACTCCTTTAGGTTTATTGGTTGAGCCCGAAGTGTAGAGAATAAAAAGTGGGTCTTCAGCATCCATCACTTCTGGTGGGCAGATTTCAGAGACTGTTTTGAGTTCATCATGCCACCAAAGATCTCGCGTTGGGTTCCAAGACACCTTATCACCGGTGTGTTGAATACAGAGAACTTTTTTTACAAATTGTTCTTTGGATTGAGAATCTAATTTTTGAAGGGCGATTTCTAAGTTTTCTTTGAGTGGAACTTTTTTGCCACCACGGAGGCCTTCGTCGGCAGTAATGACAAAGTGAGAATCGCAATCAAGAATGCGATCCACGAGAGAGTCTGGGGAGAATCCGCCAAAAATCACAGAGTGAACTGCCCCCACTCTTGAGCAAGCGAGCATGGCATAGATCGCTTCAGGAATCATCGGCATATAAATAGTGACGCGATCGCCTTTTTTAACACCATTTTTTTTAAGGACATTGGCCATTTTGCAAACGTTCACAAAAAGTTTTTGATAAGTAATTTTTTGCGAAGGGGTTTGAGGATGATCGGCTTCCCAAATAAATGCCGTTTGGTCCGCTTTGTGCGGTAAGTGCCGGTCGATGCAATTGTAGCTGACATTGAGTTGAGCGCCCTCGAACCATTTAATGGAAACAGGGTTTTTAAAGCTCACATTTTTAACTCTATCCCATTTTTTAAACCAATGGAGGCGTTCAGCTTGTTCCGCCCAAAATTTTTCGGGTTGAGTGATCGACTCTTGATACATTTTTAAATACTGATCTCTATTAATTAGTGAATTTTTTGTAAAGTGAGGGGGTGGAGAAATTAAATCTGTTTTCATGGAAGTCCTTCATCAAATTAAGGAAGTGATTGAAAATGATTTTTAAAAGAGAGTCACTCATTTGGAAATGATTTACAGAGTCAAAAAAATATTGAGAGATTTTGGGGAGTTTGAAGCTCAATGGAACTAGGAAGTGCCTTTAATCAAAGCAAATAGAATCAAAGTTTTTTATCTTGAATTTTTTACTGCCTTAAAAGTAGGCAATATTTTATTTTAATTAAACCTGTCAGGATTTTTTTCAACTAGTTTTCAAAAAACTTTATTGAATTTTTTGTAAAAACAGTTTTTAACTAGAAATTCCATATTTATAACGATGACACCAACTCGCATCACAGCAAGTTAACTGAAAAGGGATGTTATGCCTCTGAAAGTGATTTTTTCGTGGTTTAAGGTGAGATTCTTATCTTCACTGAGCTCTGTATTTGCAAGGCCTTCTTCGGGAGTTCTTGCAATACTATTATTAATATCGTCGGCAACGTCGATGACTTTGATCGGTTGTTCTAAATTTCAACCGGGAATTGGCTACAATAAGGGGTATTCTCCTGATCAGCCGATTCCATTCGACCATTCTCTCCATGTAGGGAAACAAGGAATTCAATGTCAATACTGTCATAATCAAGTGGAGAGATCTCGTCATTCGACGATTCCAGCTCTTCAAACTTGTATGAATTGCCACGTTCAAGTTTTAACGGATAAACCAAACATTCAAAAACTTCGTGAAACTTACGAAGCGGGTAAATCCATTGAATGGGTTAAAGTTCACATGTTGCCTGATCATGTTAGCTTCAATCACTCGGCTCATATCGCTAAGGGTGTAAATTGCCAAACATGTCACGGACCAGTTGAGACAATGAAAAAAATCGCACAGTTTTCAGATTTATCTATGGGCTGGTGTGTTAATTGTCATCGTGAACAAAAAAATAAAGCTCCACTTAACTGTACAACTTGCCATCATTAAAGAGGAATTATGTCTGAGATTATAAAGCAACAAGAGTCAAAAAAGTCGACTCGTGACACGCGCTTCTGGTCAAGTCTTGAGCAATGGGCTCAAGATCCTGAATTTCAACAAATGGCTGAGCAAGAATTTATGTCTTCTCCTTTAAAAGAAGGTGATAAAGAAGATGGAGTGGCTCGTCGTGAGTTTTTAAAACTCATGGGCGCTTCCCTTGCGATGGCATCTGCGGGTTGCATTCGTCGTCCTGTTCAAAAAATTATTCCATACAATAAACAACCTGAGGAAGTCACTCAAGGGATCGCAAACTTTTACACATCAACTTACTTTGATGGATCAGAAGGTTTAGGTTTACTTGTTAAAACTCGTGAAGGTCGTCCTATAAAAATCGAAGGTAACCCTGAGCACCCTTTCAATAAGGGTGGACTCAATATGAGAGCTCAAGGATTTATTTTAGGTCTTTATGATCCAGATCGTTTACAAGGACCAAAAAAGAATCTTTTAAATAAAACAAAAACTAACAGAGACACTGTTTCTGTTAAATGGGAAGATCTTGATAAAGATGTTGCGGCTCAACTTGTAAAAGGTGGCGTAACAGTTTTGACAGGTTCAGTAGCTTCTCCTGCAACTCGTGAATTGATCAAAGAATTTTCAACGGCATTTCAAGCTAACCACGTGATGTGGGAATCTCTTGCGCATGACGAAGTTCGTGAAGGTCAAAAAGCTGGATTCGGCGATGACGTTGTTCCAACTTACAGATTTGATAAAGCTCAAGTTATTGTAAGTATCGATGCTGACTTCTTAGGAACTTGGATGTCTCCAGTTCAGTTTACAAAGCAATTTGCAGCTGGACGTAAAGATATCAAAAATATGAGCAAGTTAGTGGCTTTCAATTCTAACTTTTCATTAACGGGTTCAAATGCGGATGTGAGAGTTCGTATTAAGCCTTCACAACAAACTGCAGTTGCAATGGCTCTCTTAAATGAGATCGTTGTTAAAAAAGGTTTGAGCAAATACGCGGGCGATTCAAAAATTAAAGAAGTGATTGCTGGTTATGCTTCTCAAATTTCTGCACTTAAAGTTGAGCCTGCAATGATGTCTCAATTAGCTGCAGATCTTTGGGAAAACAAAGGTGCGTCTCTTGTTGTAGCTGGTGGTATTGAAACTAAAACAGCTCAATCTGCAGCTCTACAAGCAGCCGTGAATCTTTTAAACTCAGCTCTAGGCAATGATGGAAAAACTGTTCTTACTAAAGGTGTCAGCCTTGGTATGAAATCTTCTTACGCAGAAATGCTTGATCTCATCAAAGACATGAGTGCGAAGAAAGTTAAAACTCTTATCATCCACAGAGTGAATCCAATCTACGCTCTTCCTGCAGAATTTGGTTTTGCAGAAGCTGTAAAAAATGTTGAAATGGTTATTTACTGCGGTGATCGTAATGATGAAACAGGATTAATCGCAAATTACGTAGCAACAGATTCACACTCTTTAGAGTCTTGGGGTGACTTAGAACTCACTGAAGGCGTGTACAGCATTCAACAACCTTCAATCCGCGCTATGTATGACACTCGTAGCTTCCAATTCAGTCTTATGAGTTGGGCTTTTGAAGCTAAAAAAGGTTCTGCAAGATTACAAATGGAGTCTTACTATGACTACCTAAGAGCTTTTGCTAAAGACGTGGTTTTTCCGCGTATCGGAAAAGGTCTTAGCTTTGAAACTTTCTGGGAAACAGCTCTTCAAAAAGGAGTGATGAATCCAGAGGCGGCTCAAATTTCTCACGCTGAAAGAACTTTTAAGTTAGAGGCTTTCACTTCAATTAAAGCTCCTAAAGCTGAAGAGGGAATGGAACTTGTTCTTTACCCAACAGTAGGTTTGGGTGATGGAACTCTTGCCAATGTTTCTTGGTTACACGAAGTTGCAGATCCTGTGACTAAAGTCACTTGGGGCAACTATGTGAGTGTGGCAATGGCGACGGCTCAAAAACACAGCCTTAAAGAAGGTGAAGTTCTTGAGTTAGCTGTTGGAACTCAAAAAATTCAAGTTCCAGTTCACATTCAACCAGGTCTTCATGAAGACGTTTTTGCCGTAGCCGTAGGTTTTGGTAGAACAAACGTTGGAAAAGTTGGAAACGATGTGGGTGCAAATGCTTACAAATTATCTTCAGTTATTGAAGGTAAACATGTAGCTTCTGGCCAAATCGTGACTTTTAAGAAAACTGGAAAAACAGATCGTTTAGCTCAAACTCAAACTCACCATTCTATGGAAGGTCGTTTGATCGCAGCTGAAGCGACTCTTAAAGATTATTTAAAAAACAAAGAGGCTGGTCTTCATAAACATGAGACTTGGTCTATTTGGTCTGGTCACCAATACAATGGTCACAAATGGGGTATGGCGGTTGATCTTAATGCATGTACTGGTTGCAGTGCTTGTACAACAGCATGTTACTCTGAAAACAACATCTCAGTTGTTGGTAAAAAATATGTGATGCAAGGACGTGAGATGGCTTGGATTCGTATCGATAGATACTATTCTGGCGATCCAACAAATCCAGATGGAGTTATTTTCCAACCGATGATGTGTCAACAATGTGACAACGCTCCTTGTGAAACTGTTTGTCCGGTATTGGCAACTGTTCACAGTAGCGAAGGTTTGAACGAAATGGTTTACAACCGTTGTGTAGGAACCCGTTATTGCGCAAATAACTGTCCATACAAAGTTCGTCGTTTCAACTGGTTTGCTTACACTAAAAATATTGATAAGCCTCTTCACTTAGCTCTTAACCCGGATGTAACAGTTCGTGTGAGAGGGGTTATGGAGAAATGTACTTTCTGCGTTCAAAGAATTAAGAGCGCAAAAAATGCGGCTAAGCTTGATGAACGCAAGTTAAAAGATGGAGACATCAAAGTTGCTTGTGAACAAAGTTGTCCTGCTGATGCTATCACTTTTGGTGATTTGAATGATCCAGATTCAAGAGTGGCAAAATTATTTAAAGCAGAACCTCGTTCTTATGCAGTTTTAGAAGAGTTCAATGCAGCTCCGTCTGTAAGATACCTCACTAAAATTCGTAATAACGGTAAAGAGACCTCAGGCAATAACCACAAAAAAGGTGAACACGTATGATGCGTCGAAATCAATTAATCCTTGGGGATAAGACATTAAAAGACATCACTAATGATATTTGTGAACCCATCGAGACAATTCCATCAAAAGGATGGTTGGGTCTTTTCTTAAGTGCAAAGACATTGTTTTTGTTTTACATCACAACTATTGCAATCGTTGTTTCTACAGGTATGGGTTTGTTAGGTGTTAACAGTCCAGTTGCTTGGGGTACAATGATCATCACTTTCGTATTTTGGATTGGTATCGGACATGCGGGAACATTGATTTCTGCAATCCTTTTCTTATTCCGTCAAAAGTGGAGAACTTCTGTAGCAAGAACAGCCGAAGCCATGACTGTATTTGCGGTTATGACTGCGGGGATCTTTCCGTTGATTCATACAGGACGTCCTTGGTTGGATTACTGGTTATTTCCATATCCAAATCAAAGGGGTCCACTTTGGACTAACTTCAGATCACCACTTTTATGGGATGTGTTTGCGGTATCTACTTACGCAACTGTTTCAAGTGTGTTCTGGTTTGTTGGGATGATTCCGGATTTTGCAACTGTAAGAGATCGTGCTCAACATCCAGTTCGTAAAAAGATCTATGGTCTATTAGCAATGGGATGGAGAGGAACAGCTCGTAACTGGAGTCATTTTGAAATGCTCTATATGTTACTAGCAGCTCTTTCAACTCCACTTGTTCTTTCGGTTCATACAATCGTATCGTTCGACTTCGCGGTTTCTCATCTTCCAGGATGGCATACGACAATCTTCCCTCCGTACTTCGTTGCGGGAGCGATCTTTTCTGGTTTCGGGATGGTTGTGACTTTGATGTCTCTAGTGAGAATTGGATATCCAAAATTCAAAGATTACATCACTCTTGATCATATGGAAGTGATGAACAAAATCATCATGATGACGGGTATGATGGTTGGTTATGCTTATGCATCTGAGTTTTTCATTGCATGGTATTCTGGCAATCAATATGAGCGTTATGTGTTCATGAACAGAGCTTTAGGACCTTATGCATGGTCTTATTGGATTATGATTTGTTGTAACGTGGTTATTCCTCAATTGTTCTGGTTTAGAAAATTCAGAAGAAGCATCCCAGTGATGTTTGTTGTGAGTATCTTCGTAAATATCGGAATGTGGTTTGAGCGTTTTGTGATCACTGTGACTTCATTGCACAGAGATTTCTTACCAGCTTCTTGGGGTAATTACGCTTGGTCAATGTGGGATACTGGAATTCTCGTAGGAAGCTTTGGTATGTTCTTTACGATCTTCTTACTTTACCTTCGTGCGATTCCAGCTATTTCAATTGCAGAGATTAAACCTGTTTTACCTGTAGGTCGCGATGATCACGGTGGACATAACGGACATCATGGAGGACATCATGAGTAAATCACAGATGGGGATTGCAGGGATTTTTACTGATGAACATCAAACAGTAGAAGCTGCTTATAAAGTTCGTGAGATGGTGGGCGAAGATTTTGAAGCCATCACTCCATATCCTGTGCACGGAATGGAAGAAGCTTGTGGAATTCCTCGTTCAGGAATTCCTTACGTCACTTTTATTGCAGGTATAACAGGATTAACTATAGGTCTCACTTTTACTTGGTGGACTTCAGCAGTGAACTGGCCAATCAATGTGGGTGGAAAACCTTTCTTTTCATTGCCAGCATTTATTCCAATTATATTTGAGTTAACTATTTTATTTGCAGCTCTTTCTTCAGTAGTTGCGATGTTTATCAAATGCGGAATTCCAGGTAAGGCTCAAAAGCCAATCGATTTAGATTTAACCTGTCATAAATTCGCTCTTTTTATTCCTCAGTCTGCAAAAGGTTTTAATGAAGCTAAAATTGAAGCTTTATTAAAAACTCACGGCGCTGTTGAAGTTAAAAAAGCAGAATTTTAAGGGAGCCGCTGATGAAACAACAGATTAACAACGGACAGATGAAAATGAACTTAATTTTAAAATCAATAATGGTAGTTTGCGGTTTTTTTATTTTGTCAGCTTGTAGCAACACATTGAAGCCCAATGTGGAATTGATTCAAGACATGATGGAAAGCCCTGCTGTTAAAGCTCAGGAATATGATGAGTCTTCACCAGATGGTATTGGAATGAGAGTTCCTGCTGAAAATACAGCGCCTGTAGGTTTTAAGCCTTATGCATTCAAAGGTGATGTTGCTGGAGCTGATAAAAATATCAATCCAATGGCGGGAGATTTTTCTGAAACAGTTTTAGTAAAAGGACAAAAACTTTACTTTACAAACTGTGCAATTTGTCATGGTGACACAGGAAAAGGCGACGGAAACGTTGCTTCTTTAATGATGTTGAAACCACCCACTTTGCATTCTGATAAAGTGAAAGGTTGGACTGATGGTCACCTCTATCATGTAATCACTGAGGGTCAGGGTTTGATGGGTCCATACGCAGCTCATATTCCTCAAAAATACAGATGGCAGGTTGTTAACTACATTCGTTTTTTACAAAAAAACAATAAGTAGTTAGTAAATCAAGTAATTGATTTGAGAAAAGTTTAAAAATTTATTGAGAGGAAATTCAAATGGCTGGTTCTCACAGTTCACATACACAAAACAGCTTGCATGTTGGCAAATACGTGCCTTCAAAAAATGCGCAAACAATGGCATTTTCTTTTATTGCAATCGGTGCCCTCACTTTTATTTTGGGATTTATTAAAGATCCTCAAAGAATGTGGCAAGCTTACTTAACAAGTTATTTCTTTTTCGCGTGTTTGGCTATTGGTGGCCTTTTCTTCGCAGCTGTTAACCATGTTGTTAGATCTGGTTGGAGTGTGTCTGTTAGAAGAATGGTTGAATCCTTCACAGCATTTATTCCATTTGTCCTTTTGGGCGCGATGGTTTTGTTGTTTGGTATTAAGCACCTTTATCCATGGGCAGATGCTCAAAGAGTTGCTGAAGATGCTATTCTGCAATCTAAAGCTGCTTATTTGAATGTTCCATTTACTGCACTTCGTTGGTTTATTTTTGCTGGAGCAATGTTCTGGTTTGCTAAAGCAATTGTTGGAAATTCATTAGAGCAAGATAAAACTGGTAATGAAGAACTCACAAATAAAAATCTTGGCCTTTCAGTAAAATTCCTTGTGGTATTTGCTCTTGGATTTACATTGTTTAGCATGGATTTATTTATGACTTTATCTCCATACTGGTACTCTACAATTTTTGGAATTTATACTTTTGCAGGTATGTTCCAATCTACAATGGCTGCTTTGATTTTAATCATGATGTTTGTTCGTAAACATGGTTTGATCAAAGGTTACATCACTGATGAACATCAGCATGATGTGGCTAAGTTTTTAAAAGGTTTCACAGTATTTTGGGCTTACATTGCGTTTTCACAATTTATGTTAATTTGGTACGCAAACATTCCTGAAGAGACTGAGTTTTACATTTTAAGAGCTCATGGTGGGTGGATTTACGTTTCTTTTGGTCTTTTGATTTTTAGATTTATCGTTCCATTTTTATCATTACTTCCAAAAGCTGCTAAAAGAAGCACAACTCACTTAGCTGTGATTTGTATCTTGATTTTAGCAATGCAGTATTTAGATATCTACTGGTTGGTTTACCCTAACTTTAATGACAATCATGTGGTGTTCTCTTTATGGGAAGTCGGCATGTTCTTAGGTTTTGGTGGATTATTCCTTTTGAGCGTTCAAAAGTTTTTATCTTCAAACAGCCTAGTGCCGCTTAAAGATCCTCGTTTACATGAATGTGTTAACCACACTGTGACTTATTAATTTTAATAAGTTTTTAATAAACGAAGCTTCAAAGAAGGCTCCTCAAAAGGGAGCCTTTTTTTATGGTACTCCCTTTGCTATGTTGAATCTTGGAATTTAAAAGTCTGGGGCGTTAATTTCTCCTGATGTAAGAATCTTTAATGATTCTGAGATTCTACATTTTAAAGGGGGGGATTCAGTGAAACACGTAAAGTGTCTTCTTGATAATAATTTATACAATCTTTACGTCTTCGTTCTCATCACTTTCCTTTCGTCTTTGAGTTTCGCCCAAAAATATATAGATCCCAATAAAACTCTCTTTGGAATTGAGTACACCTTTCAGGATGCTGAAATGCTCAGAGAACCGGGTCGTAACACAATGTCGACTCCTTATAAGCAACAAAAAATTTTAGAAATGCTCGAAGTCTATCTTCATAAAAAAAATTGGACCGAAGATGTTCTCACTCCCAAAACGGGATTAAAAGAAGGATGGTTCATTAACACTCCTGATGATGGACGTTATGTGATAAATGCTGAGCCCGTCACCATTGAGTTCAATACGACTCCTAAAACTGTGTATCAAATTATTCCAACCGCTCGACCCATTTATGAGTCCGCAAAGGCTGTGGGTTTAGTTCCTTATGTGAATTCTGCGGCAGAGAGATCTGGGATGGGTCATTTTCATATTGGAGGGAGATCTCTTGATGAAAGCCCATTTTATATTCATGAAAACCTCTTAAGAAATGTCCTTGTTTTTTTTCATAAACATCCCTCGCTCTTATTTGGTTTTGCTGAAGCCTATGATGTGGGAATGAATTCAAATATCGAAACATTTCATGCAAAGGATCGTCAGTTTTCTTTTAAAAGCATCATAGATGATTATGATAATTGGTTCGAAAAATACTCTCACGTGGATTCCCATGAAAATGGTCTCCTCAAACTTTTGGATTTATTGAGGTATGATATTAACATAGTGAATTGGACTAAGGGGATCGGATTTAAGGGCTATTTTGCTCATTATCGATACATTGGTTTAAAACAATTATTTGATTTAAGTTCTGACACTAAGAATGATCTTAAGGATCCTCTGACAGTGGAGTTTAGAGTGATTCGTCCGCCCCCAACTCCCGAGCATGCTCAAGCGCTTGCAAAATTTTTGATTTTAGTGATGGATTATCTAGCACGCCCTCAATATTTAGAGCCCTTTGAATGGGTCACACCTCAGCAATACTCTCGATTTTTTACGGGCACTAAAATTCAAGCTGATTGGTTGAGAGTTAAAGAATTACTCAAAGTGAATGATCCTTTACTGGATCAAATGGTGAATGAGCTTGTTGAGAGTATTCATGCAAAAAAGATTTATTCAGATTTAGAAACAGGCCTAGAAATCTTTGAGGCCTACTCTGAGAAGCAAATTAAAGGAACTGAGTTTGAACTCAGAATGGATGCTCAAGTTTGGCCATTGAAGCCGACCCTTTTAATTGGCAATAAGAATCTCTCGAGCGAAAAGGTTGAGATCAACGGAAAAGAATATTGGATCGCTAGTTTGCGTCCTCAAAAAATTGGAATTAAAGCTGAAAAATTTAAAGCAGATCCATTTAGATTTTTAGAAATTAATCCCCGTAAAAAATTGCCTCTGTTTTCTAGAGTTGTGAGTTGCATGCAAATTTTTTAAAAAGTCTGCGTTCAATCTTCCTATGGAATTGCGCTCACTGCTCAGCATTAATCAAATTGATAAAATCTAGATTCCTAAAAATCCTAAAGGTGATTTTGTAAGAGCAATAGCCACAATAAAACTGGCGCATAATATAGCAAGAATAAGGCAGATGACTTTAATTTTGCGAGTTTTGCCTCTTTTAAGGGCAATTGTTCCTAGAAGAATATAGGCAATTAATAATAAGAATTTCATGGTGAGCCAGGATTGCACAAAGGGGTACTGGTGAGTCAAATATGAGAGTCCGAGGGCTGATCCCAGAAGTAAAGTGTCCACGATGTGAGGGGCAATTCGCACCCATTTCATTTGCAGGTGGGGCGACTGTCGGACCATCCAGAGTCCTCGGATGAGAAAAAAGCTTAAACTGAGGCTGACAGTTGCAATATGAAGAGTCTTTAAAACATTGAAAATGGTCATTAATTCCATATGCACCTTTGTTTTTAGATTGACCCCACGCTGTGGTCAGAATAGAAATCTAGTCATGCTAAAGTCAGTTTTGTATTACAATTATCTACTCATTAACTCAAATCTCAAGTCATAAAAAGATGCAAGAAAACATGCCACAAATTACAATTATACTTCCAGACAATTCGACAAAAGTTTTTGATCACGAACCATCAACTCTTGAAGTTGCACAAACCATTGGAGCTCGTTTAGCAAAAGAAACTCTCGGTGCTAAACTTAATGGCTTCCATGAGATTGTTGATTTTAGAACACCACTTAAAGATCAAACTAAATTAGAAATCATCACCACTCGTAGTGAAGAAGCAAATGAAGTGATTCGTCACTCATGTGCTCACATTATGGCTCAAGCGGTGCAAAGAATTTGGCCAGAAGTTAAAGTGACTATTGGTCCTGTGATCGACAATGGTTTTTATTACGATTTTGATTCTCCTTTTGCATTCAGCGATGAGCATTTTGAAAAAATCGAAAAAAGCATGCAAGAAATCGTTTCTAAAGATTATCCATTGGTGCGTGAAGAATGGAAAATCGATGCTGCTATTGAAAAATTTCAATCAAAAAGCGAGCGCTTTAAAGTTGAGTTGATTAAAGATCTTCAAACTAAAGGTGAAACTGTTGTTGGTATTTACCATCAAGGCGATTGGTTTGATCTTTGTCGTGGACCTCACGTGCAAAGCACTGGTCAAATTAAAGCTTTTAAACTTTTAAGCGTGGCGGGTGCTTACTGGAGAGGGGATGAAAAAAATCCTATGCTCCAAAGAATCTACGCAACAGCATTTAAGGATAAAAAAGAATTGGATGAGCATCTTCATAATCTTGAAGAAGCTAAAAAAAGAGATCACCGTAAATTGGGTAAAGAATTGGGTTTGTTTCACTTTCATGAGTGGGCACCAGGTTCTCCATTTTTTACTGGTAAAGGCGCGCACATCTATCATGAATTGCAAAAATATCTTCGCGAGTTGTATCAGCAATTTGATTACCAAGAGGTGATCACTCCGCAAATTTTTGATGTGAACTTATTTAAAACTTCAGGACATTTGCAAAACTACAAAGAGAATATGTACTTCACTCGTATGGACGAGAGAGATTTTGCATCTAAACCAATGAATTGCCCTTCTCATTGTTTATTATTTGCTTCTGAAAAACACTCTTACAGAGAGTTGCCATTAAGAATGGCAGATTTTGGTCGCCTTCACCGTGCTGAAAAATCTGGAACTATGCATGGCCTCAGTCGTGTTCGTACTTTTTGCCAAGATGATGCTCACGTATTTTGCCGTGTAGATCAGCTACAAACTGAGATTGCGAACTTTATGAAGCTTCTCAATACAGTTTATTCAAAATTGGGTATGGATAATTACAAAATCTTTTTATCAACTCGCCCTGAAAACAGAATGGGTGCTGAAGAGGTATGGGATCGTGCTGAATCAGCTTTAAAAGCGGCTTTAGAAGGTTTAAATCTTCCGTATACAATTAATCCTGGTGATGGCGCTTTTTATGGTCCTAAATTGGATATCATGTTTGTCGATGCTTTAAAACGTCCATGGCAATTAGGAACTCTTCAATGTGACTTCAATATGCCAGAGGCATTTGAGTTGAGTTACACAGCTGAAGATAATAAAGAGCATCGTCCTGTGATGCTTCATAGAGCTATTTTAGGTTCTTTGGAGAGATTTATCAGTGTGTATTTGGAGCATATGGCAGGTCATTTACCGACTTGGATGGCTCCTCAACAGGTTCAAATTTTAAATGTGACTGATAGAGTGAATGAGTTTTGCCGTACGATTGAATCGACTTTAAAAAGCGATAAAGTCCGCGTTCAGTTTGATGATCGTAACGAAAAACTTAACTTTAAAATCCGTGAAGCTCAAATGGCTAAAGTGCCGTATATGGTGATTGTGGGTGATAAAGAGGCTGAAAATAAAACTGTGAGCCTGCGTTTAAGAAACGGAAGTATGCATAATGACCTCACTTTAGAACAGTTAAGGGATCTGCTCCGTAAGGATATTGCAGAAAGGCTTTTACAATCTCCATTAATGGGTTCATAAGGAGTGAGTTAACTATTTGAGGCCTTAGTTTGATAATTTCAAGTTTAGGGTTTCTTATAAGGTTTTAAGTAAGATACAATGGGACATCGAAAGATGTTCGATCCTAAAGTTAATGTAGGATGTAAAATTAGAAACTTTTTAGAGGAGGTTTACCATTAACAAGTTTGAAGGCAGAAAAGATTTTAAGGGAGGCATGGGCGGTCCAAAGAAAGAAAAAGGTAAGGATTCGCTTAGAGTTAACCGAGAGATTCGCGCTCCACAGATTCGTGTGATCGATGAAGAGGGCGTTATGTTGGGTGTGATGACAGTTCCTGAAGGGGTTAGACTGGCAGAAGACAGAGGGTTGGATTTAATTGAAATTGCTCCAACAGCAGCTCCCCCAACATGTAAGATCATGGATTACGGTAAGTACAAATATGAAAATAAAAAGAAAACCGTAGCTGCTCGAAAAAAACAAGTTGTGGTCAGCATCAAAGAGATTCAATTAAGACCTCGTACGGATGTTCACGATCTTGAAACTAAACTTAAGCATGCCCGCCGCTTTTTGTTGGAAGGCGATAAAGTTAAAGTTTCTATGAGATTCATGGGTCGTGAATTAGCCCATCAAGAAATTGGTTTTGGGATGATGCAAAAGGTAATTGCCTCTCTTAATGACATTTGTTTGGTTGAAAGCAATCCAAAAATGGAAGGGAAGCAAATGTTCCTGATGATTGCTCCAGATCCAATAAAAGTTAAAGATTACCTCAAATTACATCCTAAAGGGAACCAAGCTCCGCTTGAGCCTATGAAGGATGAAGTTGACGAGGACGAAGAAGATTAGAATCCTCCTTAAACTAGAGGAATAAAAACAATAATTTAAGACTTTTGGGGATTTTCACTTGCTCTTTATCGAGAAAAGTAGTAAGTCCCTGGTCTTTCAATACATCTGAATCATGGCCAACAAGAATCTTACATTTTGTAAGGTCGCCAATTCGGGGGAAGAGGTACACGATGAAAATGAAAACCCACAGTGGTGCTAAGAAGCGTATGAAGCTTCTATCAAGTGGAAAAGTTAAACATAAACGCACTCGTCTTCGCCATTTGAACTCTCACATGAGTTCTAAGGTTAAGCGTCAGTTGGGAGCTACAGCATACGTTCATGATGCTAATATGCTTCAAGTTCAACGTATGTTGGTATTTTAATTTTTTAAGGAGATAGACTATGCCTCGCGCAAAAGGTGGCGTTGTAACAAGACGCAGACATAAGAAAGTATTAAAATTAGCTAAAGGTTTTTATTCAGCTAATGGTAGAGCATTCACACATGCTAAAGAAAAAGTAGATAAAAGCTTACAGTATGCTTATCGTGATAGAAAAGTTAAAAAAAGAGTGTTCCGTCGCTTGTGGAATGTGCGTATTAACGCTGCTGCAAGACTTAATGGCACTACTTACTCTAAATTGATCGGTGCTATGACTAAAGCGGGTCTTGAAATTAACCGTAAAGTTCTTTCTGAAATGGCAATTTCAAATCCATCAGCTTTTACAGCAATTTGTAAGCAAGTTAATGCTTAATTGCTAAGACTGTGATATAAAAGGCTCTTCTTCATCAAATATTCATTAAGAATATCAATAGAAGGGGAGTCTTTTTTTTTATGGAAAACACAACGCAATTTGAAAAGCGCAAGCAAGATCATATAAGAATCGCTCTCGATTACAAATCTCAAACCTTAGGGCAAGGTGGATTTGATAAAATCGAACTCGTTCATGAAGCCCTTCCAGATTTAAATTTCAATCAAATAAATATTAAAACAAATTCACTCAGCACAGAATGTTCTTCTCCATTTTTTGTAAGTTCTATGACTGCAGGTCATAAGGACGGAGAAAAACTAAATCTCTCTATTGCTAAAGCCTGTGCTGAAAAATCTTGGTGGATGGGAGTGGGTTCTCAACGCAGACAACTCTTTGATTCCGAGGCAAGAGGAGAGTGGGAACGCATTCGCAAAGAAAGTCCCAACACACAATTTATTGGCAATATTGGTGTGACTCAACTTATTCAAACTCCCACTTCAGAAATTAAAAAACTCACTGATTCATTACAAGCTAAAGCTTTTTTTGTGCACTTAAATCCACTTCAGGAGTGTGTGCAAAGAGAGGGAACTCCTCAGTTTAAAGGGGGAGCGCAAGCTATTGAAAAACTTTGTCGTGAACTTGAAATCCCTGTGATCCTCAAAGAGGTGGGCAGTGGTTTTAGTCAAAAGACCGTTGAAAGATGCAAAAATTTAGGAATTGCAGCTTTGGATGTCAGTGGCAAGGGTGGCACTCATTGGGGACGTGTAGAGACTTTGCGTTATGCAGAAGCAGATCCTGCGTTCAAAGTGGGGCAAACCTTTCAAGATTGGGGAATCTCCACAGTAGATTCTCTTTTGCAGGCGCGTTCTGTGGATGTCCCATTTGAAATTTGGGCATCTGGTGGTATACGTAATGGTCTTGAAGCTGCAAAACTTTTGGCCTTGGGTGCAAAGCGAGTTGGAATTGCACAACCTATTTTGATGGCGGCGATTGAAGAAATTCAAAAGGAAGAAATTCAAAACGATGACAACAAAAGTGTTCGCCAAAATAAAATTGTAGAGTGTATGGAAGTTTTTGAAAAAGAATTAAAGATCGCTATGTTTTGTACTAATTCTGAAACGATCAGTGAATTAAAAAAAGCCTGGATGTTTAATCAAAAATATTCAGCTAATTATGAAACTAATAGTTTTAAAAATTAAGGAGTGATTGTGGGTCATGTAAAATCTCAACTAACTCAGGTTTTTAATGGGTTCTCTAAATTAAATTATGATCAACGACTGAAGGCTCTCGTTGATTGCGGGCTATTAAGTTATCAAGAGACCGAATATTTAAAATCTGGTGGCCTTCAAGATATTTCTCTTGGCGAAAAATTTATTGAAAATGTCATTGGCTATTTTCAAATGCCTTTGGGTGTGGCAACTAATTTTAGAATCGATCACAAAGATTATTTTATTCCGATGGCTGTAGAAGAAACTTCTATCGTTGCAGCGGCCAGTAAAACAGCTAAATGGATAAAAGAATCTGGTTATATTAAAACGGAATCTATTGGTCAGGATATCATTGGCCAAATTCAAATCGCAAAAGTTTCTCATTACGAGCAATTCGCACAAAAAATTCTCGCACAAAAAGATCATTTTATTAAAATGGCCAATCAAGAAGTGGCCTTCGGTTTAGTGAATCGTGGTGGCGGAGTTAAAGATATTCAAGTGCGCGCGATTGATCGTGGGGATGGAACGCTAATGGCTGTTGTTCATGTTTTAGCAAATCCTTGTGATGCTATGGGTGCCAATATCATCAATCAAGTATGTGAATACTTAAAACATCCGATTGAAGAACTCACGGGCGAAAAAGTGACCATGTGTATTCTCTCAAATTTAGTGGACACTAAACTGACTAAATCAACCGTAGTGATTGAAAATATCGAACCTGAATTGGCTGAAAAAATCGAAGAAGCTTCGCTCTTTGCTATGCAAGATCCTTATCGTGCAGCTACCAACAATAAAGGTGTTCTCAATGGGATTGATCCTATTTTGATTGCGACGGGGAACGACTGGAGAGCTGTTGAAGCGGGTATTCATGCTTATGCAGCGAGATCTGGTCAGTACAGATCCATCACTGAATGGAAACGTGTTGGCAACAATTTAGAGGGAACATTTGTAGCTCCTCTTGTTGTAGGAACTGTGGGTGGTGTGACCACTCTTCATCCTACGGCTTCAATGTGTTTAAAGTTGTTAGATATTAAATCAGCTTCAGAACTTTCTCGCGTGATTGCCTCAGTGGGTCTTGTGCAAAATTTAGGAGCCTTAAGAGCTCTGACAACTGTAGGGATTATTGAAGGTCACATGAAGTTGCATATTAAAAATCTAACTTTAGGTGCGGGAGCTCATGAAAAAGAGATTCCCTTTGTACAAAAACGTTTGGAAGAAATTCTTTCGCAAAGAAAGCGCATTTCACTCAGTAATGCTGTGGAAGTTTTAAAAGAATTAAGATCTTCTAATACTATTCAACATTAAGAACGATTCATAAACAGAGTTTTTTTGTGAAACGCATTGAAAAACTCTGTTGTACTCATTTAATAATATCATTTATGACTGATCCTAATAATTTTCTCATGAGGAGAGATAACTTGCGTTTTAAATTAAGCGTTCCATCAAAAACTTTTGTAGCAGGGGAGTATTTAGTTCTTCAAGGTGGACCTGCATTGATTTTATCAACTGAGCCACGTTTTGAATTGGTTGCAGAAGCTGTAAATCCTAAAGATTCTCAAGAACACTCAAAATCGCCTTTTCATCCAATGAGTCCGGCGGGACGTTTTTATGAGCTTTCTAAAAAAGATTTTTCTGGTTGGAATTTAACCTTTAAGGACCCTTGGAATGGTCTCGGTGGATTTGGTGGATCCAGTGCTGAGTACTTACTGTTGTACGCCTTAAGAACATTAAAGGCTTCATTAGCTTCTTCGGCAGAATATTTTTTGGACATCAAAGAAATGCTCTCAATCTATAAAACAGTTTCTGGTGAGGGTTTTCAAAAACCCTCAGGTGCTGATTTAGTAGGGATGGTCAAAGGTGGTCTCACTTGGTTTGACCGCGAAAAAGGCGTGATTAAAAAATTTCCGTGGTTATTTGAAAATCTCACGTTTCATGTGGTGCACACTCAAAAAAAATTAAAAACACATGATCACTTAAATCATTTAAAACTTCAGGATTTAGGTTCATTAAGAGATGTCATGACTCAATTGTTTCAAGCTCTTGAAAGTCGCAATACAAATTTATTTGTAAACTCGATTAACAACTATGGAGCGGAGCTTGCTAAAAAGAATTGGCAAACAGAACATTCAAAATTTTTAATCAGTTCTGTTAAATCATTATCAGGAGTGGTGGCCGCTAAATCATGTGGCGCCATGGGTTCTGATGTTTTATTTATTGTGACTCAAAAAACTTCTTCAAAAATAATTCAGGACTGGGCTTTGCAAAATAATTGTCTTTACGTAGGAGATAATCATTCCGGAGAACCAGACTTTATGAGCTCTGGAATAGTGATTACTGATTTACAGCCTCAGGCTAAAGGGAACTAATAAAATGAGTTCATCAAATATTGATTCTGTCATTTGTTCAGCTCCTTCTAATATTGCTTTGATTAAATACATGGGCAAAGAAAACATCGCTGATAATAAACCTTCTAACGCGAGCATCTCCTACACACTTCCTCATTTAAAAAGTTTTGTGCGGGTGAGTTTATTAAAGGACTCCAGTCAACAAGATCAGTGGCAACCACTTCTTGAAGCTGAGGGACAAAAGTTTGCGGCTATAAAGATTTCTGAAAAAGGCATTCAAAGATTTTTAAGTCATGTGCAAAAAATTAAAAAAATCTATCAATTTGAAAAACCGCTTTTAATTGAGTCTGCTAATAACTTTCCGTCTGATTGCGGTCTTGCCAGTTCGGCATCAAGCTTTGCAGCTCTCACTCAATCGGTTTGCACTTTTTTAGAAAATCACTCTTTGCATAAATTGGATATTTCTCAAAGAGCCGAGCTCAGCCGCACGGGTTCTGGTTCTTCATGTCGTTCTTTTTTTGAACCCTGGGGACTTTGGGATGCTGAGGGTGTGAGACCGGTTGAAGAACTTCCTAAAAATCTTCACCACATGGTGGTGATTGTTGAAGAAGGTAAAAAAGTTGTTTCTTCGAGCGAGGCTCACAAGCGTGTGCCGACTAGTTTGTTGTTTCAAGGTCGTAGAGAGCGCGCTGAATTAAGACTCAAAGATTTAATTCATGTGCTCAAAGACTACTCTCAAAGCAGCGCTTCTGCAGAAGTGAAAAAAAACAATTGGAATCAGGCCTTTCAAATTACTTGGGAAGAATTTTGGGATATGCATGCCCTCTTTTTAACTTCGCGCCCTCCTTTTAATTATTTAGAACCTCACAGTTTAAAAGTGACTGAGTGGGTGCGACTTGAGTGGGAAAAAATTAAAAATGGTCCCATTGTCACTATGGATGCGGGGGCAAATATTCATTTGCTTTATCAAAAAGAAGATCTTGAGCTTTTAAAATCTCATAGAGCTGTTTTTGAGAGTTGGGGATTTAAAACTTTTTAAGAAATTCATGAAGGGTACACCATGAAGCACTTTAAGACATCAGTATCAGGTAAGTGGATTTTAGCTGGAGAGCACAGCGTTTTGCGAGGTGTTCCGGCTTTGGTTTTTCCTCTTCATACAAGAACTTTAGATTTAGAATTTATCCAAAAAGAATCCGATGAAAAACTCACTTTAAATTTAACAGGTCCATTTGGTCAGGATTTAGAGCTTCTCTTTTGGGGAGTTTTAGAACGCGCCTGTAAAATTAAAAAACTAGATCGTTCTTTAATTAAAGGCAGCTTAACTCTCTCAAATGCCATTCGTATTGGTGCGGGTATGGGCGCTTCAGCCACACTTTGTGTGGCCGTGGCTCGTTGGTTTGATTTTATGGGTTTTGTGCAATCACAAGATTCTGAACAAGCCAAGCAAGAAGCACTTTATGAATTTGCCAAAGAACTTGAAAATCTTTTTCACGGAGAAAGCAGCGGTGTCGATATTGCCGTTTCATTGCGTGGAGCCCCACTTCATTTTGAAAGAAAAAACGGATTCAGTAAGGAACTCAAAATGAATTGGCAACCACTTTGGTTTGTTTCTTATTCAGGCAAAAGAGGTGTGACCTTAGATTGCGTGAACAAAGTTAAAGCTTTGATTGCAAAAGATCCAGTTCTTGGGGCGCAATTAGATGAGCAAATGAATCAAGCCGTTGAACAATGTGAAAAAGCTTTGATGAATCAAAATGCTCAAGAGGGATTTGAACTCTTGGCCAAATCAATTCGTTCTGCCGGAGAAGTTTTTGATAAATGGGGGCTTGCACTGGGCGAAGTTGGCGAACATATTCGTTGGCTCTATGCTCAAGGAGCGGCAGCTGTTAAACCAACAGGATCAGGCGATGGTGGATTTATTTTAAGTCTCTGGGTTGAACCACCTCCAAAAAATATTTTAGATCAGCTGATCCCTTGTTATAAATAAATTTAGGTGGGATGGGTCCTATGAAAATCAAAGTCTTACCTTCTGAAGTTGTGGATCAAATTGCCGCGGGAGAAGTGGTTGAACGCCCCGCTCATTTGATTAAAGAGCTGGTTGAGAACAGTTTAGACGCGGGCTCCACAGAAATCGAAATTTTTTATGATCAGGGCGGACGTTACGTTCGTGTTACAGACAATGGGAAGGGGATCAGTCTTGAGGATCTTTCTCGTGCCTTGGACCGTTTTGCCACTTCTAAAATTGAACTCAGTACGGATTTATGGAGACTTAAAACTTTTGGTTTTAGAGGAGAAGCTTTAGCCAGTATTTCTTCCGTCAGTCGATTGACTCTTAAAAGCAGAACGGCTCAGGCAGAAATGGCTTCACAAATTGTTTCTGAATTTGGTCGTCGCAGTGAAGTCAATCCTGTGGGCGCCAGCTTTGGAACCACTGTTCAAATCGAAGATCTTTTTGCCAACACTCCCGTGCGTTTAAAATTTTTAAAATCTGATTCTGCAGAATCTGTTCAGATTAAACAAATGCTCAAAGGTTTGGCGTTAGCAAATCCTCAAGTGCAGTTTAAAATATTTCAAGGTAAAGACCTTTTATTTTTATGGCCAGCAGTGGGTTCACGTAAAGAACGTGCGGAGCAGGTTTTAGAAATGAAAGCTCTTTATGAAGGACAAGCTGAACGAGGAGCTGTCAAAGCGTTTTCAGTTTTTGCAGATCCTAATACAACTTCAAAAACAGCTCGTCAAATTTGGTTATTTGCTCAAAATCGCTGGATTCAAGATCGAGGAATGCAAGCAGCAGTGATGGAAGCTTATAGATCCCTTCTCATGCATGGAGAATATCCAATAGCTGCAGTTTGGGTGGAGTGTGATCCTGAATTTGTGGATGTGAATGTGCATCCCACAAAAAGTCAGGTCAAGTTTCAAGACGCATCATTTGCATTTAGAGCCGTGCAGGCTTCTCTCCGGGATTATTTAGAAAAAGCCCCATGGGTTGAAGAGATCATGAAAAGAAATTCTGTAGCTACAGATCCACAAAATTCTGCGTCTCCTCATGAGATGGAGATAGAATTACTCAAAGCCATGGAGACTTCGGCATTAAGAGACAACCTAGCTTTTCAAGATCATGCTTTTGAAACCACGCAGTTTTCAAAAAAATCATTTCCATTAGCAGATCAGAAAAAAGATTTTTTACCAGAAAGTTTCTCACAAGAAATAAATAAAGATAAAAATCCACTTGATCTTAAAAATCATGATTTGAATTCAAATAACGGCAGTCGCATTAAATTAGAGACTTGGTCGCGAATGGCTCCAACTCAAAAAACTTCGCTCACTCAAGAAGTTGCGAATTTGGATTTTGAAGTAGCTCCGAGTTTGCAAAAACGTTGGTCCTTATTGCAAATATTAGGACAAGCTAATTTAACTTATATTGTTTGTCAGTCGCGTGAAGGGCTTATTTTTATTGATCAACATGCGGCTCATGAGCGTGTGGCTTATGAAAAACTGATGTCTGCCTGGAAGGGTGGAAAGATTGAAATCCAAGATTTTTTATTTCCCCTTTCATTGGATCTTTCTCCTGATAAAGTGGAAGCTTTAAAAAGAGTTTTTGAAGATTTTGAAAAACTAGGTTTGCATTTAGAAGTTTTAGGTCCGAGCACTGTGGGTGTGAATGCGGCTCCACTTTTTTTAAAAGATCATGCGCTTCTAGAAACTCTTGAAAAAACTTCTCAAGACCTCATTGATTTTGGGGGGAGTTTTAGATTTGAAAAAACAGTGGGAGATTGTTGTGCCACAATGGCCTGTCACTCCGTTGTGAGAGCTGGGCAAGCGTTGAGCCTTGAACAGATGCGCTCACTTTTAGAAGAAATGGATGAGTTTCCGATGTCGACATTTTGCCCGCACGGAAGACCTGTGTATGTAGAGTATCCATTTATGAAGCTTGAAAAAGATTTTGGTCGATTGGTTTAATTTTAAATTTTTACGAGAATGGTTGAAGTAATGAATCAGCAAAATTCAAAAACGAAAGTTGTTTTTGTTCAAGGAGCCACAGCGACTGGCAAAAGTCAGTTGGCTCTTTATTTAGCTCAAGTTTATAAGGGCCTCATTATCAACTGTGACAGCGTACAAGTTTTTACCGATGTCAATATTGGGGCGGCTAAACCCTCTCCTGAAGAATTTAAACAAGCGCCTCATTTTTTATATGATTTTATAACTCCTCCTCATGAATACACGGCCGGAGAGTTTACACGTGATTTTTTTAAAACTCTTGAAGAACAAAAGCCAGAGGTGGCTTTTGTAGTGGGTGGAACTGGATTTTATTTTCAAGCGATTGAAAAGGGAATGTATCCAGTCCGCAAGGCCAATGCAGAATTAATGACTGCGATTGAGCAAGAATTAACCGAGCCTCAAGGGCAAGAGCGACTTTATCAAGAATTACTGCAACAGGACCCGGCTCATGCTCAAAAGATTTCTCCTAATGATCATTATCGACTCGCACGTGCCATTGAAATTTTGAGATCAGAGAAAAAATCCATCACTCAGATTCAACAGGAATTTGAAAAAAATCAAAAACCTTTTCCGTATCCGCTCTTAAAATTAGGGATTTCTTTTGAAAAAGAAAAACTCAGATCTCAAGTCGAAAAACGCACTCGCCAAATGTTAAAATTAGGGATCATTGAAGAAACAGAATCTCTCCTTAAAAGAGGATTTGAATCTTGGGCGCCCCTTCAAAGTGTCGGTTATAAAGAAACCCTCGCCTATTTAAAGGGGCAATTAGCTTTAGAAGATTTAGAAAGCGCGATTGTAACGAGCACCATGCAGCTCACTAAAAAACAGCGAACTTGGTTTCAGCGAGACACTGAAATTAATTGGATCCCGATGGATGAATTAAAAAATCCTCAAGACACTGGATTTAAAATGGCATTGCAACTGACTCAAGATTTTTTAAAAAATTAAATATTTTTTGGAAGTTTAAAACCTAAAGTAGAGTTTCTTTTGCCCATAAATCCTTCACGCACAATCACTTCAAAATGATTTTCTCTGAGGGCTCTTTTAAGAGCTCCTGTGCAGGCATACGTTGAAAAAAAGGATTCATCAGCAAGTTCATTTTTTAAAAAGGTTTTTAAAAAGTCTTCTTCCCATAAAAAGGGTGTGGTTTTTGAAGAGAAGGCATCATAAAGCACGCAATGATATTTGCGGTTCTCACAAAATTCTGCCAGGAGAGGGCCTTTGAACTTCCAGAGGTTGGATTGTTTCCAAGTACGAAGTTGGGCTTTGATTTCTGAGATTGGAAAATCATAGCGATCCCCAAAGAAAGCGTAGAGTTCATTGGTTTCAGGTGTAGCTTGATCTTCAACCCAATCTAAAAAATTTTTTTCTAAAAAGGGATCGGCTTCAAAGGAGTCGATTTCAATTTTTTTAAGATTAAATTCTGGATTCTGTTTTTTAACTTTTAAAAATTCATTGGCAATGCTGAGTTCCACATAGCCTAAGCCCAAACCGACGGAAGCAAAACGCAGAGTTTGTTGAGGGATTTCATTCAGCACACGAGCAATCACGGAGCTGTATATTTGATGGGTTTCAGAAAAGGCGCCACCACTATGGTGCATGGACTCGGCTTGGGAGGATTCTGTATTGCCAAGCCAGCTCAGGGTGGGGCTTCCATCTTTTGTAATTTCTACGGCATAGTTGTTTTTTGACCAATAAGACATGAGATGGGTTTACTTTTTATTTTGCGTTAAAACAATTTATTTTTTTGGAGTTTGGGGTTTTTAAAAGACGGGGGCCGGGGATTCTGATGATTTAAAAAAGTTCGGACAAGCGGTGCTCGCCTCTGTTGCATTTGCGAAAAGTAAAACTTTTCGCGCAACTTCGGCTCCGCTCCGAACTCGTTTTTTAAATCATCAGAATCCCCCACCCCCTCAGTTCAAATTTAAAACTCCAATAATATTAAATTATTTTATTTTATATTATTAGGAACTGATTTGTTCTGAATGAGGAATTTGGGAAGAGAAGAAGAGAGAAATCACAATAAGTCCTGTTCCTAAAATTTTGAATTCGTGAAAATTCTCTTGATAAAGCACCCAAGAAAAAATCAAACCAAAAATTAATTCTAAATACTGACTCATTTGGCAAAAGACGGGAGTTCGGCGCAAACTATAGAGATAGAGGTAATAGGCTAATGGCACTCCAATTCCTGATAAGAGAATAGATCCGAGAGATATTAAAGATAAATTTGATAATGAAATTGTAGGAGTGCTATCTAATAACCAGACGATTAAGCAGGCTATAAAAGAAATGAATTGAGTGTATAAGGTGAGCCCAGAATCAGAAATTATTTTTTGAGCAGACTTTGCTTTGAGTGTGTATAAAACCCAAGTCAGCATTCCTCCGAAAAGATAAAGAAAACTTTTAAGGGGGAGGCTGTTTAAATTTTGTAGATCCTTAAAGATAAAAAAACTAACGCCTGATAATCCTAAGAAAATACTCAGAATCAAATGATGATTCCATTTAATTTTCATCAACAACAGAGTTAAGAGAGGATTTAATGCAAAAATAATAATATACCAACTTACGGGCAAATCTTTAATGGCTAAACTTTGTAAGCTGTAATTAGCACCTAAAATAAATATAAACTGCAGATGCTGTGACCAACTAAATTTAAGAATCTCTCTCCAGAGTTTCCACATAAGAATTCCCATAAAAACAGTCGCAAAACTAAATCGTAAAATAAGAAAAAAACTTACAGGAATTTCTTGAAAACTTGATTTAATAATAATTGGCAACAAGGCCCAAATAAAAACAGAAATTGTTCCGGCAACATAACTTAATAACATGGCTTTTCGTCCTTTTGATTGATACAAAAATTTAAGTCTGCGGATTAACCCACTAGCAAGGGCTGTGCCTGACACCCATCGTGATGAAATCGAATAAAACAGCTCCTGAGATTTAAAAGTCTTAATTTTAAGAATTCATTCTTAAATTAGAGAGATCCGGGCGGAGTGAAGTTGGTTTTGTAGTAGCATTTATCTTGAGTGACTCTGAAGTCATCGATGTAGCCGTTCCAACTCTCTTGCGAAGGGAACCACGAAGATCCTCCAATGACTGCCGAAGAAAAACTAATGGCGCCTGTAAAAGTTTGATCTGTTCCGATTTGGACTCCATCCAAAAAGGCTCTCATTGTGGTGCCCGTGCGAACCATGGCAAAATGATGCCACACCGAAGTTGTAATTGCAGTAGTAGTGGCAAAGCCAGCATTTTCTGTGGCGCTTGTGACTCCACAATTAAAAGTCCCGTTATAAATAATCGCAACATTTAAATAGGGTTTTGATTGAGTGCCCATTCCTAAAATATAATTGTAATACATGTTTTGAGTGGTTCTATAGTTGATGCAATAAAACCAACCTTCGATCGTAAAATCTTTTGTAAAATTAAAAACGCTGCCCGAGTTCAGCACTAAATAATCTCCCGAACCATCAAAAGAAATTGAAGCTGATCCATATTTGTAAGCAGCCGTAGAGATTTGTACGTTTCCATTAACCGAAAGAGCATTGGCTAGGGGAGAGCTGTCAGTGATTGTTGTTGAGCCATTGGCCCCGTCTCCTTTTAAGAAGAGAACGGTTTTACCTGGTGGTGATTGTTTGTTCCAAAAAGCAAAAGGAATAATAGCTTTAGCAACTCTTGGAAATAGAGTGGCTAAGGTTGTGATGGCAGAATGTAAAAATAAATTTTTTAAAAAAAATCTACGATTCATAATATTTTTGTGAGTTCCTTTTTTATTAACTTCTCTCATGCTAAAAAGGGGAATTAATAATGTCAAAGGAGCTCAATTAACTCTTTTTATGAAATTAATAGTATAGATAAACTGAGCCACTGGATCCATTGCTGCCTGTGCCGCCACTTGTAGTTCCGCCACTGCCACCACCAGCACCACCGCCTTGTGAATGAGTGGTTATACAACTGCCAGAGTAAGTGTAAGAAGATCCACCGCCACCACCGGCACCATATTCGGCACCACCGCCACCGCCAAAGTAACCACCACCGCCGCCACCGCCTGGTCCATAACCAGAAGATGCATATCCTCCAGAACCTCCAGGTCCGTCAGCTGATGTACCTGCGGCACCTCCACCAGAAGAGACCCCTCCAGAACCACCATATGGACCAGAACCACTATAACCATTACCATAAGTACCATTAGTACCTCCGGCACCAGCTGATGATTGCGTTCCGCCTCCACCACCGTTACCACCAGGACCAGCAGCTCCGGCAGCCGCATTTAATCCGCCACCGGCACCTGCAGTAACAGGTGCAGAGTTCCAACCATTATTACCACCGCCGCCAGCGCCAGCAACCACAAGACGAGTTGCACCTCTTAGAATGGCAGAGGATCCACCACCGCCACCGCCGCCCATATAGTTAACGCCGCCGCCGCCGCCACCGCCAATGACAAGAGTGAGGGTTTCGCCAGGAGAAACAGGGATATTAGAAAGGACTCTTCCTCCAGGAGCACCTGCGCCACCGACATGATTCCAACCACCGCCACCGCCACCACCGGCACCTCTGACATCCACGGTAAGCTCAAAGACATTTGCTGGCACAACATAGTTGATAGTTCCAGCTGTTGTATTATTGGGTATTGAAGCAAGATTTGTTTTAGTCACACAATACATCGTAAAGGCAGACCATGTTGTGGTGTATGTACCTACAGTGATACTAGCAGTCGTTGTGGTCGCAGCGCCTCCACTTGTTGTTCTGACTTGCAAGGTTTGATTATTTTGAATGGTTCCAGTGCTTGCCCAAGCACCACCATTAATACTCACTTGTGGGGATCCCGAAGCGCCAGTCACACTGACTTGAACACTTCCTGTGAGACCAGTGACAGTGACTGAACCAGAAGTGCTGAGTGAATTATTAGCTGCAGAAACATTTGGAATGGTAAAATTGTCAGGAGTGATATCTTGCGAAGGGTTTGTCACAGTAAAGCTGGATGTTACTGGAGTCACACCACTTAAACCATTTCCTATTGAAACACTCACGCTATGGTTCTCACTTGGTACATTTGAAGTTGTAATCCTCACGCAAAGATTTTGACCAGCAGAAATAGTTTGAGTTCCAGTGTAGGCAATCCAGCCAGCGCCACCAATATTTATTGAGGTCACTGTTCCTTTAGAAGTGCTTACTATGACGGGTGAAGGAGCCGTGAGGCCCATAATATTTCCGGTGGTGCAAGTATCTGATGTCATACCAACACTTGAAATTGAAGAGGGGGTTCCAAAACTATATGAATCAGGTTGTGCATTTCCTGTTGTTAAATTCCAATTTACAGTTGTGCTACCTACGACGACAGGAATTGACAGAGCAGATAAATTAGCATTGTTTGAAGTGGCACAAACTTGAAGTGTGTCATTTGTTTGTACTGTGCCATAAGTCGTTGTGGCAGAACCCACACCATTTATTTTTATATAAGGAGCGCCATTAGCTCCTTTAGTCACACTCGCAAATACAGGAACTTTTAATCCAGTTAATGTCACTACGTTTGAGCAAACTAAAGTATTAAACGAAAGAGAAGCTTGATCACTAAATGATAAAGCTGCTGGCGAAGTCCCTGAGCTTGCTGAAGTGGTTGAAACAGCTGTCCAAGCTGTTCCATTACAATATTCCATTTCTTTAGTAGTTGAGTTGTAACGGAGAGATCCTTCATTTTCAGAATTTTGAGCGTTACAAAGCGCAGTGGAGTTTGCCACTTTTAATCGATCGGCCGAAACGGCTCCAGTGGTGGTGACATTTCCTGTAGCTGAAATGCCCCCTTGAGCCGTGAGGAGACCAGTCACATTAAAAGTACCTTGAGCAATTAAATTATTTATAAAAGTTTTAGCACCAGAAAAACTTTGTGCCACTTGAGAAACAATACCATCAGAACTTGAAGAAGCACTTAGGAGTCTTGAAACAGAAATAGTTCCTGAGCTAATAACTGAAGCATCAAGGGATCCAATGTTTTGACATTCAAAAGTGTCTGTTAAACTTGACCACTTCACTGTTTGAGCAATTGTACAAGCACCCATACCTACAAAGGCTGAATTTCCTAAAGAGTTTTTTATATCTGAAAATAAAATATTAGAAGGTGTCCATTTTTGAGTTCCACCATCTTCGTATTTTAAAAATTGTCCATTCAATGGACTTAATGTTGAAACTGCAGTGCCTTGCAAAGAAGTGCCTTCAATAAAAGGTAACATGCTTGGATCTAAGACTCCCAATCCATTGAGTTTAGGGATTTTGTTAGCAGAACTCACTCCTCCAAGGGATGAAGTATTTAATCCCACAGTAGAGATTGAAATTCCTTGAGGAGTTGAAGAGATAGAAATTCCATTGCCTTCGATCAAGGAACCAAGAGAAAAACCAGTTCCATTGCCAATTAAAATTTTACCAATATCTGGTGCCGCCGAATAACTTAATATTTTTTCGCGCTCTGGTTGAGGTTTATTATTGGTCCAATATAAAAAGCTACCATCACTTTCTATATTGCCACTTTCGGGTTGAGTGACCAACGTACCTTGAGGAATTCTTAAAGGAGCTTGAGTGTTACTTCCAGTTGCAAGAGTCATTCTGCCGGTCATGGGTCTGGAGCCATCTAAATAAAAACCCGAGTCAAAGGATTCAGGAGTAAAGACTTCCCAACCAGGTTTGCCCGTTGAATTTAAATCAGTGCTCCAACGAACAGATTGACCATTGGCTAATGAATTTGGAATTGTCGCACCGTTGATTTTATTTGCTTCAGAGGAATTAATATATTGAGTGCTCTTGCCATCTAAGAGAGCTAAGAATTCAGTCCACTTATTAGCAGAGAGTTCTGTGTCTTGAGAGCTCACACCATCTGCAATTCTTAAGAGGCGATCTTTAGTGTAACCACCAATTTGGAGTGACTCCATGGCCATAGGAACAAATTGGATTTCTTGAGGTGGTACGGAATCATATTGAGAAAAATCAGGATCTAAGTTGTCTTTAAAAAAGATATAAATTTTTCGACCTTCATTTGCTGGTTTAATCGTACTCGTAGACCCATTATAGCAATGAAGAGGGTTTGAATTTGTGTATTCTTTATTCGCAAAAATTTGAGGAATCGTAAGTCCTGTATTGTCTGAACGAGTCTCTGATTGCGATCTGAGTTCAAGATTAAACACGCCAGTTGAAATTGAAAGGTCCCTTTCGAGAGTGTCTTCAAAGAGAACACATGAATAAGGAGTCTTTGATCGAATTTGGACTTTAAATAAGACTGAAGAACTGATGAGCGGTTTTCCATCTGGTTTTAAAATACGCCCATTGTAAGTAATATAATCATTGGTAGAATTTTGAGCAATGGCCTTGTTGGATAAAATAATATTTGAAGAAACTAATAAAAATAAAAGCAGAAAAACATTCATTTTTCTGAAATTAAAAATCTGAATCTTTAAAAAAATGGTTCTCTTTATTAATAGAGACATTTGATTTTAAACTCCAATCGTAAAAAGCACGATTAGGTTTAATCGGTTGTTAAGTGTAAAATCTTTAGACTTTTTATTTAAAATTCTGTTTCAAAATGAGAAGTCTCAATAAAATTTATCGAGACTATTTTTATGAGACAGCAAAAAAGATATATGAGGCACCAGAAATATTAATTTGAGCTGTTGCACTTTGTTTGACTATAAAACCAGAGGTGTGTGGATCCACGCAATCATCCGTGCTCACTTCAGAACTATTAGCAAAAGTAAAATAAGGGTCCGCAGCTCCTGAATTAATTCCTCTTAAGGAATTCCAAATAAACCAATCACTTGTTGAATCCAATCTTTTGATGATAATCAATCGAGCGGTAGAATTAAAATTACAATTAATGATTTTACTTCCATTTGAACTTCCATCACCCGTATAGGAACCAACATAAGAAATCCCGGCAAGGGTGGCAAACATATAGGTCACATAAGTTGCAGCCGAAGTGTTTACCGCTGCCGCAGTTCCAACTGTAAATGTCGTGGCGCTAGGAGAGGTGCTATTCCATGCATTGGTATCTGTAGCTTTGGCTGCCGTGCTGTTTAAAATAAGTTTTTCTGTATTTGCTAAGGATTTATGCCAAACAACCCAGTCATTGGTGGCGCTCCTTGATTTTCTAATGATAAACTCAGGGGCCACTGTTAAATTATGATCAATAGTGTGCGCAGCTCCTGTGCCCGTATCGCAGACAATATCTAAAAAACCTTTGGCTCTTTTAAATTCTAAAGCCACTCTCCCGGCCCCATCACTTGGGTATTCAAATCCATAATTTGTTTTGCCGTAAATCCTCGCAAAAGTATCAGCATGCGAGACTTCTGCAGCTGTAGAATTTGAGGCCAGATAATAAACATTTCCACGAATACGATCATAAACAAGATAGGTACTCAGCTCAAAGTGAATGTCTGGTGCAAATCCTGGCCAATAACCCGCCTCATTATTAGGGCCTCCATTGCCATACACAACAGGATTAAAAACCTTAGTGCCAGCACTAGGAATCTTTGTAGATCGTCGAATTGCCACATAAACATAATTGCATCCAGATTGATTGACAAAGGCATTGCTCGTATTACCAGTTCTTAAACCTTTGGAGTAAAATGACTCGAGGTTATAGGAGGATTCTTCAATACCCGTAGTTTGCCCTCTGAAATAATCAAGCTTAGTATCAACACTAGGTCCCCGCATACAATCAACGACTGCCCAAGATCCATCTGAGGAACTCGAAATATCTTTAGTTAGTACAAATTGAGGTTCAAAACCTATGTTAACGACAAGAGAGTTTTTAACTAAACTTCCTGTTCCTGTAAATGTGTCACATTTAATCATGCTATCGGCACCAGGATCATGCGCAAACAAATAAGCCACATAAGTTCCTGTATTAAAATTAACGTCAGCATCAGTGCTAAGAGTGAATGCTGTAGAGTTTGCTCCCGTTATTTTAGCGAAGGACGCAGCTTGAACTCCACTTGTATTAAAAAGCAAATCTCCTGTGGCAGATCGATGCCAAACAGGCCAACCGGAAACTGAAGCCGCATCTCTTCTTTTGATGACGATCATTCCTGGGGCACATCCTAAATTGTGGCTCACAGTTTTACCGGAGACACCATCACCGGTATAAAGAACGATATCAAAAAAATTAGGAGCTTTTCTAAAAGTCCAAGAAGCATAATTGTAACCAGTTTTATTTTTGCTAAACCAAGCGTCTGGCCCAGTTCCAAGAGACCAGCCATTACTCTGAAATGACAAAGTGTCTGTGCTCGTTAAAGTTTGTTCTGCAGCGGATGCAGATGTGGATCCATCACCAGATGAAGAAATAAATTTATTGCCACCACGAGCAGTATCGTAAAAACAGTGGCCAGCAATGGTGGTGTCATTGCGAGATTTGATCCAGACGAGTCCGCCTTGATTGAGGAGGTTCACACCATTCGTAATTGTTTGAGTGCCGCTGTTTCCTTTGTAGAGATCAATTGAAAAAACATCGTCTACTGTGAGGTTTGAATTTGAACTATTTTTTTTAACAAATGCAAAAGAGATAAAACCACCGGCAAAACTTTTTAAAGGAAGAAAGGACTGCATTAATTGTGAAAATGAAAAATAACTCAAAAACTTTAAGAGTCCACGTCTTGAAAAAGACTTTTGCGAAGATTTTATTTTATCTTGTGCCGACATGAGACCCTCTAGATTCATTAAATCATTATAACAAATATCACTTACAATTATCACACAGATAAAGGGGGATCATGCACAAAGTATCTTACTGAATGAATACTGGACCCTTATGAATTGTCTCAAAATAAAGAAGTTCTTAAATTGAGACGTCTAAGAGGGAGATTCTCTGTTTTTTAGACTGTTTTACCTCTAGAATAAGAGTGTTGTGATTTTATTTTAATGGGACGTAATCGGGTGAGGTTCTCATGAAAATTCGTAATAAACGAAAAAAGTTTGTCCATCTTTTTACCATCTTCTCGCTAAGTTTAACGATGGTGGGCCTTTTTCAAAATTGTGCGCAAACGGGTGAATTAAGTCTCTCAACTCAGATGTCAGTTGATGAGCAAAAAATGACCAACACTTTTTACGTTCTTAAAAATTCTTCTGAATTAAAATTAAAACCTATTTTAACCAATCAAGAAGCCACAAAATTAATGGTTCAAGAAATTTCTAACAACACAGCTTCTTCATCGGCCCCAGAGAATCAAGATGTTAACTCTATGGCGGTGAACAACCCTCCAGAAGTTTATGAAATTATCTTATCAAGTGCAGTTCCTTTTGCGACGCCTCACGGAAGTATCGAATCTTTAGATTCTTTAACAGGAGAGTTTGTTTATAGACCGACTCAAGAATTTGTGGGTGAAGATAGTTTCAATCTCACTAAAAAAGTTAAAATGGAAGTCACGGCAGAAACAAAAGACGCAGTTAAATCCGCAGACGGAAAATATTATTTAGAAACTTTAAAACCCATTCCTATCAAAGTATTGGTTCATAATCATGAAACTCCTATAGCTTCTGATGCAGGGATGAGTGTGAGTTCTGCAGAAGATGAAATCCCAAGTTTGGATCCCGTTGAGAGAGACAAAGTCGCTCCCAAAAAGCCCACTGAAATTGATGATGGAAAGTTTCCAGAAATACTTTCTAAATCTCCAAAAATGAAATGGTCTCACAGTCAAGATAATGAAACTGGAATTAATTTTTATGAAATCGCAGTAGGAAAAAAACCAGGAGACTCTGACATCGTTAAATGGACCAACGTGGGTTTTGTAAATACGGCAAGTGTTGATGGTAAATTTACTCAAGACGAAATTTACTACACTTCAATTCGAGCGGTGGACTTTGCAGGATTAAGATCTGAAGTGGCAGTCGGAGATGGCTGGCAAGCCACACAAATGACAAATGCTTCCTTAGTGGCCGAAATCTCAGGCCTCATTTACTCTGCCAATCCAAAGTTAGAGTTTAAAATAAAATTCAGTCAACCAGTTGAAAAATTCACGACAGCAAATTTTACGATTGCCAATATCAAAGCTCCTGCATTGGTGACGGGATCAGGTCGTCAATTTACAATCACTGCAGAAAGCAATCTCAATGGCAATGCAGATTTAAAAATTTCAAAAGGAGCCGTTACAGATATTTTAGGCAATAGCAACGCTTCTGATTTTACATTTTCAATTATCAGACCTAAAGTACCTTCGTCATTAACTCTTGGTGCTGTTCCTAATAATTTAACTTCTTCTCCCACTCTGAATTGGTCGGCTGATGCTTCTGCTTCAGATAAAGGTTGGGCTTCTTATACAGTGAATTTGTATAATGGTTCTGCCAAGGTCAAATCAGTCTCTCAGTTTACAAAAGGCAATGCTCTAAATGATTTAACTTTAATGAACGGAGCTGTGTACACTTTAAAAGTGCAAGGGATAGATGTGCAAGGTTTTGTGGGATCTGAGTCCTCAGCAGCAACTTGGACTGTGGCCGCAAAAGCCGGCATCTCTCAAGTGAGTGGTGTGGGTACAAATATGAATATTTCAAGTGGAACAACGGATCCTTCATACAGCGAATGGACTGAGTTTCAATTTATGAACACGGGAGGAATCCCCTCTTCGGCGATTTCAGTCACATTATCGAGCACAACAAATTTTGAATTGTGGTCTAATAATAAATCTAATCCTTCATCATCAGCTTATGAGGGTTGCCAAGGTTTAGTGTTAGCAATGGGAGCTAAGTGCTCTGTTTTTGTAAGATCAAAAAGCAGTGATAATGAAACCTTTGTCGCTTCTAATTTATCACTCAGTTGCAATATGGGTTGCCCACCAGTGATTGCATTGAGTGGATCATCGAGTGGATTTATGTATAAAAAAATTATTAATGGAGGAACAAATATAGAAATTACGACCAATTCACTTAAAAGTGAGGGTTGGAATGGGAAGTGGCCTGTGACGATCAGTAATACAGGAAATATTAATTCTATTAATCCATCAAAATCAGCAATTACAATAAGTGTGTCCATGCTTTCAGGAAGAGATTTGGTTTTTAATAATTGCCCCTCTTGCAACATTGTAGGGAGCGGAGGAAAAGGAGGAGGATGTTCTTATACGACTAGTGGTAATGGAGGACCAGGTGGAACAGCACTAAGAATAGAATCCAGTAAAGTTAAAATAATCAATGAAGGGATCATCGCTGGAGGTGGTGGAGGTGGTGGTGCCGGTGGCAATTGTGATGGCCAAGGTGGAGGAGGAGGTGGTGGTGCCGGAGGGGGGACTATTTCGAGCCCTTGTGGTGGACATTCATCTGGACGCGGAGGCAATTACGCAGAAAGTGGAACCTTTAATAAAGGTGGCAATGGGGGATCAGGTGGAGATGCTTCTACAGCCTATGGAACATTATTTACTGTTTCACAAGCTGGTGGTTCAAATGGATTAAATTATTATTCTTCATCATTTAGCAATATTGGAATTGGAGCTATTTGCGGAAGACGAACTGGTTCAGCCGGCGGAGGCGGTGGCGGAGGCGGTGGTGGAGCTTGGGGATCTCCGGGTGGAAATGGAGGAGCTTCAGTTGGTTGCGGCCAAGGAACAAATAGCGGAGGTGCCGGTGGAGCAGTTTTAGAAGTTACTTCAGGAGGAAGTGCAGAATGGATTACTCCGGGCTCTCGTTTTGGTGCACCCTTCTAACATTGAGACGTTTTAAAAAGAGAATAATTTTTAAAATAATTAAATATCAATTAGAATAAAGAGGTGATGATTGTGATTTAATGGGACGTAATCGGGCGAGGTTAGTATGAAACTTCTTAATAATAATAAGATGCGAATGCAGCTTTTCTCTCTGTTATCTTTAACTGTGGTTATGGTGGGGCTCTTTCAAAATTGCGCCCAAACCGGAGATCTTAGTTTGAGCACTTCATTGAATGTTGAAGAGCAAAAGATGACCAATACTTTTTATGTTCAAAAAAATTCCTCAGGTACTTTTTTTAAACCCATTCTCACCAATAAAGAAGCCAGCGATCTTTTGTTAAGCAATGTGAATGCTTCAAAACAAACTGACAGTGCAAAATTAGACAGCTCAGATCCTGCAGCCGCTCCAACAACTGATAATTCCAATCCATCTCCAAGCAATGAACCCAATGAACTTTTTGAAATTCAAATGCCTCAACAACTTCCGATCAACACAGAACACGGAAAAGTTTTATCCATTGATAAAAATACTGGAATTTTTGAATATGTTCCTAACGAAGAGTACGTTGGTAACGACCGATTGGTTTTAATTAAAGTTTTTAAAATGGAAGTGAATTCATCCACAAAAGATGCCATTAAATCTGAAGACGGAAAATTCTACTTACAAAATAATAAACCTATTGCAGTCTCACTCGTAGTTCATGATCATGTGGTTCCTGTTCCTGAAGTGACTAAGAGTGAAGTCTCTGTTTCTTCCGCAGAGGAAGATGCTGATTTTCCGCGGGTGGCTGGTCCTATAGAAACTGATAAAACATCTCCAGAAAAACCTCCAAAAGTAGATGATGGTAAATTCCCAGATAAGTTGCCAAATTCACCAAAAATGACTTGGACTCATAGTTACGATGCCGACTCAGGAATTAATTTTTATGAAATGGCCATTGGTCATAAACCCGGTGAAGCAGATGTTGTTAAATGGACCAATGTGGGATTTGTCACTTCAGCGAGTTTAGTGGGTAAATTTAATCCTGATGAAGTTTATTATTCATCTGTCAGAGCCGTCGACTTTGCGGGATTAAGATCTGATATTGCAGCTGGAGATGGATGGCAATCCTCACAAATTACAAGTGAATCTTTGATTGCAGAAGTTACAAGTCCTAAGTTTTCTACAAGTTCTAAAATTGAGTTTAAAATTAAGTTCACCCAACCTGTTGATAAACTCACAGTGTCTCAACTCTCTTTAACAAATATTAAAGGCACGCCAGTGATTACGGGAGCCATGAGAAATTATTCAGTAGCAGTGGATGCCAATGCTCAAGGTGCGGTTGAATTAAAAATAACAAAGGGTGCTGTTTTTGATGTGTTTGCCAATAAAACGGTGGCAGAGGTTTCTTCATCCACTTTATTTGATAGTATGGCACCGGCATTAGTTTCTATTAAAGCAGATGTTTCTCCGATTCTTCTTAATAAAGCAAAAGCCTCTATGAAGGTCACATTTACTTTTTCTGAAAACATGACGACTGATTTATTTTCAATTGCCAATAATATTTCGATCTCAAATCCAGCAGCTGGGAGTTTTGATAACTTAGTTTGCAGTGCGCTGATTTGTACGGCTAATTTTACTGCCAATGATTCTTTTACGAGCGAAGCCGCTGGGGTCACTCTTTCTTATAAAGATAAATCCACTTTTACAGATCCTGCGGGCAATATGGGACTTAATAAAAGCACTCCAATCACTAATGTGGTGGTTGATAGATTGAGTCCAACTTTACAAATTTCAGTAGCTCCTAATGATAATAACTCGGTGGGGCCGGGGGCCACTAAAACAATTTTATTTAATTTTAGCGAAGCTGTAGTGGGATTTTCTCACGCCAATATTGAAATCAGTGATGCAAGTTTAGGTTCAATTTCAGAACCAGTGCTTTCTGGCACAACAGGAAAAGTGTACTCCATCATTTACAATCCTGTTCCCGGAGTCAAAGGCACAGTTAATATTGGCGTGAAAGCTGGAAGCTTTACTGACGTTGCAAAAAATGTGGGAGAGACGGCCACTCCATTTACACTCAATGTTTCAACAAAATTATTTACAGACGCTGATGGCGGACAGATTTCTTATAATGGAGATTATAAAATTCATACGTTTTCAAATGTGAATTCCTCTGAGACCTTTTCCATCAAATCATTGGGCAATGATAAAGCAAATCAAGCAAATAATAATTTTGAAGTTTTATTAGTAGGTGGTGGTGCCGGTGGTGGTTATGCAGAATCAAGTCCCTGCTGGATAACAAGTTTGTGGGGAGGTGGGGGAGGAGGTATAAGTTATTATGAAAATGTCTTTATTCCTAAGCAAAGCTATCCAGTGAATGTGGGAGCCGGAGCTGCTGGAGGCTCTACTAGCGGTGGTGGTAACTCAAGTTTTTATGTTTATACTGCCACTGGTGGTTTTAATGGTGGTGGAATTGGATCAGGAGGGGTTGGTACGTATGCAAATGGTGGTACAGGATCCTATGGAGGGAGGTCCTCTCAATGTCCCTGGGGTTGTGCAACTTATAATTCTGCAGCATCAAATGCTCGCCAATTGAATTTAAAAAACGGATTGAGTTTATCATTAAGTGCGGGTGGTGGTGCTGGATGGTCACAAACTATTTTTCTTAGTGGAATGCCTGTTATACCTGGAACAGCTGGCGGAACTGGTGGTGGAGGAAATGGAGGTATGAATAATGGTGACGCTGGGACCTCTGCTACTGGTGGTCCTGGAATTGGATACGGATCTGGAGGCGGCGGTGGAAGTCATTATGGAATTTTATCAAATAACTGTGGATCAAGAAAATATCCTTCAGGCTCTGGCTATCAAGGCGTGGTGATCATCAGTTATAAATACAAATAATAAAATGAAAAAAATTCTGACCTTGTTGTGTTAACGATTAAAGGGAACTTCAATATAATGAAGATGAGGTTCAATTTGTAAAAAAATTACAGGAGTTTTATAAAAAATTTCTGTCAAACAAATATACGATTGCAATAAATCCAAGAGAGAGTATTCAGACACCCCACTTTTATTAAACAACGCTTTAGCAATACAACATTTGGGGGTCTTATGAATAGGCGTTTTAAGCAAATTCTTATTTTATCATTAATCATACTTTTTAAATTTCCAGTTTATGCTGTTGAAAAAACAGATTTGGCTGAGACTCGTCCGTTCTTAACATCTCTGATGGCAGTGTTTGCAGAATCCAAAAATCTTCCTAAAGTACAGCAAGAAATCACTCTTTATCCGCAACGATCTTCGTTATCAGCCTTAAGCGGTCGCAATCGCATTGTGTACACTGTGAGTTTGCAAAAAGATGTCACCGCGCCGTTAATATTTGTGTCTCCAGGTTTGGGGTCCTTTTCTTTTCAAGGCTTGCCTCAGTTTATGGCGGAGCAGGCTTTTAATGCAGGTTACTCAGTGGTCACAATGCCATCGAGCACTCATTGGTCTTTTGCAGGTGCGGTGAGTTCAACTGGGCGTGTGGGGTATCTTCCTCAAGATGCAAAAGATATCTATGCCTTGTTAGTGCAAATTAAATCTAAATTAGAAAAATCAAACCATCTTCAACCTCGTCAATATGCTCTTTTAGGTTATTCTTATGGCGGCTTAGAAGTTGGTTTTTTAGGTGCTGAAGATCTCGAGCAAAAAGTATTTAACTTCTCATTTATGGTGGCCATCAATCCACCGATGAGTCGCTCTCTCGCCATTTCTAAAATCGACAAATACTTAGCGGCAGGAGATAAGCTCAGTGAAGAAAAACGCTTAAGACTCCGCGGTTATGCATTAGGAAAGTACTTAGACTTAACGGATGCTAAAAATGCAGCTCCGATTAGAACTCTTGAGGATTTTGAAAAAAATGTGAAGCTTTCTGAAAATGCCATTGCCTGGATCATTGCAGATAAGTTTAGAGAAGAACTCAATGGCTCTGTGACAGTGTCAAACAGCGTGCAAAAAACCAATGATACGATCACCACAAGTATTTCAGCCTACTTGCAGGATAAAGTGTATGAGGCAGTAGGGCTTAAAAAATCAATCGGCAGACAAGCCGTTGAAGATCAATCTGAGCTCGGTTATGCACTTTCTCAGCAGAATTCATTGTTAATTAATGAAAAGCGTTTTATACTGTTTCACACTGCAAATGATTTTCTTTCTTTTCCAGAAGGTCAAAATCTCCTCGATCAACTCCCAGTTGAAAAACATATTTTAAAAACGGGGGGTCATTTGGGGAATGTAGTGCACCCTCAATTTCAACTAGAACTGAAACAAGTTCTTACAGAAAGACGTCAATAACTTAATGAATTCTTTTAATTCTTTTCCATTAAATGCCGGGTTACTTAAAGTCATTAGCGAGTTGGGATTTACCAATCCCACTCCCATTCAAACTCAAGCAATACCTGTGATTCTCGATGGAAAAGATTTAAGAGGAGAGTCTCAAACTGGAAGCGGTAAAACACTCGCATTTTCAATTCCAATTATTGATAAAATCAAAATTGAACTTAAAGAAGTTCAAGCTCTTGTGCTGTGCCCAACTCGAGAATTAGCCACTCAAGTGGTTAAAGAAATGCGAAAGATTGGCCGCTACCATGATGGCTTGCATGTTCTTTGTATTACAGGTGGGCAGTCAGGCAGAGATCAAAGAATAGCTCTTGAGAACGGGGCTCACATTGTTGTTGGAACTCCCGGTCGTATCTTGGATTTGATTTCAAGAGATCAATTAAATTTGAACGAAATCAAAACTCTTGTTTTTGATGAAGCTGATAAAATGCTTGAAATGGGTTTTGAAGAAGATATCGCCCAAATCATGAAAGAAGTGCCACCAAAAAGACAAACACTTTTTTTCTCGGCAACATTTCCGGAATCTGTTTTGGGATGGAGTCAAAGATATCAAAAAAATCCTCACTTTTTAAAAATTCAAGGAACTCCCGAAAACAAACCGCAAATTCATCAGCATGTGTATATTTCACATGATGAATCGCGCGTTCAAACTCTGATGAGAGTGCTTCAACAACATCCTTCAGATTCTACTCTGATTTTTTGCAATCAAAAAATCACTGTGAATGAGATTTATGATTTACTGAGAGAGCAGGGCGTTCATTGTGTGTGTCTTCATGGTGATCTCGAACAAAAAGAAAGAGAGTGCGCAATGGCTCTGTTTCGCAATCGTTCGGCGCGTATTATGATTGCTACGGATGTTGCTGCCAGAGGATTAGACATTAATGATTTGCAATTAATTATTAATTTTGATTTTCCGCGCCAAGTAGAAACTTATGTGCATCGAATTGGAAGAACGGGAAGAGCCGGCCAAGAAGGAACAGCCGTTCTTATCGGCAATCACAAAGAAACTTTTAATATATCTGAGCTTGAAACAGCTTTGAAAATTAATTTTGAAAGACCTCAATTAGGTTTTAAAAATCAATATGGGCTTTCCTTCGCCCTTAAAAAAGTAGAGATCGAAACACTTGTGATCTACGGGGGCCGCAAAGATAAACTTCGCCCTGGAGATATCATGGGGGCTTTAACAGGTGAGGGCTCTAAGTTTTCTCCTTCTGAAGTCGGAAAAATCGAGATTTATGATCACATCACTTATGTCGCCATTGGTGTGAAGTCTGTTAAATTAGCTCTCGAAAAATTACGTTTAGGCAAAATCAAAGGTAAAAAATATCAGGCTAAAATTTACAATTTTTAATTGGCATTAATTTTTCAATAAGTTCACCCATTGCAATTAGCTAATGGGGTGGAACTGATGAAAAAGCTTTTTAAATTTTTCTGTGTAAATTTGTGTTTTGCGATTGTCATTTTGTCTACTCCATGGCCATCTTTGGCGTTTTCAAATTCAATGTCTTCTCGTTCTTGTTCTGGAATTCTTTTACAAAATTACAAAAAATTTAAGGACTCAGCGATTGAGTTAGAAGTCCTGTTGAATGAACAATCCGTTAAACTCATCACGACAGAAAATGGAGTTCTTGGAGATTTATTTATAGATGCCGATGAACTTCCGCAAGCACTCAAAGATTTTTTTAGATCCGATGAATTAAAGTCCGATTCTTGGAGAGAAAAAAAACTTGCTAACCTCTCCACCAAATTGCAAGTCGAAGCTTTTAAACAGGGAATTATTGTTCAGAATTTAGAGTTTAGTTCTTCATCATCTCAAGGAAGAAAAATTCCTAATTTTTATGTTAAAAAAGAAATTCAAGAAACTTATCATATTTTACCCAATGTAGATATGGGCAGTCCAGAGACCCCTCAAAAGGGAAGTTTGCTTGAGTTTCACATGCGAGATTCCATCGCTCCCGGAGAGCTGACTCTGAAGGCTCTACAGTTTCAAAAAAAAATGAGTTTGGCTCCAGGTTCCTTTCATATGCATGTGGTCTTTAATCAAGATCTTAAGTGGCTTCGTCAAAATCCAACAATCAATACTTGGCAACTCATAGAATTTTGGAGACGTCTTAATTTAACGATGGAAATGCGGGATGTTTTTGAAAATGGACGAAGCCTTATTGAAAACATCTCTGTTTATGGAGATCGAGTTTTTACAAATTTTGCGCCTTTAAGATACGATGAAATCAGCAGTGGTTTTAATTATATGAGAAAGCTTTCGCATAGTAAAAATTTGAACACACAAAATGAGGCTCCTCTGAGAAGTGCTTCAAAAATGGGTTGGATTGGGATGTGGGGGCACGATAAATATGATGCTCCTGATTTGTTTGGTTTTGAATTAAGATTTTTATCTTCAACAGATCTTCCTCCCAATTTAGTTAAATATTTAAATCAACTCCCACAACAAGTAGAAACTCATAATTTTGGAATGTCTGCAGATAAAATTAAAATTTGGGGAGAGCTGATGAATCTCAATACGATGGATGATTCTTTCTCCAATTCAGTTAAATATTTTTTAGGAAAAACTCCAGATATGCCCGGCACCATGAATAAAAAGTTTTATGAAGCCCTCAATCCACATTATCCTTACAAGAGAAAATTTGAGGAATTACCTTTTGCTTTTAAAAAAGTATTGTTGGGTCTCAATCAAAAAGAGGTCAAGCGGGCCTTCAATAGTCGAGGTCGTTTGAATTATCTGGTGCATGATTGGAGACAAGATCCTCTGTTGTTTAATCAACCGGAACTTCTTGAACAAATTGAAAAAGCACAATTGCATGCTTTAAGAAAGTGGGCTCAAAACAGCAAAAAAGAAACTCAGATTCTTCAGGAGTTTATGCTAGACTCAGGACTTTATAAGGCCTTTGCTGATTCGATAGGACTTGTACTATAAAAAGATCCATTAGACTTTGATCTCTAATAGTTGAAGCTTCGTTGACTTGATTTCTTTAGACGGTAGCATAATATCATGCGAAATCTTCGAAATTGTTTTTCCTTTTTGCTGTCACTTATTTTTTTATGGGGCCATTCCTTAGAGGCCGCTCCTTCATTTGATATGTACATTCCAAAACTTAAAATCATGTCTTCAAATGGTCTAGAAGAAATGAAGCAAGTTCAATGGCCCAATAAGGTGACTTCGCAATGGAAAAAAAATCTTGATGGAGGCATGGAGTTTTTTTGGGTGGTGCAACTAGTAGTTCCTCTTGAAAGTGAAATTATAACTGCGAATCCACAGTTTTCTGAAGTTTTTGTAAGACCGCTTGAGGGAAAAGTAACACCTCCCGGGGAGGCGAAACCAGCAGATCCCAATGCTGCGGAAGCGAAGCCTGCTGATGCTAAAACACCAGAGGTAAAACCCGTCGATGCAAAGCCAGCAGAGGTAAAACCTGTTCCCGCTCCTCCAGCAGTAAAACCAAAAAATCAAACGATCATGGTGAGCATGAGATCTATTTCAGATAAAATCACCATCAAACTAAAAGATGACACTGTGATTGAAGTTCAATTAGAACTTTTGTTTAAATCCACACCGATGGTGATCAATGAAAAGTGCCCTGAGAATTATTTAAAAATAATTCCCAAAAGTGCCGATGACCTAACTTCTGACAAGATAGATCCTTCGCTTATGCCTCCCTATTTTGCTTTAAGATGTGACCCAACCTCGAACGGATTAAATCTTGCGGTGACGTTTCCTAAAGAAGTGAAATGGAATTCATGTTCGCTTTTTGAATCAAAAGGAAAAGGTAAAAACTGGAAAAACTTTGAACTCAGTCCGCAAACTATGACTGGTGGCTATACAGATATAGGGAGTTTTGGAGTTGAGTATAATGACAGTGAGTTAAAGTATTTTGTGCAATTAGAAAAAACAGAATTAGCACGCCCAATCAGTTTATTTAGGTTGTCATTAGGGATGATAAATTTGGGAATTAAAAATGGTCCCAGTAATGTGCAAGACTCTAAATTAGCATCGTTTATTAATTTTGAAACCAGACCTTTTTCAAATAGATTAGGACTTGGAGCAGAAATTTTAACAAGTATTCCTAAACCAACGAGTTCAGGTCTTTTTAGTCATACAGAATCTGTTGGATACTTAGGTTTAACGGTTGTGTCAAAAAAGACATGGCTTTTAGAGCCCCGTGTGTATTGGTATTTAGCAGAAGGTGTGAGCCAATCTTTACAACTTTACTACGGCCTCAATACATTTACAATTGGCGGTTATTTTCAAATAGATATTAATGTTAAACACAGAATTGGCTTTGAAACTTTTTATATTAAAACTCCAGACCAAAGTATTGTGTCAAATAGGCTTTTATACTCTAGGCCTAGTGAAAATAAGATGAGTGCATGGGGTCTTTTGATCATGAGTCAAACCATAGGGATGAATTTATCAAATGTGATTACTGGTAAGGGGACTCATTTGTATGTGGGACCTTTTCTTGAATTTTAATTTCACGGTCTTAAAGTTTTTGATCTAAAGTCGAGTCTTGAAATTCTTTATCTATAAAATTAGCCTTTAGAAATAATTAAGTCTTACCGAATTAATGACTATGAATTTTTCATTGGTACTAGGAATTATTTCAGCAGGTTTAACATTATGGTTTGGGGTTTTTAAATCCTCTACTAATTCTGTTATGTATCTTGATACTCATGCCTTGATTCTTGTATGCGGTGGAACTTTTGCAGCCTCTTTAATTGCAATCCCCTTTACAAACTTAGTTGAACTTGTCGACACATTGATAGCATGGCCATTCAGAAAAAAAACACCAGATCACCTCATAGTTGAAGAGCTTTATGAAGTTGCGATGTACTACAGAAAATACAAAGATTTAAGTCAATCAGTGGATTTTGCTCATCCCTTTATTAGAGAAGGATTTGAATTAGTTAAATCAGATAATTTTAATGAAAGACATATTGAAGCTATTTTAACTAAAAGAATTAACACTTTTAAGAAGAAGCTCATCAATGATGCAAAAGTTTTAACATCTCTCAGTAAGTTCCCACCGGCTTTTGGACTCCTAGGTGCTAGTACTGGTATGATCGCGATGATGTTAAATTTAAATGCTGCTGGAACCCAAAAAATGGGTGCTTCCATGGCGATTGCTCTTGTGGCCACTTTTTGGGGGATTGCATTAGCCAATTTGATTTTTTTACCACTTGCGGATTATGCCAATAAAATTGCCCAAGATGAGTCCCATACGCGCATGATTATTATGGAAGGACTTATTCTAATTAAGCATCAAGAAGAGCCGCATGTGATAGTTGAACTCTTAAAAAGTCATCTTCCTCCTGAGTCTCGAATGAAAGTTAAAACACTCCGCAGTCATTCCGTTAATCATCCAGAAAATAAAAAAGTTTCTTAGGTTGCGCTTATGGCAAATTTACCTGAAGAAAACATAAAAAAAATTCCCGAAGAAAAAAATAAAAAAAGTGATTATTATCTCAGAGATATTGGTGGACATGGAAATGGCCATTCCGACAGTGATGAGTTTGAGTCTCATCCAGATGAAAAATGGCTCGTATCTTATGCAGATATGATGACCTTATTGTTTGGACTTTTTGTGATGCTTTATGGGATGGCCATGGAAACTCAAGGAAATCCAGATCGACTTCTTTCTGATTTAATGTCAGGTAAAAACACCCTAGTTGAAGTTGAAAACATGGTGAAAGAAAAAGAAAAGCTCCTTGTTAAGCTAAAAAAAGAACTCGAAGAAGTTAGTACAAAGCTTAAAATTCGCACCCAAGAACTTAAAGAATCTGACGAAGAGGTTAAAAAATACAAAGCTGTTGTGTTGCAACTCCAAGGTGAATTGCAACAAATTCAAATACAGCAGGGTAAGAATATGCCTACGGGGAGTGCTAAATCCATGATCAAGGATGTGGCCCTTTTAAAGCAAAGTAAAATTGCCAACGAAGAAACTATCAGAAAATTGAGATCTCAAATTAGTGAACTTAAAAATAAAGAACGAGAAGCTGAAGATAAGAATAAAAAACTTCAAGCTGAAATTAAGCAATATCAGCTTAAAGAAGAAGAACTCAATGCTAAAATTAAATTGCTAAATGAGCAGCTTAAAGAATTTCAAGACCTCAAAAATAAAAATGAAGATAAATTTGCAAAAGAACTAAAGCTCATTAACGAAAACAACGATTTAAAAAATAAGCTTCAAGAACTCACTTCAAAAAACAAACAATTGATGGCCCAAATTCAAGAACTTAAAGATGGTGCGGGTAATGATAATTTTATGATTATCATTCTTAAGTGGGAAACGGATAAACATGACTTAGATTTAACAGTGACAGATCCTTTGGATAGATCCTTTAACTTTGATAATAGATCTAATCCTGATAGTGAAGCTAAGTTTATCATCGATTCACGTTCTGGCCCAGGCGTAGAAATGTGGGAGACACCAAATGTTGAAACCGGTGAGTACACGATTGATTTCAACTTCTATAATAATTACGGAAATAATGAGCCGGCGAAGGTGTCTGGTGCCATTCTCACTCGTAAGGGTGAGTTCCAAGTTCCTTTAACTTTAATGGATATGTTAAAGAACAAAAAGAAGTCCTTTAAAATTCAAATTTCTCCTGCAGGGAATGTTAAAATTAAGCCGCTTAATTAGTGTCTCATTTTAATAAACAAATGAATAAATAATAATTCCATTCTTGAGACATTTCCCTCTTAAATTTACTGGTTATGTCTTATCTTAAGTCGTTCTATAACCTATTTTGAGAATTCAAAAAATAACTATTTGAAAACCTTTAAACATCATTAGACTTAAGACTGTGGAACACTTGTGAGGGTCATACAAATGAAGATTAAAAAAGAAATGGTTGTTGTATTGGGGATAGGTGTACTTAATGTACTTGCATTTCAAAACTGCGATCAAAAACAAATTCAAAAATTAATTCAGCAACAACAACAACAGGTAGTGCGTATTCAAGCCAATCCTCGTTTGCAGGACAATTCTGCGACCCTCATTAATAGTGATATTTTTGATAATAATTACTTAATTGATCAAGATTCAGAATCTAAAAAATATAATTTAAAAACTCTTTTTAAAAATCAGCCAGATAAATTCAGACAATTTGTGATGAATAAAAATCAATTTCCATTTAAAACTCAACATGGAACGATCACAAATTTTGATCCTATTTCTGGTGGTTTCTTTTATCAACCTGATCAGGGTTTTTATGGTGAAGATATTATCTCCTATAGTGAAGAAAGCCTCGTTCCAAGTTCGGGATTACCAACTCGTAATTTGAATGAAACAACAGCTCTTACGATTTATCCTTTGAATATCACAATGACGGTAAGACCTGAGTTGATTCTTTCTGTGGGAGAAAAAACGGGTTTACTCACAGAGAGTCCTTCAATTTTTATTAAAAATCCCATTTTAAATGCAGAACAAAATGCACAGTTAACTTATGAAGTACTTATTGAGTCTGCGATTCAAAATGCAAATGCCCCGCAAGGTGCTGAGCCAAAAAAAGAAGATTGGCATCCTATTCAAAATGGAGAACGAGTGAAGGGGGTTCAGTTAGAACCCAATACTGAATATTCTATTAAAATTAGAAATATTAATTCAGATAGTTTTTCTTCTAAAGTTAAAACAGCCAGTTGGACATCAGGGGATTCTAAAATGAGTTTGGTTCTCGGTGCCTCTCCGGAGTCACTGTTGGATTCACCTACGCTCACTTTGTTAAATCCTAATTTAAGTCAAAGCGAAAATGACTTGGTAAGTTTTCAAATTCAAATCACACAATTTACAAAAGAATTCCCTCAAGGCGTTTTAGTTAAAAACCCCCAAGGAAAAGATGTTTTTGTTATCTCTAAAAATGGCGATAAATTAATTGGTATGCAATTTAGCCCTCAAAACAAGTATAAGTTTGAAGTGATAAGTGCCTTGATTTCAAATGTGGATAAAAACATAGAGGGTGAAGAAGTTTCAAGTTTTTGGACTCCGGCTCAACCACCAAGTATTTTACGTCCTAGCAACTTAAGATTAGGTGTGTTGCCTATGTTCGAAGAAGTCTTAAGTAAAAGTCCAACTCTTGTGTGGTCATTCAATGTGGAAAAAATAGATCCACAATTTCCTTTTGAAGTGGTTGTTTATGATGTGACGGATCTTAAAAATTTTAAAAATCCGCCAGTTGCTGCAAGTCCTGGCAATAAAATGATCGTGCGCAATCCACCATTGTTATTAAAGTCTGGCAACGCAATTACAGATTTAAAATTTGAGGATGGTCATAAGTATCAATTTAAAGTGAGAGGGATTAACGAGTATTCTACGAGTTTTTCAGATCTCTCACCAGTTTGGACAGTGACATATAGAAGAGATTGCAGTGAGAGAAATCCAATGTTTCCTCTTAAATTAGGAACACTCTGTACTGATGGCACTATCTATGTGGGGCAAAATCAAAACATGAGATTTTTTACCACTCCAAGAGTCTGTGCCACTGCCGGAAGTGCTAATTGTAATGGTAAGTTTTTAAAATTAAATTATGCGGATTCTGTGAAATACTGTAAAGATCTCGTCTATGGTGCTCGTGATGGGGGTCCTCAATATAATGACTGGCATCTTTCTACTCAAACAGAGTTTTTAAATCTTATTAAATACGAGGTTTCGACTAGATTTTTTACTCCAGAAAATAATGTCCAAAGTAAGGAATTTTATAAGAACCGATTTTTAAATATTTTTTCGAATGGAATGTCTGTTTTTTGGTTAAATACCGAAGCAGATAATAAAGCATCAAACGTGTATTATGTTAAAGGAGGTTGGAACTTAGGTTCGGGAGATCTTAAGGAACTGAATTCATTAACTTGCATAAGAGCAGAGTCCTTTTAGAGGTTAAAGGATCTGCTAAAAAAATAGATATGTTATGGGGCCTTATTTGATTGGCCCCTTTTTTTATCTACAAAAGCCCCTATACGTGTATTTTTTCTCAACAGTTTCGCTTTCAATATTATATTTTCCAGCTAAAACTTGGTCTTTAAGTATCTCAACCGCATATTGATTGTGAGTGGTGATGAGGTGGTATTTTACATCGCGGTTGCCAATGCGAGAGTTGCCATTAGGAAAGCAGTTGGAACCTTCTGGTCTTGGAGTGCAAATCACATCATGTTCTGAAAGAATACATTCTTCGAGTTTGTTTACAGTAGGTCCTTGAGAGATAGTTTTTGTATAAACACCCTTTAGGTCCACTGGTTGACCACTTTGCTCTGAAGACAAAAAGAAATCTCCTTGGTCATTAGCCAATTGAGCCTCTTTAGGAACTTTAAATTTAAAAGTTGGATTCTTAAGATGGTCTGTCACTTTTAATGTGAGAAGATGTTTTTGAGAATCAAATTGAACAGTCGAAATATATTCACCAGCATTAAGGGAATATTTTTTATCTGCGGCTGAAGTCTCTCTCAGTAGAGCAAGGTTTTGATCGAGTTGGAGGGAACCTTTAAGATCTTTTGTTTTGCAGTTAGCAAGTGTCAGGCACATTGAAAGAAGAAAGAAAAATTTTAAGTGTTTCATATGGACTCCTATGACTGTTTTATTGAGCTAAGTCTTAAGAGTGTCAATGGATTTAATGGGGATATAATGGGTAGATTTTATTCTACCCATTATGCGAAATTAAAAAAATTAAAGATGTTTTTTAACGTCATCTCTCATTTTATCGACATGAGTTTGGAGTTTTCTTTTTGCCACTTTAAATGCTTCGCGAACTGCAAAATACACATCATCATGAGAGTCATCTTTTTCGGGTTCTCTGGTGATAACGATATTGTTTCCGGGAATATGAAGATCGATATGAACATGAAAAACTTTTCCATGAACATGGCTGCGATGAGGGAGTGAAACGACAACATGGCAAGTGGTGATTCTATCAAAAATCTTTTCAAGCTTTTCAATATTCTCATTGATCACTTCGTTAAGAGCATCACTTTGCGACATGTTTTTATAATCGATTTTAACTTGAATCATTATTAACTCCTCCTGTGTTTTTAAATATTAAACAATGAGAGGGGAGCAGAGTAAATATTAAATTAGGCTGGATTTAATATTCATAGAAGAATCTGGAAAAGAGGTCCCAATTTTAGGGACCTCATGAAAGGCAAAAGTAAGTGCTTAAAAAATGGAAAATTCTCTTAGAAAATAAGAGAAAAATTAACAGGCATAATATTTAAGAGTGGGTCTGAATCGCCCACTTTTTGGATCCATGCCATAGGCACGTATTGAAGTTTATTGACTAGAGGAAATCTTTTTCCGGCTCCAACTTTGAAACCCATTTTAGATTCAGATCCGCCAGTGTATTTTACGGAACCCATTCCCACTCCACCGAATGCAAATGCTGCATCAGTAAGAACTGGAGTGAAGTTGTAAATACCTAGAGCATAAACTTCGCTTGTTGAATAACCAGAACCATATTGTCCTGAAGCTGAGCCAAAAGAGATTTCGCCACCCACTTGGATTTGTTCTTTAATAAGGTAAGTGTACATTCCAGAAAGAGAAATGTTTGAACCCCCATTGCCTGAATTGATAGAAGCTTGAGTTACAGAAAGAAAAAGTTCGCTTTTGTTGTCGCCGTTGAAAATTTCACGTGAGTTAAAAGTCGAGCTAGATTGAGAAGCCGATGTGTGGGTAGATGCAGTTGATGTAGTTTCTACTTTTTTTTCTTCAGTGACTACAGCAGCTTTTTTTTGAGTGCCAGACCCTTTAGTTTTTGTAGCCGCAAAAAGTGGGCTTGTAAGCAAGCAGCTAAGAGCGATGATAAGTAAATTTTTCATGTTTCCTCCGGAAAAGTTTATATCTTTTGGACTCTAAACATTCATCTAGTTTTAAAAAGGGTCAAGTAATAAATAGTGGCTTAAATAAAAGAGACCTAGACTCTCGCAGAGAGCTAAAGGCGCTGGGTCTTGACCTCTCTCGAGATAATTTGAATACTGAGGACTATGCAAAGTATGACAGGTTTTGGAGTCGGCAAGGCCCAAAGTAAAACAAGTAAATTTGAAGTGACTATTCGCTCTGTGAATGGTCGTTATTTAGAAACTCGCTTTCATCTTCCTCGTGAATTGATGGCCTATGAATCTGAACTTAAAAAGATTCTCAATCAATCTATGAAAAGAGGAACGGTTGATGTTTTTATCAATCGAAAATTTAAGCCTTCTGCACAAGCGCAAAAAATTTCTATCAATGAAGATTTAGCTCTTGAGTATAAAAAAACCATTGATCAAATTGCGAAAAAAACAAAACTCAAATCTGTGATCAGTGCTGAAACACTCTTAAGACTGCCTGAAGTGATTCGTACGGATGAAGTTCAGGAACTAGGCAAAGAAGAAGAAAAATGTCTGAAAAAAGCCTTTGAAGAAGCATGCCAGGCTTGTGCTTCAGAAAAAAAACGCGAGGGTCAGAGTCTACGTAAAGATCTCGAAAAACATTTATCTGAATTAGAAAATTTTTTAAAACAAGTTCGTGAGCATCGTGAAGAAGCAAATTCTCTGTTAGAGGAAAAAATGCGCTCAAGACTTCAGCAAAAAACGGAGGGGATTCAAATTGATCCTCAACGACTAGCGCAAGAAGTGCTTTTTCAGCTTGATAAATCAGATATAAACGAAGAGATTGTGCGCCTCTCAGAACATTTAAAAGCTTATCGTAAAATGGTCGAAGGTGATCATGCTGAAGGTAAAAAATTAGATTTTTACACTCAAGAATTATTACGTGAAGTGAATACCATCGGGTCAAAATCTCAAATGAGTAAAATGACTCAAGTGGTGGTTTCTTTTAAAACTGTTATTGAGCGACTTAGGGAACAAGTACAGAACATCGAATAAAGAAAAAGAATAAGAAAGTGAACTATGTCTAAACCTTTAAAAACTCGGATTATAGTTATCGCTGCTCCAAGCGGAGCCGGAAAAAGCAGCTTTATTGAAAAAATTTGCAAAGAAGAACCTAGGCTGTTTGACACTGTAACTTACACTACGCGTAAAATGAGGCAGGGTGAGAGTCAGGGGTTTCCGTATCACTTTATAACTACTGAGGAATTTGAAAAAAAGATCAGTGAAAAATTTTTTATTGAATGGGCCAGAGTACATACGAATCTCTACGGAACCTCAATGATACAGCTCGAAGAGGCTTGGGCGCAGGGTAAAACTGTCATTATGGATGTCGATGTCCAAGGGGCTGATACTTTTAAGGCTCACTTTCCTGATTGTCAGCGAATTTTCATTAAACCACCTTCAATTGAGGAGTTACGACGCAGAATCACTAAGAGAGATGGCGGAATTCCTCAGGATATTGAAGTCAGAATGGCCAATGCGACTAAAGAGATAGCTCGGGCGAATGAGTATGATTTTCAAATTGTGAATGATAATTTTGAAGAATCCTATCAAGTTTTCAAAAAAATCATTGAAGATTTATTGGGTTAACGATATTCATAGAGTTTCGAAAGTTTTCAGGAGGACTCATGGCTCGTGTTACAGTTGAAGATTGTCTCAGTAAGGTGCCCAACCGTTTTGCTCTGGTCATCTTAGTGGCTAAAAGAACAAAGCAATTGATGAAGGGTTCTGAGTGTACGGTTGCTGCTAAAAATAATAAAGTAGTAGTGACATCCCTCAGAGAAGTTGCCGCAGGCAATGTTCATTTTGAAATTGATACGACTTTAGGCTCAGCAGTTCAGCAAATCCAAGGCGACCTTAATAAATAGTCGGATCCTTAGACCTGATTCTCATAGTGGGGGGCATAGTTCCTTTCCCCCCTTTAAAAAATAAGCTATCATAGGCCATATGTTAGAAACTAACCATGATGGTCTGAGCTATTCAGAACCAAAAACAGTTGAAGATCTTTGCTCGAGAATTCTTGAGTTTTATCCTAAGGCCGATGTGGCTTTGGTGAGAAAAGCTTATGAATTTTCTGAAAAAGCCCATATTGGACAAATTCGTCGCAGCGGTGAACCCTATATTTCTCATCCACTTTCTGTGGCAGGGATTCTTGCTGAACTCAAATTAGATTTAGATACCATCATTACGGGTCTTCTTCATGATACGGTCGAAGACACCTCAGTCACACTAGAAGATATTAAAAAAGAATTTGGCGAGTCCATTTGTTTGCTTGTGGATGGTGTGACTAAGATTTCGCGAATGAGTTTTAAAAATACTCACGAAAAACAAGGCGAAAACATTCGTAAAATGATTGTGGCCATGGGAAAAGACGTTCGCGTGATTCTCGTTAAATTATGCGATCGTTTGCATAATATGCGCACTCTTCATCATATGCCCTATGAAAAACAATCACGCATTGCTTTAGAAACCTTAGAAATTTACAGTCCCCTTGCAAGTCGTTTAGGTATTAACTCATTAAAAATTGAATTAGAAGATTTGAGTTTTAGATATTATCGACCCGACATGTATTATGAGCTGAATCAAAAGATTCAGAAAAAACAAAAAGAGCGCGATAACTATATCGAAGAAGTTAAAAAAATGATCGCCTCTGAACTCCAAAAAAGTAATGTTAAAAAAGTGGATGTGCAGGGGAGATCAAAACATCTTTGGTCCATTTACAGAAAAATGGAATCTCGTGGAATTGACTATGAACAAGTTTATGATGTTCTGGCCTTCCGAGTTCTCGTGGATACCATTCCTGAATGTTATGAGGTTCTAGGTTATGTGCACGCGCTTTGGAAACCGATTCCAGGTCGCTTTAAAGATTTCATTGCCATGCCTAAAACAAATAATTACCGCAGTCTTCACAGTACGGTCATTGGTCCAGGTGGAGAGCGAATTGAAATTCAAATTCGAACTCGTGAAATGCATCTCGTAGCAGAAAGAGGGATCGCGGCTCACTGGAGATACAAAGAGCGTGGTCAAATCACTGAAACCACCGCAGAACAATTTGAGTGGATGAAAGATCTTGTATCTTGGCATCAAACTGTGGGCAATTCAGAGGAGTTTTTAGACACCCTTAAATCAGATCTCTTTGATACAGAAATTTATGTTTTCACTCCTAAAGGGGATGTGAAGGAACTTCCAGAGGGTTCAAGCCCGATTGATTTCGCTTATGGCATTCACACTCATGTTGGCAACAGCTGCGTGGGCGCCAGAGTGAACGGGAGAATTGTCCCGATTAAATATCAACTTCAAAATGGCGACACTGTAGAAATTCTCACTTCAAAAAATCAAACACCTTCTAAGGATTGGTTAAATTATTGTGTCACTACAAAAGCTAAATCTAAAATCAGATGGTTTGTTAAAGAAGAACAAAGAAGACGCTCTCTGATTTTAGGTAAAGAGTTGGTTGAAAAAGAATTTCGTAAATACGGGGCCTCTCTGAGTCGCTTTTTAAAAGCTGAAGAACTCGAAAAATTTCTTAAAGAGTTAGGTCTTACAGATTTAGATGAATATTGTATTCGAGTTGGTTACGGAAAAATCGAACCTAAACATCTTGTTGAAAAACTCATTCAATCATCGGCTCCAGTGGAACCTGAAAAACCAGAATCACAATCTATTATGCAAAAGATTGTGAAAGCGGCTTCGCAAAAATCTAAAAAATCAGGTTCCTTAGTGACTGTAGATGGAATGGAAGATGTTTTAGTTCACTATGCTCGTTGTTGTTATCCGATTCCAGGTGATGCCATCATGGGTTTTATAACCAGAGGGCGTGGAATCACCGTTCATCGTGCCGATTGCCGTAAGGCTTTTGAGCAAGATCAACTTAAACGGGTAGAAGTTGTGTGGACGGCTAAAAACTCACAAGAAGAACAAGTAAGAATTGTGAGACTCAGAGTTCTTTCACAAGATACGCCAGGGCTTTTAAAGTTAATGAGTGAGGCTTTTGCTGTGCACGGAGTGAATATTCAAAACGCGCAGATCCGAACAACAAAAGATAAAAAAGCAGTTTCTATTTTTGATGTCAGCGTAAAAAATATTAGCCAACTTAATTTGTCTATTTTTGAACTTCAAAAAATCAAAGGGATTATTGGGGTCTCTCGTTTAAAAGGTTAAAATCTTTTATTTCGATTTAAATTTAAATTTAAATTTTATTTTAATTATAAAAAAAAGAGCTTTCATCCGTCATGAAAGCTCTTTTTTATTTGTTACTTCAACTGAGCATATTCGCGAATCAAACCGCCAGCTAGGAGTGCGGCAGATTCATCTGAACCCGTATCAGCTAAAACTGTCAGTGCGTACTGAACTCCATCGATGTAAAAAACCATCATGTGATTTCTCACGGCTACTTTATATGCCGAACCATTAGGATTTTGTGACTTGCCAGTTTCAGGGTCGATGGTGGGACCATCATAAGTGCCGGTTTTGCCGCCCACATAAATATTTGAGGGAATGTATTTGAGTCCACGATTTGATCCCGTACGACAAGTGTGCATGAGCTTCCATAAAACTTCGGCTCCTGGATATTTATCTTTGTAGGTGTCATGCAAGTACTCGGCAGTTTCAAGGGCTGTGAGTTCATTGCCATGCATGTTGTTTAAACTTCCTTGAAAGCCTCTAGTGCGTTGATAACCCATTCTTTGAGTAAAATCGAGAATGCGCTCGCGCCCTTTGTTAGAATCTCCATCACCAATTTGTGATTGCAAATCAGTCCAGGCTGTATTGGAAGAGATCACCAACATATCAGCAATCTTTTGCCATTGAGAATTGGTGAGATTGCCAGATTGTTTATCGAGCAGAGATCCGCCTACAAAAATTTTAGAAGACGAAGCTCCAAAAATTTTTCTTTGAGGGGAGAGACTTTGCTCAATCACCTCATGCTTATCTAAATCCATAAACACCCATTGCACTTTATGATTGGGATTTCCTTGAGTGTCTGTCTTGAGTTTTTGATAAGCGGTCATTTCTTTATTGGTAAAAGCCACCCCAGTACCTTTTGAGAGAGTGAGTGAAGACCCACTCACTTTGAGGTCACTGAGTTTTTTTTGATTGGGTAAAATACTAAATTGAGGATCAGTCACTGGATTCGATGGCATCATCGCCAGTGCATTTTGAAAACTCATAACAATGAGAGCGGTGATCGGGTAAAGCACTCTTTTTTTAAGCATGGGCTCCTCCTTGAGCAAATGGCATCAATACTTTTATTGATAAAATAAAAGGTGATGTGCTTAAAATAGTAGCAGCGCATATTTTTTAAACAATTCCAGGAGAGGTAGATCTGGTCTAACTTCTGAGCCAGAAAAGGTCAGATTAGTGGAGCGAAAAGTAAAAAAAAAGCTCCTGATTTATTTTAAAAATCAGGAGCTTTAATTCATATGATAAAAGAATTTAATCTAAATAAGGTCTTGTTTGTTTCATGTAGATTTGTCTTGAACCCGTATCAAAAGTATCGACTTTAAATTCAATATCTAATGAGAAATTTTTGTTTCCTGGATCTAGGACGGGACCAAAATGAACATGAGCTTTTAAAGACTGATAAACTAAATCTTTGATCTCTTCATTAGAGAGAACTGGGATTGGATTATCAGTTGGTAAAAGTGATTCAAAGTCATCCGCAACATTAGAGTTTTGTAAAATCACAATTTTATATGCCTGAACATCCACTGGATTTTGTTCATTGAAAAACACAAGAATTTTTTGTGGTTTTACGCCAGCTGTTGGATTTGTCACACTGTATTTGTTGCCTCTTTGTGTTTCAACATAAACAGCGTTTCCTGGAAAGCGGGGATCATTGGCGATATTTTTAGTCACCACAACGCCCTCAGCTCCTTGATCAGAAAAGGCAAGATTAACTTGCATTCCCATTTTTACATCTCCATGAGGGATTTGAAAAAACGCTCTTTCATCAAAAGCTCTTAAATTCCAAATCGAAGACCAAACCACTCTTAAAGTTTTCTTTAAAGTTTGTTTTTTCTCTTCTTGAGTTTTTTCAATACCATTTTTTACAGGCTTGTAGCTGTCAGAAGTGTAAAGCCCAGCTCCATTAAAGTTAGGAAGATCTTCTGAGTTGGTAGAACTTCTTAATTTTAATTTACGCGGTAAACCTTTTGAATCTCTGAATTGATCAAATCGAGAAATCAAATCATTAAGAAGTTGATCATTAATAACAGTATCTTCACTGAGCATTAAGTTCTGAAGGTTTTTTAATTTAGTTTCACGATAGCTAACTTTTGCCACTTTGTTCATTAATGGATCTTTAAGGATGGAATCAATCGCCGCTTTAATTTTTGGATTTGTGCGGATGTACTCATCGTAGTAGTAAAAAGGAATTCCAAAACCTGGTCTCACCACGTTTCTTGTTGCTGAGTTGAGAACTTTAGCGAGCTCAGCATAGTTTGCGGCTTTAGATCCTACACGGATGTAATCTGCAGATGAAAGGTCTTCAGTTCTAAAAATAGTTGAAGTTGTCACATCTGCATTTAGTTTGATGACAGCAGTTTTCTTTTTATCATAAGCGGCTAGGGCTTGAGCTTCTGTAGCTGGTTCAAGTTTAACTTGAGTGTCAGAAACTAAAACCATATGCACCCAAGTGCCATCTGGATAAGAATTAAACAGTGGATTTTTAAGTCCGCCTTCCAGTTCAGAAATATCTAAATTAGGAGTGTGGCGAGCTCTTGATTTAAGTTGAATATGTGAAACCAAGTTTTGCTGTTTCAAGGTGATTGCTCCAGCAACTACAGACATATCCAAAGGGAGTTCTGCAAAAACAGGAATGGAGAGAGGACTCAATGCCTTGTATTTGGGAGTTTCTTTAAGAACATCTTCTTCAGATAAGTAAACTAATTGACCATAGCATTCGCCAGGGTTCATCACTTTAAGAGCGGCTTCGGCGAAGCCCATTTTTATAAAGAGACATGCAGAGAGAACCACACATTTTTTAAAGATTTTATTTTTATAGAGATTCATTTTTAACCTTCTTATTTTGTTCTAGTGTTTGAGTTTTCCAGCTAAAATTGAGGCTGTACTGATGGATGAAGATTTTAAGGTGTTATCCATAAAATATTGCATTTTTGGTTGAATTTCTAACCACTGATCCAGTGCTGGTAAAAAGGCTTCGTGAAGAGTGTCGCTTGCGATTCCAATCACATCATTGGTCAACGTAATCGCTGATGTCGCGTCAGCAGCCGCATCCATTTCTGTAGAGAAGTATTCCCAATTGTCTTTAATCAAAAAACCTTCGATATAAAGAAGATTAAGAACTGTTTTTAATGCCTTTTTGCTAGTAGGTAAATCATTGTAATAAAGAATGGCAGAAGCGGTATTCACAGAAGAATCCGTTAAGGCGCTGAGCTCTTTATTTAAAAATTTATTCCCTATATTTAAAACCAGAAGTGAATCTGTTTTTTGAGCATATGGGATTTTTCCTGCTTCCATGATGTTGGCACGAAGAGCTGTAATGAGATTTGATAAATTTAAAATACGATCAAATGAACTTCCATTTTTTTGAATATCAAGAGACGCGTTCATAATATCTGTGGCATTTATTTTTTTGGCAGCATCCATAAGGTTTTTGGCGCTGATCGTATAATAAGTGACTAGGATTTTTCGGATCTCTAAAAGAGTTGAGTCGTTTCTGTATTGAGAAAAATCTCTCATAAAAGCATCTATATCGCTAATCGCTGCATAAGATAACTGATTGTGAATCGTATTTCTCAACATATAAAGTCTGCGAATGCTTTCATCACCTTTATTGTACCAATTTTGAGCAGAGTCATATTTTGATGCGATCAAAGTACGAGCTCTTTCTAAAGAGGCTGAGTCCACGATTGGGCTGCCTTTGGCTAAAAGTGAAGCGGTTAAATATTGCATGTCATTTTCTAAACCCGAAAGATAGAAATTGAAAAAATATTTAGCATACTCGACTTCAAATTCCGAACCACTGATTCCTCTGAGAGCAAAAGATTTTGCCATTTTGGTATTCGGAAATTGATGAATATAATGCTTTTCTAAAATCCAATGTTGCACCATCAGTGTGGCTTTAGGCATGGCTTGGCTAGCCACATTCACTAAAGCTTGGTGATTCAAATCATGGCTGCTATTTTTATTTTGATAAACGTACTCACCCATTAACTCGTAATAATTAGTGGTAAATAAGTTCCCTAAATAAAAGTTATACTTAGATGCAAGACCTTGAGCAATGTCGTTTCTAAAAGCTGCTTGAAACTGCATCGTACCTGAAGGGCCACCGTCCGTCACAACAGAGCGGCCGCGAGAACCTTGAAGATAATTCAGGCCAAAGGGGCCTTTTCTTTGAGCTTCAAGGCTATTAAAAGTTTTAACGAGATCTTCATTGGCCATTGCAGGAGCTACTGCACCAAATAAAGACGAAACGACGATCAAACTGGTTGATAAATATTTTTTAACTGAAATCATCTGACTAATCCTGTTGCTTCTTGATTAAAGGCTGCTTCTCCACAAGTGTATTTGTCTGAACGAGGCGCACAACCTCTCACTCTTCCCATAAGGCGAACGAGAAGTTTATTAGAGCCGTCAATACTTCCATTTAAACCGTAGAATTGAAGTTTTTCTTTTTCATATTGTTGCTCGTAAAGGTTGTATCTTCCGTTCATTGTCATACGAGTGCTCACACGTTTCTTTTTAAGATCTAAGTGTGAATGAACAGAAACTTTTGGATTGATAAAAATATATTGATCCGAACCTTGAACTTCAAAAATATTGCGACTTCCATAAAGGTTATTATAGAACTCTAATTTTTTGCTGTCGTTGATTTCAAAGTTAGCACCTTCTCTTCGAGCAATGTCATCAGCGCCTTTTAAACCATAAGAGATCAAATATTGAACTCCCATAACCTCTGGAGTGCCGTCGCCATTGATATCGTAAAGATCAAAATCCTCTGAGTTGTTTCCGTAAAATGAAACCTGGTTCATCTTAGCATTTTCTACAGGTAGGATTTGTCTGAGTTCCCAAACATGACCTGCTGGAAGTCTTAAACATCCATGAGAAACCCCTCCTCTTTTAACGGCCCAAAGAGTGTTGTGTTTTAAATCAATGTTGAGAGATTTTTTAAGGTTTGTGGAAGGATCAAAAAATCTCACTGCGGGATTATGAAATCCATTTCCGATACCTTCAAAATCCATTTTTGGAATAAATCCATAATAAGGTTCTGAACGAATGTTATCGACCTCTCTGCCAGAGTAATTAATAAAGTTCCATAATCCTGGAGTGGCAAATTGATTGATCACATTGCCGTACTCATCTCTTGTTTTAGCTTCTACAGATCCTGTTGGATACACTGTTGTAAATTCTGGATAATTTAAAGAGCAATGACCCAATTTATCGCATTGAAGGGCATTTTCAAAATTGCCATTTTTAGAGAGAACTTGAATTTGATATTTTGTACCTGTTAACACTTTAAATAAGTTAAGTGCGGCAGAATTGTACTCAACTTCAGAAGTTTCATTAATAGCTAAATCAATTAATTGGCTCAATTGAGTTAAAATCGCAGGGGTAGGAGCTGCAATATAATTAATACGTCCCCATACCAAAGTGTTTAAAGCCCAAGCCACATTATTAGGATTGCTAAGAATATTTTTAGCATCACCTTGTGCTTTGATTTGGATTTCTTTTTTCCATTTAGCAAATTCTTTTTCAAGATCTAAATGAATCATAAACACGCGACCTGGATTCAATTGTTTGAGAGTTTCTAAACCTTTTGAATAGAGAGCTTCGTCACTCATTGGAGATGTTTGTGACATGCCTACAAATTGCTGAATATTGTATTTTGGAGAGTTAATGATTTGTTGGTAAAAAGACAATTGGGGAAGAAATCTAGAACCCCCAGGATTGATATCAAGCTTTTTAGTTGAAGCTGTCATGTAATTATAAAATTGTCCTCTTTTAACAAGATCAAAAGGGTAATCCATAATTGTATTTTGATCGAGAATCACACTCACACGAACTTGATTGCCTCGAGAAACATGTATGTGAATTTTTTCTGGATACTGACTGCGCATCGCAAAGCCCGTATAAAAAGACGGGTAGTAGCCGTTTGTAGATTTATTTCCTGCGGACCAACTAGCTCCCCAATTAGGAAGTTGAGAATTATAATCTTCAATTTGTTGAATACTTTGTGAATGACCCATGCTGCTCCACAGGCCCAATGTTGTTATTGCTGTTAAAAGTGTTTTGAGTTTCATCTGTTTGCCATCCCTATGAGTGTGTCACTTTATAATTTTGTACATCACGAATTGAAAATTCTGTGAATGGCTGCACTTAACTGTTTTTAAAAGAATTAGGTAGAAATTATGTTAAAAAATATGACAGTTGATAATTTTTATCGTGTAAAAAAAATAATTGAGGTGAATTTACCTTGTTTAAGGCCTTGAAATCTTTAACGCAGAGTTAGAAAGTTTTTTTAGGAAGCAAAATTGTAAATTTTGTATGAGGGCAATTATCATCAATTAATAAAAATCCTTTGTGTGAATCTATAATTGATTTTGAAAGACTCAATCCTAATCCAGTTCCATGGCCCACATCTTTAGTGGTAAAAAAAGGCTGCATGATTTTATCTTTAATCACAGCGGGTATTCCTGCTCCACTATCTGTAACAGAAATTTCAATATAGAGATCTGTATCAGTGACTGCAATTTCAATCCATTTTACTTTTAAATTTTTAATAGCATCGTGAGCATTGTTCACAAGATTCAAAAGAACTTGAGTGATCTGAGTGGCACTGCACTCCACATGAAAGGCATTCTCATCAAATGGGATGAGTTTGAGTTCAATCCCATCATATTTGAGTCGCGTTTGACTCAACTCCAATGTTTCTGAAATCAAATCTGCAACACGCGTTTTAACATAAGCATCTTTAGAACCATCACGAGAGAGTGTTCTCAAACTTTTAATGATTTTAGATATTTTATCCACTCGATCGGCAATTTTTTGAACCTGTTCTTTAAGTTCACTGGTTTGAAGGGGTTGTTTCCCATCGGCCATATACAGGATTTTTTGCAGTCTTCCATGTATGATGGTGAGGGGGTTGTTGATCTCATGAGCAATGCTTGCTGCCATTTCTCCAAGTGAGGACATTTTTTCAGAATTAATGGCGCGAGCTCTTGTGGCAAGGATTTCTTCTTCGAGTCGTTTTTGTTCCGTAATATCTACAGAGACAACAACCATCATAGAGTCAGCTAAAAACTTTTGCATGGTGATCAAAAAATGACGAATGTCTCCATTCACATTAATGGATGTGTAACCAGAAAATCTTTTTTGTGGAGATTGAAAATGTTTTTCGATCATATCAGGAATGGGATTTTCTGCAAAATCCATAAAGCTGCCCACTGGTTTGCCAATGACTTCTTCTGGTTTTTTTCTCATAAATTTACAGAGCTCAGAGTTGATGCCTTGGTAATGAAGATTTTTATCCACCCAACTCACTAAACCGGGGATGGCATCCATAATAGCTCTGATTTGTTGTTCACTTCGCACGCTGAGTTCTAAGTTTTCTGCCAGTTGTTTAGCTCTCAACTCATAGTTTACAGCCACATCGTCTTTAGTTTTTTGAATGATGACATTAAGATCTTTAAGGAGGTGCAGGTAGAGTGCTGCCACTATCGAAATAAGGCTCGTCATGATGAGCCCAGAGACTAAATAAGAGGTGTCATTGTATTTGAGGCTTATATAATAAAATAAAAGGGATCCGCCAATAAACAGAGATGCAGGAAAAAATTTTTCGAAAAAGGGTTTGTTAACCAAATTAACAAAAACTTTTCCTGTTCTCGAGAGAATCATTTAATTCACCATATTCCATTTAGGAATACTCCACTGAGGAATAGACCTAAACTTAGAAGGACATTGCAAATCCAGTTCTAAAATGTATTTGATTCAGCGCCACTGTGGCTTGTGTTTGATAGAGAGCGTAGATCACTTCTACAGGAATAATTTTAGTTCCTCCTGAGATTGGAAAGTCAAAGCCACCACCAAATTGGATATTATAGTTGGAATCAATTTTATTTAGAACATCGCTGGCGCTTGTAAGAACCATTTCATAGGCTCCACCCACACCAAGCCAGATTTTTTTATATAAAAAGTATTTACCTAAACCAGTAAAAGCTAAGTAATTGACATCCACAGTACATTTACATTTTAAATTCACATTTTTTCCGGTTGCTGTGAATGTGTCTAACCCAACTCCTAATCTCATATCTAATTTGCTAAGAACTGGGTAATCGTAAGTGGCTCTTCCGTTAAAACTTGTTCCAGTAAGACTTAAAGCGTACTTTCCACCAATCACCATATTCATGGTATTCATGGAGAGACCACCGATGACACCTATATAAGGAACTTTTTTATCAGAAGGAAGTTTTGCTTTAGCGGTTTTTTCTTTTTTATCACCAGTTTTTGGGGCATTGAAAATACTCATACCCACTAAAATTTTACCAGCAGAGAGTTCCCCAGTCACAGTTTTGTCTTCAATTTTATTAATGATAAAGGCGCCTACTTTTTTACCTTCAGCATTCGTGACAAAAACTTTATCGCCCACTTTGTAAGTGGTGAGCTTAGCAGTAAAAGTCACAACTTTTTCTTCAACCGTTGCAATAGTCTCGGCGCCCGCAGCTGGAGCCGCTGCGGGTGCTGCTGGAGCCGGAGCTGCGATCGCCATACCGACTGTGATTTTACCTGCAGAGAGTTCGCCTGTGACAGTTTTATCAGCGATTGTTTTAATCACAAAGGCACCTACTTTTTTACCTTCAGGGCTGAGAGTAAAAACTTTATCTCCCACTTTGTAGTAAGTTTCTTTAGCTGTAAAAGTGATCACTTTTTCTTCCACAGTCGCAACTGTTTCACCAGTAGGTTTTGGGGCAGACGGAGTTGCTGCTGCTGGAGTTGCTGCTGCTGGAGTTGTTGCTGCTGGAGTTGCTGCTGGAGTTGCTGCTGGAGTTGCTGCTGCTGGAGTTGCTGCTGCTGGAGTTGCTGCTGCTGGAGTTGCTGCTGCTGGAGTTGCTGCTGCTGGAGTTGCTGCTGCTGGAGTTGTTGCTGCTGGAGTTGTTGCTGCTGGAGTTGTTGCTGCTGGAGTTGTTGCTGCCGGAGTTGTTGCTGCTGGAGTTGCTGCTGCTGGAGTTGCTGCTGCTGGAGTTGCTGCTGCTGGAGTTGCTGCTGCTGGAGTTGCTGCTGCTGGAGTTGCTGCTGCTGG